>JBARZE010000058.1:0-97259 GCA_049649525.1 Microcoleaceae cyanobacterium
AAACGCCTCAGTTAATATTGAAAGAGAAGGGGCATCTTCTCTTAGCTTAGATACCGTCAGACTTCTTCGTGAAGCTAGTATCGCTTGAAGCTAGAATCCTAGTTCTTTAGGACTAGGAGTATGTCAATTCTCCCTTGGCGCTTAACAAGCCTGCCAGATTCTCAATATTGAATCGGCGGTTAAACTCGTTCGCAAGGCTGCGATCATTTTTTCCATTCCCTACCTCAATTGGGTTAAAAACGGGGTGATCAAGTTTTGTTGCAATAACGGATTCAACCATCGGCAAGCCTCGTAACTTGTAGAACTACTGCACCGGGATAATTTTCATACACAGCGGCGGTAGCAGAATATTTATCGAGATTGCGATCGCTTAGAATCTCAACGGGCATCTCAATCACAACCCGATGGCGGATTTTAGGACTAACCGTATTAGCCATCTGGTCTACAATTTGTTGGTTCATGATTAGGGATTTTGTTTCTTGGCTAAAAGTTGCAGGTAGCGGATTGCAGTAAGCTCGTCGTAACGCGACTTCAAAAACTGGTAATGCTTTTTTTGAGTAGCGTTCAAGTCAGAAATTTTTGCTTTCTTGGGTGGCATTACCGTGACAGGGCAAGACATTTAGTTTTCTTCCTAATTTTCTGATTCAGATCCAAAAGAGGGTAGCTCACGACGTTTCCGTGTTTTATGGCGGCGGCGAGAATCAACAAATCCTTTACGGATTTCTGTACCCTTTTCTCCACCGAATGTCATGTCCATTGCTTCTCCAAGAGATGGCTCTCTTGGGACAATGCGGATATGAATTGTCTTGCGATCATTTGACATTGATTGATTTCTCCTAAAAATTGACAACAAGAAAGCCCCCAATCGCTCCTCACTTTAAGCAAAAGGTAAAAATGATAATTGGGGGCAATCCCTCATCTGAGAGTCGAACTCAGAAATCACTTTAAGTGGGTATAAGTCCAAAGCAATCGCTACCCGCTGAGGGAGTTTAATTTTAAGCAGCTTTACGTCGCCGCTGGCTATTCGATTGATTCTGTGCCGATTGGATCACAAACTTCTGTTGTTTCTTGGTCTGACGTTCACGCGCCTTGATTACGCGATCGCAATCTTTCGAGTCGTAATAATTTATCATTGTTGATATACCTAAATATCTGGTTTACATTTGTGGGTTCTCTTCACGCACCCACATTTTTTGTGGTTAAAAACTTACACTAGGGACATCACTCTTACTTGAGAGGAAATAAGGCAGCGTTGCCCGAACTGTAACCCGTATCAGTTCCACGGGGATCTTCTCAGATCAATGGTGTAGTTGTGTCGTTATCGCTTTGAGGTTTTAAGTTCCGGTGTCTTCAGGAGTTTCACCGCATCGGGTGTTATCTCTATCTGATGCATTCGGTTATCGCCTCTTGCTTGAAATTCATTATAACCCTTAAGGGGTATTTTCACAACCTTTTACCCTTTTACTATATTCAAACCCTTAAAAACTCGTGATAATATGGGGTAAACACCCCAAAGGAGTACTGCTAAGGTGTCAAAACACGTAAAAGTAAGGTTAGAAGATAATGACCATGCTGAATTTAGGCGATCGCTGTTTGACTCGGGCCAGACGATGCAAAACCGGATTGAGGAATTTGTAAAAGCCGATATAGAACTAAGGAAAAAAGGTAAAGACATACTGGCAATCATTGCTAAATTTTTACAACCTCAAAGTAAAAAAGGATCTAGCAGTGTTGAGTTGACAATAGGAGCTGAGAAGCTGATAGAAAAAGCAATCAGTGGTGAGCCATTAACAGATTGTGAGTTAGCAGTCCTTGCCGAAAATTTGAACTTAGACCAAAGAGATTTAACTCAAGCCCGTAATAGAAACAGATTAGTTATAAAAGAGGGAAAATCAGATGGATACCAGACCGAGCATCATTAAAGATTGGAACCCAGCGGTCAGTAAGACCGCTTTAGTTTTTCATGCCCCTGAAAAAATGGATGTTTCGACCGTTGCACAAATTTATGAACAGATTGAAGAATGGTTAGGGTCTGTCGCTAACGAATGGGGGGAAGTTCGGTTGATGTGGGATGGTGCAAAACAGGGGTTAAGAAAGTTTTCAGCGACTATGCAGTCATCTATCCCAAGTGACGACAGAGGTTTGATGGTGATTCCTGAACTTGACTCAACTTTAGACGAACTTTATTACAACCCTAAACCGTGTTATCTAACGGAAATGTCCACACAGAAAGTCATCTGGATGAACCCCGCAGCTATCCAAGTCAATAATTTAACTCGTCCATCTCAGATGCTGAATTCGTCTTCGGCAAGCCTGTGGGAATCCGACTCAATGGAACGAATGATGATGACGTTAGAACGTGATCGTACAGTTCCCAGTTTTGAAAATATTGGCTACCACTGGGGACAAAATGGTGATGGTGACTTGTGGCGGCGAGAGAAAGTAGCAACCATCAGTGATTACAAATTAGTTACTGCCTGGAATGTAACTTGTAGACTTTGCAAAACGTTGAGTAACGAACCTGCCTAACTATGGTTTTTCTACCCGCAGCCTATTTGGGTAGTGATTTGAAACAACGGGGTTGAGATTGCCACTGTTTAACCTTAAAATTTATCCAAATATTCTCTAACCCATCACATTTAACTTTGATATCTTTCAAGCCCTTTCGGTTCTGTTGACTGAGAGGGTTTCTTATTACAAATAAAACACTACAACAACTAATCTATAAGCTTTTCATTATTCATATATGAATAAAATATTCAGATACGAATCAAGACATTATTGATGTTAACTTATGAAGTTTATGATATAATAACTATTGAAAAACCCCAGCTAAACACTACAAAGCCAGGGTTAGAAATAGTTTCTAATTCTATTTAGTTTGGTAAGAAATTTAGCTGGGGACAACCAAAAAACGTAATTAGATTGTCTCATGAAAAATAACGAATTGGCAACCCAGCCCCAAGTCTCCAGCCCGTTTGATGTAATCCGGCATTTCGATGAGGAGGGTAACGAATATTGGCAAGGACGGGAATTGATGAAGCTAATGGGGTATACAAAATGGCAGCGGTTTCAGTCAGCTATTAGTGAAGCTATGGAGAACCTGGATTATGAAGGGGATTCAGTTGATGCAAACTTTTTACCGCTGATGGTAAAAAGTGCTGGGCGGCAGAGTCAAGACTATAAGCTAAGTCGGTATGCTTGTTACATGACCGCGCTATGCTGTGACAACCGTAAGCCGCAGGTAAAAAGCGCCAAGAAATATTTTGCAGTCAAGGCTCGTGAAGCAGAGGTAATCGTTCCAGCACAATCTGAAGAAATCGAAAAACTGAAACTGCAATTAGAAATTACCCGCACTCAAGCTGAGATGGTCAATACCCAGAAATACTTAATGGATCGCAGTGAAGCGATCGCCATCATGCACGGCCCAGAAATGTTAGCTTTGATTTCTGGCCGTCCTGATGCAGTGGTCACTAAAACCGAGGTAGTAAATGAAACCGTAGTAGTGGATGCAAGCTCAGGTCGTAGCGCAACATTTACGGGACAATCCACAGCACAACTTGGTAAATCTCTGGGGTTCAAGTCGGGCAAAAAGCTTGAGGAGTGGTTAAACAAAATTGGTCATGGTGATTTAATCAATCAAGGCTTGAGAGCGGTACAAGCCCCATATATCCCAGAGGAAAATATTGCTGAAGTTAAACGCCTGTGGCAAGGGTTGCGGGGGAACACCTCCCGTCAGTTGTTGCTCGGTGAATGATAACAAAACATCTAGACCAATTTACCCCTAACGGAATAGGGGTTTTTTGTTACTTGAGTTACGTTCCGTCTCCCTAGGGTCTGCGAGAGGATGCCGGGATCTGGATCACCTAGACGGACTGGTCTAGTTTTAGCCTTCTGGAACCGCTAGATCGAAATGTTACAAATTCTATTAATAGCTTTAAATAGAAAATGTGACATTTTAGAAAGCCATCCCAAATCATCAGCAGATCAAAATATTACTTTTTCTATTAGAGAGTATTAATAGAGAATGTAATATTTTCCAAAAGCTACTCTAACCCATACAGGAGAAGATTTTCATGGATATCACCTTAACCCAGAAAATTACTCTTCGGATCTATATACTCTCTCTAATAGAGGTACTAATAATTTCCAGACGGCTAGATAGGGCTTGGACAGGCGCATTGAGACAGGACTGTCTAGATTAGCCTTAAAGCACTCCCAACGCTCTACAGAGCCTTATTCTAGGGCTGTTAGAGACTTGTCTGATGGTTTGGATTAAAGCACTTTGGGACTTAGCGTTTAACAACGTTTAACAGTGTTAAGCATAAATTTTGATCCCTACTGTTTTACGTTTTACACTATAATGTAAAACACTACAGAGCAACGTTTTACGACGTAAAACAGTATGAAAAGTAAAACACATTTTGGGTTAAGGATCAGCGAAGAATTAAAGGAAGCCTTGGAGTCAGAAGCTAAAGCGAGAGGGACAAGTAAAAGTGAAATGGTGATCGAACTCCTGGAAAGGGTTTATGTAAAACGTGAAACAGATGTAAAACGCCGTGAAACGTTTCAGGGTAATGTTTTACAGCGTGAAACGGGAACAGGCGTTAAACAGAATTCAGAATTGATATCTCGGTTGGAGAAGTTAGAGGGTCTGCTTGAGGAGTTAAATCAATCGCAACCTAATAAAGTTGACCAGTCAGTCCACGATGGAATTAAGGCGTTAGAGTCCAGGTTGATCGCATTAGGCGATCGCGTCAATGCCTTAGAAAAAAAGCGATCCTCTGGTTAGCGAGTTTCAGCCAAAATATAACGAAAGATTAGATTTTATTCAAGATCACCTGAATGCTCTAGACGCGCTTCACTTCCAGGATGTAGACGAGTTAGAAAAACGTCTATTAGCCTTAGAGAAAAATCAACCCAGACCACAGCCTAAAAAGATTGAAGTTGGATGTAAGGTTTTAGGGTCAGCTAATGCAACAGAGAAAGCGATCCGCTCTCAACCGGGTGAAGTTGTAAAGAGTTCAGGTGATGGTCAATGGTGGGTCACTGTAGACAAAGCTTGTTATTCGGTTCCTGAATCGGAACTGGTTTGGTTATCAGCTCCACCGCCGCCAGCACCCGAACTCAAACCAGAATCCAGACCGGAACCGAAACCAGTAGGATTGCAACCGGGAGACAAAATCAAAATAGCTAATATTGTGCCGGATGCCTATGCTGTCCATAGAGGACTGACAGGTAGATTGGAAGCGATTGCCTCCGATAAAATAACCATCAAATCCGCTGGTAAGACCATCACCATCCCTCGAAAATACATCGAACTTGTACCACCGGAACAGAAAACCACTGCTAAAAAATCTACTGGCCGGAGACGAAAAAGATCAAAGTGAACTTGTCACCGTTGATAATTTCTTGAGTCTAGAGTCTTGAATCTTGAGTCAAAAATAGTGGCTGCAAATGAAGCCAAACTGCAACAGATTGAAGCAGCCTTAAAAGCTTACCCTATAAGGGATTTAAGTATTTTGCAGCCATTGCAGCCATTGCAGCCGGATTAATCTCAACAACTATGCTCTAAATGGATAGAAGAAACGGGTGACAACGCAAAGCCATTAAAATCTTTAAAAACCCTTACAGATAAGCGTTATAGGGTGGAAACGGTAACAGGTTTAGGTATTTTACAGCCGGATCAGAAGGGGAAAACTACACGACCTACACGCTAACTACACGCCCTCAACACCTTACACAGACAGGGATAGAACCTAAAACTACACACCTACACGGCTACACGGTTCAATCTCATCAGGGGTCTACGGGAATTCCCGCAGACCTATTAGACGATCCTCAAAAAATACACACAATAGAGCTAAATGGACTACTGGGTATGGCTTTTACGATCCTCACAGTAATCCTCAAAAATAAGTATCAACCCCCTCTAAAACCTTCCTAGATGGGGCTTTGGTAATCCTCATGTTGATTCTGCCAAGAAAAACTCACCTAAGCTATCTAAAACCCTCGTAGATAAAGGATTTGACCCCGCCAAGTTTTCTGAGTCTGGCAAGGTGCGAACCAAACTGGTATTACATCGCTTCATATCTCTACGCCTGGAAGCTTACAAGGTGCGTACCATGCAGAGGTTCGCGGTTCTAATCCAGTACTGTTAGGAACTTCTGCCGTTTTCCTTCAATTTGGTTCGCGGTTAATTTCGATCAACGCAGCACTTTTAATTTCAAAGGGGGCGGATATTAACCGCATCCTCAATACCATGATGTCATTTTAAATGACTTCGTCATGGCAAACAGGTGTCTGAGGTGGTAAAAACTCAACGCAAGATAGTGAAATACAATTCCGCTACTCAGCGAAGTTGGTTAAACTCCCACAGAGAAAGGATTTCAAGAATAGTATCACTTTAAACTATGGTATTACTTGTCAGGGGTGTCCAGTTCAAACAGCCCCCTTGAATAATAGTGTCATTTTAAATGACCCCCTTGAGGTAGTCGGTTTAACCGATGATCCAGACACCGACACCCTTGAGTTTGAAAAAAAGATCGGTTGCTATTGAAGTTGTGACATTTTTGTCACTACCTCGAAGCTGTCCACTTTTACGGACAACCTCGAAGTCTTCCAATTTACGGATAACCTAGTCCTCACAATTCTGTGAGTACCTCATGCACTGCGGAACGTTACGCGAATTCGCGTAACGACAGAACTTGTTCTATAGGGTGACCCAAATAACGGCATTCAAACGCTGTGATGTTTAGTGCTAACCGTGTTGAGGATGATTCAAATAATCAAAGACGCAACAGCTTAACTTGATGTATAGGGTGTTCGGGAAATTTAGTGTTTTTGGGCTGTAATGCCTAATCATAAATAGCTTGAGGGTGGTCGGAATAATTTAAAATACATCAATAACACTTGTTACGGGGATTCCCGCAACATTGATTCCTGATATGGGAATTCCCATATCAACAAAGCATGGGAATAGTTGTGTAACACAATTCGATAAAAGCTTTTTATATTCTGTATCACAATTCAATCTCCTTTGATTCACTAATTTAAGTAATCAGGTAACCGTGGGCTAGAATCGATACAATCGGCATAGTACTCATAAAGCGTTTTGACATCATGGCCTGTCAACTTAGCGACTAATAATGGATGCGTACCAGATTTAAGAGCGTGGCTAATAAAGGTGTGACGGGTGTTGTAAGGTTTCCTGTATTCGATCCCGGCTTGTTCAAGAATAGACACCCATGCACGATTACGGAAATTGTGATCATCAATTGCACCGCCATTTTTAGCCGGGAAAACTAAATCATCTTTTTTCGGGTTTTTAGGCTTGCGATTGATTAGTAATTTTTGCAGACGAGAATCTGGATTAATGGGGATTGTGCGATCACGGTTGGTTTTAGTAGATTTCCTCACGCCTCTGGATAATGATTCACCGATCCAAATGCTAGAAAAATCATCAGTAATATGTTTCCAACGAAGTCCAATCACTTCAGCAGTCCTGCACCCTGTCAGAAACAAAAATTCTACATAATCAGTGTAGTAGCTGTAATAACGATTTTTTCTGAAACTGGAAATAATGGTTTTAATTTCTTCAACAGTGAACGGCTTCGGTTTTTGCTTTGGGGGAACTTTAACGCGATTAGGAATTGACTGCCAGGGATTCTCAGTTAAGTAATTTTTTTCTACAGCAAAAGCCCAGACTTCACGAATACAGCTTAACCGTTCCTTCGTTGTCCTGGGTTGAAGTTTACGAGTTAGAAACCAGTCATAAAATTTCTCTACAGATTTTTCGTCAATGTTGGCGATCGCAGTGGTGTAAATTTTATCACCGTGGAATTTTTCTAAATGCTTTAGGGCTGCGGTATATTTTTCTAGTGATCTGAGCGTGACCGATTTTGACTTGCTTTTTAAAAAATCCTCAAACAATTCAGGGATTGTCATTGATGAGGGTTCTGGTATGTGTGGCTTGTAAGATACTAAAGTTTGATCGAACTTTCCAGCTTTAATATCTAACTCAATTTGTATTGCCCGTTGCTGTGCCACCTTGCGATTGGATATTGAATCAGGTAACCCAACTGGAATTACATATCTTTTTCCTAAATGCCGCCAACGCAAGCGTAAACGTCCTGCAAATTCCTCTACAGCTACTGTACCTTTGGGGTTTCTGTTTGTACCCATTTTATACCCAATTATGCCTGAAACTGATATATCACGTTATGTCAGTTTGTGTCAGTAGTATAAAGATCGTATTATACCAAGACGCTGAAAGGCTTGTTGTATATGAATCGGAGCGGCGGGATTTGAACCCACGACCCCCACTACCCCAAAGTGGTGCGCTACCAAGCTGCGCTACGCCCCGAAATGCTTTCTTAGTATAACAGCAAACCCGGAAATTGTAAATTAAAAAACTTTCAAAATTTTTGCCGCCTTAATTAATTCTCCCACAGCCGAAGCTGACCAATACCCTTCACCTCGTCGTCCTGTATTCAAAATCAGTTGTAAACTATAACTATGAGGATAACCTTCTACTTGCATCCAGAGCAGGTCGGTTTCAGTTTCACAAGTAATTTTCTCTTCATCCATCAACTCATCACTCATCTGCTCCATTGTCTCTGCAAGCTGAGTTAACAACTGACAAAAATCATTAAACTCCGCTTCCGTCAGCTCAATTGCCCATTGTTCAGCGCCGACTAAACCCATAAATTCATCGGCTTGAGCATCCCATCCAATTCGCCAACCTAATCCACTCTTAACAATTCGCTCCATACTCTTGATGGGAACTAATCTAAAGGATTTAAGCTTATCATAAAGATTGACGCAATCAAAGCTTAAAAGTTAAAATTTGAAACATTAAACTGACATTATTATCCAAATACAAGTGCTGGAGTTATCAGCTTTAGGTTTATTACAGCGAGAACCTATCCAGGGTTATCGGTTTAAGCAAAAATTAGAATTGTTTATGGGAAGTTGTATTAGTGTCAATTACGGGGCAATTTACCCCTTACTGAAGCGTTTAGAACAAACAGATCAGATTCTTGTCCTCATGGAGGAAGCCGGAGCAACCCGCTCGAGCCGTAAGATTTACAGTGTCACAGCTTTTTGAGGCGATCGCGCTTCGACATAAAATGCTAGATAAACCCCATGAAAGCTGGGTCAAAAGTCGTTCTCGGTTTATGGTAAAACACTTCTTTTTTGGTGATTTAGAACTTGAGATTCGCGTTCAATTGTTAGAAGCTCGTTTACAGGCTTGTTATTGTCGTCAAGACTATATTAATCAACAATTTGTTGAATCAGTTTAGATTGATCCCTATCAAGCGAGTGTTTTAGACAGAGCTCAAGTCATGTTAGCATCAAAAATACAATGGCTTTACCAATCCTTATAAACATCAACCTCTCCTAATCAGACTATTCATTAAATTCAAATAATATAAAAATTTACTGGCGGTTATCAAGTGTTATCCGACTTCTAAATTTCGCTAATTTAAGTGGATTACTAATAATATTAAATAGAGTCATTTGCTTTGAGTCAGGCAGAATTGATTCAGAATAATTTTATTGAGTGTAACATCAATGACATCAGCTTGTTATTTCTTTGTCTAAAATTAAATCGAGCCAGATTTGCATAAATTATCTAGTCTTTAGGATGGGTTTATTATTTTCTGGTAGTTTTTTTGAAAATCACCTTGACAGTTTCAGTAAATCAACATAACATAACATATATATTAGCTTGATTTAAGTTTTATGCAACTCTATCAATAGATCTGACAATCTTTTTTGTAGAGTTTAGTTATCTCTCAACACTTATAATTTTCTTTGACTTTATTTTTCCTTTTTGTCTCAACAACCACTACAATAGATTCGACTCAGTTGATCAAAGCGAAAATATGGTAAAACCCAAACTTATTATTCACGGTGGTGCAGGCAATTCTATGGCTGCCAAAGGAGCTTTGCAAGAAGTTCGTAAATCTCTCTATGCTATTTTGGATCGGGTTTATCCGCTGCTTGAACAGGGCAAAACGGCAAAAGAAGCAGTGGTGAAGGGATGCGAATTATTAGAAGATGAACCTCGATATAATGCAGGTACGGGTTCTGTATTACAATCCGATGGTCAAATTCGCATGAGTGCCGGGTTAATGGACGGTTCAACTCATTCATTCAGCGGAGTGATTAATGTCTCGCGGGTGAAAAATCCCATTGATCTCGCTTTAGCTTTACAAACCTCTAAAGATCGAATTTTATCAGAGTATGGTTGCGCTGAATTTATGCGCGAATTTGATGTTCCCATCTACAACCCCATGACAGATAAACGACTGCAAGAATGGGTTGAAGAACGCAAAAATGACTTTCAGCGTAAATCAGCAAATGTTTTAGCCGGAGCCAGAACGGGTACAATTGGTGTGGTCGCGTTAGACAGTCAAGGAAGAATCGCTGTCGGAACTTCTACCGGAGGTAAAGGCTTCGAGAAAATCGGGCGGGTGAGTGACTCACCGATGCCTGCTGGAAATTATGCCAATGAACACGCTGGCATGAGTTGTACGGGTATCGGGGAAGATATCATTGATGAATGTTTCGCGGCGCGTGTTGTGATCCGGGTAACAGATGGTTTATCTTTACGAGAGTCTCTCAGTCGTTCATTTAAAGAAGCCACAGATCGACAACGAGATTTTGCAGCGATTTCTATTGATCGAAACGGAACCATTGGCTGGGGAAAGTCGTGTGATCTGCTGACTGCCGCATTTCATGATGGTGACAAAATTGGCGATAGCTTAGAAGCAGAAGCAGGTACTCAAGTGTTTACCTTAGACTCACAGCGCTAAATTCGGATAAATATAGACTGGAGTCCTCACTCCGGTCTAATCAATTAGTTAATATCTGAGGTAGATTGAAGCTCAAATTTGATGAAAAACATCAAGCCCGTCACAGAAATTAAAGCAGTTGCTGAAATTTGGGAGTGTCCGAAAACGGCCAGCAAGTCAATGACTCGCCCGTCGAATTAATACCGAGACACATTATCTGTCATTTTGAGTCTCAAGCCGTTTTAACCAGTCCTAATTATTTAACGCTTCAAAGGGGTGATGCTCAACATATTATACTTAAGCCTGAGTTCTTGCAATCTCTCAATCATAGTTGCGATCCTAATATTTTCTTTGATCTTGAGAAAATGGCAATTATTGCCCTGAAAGATATAAAAATTGGAGAAGAATTAACCTTCTTTTATCCTTCTACACAATGATCCATGGCTAAAGGTTTTGATTGTACCTGTCAAAGCGAAAATTGTCTCGGACGCATTCAGGGCGCGGCTGAGTTATCTCCGGATGTGTTGAGAACATACAAACTGTCTGAATATATACAGCAAAAGCTAAAGATGGAATAATTGACACTAAATCTGAGCTGTGCAGTAGTGAGGAACTGAAAATGATTGGCGTTTTTTGCTTCTCAGTTATACTCAACAATAGACTTAGCTGTATAAATCATGGTTTGACTCGCTTGATGGATTAATCTCATCTTCCCAAACCCTAAATTAACGGAGACAGGGGACAGATAATCTCAAGCAGTACAAACGAGTTTATACAAAGTGTTTCATGATCTTAGCAGGAGTTTTTATGGCCTACGACCGCGAAAAACAAGTTGCAATTGATGCCACCCTCGCCGCTGCCAAACTGTGTGAACAAGTCCGTCAACAAATTCCTCCCGCGATGGAAAAAGGGGATAAAAGTCCTGTGACTGTGGCTGACTATGGTTCTCAGGCCATTATTTGTAAAGCCTTGGGAGAAGCGTTTCCAGATGATCCCATTGTTGGGGAAGAAGATGCGACAGAACTGCGTCAGCCCGAAATGGCAGAAAACCTGACGAAAGTGACAAAATATGTCCAGGGTGTTTTACCCGATGCCACGGCTGAACAAGTGACAAACTGGATCGATCGCGGAAATGGTAAAATCGCTAGACGGTTCTGGACGCTTGATCCAATTGACGGGACAAAAGGATTTTTGCGTAAAGATCAATATGCTATTGCTTTAGCTTTAATTGAAGATGGGGAAGTTAAATTTGGGATTTTGGGCTGTCCGGCTTATCCGGTAGACAACCAAGAAGCGGGAATGTTATTTGTTGCAGTGCGGGGTGAAGGAGCAACAATGATGCCCTTTGCGACAGGGGAAAAAACCTCTATCAAAGTTGTTAAAGCCTCGGATACGGCTAATATGCGCTTTGTTGAAAGTGTCGAGTCGAGTCATGGCGATCAAGATCGACAAAATAAAATAGCCCAAGCCGCTGGTATTACTTCTGCTTCTGTGCGGATGGACTCTCAGGCAAAATACGGTGCGGTTGCTTCTGGGCAAGCGGCGCTATACCTGCGTTTACCGTCTCCGAAATATCCTGACTACCGCGAGAATATTTGGGATCATGCCGCTGGGGCTATTGTGGTAGAAGAAGCAGGCGGGAAAGTCTCGGATATGTATGGTAAACCCCTTGATTTCGCTTCTAGTAGTAAGATGGTTGACAACCGAGGTGTGATTGTCAGTAATGGCATGATTCATGAAACGGTTTTGAAAGCGTTGCAGGAGTAAGTTAATTTTGTTAAAACTGATTATCCAAATTCCCTGTTACAACGAAGAACAAACTTTAGGCATAACATTAGCAGCACTGCCCCGTAGTATTGCGGGAATTGATATTGTTGAGTGGTTAGTGATTGATGATGGCAGTCACGATCAAACCGCTACCATTGCTCAAAAGTATGGTGTCGATCACATTATCAAGTTTTCTAGAAATCAGGGTTTAGCCAGGGCATTTATGGCGGGTTTAGAAGCTAGCCTGAAAGCAGGTGCAGATATTATTGTTAACACGGATGCGGATAATCAGTATTGTGCAGAAGATATTCCTTATTTAGTTCAACCTATTTTACAGGGTCAAGCAGAAATTGTAGTTGGGGCGCGACCCATTAGTCAAATTCGTCACTTTTCTCCGATTAAAAAGTCCTTACAAAAATTGGGGAGTTGGGTGGTTAGAATAGCCAGTAATACTAAAATTCCGGATGCACCCAGTGGCTTTCGGGCAATTAGTCGAAATGCGGCATTACAACTTAATGTTTTTAATGATTATACCTACACTTTAGAAACGATTATTCAAGCAGGACAAAAAGGAATTGCCATTACTTATGTGCCGATTAGAATTAATCCACAATTGCGGCGATCGCGCTTAGTTAAGAGTATTCCAACTTATATCAAGCGTTCTGTTTTTACAATTGTCAGAATTTTTATGACCTATAAGCCGATGCGGTCATTTTTACTGTTAGGAACTCTTCCATTTTCGGCTGGATTTTTCTTAGGAATTCGTTGGTTAATCTATTTTTTAGCAGGTACAGAACGGACTCGGATTCCGAGTTTAATTTTAGCGGCAATTTTAATGCTAATTGGGTTTCAATTATGGATGTTAGCATTAATCGCAGATTTAATGGCAGTCAATCGTAAGCTATTAGAAGAAGTTCAATTAAGAATGCGTCGGGCTGATTTAGAGAATCTATCAGTTAGTTTAATTAAGAGTAATAATAAAACCACAAAGACACAAACAAAACAAAGAGATTTGATTTAATTCGCTATTCGATAGATTCTAAATTACCAGGTGCCAATATTGGATAATTTAAGTTTAATTGATAAAATGCTTGTTTTGATCGTCGAATTAAGTCTGTTTTATAGATGAATTCATCTCGGGCATCAATCGGATAACATTTTAATTTGAAATGTGTTCCCCAAGGTTTTTCATCCATCACAACTAAAACAGGTAATTTAAGCTGAGTATATTTACTAGTATAAGCGACTCGATATAAAATCCGTATAACTTTTTCTACATCAACTCGATGATTAAAATAGAAGTCTGTGACCACTTGTGCTTCTACACTGCCATCATTGGCATTAGAAATAGCTTCAGTCCAAATTTTATTATGGGGAATTGAAATTACATTATCATCGGCTGTTTGCAGACGAATATCCCTCAGACCATAGCTAATGATTTCACCATAATGATCGCCAATTTTAACCCGATCTCCCACTTGGTAAGGACGTTCAAATAAGGCAATAATACCCGCAATTACAGAACTAGCATAATCTTTAAATGCAAAACCCAAAGCCACTGCAATTGTTCCTGTGACGGCCACTAAGTTTTGGGGAGATAAATTGAGAAATAAGCCACTTAAAAAGACAACTGCAACCGTTAATAATAAAGCTCGCCAAAAAGGTAAAGATTGTTTGATAGTTAACCGAAATCGTAAAGCCACCCGTTCAGAAAACCAATTGAGAATTTTATCTACTGTTAAGCTCCCCCAATAGGTGACAACAATGACAATGACTGCTTTAATGACTTTAGGCAGTGTCACTTCTGAAATCAGTTCTATTTTCTCGTTTAATTCCTCTGAGCTGGTTTGAGCCAATAGTAGCGCCAAATCCGATAAAAATGAATTGAAATAAGACATAAACTAACGCCTTGAAAAATTTTATAAAATCGGTAAAATAAGAATACTGATTCAGCTCAAAGATTTAAGCAGGATTGCTTTTACTGAATATGTTTGTTACTCAGCTTTTCTAACATAGATGGGTACTGAGTTCCTCAAATCATCAGGCTAATTACTGAGCGACACCGAATCAATATATTGTACTCTAATTCAATATTCTATGGGTTGAAGAGTTCAAAAACAACATATTTCTACTCTTAAACCGATATGGGTGTTAGCTGTTGAGTCACATTTTAGCCTGCTATAACTTATCCTTTATTAATACAAATTGATTCATGAACCGTTTTCGTACTGCTTGTTTAACCCCCGGAGAATTTGTCATTACAGCCGAGATCGCGCCTCCCAAAGGAGCTGATCCAACTGATATGATTGAGAAAGCCTTGAGACTCAGGGGTCGTGTTCATGGGGTGAATATTACCGATGGTAGTCGGGCTGTGTTAGGGATGAGTTCTCTGGCGGCTTGTGTGATTTTACAACGTCACGGATTAGAACCGATTTGTCAAGTGGCTTGTCGCGATCGCAACCGCATTGGACTACAAGCAGATTTGATGGGGGCAGATGCTTTAGGAATTCGTAATATTTTAGCGCTAACCGGTGACCCAACCAAAGCCGGAGATCATCCTAAAGCAAAAGCAGTTTTTGACTTAGAATCTGTGCGATTATTAAAAGCGATTGGTAAACTTAATCAGGGAGTAGATTGGAATGAAAAAGTCTTGAGCGATGGCCAAACTAGTTTATTTGCGGGGGCGGCTGTTGATCCACAATCGCGCAGTTGGTCAGGTTTACAACGACGATTCGAGCAAAAATTAGCGGCGGGATCACAATTTTTTCAAAGTCAATTGATTACAGATTTTGAACTTTTAGACAAATTTATGGTGCAATTGGGTTCAACAACAGACAAGCCTATTTTAGCTGGAATATTCTTATTAAAATCAGCAAAAAATGCTCGTTTTATTAATAAATATGTCCCCGGAGTGAATATCCCCGATCATACAATTGAACGTTTAGAAAAAGCTAAAGCACCCTTAGAAGAAGGACTCGCGATCGCGGCTGAACAGGTCAAAGCAGCGCGTCAAATTTGTCGAGGGGTTCATCTTATGGCAGTTAAACGAGAAGAATTAATTCCTAAAATTTTAGATTTAGCTGAAATTCAACCTCTAGTTTAATCTTGAACCCGAACCTCAATCACACTGGCATTAAAGTTATAGTTGATTCCTTCGAGTTCGACTGTTGTTCCTGTTTTAATTTTGATATTTCCAAGTACAGGGCCGTTGTCTGTAATTTGACCTTGACCTTCAATAGTGAGTAAAATATTGTTGCTAAAAATTGTGCCCGAAGTCGGATCGGGCAATGCTTTGACCGAACCATTCGGCTGAGTAACGGGAATCATTCTGGGTAATAATTCTACTGCTTTAATTTCTACCTGGCCATAAGGTTGATTGCGAATAATCAGATTGGTTTTTTCCCCTGCTTGTAATAATGCTTCTGGGTTACGACCTTTGAGTCCGAGAGCAATAATATCCACCTCAACGGGCTTTGTGGTGACTCCAACCTGTGCCACAGACCCAGAGGTACCGGGATAGAAAAAGATCCCCACCATCACTAATATAATCACCAAGCCCGCCGCCACGTCTAGAATACTGAGTTTACCCAACAAGCGACCTTTTGCATCCAACAGCTTCATTGTTTACTATCCTTTGTTACCCATTGTTCGTGGTTTCGGTACTATATTATCAAACTATGAATTATCAATTATGGAACGGCGGAACGGGGAACAGCGCAAAGTGCGGTAAGGGCGGGTTTCCACGGGGCATATAAACGGAGCGGGAAACCCACGCTCCCCAACCCCTCCCCATGAGCAACGAAAGCGTATAGAGGCAACAGTTTATCTCCCGAGTCTCCCAAGTCTCCCAAGTCCTTACTTCCTTAACTCAGACAGACTAAAATTCCCGTCACTAGATCTTAATTAGGACGGGAGAGGGAAGAAAAAATTAAATTAATCTAGATTAGAGTCTGTTGAAGGATTCTGAATTTGCTCCGCTTCTGGACAATCATCAGACACTTGGAGATCAAAATATCCTTTGGGTACTGATGCTAACTTCTGAGTCACCGCACCAATACTTTCAAGGCGTACCATCTCCTCCCAGGAGCAGACTTCGTCCTCTTCCTCAGTTTCATAGCGCAAGGTGACTAAATCTCCTTCGATATCGAGGATTCGAGCTTTCTCGATCCAACGTTGTTGGTCCCGCAGGAAAATACATACTTCACGGCTGTCACAACAAAGTTGATAGATCTTGCGATGTAGCATTTTAAATTTATCCGGATAAAATCGCAGGCTACTAGAATTCACTAATTGACTCAGTTAGCTTGAACTGATAGCCTTGCATCATAGCTTACCTTAATTTTAGCGGATTGGCACTGATAAATTGACGAAGCTAACGAAGTTTTTACACAATATTCAATGTTGTTTTATATTTCTTGCCGAAAATTAGTCTAAAATTCTGCTATTTTGGAACAGGCATCAGATGACTTAGACGCGGGGCTGAAGTTCATTTGGGGTCGGTGTAATATGAAATATTAATTTGCAACTTTAACGGTGTGTAGGGGGACTGCCCAGTATGGTCTATGCGGAAAATGTATTACAGCCATCGCTTTTAGATGCAGCTAGTCGGGGAGACTTCCGCGCCATTGCCTACATTATAGATAGCTACCTCAGACCGCTTGGGATCTCAGCTCGAATTGGAGCCGACCAGAAAGGATGTTTACAGGTTTTAGTAGAATTTCAGACTGAACCGGTTGCTGAGCGGGTTGTGAAGTCGATTTGTCACCTGTTGTGGAAAATCAACTCTCCCACCGTTCAAGGGGTACGAGTGATGGCTCGATTTGTCGGGCAACCCGAAATCCTCTGGAGACAATCGGTTCGCATTGTTACCCCAGCTAACCGCAATCAATCTCGCGCTGCAGTTGGTTCCTTAGATCAACTCAAATTTCAGACCTATCGCTCTTTGCTGATGACGGGGTCAACCCTCGCTTCATTTATTTTAGGATGCTGGATCAGCTATTATGATGTCATCACCTTACACACGGCTCAGTTTGCTCCCGCTCAAGCTGCTGTAACGAGGATTGAACGCGATCCCATGCGATCTGATACGGTTCAAGCGGCTCTAGAAACGATTCCGGTGATTCAACATCAAGCCGTCGCGCAGCCGAATGATCCCACTGTGACATTAATGTTTGGAGGAGATGTCACCCTCTCTGACAATTTTCAAGAAGTTGTTGGAGATGATTATGAATGGGCTTTTGAGAAACTGAATGAATATCGAGAAGCCGATGTTGCCATGGTTAACTTAGAAAATCCCCTCACTCGTGCTACTTTGAGCCGTCCCAACAAGCAATTCAACTTCAAAGCAGACCCAGAAGCCGTTCAAGTCCTGACTCATGGAGGAATTGATATTGTGAATCTGGCGAATAATCACACCATGGACTACGAAGAACCCGGGTTAGTCGAAACCTTAAAAACGTTAGAACAAGCTGGCATACATACTGTGGGAGCAGGTATTGACCTCACACAAGCCCGTCGTCCAGAAATTCTAGAAGTCAAAGGTCAGCGGATTGCTTATTTGGGTTATTATGATGCGAATTTCCATGCAGCAGGCGATGGCATTGCGGGTACTAATCCCCTCCGAGAAGAGCATCAGCAACGAGTGGCTGAAGATATTCGCGCGATTCGAGATCAAGTCGATTGGGTGATTGTAAACTATCATTGGGGCATCGAACTGGCGGAGTATCCGGCGGATTGGCAAATTGAGTTAGCTCATGCCACCATTGACAACGGAGCAGACTTAGTGGTGGGACATCATCCCCATGTCTTGCAAGGGGCAGAAATATATAAAGGCCGACCGATTGTGTATTCTCTGGGTAATTTTATCTTTGGAGGCAACAGTCGCACGGACTATAACACGGCTATATTGAAGGTTTCCCTGAAAGCCGATCGCAAAATGAAAGTTGAGTTTCTGCCTGTCGAAGTTCAACAGTATCAACCTCGCATTGTCCGAGGTCGCCAAGGCGATTATATTCTGTCTTCAATTGAACGGCTTTCACGCATTTTTGATCGACCCATGTCAACTCCTGTGATCTTAGACCCGTCTCGTCCAGTCGTAGATCCGGTTGAAAGCACTTCAGCAAAACTTTCTACGCTCAACCTACCTCCGTTATCAACCGCTGAAACTGACCTGACACCCGAAGAGAAAAATATTGCTGAATTGAATGCGACATCGATTTTACCCCCCAAACTTGAAGCGCTGTCAAAACTGACCCCGGAAACTCAGTCTAAGGTTGAGCCTGTTTTAATTAAACCGCCTTTGACTTCAACTGCTACGACTTCACAAGCGTCAGATGCTGCTGTGGCCGGTGATAGCGAGCATGACCCGTCAATCTCTTTTAGCTTATCGACAACTCGACCTCAAATCAAAACAGAGCCTGTTTTTAATCCTCCTCAGCCACAAAAACAGAAAACCACTCGACACTCAATTGAGCTACCCTGGTTTGTATCAGCCCGTGTTAAAACGGCCGACGAGGCCAATGATTAATATTGTTGATTGCAATGTTAAATTGGTATAGCTGCTTAAACTCTATATTTACCAAAACGAACTGTGTTTGCAATTGAACAAGAACAAAAACAATACAAAACTTACGTTCTCTCAGATGATACAGCTCAATCTTGTTTGGAGGTTGTACCCGAGCGAGGCGGATTGATTACTCGCTGGCAAGTGGCAGCAGAAGAGATACTATATTTGGATCAACCTCGATTTGCTCAACCTGACTTAAGTGTACGGGGGGGAATTCCGATTCTATTCCCCATTTGTGGAAATTTACCCAACGATATCTTTTCTTATCAAGGGCGGCAATATCATCTAAAACAACATGGCTTTGCCCGAACTTCGCCCTGGACAGTGACGGAGCAAAATACAGAAGGAAAAGCCGCAATTACGCTGAAGTTAACCAGTAATGACGAAACCCGTGAGGTGTATCCATTCGATTTTGAGCTGGAATTTACTTATACGCTCAAGGGCAATGATTTAGAGATTTTTCAACGTTTTACCAATTTGAGCGGCACAATGGACACCATACCCGCTCGTGTGATGCCGTTTTCAACTGGGCTGCACCCTTATTTCTTGACTCACGACAAAACTCAACTTCGGTTTGAGATTCCGGCCATTCAGTATCAAGATCAAGATACTCATGAATTTCATGATTTTACGGGGAGTTTTGATGCGGAGGCTGAGGAAATTGATGTGATTTTTGGCTCTCTAACGGGTTTAGCAACTTTGGCTTATGATGACCAACGTCATTTACGAGTCGCAATGAGTTATAGTGCGGCCTATGCTAATGTCGTGTATTGGACTGTTGGCGGCAAAGATTATTACTGTTTGGAGCCTTGGACTGCACCGCGTAATGCCTTGAATAGCGATCGACAATTGATTTACCTAAAACCGGAAGAGAGTTGTGAGATGTTAGTGCATCTGAATGCAACATTTTTTGAGTAAATCGCTTGTCGGTTACAAAATACTGTGCTACACTTATTAACTGTTGTCGAAAATAAACGGGTCGCTAGCTCAATGGTAGAGTACTCGGCTTTTAACCGATTTGTTCTGGGTTCGAGTCCCAGGCGACCCATATAGTAGAAGTCTGCAAGTCTGCAAGTCTGCAAGTTAGAAGTCAGAGGTCAAATTCTGACAATACAATAGTTTCAGAATTTTTAAGCCCAATTCGCAATAGTTAACCAGCGGAGCGCAGGCGATCGCCAACGAGTCCCAGGCGACCCATATAGTAGAAGTCTGCAAGTCTGTCGTGACGTTACATGTCAGTTCTGTACTGCAAGTTAGAAGTCAGAGGTCAAATTCTGACAGTACAATAGTTTCAGAATTTTTAAGCCCAATTCGCAATAGTTAACCACCAGCAGGTTCAAGCCGAATTAACTGTCCATTTGGCTCATCCGTCAAAACATATAGTAGCCCATCCGGCCCCTGCTGTACCGCTCGGACTCGCTGACCAATCGTGATAGATTCTTGATTGACGACAGTGTTAGATTCATCAACTTGAATGCGGCGAATATCCTGTGAAACTAAACCACCTGCAAACAATTGACCTCGCCACTGCGGAAAGCGATCGCCATTATAAACCGTTAGACCTGAAGGAGCAATTGAGGGTGTCCAAACTAATTTAGGATCGATCATACCCGGAAGTGATTTCTCCGGAGAGATTAACCCCCCAGAATATTCTCGGCTATGGGTCGCCACGGGCCAGCCATAATTTTCCCCTGCCTGAATCAAATTCACTTCATCACCCCCGCGAGAACCGTGTTCAGTGGCCCAAACTCGATTCGTAACCGGGTCATAAGTCATGCCTTGGATGTTACGATGTCCGTAGCTCCAGACCGCAGGCTCAGCATTTTCTGCCGTGGTAAATGGATTATCAGTGGGGATAGAACCATCATCGTTGAGTCGTACCACTTTACCCAAATGACTACCGAGGTTTTGCGCTTGTTGACGAATCAGTTCTCCGTTTAAAGTAATAGGAGGATTTCCCCCATCTCCAATTGAAACAAGTAACGTTTCATCCGGTAGCCAAGTAATACGAGAACCGAAATGTTGACCTCTGGGTTTGGTTTGGGCGACTTCAAAAATGACTTGCCAATTGCTGAGTGCATTCCCATCAAAGTTTGCCCGCGCCACACGAGTCCGACTGGCGGAATTATTACCATGAGAATAAGTAAAATAAACAAGACGATTTTCGGCAAACCGAGGATGAACAGAGATATCGAGTAAACCGCCTTGATTTTCGGCAAACACTTCGGCAACCCCTGGAATTGGAGTCGGGTCTAGCACACCCTCACGAACAATTCGTAGCTGTCCGGCTCTTTCTGTGATTAAAATGGTTCCATCGGGTAACCAGGTCATCCCCCAAGGATGTTCTAAACCTTCTATAACCGGAACCGTTTGATAACCTGAAGTCGCGGCTATAGCTTCAGTATCCGGGGATGAATCTGCTGCGGGGGCGGGAGTCGATGTAGTCTGTGTTTGAGTGGCGGCAGAAGAATCGGATACAATCTCACGGGTGCAACCGTTACCCATTAGGGCAAGAGTGCTACCCAATAGGATGAGTAGGTAAGTGTTGGCTATTTTATATCGGTATTTGAACATTGCTTATTCTTGCTATCGGCGAACTCAATCGTAGAGAAACCAACCCAAGTTAAAATAGTTTGATTCATGCATAGAGCGATTCTACTAAAAGTCAGCGTCTATTAGGCGCTGAGTCATAATTTCTATATTTTAAAACAAGTCAAGAACAATCGATTGAAAGATCTGAGTTTAGAGTTTTACAGCAATCCAGGGAACATACTCTCAAGGTCAATTGGAGTAAAGAATTCTTCAAAGAATCCTTCAGGTAGGGGTAAGACTTCACTCCCGGCCATTTCTGCTTGAAATTCAGTCGGAATAGTCGTTCCTTCTTCAATTAGGAAAACCTGTTCAGGTAATAAGGAAAGATCTGCGGGTTCTTGTTGTCGGGTTAACTCATCTTCAATATACTCTTGTACGTTTGACAAAGACTCTTTCACATCATCTATTAGTCCTTCATCAGCTCCTGAGGCTTCTAATTCCTCAATGTATTGAGTGAGAAATGCTTCAGCGCCTGCGATATCTGATGAAAAATCGGAACCAGGAGTCGATACTAAACTATCTGAAACTGGCTGGTTTTCAAACTCGGAGGGAACAGAATCTCCTATCTCTAACAGAGAAGAGTATGTATCATCATCAACAAATGCGATTGAATTTAAAACTGCGTATGGATCGTTAATGCTTTCTGCTGCACCTTGACGACGGTTGAAATAATCTGTCTCTCCTGAAATAGTAATTACCAGATCGTCTCCTTCTCGTTTCAACTCCACAATAGATGGAGATTCTTTTGCAGTATTAGAAAGAGTCGTCTCAGCACCAATAGAATTTCCGGCCGAAAATCCTGCCGTATTATGGACTTCTTGATCACCCTCCGCTGCATTAAAATCAGTGTTATCTCCATTTATCTGAAAAAACACATCTGGACCACTTCCTCCAATAACTGTATCTAGTCCCGCATCCCCTGCAAGAAAGTCTAAATCCCGATCTCCAAACATAAGATCATTTCCCATACCGCCAAAAAGGCCGTCTGAACCTTGACCACCAAACAGAGCATCAGAGCCGGAACCTCCTAATAGCCGATCAAGACCTTGATTACCTGAAATTCGATCATTACCTCCAACGCCATTTAAAGTATCATTGCCTCCCGTTCCTCCTGACAATGTGTCATTTCCGGGGGTTCCTACGAAAGAGTCATTTCCGGGGGTTCCATTGAAGACTACCATATTTAATTTCCCTGAGATTATTAATTAATCTCTTATTTTTCTGAGCAAATAAATATTTTTGCTTACCTTTTACAGTAACAGGAAACTAACAGGATTAGTACGATAAATAAGAAGGTTTAATGCCTAACCCCCCCGAAAATGATTCTTTACTTATCTATTTTATCGTAAAAAAATAGCAACTTTTACTGATAAGAAATGATTGTAATAATAAGAATATTTATATTAATTAATCTTGTTTTCTTTAGTTATTAGTCTTGAAGTAGTCTTCTATATCAAATTGACTTAGAATCACTTGAGATTGTTCCCAAAATAATAATCATTTTGCAGAAGCAGAATAGACGACTTCTGTGATAACAATTCAAAATTGAGTGAGAACATGGCGTATTCTCTCTTATAACTTGACCCACAGTCTCCTATCTAGAAAGTGGTTCAGGCATTTAAGCTGGGCTAAGTAGGTTGGGTTAGACGGAGAAAACTTTTGCTATGATTGAAATTCGTCAATCCGTCGTCACCCAACAAATTAGACTAACGACTGTATTTTCTTGAGGTTTTATTAAAAGTGTAAAAATAATAAATATAAGTAGTAGCGTATCTAGTTAAGATACAGGGCTGAGTAGGTTGGGTTAGACGGAGAAAGCTTTTGCTATGATTGAAATTTGTCAATCCGTCGTCACCCAACAAATTAGACCAGACGCGCTAGTCGGTTGGTGTTTAGCTGCAGGTAAAACCCAACAGCAATTCGCTTTGAGTTGGGTCTGATTTCATTCCACCCAACCTACTATCTCTATGTTTGAACCGAAATTAAACTACACCACAATCTTCAATCACAATCTTTTTCTTCGGTGTGCCGCTACCACTGCCTAACGCTTCCATTTGACTGACGACATCCATTCCTTCAGTTACTTTACCGAAGACAACGTGTTTACCATCTAGCCAAGGGGTTTCAACAGTTGTAATAAAAAATTGTGAACCATTCGTATTCGGCCCTGCATTTGCCATCGAGAGTAAACCGGGTTGGGTATGCTTTAATTTAAAGTTTTCATCTTTGAAAGTCCGACCATAAATAGACTTACCGCCCGTACCATTATGATTGGTGAAGTCTCCTCCTTGACACATGAATTGAGGAATCACCCGATGGAAACTGCTACCTTTATAACCGAAGCCGGGTTCACCTGTACACAGTTGGCGGAAGTTTTCAGCAGTCTTCGGAACATCATCAGCAAATAGTTCAAATACAATCCGGCCCAGGGATTCTCCATCTGCTGTTACATCGAAATACACATGATTGTTCGCCATCAGAAATATATGCTTGTTTCAAGCAAAGAATTATACGTCGTAGAGCAGGTTAACACGATATAGCGCCAAGCGCAGGCAGTAGGTAATAGGTAGTCGGCGATAGAGGGATGAAGAACCTATCATATAAAGCTTCTAGAATTTTTTGGACTATCAAACTTTTTAACAAGACGACTCCAAACTTACGATAGATATCATTCGTCTTGATTTATTGGTTGTGTGGAAAGAATAGAGAAGACAATTTCGTATCATGCTCTGCTATTGCTGATAACCATTACAATGATTTGAATAAGCGTCTCAAAAAAAGTTTATGACTGTAGCAACTGCACCCACCCTAATTAGTGAAGACGAAGCGTTATCTCTAATTGACCAAGTCATTCAACAATCTGAATCAGAAGCCGTTGAAGTTAGCCTCAGCAATAATGAAGATAACCTGACTCGCTATTCTGAAAATCAAATTACCCAGAATGTTAGTAGTACAAAGTTTAAACTCTCTGTGACTAGCTATTTTGGTCAACGTAGCGCTACAACTTCCACCACAGAATTAGATGTTGATGCGATCACAGAAACGTTACGACGCTCTGAAGAACTCGCCCGTATTGCCCCAGAAGACCCTGAATGGGTTCCTTTGTTAGATCCTCAAACTTATGATAGCCGAATTCCTGCGTTTGATACTGCAACAGCTAATTTATCGCCGTTATCTCGCGGAGAATTAATTCAAACGGTTTGCCAACGTTGTACAGCAGCCAAAGTAGACGGATCGGGTACATTAAGTACAGATGTTGAACTATTCGCGATTGGTAATTCTAACGGGTTACGCGCCTGTAATCGCCTCACAGCAGCGGATTTTGGATTTACCGCAAAAATTGAAACGGGTTCAGCCTGGACTCGTCGTAGCGCTTGGAGTGTGGAACAGTTACCCATCGAATCTTTGAGTGAAACCATCATTCAGCGGGCGTTTGCTGCCCGTAATCCGCGTGAAATTAAGCCAGGGGTGTATCCGGTCATTTTTGATGGGGCGGCGTTTGCAGAGTTGCTGATGTGGGTGATGTTTAATCTCGATGCCCGCGCTGCTGATGAAGGGCGATCTTTTATGTCTCGTTTAGATGAAGATGGTAAGCTGATTGGTAATCATGTTGGGGAACAACTGTTTAGTCCGTTGGTACAGATAGAACGAAATCCGGCACATCCATTAGTTCAAGGATCGACGTTTTTCGGAAATGGTTTGAAGAAAGACCATTTAGATATTATTACAGACGGAATTCCCCAAACTTTATCTTACAGCCGTTATTGGGCAACTCAGAAAGGCGTTGAACCGCGAGGCTCGATGTATCCGGTGGTGATGCAGGGTTCAGAACAAAGTATAGGGGATTTGATTGCTCAAACTGAACGCGGTATTTTAGTTAATCGTGCTTGGTATGTTCGTTATGTTAATCCTCGCACGTTGGAAGTAACGGGTATGACGCGAGATGGTACTTTTTTGATTGAAGATGGGAAAATTACAGATCCAATTAAAAATATGCGATTCAATCAGAGTTTACCAGAGATGTTACGGGATGTAGACGGTTTGAGTCAGGTTCATCGTTATGGCGGTAGCGTCATACCAGGAGTAAGGGTGAAAGCGTTTAACTTCAGCAGTGTAACTGACAGTATCTAACTCGTCTTAAGTTAATCACAAATCAGTTAATCACAAATCAGTTAATCACAAAATAGTGTATCTCGGGTATTGCGTCCGGTTACTGGGTTAGTGCCTGTTGCGACTTCACACAACTGTTTTTCTGTATCTTGGCGCAATACAACATCGGTAAAATCAGCACCATCAATGGTTGCACCCGAAAAATCTGTTCTGTAAGCAAAAGCCCCTTCTAAGATCGCGTTTGTTAAATTGGCTTTGGTGAAGCGGGCGGTGTCCAAGGTAGCATATCGCATATCGGCTCCCTCAAAGTTAGCAAATTGCATTTTTGCGCCGAATAAACTGACTCCCCGTAAGTCTGTATGACTTAAATTGCTATTTTTCAGATCGGCAAAATCGAACTCTGAGTCAGTTAGGACTTGACCCGAAAAGTCTGAATTGGCTAAATCTTGTTTTTCATAATTTTCTGCCCATGCCGGAGTTATTATCATTGTCGAGACTAACATCCAACATCCGAATAACAGCACTACAGTCATGCGATGAATGCGGGAGAAAATTGGGAGATTGATTTTGAGTTGATATTGATTTAGCAGTCCCATAGCTTCAGTCAGAACAAATTTTTAGATAAACAATCTTGATCCTACAGTGTATTGGGATCGTATAATCACATTTTGGGAAATACCAACAGCAATTTTAGAAGTCAGACCCCCGCCTGCGCTGGTATAGACGTTACATGTAACGTTTCTACAGAAGTCACTCTGTAGTTACGATAATATAATCGCAGATTGGTAAACAGCCGGATAGTAATTTTAATCAATAGTATAATTATAATTTTATTAATGACCGTTTGCGCGATTGCTTCTGCTGCTTGAGCGTTAACGGTGAATTTATTAACAATAAGTAAATCATTTTGCAGATCATGATACTCATATAGTCTTAATCTATTAAATGAGTGAATAAGTGACAGTATCTAGCTAGTTTTACGATTTTTATTTATATTACTGCCTATATCTATTTTTAGATCAATGAAATATAAACAATCTATTTTTTGGTACAGGATGGCTTCTGTGGCTAAAAGAATATCAATCTTGACCTAGAACCTAGGGCCTTACCTTCAATGAGATGATATTGCAGTGATAGAACAAAGCAATACTTCTATCAGATGACTAACAATCAACCGTCTTAACTCAGGTAGATTAACAGTTTAAAATATGATGAATGATATTGTATTGTCCAATGGAACTTTAGGGAATACTAAGACTGCGGCAAAGCCGAACCCATCTGTACATTAACCAGAACAACTTATCGTTAATGAACTGGAGTAACTTTATCGTTTCCTCTGGTTTAAATAATTCGGGTTTTACATTTAGGAGTCTCAAGAATGCCTACAAATTCCTTACCGTTTCAGAATTACGAAATTATTGATAATATACACGTTGGCTCTAAAACCCTTGTCTATCGAGCTAGAAGGATTTCCAATCAACAAAGCGTAATTTTAAAGATACTTCGCAATCAATATCCTACTTTAAATGAGCTAATTCAGTTCAAAAATCAATATAATATTATTCACAATTTAAATATTACGGGTATTGTGCAACCGACGGCATTAGAATCTGAGTCTAACAAATTAATTTTGGTGATGCCAGACGATGGCTCAATTTCCTTAAGTCAATATTTAAAAGCTCGGTATTTATCGCTAACAGAACGAATAGATATGGGATTGGAGGTGGGTCTAAAATTAGCTCAAACCCTAGAAAATCTTTATCAAAATAGAATTATACATAAAGACATTAAGCCTCAAAATATAATTATTCAGCCTGAAACTAAAGTGATTAATCTGATTGATTTTAGTATTGCATCCCAACTATTGCAAGAAACTCAAAATATTCAAAATCCTAGTAATTTAGAAGGAACACTCGCTTATATCTCTCCAGAACAAACCGGGCGCATGAATCGAGGGATTGACTACAGAACTGATTTTTACTCTTTAGGAATTACGTTATATGAAATCTTCACTGGAGAATTGTTATTTCAGAGTAACGATCCGTTAGAAATAATTCATTATCATTTAGCGAAAGTGCCAATACCTTTAAAGGAAAAAAGAAAAGAAATTCCAGCATTACTTTCAGATATTGTGATGAAACTGGTCGCAAAAAATGCAGAGGATCGTTATCAAAGTGCTGTTGGATTAAAAGCTGATTTAGAACATTGTTTATTAGAATGGAAAAAAACCGGAATAATTCAATATTTTAAACTAGGAAAACTGGATCAATTAGCTCAGTTTAATATTCCCCAAAAAATTTATGGACGGGAAACTCAAATTAAACTGTTATTAGATGCTTTTAACCGCATTAATCAAGGTAGCTTTGAACTTGTTTTAATTGGTGGTTATTCGGGAGTCGGCAAAACAGCATTAGTTAACGAAATTTTAAGGCAATTAACTCAATCTAAGGGCTATTTTTCTTCTGGAAAATTCGATCAGTTTCAGTCCAATATCCCGATGGAAGCACCGATAAAGGCTTTGCGCTCAGTTGTGCAAGAATTGTTAACAGAAAGTCAAGAGCGTTTAGACTATTGGAAAAAGCGATTTTTAAGTGCTTTAGGAAGTAACGCTCAACTCATTGTTAATGTTATTCCAGAGTTAGAATTAATCATCGGAAAACAGCCCCCTGTGCCAGAAATTGGCCCCACAGAAGCAGCGCGTCGTTTTGCTCAAACCTTTACTTACTTCACTCAAGCCCTTGCAGATGCAAAACACCCTCATGTACAATTTATTGATGATTGGCAATGGGCTGATAGCGCTACTTTACAAGCTTATTCTGATAGCTTACAGAATGATGATAATTCCTATTCTCTGCTAATTTCAGCTTATCGAGATAACGAAGTTAGTCCTAACCATCCGTTTATCAAAATGGTGGAATCTTTGCGACAAACAAAGGTTAAAATTACAGAAATTAAATTAGAATCCTTACAACTGATTCATCTTGCACAACTGGTTGCCGACACCTTACATACCTCTGTTGAAAAGGTAATGCCGTTGGCAGAGTTGCTGTATGAAAAAACTGATGGAAATCCTTTTTTCCTGACTCAATTACTCAAATCATTGTATGAAAATGGATTAATTTGGTTTGATACTTTATCTCGTCAGTGGCAGTGGGACTGGGCAAAAATTAAACAACAAGGCGTTACAGATAATGTAGTTGAATTGATGATTAGCCGAATTAATCAGTTACCTAAACCTACTCAAAATACTTTAAAATTAGCGGCTTGTATTGGCAATCAATTTGACTTACAAACGTTAGCTATTACAGCAGAAACTTCTATTGAAAAAGCAGCACAGAATTTGTGGTCAGCCATTCAAGAAGGGTTTATTATTCCTTTGAGTGAAGCTTACAAAGTTTATTCATATCATTCAGAAACTGATCATTTAACCTTAAATTGTAATTGTAATTATCGCTTTCTCCACGACCGGGTGCAACAGGCGGCTTATGAGTTAATTCCTGAAGCAGATAAACAAATAACTCATTATCAAATCGGACATCTTTTACTGGCACAAACGCCACCGGAAAATAGAGGGGATAATATTTTTGAGTTAGTGGGTCAGTTAAATTATGGAATTAATCTAATTTCTACTCAAAAACAGCGAAATGAATTAGCAGAGTTAAATTTAATAGCAGTCCAAAAAGCGAAAAATTCGGCGGCTTATCAAGTCGCGCAAAAGTATTGTGAAATGGGGATCAGTTTATTACCTCAAAGTACTTGGAAAACTGATTATAAGTTAATGTATACTTTGCATCGAGAAGCGGCTGAAACAAGTTATTTGTGTGGGGATTTCCAGCAAGCTGAAGCGCTTTATTCTACGACTTTAGCCCAGGCTCAAACCGTTTTAGACAAAGCTGTCATTTATCGCATTCAGATGACTCAATACCAGCTTCAAGGACGAAATGCAGAAGCCATTGCCATTCAACATCAAAGCTTACAATTGTTTGGCTATAAAATGCCAGAAACCCTCGAGAAGATTCAAGCTAATTTAGATCGAGAAATTAAAAACGTTAATCAATTCTTAGAAAAAGATCGCGTTGAGTCTATCTTAAAATTGCCTAAAATGCAGGATGAAAATATTGCGGAAATGCTACGAACTCTGCAAATTTTGTTTTACACTGCATGGGTGGATGGTCAACCTATATTAGCATTATTAGCATTAGCAAAGATGACGACATTATCATTAAAATATGGTAATATCGATTTGTCTCCCTTTGGTTATGTTGGTTATGGAATGATTGCCAATATTCAACTGAAAAACCCTCAAATTGCTTACCAATTTGGTAGTATAGCGGTGCGGCTTTGTGAACAATTTGATAACCCTGATGTGGCAGGAATGACGAACTTCTTATTTGCTTCTGATGTTCATAGTTGGAGTCGTCCGCTACGAGAAGCCGATATTTATTACGAAGATGCATTTCAATACAGCATGATGGCAGGAAGCTGGCTAACGCTTAGTTATATAATGATGCTAAGTGGTTCAGATCAGCTAACTTATGGTAAAAACTTGATAGAATTACATAAAATTGTTCAAGATAACGCTGATTTTCTTCTGCAAATTAAAAGTTTAGAAAATAGAGATGCATTGCTTGCAGGAGTCCTCCAACCTGTGCGACATTTATTGGGTTTAACCAAGACAGTCAATAGTTTTGATGATGATGATTTTAGCGAAGCGGAATATTTAGAGAAATATAAAAATCAACTGTATCATTTAGCTTGGTTTTATTCTGTCAAAATTCGCCATACTTATTTATTAAATCAATCCGATGATTATTTAGAATTAATATCCAAGCTAGACATTATTGAAAATACAATCCCCACTCATGCCAAAGTTCCTTCTACTGTCTTTTATGTCGCCCTCATGCATTTAAGTTTAGTCGATACAAATCATGAGAATATTCCAGATCAATTTCATTGGCAAGCTATGATTTCTTTAGAAGAAAAGCTGAACGGATGGCAGCAACATTCTCCTGAAAATATCCAGCATAAATATCTTCTCATTCAAGCAGAAAAAGCCCGGATAAAACATGAAAAAATAGCCGCCATTGATTATTATGAACAGGCAATTAATCAAGCACAAAATCAAGGCTATATTTATGAAGAAGCACTGGGGAATGAATTAGCAGCAAAATTTTATTTAAATTGGGGTAAACAAAAAATAGCTCGGACTTATTTAATGGAGGCTTATCGTTGTTATGAACACTGGGGAGCTACAGTAAAAATAAATCAGCTTGCACAAGAATATCCTGATATATTTAACTCAATTTCAAAGCCAGAACAGGGTAGCGCTAAGATTCTCCAAAGCCTCAATAGTGTAAGTTCTTTATCCTCTCAATTCAGCTATTCTAATGGTTCTAATAGTAGCACCAGTTTAGTTCATTTTTTAGATTTAGTCAGTGTATTGAAAATGTCTCAAGCTATTTCTGAGGAAATTGATATAGACAAACTGGTCACCAAACTCATGCAGATGATTTTAGAAAATGCCGGAGCTACCAAAGGCGTTTTGATGTTTAATCAGGCATCTGAATTAATGGTTGAAGCAGTTGCTATCCAAGGAAAAGACTCTCCCGATCACTTTAATATAACTCCACAAAAATTACCTGTTACAGAGAGTGATAATATTCTATTAAAGATCGTTAATTCGGTTCAACGACAATTAAAACCGATTGTAGTAGATGATGTATTGAATCAGCCAGAATACGCTACAGATCCTTATATTCTTAAGCAACAACCCAAAAGTTTACTCTGCTTACCCATTCTCAGTGCTGGTCAATTACTCGCAGTTTTGTATCTAGAAAATCATTTAATTACTCATGCTTTTACAGCCGAACGGATGGAAGTGTTAAAACTGTTGTGTTCTCAGGCAGCAATTTCTTTAAATAATGCTAAACTTTATCATCAATCTCAGAATTATGCAGAACAACTACAAACCTCTCAAACATTATTAAAATCCGTCTTAGATAATATTCCTCAATTGATTTTCTGGAAAGATAAAAACAGTGTATTTTTAGGTTGTAACAAGAATGCGGCTAAAGTAGTTGGGTTGAATTCTCCAGCAGAAATTGTTGGAAAAACAGATTATGATATGCCTTCGACACCAGAACAAACTGAATCTTATCTTCAATCCGATCGCGAAGTCATAAAGTCCGGTATTGCTCAACTACATATTATCGAACCTCACCAACAAGCAGACGGTAAACAAGCTTGGATAGAAACCAATAAAATTCCCCTGCGAAATGCGAATGGAGAAATGTTTGGAATTCTGTGTACGCTGGAAGATATTACCGAGCGTAAACGATTTGAAGACAATCTAAAAAATTATAATGAAACCTTAGAAACTCAAGTCAAAGAGCGAACCGCTCAACTGCAAGAAGCTCAACGCATCGCTCAAGTGGGAAATTGGGATCTAAATGTGGAAACAGGTCAGTTTTCGGGTTCTGAAGCGGCTTATAAAGTGTATGGTCTGTCGATAGAAAAACATAACCAAGTCCCAATAGAAGAGCTAGACAAATATTATGCCCCAAAAGAGTCAGAAAAGTTGCAGCAGGCGATGACTCAAACAATTCTAACCGGAGAGAGTTTTGAGCTAGAATTACTGATGACTAAAATCAATGGAGAGCCGGGCTATGTTCATATTAAGGGAGAAGCAGTTAAAAATCAACAAGGGCAAGTCACCCATGTGTTTGGAACATTAATGAACATTACTGAACGAAAACAGATGGAATTAAAGCTGAAAAAACAGACCAAACAGTTAAAAAATACTTTGAAAGAACTAAAACAAACTCAAGCACAAGTGATTCAGAGTGAGAAAATGTCGAGTTTAGGACAAATGGTGGGGGGCGTAGCTCATGAGATTAATAATCCGGTTAATTTTATTCATGCTAATATAGAATATGCGGAACAATACAGTCAGGATTTATTGGGATTAGTTGAGCTGTATCAAGATTATTATCCGGAAGTATCTGAGGAGATTGAAGAAAGAATAGAAGAGATTGATTTAGAGTATTTGCAAGCAGATTATCCCAAGCTATTGCAATCAATGAAAACCGGAACAGAACGAATTCGGGCGATTGTGCTTTCCCTACGGAATTTCTCGCGGTTGGATGAAGCAGAACTGAAAGAAGCAGATATTAACGAAGGATTAGAAAGCACATTATTAATTATACAAAATCGCTTGAAATATTCCCATATAGAAGTTAGTAAAAATTATGGTGATTTACCGCAAATCCAATGTTATCCGAGTCAACTGAATCAGGTATTTATGAATATTCTGAGTAATGCTATTGATGCAATAGAAGCACAATCTCAACCGGGTAAAATTTCGATTCAAACAGAATTCTTTGAGAAAAATTGGATCAAAATTCGGATTGCAGATAATGGCTGTGGTATTGCTGAAAGCAAGCTGAACAAAATATTTGACCCTTTTTATACCACAAAACCTGTGGGTAAAGGAACTGGTTTAGGTTTATCGGTCGCTTATCAAATTATTACTGAAAAACATCAGGGTAAACTTTGCTGTCGCTCAATTCCAGGGCAGGAAACTGAGTTTATTATTGAACTGCCTATTGATACGAGTTGGATGAAAAATTGAGATAAAATCTTGACACTCAATCGGCTAAAAAGTAATGAAATTTATAATATAGCGGTACATATTGACTTTATGACATTTTTAAAAATCGCGTAGCGCTACAACTGATTGAATCAAGTCTCTCTTCAGTTCTATTTCTTGAGGGGGATGTCAATTTAACTTTAATCAAAAATAATAGAAAGTAAAGAAAATTGCTCACTTAAGAAGTATTCGATCAGTAAGTCAACCTGTAAAAGTATCTTCTCAATTTCGTTATCTTTCTTGATATATCTCGTGAAAATTAGTTTTATAAGCGATGAGACACAAAAAATTAATCTTTTCAAAGTCACTACTATTGTTATTTGCCTTATTATTAGTTCCCCTCACTGCTTGCCAAATTGAAAAAGAAGAATCAGGCAGTTTACCTGATATTGATGTGAATGTAGAACCTGGAAGTTTACCAGAATACGATATTGAAGGCCCTGATGTAAATGTGGGGACGACTGAAAAAACTATTACCGTTCCGAAACTCGTTGTGATTCAAGAAGAAGAAACAATTGAGGTTCCCTACATCGATATTGATGTACCAGGGGCTCAACGAGAAGAACGCACAATTACAACAGAGGTCGAGGTTCCCACCAGTGGTTATACCCTAGATATAACGGATATTTACGCTGTTAATAATCAACTTTGGGTGATTTCTCAACTCACAGAAACTGACCCAAACGCACCACAAGCAAGTATGCGCGTTTCTGACCGTGTGGTGCTAAATGCTCCAGACTCATCCATCCGTCATTATGTTATCGGCGAACGACCTCAGGGTAGCTTCAATGAACAGTATACTTTTATTAATGACCGACAGGCGATCGCTTCTCAGCTTGAGTCTGGACGACAAATCTATCAACAATTGTAATTAATTATCAACATTATGGACATCATCAGAATCATCGCTGCTATTTTTCTCCCACCACTGGGTGTGTTTTTGCAAGTTGGAATTGGCCCTCAATTTTGGATTAATATTTTGCTAACCTTATTGGGTTATATTCCGGGTATTATTCACGCAATTTGGATTATTTGGAAGCGTTAATTCATCTTAGCTGAATTTAAGAGAATAACCACAAAGGCACGAAGGACAACAGAGAAGTTTTTCGTGTTCTTTTTAAATTACTTACACACTTTCTTACTCTTCTTCGAGAGTAAAAGCGCTAATGTAATCTCGTACTACTCTTTCAAAGAATAAAGGAGCGGGTAGTTTTGTCCATTCCTTAAAGTGACCATATCCATAGCGGAGAGATTCAATAAAGCCAGCGATATTGTCAGGTTTGTCTTCTGTTTGACAGAGTGTAACAACAATTTCCAAGGGATTCGGTGTCGGCCATTGGTCAATATGAGGGGGTTGTGTTTCTAGTGTTTGAATTGATAAGCCAGCTTGATTTTTTTGATCGATATTCTTATTATCTTCATCTTTTATTTTAACCTGTTTATCAAGTGCTGTTGGACGATAGCAACTCATCCCTCTTTTATTTTTATGTAGTGTGGTTTTGCCAACAGAAAGATAAGCACTACAGTTAGTACTGTCTTTAATATTTAGTTTATATAAACCGAATACATTGGTGGGTACAGATAATGTAATTTGCTTGTCTTCATCGGCTTCTAATTCTTCTTTTGTACAAGTGTCTTCAAGAGATGTCTCGGCTAATTTTTTAACTTTATCTTGAATAATTCCAGGTGCTAAGTCTTGGCGAATACGAACAATTCTTGCGCCTTTCCAATTCTCTTGCATATATTGTTTACTACCAATATTGATATCGGAAAGATTCATCTTACTATCGCTTAACCAATTCCAGAGTTTGACACAATTTGAGGAGTCAATCATAACAACAGGATTGTTACCTTGATCTACGGAATTGGAAATTACATCATCTACAAAGTCTTGAAAGTGTTGTTTACGAGTATTTTTATTATCACCTAAAGAGATAGGAGAAATTGTGGCAATGTCAGATAATGCTTGATTGAAGGGTTGCCAATCTGTTTTAACTAACTTCTTTGTTTTATAATCTTCATAACAAACACACATCTCACAAAGTCCGGTGGCAACGTTAATTCTAATTGCTATGAGTAAAAAACTATTTTCTAATCTTCCTCTAACTCGACCTGAATTTTTACGAACAATTGTGATCGCTATAATTTCTTTCGGTCTATTTGTTTCTTCAATATCACCAAACCATTTACTCACTTTATCTGGAATATGATCAATGCGTCCAGAATGCGTCCAAAATAAATCTTTAATAGATGATTGGACGGGAAAAATAAAATCTGATAAATTGATATCTCCTGTCTTTTGATAAATTCCGGGGGGTACAAGAAATTGTACACAAGCTTTTCCAATTGAGGCTAATGCTTGGCGAGTTGAGGGTTTATTCACTGAATCATCATGAGTATATTTATTATTTTCTAAATTTGGATAAAATTCTCTCGCCATCACTAAGCAAAATTTAGGGCGTTTTATTGCAGCAATTTGTTTCGCGACAGAAGTCCAAGCTTCAATCCGTTTTTGCGATCTCTTTTTATTCTTTAATTGACTTCCAGGTAATTCTTTTTTCAGCCCATGAGTGTTTTCTGGAAGTAATTGTGCTTCAATATCTATCGAATCTGCAAATAAAATCGCAATAATAGTTTTCAGCAGTTTCAGAATATTGTTACTTTCTTTTTCGTAAAAAATTATTAGTAATGGCTTTTCTTCAGGATATAACCGCTGAATTGCTTCTTTATTCAGTTGAATCAGTTCTTGTAATTGTTTAAATTGATTTTTATTTTCTCCTGTTGCTTTTATTTTAAACAAATTAAGACCTTTTTCACTTAATCTAAACTTAAAGTGCTGATCTAATAAGTTATTGATTTCTTCATCTGTTCTGGAATTTGTAAAATTATTAATATCACCTGTTTCTAAAAACTCAAGAACAGCATTAAGTAAAGTAGGTTTGTTAATTTGTCTAGAAGCAGCCTCAGTTCTATCTTTTTCTTGGGTTGAATGACCTTTTCCTGAAGTAAAACTTACTTCTGAATAACCCTCAAAAGGTTTAATTCCAAAAGGTTCTAAAAGTTTAGCTATCGCCTTAAAAGCTTCAAGTTTATCTACTTCAGGCACACCGACATTAATAGTATGTTTTTTTTCCTGAAGACCATTACGATGAGTTAAAAATACTTTACAATCATTATTAGAAGGTTTGCCTCTGATAATTTGTCCTGCATTAGAAATGTTTAAGGGTAAATGAAGTTCTCGTTGGAGAACAGAAAAAGCGTCATCTGGCTGCCATTCCCATTTATTAGTCTGTTGATTTTTACGACGATGGAGTTTAAAGTTGAATACGCGATCGCTATAGTTCTGAGATAAAATATAAGCATTAATAGAATTGCGATCAATAGAATTTTCTTTGATATTACTGAACCAGCGTCGTTTACAAACGTCTATTTTGATTAGAGGTTGAGGGACTGAAGGAAAAGTAACGATTTCTAATTCAACAACTAAGCTAAATAAGTCTTGACCATCGAGTGAAATAGGATCTGTCATTAATTCGACACGACTTCCGCCTTTACTGGTAATAATTCGTTTGATACTACCTAAGCCTGGGAAAATTTCATTTTCTGTAATTAATCTAGCTAAATAATTCGCTAAAGCTGGAAAGGAATATTTATCGGGTTTTGCTGTATTACTTTCATCATGTTGCTGCCAAGGCATAATTTGAGATTGAAAAGGTTGAATCAATAAAAGCTGATTCTCTTCTTGAAGTTGTCTAAAGCGTTCAATTATATCTTCAGAAACCTCTTCTTTTTTAGCATAAGGAACTAAGTAATTTTCTATCCAGTCATTAAGAATAGGTCTTAAATCTGTTTGGATTTGATTCTCATCTTTACTCTGAAGATATACGAAAGGATATTGCTCTTTTTTATTGATGTGATATTGACTTAATCCCATATTTGCTTCTACCCAGAATACATTCAATAATTTAACTTCTATCAAACCTCTGAGAGAAGCATAGGGTAAGTTTTTAATAGTATTAATCTGACTTTGAACTTTCTCAAAGTTAGCTAATGCTTCTTTAGTCCAAAAAATAGTACTTCCTTCAACTGTAACTGGAGGTAGATTATCGGGAATTGTCAAAGCTAAAGGAACTTGTTTTAATTTTTTAGAGTTTAATTTAGTGTAAAGCAGTTGATTGTTGTGCATTTTTACATTCCTCTTTTTTTAATTATTTCTGTAACTTGATTTACATCTCGTAGAAAGAATCTATATCTTTAAAGCCATCATCTTGATAAACTGAATTTTCTGAATGAAACAGATTAGAAGGATAAATCACTCGATCAATTTGCCTCAAAGGTTCAAGAAACGCGCCATAAAGTTCTTGGTAAATTTCTTGAATAACGGGGTCATTATGTTTCAAACATTCTTCTAAAATGACACGCATTTGAACTAACATACTATCACGAGGAGAATCTGGTTTACCTCTAGCAGATTGAGGTGCCCAGGCAGCATCAATAAAGTAAACTTTTACCGGACAACTATTTCGCATTCCCCGACCAATTGTTTGTAAAATAGCAACCATTTGATTAGCCGTAAAGGGTTGAAAAAGTTCTGTACCCAGTCTACTTGCCATTAAGGGTTCTCGTAATAATCTTCCCATATTTTTGTAAACATTTGAACGGGCTTGATTCCACTCTTTATTAATACTTGCTAAACTGTGTTTTGAATCAAATAAGCGTTGATCAAACTCTTGGGTTGCACGTCCTGCTAAACTGTATAAAAGTTGAGTATCATCTGTTGTGGGATGAGGTCGAGTCAGAAAATAAATTGAACCAATTGCAGCATCTCTTTCTCTAGGACCTTTGGTAAATACAATATTAACGCCTCTGCCTATTGCCAACATTGGAAAGATAATTAAATCACAAGTTTCATCATCTCCCAAGGCTTCACATTGAGAAGTCGTCACATAATCTGAAGGTTTGTCACCTTCTTTAAGATAAGAAACAATGGCTTTCGTTCGTCTACCGATTTCTGGGTGATGGCGATTTAAGTATTCTTTTATCTCTCTAACCTGTTGATAGCTATTAACGACAAAAGCAGCTTTGCGCTGAATATTTTCTTTAACATCAAAGTATTTAATCGCTTTCATCACTTCAGATTTTTCACCATTTTTTACTAATAGATCAACCATTTTTAATAAATTACGATTTCTTAAATCACCTGCACCACTATAACGTAAGGGTTCGTTATTTCTTTCTGTGTCATGAAAATATTGAAAGTAGTAATTGCTTGATTCTGAATTATGAAGGTTAGTTTTGGGTTTTAATAAATAGTTAGGATAAGTATTAATATGATAAGCTGGACTTGCTTCTAGGTAAGAAGTTGCAGAAGTCATTAAAACGGCGGGTGAATGTTCTTGCCCCTCGGCTTCTAATAAACGATGAAAGCGATGCATCAGCATCCGAGGTGTGCCGACAAATGTAATATATGATAGGGTAATATTCTTTGTATTAGTGTTATTATTGCTTTGTTTAAAGTTATATTTAACTCCAGACAGTAAACCGATTAAGTTTTCGGGAGTAAAACGACGTAATGAATCTGAAATAGGAGGATTTAAAATCGGTTCTTTTATTAGTCCTTTGACAACCATTGTACGGGTCTCAGGAATAATTCGTTGATAGCCTAAAATTACAAAAGTAATACCGACTAATAGGGGAATAATATCAGGAGTAACAAAAGGTTTATTTTGATCTAGAAAACAAATATTGAGAAATAAACTGGTAATCTTTTTAAGAAAGCTTTCTCTTTTTATTAATCCGTCTTCTGCTAAGTAATGTCGGAAGAGTTGAATTAGATCATTCCATCTTTCTGTCAGTTTATTTTTATCAATATTTAGAGTGTGAGAACATAAATCTTGTTTCAAATTTTTCTTAATTTTTTCTGTACTGACACGATTATAAAATGCAGTGTAAGCAGCCGTTGACCAAAACTCTGTTAAGGCTTTAGCTTTTGTAAAGCCTTGTGTAATTTCTGTGTCGCTGGCAATATCTCTTTGAGAATAAGACTGTTTTTGTTTTTGATCAAAACCTTCTAGTATTTCTGTAATGATACGTGATACCGTTAGTAACTGACCTTCAAATCGATCTTTAATAGGAATCGGGAGATGATGTAATACCATCATTAAAGACGTATTATGGTCACCAAATTCACTCATGTGACGGCTATAATTATCAGTTTTTTTATCCTTGAGTAAATAGTTTTTATGTCTAGATAAAGGGTTGTGAACTTGTTCTAAAATAATGGTATGCATTGAATCATCTGCACCCGAAAGATTCAGTTTTGCCACGCCATAACTATCTAAGTTTGATTGAACCATATCTGCTTCGTCAAAAATGACTAAGTCGAAGCTTTTAGCAATTAATTCAAAGTATCGGATTTCCTGATTAATAGCTGGATTTGGAATTGTTGTATCCATTGATCTAATATGTCCGACCCAAATATCCGCATCAATTAAGTTTCGGGGTGCTTTATTACGTCCACACATCGTCCAAAGAGGACATAAATATTGCTTTTTTTCTGAGGACGAATTTTGCAAAATGCGATGACAAGGCGCATTTCCGAATTCCCATAAAGAGGTTTCTACAGGGGAAAAAGCAGGCAGTAAGCAGTTATTAGCAAAGGAGTCTGCGCCTTCGAGGGTATAAGCAAAGCCACCTTGTCCGCCAGTGGCTGCAATAGTTTCTGCAATTCGGTCTGCATGAGTCCGCCGTGTTGTAGGATTTTGACCCACTAACATCCCTACTTTAACCCCATGAAATTCTAAATCTGTCATGTATTGTCTGGCAACTTCAATAGAGGGAAAAATTAGCATGACTTTATAGCCATTTCTTCCAAGCCAAACTGCACTAATCATTAATATCGTGGTTTTTCCAGCACCAGGTAAACCAATTAAGTGTTTAATTCCTGATAATTCTATTGTATTATTTTCTACTTTTAATCCATGATTATTATCAGGAACTAATATATCAAAATGTCTCAAACGTTCTGTCCAGTTGCCGGGTCTTCGTTCTGGATTTGCTCTGTCTTTTCGATCCATTTGTTCAGCGATATTTTCTAATTCCTGAAGCGGAATATAAATTTCATCCCGTGGTTGTCGATTTAAATCATGGGTTTTGGGAGGCGTTAAAGGGATTGTAATAGGAGAAATGGGTAAAGGCTTAGAGAGGACTATATCTCCTAGCTGAACTGCCATTTGTTGTTGGGGAGAGGCAAATTTTTTACCATGAAACTGATAATCTAAGGGTTTAGATAAGATCTTTTTTGCTTTCGTAATATTTGCATCTTCTAAAAAATTAGTTCGTTTAAATATGAATGTTTCACTATCAATTTCATATACTCCCTGCTCTTGTTTTTGATATTGATAGTCGTTATAAAGATCAACTGCATATTTTATAGAGCTTTTTGTAATATAATCTAATGACATCTGCCGTAAATTAAACATGGCTTGTCGTGCCACTTTTAATTGAGGTGCATTAAAAACACTTGCCATTCCGGATAGAATTACGGGAGCATATTCTAAGGATTGAATGCCGATAAATTCTTCCATAAAAACGCATAACCAAAAGATGCGCTCTTCTGCTGTCCAAAAATTATATTTAATTCGCATATTTTCCCTCCTTTATATTTTGAATAACCGTAGAAACTGACATAATTTTTAGACTATTCGTATCGCTTTTTTGATCCAGTAACGAGTATACTGTTGAGATATAATCCGGATAATTTTTAATCATTTCATCCGTAATAGCAATAATTCTTTTACGATAATGAATCAGTCCGCCAATACTACGATTTAATTTTAATGCCAGTAATACTGGACTACGGTAAGATTTAGCATCTATCCCAACTTCATAATGATTGATAGCAATATCACACTCATCGTAATTAGGATATAATTGAGCCTCTAAACCATAGGTTTTTGCTCGATCAAAAATTGCTAATTCATCAATTGCAGGTGCTGTCCAATAAACTAATATTTGTGGTTTTGCGATTAATACATTATCCTGTTGTGGATTAATTCTTTCTCCAACTTTTGGCGGATATCTACTGTTACATTGATGAATAGGACAGTAACCCTGAGGGTAGCGATCACGATGGGGATGAGGTCGTATTAATGTACCACAATGAGCGCAACGTAAGGCATAGCCATTGATCAGCCAAGTATCTGAAACAGGATCGAAAAACTCTATAATTGTTTTTTGTAAAGGGGTAAGATTATGATCAATTAAATAATCAAATAACTCAATTTCTTTAATGAGTGATCGCCGACCGATGAGTTCTCTTAAACAAGTATAAGCTTGATCTTTCTTTCTATTCCCAAGTCTTTCTGTGGCGGTTTTTAGTTGAGAATAGAGACGAGATTGAATCACATTATCTTCACCAAAACTTCTAGATTTTTTAGCGATCTCTGCACATTCTGCTGTGGGAACCCGTAAGTCATAGTCTATTAGTTGAACTGGATGATATTCAATTTGTTTGAAAATATCTAAATCCCATTTTTGATGATTGAGTGGATATCGAGAATAATCTAATACATCATGAAGACAAGCGGCACGATCACACTTTCCTTCCGACAAGTACAAACGACCTAATTTACACATGGCTACGTGTAATTCAGCAGGTAAGTGTTCATTTTGTCTAACAATTTCTATCCCTGTTAACACACGAGTATATTGACGTAATATGCCTTGAGCGAGTAAAATAATCGCATCTTTAGCAATAGCCAAATGATTGTTATCTTTTGGTTTAAATAATAAAGTGGTTTGATCGCTGTCTGTTTCTGCTAAAATTTGCTGTTCAAGTTCAAGATCATTGCGAGAAGATAAACTAGCTGTGATTGCAACTAATGTCCAGCCTTTTTCTAATAGCGATAAAGTAACTAACCCTTCTAAAATTTGACGAAAACCAAACTTTTGTCCTTTTGGCTGGGATAAGAGTTTTCGCGATCGCCACGAACGTATGACTCTGACAGTCGGCGGTTCGATAGATAACTGCAATTGTTCAATTTTACGTTTTAGCTGTACACACAGATCCTCGGCTGTACCTTGCCAGCCTTTAACATCATTAAAAGTCACTCATTTACACTGATCGATGTAAACAATATATAATGATAATAAATTTCTGTCAACTGTACCGTTATTTTGGCTTTCTCTGCTGCTGGCTACGACTCAAACAGGATTTTTAGGCAAAATGCTGGGTTTTATTATTAGAAACAGCCTGATTTTTTAATGTCATATTAACAAAGCCGCGCTGCAATTCACCCAGCCATAAAATAATAGAAGTACTGCCAATAATAATGAGCCAGTTTGATAAAGAGAGAGGTACGGTTCTAAAGAATGTTCCGCCCCATTGAACGATGATAATTTGTCCAATGAAAATCAGGGCAGCAATGGCGATAAAGCTCCAGTTATCGAATAAATGGGTAAACACAGATTGAGGACGACCAAAACATTTGGCATTAAATAAATTCCAAAATTGCAACATAACAAATGTTGAGAAAAATAGAGACAGTTCATAATCGCTCGTCACACCGTCTCGTTGAATTGCCAGTAAAAACACAATCATTAACACCAGAAATAGCACTGCTCTCGTTGAGATCTCAATAATCATGGGTTTAGAAATAATAAATGCATCCGAACGACGGGGCGGCATTTTCATCACGGCTTCGCTGGGGGGTTCTGTGGCTAAAGCGAGGGCAGCAAATGTATCCATAATTAGATTCACCCACAACAATTGAGTCACAGTAAAGGGTAAATCAATTCCGATAAACGGCCCCAATAATGCGATCGCACAGGCAGCCACATTAATTGTTAATTGAAATAGAATAAATTTCTGAATATTTTGATACAGCGATCGCCCCCACAATACGGCTTTTTCTAAGCTGGCAAAAGAGTTATCCAATAAAATAATATCGCTGGCTTCTTTAGTGACAAATGTTCCACTTCCCATCGCTAACCCCACTTGAGCTTGGTTGAGAGCAGCAGCATCATTCGTACCATCCCCCGTCACAGCCACCACTTCTCCTTGTTCTTGTAACAGTCGGACAATGCGTTGTTTATCCTGGGGACGGGCGCGGGCGATAACTTTAACCTGTTTCAGGGCAGATTTTGCGGTCTCGTCATCCATTTGACGCAGTTTTTTGCCGCGAATAAAAGCATCATTCGTATCGTTATCTGTGATAATCCCAATCTGACTAGCAATTTGTACAGCCGTCAGCAAACTATCTCCGGTAATCATTTTAACGCTGATTCCGGCGCTCTGACAGCGTTTGACGGCTTCGGGAACTTCTGGACGCACCGGGTCTGCGATCGCCACAAACCCCAGCCAGGTGAGGTCTTCATGGTCTTCTAAGGCCATATCCTGTTGGTCTGGTTGCGGTTCGGGGATATAAGCAAACCCTAAACTTCGCATCCCATTGGCATCGCAGTTTTTCAACTCTTGATTAATAAATTTTCGTTTCGATTTAGTTAAGGGTTGGATGCCATTTTCAGTTAACATTTGGTTGCAATGTTCGAGCAGAATATCCGGTGCGCCTTTAATATGAAGAGTCGAAATATTACGACTAGGAGACATTCCCAAAGTACTCATATATTTGCGATCTGAAGTAAACGCCAGTTGCTCAGTGGTGGTGAATTGTTGTCGGATTTGCAAATAGTCAATATTATGTTGTTCTAGCCATAATAATAATGCCCCTTCTGTGGGGTTACCCATCACACACGGGGGGTCTTGGGGATGGCGTTCTAAGTTAGCGGTACTGTTAGCCGCCATCGCTTCAATAATTAGGGGAGTTTGAAGTAGATCTTGAGGGGACAAACCCGGAAAAAAAGCTTCACTCACCTGCATCTGATTTAGGGTCAGTGTCCCGGTTTTATCGGAACAGATTACTGTTGCCGCGCCGATAGTTTCACAGGCGTGCATGCGTCGTACCAGGTTATTTTGTTTAGCCATTTTTGCCATACTATAGGCAAGGCTAAGAGTCACACTCAACGCTAAGCCTTCTGGTACCGCCACCACAATCACCGCCACAGCAATCATGAAATAATTCAAAAATTCCCCAGCAGCAGCGCTCGGCAGCCACTGAGTGGGGTCTGAAGGAATCCATCTAACCCAATACCCAATACCAATCCCCACGACAAAGGTGACGAGTCCGATGAGGATTATTTTAAAACGGTTGCGCCAAGATTGTTGTTCTAACCAAGCCGGAGGTTCAACCCCAACACCGCTGAGTTGGAGTCCGTCATAAACAATGGGTAACCAAACCTGTGAGATGGTAATTAACAAACTGAAGACAACAAAGCCAACGAAATACCATTGTCCACCGCTGAGATTAAGGGTTTGGGTGAAGATACCCCGTCCGACTAATGCAATATCAATTAAGACGGCTATCGCGAGGCCAAATACCCCAATTAACCGACTGAGGCGATCGAGTTGTTGATTGAGGGGAGTTTCGACGGCGGTAATATCTAAGATAGATTGGGCGGTTTGACCAATTTCTGTGCGATCGCCAACAGCGGTTATTTTCATTATGCCACGACCATCGCTCACCACTGTTCCCCGCAATAGTTGGTTCGGTGGATAAGCGGTATCATCAGAAATATGAGGCGGATTTTCTACTCCTTTACTCACCGCAACCGACTCACCCGTGAGGTTGGCTTCATCAATTGCCAGAGAAACCGCTTCGAGTACTTCCCCATCAGCCGGAATTTCTTCGCCGAGTTCAATTAAGACAATATCCCCCACAACTAAGTCTTTTTTGGCAACGGTGGTGTAGTTACCATCGCGAATAACTTTGATCGCAACATCATCGGAAACTTGATTGAGAATATCAAATTCCTGGTTAGCTTTGTATTCATTGATCAATGCCACAGCCGTTGCTAAAATGATGGCAAAGATAATTCCTAACCCTTCGATATAACTGCCATCATAAAGACCCACTGCGATCGCAATGACGGCGGCAATCATTAAAATCCGAATCATAGGATCGTCAAACTTTGCCAGGAATTGCTGCCATAACGAATCTCGTTTGCTGGGGGTGAGAACGTTTGATCCATTAGTTTGACGGCTGATCTCAACTTCAGTAGGGGTTAATCCTATAAAATATTTCATCATATTGTAGGCGTTTTGAGTTGCAATTACTTCAGCATTGGAGAGAGTGCATCTGCTGCCACGCCTATCCGGCGGGAGATTTTAAGATAGGTGTCTGAATGAGAACTGGATCAAATCTAATCCTTGACTGGACAGGAATGATGACTAACTCATTAATCATTTGTTTGATCCCTTGCTATTAGGGTAGCAGAGTTAGACTGCTGCCGGAATAAATTAGGTGTTTCGACTTATTGTTATAAACAGGTGACTATGATGCCGATCCATTATCTGTACTTTGATTAATATGAAAAAATATCGTATAATTCTATTTTTTGTTGTGTTATTATCAATTTTTATTGGAATCTTGAGCAAATTTTATCAAGGCATTTTTCAAAATTGGATTAATTATTCATTCGGCGCAATATTATATGAGATTGCTTTAATTGCTCTAGTTTTACTGATTCAACCTCGATTAAATCCTAAATGGGTTTCATTTTGGGTGTTTTTAGTCACCGCTTTTCTTGAAACATTACAACTTTGGAGTCCTCCGTTTTTAGAAGCTATTCGATCTACTTTCATCGGACGATTAGCCATTGGAACCACTTTTGCATACTCAGATTTTGTTTATTATGTGATTGGATGTATTATCGGCGGATGGATGTTCCAAGTGCTTCAATCTCGCTTTATTCCCTCTCAAAAAGAATTATAGTTCAGCGTTATTTTCCTATATCCTAATTTTCAATAGAGCTATACTAAAGTGAATTACTGATATTTGATGTTTGTCAAACACAAAGTTATATTAAAGCGAAATCCTCTCATTCAATCAACATAGGAGAGGCACAAAAAACCTCTCCTCATATTCAGATAATAAAATTGTACTCAGCACCACAGATCAATCAACTATTTAGTTTTCTGTTGATCTAAATAACCATCTTTTTCGGGATAACGAGTAATATCATCTTCCCCTAAATATTCACCATTTTGTACCTCAATCATCACCAGCGGAATTACCCCTGGATTTTCAACTCGGTGAGGAGTATTCATCGGTACATAAGTCGATTGTTTAGGAATTAATATTTCTTCCTTTCCGCCACAAATCACTTTAGCAGTACCCGCAACAATAATCCAGTGTTCACTGCGGTGATAGTGCATTTGGGTTGTGATATGATAACCGGGGTTAACAACAATGCGATTAATACGATAGCGATCGCCATGTTCAAGTTCTGTTACCTTACCCCACGGCGGAGTACGGGTGGGAAGATTTTCAGTGGCGGTTGATTTGGGTTTTTCTGTTTTTGTCGCCATAATTCTATTTTAGCAATAAATAGCCGCTATTACTATCAGTTTTAGCATTAATGAATTAGTTTTTCAAATATTTTCGGATGATTCTACTTCGTGACAAGCGACAAAATGTCCTGGATTAATTTCTCGCCATTCGGGTTCTATCCTACGACACTCTTCGACGGCTAACGGACATCTTGTATGAAAACGGCAACCCGTTGGGGGAGAAATAGGACTGGGAATTTCACCGGTTAATAAGATTCGTTCTCGCTTTTTTTCCATCTCTGGATCGGGAATAGGAACAGCCGATAGTAAGGCTTGTGTATAGGGATGTAAAGGATTTTCATACAGTTGCGTTTGATCGGCGAGTTCAACAACTTTACCTAAATACATTACAGCTATTCTATCAGAAATATGACGAACCACACTTAAATCATGGGCAATAAAAAGATAAGTTAAATTAAACTGTTTTTGTAGAGATTTTAATAAGTTAATAACTTGTGCTTGAATGGATACATCTAATGAAGCAATCGGTTCATCACAAACAATAAAATCAGGTTGAACTGTTAAGGCTCTTGCAATCCCAATTCGTTGTCTTTGTCCGCCTGAAAATTCATGGGGATATCGATTAATAAAATTTTGTTTTAAACCGACTAAATCTAATAGTTCTTTGACTCTATTTCGAGCTTGTTTTTTTGTAGATAAGTGATGAACAATTAAAGGTTCACTAATGATTTTACCAATTGTCATTCGAGGATTTAACGAAGCATAAGGATCTTGAAAGATCATTTGCATTCGGCGACGCATTTGTTGTAAGGATTTTTCTGAGATATTGGTTAAATTTATATCTTCAAAATAAACCGTTCCAGCCGTTGGCTTTTCTAATTGTAAAATAGCTCTTCCGGTTGTACTTTTACCACAGCCAGATTCTCCCACTAAACTAAACGTTTCCCCTCGGTTAATTTCTAATGAAATACCATCAACAGCCTTTAGAAAGCGAGTTTGTTTTTTGAAAAAATTACCTTGTTTAACTGGAAAATACACTTGTATATTCTGTAATCGAATCAAGGGGAATTCTTCTAAGTTTTTAATATTTATACTATTCATTTTAATTTAAAAAATGTCTCAATATGTTAGAATTAATTTTAGTATAATCGAGATTATATTATGACAATTACACCAGAAAGAGAACCGACATTAACCGACGTATTGGAAAAGATTGAGCAGCTTTCAGGAAAGGTCAATGAGTTATCAGGAGAAGTTACTGAATTATCAGGAGAAGTAAAAAAATTTGATGAAAGATTTAGTAACTATCAGCAAGCGACTCAATGGGTGGTTCAACTGGCTTTCGGATTAATTGTCAGTGCAACAATTATTGTAATTGTCAGTAATGTTTTAGATTGATTCTCTCCTTTCTGGCTTCACCCAACACGCTACCTCATGTTGAGTTTCAATAGTCTCTAAAATAGGATCTTCCTCGATACAACGATCTATTGCAAAGGTACAACGAGGCGCAAACGGACACCCTTTTGGATAATCAATTAAATCCGGGGGAACTCCTTCAATTGCTTGTAATTTTGGAGCGCGTTCGCCATCTAAACGGGGTAAACTATTAAGTAATCCAATAGTATAAGGATGACGGGGATTTTGATACAGTTGATTCACCGTTGCTTGTTCAACAATTTGACCCCCATACATCACTAAAATTCGATCTGCTAATCTAGCGAGTAATGCTAAATCATGGGTAATCCAAATAATCGACATTCCCATTTCTTGACGCAGTTTTTTAATTAACTCCACCACTTGTGCTTGAATCGTAACATCTAACGCAGTAGTGGGTTCATCTGCGATTAACAACTTCGGTTGACAAGCCAATCCCATGGCAATCATCACCCGTTGACGCATTCCTCCTGAAAACTGATGAGGATATTGATTAATCCGTTGTTTAGCATCAGGAATTCCCACCTGTTGCAGCAGTTCAATTGCTCGATTTTTAGCTTGTTTTTTGGTAAAATCTAGATGTAGTTGAATCGATTCTGTAATTTGTTTTCCAATGGTTAAAACGGGATTGAGAGAAGTCATGGGATCTTGAAATATCATAGAGATTTGATTCCCCCGAATTCGACGTAAACTCTTCTCATTCATTTTCAATAAATCCTGTCCTTCAAACAAAATCTCACCGTTTGTAATCTTTCCGGGTGGGGAAGGAATTAATCGTAAAATTGATAACACGCTAATACTTTTTCCCGATCCAGATTCTCCGACTATCCCAATCGTTTCACCGGAATTAACAGTATAAGAAATTCCATTAACTGCATGAACAATTCCATCGGAAGTAAAAAAGCGAGTTTCTAAGTGACGAACATGGAGTACATAGGATATCATTTTGTATCAGTTAGAATGACTCTGTGATGACTTTATTAAAAGTAACAGATCTAGAGAGTAACAAATTTGGTAAAATACATTTTATTCTCTGCCAATTGAATAACCTGTTATTCAACTATGACGACTACAGCCTGAATCAACTGTAATTTTCATTAAACTATATAAATGTTAACTTAATTAAATTCTGTCACAATGCTGCTACAGGCTGAAGACCGCGCCAAATTAGACGATGGGGACGATACCCTATTTTACTCCGTTCCCCGCCTCGTTACCCATGTTGACGAGGGATTTATAGAGCAATTGACCAACTTGTATCGAGACCGTCTCAAACCCAATACTCGAATTTTAGATTTAATGAGTAGCTGGGTGTCCCATCTTCCGGAGGAAATAGACTTTTCTCATGTAGAAGGACATGGGATGAACCCGGAGGAACTGGCCAAAAATCCGCAACTGGATCATTATTTTGTTCAAGATTTGAATCAAGACCTCAAATTACCTTTCTCTGATGGAGAATTTGATGCAGTTTTAAATTGTGTTTCTGTACAATATTTACAATACCCCGAAGCCATTTTTCATGAAATTCACCGAGTGTTAAAACCGGGTGGGATTGCGATTATTAGCTTTTCTAACCGGATGTTTTTTCAAAAAGCAATTACGGCTTGGCGAGAGGGGACAGAAACGAGTCGAGTTAAATTAGTCGAAAAGTATTTTAATTCGGTTCAAGGGGAAAATTTGCCGGGATTTAGCGTACCTGAAGTCATTTCTAAGGTCGCTTCAACACCGCCTATTTTACAAATGTTTGGCTTAAACGGAGGCGATCCATTTTATGCTGTGATTGCTTATCGTCAAAACTAACATCAACTAATATTTGAGTGGGTGGAACTTTTCTGATTTCATCCACCATCATCTATTGAAATTAATGAAACCTTATCAAAGTATTATTATTAAAGATTGTGGCGAACCATTAGTTCCTATTCCTTTAGAACAATTTGCGGTTGAATCTCCTCATCCTTATCAAAAATTAGGTGCACCTTACGATCGAGCGGGGGTTGATTCTCCCTACTATTTACGTCAGGGGGTTTTACATCGGTTAATACAAGCACAAGCTGAGTTAAATACTAATTATCCTAATTTTAAAATACAGATTTTTGATGCTTATCGTCCGGTTGAAGTTCAACAATTTATGGTAGATTATGTATTTCAACAAACGGTTAAATCACAAGGATTAAATCCTGAACAATTATCCCCCGATAAACAGCAAGAAATCCTCGAACAAGTGTATCAGTTTTGGGCAATTCCGAGCCTGAATTCGGCAACTCCACCCCCTCATAGTACTGGTGCGGCAATTGATGTTACATTAGTAGATGAAGCTGGAAAAGTGATAGATATGGGTTCTCCGATTGATGAACTTTCTCCGCGCTCTTATCCGGCTCATTTTGCGAGTTCTACCCATAACTTAGAGCAAACTTATGATCAAAATCGTCAGATTTTATCCCAAGTAATGAAACAGGCAGGATTTCAACAACATCCGGGTGAATGGTGGCACTTTTCTTATGGGGATCAATTGTGGGTTTGGTTAAGTGATAAACCAGAAAATACTAATAAAAATATAGCTCAATATGGTCGATATGCTTAAAGATGTAGTGAAGAATTCAATGATTACAATTAGACCGTATTTTGAATCAGATTGGGAAGCGGTTTGTCAAGTTCACGACCGCGCTCAACCCGGTGAATTTACAGATCCTAATCATCAATACTCTTTAATTCCATTAGCTGAAAATAAAAATATCTGTCAAATATTTCCGTCTTGTTATCGATTTGTAGCTTGTGATTCTAACAAAGTTGTTGGAGTGATTGCAGCTTATCGAAACTATATTACTTTACTTTATGTAGATCCAGACTATCAACATCAAAAAATAGGAAAACGGTTATTAAAAGTCATAATAAATATTGTGGGTTCTCCTGTCTGGACGATTGTTATTGCGAATAATGATCGAGCGCGGCTATTTTATAAAAATCAAGGCTTTCAAGAAAATAATATGTTTGATGGAGATATTTTAGGAAAACCTTGTCAGTTTATCCGATTAAAACGATAATTCAGAATGGTTGCTTTAAATTTTATATTCTTGATTAAATTATCAAAAAAAAGTGCAAGCTTATGCTCACACCTTGCAATAAAAAATCTATTTTAATCGCTCAAAATTACATTCTTGAGTTAATATTTTAAATGGCTTATGCGTTCGCGAAACCGAAGAAAGAACATTATAGCCGCGACTGCCACCCCCATAGATTGTCCTAACCACAAACCTATGCCACCTAAGCCAAAATAAAAGCCGAGAATATAGCTTGTGGTTAAGCCAATACCCCAAAAAGCGGGAATATTTAAAAGTACAGGAATGCGAGTATCTTGAAGTCCTTGTAGCGCACCATAAGTGATTTTTTGTACCGCGTCTAATATTTGTGATAAGCTAGCAACAGTTAACATCGGCAAAGCTAAATTTATTATTTCGGCATTAACCGGGTCGTCTAAATCAATATATAGACTAACGATTACTCGTGGAAATAGAAGCATAGCAATCGTAATAACACTCGCAAATATTATCCCCATACTAATACTAATATATCCGGCTCTTTTTATCCCTTTGATGCTTTTTTTCCCCAGCCATTGTCCGACTCGGACTGTGGCTGCATAAGACATTCCTAGTGGAATCATAAAAGTTACCACAATAGTTTGGAAAACTATTTGATGTGCAGCTAATACTTCTGTACCTAATGTACCCATCATATAGGTAACAATGGTAAAAAGTCCGAATTCAAAACCAATAAAAATACCAATTGGAATACCCGTTTTAGTTAATTCCCATAGGATAGAAGGTTTAACTTGGTGAAGTTGTTGGAGGAAGCAATAGGTTTGAAGTTGGGGATGTATAAGGATATAAATAATTAAAGCAATAAACATTCCCCAAAGCGCAATCACACTCGCTATAGCCAGTCCAGCTAACTCTAAACGAGGAAAACCTAGCTTACCAAATCCCAAAATATAGTTACCGATAATATTAAAAATTGTACCAATAATAACGATAAACATAATAGGGCGAGCATGAGATAATCCAGAGACTACACCCCGCAACATAGCAAAACCCAATGCCGGAAAGAAACCCCAAATAATAATATTTAAATAGTTGTTAGCCAGGGTAACAATTGTTGCTGTTTGTCCCCATTGCAGCATCATAGAATCTAGGTTAGCAATGAGTATCATCATCGGAATTGATAGCAGTAAAACCAACCAAAATCCCTGTCGTGTTAACTTTTCAATTCTAGTTTTTTCTCCCGCGCCGTAAGCCTCAGCAATTAAAGGACTCACTCCCATTACTACTCCTGCCGCAGTATTCAGAATCGTAAAGAAAGTCAGAGACGCTAAACCCCCAGCCGCTAAGCTTTCTCCCCCTAATCTACCCATCATAATCGTATCAAAAAAACCCGTCATTGATTGAGCAACCTGGGCGCTGGCTAAGGGAATAGCGAGTTGTAAAAATTGTTTTGCCTCAAGTCGTAGAGGAGAATTTATTGTCATTGAAAACATTATTGAATATCCTAATAATATCTTTTTATTGTATTTTCCCTTATTGTTGCGATTAAAGTCTTTCAAAACCTTGCTAGACTATTAAAATCGTGCGCTTACTTGATTATTCCAAAATAAAGTATTCCGATCTAAGAGTTGACGCAATTCAAATAAACAATGGAATTAAGCCAATAAATATCTCGTTTAATACTGTAATATTTAATAGCCGTATTTAATGATTTATCTGAACCTGATTTTGTTCAGGTTTTACCTTATCATATCATGACTTATATTGAATATATTTGACTAAAATTTAAACATATTATTACTAATAATAATAGTAATATTCTAGTAATTTATTTTAAAATTTATTGTCAGTTAATTTGCAAAATTTAACTAAGATTATCATCAATAAATAAAGCAAATTTACATTACGAAATCGCTTGACAATTTTGGCATACAGGTTTTGCTTCACAAGCCACACAGGCTGTGATTGCTTGGACATGGGAAATTTTACCACAAATTGATGAGATTACTGCCGATACTCACTATGGCAATATTAGTTCGCCAATAGTTATGATAAAAAATAGCATTAATCGTATTAAAACCGAAGTTTTAACTGGGGGAAAATATTCTGATACCGTAAAATATTGTATTATAAAATAGCTCAACTTTGAGGATAAATGTATCAGTTTACTTACCTCTCAATATTATAGAATTGTTCTGATTAATCCCTTGATAAATAATAGTTTTACTCTATATAGATACTGGGCATAAATATCTTCGTGAACAATTAACTATTTACATTTACCATCGCGTTTTTCCCAAATATCGGTTTGTTTTCCATACGCCCATAGCGGCATGCTACGCGAATAGTTTAAATCGGAGTACTATCATTTAATTCAGCTAAAAGATGCCAAGTAAATGTCGTCGAGGCTAAATTATCTCGGCGCATTAGATATATATCGTCATTGGCTGAGAGTATAAATTTAGGTATTTTATCGAATAGATTTTTCTCAATACTCTGCTTGTAGTCATCGAAACCTTGATTTTATATCGGTAAAGCACCGTAGAAGATTAAATCTGCGTGTTTAATATAGAATTGGGATAAATTATCAGGGTTATGACTATTCTAAGCCGCATTAATTTGATCAATTAACTGTTTAAATTCCTGTTTTTCTTTTGGGTTGGATATTGAATTTGCGAATACATCTTGAGTGAATAAGGAATTAAATCCTAGGAATAAAAAAACTAAGGCGATCGCAAATAAGGTGATTAATCTTTTAGTCAATGACAAGGTAATTTTCCTAACTTTATATAAATCAATAATTTATCAAGGTTGTGAAAAAATATCAATAGCTTAGAGTTTAATTTAACTATTGTTATCCCAAGGAATGAACAGTATCGAGCCAATTGTAAATAAAATGCTAGCAATCAGATGAATTACAACATGAATGGATATACCTTCAGTCAGTTCGATCAGTCCATCAAAGAGGAATAGTAAAGAGCCAATTAGAAATAGCCAACTCACTAAAGAATCGCGATCTATTGATATTTTATACTTCATAAAATTACTGTTATTTGCTAGATTGACTTTTTAAATAATTTGAGGATTAATTGCCGGATTTATTTATGCTTATTTTTTCATAAATAACGTGTATTTTTAGTGATATTTATAGCTTCTAAAATTTAAACTAAATTATTCTTAAATAGTAACTATTTTAATTTATATATTATAGGTTTAATTAATTTTTTATAGCATAGTAAGTTAGTCCTTGTTTTTAATACATATTTTGGCTAGTTGATTATGCCTGATTTAATCGTTACAATTACAGAATAATCAACTTAAGATTTCCAGGCTATCTAAATCTTGCTTTGCTTACAAAATCTTGCTATGAGTTTTTCAGACATAGAAATTTATGGTTATTTCTTCCTCAAAAACACCATCACCGATTGTTTCCAGCCAAGATTTAGGTTGGGAATCTATTACTGTTGAAGAATTTGAGCAACCACCCGGAAGTGGAGAATTTGAGCCGGAAACGGAACATATACTGACGTTGTGTCTAGCACCCAAACCATTACGGATTTGGCAGTCTATTGGCGAACAAAAATATAGTGGAATCTATTCAAAAGGTGATATTGCAATTACTCCAGCTACACAGAGCAGTGCTTATCAAGCTGATGGAGAAGATCGTTATTTACAAATAGGAATATCACCTCAATTTCTGAAACAAGTTGCTACCGAAACCATTAATTCCGATCCAGATAAGCTAGAATTAAGCGCAGAATTCCGCGCACGAAATCTCCAGATTGAACAATTGGCAATGATGTTACGTGCCGAAATTGATCGGGGCAAAAATGGTATGGGACAGCTTTATATAGACTCTTTAGCCAATGCAATAACTGTAAATATTTTACGAAATTATACTGTAAACAAGCCTAAAATAGCAGTTTATAAAGGAGGATTAAGCGATCGCCAAATATTACAGATTACAGATTATATTAATCATCATCTTTCTGATTCGCTCAAAATTCAAGACTTGGCTGCATATCTAGGAATTAGCAAGTTTCATTTTAGTCGGTTATTTAAAAAATCAACAGGAATATCTCCCCATCAGTATGTGATGCAGCAGAGAATTGAACTGGCTAAACAGTTATTAGCTAAGGAAAATTTATCGATATTAAATATTGCTTTAGAGTGTGGTTTTAACAGTCATGCTCATTTAGGGAAATATTTCTGTACTTCGACAGGCATGAGTCCTAAAGCTTACCGTCAAACAAAGGCGAAGATTTAATCATTAAAATTATTGCAGTGATTTTGATTTATGTTCTTTTCAGATAACACAATAGCGATCTATTTGAACCGCTGACTAAGTTATTGTCAAATTCAATGACTGTCTAGTATCGTACCAATATGCGCTCATATCCTAACTTTTCGTAAGAACAGACAAGACGGCTACAGATAGTATTAGTAAGCTAATTAAAGCACATTGTCACTGGGGCTACGCAGAAGGCAATACCAAAATAGATTAAGAAGAAAGTTTGACTATGACGACCCTTTCAGTTTCTCCAATTCGGAGCGAAATTACAACATTTCTAAAACTCGCTATCCCATTGGTCAGCGCTCAGATTGCCCAAGGTGCGACTGGATTTGTAGATACGGTAATGATGGGTCATTTAGGATGGAAAGCTTTAGCTGCGGGAGGATTAGCATCTTTTACCTATCAAGTTTTCCTAACAGTGATTAGCGCTATTGTCATGAGTGTTAGTCCCCGGGTTGCCGAAACTTACGGCGCAGGTGGCAAAACTCGGATCGAACAGTTAACCCAACAAGGATTATGGCTGGCGGTAGGGCTATCAATTTTAACCATAGGGATACTCACTCATCTCGATACGATTATGCTATTTCTCGGACAAACAGACGAAACCGTTGCCTTAGCGGATAACTATCTCAAGAGGGCGCTTTGGGGATTATTTCCAGCCGTTGGCTTTGCCATGCTCTGAGGGGTTGTTTCTGGGTTATCTCAAACCCGTCCCATTGTGTTTATTGTGATTGGGGGAACACTCCTTAATATAATCGGCAACTATATTTTGGGTTTCGCTAAATTGGGCTTCCCCCGCATGGAGTTAGCTGGGTTAGCATTAGCGAGTGCGCTGTCGTGGTGGGTAATGTTTGCAATACTGATTGTTTATTTGCGATCGCATCCGAAGCTAAGAAGTTATCGCCTATTTCAGAAATGGTATCAGCTCAAATTGCCCTTGTTACGAGAACTAATCATTCTGGGTACGCCGATAGGGGTTTCTATTGCCCTTGAATACGGCTATGGCTTAGTGATGGCTTATCCGCTTATCCGATCGCTATCTTAGGTACTAATGTCTTAGCAGCCCATCAAATTGCTTTGCAGACCGGAATGCTTGTGTATATGATTCCGCTGGGGATGTCTTATGCGACTACCGCCCGAATGGGTCAGTGGTTTGGACGGCGAGATCTAACAGGATTGAAACGAGCAGGATATGTCAGTGGCAGCATCATCTTGGGAACTACAGTGGTGGTGGCGATATCGATATATACCGTATATGCCTATTCCCCGAAGTTGAAAGAGCGTGCTTATCTTTTTGGCGATCGCATCTTAACTTTTTGGAACAATGCCCTACAACTCAGAAGAATAGAACGCTCGGGCAGGTGCATGTGCGAGGATAAAGAAGCGTCTAGGGCGCGTCAGACTACCGAAGTAGCAATACCTGGTGAAACGCTCAGCCCACCGCAGCGAGAACAGCTAACACTGTCCTTCTAGCTGGAGAATCCCCGTCGATCCACTGGGGGAGCATGTCAAACAATGGTATAAATCTGTAATCTGTAATCTGTAAACTAGTTTTATATCTGCTTGCATCTTCGAGGACTTAACTTATGGCAACAGCGATTTCTACTGATCCAAAACCGGCTATTCGAGATCATGGACCTCAATCTACCGATTCATCTCAAACTGTCAATCATAGTCTCAATCCTTTTGAAGAAATTGACGATAACCCGTTTAACCCACAGGATTTAACTAATCTAAAATCTCCTAAAATCCTGATAGAAACCGTTGCCGATCGAGGGGAGGAACAGCACAACGCAGCCGCAAAACCGCTCAAGTCGCAGCCGAATGATTTCACCCTCAAAAAGCTGTTACTGAGTCCTCAAGCCGCAATTGTGTTGATGCTGGCATTAGGATCGGTTTATGCCCTGACTCGTCCCTGTGTGATTGGGGAATGTGGTGCGATTGATGAAGCCAAATCTTACAGTCAAGGGGCCGAAGAGATTTTACAAACTGTTTCTTCGGCTAAAGCACCGGGCTTAGCTAAACAAGACATCGACGCGGCGATCGCTGAATTAGAAAAAATTCCGTTTTGGTCTCCTTACTATGGCCCAGCTCGACGGTTATTATCTAATTATCGTCAAGAATCTAATGAGTTAGGGGCAGTGGTTGCCGGTTTGCGTTTAGCAGGACTTGCCTCTCAAAAAGGACAAAATCCGCCTCATACGGTCCCGGAGTGGGAAACATTAAAAAATCTTTGGGAAGAGGCGATCGCTCAACTCCAACAAGTTCCCCTTGAAAGTTTGATTTATCCTTTTGCCCAAGAACGATTAAATCAATATCAAGATGCAGTCACAGAGGTACGAGGACGCTTGATTTTGGAGCGAGAAGCCCAAGATACGCTCTTAATAGCAAAACAGGCAGCCCAGGTGGCTACCGCTCGTCAGGGAGTCGCGACTCAGGCAGATAGCTGGCAATTGGTATACGATACCTGGCAACAAGCCGCCAATACTTTAGCTTCTATTCCCGTGGGGACAACAGCTCATCAAGATGCACAATTATTGTTAGCCCGTTATCAGCCTAAATTAGAAGCAGCCCGCGATCGCAAAACCATTGAACAGGTGGGTCAAGAGGCTTATAATCGTGCAGTTAATAGTGCAGAGCAAGCCGAAATTTTGAGTGGACGGGGAGCTTGGTCTGAGGCGGTCAAATATTGGAGTCGGGCAGTCAGTTATGGCAAGAAAATCCCTCAAACCAGTTCCTCGGCAACGGAAATGAAGCCGTTAATGACTTCATATACTCAGTCTTGGCAGCAGGCAGAAGCCCAAAACAAGCTGACAAATCGGATTAATAAAGCGCGTCAAGATTTGAAGAAAACCTGTGGCGGCTCTTTAGCGATTTGTAGTTATAGTGTTAATCAAGATCTAATTACAGTACGGATTACACCTGCTTATTTAGAAAAAATTGAAACCACAGCCACTCAAGGCGATCAAGCAGGGAATGAAAAGCAACGTTCTGAGGCGGAAAAACACGTTCAAACGTTAAAAATAGCCCTGGAAACGATTAGTGATAATGCTCAAATTCCTTTAGAAGTTTACAAGCCGGATGGTAAAAAAATTGGGGTGCATATTCCTCAATAGGAAGTGATGAGTAAGGAGTAAGGAGTATGTAGAGACGTTGCATGCAACCCAAGTACGGGAGTAAGGAGTAAAAATCTTACGTGAAGAGCGCACACGCGCTCGCGAATGACTCTAATCATAAATTCTACTTCTTACTCAATCTAGACCTTTTACTTTAATCATAAATTTCATTGATAATTCATAATTCATAATTCATAATTCATGAGACCTGTTACCTTAAATTTAATTGCGATTACGATTTTTCTGATGACGCTATCGGTTCTAATGGGGCCGTTGATTAATTTATCTCCAACTATTCCAGCGAGTATTGTATTTGTTTTACTCGTTCTCGGTGCGGCTGATGCTTTAGCACTACAAGGTCAAGGTAGCTCAATTTTACTCGATGCCTTAGAGGGCAGTTCAGGTCAGACTCGCGATCGCGTTATTCATCACGAAGCGGGACATTTTTTAGCCGCTTATCTAATGGAAATTCCGGTGAGTGGCTATGCTTTGAACGCTTGGGAGGCATTTCAACAAGGACAAAAGGCGCAAGGCGGGGTGCGGTTTAATGACGAGGAATTATTAACACAACTTCAGCAAGGTCAGCTTTCAACCCAACTCCTAGATCGCTATTGTACGGTATGGATGGCGGGTATTGCTGCGGAGCAGTGGGTTTATCAGCAGGCAAACGGAGGCACTGACGACAGGCAAAAAATTAGAATCCTTTGGCGGCAACTACAACGCTCTTCTAATGAAGCGCAAATTAAAGAACGTTGGGCTATTTTACAAGCCAAAGCTTTACTCGAAAAACATCAATCTGCTTATGATGCTCTAGTGACTGCTTTGAAACAACGAACTCCTATTCCAGAATGTTATCAAATTTTAGAGCAACAAATGAATGATGAATGATGAACATTGAACATTGAACAGCAAACTGATAACTGATAACTGATAAATGATGAATGATGAATTATTAGTAGGGTTTATGATTAGAGTCAAAAATTTATATTCTTTATTTTTTAATAAATAAGGACAAAGAACGTTTGTTCTCTGCCCTATATTGTAAGAATTTAAGACAAAATTACTGAGCAGCTTGAGTCTTCTCAGTTTGCCACATAGAAGCCATTGTAGAAGAAATGCGCGGTGAACGTCCTTGATTAGCTACTTCATGAACAACACCGGATTGAGTTCTTACCTGAACACAACTCGGAGTAAACAAGAAAATACTTTCTCCAATGCGTTCTTGATGACCATCTAGGGCATAAGTTCCCCCAGCAACGAAATCAACCGCTCTTTGAGCTTGATCGGGGTCCATCATTGTTAAATTGAGAACCACAGATTTTCTTTCTTTGAGCGCCCGAATAGCGGCAGGCATTTCCTCAAAAGTCCGTGGCTCCATCACCATGACTTCAGAAATTCCATTTAATGCGTTGGGCATTCCAATCACATTACCGACGCTCGATCCAACTGATCCTTCCATAACACCACCTGTACCTGTAGCTGTATTAACTGATCCTAGGGTTGTTCTTTCTCGTGGTCTACGAGAAGATGAGATAGAACTAGAAGTAGAAGCCCGCCGCTCTTCCTCCAACGGAGCAGCAGCCGGCTGAGGTTGAGGGATAGGATAAGTACCTTGATACTGTTCCCCTTCCATCTCTTCGTATTCGTAGTCATACTCGGCTGAGTCATTCAAGCCGACAAAATCTCGAAGTTTACCAAAAATGCTCACGGTTTAATCTGCTCCATAAAACTGATACGACAGGTCTTTTGTGGACATATTTAATGGTACAAACACATGATAGTTGTGTTCCTACGGACTGCTATCAGTTGCACGGCTTGTGCAAGTCGTCTTGTCTTAATATAATCACTTATAACTTCGACTATACTCTCTAAATTGAGACCGCCGGAGTCAGTTGATGATGAAGAAAGTTAGGTTTTCCCAACTCACCTCCAATTAGACTGATTAGAGAATATATTATATTGACCTATACACTCCTCGCACCAAAGATGATTTGTCCTAGTCGTATCATAGTAGCACCAGATCCGATTGCCAAGGGATAATCCCCCGACATTCCCATAGAAAGTTCTTGCATCTGAATTTGTGACCAATTTTGTTGCCGAATTTGTTCACTCAGTGTGCGGGTGCGCTCAAATGCTTGTTTAGTCTCAGACTGCTCTAATCCTTGAGGAAGAATTGTCATCAATCCCTTAATTTTAATGTGCTGCAGCTCATTGAGTTGAGGTAAGTCTCTCAGCAATTCATTCTCACTCCAGCCAAATTTATCAGGGTCAGGTAAGGTTTTCACTTGCAGACAAACTTGAGGTGAGCGAGTCAATTCTTGTGCGAGTCGGTCTAAACGTTTGGCCAGTTTGAGACTATCAACCGAATGAATCCAGTCAAACAGCTCTATGGCTTTAACGGCTTTGTTACTCTGTAAATGACCAATTAAGTGCCATCTGATATCAACTAAATCTTGGAGTTGTGTTTGTTTTTCTTGGGCTTCTTGAACACGATTTTCGCCAAAATCACGAATTCCTGCCTGATAAGCGGCCCGCATCGCTTCAACAGAAACAGTTTTTGTGACTGCAATTAAGCGAACTTTCGGGGGCAAATCCGCGCGAATCTGGTTAATGTGTTGTGTAATTGCATCCGTCATTCAATTTATTGAAAGGTCTGTTTATGAATCGTTTGTAATTTTTTATGCTCTTCAATTTTACCAGTTCGACGCAGCATTTTTAGTCGAATTTCTACCATCAGCCGCGCATCTGAACGACTTAACGGCTCAAATTTCAAGCCATCGCTGCTGTGGGTTACTAGAAAAAAGAGTCGTTGAGCATAAAGGGTTGTAAAGAGTTCGTGACTATCCTCAACTGGGCAGACTTTAAAGAGTAAGCCAAAGTTGGGATGATTCATGTAAGTTTCTGTGGTCATTCAACCTAAGATTAAGCGATCAGTAGCAAAATTGGTGAGACTTAATGGCAGATCCAGTCATCTAACTTATTTGAGATTTTTCTAGATAATAATTATTGTCTCTACCCAACGCCCGTTCTAAGCTATCACACCTAATACATTGGAGAGAGAATAATTAGCTTAACTGCTTTAGTTTTCTAATTATAAAGCTGATTGGCTCCACTATCAATATCAAAAAATATAGTGAATTCAATTTGATTAAAAATAGCTCAGAATATAAATTCCATAAAAGTATTATAATTTACAGTATGCATCCAGATTTTATGTATTCATCCCCCAAAAGATCCGCACGATCCAAAGAATTGCTAAACCAATTAGTGCAGCTCCATCTATAGAATGAAGCTGAGGCTGATACCACTCAACACGATGTTGATTGGGATGAGTAAAGCCTCGTACTGTCATTGCACTTGCCATTTGTTCGGCCCGTAGTAATAGATTTTCTAGTAATCGTTCTGCTACAATTAACCAGACTTGGGTTGCGCGTCGAAATCCTAACTTTTTCCAATTAATTGCCCGAGTGCGGACTGAACGAATTAAATTTTGGATTTCCTCAAGAACTAATGGAAAGAAACGTAAAGAAAGTGTTAAGGTTAAAGCAATCTCGGTAATGGGTATATTGAATCGTCGTAACGGCTCCATCAAGTTTTCAATCGCTACTGTAATTTCTTCTGAAGCGGTTGTCAATAAGTACAAATTCGTACTATAAACCAAGGTAAATAACAAAGAACTCAGACGAATTCCCAGATCAAAGGAACGACGAGTAATGGTTAATGGCCCTTGCTGAAATAAGATATAACGATAATCAGTCGGTTGTGGCAGTGTGGGTTGAGTAGGTCCCCTCAGTAAACGCTGAAATTGTTTCCAAGGTTGAGATTTTGTCGGTTTAGAGAGTTGAGGCGACGGCTGGACAAACGTAATTTCATTATTGGGAAGACGAGCCTGATGTTCAACAGTGAGTCCATCGGGCAAAAAACAAGCAATGATAAACATTAGGCTACAAAACATCAGTAACCATCCCATTTGTTTTTTCCAAACCCGCAGAGGAATTTGAGCGCTGAGGGTAATTAAAATTAGTAAAATAACTAAAGATAACAGCCAAATTGCACTCGACAGTAATGGCGTAATTAAAAAGCTCATTAACCACAACAATTTGACGCGGGCATCGAGGCGGTGAACCCAAGTGATGGGTTGCTCTAAGTATAAGCCAATCGGTAGCGATCGCAATAAATCCATATGTTTTACGAATTATGAATTATGAATTATGAATTATGAATTATGAATGATGAATGAAACCCTAACTATGTCTTGAAAACTATATATAGCGTTGACGCACAATAGCAAATACGGCAATAGCCCTGACGCTAAGGCTTCGTAACAGGAGGGCTTTCCTGTCATTCCCGTGAAAACGGCGAGGGGGGCAAGTTTGCCATCATGAATTCTACTCACTACTCATAACTCAATTACAGACGTTACATGTAACGTCATAACTTACTCATTACTCAATACTCCATCTCCTCATAATTCATTCTAAACTTTAGTCGCTCGATTACTAGAACGTTCAGCTTCTCGTAAACTTTTACCCCGCCAAATTAATCGTAAAGGCGTACCTTTAAATCCGAGTTGCTGACGAAATTGTCGTTCAATATAACGGCGATAATTCTCACCAAGTCGCTTAGGATCATTAACAAATAAAATAATCGTTGGCGGTTGACTACTCACTTGAGTTCCGTAGTAAATTTTACCTTGTTTGCCTTGACGACTAGTGGGAGGACTGTGCCAACTAACGGATTCTTCAATCACCTCATTAATCACAGCAGTCGAAACTCGGCGTTGATGTTGTTCTGCCGCGATATCGACTAAATCAATAATTTTTTCTACCCGTTTTCCGGTTAGCGCACTGATAAAAATAGTATCTGCCCAATCTATAAAATAGAGTCGAGATCGAACTTCTTTATCATAGCTTAAAATCGTATAAGTATCCTTTTCAACCGCATCCCATTTATTCACCACAATCACGCAAGCGCGTCCTTCTTCCATCACCCGATCTGCGAGTTTTAAATCTTGTTCAGTCACCCCATCTAAAGCATCAATCACCAGTAAAACGACATCAGCACGTCGAATTGCTTTAAAAGCGCGATTAATACCAAAAAATTCAGCGCCATATTCTACATTTTTCTTACGCCGAATTCCGGCTGTATCAATGAGGCGATAAACTTTATCATTACGTTCAACAACTGTATCAATTGCATCGCGTGTTGTGCCGGAAATGGGGCTGACAATTGCTCGATTTTCCCCGAGAAATGCATTTAATAAACTAGATTTTCCTACATTTGGGCGACCCACAATTGCAACGCGAGTTTCTGTTGATTCTTCTATTGTTTCAACTGGGGGTAAAAGTTGAATCAGTTCATCTAATAAATCTCCTGTACCACTACCATGAATTGAAGAAATTGGAAAGGGATTTCCTAACCCTAACTCCCAAAATTGTGCGGCTTGAATGGTTCCTTGTATGGGTGATTCACATTTATTGACAGCGATCAAAACAGGCACCGACTGAGATCGTAACCAATTGGCGACTGCTTCATCTCCTCCGGTCACTCCCTGCTGTCCATCGACTACAAAAATCGCAACAGTTGCCTCTGTCAATGCCGCCATCACTTGTTCCCGAATGAGAGGTAAAAATTCGGTATCATCATCAAAAATTAATCCCCCAGTATCGACTACCACAAACTCTCGATCTTGCCAGTATGCCTGACGATAAGTGCGATCGCGAGTGATTCCCGGTTGATCGTGAACAATTGCTTCTTGATTTTCAGCTAAACGGTTCACGAAGGTCGATTTTCCCACATTAGGACGGCCAACAATTGCAACAATAGGCAGAGACATTAGAGATTCAGGCAATACAGCTATAAGTTAGTCCTTCATTATAACAAAAAGTGAGATTTATTATTTATTTTTTATTATTTATAATTACTGAATTTCTCGGAGAATGGTGAGGAGTGTAGGGGTAAAGTCGTCACCCGATTTGGGGTTTCGGACACACTGACTTGGAGAATTTTAATCTGAGAATCAAGGGAAATTTGAGCAAAATAAAGACACATTTCTTCTGTGGTTCCGTGGGGACACAGGGGATGCTCGTTAATAAGATCGGGTAACATTTCTGCCCTATTTTTCAGTTGATTTTCGACTTCTACCATATCTAAACCATAGAGATCTCCCGGATTGCAAGTAGCCAGGAGTTCTAAAGTAATTTCAAAGTCATGAAAGTGGGGATTTTGCCAAATCGGGGGATTAAAATGTTGCCGACAGAGAGTGGTTTTAATTGTATATAAAAAAGTAATAGCCTCAGACTGGGCTGATGCTGAAGTCTGTAAAATATTACGATAAGCAGGAGTTGAAGTTTGTTGTAAATTGAGAGGGTAATGTGAACGTGCTGATGTCATTTGAACTAAGGAACTCCGATATATTTATGTAATTGGAGTGAAAGACGATAATGGGGATATTGCTGAAGTAATTTCAAAACCAATGGTAAAGTTTCATTGATCTGTGTCCATTCAGGTTGTAAGAAAATAGGAATTGAGGTTTGAGTTGGTAAGTAACGTTGATAAAACTCTAATTCAGAACCTGTTGCAATCACTAACTTAATTTCATTGGCGCGCTGCCACAGGGTTTCAACGACAGGATATTGAGGACTAACGTGTGCTTTTGGACTTAGGGTCACCCATACTGAATTGGGAATCGATTGCCAGAAAGCGCCTGAAGTTTCAATTGACACTTGTCGTTGAGTCGCTTCTATTATTGTAACAAAGTCGGGTAGTTGTGAATATATCATCGGTTCTCCCCCAGAAATTACCACACGCGGAGAACGTAACTCTGTAATCAGTTCTGAAGCGGCGCGTATGATTCGAGGTAAACCCACACCTCCGTCTTTGTATCCGGTATCGCACCAAGGACATTGTACCGGACAACCTGCTAAACGAATAAAATCTACTGGCGTTCCTGCCCAATATCCTTCTCCCTGAATGGTTTGTTGAAAGGTTTCGTGAATGGGTAAAGTAATCATCGCTATAACTTATCATCAATAGAATAGAAAGGCGCACCCAACGGAGGCACCCTACAGTTTAAATGATTAATACTTTTAAATTATGTTGTGCAAATCAGGATCATCAATGATCCAACAGTTTTTTGATTGAGCTGAAATCGTTGATAATATTATTGAGTTAAGGCGGCCAATACTAATGTTAAATCATCATCGGTTCGTTGGCTGACACGAGGCGATCGCAAAAACGCCACCAGTTGTTCTTTTGCCATTATTTCATCTCCTGCGGTGGCGACAAAGTGAAATAACGGAGAGAAAAAGGGTTGATGAGGGGTACCATCGGGCATTTTTAACCCCAACATTTGCAACCCATCGGAGAAGACGGCGAGATGAGTCGGTTGGCCTTGCCAAATGTTAATCTGGGCGGTTTCTATGGCATCGGCACAAATCAAGAATTTGGTTTCATTCAGGTATTCTCCTTGTTCGGGTATGGTTAAAGCGTGCAGAATTTTTTCGTCTGTCTCGACGACTGCGGCCCCATCCCCGACTTGAGCTACCGCCACCTGTTGAGCCGTAGCAATGACTAAAATCAATGTGGTGGCCAAATCTCTAATTTCAGCTTCTTGACGGCTTGCTTCGGCTATTACGGCTTCCTGCGCTGCTGTTAGGGCTTCTTTCAAGCAGTCTTCCCAGTCTTCTTCTGGCATTGTCGCTATCTGTTTTTGGGTGATCACTTCAACTGCCGTTTGCACCGCGACTTGAGCGCCAACTGCTGATAGCTTAGCTGAACCTGCCCCATCTGCCACAGCCACGACTAAACTATCGGGCGATAAGATCTCCCAAAGATGAGCGTCTTGACAGGGAATATCTCGTTTTTCATGACCTTTCCCCGTCACAGATGCAGAAATAATTTGCCAGTTTGACTCCATTAAAGCCATGCAGTGTGAATTATGAATGATGAATTATGAATGATGAGTGATGAATTAGGGAACAGGCAAATCGGCGATAGTAGGGGTTTATGATTAGAGTTATTCGCGTAGCGTGTGCGCTCTTCACGTAAGGTTTTTACTCCTTACTCCTCACTCATAACTCATTACTCCCAAGTCTCCGAAGTCCTCCTTGTCTCCTCATCCCCCTTGTCTCCTTGTCTCCAGTTAAACGGTTCCCCATCCCGGTGGAGGCAGAGCGACCTGTTCATCAAGTTTAGAATGGGACACGGCTTGCATACTGGCCGATAGCCACATGAACATTTCCCTAAAATCTAATCCTTTTAATTTTAAAGGAGTACGGGGCACAATCATACTTAAGCGCTCCATATTTGCCCCCTCAACTCCGACCGCAAAGAAAGCCACCTGTTTGTTTGTTTCTTCGTCGCTAATGCGTTGAGCGGCTTGTTCGGCCATGCGTTCTGACTCACCTTGGGGTTCACCATCTGTAATCATAAACACCCAGGGACGATAATAGGCAATGCCATTATTACGATATTCTGCTTTACGAGCCGCGACTAAATCTAGGGCTTGATGAATAGCGGTTCCCATGAAGGTTTGTCCTTGAGCCGTGAGCAGTGGGGGTTCAAACTGGTCGGCTGTGACAAAATCTTGAAGAATTTTAACTTGATTATCGAAAGAGATCACTGCCACTTCAACCCGCTTTTTGGCCAGTTCATCTCGAGTCAAGTCATGTCTAAAGGTATTGAGTCCGTCATTAAGCGCATCAATTGGAATACCCTGCATAGAGGCAGAGGTATCGAGCACTAATACGCAAGGACAACGGGGTTCAGGATTTTCAGCGAATTCTACAGCTTCTTCTAGTCTCATAATTGATTTTAAACTAAGCTGATCATAAGCATATCTAATGTTGGGTCTGCTATCATTGTGTCTTAAAAATTTTCTGCGATGGAAAATATACAGGAACTAGCAGATCGCGGTTCAAGTCTATTCCCGCTTTCAGTATTGCTAATTCTTCCCGGTGTTGTGGCTGAGGATAAAGATTATTCGAGGTTTCTGTCCAACTGCTGAATGGTGTAGGGAGCGGGTGAATATGCAGAGGCTTGAGTCGCAGAGTAGCGTACAATCACAAGCAAGGGTATGATTAGGGTTAGCATGGCGATCGCAGAACCCAAAAAGTCTGCAAATACAGAAGGAGGAGGGTTCAAGGAACTAGGAGGTTTACTGTCAGATTCCATAAAAGTTGCAGCTATAAAGCCAGCGCATTAACTAAGAGTATCACTAGGTATTAAGACCTCTTATTATAACATAATGCTCTTGTAAGAGGTGGAAGTTATTAAGATGAAGTATTTTGATTTCATGACTCTGTTGTGCAGTTGGCTTAGTACCAGCACAATTTTTAATTAAACTTCGATCGCTGGCCTCTATAATGCGGTAGAGATCAATTTATCCTTTTGTTGAGCCATGCAACTGATGATAGAGATCTTGAACTTGAGTCAGTAAAACCTGAATGCTTTGCCATTGAGGATCTTTGGGGTTTTTACTATTAATTTGTTCGGCTTTAACTTCTTCTCGGACTTGATGAAACAGCGAATCAAGCGGAGCAGAGTAACGGGTATGATCTACTTCATTGGATGATGTCGAGTGTTGCTCGGCCACTTCTTGGATATCAGTCGCGGTTTCTGCTAATGTCAGGGTGCGGTGAGCAATATTATCGGGAAGTTTGGGGGACTCGGAAAGGGCAATTCGAGATAACTCCAGCAACAGTTGACGAACCTCTTCTATCCACTGGCGTTGTTGAAATTGCCAAGATGGAGTGGTCGTGTCGAGTGTCGTTTTTTCTTGAATAATTTGGGCTTGTTGTGCCAGAGGTAAGGCATCGGTTAACACCTGTTGAGGCAGTCGAGGAATATCGGTCAAAGAGGCACGAGCAACTTCAATGAGTAAGCTGCGAACCTGTTTAATCCATTGTAAATCTGAAGCTTGTGAATTTAACTGAGCCATCTTTTATAGAAACTGTTCGGGGGCCTAAAAATTGCAATACTGATTTTGTCGAAAATTGGGTCAAATTGGATAATATTTATTTAATAGAGCCAGAGGTTAATTCTAGGAAATCTCGAGCCATAGAAATATATTACAGCAATACTCGATCACAAACTAACGGATGAGCCAGAACTTAATCCGAATCACCAATAGACTCTATTTCCGTCATAACGCTTAACCCCTTCATCATACGGTGATCTCTATCACAAATTGTCAGATCTTTTACTGAAGATCGCGGGCCCTGACTGTAAAGTATTCAGTGCGATCGCGCATCAACTTCAACATCAGGTAGTTGATCTCAGCATAGTCGAGTATATTATTGTGAGGCAATACTCTCAAGCTAGAGTCAAATTGGTGTGAAGGAGACACAACGTGGTTCAAAATAATGTCTTGATTCGACAGCAGCAAAAAATCTCAACCTTAGCGATCTTGGCGGCTCTGGGAAGCTTTATCACAGGCGCAATGTTACCTTGGAATCTTCGGGTGAGTGTTGAGCGTGCTGAATCTCCTCCTGCCTCTGATACAGTCGCCCCGCCCTCTTCTTCAACGCCTGAGCCATCTCTGAGACAACCTCCAACACAGCCGGATGAGAATTCAACTTCTACAATACCTTCTACAAAATTTCAGCCGACTGGGGCAACAATCTCCGCCATAGAGAAAGTTACACCCGTTGCTGCACTCAATGACACCTCGTTTACGGTGGAGACGGCGATGAATCAACGAGTTGAGCAGATGCAAACAAAACTCGTTAAGCTAGAGAAGAAACGGTTTCGCTATCCCATACCTCAGCAGTTTCAAGGGAAAAAAGTAGAGGAAGTTACTCTCAAGAATAACGAGCGGGTGATTGCTTTAACGTTTGATGACGGGCCTTGGCCTGAAACCACAGAACAAATTTTAGAGATTTTAGAAGAATATAATATTAAAGCCACCTTTTTCTGGGTAGGAGCTGCGTTAAAACAACATCCAGAAATCGCGGGAAAAGTAGCACAGGCAGGTCATGAAATTGCCAATCATACCTGGACTCATAGCTACGATAAAATGACTCCGGAAGCCGCAGCCGAAGAAATTGATAAAACAGATGAATTGATTGAAGAATTAACCGGGATTAAAACCACCTTATTTCGTCCCCCCGGAGGAGTACAAGATAATGGGTTAGTAGACTATATTTATGACAATAACTACGTTAATGTGATGTGGTCTTCAGATTCGTTTGATTGGTATGATTCAGCTCAACAGATTGTTGATAACGTGATCGACACCGCAACACCGGGCGGGATTATATTGATGCATGATGGTGGTGGACAGCGATATGCAACAGTAGAGGCTTTGCCGGAAATTATCGATCAACTCACTGAAGACGGGTATCGATTTGTGACAGTGAATGAATTGTTGCATTTAGGGGGCGATGAGGAAGATAAACAGGAGTTAGAAGCCCAACAATCAACAGATCTTCAAAAAGCCTCTCGTTCGTCAGAATAATAGTCAACACTTCACATCTACCTCTCGGAATTGGGGTTAGAGCCTGCCCCTTCAGGGGTACTTTGTTCTCTAATATAGTTCTCGATAGCATCGATTGGCGCACCGCCACAGCTAATTGCGAAATAGCTAGGACTCCACAATGATTTATATCTCAATAGCTGTGGGTAATTCTTTCTTAGCATACGACTAGAAACACCTTTGAGAGCATTGACCATCTGAGATACTGCTAGCTTTGGAGGTATCTCGACTAACAAGTGTACGTGGTCTGTCTCTCCTTCTATCTCTAAAATCTTGAAATTCATCTTCTTAGCAACACCGCGCATAAAGGTTTTCAGAGAATGTAAGATTTCTTTAGTGAATAGCTGCTTTCGGTATTTTACCACGAAAACCAAATGTAGGTTAATCTTTGAAACGCTTGATTTTTCTCGTCTATATATATCTTTTGTCATTCCAAGCCAAATATATTATAATTGAAGTATAGCATTGGTGTTAACACCGCACGGCGGACAGCCCGAATGCATTCAGGCTTCCGTGGCGGTCGAGTGTGATGAAGACATACAAATTTAAACTCTATAGTCACAAAAGAAACAGGTATTTAAAGCGAACAATTAATGCTGCTGCTAGTATTTGGAATCATTGTATTGCGCTGCATAAGCGTTACTATTTGATGTTGGGTAAGCATATTCATAAGTTTCAACTAATGAAGCATATAGCTAAACTTCGTAAGAAGAATAGCTATTGGCAGCTTGTCGATGCCCAGGCAGTACAAGATATTAGCGATAGAATTGATAAAAGCTATAAGTTATTTTTCAAGTCCCATAAAAACGGCGTTAGACCTCCATCTTTTTGTAAGAGTAAAAAGTATAAATCATTCACTCTAAAGCAGACTGGCTATAAGTTACTCGGCAACAAAATAAAAATAGGCAAAAAGATTTACGGATATCATAAATCGAGAGAAGTAGAAGGAAAAATTAAGACGGTTACTGTTAAGCGGATGCCAACAGGAGATATGTATATCTTCATCGTGACTGATTCAGTAACCCAATCAATCGGAGTCGTGACAGGTAAAATTGCAGGCTTTGATTTTGGCTTAAAAACTTTTCTAACTAACTCAAACGGCAGTGATATACAGTCACCTTTGTTTTTGCGCAAAGCTAATAAACAGCTAAGAAAACTATCTCAAAAGCTGTCTTCTAAAAAGCTGGGTTCCCGAAATTGGAATCAAGCTAGGATTAAACTAGCCAAACTTCACGCCAGCATTGTCAATAAGCGTCAGAATGGGTTCTGGAAACTATCCCACCAACTATGTGATACCTATGATGTGATGTGCTTTGAGACATTGAACATAAAAGGGATGCAGCGATTGTGGGGTAGAAAAATAGGAGACTTAGCTTTTAGTAGTTTCTTAGAAATACTTCACACCGTTGCTGCGATTAAAGGGAAGCAAATTGTATTTGTAGATCAATGGTTTGCTAGCTCAAAGCTGTGTTCTAACTGTGGTCACAAACACAGCGAACTCCAACTAAGAGATCGTGTTTGGGACTGTCCTAGCTGTAACACACGCCATAACCGAGACAAAAACGCAGCGCTTAACATTCATAGAGTTGGGGCATCTTCTCTTAACTTAGACACCGTAAGACAACCTGAGGGTTGCTAGTGTTGATTAAAGTTAGAATCCTGTCGCCTTTAGGCACAGGAGTATGTCAAATTATTCTACTAAATTGTCATGACACTCACCCTGACCAACACAACGACTCGCCATCCCAAAGATGACTTTTCCATTTGCTTAGCGCCTCTATTAATCGATGAAATTTATCATTTAGTCGATGAGCCAGCCAATGGGGCGGTTGTGGTCATGAGTGGTATGGTGCGTCATCAAACAGACGGAAAAGCGGTAATTGCCTTAGAATATCAAGCGTATCAACCGATGGCGTTGAAGGTATTTGAGCAAATTGCCAGTCAAATTCGGGTGGATTGGCCCCAGGTGACCCGAGTTGCCATTCATCATCGCGTTGGACGCTTAGAGATTGGTGAAATTAGTGTCGTGGTGGCGGTGGGCTGTCCCCATCGTCGGGAAGCATTCGAGGCTTGTCAATACGCAATTGATACCCTAAAACATCAAGCCCCGATTTGGAAAAAAGAATATTGGGCCGATGGCTCGAGTAGTTGGGTGAGTATTGGGGCGTGTGAGCAGGTTTGAATTATGAATTGTGAATTATGATTATAGTCAAGGATTTGTACTCCTTACTCCCGTACAGACGTTGCATGCAACGTCTCTACATACTCCCCGTCTCCCAAATCTCCCCGTCTCCCCGTCTCCCCGTCTCCCAACTCTCCCCGTCTCCCCGTCTCCCAACTCTCCCCGTCTCCCCGTCTCCCCGTCTCCCAACTCTCCCCGTCTCCCCGTCTCCCCGTCTCCCAAGTCTCCTTACAAGGATTCAATTGCTTCTAAAATTAAGAAATAGTTGAAATCATCGACCCACGTTGTTAACGTTTGAGCGAGTTGTGAATCAATAATTGCTATTTTTTCAATTGCTTGTTGCATGATGTCTGCCTGTCCTATGATTGCACCTTTTTTGAGTTGAGCAATTAAATCCGGATTAATCTCTTTAAGGGATGTTGTCAATTGTTGAGGGGAGATTGCTTGTAATACTTGGGTTTCTTCAGTTTCGTCTTGATAACGATAGCGCAATTGCAGATGATCTTGTAATGTGTTAAAAATATCTTCTTCAACAAAAGGCTTACGAATAAATGCATTACATCCCATTTTCAAGGCTCTATCTTGACCCGTAATACTGGCTGAAACGGCAACAATTTTTGTAGGTGTTTGGGACTGAACTTCTGTTGTTTTTTGCCATGATTGTACTTCTAATTGACGAATACGTTGAGTTGCGTCATAACCATCTAAAATTGGCATTCTTAAATCCATAAAAATGAGATGGGGTTGATGGGTTTGCCACTGTTCAATTGCTTCTTTGCCATTATTCGCTTGGTAAATATTGAGGTCTAAAATACTTAAGAGTTGCACCAATAACCGACAGTTAACCGGGTTATCATCTACAACTAAAATACGATAATAAGGTTGTCCGGGTAATAATCCTATAATGGTTTGAGGTTGAGTTAAAGATGTATCTGGGGGAGCATCACTTAGCTGAGTTTTGATATCAAAATTAAAGCGAGTTCCTTTTCCGATTTCGCTTTCTACCTGAATTTCGCCTCCGAGTAATTGAATAAACTCACGAGTAATATTTAATCCTAAACCTGTTCCTTTACGGCTTTTACGTCCGGCTTCGGTTTGACTAAAGGCTTCAAATAGCTGGCGTTGATCTTCAAGAGAAATGCCATAACCGCTGTCTTCAACTTGAAAATTCAGAATCACAAATTCAGATTTTTGGTAAACAACTGAAACCCTTAATATAATACTTCCGGCTTCAGTAAATTTAACGGCATTATCCAATAAATTAATTAAGATTTGCCGCAGTTTCATCAGATCTGTTTCAATATATTGAGGCACATTATCTTCTTTTTTAATAGAAAAAATTAAGCCTTTTTCTTTGGTGCGTAATGAAAATAAATTATCTAAATCTTTTAAAATTTTCCATAAATTAATTGGGGATATTTCTAACTGAACTTTGTTTGCTTCTAGCTTGGCTAAATCTAAAATTTGATTGATCACACTAAGGAGATGTTCGCCGCTGTGTTGAATTGTTACTGCATTTTCTATTTGATTTTTATTTAGTGTTTGATCTCGTTGCAAGAGTCCGGCAAAACCCAGAATTGCATTCAATGGTGAGCGTAATTCGTGGTTCATATTCGCAATAAAACTATTTTTAGCTTGACTCGCGGCAACTGCTGCTTCTTTAGCATTTTGTAGTTCAATTTCTGCTTGTTTACGCTCACTAATATCATTGATAACTCCGATAATACAATCTTTTTCGTCAATTTTAATAATGGTTGTGGTTAATAAAACTGTTTTGAGTGTTCCATCAAAGGTGCGAAATATTGTTTCAAAATTATTTACATTCCTTCTATGATTAATCGTTTTCCAGAGTTGTTGTAAATCATTTTCATTATCCCAAAGCTGTAATTCTTCAAAGCTTTTATGAATAATCTGTGTGATTCTCGCTCCATAAAATTTTAAAAATTGATCGTTGACTTGTAAGATCTGCTGTTCTGCTAAACCCATAATAAAACTCGGCACTGGATTATATTGAAATAAGGTTAAAAATTTATTTTCAGAGGCTTTTAATGCTAATTCTGCCTGTTTCCGCTCGGTAATATCAGCAACAGTTCCGACCATTTTAATGAGTATTTTACGCTCGCTGTAAATGGGTTTAATTTTGACATTAACATAACGATTATTTCTTTTTTGTGTGATAATTTTTATATCGATATCAACAGATATACGATTAATTTTAACTTTCAATAAAGCTTGATTAAGTTTTTGAGCATCATTAGGATGAATCTGCTGTATTGTTAAATCGGGTCGAGGCACAGGCGTAAGATTTTCTACTTCATAAATTCGGTAAAGCTCCTCTGACCAAATCACCTCTTCTGTAATTAAATTATATTCCCAACTGCCGACATGAGAAGTGCGCTGAGCTTCTGTTAAGGCAGCGGTTTTTTCTGCAACAATTCGTTCTAAATCTTGTTGATAATTTAAGCTAAGCTGTTCGGCTTTGCGGCGGTCTGTAATATCATGAAATGTGCTAATCACATAGATAATATTACCATTTTCATCTTTAACTGGAGTGGCATAAACTTCTAGAGGAATCCGTTTTTCTGCTGTTTTACCTTTATGTAAGATAAGATCAAGATCATCAGCATATACCGTCTCACCCTGCATGGCTCGCACCACCGGGAGCTGTTGAGGGGGATACAATTGCTGAGTTTGACTGACATAAATCTGATAAGTGGCTGACAAATGATCGGGGTTGGTTTGAATCACACCTTGCTCTAAAAATTCCTGTCCTTTGCGGTTAATTAACAGTATCTTTCCTTCAGCATCAAACACACTGACTCCGGTTGGTACACTATCTAATAAAGTGGCAAATTTCTGTTCACTCTTTTTAAGAGATTCAAACGACAGACTGAGTTGATCTGCCATGGAGAGAAAAGAATGATAAACAGTTGCAACTTCAGTAATAACAGACGGTGAAATATGTGTTTTGAGTTGACCTTCTGCTAAATCTTTAGCCGCTTGAGATAAACGAGTTAAAGGACGACTCAGATATTTTGCTGTAATGATTCCAATGATCAAAGAACCTATCAATGCGAGAGTACAAAGCAGAATTGTTCGGTTGATATTGGCATCGATTTCACCTGTAAAATCTGATGCGGGTACAACGGTGACAATCAACCAATTCAAGCCATATTGATCCCGGTAAACAGTCACTCTTGCGAAATATTGGCTTCGAGACGGTTCAGAAACAACAAACTCAAAGCGAGTCGTATTTTGAATTTGATTTAATGCACCAAATTTTGTTTGCAAAGCTGTGGCTGCTTGCTGGAATACTGGATTAGAAATATTAGAAATATTAACTCGTTCTAGTTGCCGCTGTTTTCCACTGCCCAGAATCTTATACTGATCTTGTCCAGAAGAAGTCACAATTAAATCACCATTCGGTTCGATAATAAAAACTTCTCCATTGGGTGAAAACTCCAGTTGTTTGAGAAACTGACCAATATCAGATAAAACTAATGCGGAGCTGAAAACACCGCGAAGTTCTCCTGCTTGGTAAACGGGAGCCACTGCGGTAATTGCAACCATTGGTATGTTCAAAAAAGGGAAAACTTCTGTCCAGCCTGGGCGATTTTGCTTTATTGCTCGTTGAAAGGGGGGCCGTTTTCTGATATCCCAGTTGGGTAAGGTTTGCAGAAGCTGCTGTGGCTGGGCAGATTGATCGACGAGGAATATTTTTCGAGTCCCAGGCGCTTTTTCCATCATTTCAATTCTGAGGAACGAACCCGCCGCTGGGAAGATGATACCTTGTTTATCATGACCAACAGCAATATATTCCCCTATAATGGATTGATATTCGAGGGTTGTAATCCCATTAAAAATTTGATGCTGTTGCCAAAAGCGCTCATACATCGCTTCTAAATCATTTAAATCTAAATCTCCTCGTTGGACAGCAAGTTGATTGAGGCCGAGGAGGCGGTGGGGTTCTTGCAAAAATTGATCGAGGTGAATTTCAACTTTATCAACCGTTGTATCCATCAACTGGTAGGCTAAATTGGTGACCGCAGATTTTCCACTACGATAAGATAAATAACCGACTAACCCGACAATACTCACGGTTTGCAACAGAAAAGGGATAGTCAGCAGCGATCGCAAAGAAACAGAAAAGCGAGAGGGTGAATTCGTCACAATGAATTAAGTTATTAATATTTTATTTAGTTTTTCTCAGGCGTGGAAAGGGCAGAGGGCATCAGCTTTTCCTTTCCTTCCGTATTTCTCAGCAATATTACTGGCGATAGAAACGCGCTTATCTTCTGATTTGTGATGTGATTCCATAAATTTCTGACTTGGGAAAATATTCAGTGAGCTTATAAGACCGAACGGCTAAATTGATAGCTTTTTTCCAAATTAACTGTTCTTTGTAGCTCATAGCAGAAGTCGAAAGTCATTATGTTTGAAGTCATCGGTAAGAGAATTATACTATTATCCTTCTGCCCTCTACCCGGTCAGTGAGCCTGTCGAACTGCTACCCTCTGCCCTCGTTCAATCAATCTTTCAAATTATTATTATACCCTGCCCTCCGCTCCCCCTCCTCTCAATAAATCAACCGCTTTGATCATAGTTAATGAGTTAAGTTGTCAATCATCTATAGTATAACTTTATAAATATTAACATGATTAAATAAATTTTTCAAATTTTATGAAACCTTTACAGAGAAAGCGATTGAGGTAATATTGATACTTATGTTTGCAACAGCAACTAGATACTTCAACGAAAGTGATGATTGAATTTTGTTAAGTTTGAAATATTTATGAACAGAGTTTATTTAGAGTTCTAATAACAAATAATATTAACTTCTGCTGTGATATCAGTTACTCTGAATCTGTGATCTGTGAACTAATTTGATCGAATCCGAATTCTAGATCCATCGTATCTAGATGCAAGATGCAGTTAATACTTTTCTTTTTAAAAGATATTTTTATACTATTTATCGGTTTCTTATTGTTAAGAAGAAAGCCCAGATCAGTAATAAAACAAAAATTAACGGGAATAAATATGAACTATTTGGGAATGTTCTAAAACTTTGACTAATATAAAAATTGCTTTCTTGCAAGTTTGGACTTCTTGTATTAAAAGAAACAACAGAATGATTGAAGTTTGATAAAGGCTGGTTTAATTCAATTTGAATAATTTCGCTATTATCAATTTCTGGCGCTCGACCTGTTGAAAACGGATAGTTATTATCATTGGCGACTAAAATTGTATTTTCATCTAAAACTAAGATATTTTCAACGGTGATAAATGGGAATCTAAAAACAGTGTCGCCATCATTATTTAAATCATCTGGATCATCAATATTTAACAAATCTACTATTTCTTCTTTTTCGACAAAACCCTGATTATCTATTTGAGAAATATCTATTTTAAAAACTTTCTTGAATTCGGCTTCTTCTCCTTGTTTATTATCGCGTTCAATTACTAAAAATTCAGTTTGATTAATTGGGGTAAAATCACCAATGGCATGACCCGCAACTTCAGTGGGATAATAACCGACAATATCTGTAAAAGATTGAGACGAAACGTCAAATTGATAAATTCTTAAAGCATTGTCTGGATCGCCTTCAACAGGTTTTTCTAATAATGGATATAATGTGGTTAAATCAGGATTATATGCCATGCCTTCATAGCCACCCGAACCCGGTAAATTAGCTTGAGCATTCCCAGCTAAAACATTACTGTTTTGAGGCGAAAATACGAACTCTTCTATTAACTCTCCTCTGGTTATATTCGGTGTAGAAATAGGGGCGGTTTGTAATACCCCGTTCAAGTCAAACTGCAAGATATAAGGGCCGAATTCATCCCCGATAAAAATACTATCTTCAGTAATAACAATCGATTCAAGGTCAAAGTCTGCCCCGGTTAACAGACGTTCTTCTGTGTCTTCATTAACAATATCAAACGCAATTAAATGATTCGGATCAGACAGTTGAATAAATCCTTGTATTTCAACCGTACCCTCACCTTCTTCACTGCCGATAAAATTCGGATCAACTTGATAAATTCGTAGTAAATAATCTGCGCTATTATCTTTCGCGCCAAAACCGTTATCGGATAAAAACCAAAAGCTATCTTTGCTATTATTCGGGGCCAATTGTACCCCACTAAATCCTTGAATAGGCTGACTTTCAAAAGGGCCAGTGCGTCCATTACCAGAAATCGGTTCACCTTCACCATTGTTACCACCAGATGGGGGACCTTCGGCAAACGTATCGGCCGGAAGAGAGGCATAACCAATGAGTTTACCCATGATTTTTAGGCAGTAGAGTATAGGGTGTGCAATTTGCTTATTGCTGGGGGTGTGGCAATATGAATAATATTATAAAGCATGAAAATTTAGAAATCATCAATCTTAATTTACCTGCAAAAATACAAAGCCTTGAACCGATTAATTTTCAATAATAGCTTGTTCTTTTATTGGCAGAAATGGGTTCACCGTTAACATTGTTTTTCCCGGACTAAGAACCTTCTGCAACAGTATCGGCAGGAAGAAAAGAGCTTTATATTTAAATTCAGTTTAGTTCAAATTATTAATCACCTGTTATAACCCGATGAATTATTACTCTTATTTTTGGCTAAATATACAGAATTTGAGTGACTAACGATAGACTGAGTATTTAAGAAATATTTCAGCGATCTATAAAAAGCTTGATACGATCGCACAATTCTGATATTATTTTTACATAAAAGCTAATAAATTTTTAAATAAAAGAATATAAATCAAATTGAGTTCTACGCTTTTATATTAAACTTTAATTATTCAGGGGTAGCAATGACAATTTATACTGTTACTAATACAAATAACGAAGGTGCAGGCTCTCTGCGAGATGCGATTAATCAAGCCAATATTAATTCTGGGGCAGATACGATTGAATTTGACCGCAGCCTCCGAGGAGAAATCATTACTCTTTCTACAACTGAATTAATGATTACCGATGACCTGATAATTGAAGGTTTAGGAGCAGATGAGCTGACAATTGATGGGGCAGGAAACTCGCGAGTCTTTAAAATTGATGATGGAGATGTTAGTCAGGTTTCAACAGTTACAATTGATGGACTCACGATTACAGGCGGAGTGGCGGAAGGTTTATTTATTAATCAGACGCAAGGCGGCGGGATATACAACATAGAAGATTTAACCCTGAGTAATAGTATTGTAACGGGTAATTATGCTGAGGCTCTAGGTGGGGGAATTTTTAATTACACTGATAATAACAATAGTAATCTCAAGATCAGTGAAAGTATTGTTAGCGGCAATAGTGCGGGTTTTAGTGGGGGTGGAGTTTACAGCCTATATACGAAATCCGAAATTATAGATAGTACGATAACAGATAATTTTGCGGCGAATCAGGGCGGCGGAATTTTTAATTATGAGAGTAACATCGAGATTACCGATAGTATCATCAGCGGCAATTTAGCAGACGAGGGTGGAGGAATATTTAATATTTATAATACAGCCATAATTGACGATACTACCATTACGGGCAACAGGGCAGATAGCGGGGGAGGGGCTTATAACAGCCGTAGTAGGGTTTATATTAGCGACAGTAACATTACGAGTAATCGTGCATTCTCTGGTGGGGGAATGTTTAATGAAAATGGGGGATTTGTTGAGATTAACGATAGCACAATTAGTAATAATGAAGCAGAAGATAATGGCGGGGGCATATTCAACCTAGACGCAGCAGCCGATATTAGCGATAGTACCATTAGTGACAACAGGGCTGATGATAGCGGTGGGATTTATAGCAAATATAGCACTATTAATATTACCGATAGTGTGATGAGTGGTAACGTAGCAGTCAGCAAAGGTGGCGGTATCAGGAACTTTTTCACAACAGCCAATATTACGAATAGTACCATTAGCAATAATACTTCAGTTTATGACGGGGGTGGCATCAGTAACCTACAAGCCGTTATCAATATTAGTGGGAGTGAAGTTAGCGATAACCAGGCAAGTTATGGAGGTGGAATCTATAGTGAAAGTAGCACCGTTAATCTGAGTAACAGTACTATCAGTGATAATAGCGCCAATGCGGGTAATGGAGGGGGGCTTTACAACTTAGGCGGTATCTCCAATCTCAGTGAGACGACGGTTGAAGGAAATCATGCGAATTTGAATGGGGGTGGTGTATTCAGTCTCTACAACACAGCCGACATTAATATTAGTAATAGTACCATCAGTGATAATAGCGCCCGTTATGGCGGTGGGATTTATAGCAAAGCCAACACAACGGATATTAGTAGCAGTATCATTAGTGGTAACTACGCGGATGATGATGGCGGCGGCATCTTCAGTTACTACTACGCCACAGTTACCATTAGTAATAGCACCATTACGGGAAATAAGGCGGGTGATGATGGCGGCGGTATTGTTAACAGTTATGGGCAAGCTGAAATTACCGATAGCATTATTACCGATAACGATGCAACGGAAAATGGAGGAGGCGTTTACCATCGCTTTGCTACAGCTTCTATCCGTAACAGCACCATTACGGGTAACACCGCCAATTCAGGTGGAGGAGTTCACTACTATAATACTTTTGGTGAGTTAAGCAATAGTACTATTACCGATAATCGGGCCGATGACGATGGCGGCGGCGTTTTTATTGGCTATGGCTCAGTTAGCATTAGCAATAGTATCATCAGTGATAATCGTGCCGATGACGATGGCGGCGGTATTTATACCATCATCGGAGGATTAAGCGTTAATGATAGTACCATTAGTGATAATCGTGCCCGTGGTGATGGTGGCGGTATTAGTAGTTCAATTCAAGTGACTGATATTCGTAATAGTACCATTAGTGATAATCAAGCCGATAACGACGGAGGTGGGATTACCAACGTCTATGGCGATATTAATCTTCAAAATAGCACTATTAGTGGCAATCGTGCCAATGATAATGGGGGCGGAATTTATAACGATTTCGAGAGTTCACTGATTGTTAATAATAGTACGATTAGTAATAATCAAGCTGATAATGGCAGTGGAATTTACAATGATTACAATAGCCGAATTAATATAGCCAGTACAATTATTGCAGGCAATGAAGATGATGATGATATCGCGGGAAATGATTTTACATCCAATGGTAATAACTTAATTGGAAATGGGGATGGCACGGGTGGTTTTACTGATGGAGTAATGGGTGATATTGTCGGAAATACTGAGAATCCGATTGATCCACTTTTAGGACCATTACAAGATAATGGTGGATTCACTGAAACTCAAGCCATTCTATTAGGTAGTCCTGCAATTAATACGGGCAGTAATCCTTTAGATTTAACAATAGATCAACGCGGTGAAGACAGGGTTCAACAAGGAATAACTGATATTGGTGCGTTTGAGTCAGACTTTTTAACCGCTTCTACATTGATAACAAGTATAGTGTTTGAGGGTACTATTTTGTAAGGGATTAACAGTTAAATAACCGTCAATGTTTCTTTTATGTCATACAGCAGTTTATAATTATTAGAATTTTTATTGCTATAATCAAAGAAGAGAAAACGTTGCTACATATTGATCCATATTAATTGTAAATAGACGATTTCACTTATAGAAAATAATTCAGATGCAAAAACCACAATTTCCTAAAAATGAATCAGATCGAATACGAGCCTTAGAAAACTATGATATTTTAGATACTGCCTCCGAAGACGCTTATGATGATTTAACAAAATTAGCTAGTTTTATTTGTGGCACACCTATTGCTTTAGTGAGTTTAGTCGATCAACATCGTCAATGGTTTAAGTCAAAAGTCGGTATAGATGCTGATGAAACACCGAGAGAAATAGCATTCTGCGCCCATGCGATCAACAAGCCTCAGCAACCTTTAGTCGTACCCAATACCTTAAAAGATGAACGATTTGCAGATAATCCTTTAGTCGCTTCTGACCCAAATATTCGCTTCTATGCGGGGACTCCTTTAGTCACGCCAGAGGGTCACGCTTTAGGAACATTATGTGTAATTGATCGAGTTCCCAGAGATTTAAGTCCGGAGCAGTTAGAAGCCCTGCAAATTCTAGGACGACAAGTTATTTCTCAGATGGAATTAAGGCTAAAATTACGCCGTTTAAAAGAGACTCAAACTCAGTTAATTCAAAGTGAAAAAATGTCATCTCTCAGCCATATGGTTGCGGGTATGGCTCATGAAATTAATAATCCGGCTGCCTTTATTGGGGGTAATCTTTATCACCTTAATGAATATACTCACGAGCTTCTAAATGTGATTCACAGTTACAAAAAGTGTTGTCCAAATCCTCCTGAAATAGTACAGGATGTGATTGAAGATAGCGATCTAGAATTTGTTGAAGAAGATATTATTAAGTTATTAAAATCTACTGATATGGGGATAAACCGAATTAAAGATATTATTCTGTCTCTCCGTAAGTTCTCTCGATTAGATGAATCCTCTGTTAAACAAATCAATATCAACGATGCAATTGAGAATGTTTTAAGTATTTTACAATATCGACTGAGTCCAACCATTGATTCTGTAAAAATCAATATCATCCGCGATTATAATGACCTACCTTTAGTCGAATGCTATCCTAAACAGTTAAACCAAGTCTTTTTATATTTGCTGGATAATGCCATTGATGCACTACAAAATCATTCAGCTAAGATAAAACTGATTAAAATATCTACAAAAACTCTAGATGATAACCGAATCTCTATCAGTATTGCTGATAATGGCGGAGGTATACCTAAAGAAATAAAATCGCGTATCTTCGATCCATTTTTCACAACAAAGCTAGCAGATAAAAAAGTAGGAATGGGCTTATCTGTCAGTCATCAAATTATCACAAAAGAACATGAGGGTCGGTTAAACTTTGTTTCTCGGGTGAATAAAGGGACAAAATTTGTGATGGAATTACCGATTTCTTTGCGTTCATCAGAAACGGTCAAAACGCAACCTCAGATGAATTTAAATAAGAAGAATATTCCATCTAATAGCGTTGCCTGTTCTTGTAATAGCTAACGAGGAATGAATAACAGAATTATAATTGATCATTGATCGTTCATAAAAGCTGCACTTAAGGTTATAATATTCTACTAACTTAGAAGAGTTTTAATTTTGATGTTTTCTACCACAGCTTGGGGTACAGTTTACGGCGTTAGTGTTGGCCCCGGCGACCCAGAATTAATCACCCTCAAAGGCTTAAATTTACTCAAACAAACCTCAGTTGTGGCGTTTCCTGCCGGACTTCATGGTAAACCCGGTATTGCTGAAAGTATTATTTCTCACCTGTTGAGTCCACAACAACAACGACTGCCTTTACACTTTCCTTATGTCCAGGATGATACTGAGTTAACTCAGGCATGGCAAAAAGCCGCCGAAATTGTTGCATCTCATTTACAACAAGGAATAGATGTGGTGTTTGCCTGTGAAGGGGATGTGAATTTTTATAGTACGTTTACTTATCTCGCCCAAACTTTACAACAGTTATATTCTGAAGTAAAAGTAATAACAATTCCGGGGGTTTGTTCTCCTCTGGCTGCTGTGGCAAGTTTAGGCATTCCCCTAACCATTCGTAGTCAACAACTGACTATTTTACCGACACTTTATCATATTGAACAACTAGAAAATATATTAAAGCAAACCGATATATTAGTTTTGATGAAAGTCAGTTCCGTTTACCCGCAAGTTTGGGCTATTCTCAAACAGTTTAATTTACTCGAACAAGCTTATGTTGTAGAATGGGCAACCTTACCCCAACAAAAAATTTATCATGGATTAAGCGATTATCCACAGCTCAAATTATCCTATTTTTCTTTAATGGTTGTGCAAACTCAAATCAATCAAACAGATTAAATTTTTGCCACCCATTGCAGATAATTCATGACAAACGGTCATTCCCTCGTACAATAGTAGACTAGCAAGCTTACTGAATTTGGTGAACTGTGAAGCTCTTTATTTACCATACCCCCGAACTAACTCCCACCCAGACTCAACCCGACTGCGCTATTGTCGTGGATGTGTTGCGGGCAACAACAACCATTGCCACAGCCTTAAATGCGGGCGCAGAAGCAGTACAAGCATTTAGTGATATTGACCAATTGATGCAAGCCTCTCAACAATGGCCCGCTGAGAAACGCATCCGAATTGGTGAGCGGGGTGGGAAAATGGTAGAAGGCTGCGATCTGGGTAATTCTCCCCTCAACTGCACCCCTGAGGTGGTGGAGGGTAAACGTTTATTCATGACCACCACAAACGGAACTCGCGCCCTGCAAAGGGTTCAGACAGCCCCCACAGTGCTGACAGCAGCCCTCAGTAACCGTAAAACCGTTGTTCAATACCTGACTCAGAATACCCCGGAAACCGTTTGGATTTTGGGATCGGGCTGGGAAGGGACTTACTCCCTTGAAGATACTATTTGTGCCGGGGCGATCGCACAGAGTTTAGTAAGCGAAATGGGCTATTCTCAAGAAACATTAGCCGGGAATGACGAAGTTTATGGGGCGATGGCCTTATACTCCCAATGGCAGGACAAACTCTATCAACTGCTGAATTATGCCAGTCATGGGCAACGTTTACAGCGACTTGAATGTTATGATGACTTGAAATATTGTGCAGAAATCGATACCTTAGATGTGCTGCCCATGCAGAAAGAGCCTGGGGTTTTAATTAAATCTGCGACGGGCATCTAAAATGAGTTCACAGGGAAGCAGATAACAGGGGTATCTTCTCCGTTTCGTGTATAACAATAAAGAGATTAAGCAACAACTTACCCTATTTAATTTCGCTGATGATCAACGCATTACTGAATTCCGAACCTAAAAATTCATTTTCTCAACTTAACACAATTACTGAGCAGATTGATGTCGAACATCAGCGTTGTATTCATTCCCCTCAAACTGCATTAATTCATGCTTGTAATGCTGGGATAAAATTAATCGAACTGCGATCGCAATTATCCCCTCAACAATGGCAACATTGGTTAACAACAGATTGTCCTCTGCGCCCAGAAACTGCTCAAGTTTATATGCAGATGGCAACAAAATGTTCTGCTTTTCCCAAAATTTTATCTTCATCTAGAATTGCATCTAACTCTCATTTAGTTAGATTTCCTCGTCAGCCTCACGTCACAGATACACCTAAAAATCCTATTGATAAAAGCCATCAAAATTCATCTCAAACCGTCCGTTTTTCTCCTGTCAATCATCCGCTGGAAAAGCCCTCTAAACAGACCACTTCCACCTCACACACTCCGACTACCCCATCATCTCAGAAACAACCATTCATTAATTCACCACCGATTGAAACCCTCTCAGAACCGACTGTAGAGCCGCCTCCTGAAGCCGTGATAGACGTTGATTTTGTTCCGACATCTCCCGACCCGTCTTCCTCCTCAAAAACAGATGTAATTCGATTTTGCTTGGCTGGTAATGTGGTTCCAAAAGCTCGCCCTCGTGTAACCCGTAATGGGACTCATTTACCCCAACGGTATCGTGCTTGGCGAAATCAGGCAGAGGTTGAATTGTATCGACAAATGTGTGAAATGCATCCGACTCCAAAATTCCCCTTACAAAAAGCAGCAATTTCTCTGCGATTTTTTGGTAATCATCGGACTAATTCTGATATCGATAACTTAGCTGGAGCTTGCCTCGATGCGTTAACATTAAATGGTGCTGGAATATTAAAAGATGACCGCCTCAGTTGTTTACCTCAATTAAGTGTTGAATTTGTACCCGGCACTCCAGAAACAGGGGTTTGGATAGAAATTGAGCCGTTAGTTTAATAGATTTATTACTAATCATTAAATCAAATTTTTATTTTCCCAAATGGGTTCACAGGTTGATTTAGCACGGTTATAAATCTGAGTTCCTTCTTTTTTGTTAATAAATTCTAACTCCTCTCCTTGCCAAAGTTCACAGGCTTTTTCTAGCCATTTTTCCCATGTTTCACCCTGCCAAGTCCGAATTTCCTTCCCTGCGATACTAACAATTTCTTTTCCATCCGGACGAATTGCTAAAGCATTAATTGCTCCTTTGTATTCTTGAACCAATTGAGCAATATGTTTTCCTTTTTCCTGTTTTATATTCCACATCCATAACCGTAATGTTCCTCCTTCTCCGCTACTAGCAATAAGTAATTCATCGGTTGATGAAGGAATAATAACAACAGAATTTACACCTCGGCGATGTCCTCGTAAAACATTACCGATTTGCTGTTGTTTCTGAGTATCCCAAACTTGCACTGTTTTATCTTTGCCTGCACTAATCAGGTATTTTCCATCTGAACTAAAAGTAACAGCATTAACAGCTCCTTTATGACCCTTAAAAAGCTGATTTGCTTCTGTTGTTTGATTCCATAATTTAATATTACCCTGCTCATTACCAAAAGCAATTAGATTTCCACTCTCACTAATGGCAACCGATTTAATTGCACTCTGGTCTTTTTTCTGAATAATTTTATTCAGTTTAATTTGATGATTTTCAAATGTCCATAAGCGAACTTTACCATTTTCACTACCGCTGACAATAAATCTTCCATCTGGAGTCATGGCAACGCTAGAAATAGCAGCATCTTCCCACTTCGTTGAAGTATTCTCCTGTATACTCTGCTGTTTACCTGTAACGATTAATTTTCCATCCTGCCTACCACTAACAATTAATTCTCCATTTTGGCTAATTGCAACCGCATTAACTGGAGAGTTTGAGTTCGTTTGTAGCGGCGTTACCTCTTGTTTCTTTTTTTCCCATATAAACACTTTGCCATCTTCACTACCAAATACAATGTGATTATTTTCACTCGCTGATACAGATGTAACTCGATGATCATGAGTCCACCAATTACCAAACTGAGGATCTTCTTCTAAACTCCATAACCGCAAGTAGGTATCATCACTGCCACTATAAATATATTGATTATCTGGACTAAATATAACTGTATTGATTGTTTTTCCATGACCCTTAAATTCATTTTCAAGTTCAGAGTTTGTTAAGTTCCAAACCCGAACAACTTTATCTTCACCACCACTGACTAAATACTGATTATCAGAACTAAAACTGAGGGTATTAATACTTTCTGGACGAGTTGGCAAAGTTGTTAATTTTCCAGTGTTCTGATTCCTAATTGTAATCTCGCCTGCTTGATTACCACTGGCAATATATATTCCATTTGGACTAATTGCAACAGACTGAATGACTCCTTTAGCTTCAGACAGAATATCAGAAGATATTTTAGTTTCTGTGTTCCATTGTTTCACTTTCCCATCCTCTCCTGCACTATACAAATACTTTCCATCAGGACTAAAATCAAGTGTACGAACAGCGCCTTTATGACCTAGTGAAATCTCATCAGATTTCCCGGTTTGCAGGTTCCTGAGTTGGACTCTTCCATCTGCATCACTGCTAGCAATATCACCTGTTTTAGGATTAACTGCAATCACTAAAATAGAACTTTGATGATTATATCCTTTTTCCTTTTTCTCTTCTAACTCATTATCATTATTATTTATTTCCCATACTTTTATACTGCCATCTATTCCGCCTGTCATTACATCACCATTACGAGCAAAGATAATGGTACTAATATTAGTTTGCTGAGTGTCATGCGCTCGAACTAAAGGATAGCCATTACGCCTCCAAATCCAAACTTTACTATCACTTCCTGCTGTAGCAATCAGATCTGGCTTTTCGGGATTTACTGCAATAGAAAGAATGGTACTTTCATGTCCGACTAACACTTCTTCTTGTGAAGCCAGTTGAATAGACTCTCGTAAACTTCCCTGTACAGTTAGTAATACTTTATTTTTACCAAATATATTCTGACTTGAATGAGTTGCTGCTATCGCTCTAACTAATGCTTCAAAAGGATTAATATGAATAAAACGCCGAATATCTGCAGCTTTTTCTCGAAGTTGTGTTCTCTGTTGAGATGTCAATACTTTTTGTTCAGCTCTCAATGTAGTTCCTCCAAAAATACAAACTCCAATAGTAGCTATAATTACTATCCACATTCTTGTTTTAGCTTTTTGTTCTGCATCTTTTAATTTCTGTATTCCTTTTTCTCTATACTGCTTTATCTTCTCGTCTGCTTCTGTACTTTTCTGAATAAACTCTTCAGCATCTTCACTGAGATAACCTAATTTTATATATTGATTAAGATAGTATTGAGCTGAATAAAGCTTGTTTCCCTTCCAAAGAAAATCTGATGTTTCTGATGTTGAGGAGGTCAGTAAACTATTATGTCTCCAAGATTTTGCAGCTAATTCAATTTCATCTCGAAGTTTTAAAAATATCTTATTTTCTCTCACCCATTCATGGAGTTTGTCCCATTCATAAATCAAGGCATCGTGAGCAATTTCAATAATGGGTAAACTTTCATGTTCTTTCGTAATTAGTCCTGCTTCTTCTAATTTTTGAATAACATGATCTACAAGTTGCTGAGGATGGTGACGATTAATTAGAGTTTGTTTTCTGATCCGTCGATGACTATATCGACCTTGATCGAGTTGAGTCAGTTCTAGAAATATTTTTTTAGCCACTAATTTTTCATCTTCTGAATTTAAGTTTTCATAAAATTGATCGGCTCGTTCTTTTAAAATCTCTTTAACATTACCTAAAGACTCATACATTTTCCGAGTTAAATACCGAGGTTCTTTACTCTTTTCTGCCTGCTGATAAACCTTTGTCATCACATACTGAAGTAATGGCAAATTTCTCGGTAAATTTAATAAATCATTGCTAATGGTAACCGCTAATCCCGGCTCAACTTGTAAACCTGCTTTTTTGGCGGGTTGAATAATAGCTTGCTCTAGTTCTTTCTGTTGTAGTGGAGTGACGAAAACTTGTTTATTTTTACCTGCTATATAAGTCGCAAAACCTGTACGAGAGTCGAGTAAATTACTTAAATAATCAATTCGCATCCCAATAATTAAGCAGAACTTATTATTGTCATTTTTTAAAGCTTCAACTAATGCACTTAAAAACTTCTGCCGCTGCTCCTGACATTGACACATTGTGAAACATTCTTCAAACTGATCGACAACTAAAATGACTCGCTCTTCCCGAGAGTTCTTAATCGCTTCTATTAAAGTTAAATCGTCTCCCAAAAGCTGCTTGAGTCGATTAAAAGGTTCTTCTCTGGGTTTGAGTTTGCCTAAATACTTCCAGTTATTACTTCCCGGTATTTTTTGTCCTTGTTTCAGTTGATATAATAATCCGGCTCGCATCAAAGAAGATTTACCACTTCCAGTTGTCCCTAATACCGCTAAAAAATTATTCTTTTTAACCTTTTCAATTAATTGTTCAGTAACTTTTTCCCGTCCATAGTAGAATTCAGCATCTTCTGGTTGTTCTGTAAAGTATTTTAAGTCTCGGTAGGGAGATTTTCCGATGTAGGCTTGGGGTTGAGCTTGAGTTAAAATAATAGCTGTTTCAGAATTGAAAAATTGAGGATGATGCTTAACTTTGTCTTGTTTGAATTTATCAAGAATTAAAGCTTCTAAATCATGACTCAGAACAAATCCATTGGGATGATTCTGACGGTTAGTAGGATCTAAGGCATTGAGTAAAGCTGCTGTTAACAGTCCATGACCATTCTTGAGATCTTCGATAGAATATTCATTATCACGAGAAGAAGTAATAATACAGCGAATGTGATTGTCATCTTCTGATGGTAAACAATTTAATAGTTCTCCCGCATGACAACAGTCCAGCCAAATAATTTGTTGTTTAACTTTACTCTTTTGCAATTGTTCTGCTAACCAAGAGATAGGAATTCCCCATCGATTTTGAGTAGGACTATAATCTCTAGTCGCAAGATAACCTTGATTTTGATACCGGACACCATGTCCAGAAAAATAAAATAAGATAGTATTTGGTGGTGGATTTTTGCTATCTAGATGAAGTAAGCCTCGGATGGCTTTTTTGAGTGTTTCTGTAGAGGTTAATTTTTTAGGGTAATACGCTTCAGTCGTCACTCGCTTTTGATTCCGTTTCTCTGTCGGTAAGCGTTTTACTGACTGAATAGTGGTATATTTTTCTAAACATTGTGCCATCGCCTCTGCATCTGCCGCCGCATATTGTAGATCAGAGAATTCAATATATCGATTAATTCCAACGACTAAAGCTTCAAATGTCATCACTCGCTGCTTCTCCCCTCGTTTTCTGGTTTCATGCTCAATCATTCTGTGTTTTTTTTAAAACTTCCGGAAAGGTGAGCGGATGTTCTGAAAAATAATCAATCATTTTATTAATTGTTCAGGTTGACAATATTGATACGGCTCGTAAACCCTTTTTTAACTCTGATCTCAAATGTTTACAGACTTATCTCAAACACAAACACTACAAGCATTACTTTTATCTCTCAAAGAGTTAGATATTCTGAGTTCACAGGAGAAAGAAAAATTAAGGAATATTTCAGAACGACTAGAGGAGAATTATGAATGGGAAACAGGAGTCAAACCTGAGGTTTTTGATTTTATTAATGGTGCAGGAGCAATTAAAAAACATTTTGTAGAGGCAATACAGCAACTCAATCAAATGGCTGATGAAGAAATCAGTCATCTTTTTCCAACAGTGAATGACTTAGAAAAAGTGATTCCAGCTCAATCAAGCGATCAACAAAAAAGGGAAGTTCAAATACCAACTGAACCAGCAGATAAAGATGGTAATTCTGTCTCAAATATGGTGATTGATGATAATCATATCTCAAATATGGCGATGATAGTGTTGGCAACAGAAAATCCAGTTAAAACAGCTCGAAATCTCTTGGGTAGGAAAAAAAACGACGGAAATTATAACTCTAAAAAAACAGTAGGTTGTGAATAGTAATATTGTATAATTTTAATGAAAAATATAATTGAGCCTACAATTTTTCTATATCTATATGATTTAAAGCAGGCTTTTGGAGATAATTGTGAAAATAAAGATGAACGCTTTGCTCAATTTGTAGAAAAGCTACCCTATGAGTTGCAAAAAGAACTCGGATCTCAAGAGAATAAAAATATAGAATTTAATGCAGCTTTTGATTTAAAGGAATATCAGGAACTTTACTCAGATCCAAATTTACCATTAAATCATTTTTTTAAAACATCTTTGATAGATAAAAAAAATCAATATCAAGGAAAAGGGTGGTATTATCCTATCTTTATTTTTGATACCTATGCTTTATTAATTGCTGTATCAATTGGCGCATCAGATGAAGCAGTAAAACCGTTTAAAACTTTAAAAGAAGAGCTAAAGCAACGTTTAAATCATCAAACAGGGAATCTAGGGCGAACTTGGAAACTTTCAGGGATTTTACCTCCAACTGAAGGAGAAATAATAATCTCGGCTGAAAAGTATGCAAAGGCATATTATCAAGAATTTTTACCGGATAATAAATGGCAGCAAGACTATTTTGGAGAAGGTCTATTTTTAGGATCGCCTATTTTTGAATTAAATTTAACTCAACAAAATCATACAATCATTACTTTTTTTTCAGAGCAAGAAGCTTATGAGATTGACAATAACAAATATTATGACGATTGGATTCGTTTATTTAGTTTTCATCATAAAATTATTTGGCTCTATCAAACAATTGAAGCTGTTTCTAATCAGACTCAAGAATTTTATTCTAAGTGGGAAAATATCAGGACTTCTTTGCATCAACAATTATCGAAGCAGGAAAACTTAAAAGTATTGAGAAAAACTTTGAAAGACGCACAGAAATTACAGGGAGAATATAGAAAGAATTTATATCATATTAAATTCCTCAAAAAAGCAATGGAAATTAATTTAGGGAATTATATAGAACGTTTGCAGTTAATAGAAGATAAAGCCAGTCAAGAATTAATTAAGGGTCAGCAAAGACACACAGATCTGAGTTTCTTGAATCAATTTGCTGAACGGGTTGAAAATAAGTTTTTGCGGCAAACGAATAAAAATTATAAGTTTCTCAAACTGGGTTTGAATTTTCTTGAAAGTCAAATGAGTGACATTCGCGATCGCTTAGCCATAGAAAGGGCAGAACGCGATCGTAATTTTCAAGATATTATTGTAACTGCGGGTGCAGGATGGGCGGTCGGATCTTTAGTCCAAAGTGTGGAATTCGGTAAATTAGAGAAAGAAGTAGGCTATCGACCGTTTTTACCAGACTCCTGGCCTAACCCAGCAGCACAGTTGTTTTTTGCGATCGCTAGTGCATCTCTGAGTGCAGTAATTGTTTGGTTAGTGATTTATTTATGGCGAAATCACAATGATAAAAAATAGTACAATTATCTAAAAAATGTAGAGACTGAAGAATTCAATAATCTAATATGTCAGTTAATTACCCTCGATTATGATTGACAAGTAACGATTTACCTTAAAATCAAAATAACTCTATGATTATGATCTCTATCAACCTACTATGAATCCAGTCAAGCAACTGCTGAGAATGTCAATTGCATTAGCAGTGATCGTATTTATTATCTCTGGGGATAGCCTTATGTTTCTACCCAAGCCGATGCGAGATGCTAGTGCAACAACCAAAGAATTCATCGCGGGTTTATGGCCAGAATGGTTAACACCACAAGATCGTGATGCGGGACGAGAAGAGGAACTTGAACAACTCAAACAGTAATAACAGGGTTGCTTTTAATTGTCGGAAATAACGAAAACTTTTATTCTAGGTGGCCAATAGCGTGTAGAGGGCGAGTTGCCCCCTACAAATGAGTTTCTACAGATTGGGATTAAACCAGTGCATAATCAATCTCACTGCCACTGACAACCCCTTCAAGAACTGCTAGGGTTTCATCACCGAATGCGATTGTAGTGCTACTTGAAGAGGCGGTAACAGTTAAATCTTCAACCGTCAAACCATCGGCTAAACCGATAAGATCTACCCCAACTTCAAAGTCAATAATGGTATCGGTTCCTTCCCCTGCGGCGAGTACAAAGGTATCTGCCCCCGCACCACCAGAGAAGTCATCCCCAATCAGGACATCACTCCCTAAACCGCCGCGAATTAGATCATCACCATCATCACCCCAGATTTGGTCATCACCATCATCACCAAACAACTCATCATCGCCTGCTTTACCACCAATACGGTCATTACCCGCACCACCAGAAATGGTATCATTGCCGCCGACTGTACCACCGGAAGAACGACTATTGAGGTCACCCCGCAACACATCATCCCCACCTGCGCCTGTGATTTCATCATTCCCGAGACCCCCTGCAATCAGGTTATCACTGTCCTGACCAGTCAGGACATTATCCCCCTCATCACCAACAATTGTGTCATTTCCAGTGGAAGTATCGAGGATAGTGAAGCTAGCCGCATTTACATCCGAGTCTACGGTATATCCTTCGACTTCAGCTAAGGCAAAACTGACACTTTCCGGCCCTTCGGTAGCATTGTCGGCAATAATATCATTGACTAAAGTAGCACTGGTTGCGCCTTCAGCTAAAGTTACAACGGCTTTGTCAATTAAACCTGTACTTTCATCGATAACTAATTCAAAGTCAGTAATATTTTCACTGTCTTCTTCAACGAAGTATGTGATATCTCCCGGTAAGGGGTCAGTATCTTCGACTAAGTCTAACTCCACCGCTAAACCACCTGAGGGTACAGCTTCAGTTAAATCAAAATTCCACAACAGTTGAGACCCTTCTTCGACTTCTGTGGGTTCTGCAAATACGCTAATTGTGGGTGATGAATCTTGTTCAACAATAGTTGTTACCACTTCCCGGTTTAAAGGATCGGCTCTGTAATTGTTCCCGTCATTTAAAATAGTGGTGAAAATCTCCGAGACTTCTGCAATATCATCTGCAACAGCTTCAGACACTAATGTCGCGACCGTTTCGCCCTCAGCAATAGTTAGAGTAAAACCAACGGATATGTCATCTACCACTAGGAAATCAAAGTCGGTAATGTTAGTGCTACCCTCTACGTTATAAATCACATCCCCAGGTTCGGGATCGTTATTAAACGTAATGGGTAACGAGAGGGTTAATCCACCTTCGGGGGCGGGTTGATTTAAACTAAAATTCCATGCGAATGTTTCTCCTTCAGTAGCGCTAACTTGTTCGGGGGTTAAGCTGACTATTGTTTGTCTGGTAATAAACGTTTGTACTTCGTTACTGTCGGGATTGGCCCTGTAGTCTACCCCGTCGGCTAAAACCGTGGTAAAAATCTCGTCGGCATCTTCTTGAAGGTCGTCATCATCTGCAACCGCTTCGGAAACTAATGTGGCTTCAGTTATCCCTTCTTCTAAAGTCACGCTGAAACCAATCGAGATATCCGAATCGACAATGAACTCAAAATCGCTAATACCCGTACTACCTTCAACGTTATAAATCACATCCCCAGGTGCTGGGTCGTTATTTTGAGTAATGGGTAATGAGAGGGTTAACCCACCTTCGGGGACGGGTTGATCTAATGTGAAATCCCAAGCAAATGTCTCTCCTTCAGCGGCAATTAATGCGCTTGGAGTGATGCTAACAACGGGTGCAGAAGATGGAGGCGCAACACCATCCTCAACAATGGTTGTAACCACTTGATTACTAACAGGATTAGCAACATATTCATTACCATCGGCTAAAACCGTGGTAAAAATTTCGTCGAATTCTGCAATATCATCAACAACCGCTTCGGAAACTAATGTTGCTTCTGTTTCGCCTTCTGGAATAGTTAAGGTAAAACCAACGGAGACATCATCTTGGGTAATGAAACCAAAGTCTTCAATATTCGTGCTACCTTCAACGTTATAAATAACATCCCCAGGTTCTGGATCGTTATTGAGAGTAATGGGTAAACTTAGAGTTAATCCACCTTCGGGGGCGGGTCGATTTAAACTAAAATTCCAAGCAAAAGTATCTCCTTCAGTAACGTTAACTTCCGAAGTGGTTAAAGAAACGATTGTTCGGTCGGTAAAGATGGCAGTAGTGGTACTTTGATTGGGATTTACGCGATAATCCTCCCCATCAGCTATTGTATATATACCGATTTCGTCGATTTCTGCAACATCATCAGCGACTGTATCTAGAACTAATGTCGCTTCAGTTAGACCAGGGGCTAAGGTAACGGTACCACCAAGGGATACGTCATCTGAGACAAGCTCCTCAAAATTGAGAATACCGTCGCTGGCTTCTAGGTTGAAGATTGCATCCCCTGGTGTTGACTCAGTAACTTGAATCGTTACGAAATTTATCTTTAATCCATCTTCGGGGGTAGGTTGATCTAGTGTGTATTGAAAAGTCGATGTATCTCCTTCTGTAGAAATTGTTATTTTTGGAAAAAGGCTTATTGTAGGTATCATGGTAGATGAATCGACCCTATCTAATAAATTGGTTACAACTTGGTTTTGATCTGGGTTAACGTTATAGTTTTCGCTTTCAGCGATCGCTGTGGTGAAGGTTTCTAAGCCTTCTTCGATCTCATCCGCAATCACTTCAGAAACTAAAACCGCTTCTGTTGCGCTTTCCGCAATAGTTAAGTTAAAGCCAACTGAAACGTCATCATCCTCAATTTCAGAATTAACGAAACTGGCCATATCTTCGCCAATAATTTCATGCACCTGGGCTGTGGGATGATACTCGTCCCAGAAATAATATTCGTCCGCTTCTGCATCTGTGGGGGGTTCTTCAACCGGAAATACAGGTTGATAAGGGTCGTCTACATTCGTTAGACCAAAGTCTTGAGGGTTAGAACGAATCTCATCACTAATGGCAACATGGTCATAGAGGGCAATTTCAACCCCTAATTCCTGACTCAAACTTGCCAAAGCTTCGGGAAGCAGTTCGTTTACCTCGTCGGTAAATACAGTGGCTTCTTCAACTTGTCCAAACTCGATCACACCGGGCAGAATATCCAGGTCTGAAGAATTGACGATCAGAAACTGTTGCGCCCCTAATTCAGAGAGATCTGTCACGCCTTCGACGATATTCTCTACAGTTTGGGCCGCTAATTCTTCAACTGTTCCCGGTAAGCCAAAATCAGTGTATTCAAATAGGTCATTGGCAGAAGCAAAGATAAAGTACAATGCATCCGGGTCAGCAGTTTCTCCTGCCAGTTCTGTAGAATACTGATCGATTTGACCGAATACTCCTGTATCTTGGAAAGAATCTAGCCAACTGTAATAGTTTCCTGCACCACTTTTTGCCCCACCGACGGCATAATTGGTTAAATCTACATCCAGGGTGTCAGACAATACTTCAACCGCTGTCGGCCCGTTTGTCCAGCGTCCTTCGGGATCATAAAGTCCGCGTTCGGGGTCGGCGGGTAAAATAAAGGAATCCTCTACACCTGCTGCTACGGCATCGGTTGAGATTTCAAAGGATAATCCATCATCTGAATAACTATCTCCGAATGCATAAATTTGAGAGATTGATGAAGTTGTCACAAACTCAAAATCTGAGATATTATTGCTCCCTTCAACAAAATATTCAACATCTCCAGGTGCAGGATCGCTATTTTCAGTAATGGGCAAGAATAAAGATAAACCCCCCTCGGGTGCAGGTTGGTCTAAACTTAAATTCCAAGCAAAGGTTTCTCCTTCTGTCGCCGTAACAGTGGCGGGAGTCAGGCTAACAGTGGGTTCAGTCATGCTATCTTCAATTGTTGTTGTAATTGTGGTGGAAGCCGGGTCAACGATGTAATTTTCGTTTTCCAGCAACGTAAACGAATAAGTTTCACCCGTTTCGACTAAATCATCTTCAAAGGCAGCTACCCCAAATGTGGCAACGGTTGCGCCTTCGGCAATAGTAAGACTAGCGGTAACAATACCATCTTCTTCGACTTGCCCAAAATCAGTAATATTACTAATCAATTCGGGCGGAAAAATGGTATCGCCAGCGCCTTCGTCACCATCAG
>JBARZE010000059.1:0-10504 GCA_049649525.1 Microcoleaceae cyanobacterium
GTCGAGCGAGACCGAAAGAATCACGCAACGCTCCGCGAATGCCTCTTAGGCCGACGCTATTTCTCGAATTTACCCGTTACCCGTTACCTTGCATCAATCAGCAATTTAAAAGCGTGACAGCTTATTAATAAATAAGCAAATAAATAGATTTTCTATGAAAAACTTAGGAGATTAATTCATAATCTCCCTGAGATTAGATATGGGAATTTTCGAGGCAGATCGGACAGACGACTTTTTGGAAGTAACCCCGGATGCCGATCAATTATCTGGATTTGGAGACAGTAATTCTCTTTTTGGAGTGGGAGGTCATGATTTAGTTTCTGAGCACAAAGGTAATGACGATCTTTTCGGAAATACTGGCTCTGATATTAATATAGTTGGTGATGGGTTAGGATTTTCGGTCGGAAATTCTATTGATTTTGAGACGAGTCTTTCTGATACTATTGAAGAATCTCCATACATTGTGGAGTTTAGACGGGAAGGAGCAGATCTGCTGATTGATATTTCAGGAGAGCAAGAGTATTCCGCACGTATTACAGGTGCAGCTCATGAAATTAGCGATCCATACGCAACCCTAGATTCAATGAAATTTCTCAGTGATGAAGATTTCTCTTATCTATTGAATTATTCAGACAATGCTGAGGCAGAGCTTCTTGCCAATACAGATAATTCTGCTCCTTTTATAGATCCTTTAGGAGGTCGGGCAGCCGATGTAGATAGTCTAACTCAATACCTTGAGGAATTAGAAACCTCAGGAGCCGACCAAGAGCAAATAGAATATGTCGAAGATACTTTGTTACAGACGCAGAGTGCTGAAGAGGAATTAGCCCAAATAGAACAACAAATAGCATTAAGAACATCAGAAGAATATCTTGCATCATTACCTGAACAGGTTATCCTTATTGAGGAAGGAACGTTTATTCCGGCAGAATTTCAGCAAGAGATAATGGGCGTGGGTAGTGAAGTTGTAACCCTACCGGAAGGATTCTTTGAAGAATTCTTTACTCCAATTGAGTTTGACTGGTTCTAATGATTCTTCTAAAACTCTAAACTCAGCTCTTCAAATAAGCTTGTTCTTGACTGGTATTAAAACATAAAAACTTTTCATCAGCGCTGACGGAGTGCTGATTTTCATCGCAATAGTTATCGCGCTACGCCCTAAGTAATGATAGCAAGTTAAGCAAAAGGGAAAAGTGTCAAGTGCTGTTTGAGTGAATAATAATAAAAATTGCGCTTATGTTATTTTATTGTCTTGTAAAATAGCGCGATGCACATCAATACAACCTAGTGCTATGACCAATATACAGATATTTCGCTAAAATTAGAGGCAAGTTTTTCGAGCATTTGACGACCATGACCCATTCAACCACTCGACGACAATTTATCCTCACAGGCGCTGCTGTTGCGGGCGGTATTATCGGTCATGCGGCGTTAAAACAACCGAGTGCAGAAATTGCTGCGACTTCTAATGTTCAACTTCCCACAACATCTCCCTTACCGCAACGAGTTTTAGGAAAAACAGGTTTAAATTTACCCATTTTTGGCTTAGGGGGAGCCGGACAAACCCCGTTATCAAAACGCGGACAACAAGCCTCAGCCGTCGCACAAATTGAAGCCGCATTAAACTTAGGGATTCGCTATTTTGATACCGCCGCCAGTTATGGCCCGAGTGAAGAGAATTTAGGCAAGGTTTTACCCCCATACCGTTCTCAAGTTATTTTAGCGACAAAGACTGCTCGACGAGATCGAGATGGGGCTTGGCGAGAATTAGAGCGATCGCTCAAACGTTTAAATACAGATTACATCGATTTATGGCAATTACATCATGTTTCTTTTGATGAAGAATTAGATCAAATTTTGAGTAATACTGGGGCTATTAAAGCGATTGAAGAAGCCAAAGAACAAGGTATTATTAAATATTCTGGTATTACCGGACACCACGAACCGGATGTGATTGCGGCTGGGTTACAACGTTATCCGTTTGATACGACGTTAATTTCCTTAAATGCCGCCGACCCGCATCATCCGCGCCCGTTTGCTTCAACCGTCTTACCTGTGGCACAACAGCGTCAGGTCGGAGTTATTGCGATGAAAATCCCGGCTTATGGGCGAATATTTCGTAATGGTGTTTTAGATAATATGGAACAAGCCATGGGTTATGTCTTATCCTTAGCGGGTGTCCATTGTTGTATTATTGCCGCAGAATCAGTCGAACAGTTAACGTCTAACTTCAGAGTCGCTCAACAGTTTCAAGCGTTGAATGCTGACCAAATGGCGGCAATTAAAGCACGGACTGCTCAGGCATGGCAAGAGAATACTTTTTTCCGCGCCTGGACATAACTTTATCGAAGATACGCTACGCCTTACAATACTGAGATCTATCCGTAGAATTTGTCCGGCAATCATCCCTCGACAAACTTTAGGTTGTTTATGAAGATTATTAAAAGTTTTGTTCCGGTTTATGCTTTCACTCAAATAACCGAATACAATTCCTAATCTTCGATAAAAGGTTGAAAAACTGCTTCAATTTCAGCTATATAGGCTTCCTCACGATCTAAACCTATCACAGCTTTTATATTTGCAATCGCTTCTGTAATTGCTTCTTTTATTATTTCTGGATTGAGAGCTTTATATTTCGCCAAAGCATTAATCTCTTTTTCGTTATCTTTTCTAGAAGGAGCCAGCGCAACAATATCATGAATAGTATTTTTCATCATTTCAATATCTTCAGGATCATCACTGATATGTTCACAATAAATTTTCAGTGACGATAATAATTCGTCAGAATTAGGATTACAATAAAATCGGTCTTCGCTAGACTCATAAGTCAGGTTAGGATAAAAGATTGTATAACTATACTTACACAAACTGTAGCGTATAAACGGTTGCTGAAATTGCCATTGCTTGAGTAATTAAGCTAACCAATCATCATGAGTTTTCGGTAAAGATTTTATCGCTTTTGAGGGAGTCTCATAGTAATTAAATTCCTCTTGATAATCTTCTAACATAAATCTAACGGATAGACTAAGGCTATCAAAACCATCATCATTTTTCCATCCATCCTCTTCTAACAGTTTCTCATAGGCTGGAATAATATCGTGACTGATTGCAGCGGATAATAGTTGATCGGCATAATCTGCCCAAGCTTCATCAGCCGAAATTTCGTATAATTCGGAATTCTCATCATCTACATCATCTATTCTAAAAAAATGTAGTTTTTTATCTTTTCCTTTTTTGACGATAGCAATATCATATACCGGATTATAATTTGCCTTCCTTAAAACAAAACTAGGGATGGAATAACTTCCTTTTATCAAAGGCTCTAACTTTTTATTTTTTGAGGATGCCATAAATTCTAACACTTTGGAGGAGAGCAAGTAGAGTTATCAGGATAATTTAAAGTCAGGTAAAACTATCCTGTTCATCTATTTTCAAGATTAACATTTAAAAACTCTTTGCTACTTAATTGAGTCTTGAATGGTGGATTATTAACCCACCCTACATCTAACCTGACAGGCAATGGGCATCAGAACTCACAGAAGTGACTGTGACACCATACAGCGTTTCAATCCAAACTTTCGCACCACACCTAGAACTATTGGGACGGTAAACTACGCGACATCCTCCTGGTATTTCTACCTCGTGTCCATAAGTATTTGTATTACCTGTCTTGACTGTAATGACGGGCTGGTTTTCTTGTTGTTTTTGATTCTGTCGAATCCTGTGGGAGTTGACATGGATAATTGTTTTTGCCGGCTTCTTGGGATTACGCCAACGGGGAGCAGGTCCTCTCTTGCAGCGTCTAATAATAGGTTTGCCATTAAATAGCGGCATTAACCACATTTTTCCAGTTTTGTAAGCCCCTTCAACTCTCCCAGCGATCAGTAATGTTCTGAGGCGAGCCGTAGAGATGTTTAAAATTTTAGCAGCTTCAGTGGTACCAATAATCATTGTAAAATATTTGACTAAAAGAGTATCGTAATAGTAGTGATTTGCATTTTGACACTCCCCCGGAGTCACGCACGGGGGATTCTTGGTTCACAGTTCACACTTTCTAATGCAGGATTGCTCCAACATTAAAAGAGGTACAAACTCCCCTTAGCGCCAGCCTGCCGTCAGGCTATAGCTTTAAAGATTCCGCAAGCCCTGCGGTACTTAGAGCTTTTTTCAAAATGTTTTTGGCAGCGTTAATGTCTCTATCTTCTGTGTATCCACACGAACAAATGTGAGTTCTTGTTGATAGAGACTTATTAACTTTTTTTCCACAGTTAGAGCAGTTCTGAGAAGTATTATGAGGCGCAACTGGAATCGTTAGCTTCCCATATTTAACCCCAAAATACTCTAACCAATGGCGAAAAGTTGACCAGCCTACATCTGAAATTGATTTAGCAAAATGTCGATTTTTTACCATACCCTTGACATTTAAGTCTTCATAAGCAACCACATCGTTAGAGTGGATTACGCAGTATGCAACTCGCTTAACATACTCTTTACGCTGCCGACTTACTCTTAAATGTTTCCGAGCAGATCTACACCTCGCCTTGTGGTAGTTTTTCGACTGCGGCCCCGCTCCACGAACGTACTTTTTAGATTTCTTGCGATTAGCACGGTTTAATTGTTTTTCAGATTTTCTGTAGAACTGAGGATTTTCTATAGTATTTCCTGAACTATCTGCCAAAAAATATTTGATTCCAACATCTAAACCTATAGCTTTTCCTGTTGGCTCAGTTTCTATCCGAACATTAACTGAAATACAAAACTGTACATAGTACCCATCAGCTCTTCTAACCAACCTAACTCTTTTAATGTCTTCGAGTTGGTAGAAGTGCAAATCGTAGGTTCCTTTTAGTTTAAGCTTGCCGATATTGTTCTTGTCGGTGAAGGTAACTGCCTTTCTGTCCTCTGATAGTTTCCAACCGGAAGTCTTATACTCAACAGAACGAGCGTGTTTCTTAAACTTAGGGTATCCCTTCTTTCCAGGTACTTTGCGTTTACAGTTATCGTAAAACCTGCTAATTGCACTCCATGTGTATTCAGCCGCAGACTGTCTAGCTTGAGAGTTGAGTTTGTTGGCAAAAGGATATTGTTTCCCTAGTACCTTGCAATATTTATTGAGGTCATATTTGCTCACTTTTTTGTTGTCCATCCAATATCTTAGACAAGAGTTGCGGATGAACTTATAGGAGCGTATAGCCTCGTCAATTGCTTCATACTGGCGATCTTTGCCTTTTGCTTTGAACTCAAAAACTATCAATGCTTGACTAACTCTTTTTAATTTTATATTAATTACAATAGCATAAAAAAAAATCATTGACGAATTAATTCGTCACCCTCGCTTATATCCCCCGGATAAATCGCGGGGGTTTTACGCATCGCCTCCATAACAAAAACATAGTAAGTTGCAGTTTCGATTAACAGATTCATCAGTTGTGAATTGCTGAAAGCTTTATGTCGTCAGTATTTTTCTCCCCTATTCCCAACGACAAGCTTGCCGATCGCTACGTAAAGCGCTATATAAACAATAGAGAGAGTCAGCGCAGGCTGTTGCGGACTCATGCTGAGTCTGAGGAAAGTCCGGACTCCCGAAAGACCAGACTTGCTGGATAACGCCCAGTGCGAGCGATCGTGAGGAGAGTGCCACAGAAACATACCGCCAACGGGAATGATGAATTTAACTTCTGACTTCTACGGGTAAGGGTGCAAAGGTGCGGTAAGAGCGCACCAGCAGTATCGTGAGGTACTGGCTCGGTAAACCCCGGTTGGGAGCAAGGTCGGAGGAACAACGGTTGGTCTTTTACCGGTTCCGTTAATGGAGGTACCGCATGAGGTGTTTGGTAACAACCATCCCAGATAGATAACGGCCATTTTCTCTATTATGGAGAGGATAACAGAATCCGGCTTATGTCTGGCTCTCTCTTTGACTTCAACCCGCTTTTTGGATCTTCTTACTCCATGTCTATTGGCTATCCGAGGCGACAGCAACAACTCCAGCAACTGATTGAACGGTTGGGTATCATTGATACAACATCTATTCAGTGGCATTTATTAGATCTAGCTTTAACACACCCCACTATTGATAGTAAAGCCAATTATGAACAATTAGAATTTATTGGGGATGCAGTGGTGCGGTTAACGGCTTCTGAGTTGTTGTATGAGATTTATCCTGAATTGCCAGTGGGAGATTTTGCGGCGGTTCGATCTGTGCTGGTTAGCGATCGCGTTTTAGCAGAAATTGCCAATTCTTACGGGTTTGATCGCTATTTACTAATTACTGATAGTTTGCGTCGTGATTCCATTGCGTTAGAATCGACTGTAGCTGATAGTTTTGAAGCGCTCTTAGCTGCGCTCTATTTAGGCACTCATACTTTAGCATTAATTCGGCCTTGGCTCGATCCTCTTTTCAGACAACGCGCCGCAGAAATTATTAGCGATCCGGCTCGGCAAAATTATAAAGCCGCATTGCAAGAATGGACACAAAATTATTATAAAGCTTTACCGAAATATCAAGTCGAAGAAGTGGGACTGGCGAATCATGATGAACGGTTTTATGCTCAAGTTTGGTTTCAAGGACATAAACTAGGAGAAGGGAAAGGACGTTCGATTAAACGGGCAGAACAAGCGGCGGCAAAACAGGCTTATTTATTGTTAGAATCAAAACCAGAATTTCTTAAATCTTAGTTACAACGATAATAACGTTCCCGGTTCAAGATTTCCCTCAATTTGTGCTGTTGCGGTTAAACCGTCACGAGACTGAATAATTGCTTTTCCTAAAGAATTAGAGCCAGAATTAACCCCATTAAAAATAGTTCCTGATTTTAACTCTGCTTTTTGTTGGACTGTTAATCCTCCCAGCCATATTTTAGCTTGATTTCTTTCTGTTTCCATCACCACTGCATCAGCAACTGAACCCGGATTTGAGATGAAATACATCGGTTGATTTGCATTATTACTATTAATCTTAACTTCATACATTGGATCTTGCTTTAACTGTCGGGGAATTTGTTCATTTGTGTAGGCGATCGCAGTGTCTGGTGTTCCTGCATTTTGCCAAAGATATTGAGTGAATAAATAGCTAAAAATTCCAACATGAAAATCTAGCAGCCTCACATCTCTTGCTAATTGATCGGGTTTGGCAGAAGCTAAAACCACACCTTTAGCAACACCCGTTTGATAGGCTTCAATAAACGCTTCTTTCGACATATCCAAACGAGAAAGCCATTGATCTTGATAAACTTTTTCTTGAGGTGATATTTTAACGTTTTTTCCGCCTTCTCGGGAACGAACTTTAGAATCTCTCGTGGTTAAACCGGAAAAACAACTATCCAGAATTGCGGTAAAATTTTCAGTTTGTATTGCAGACATTAATAAAAATAAAGTATGCCCCATAATATCATTTACTATACCCCCTGTTTTGAGATAATCCAGCGGATAAGAACTATCAACCGGAACTAATGTTCCATTCAAACCCACACTATCAACAATCGGGCTTTTCAGCGGAATGGGATCGGGATCTACTACACGAGAACCATGTCCAGAATAATGAAAAACAGCCACATCTCCGGGTTTTGCTTGGTTAATTAAATGCTCTTCAAATGCTTCTAAAATACCTTGACGAGTTGCTTGTCTATCTGTAAGCGTTACAATATCTTTCGGGTTAAATCCAAACCGATGAATCAGTAACATTTCTTGCATTAACACATCATTCACACAGCCATCTAACGGATCATTTTTATATTGATTAATCCCAACTAATAAAGCCAATTTACGCGGTGTATCCTGGGCTAAAACTTTACCATGTCGATCAAATTGAGAACGTAATCTTAAAGAATCAAGCCCAAGAGTGGCAAGGGTTGCACCTGTGAATTCAATAAAACGGCGACGAGAAATTAAAGACATTTTTTGTTATTTTATATGAGAGTTTTATTAAGTGTTTTCTTTATTTTAAAATATAGCAGATTGCGATTCACTTACACATTGTAGTTATATATAACGTTTCTACCCAGACTTACTAAAACATAATCAGCATTTTTCCCTCCTATAGCAATCATAAATTAGTCATAAGAAATCATGCAAGCTTGCCTATTGCCTATTGCCTATTCCCCGTTTCCATTCTCCCTGAAACACAAACGCTGCCCAGAAATAAGGGGCATTAAATTGATCCGATTGTAACATTTCTAACTGAGTTTCTCTCATTGCTGTCGCAGGATTAGAATTATTGTCTAATATTTTACGATAATAATCTTGCATAAATTCCGAAGTCGAACTATCAGCAACTGCCCATAAACTTACCACAATTCTTTCTGCCCCAGCATACATAAATCCTCTCGTTAAACTGACTAATCCTTCCCCTCGAATCTCCTGACCCACTCCGGTTTCACAAGCACTTAATACGACTAAATCAGCCGACAGGGTTAAATTAAAGATATCATTCAATTGTAAAAAACCTGGGTTTTCTACGCCTTGTTGATCGTAGAGAGAAAAGACTAATCCTGATAATTCCGGCTGCGTTTCATTCAATAATCCGTGAGTCGCAAAATGAACAATTTGATATTGACTTAAATTTGAATCTGTAGCCGCTTGACGGTTGGCATCGAAATCTAAGGATAATTGTTCTAAGTCATCCGGGACTAAGGCTAAAATAGCTTCTGCTTCCGCGCGAGTATGACCTAAACGACCTAAATTTTTACCGAGAAAATCATCACTTATTGCTTGTCTTAATACAATTAAATTAACGTTATTTATTGGAGTTGAGGCTTGATAATCTGCTTGAAAACGAGGGTCATTTTCTGCAAAAACAGGATCAGCAATAACGGCAACTTTTTTCGGGGCGGGGGTTCTTCCTTCAACCTGTTCTCTGAGAATTGCGAGGCTAGAAGCGGAAGGCAAAGTAATAATTTCATGTTGAACAATTAATGGTGTATAACCTTCCTCAGTCCTCCCTGAAAGTGGGGAAGAATTATCTGTATAACCCCCCTCACTCCTCCCTGCAAGGAGGGAAGCATGATTCATTTTCTTACCCCCCTCGCCATTGATAAAGAGTCTCGAAGACACGATTTGCCCCCTCTCCTCGTAGGAGAGGGCTGGGGGAGAGGTCAACGGTAACGCTGCAAAGGGAACGGTTTGTAAAATACCATCGCCAACAATCACTAAACGTTTATTTCCTAACTGATTAATTACCGGAGATAATAACACTTGACTTAATTCTTCTCCCGATGGCGGTATCACAGCCCTTGACTCAATTTCCGCTAAAAACGATTGCGATAACTGTTCAATTTCCGCACGTTTCGGCAGTTGATAACTCTTCACTTCCGTTGAACTCACCAACCATAAAAAACTGCGATCGCGTCCCAACGAATACAATAGCAATACCGTCTCTTCATCTAAAACTTGTTGCTGAATTTCCTCAGCCGTTAACGGTTCAGGATATTGTAAATTGGCATATTGAGGACTATTGCGTTTAATTTCAACTTCTAGGGTTTGTAACTGCCGCCGAACCGTTTCAATTTCCTGCTTTAATTCCTCAATATCTCTTTCTCCTGGATTGAGTTGTCGAGATTGATCTAAAGCATTCAGTCGTTGCAATAACTTCTGTTCTTCTGCCAACAATTGCGGGTCAACCCCTTCCTTAATATTCGCCCCCGACTCGGCTAAAATATCTAATAAACTTCTCGCCCGACCCCGTTCACTGGCGTGTAATGCTTTAGCATCATACCCTTGATTGGGGTTTTGTTTGTGCAACTCCATCAACAAATCAATATAAAATTCATAATAGCCATAAACGGTAGAAAAGTAAGAGGTTCGCAAGTCTTGACTAATAATTTTAGTGCGGAGTTCTTCAATAATTTTAATCGCTAATTCCATATCGGTTAAAGCTTCGGTGAGATTGCCTTGACTGCGTTTGAGGATGGCAAAATTAAAGAGACTACCAGCTTCCCCCGCTTTATCCCCTACTTCTCGCAATAGAGGAAGGGATTGGTTGTAGAATGAGAGTGCTTGCTGTTTGTCTCCCAAATCATCATAGACTTTGCCAATATTGTTGAGGGTGGTCGCAACGCCAGCCTTATCCTCCACTTCTCCCCTTAAAGGAAGGGATTGATTGTAGAATGAGAGTGCCCGTTGTTTGTCTCCCAAATCTGAGTATACTTTGCCAATATTATTGAGGGTGGCTGCTTCCCCCGCCTTATCCCCCACTTGTTGCCATAAAGGAAGGGATTGGTTGTATTTTTCGAGTGCTTGTTGTTTGTCTCCCAAATCATCGTAGACAAAGCCAATATTGTTGAGAGTAGTCGCTTCCCCTGCCTTATCCCCCACTTCTCGCCTTAAAGGAAGGGATTGGTTGTATTTTTCGAGTGCTTGTTGTTTGTCTCCCAAAGCATCGTAGACAGCGCCAATATTGTTGAGAGTAGTCGCTTCCCCTGCCTTATCCCCCACTTCTCGCCTTAAACGAAGGGATTGATTGTAGAAGTCGAGGGCGGTTTGAGAGTCTCCCAAAGCATGGTAGACA
>JBARZE010000060.1:0-274392 GCA_049649525.1 Microcoleaceae cyanobacterium
TCGAGACAAATATCACCCTCGAAATTGTAATGGTGACGCGACTGGTAGATTAGGTTTAGCATTAAGCACAAGCCCAAAAATCAATAAAATCTTCAAATCCTTCTGCGGTCGGTGCGCCCGTGGAAGTAAAACCAACAGCCCAGTAACGGCGTTCTATCGGGGACACTTAGGTGTCTAGAGTCGAGTCTATATGGGAATCCCTCGGTTTACCGATGGCAGGTTCAAGGAATATCATATAATGTTGGAGTTGGAGCCTGAAGCAACAAAGCGACAAATCAATAATTATTCATCACCAATGGCAAACTATTTCCTAAAATAGGGAATATGTGATTTTACGCAAGGGGTCTTGACACTGCATGGAAAAGCCAATTCGTTCCCTAGCAGTTGGACAAGGGGTGCTACGAGGGCTGAACTTACGGCCAGAAGAAGTAGAACGCACACTCTTAATGTTCGCTGTCTATACCCTCACTTCAATTGGGTTAATTTGGTTAGAACTGAGCACAGTTGGCTTGTTTATCGATCAGTACGGCGCAGATAAACTCCCTTGGATTTATATTGCCAGTGCTGTCATTGGTTCTAGTTTAGGAGTCGTCTACTCTTGGCTACAAAAAGTTTTACCTCTACGCCGGGTTATTGTCGTCATCCTGTTACTGATGGCAATTCCCCTATTCCTATTTCGTTTCGGAATTGGCTTAAAATTTCAGATTTTGGGATTAAGTCTTGAGTTTCTGACTCTATTCATGATGTGGCTTTGGGTAGAAGCGTGTTATCTGCTCAATGATCTCAATACTTCCATCACCGCTAACCAACTGTTTAACATTCGAGAAATTAAACGGACTTATCCCATTGTCAGTAGCGGTTTTCTGGTTGCGGGTATTGTCAGTGGTTTTTCTTTGCCGCTAGTGTTACGAGTGGTTGGGCTCAATAATGTTACCTTACTGTCTGGATTGATGTTAGGAGGTGGAGCGTTAATTTTACTCTACCTGTCTCAAAGTTATGAACAATCCTTCCCAGATACCTCTCGTTGGACTCCTGAAGACGATCAACCTGAATTTAGTAGCCGTAACCTAAAAGGGCCCCTTCAAGGCTATGTCATCCCCCTGGTGGCATTCTTTGTGATGGCGGAAGTGTTGTACGTGTTAGTCGATTTTCAATTCTTCAGCCAACTAGAATTTCAAAATGATGCCAATGGTGTCAGTGGTGCCAGCAGTATTGTTAGTTTTCTGGGTGTGTTTGAAGGAGTTCTCAGTACGTTTCAAGTCTTAACTCAGTGGTTTGCTTCGAGTCGCCTCGTCGAACGCACCGGGGTATTCGTGACGGCTATGATTTTACCCATTGGGATTGCGGGTTTAGGTTTATTTTCCCTGCTGGGGAACGTGACGGGACTATTCTCGATATTTATGGGGTTTCTGATTCTGCGCTTCTTAGATGAACTGTTTCACTACACTTTAATCGAAACCACTGGCGCTGTTCTGTTTCAACCCCTACCCGATAACACCCGTAGCGATATTCAAACTCTCGTCAATGGAGTATTTGAACCCCTCTCAACGGGTGCTTCTGGGATACTGATTCTAATCCTGCTGGGACTGAGTCAGTGGCTGATTCCCGCTGAAGCGAATACAACATTTCAACAGTATCAAAGTTTAATCTTCATTGGGGCAATTGTATTACTGGCTGCGATTTGGATGGCGGTGGTTTGGGCGATTCGCTCTCAGTATGTTACCTTACTGGTTCGTAGCGCCGAACGGGGACGACTCGGAACAACAGATATTGATATGCGAGCGCTCAAACGTTCTGTAGTAGAAACCCTAAAAAAACCCAAACAAGAAGCAGATAAGCGATCTTGTATTGAACTGTTGAGTAAGTTTGATCCCAAAAATATTGGTGAAACCCTCGTCCCCCTACTCGACGAACTGCCCCCCACTTTGCAGCGCCAAAGCTTGGAAACCATGCTGGAACATCCCAATCCAGCCTACCTGGAACAAATCCGCTCATTCTCTCGTAAACCCTTACCTCCAGAAGTGTTGGCTCTAACGCTGCGTTATATTTGGCTCACCGAATCTGCCCCAGATATCAATCAACTCCGTCCCTATCTGCAACCGCAAGTCGATCCAGTCGTCCGAGGAACAGCAGCAGCCTTAATTATGCGTCGAGGCTCGCGCGAACAAAAAGCCGCTGCCACCAACGTGATTCGCCGTATGATTACCGCACCAGAAGAACGAGAACGGGTGATGGGAACTCGGGCGCTGGGGGAAGCAGACTATTTACAAGGATTACGACTGTATTTAAATGATTTATTACAAGATGAATCTTTGCGAGTCCGGTGTGCTTTACTCGATGTGATTGCCGGAACCCATATAGAGGAATATTATCCTTCTCTGTTGCGGGCGCTATCCTATCGCTCTACCCGAGAAGCAGCCCGTCAAGCATTAGTGAGGTTGGGAAATGAAGCGATCCCATTATTGGTCGAAGTGGCACAAGATATTTATAAACCCGACTTAGTGCGCCTGCAAGCTTGGAATGCGATTGGCGAGATTGGGAGTTTAGAAGCGCTTGATACCTTAATTAATCACTTGATGAGTTCTTGGGGCAGTACCCGACGCAGTATTTTACGAATTCTGCTGAAAATCCCAGACGATGTCGGAATTGAAGGGGTGTTAGACCGCATTGGTCGCAGTGGCTTAGAAGCCTTAATTGAACAAGAATTGATGTTTATCGGTCAGATTTATGCCGCTTTAATTGATTTATCCTTAGAATCTGAATCGGACTCAATGCTAACTGGAGAAATTCTAGACTGGCAAAATGATCAAATTGACTCCCATTCTCCCCCCCAGTTTCTGCGTCGCGCCCTCCGTAGTATGGAACTTGATGCGGTAAATCGCTGTTTTCTACTGATGAAGTTTTTGTATCCCCTCGGCTCTATCCAAGCCGCTGCATTTAATATCCAAGCTCAAGCTATGTCTAGTTTGGCACGAGGGTTGGAAATCTTAGATAATATAGTCGATATCCGTAGTAAGCGATCGCTCATTAGCCTGCTTGACCGTCGCCCTCTTCTTGAAAAATTAGAGTCTTTAGCCCCGTTAATGGTCTATCAGCCCCTGCAACAAAGCGATCGCCTGCGTCAATTACTCGAACTGCGTCACTTCCTCTCAGACTGGGGGTTAGCTTGCTGTTTTCATCTGGCAAGGACTTCACGCTGGAGTCTGACCGCAGAACAAACTTTGATGTGTCTTCGTCACCCCACAGGCTTTGTCCGCGAGGCTGTACTGTCTTATTTGAAGGTCGCTTCACAACGGGCTTTGGTAGAATTATTGCCAATGCTACAAACTGACCCCGATCCCCTAGTGGCAACTCAAGTGAAGCAGTTGATGACAGAATTGGGACTGGAAAATACCAAATCTGTCTAGAGGAGACAATGCTTGCAATTGAGTCAGCTTGCTCGTTTTTTCCCGGTTGAAAATCAACTAAAATTTTTAGTTTTATATAAACTCAAACAATGTTAACCAGTGTTGAACGTTTGTTATTTGTCCGAGGAGTCCCGATTTTTGCCGAATTACGGGATGATTTCTTAGTCCGTTTGGCTTCTGTGATGGATGAACTTTCTTTTCCGGGCGATCATAACATTGTTACCCAAGGACAAGAAGGTCGCTCTTTGTATATTGTCGTATATGGGCGGGTACGGGTTCATCTGGCCGATCGCGATCTGACACAACTGGGGGAAGGGGCGTGTTTTGGAGAAATGTCATTATTTGATGCTGAACCGCGATCGGCTTCGGTAACGACCTTAGAGCCTTGTATTTGTTTAATGTTAACTCAAATGCAACTTTATGATGCTATTGATGAAACTCCGGGTATTGCGATTAATATTATTCGGATGTTATCGCGCCGTGTGAGAGAACTCAACCAAAGACTCAATGCTAAAGTTTCAGCTACGACTTCTGAACCCGCAGCTTTAACAGAAGTTCCCTCTGGAAAAAATTAATTTTTATGAATTAGTGAATTATGAGTTATGAATTATGAACAATCAATGATGAATTATGAACATTGAACAATAAATGATGAATTATGAATTATGAGTAGGATTTGTGATGATAGTCAGGTACTTATCCTCCCAAGTCTACCAAGTCCTCCCAGTCTACCAAGTCTCCCAGTCTCCCCAGTCTTCCCAGTCTCCCCCTCTCCCCCTCACCCCTTCTTCCAAGTCTCCCAAGTCTCCCTACTCATAACTCTCTCTTCCTTTTACCTCATGAGTTTAATTGTTTTCGGTAGTTTAAATATGGATTTAGTGGCAAAAACGCCACGTTTACCCACCCCAGGAGAAACGGTTCAGGGTGAGTCTTTTCTAACAGCCCCAGGGGGAAAAGGTGCAAACCAAGCAGTAGCAGCCGCACGCTTAGGAGCAGTTACTTATTTAGTCGGACGAGTGGGTGATGATCAATTTGGCTCGGCATTACTCACAGGTTTAAAAGCCGATAAAGTTAATATTGAACAGGTTCTCGTAGACTCTCAAACGCCTTCGGGTGTGGCAATGATTACGGTTAATCAAAGTAGTGAAAATACTATTATTGTTATTGCTGGGGCGAATGGAAAGGTTGATGAAACAGATGTTCAACGAATTCTCCCTTTATTCTCAAATACAACAGCTTTATTATTACAATTAGAAATTCCTCTTTCTGCTGTGATGGCTGCAGCAAAAGCGGCTTATAATGCTGGAATTAAAGTGATTTTAGATCCGGCTCCGGCCCCTGATTCTTTACCGGATGAATTGTATGGTTTAATTGATATTATTACTCCGAATGAAACAGAGGCTCAACGGTTAACTGGAATTGAAATAACGGATAAAACAATGGCAAGGAAAGCAGCCGCAGTCTTACTGAGTCGGGGTGTGAAAACGGCTGTGATTAAATTGGGGGCAAGAGGTGTTTTTTGTATGAATTCATCTCAACAGTTTTATGTTGAACCCTTTGCTGTTGAGGCTGTTGATACGGTGGCTGCTGGAGATGCTTTTAATGGGGCAATGGCAACCGCCTTGGATCGGAATTTATCTCTGCGTGAAGCGGTGATTTGGGGAGCAGCAGCAGGCGCACTCACGACTACAAAATCAGGCGCACAACCCGCTTTACCGAATTGGGAAATCTTGTCTAAATTCTTACATCAATCCACTTAATTATTCTATTGAATTTATAGTTTTATGTTCTTCTATTAGGAATTATTGCTAAACTATAATCTGGATATTATTTAGTGATAGATTATCACGAGGAGAACACATTATGGCTCATACAATTGTTACCAATACTTGTGAAGGTGTGGCGGATTGTGTTGAAGCTTGTCCGGTGGCTTGTATTCATCCGGGGCCGGGAAAAAATACGATTGGAACGGATTGGTATTGGATTGATTTTGACACTTGTATAGATTGCGGAATTTGTTTACAAGTTTGTCCGGTCGAAGGGGCAATTTTAGCTGAAGAAAGACCGGAATTACAACAAACCCCTAACTAATTTTTTTAGTCGTTGGTTGTTAGTTTTTAGTCGTTAGTTTGCCACCAATAACTAATAACTAATAACTAATAACTAACTCTTCACTGTGAGTCAGTTTGCTCTAACTGTTGTAGTCCATCTAATAAACCATTGCGAACTAAGGGTTCTGCTTCACTGCGTAACATTAATCGAAAACATTCCGCCAGTTGTGATGGGGTTAAAATTGCAGAGGAAGTCTTCTGAGTTGGATGAACAGAAGTATTTGAGCGCAGCACTAAATGAGTCAGTTTTCGCACCGCAATTAAACGCAGCAAGGCATCTTCTTGAGTTAATTCTGTTAATAACTGGTTACCATAAGCCTGAGTTTGATGGGTCTTTTCTCGCAAAAAGTGCCACAGCAGGACTCCCGCGATCGCCAATATTCCAATATTTTGTAAGATTAAACTTAAGGCTACCCAAATATTCTCACCCGAGACCAGCAAAGAAACCATCCAATAACTGCTGATAGAAACCAACCCACCACTACTGACGGCAATGGTTAACAGTCGAGTTGGAGGGCTAAAAAGTTGGCGAAATTGCGACCAATACTGTTGCCAATTGAACCGGGGCAGCCGATAAACCCCAATTATCGTACCCATACCGCAGACTGTAGAAAGTAACAATACTCCATTCCACCTGGCCCACAAGACGAGACCCACTAATCCCAGTAAACAAAATCCTGTACGAGCCAACCGTTGAGAATTTAAACGAGACCACCAATGCTTTGTCTCAGAAGAATGAGGCGGTTGAGACGAGTAAATTTGGGCCAGAGATGATTCACGACTGCTCTGTGGGTAAAATAGGCTAGCAATACGAGGCGGCCTCGTATTGTCTGGAGAGGATGAGATCTTAATACTGTTCATTGTTAAATTATTTGTTATATATCACATAGGTGATTTCTTATGGGTTTTGGCTAGATAGTAGAGTCGGACGCTTAGAGTGTATATCTTTTTCCTCATCTCTGCGCTCAGATTGGTGTCGTCCCAACCCTCAGCAAATTAAATTGATCACGTACAATAGATCTAAATTAGTGTAACGTATCTACATTGTTTGAGTATGTATCAGTTTCATGAGGCATCACCTCAACAGTGAGAAGAGTGAGAAGCTCTCATTTTTATTGATTGTACGCCAGTCAGTTAATATTATGGATAGTTTATCAGACTTACCTTGTCAAAGGGATCGCCCTCGCTTTTCTCTAATTGATTGTATTCTCACAGAATCATTGAATTGCATCATCAATTACAGAGGAACAATGACTCACCGGGATCATCGGCCAGTCAAAATGTATGTTTGTTCATTCTATGACTGTGGGCTTGTCAATACCCTAACTATCCGTTCTCCCTTCACGCTCAGTTATTCATCATCCTGCTCATCTTGCCAGACGAAATAATGTCCAATATACAGAATCAATTTACAGTTCATTTCTGGGGCGTGAGAGGAAGTATCGCTTGTCCCGGATCGGAAACAGTTCGATATGGCGGTAATACTTCCTGCGTTGAAATGCGGGTCGGTTCAGAACGTCTCATTTTTGACGGCGGAACTGGCTTGCGAGTTTTGGGGCAGTCATTACTCTCTCAAATGCCTTTACAAGCTCATTTACTATTTACCCATTCTCATTGGGATCATATTCAAGGTTTCCCTTTCTTCGTGCCTGCTTTTGTTCAGGGAAATACATTCAATATTTACGGAGCGGTTGCACCAGATGGCTCAACTGTTGAGCAACGACTCAATGATCAAATGCTGCATCCCAATTTCCCTGTACCGTTACAAATTATGGGGGCAGAATTAAACTTTATTGATCTCAAAGTCGGTGAGCCATTGCTGTTTGGGGACGAAGTTAAAGTCGAAACAGCCTTACTCAACCATCCGGGAGAAGCGGTGGGATATCGGGTCAATTGGCGAGGTCATGCAGCCGCTTACGTCACGGATACAGAGCATTTTCCAGACCATCTGGATGAAAATGTTCTCTTTTTAGCACGTAACGCCGATGTTCTGATTTATGATGCGACTTACACTGATGACGAATATCATTCTGAGAAAACCAGTAAAGTGGGTTGGGGACATTCAACTTGGCAGGAAGCGGTGAAGGTTGCTAAAGCAGCCGGGGTGAAGAAACTGGTGTTGTTTCATCATGACCCAATGCACTATGATGATATTTTGGATCAAATTGGTGAACAAGTCACACAACAATTTCCAGAGAGTTTATTGGCACGAGAGGGGCTTTCCCTGCAATTAATACCGCCTTCAACTTCACCCGACTCTGTTGCCAATTTAGTGGTTCAAGAAACTCAAGCATTATCTTAAAATAGGTGCTGTTTGAGTCGGCTTGAGTGTTCAAGAATGTTCGTCTTTTCTATTGTTTTTCAACCCATTCTAAACAGGTTTGCATCTGTTGATTCATCGTTTCATAATCAGCATGATAGCGTCGTCCATGACCGGGTAGAACCCACTCGAAAGAGTAGTTCGTTAGCTTTTTCATGGATTTGACCAACTCATCCCAAGAATACCAACAAACATGACGGAAGGCATACAGTTGATTTAGCCTTGATGACCAAGCTAGATGATCTCCGGTAAATAAAAATTGATTTTTGTACAACAAAACAGTATGACCTTTTGTGTGTCCGGGAACTGGGATAATTAATAAGTCGGGTGCTAACTCAATGGGTTGAGATCCAGATAGTTTGATTTCAACATCGCGGGTATCAGCGTTAATCTCATCTTCGTGCAAAATGCGATCGCAACCAAACTGTTGATGGAATTTTTCATGATCGGCAACATCATCTTGATGGGTTAAATACATATATTTAATTCCCCCCATCTTCTCGATTTGTTTGGCTAGCGGTGGAGAATATCGCGGAGAATCGACTAAAATATTACCACTCGCTCGTTGAATTAGATAACTGGCTGCACCATAAGAATTTTTGGAATGATACCCACAATGATAGACGTTGTCTGCCACTAGAATGGGGAAACTCTGTTGAACGGTTTTAACGTCTTTGGGTTTTTCTATCGTACCGATAGAAGCGGTCGGACAAGCGAGTAAGGCTTGCATCGCCTCTAAGCGTTCCTCTCCATTGCTCGGTTGATGGTAGACAGCGGACATTTCGCCTTGGCGGTTAAACACTGATGATGCCATCCAGCGGCAGGTATCGCAGTCAATACAGGTGCTATCAACATAAAAGTTCCCTTCAACGTTCTCCGGGCGGCGTTGCTGAAGTTGAGCCATGAGTTGTTCTCCTCTCAGGTCATAATCGTTATGACTTTATTATAGCAATTTGCTCATTTTAATCGGCTTTTTGAGGCATTGACCCGAAAATAAAGAAAATATCCAGCAATATTAGAGAATTTTTCTATTAGTTTGATTTAGTTTATTTGAGTTAACTTAAATAAGTTTCACTGGAAAAAGCGACTGTTTAGATATTAGATAAAATAGTTATATTGATAAATATCAAGCACATTACTTTAAAAGGAAAGTCTTATTATGCCAGTCGTATCTGACTATGTAGTCATTGAAGATCATGCAGTGACAATCAGACGAGATGATCATTTTACTCGACATTTTAATACAGGCGGACGTTATTCAGGTGACTCTGCTTTCATCACATTTAGTATTCGGAGTTTAGGAGAACCCGAAGATGTTCCGGTTCAGGTGAATGATTATACAATTGGAAAACTTCGTAACTATCATAAGATGGATGCTAGAAATTGGTTTACTCAAACCTTAGTGTTTTCTTCTAGTATTCTAAAAAACGGTAATAATAGCCTGGAAATTAATGTCAATCAAGGTGATGTTATTCTAGATAATATTATCGTCCATTTCAAACAGAATGCCTAATTCTAGACCTGAGTTTTAGTGAATTCATTTTCTATAAAATTTCTGAATATTATCTAAATCAGAATATTATAGGTTTTGATCATCTGAATTATCATGACTAAAATTATAGCCTCGGCAATACCGGGGCTTTGTTGTAAAATCAGATAAAATACAATACAATTACCGAGATGATATCTACGCTTTAACTTTCATCGGAACTCCATTTTCTGGTACAAACGTGATGCCTCGACGAACGGGTTTGACAGGGCGATTTTCGATTAATTCAAGTTTAGTTTGAGTCAATACAGTAGCTAACACTAACTTCATTTCTAGTAAAGCAAAGGCATAACCTAAACAGCGACGGTTTCCCCCACCAAATGGGAAAAACTCATAGGGTGAAAATTGACGCTCTAGAAAACGTTCTGGGCGAAACTGTTTAGAATTAGGATAAATATCCTCACGATGATGTACGAGATAAATACAAGGGAGCAGTTGAGTTCCCGGTTCGAGTTGATAGTCTAAAATTTGCATCGGTTCTTTTAATTTACGCGCAAATGTAAATAAAACAATGGGATAAATGCGTAAAGTTTCTGAGCAAACTGCATTTAAATAGGGGAGTTTTACTACTGCACTAGGATCTGTTTTAAGATCATAAGAGTTTAATTCATCTAATAATTTATCCAAGACTTCTGGATGATAATGTACCCAATAAAACGCCCAAGCCAATGCCGAAGCAGTAGTTTCATGTCCAGCAAATAGCAACGTCATCAACTCATCTCGTAATTCAACATCACTCATCGCCTCCCCATTTTCATCTCGCGCTGCCATCATCAAACTGAGAATATCTTCGCCAAATGGTTTATTTTTGCGATCATTAATTTCTGCATAAAGCAGTTGATCGATTTTATTTCTGAGTCGGATAAACTTTCCCCAAGGACTCCAGTTTCCCCAATCTTTTCGTAAAAATGGAAAAAATAAAAAACTAGCCTGAAATGGAGAATTAAATATATCTAACCATTCCGTTAGTAATTGTCGTAGTTGTTGAAATCGTTCTCCTTCATCTAATCCAAAAACTGTATTTAAAATTACCCGTAATGTAATTTCTTGCGTTGCCGTTCGCATTTCAAAAGGTTGGTTTGGCTGCCATTTTTGTAAGACTTGCTGAGTAATGTCAGACATGGTTTGACTATAAGCCCGCATTCGTTCTCCATGAAACGGCGGCATTAACAATTTACGTTGTTTTTGATGCGGTTTACCATCGAGAAGTACTAAAGAAAAATCGCCTAATAAGGGTTGAAGATTTTTATTTCCTACACCCGAATCAAAACAATTAGGATTTGCTGTAAAAATCTGTTCAATGGCTTTGGGGTCGCTAAAAATCGCATAATTGGGGAAACTGGTTGCTGTCCCGCCAAAGTTATCTCCGCAACGGGTTCGCGACTCTTCCAAATAGCCCAATTGATTGAATACTGCCCGCAACGTTTGCCACCAAGCTGGGCTACTCGCAATTGGAAGCTGTTTATTCGTGTTGGCAGTGGGAGAAGGTGAGGTCATACTCATATATCATCTTCCTGTATGAAGGGAATACACTGAGTATAACTCTCATTCAAGTGAGGCAGTAGTCGCTTTTTTGAGGGATATTAAGGGTAATATTTTCTTATTTTTTAAGCGATTGTGACCTCAGAAGAAAGATAAACATCTTGAATCATGTTAAACAGTTTTATTCCTTCTTCAAATGGACGCTGAAAGGTTTTACGACCCGAAATTAAGCCACAACCTCCGGCTCTTTTATTAATCACTGCAGTCCGAACCGCCTCCGCAAAATCATTTTTCCCCGAAGCACCACCGGAGTTAATTAAACCACTGCGTCCGGCATAACAATTTAACACTTGATAACGGGTTAAATCAATCGGATGATCGGTAGTTAATTCAGAATAAACTAAATCATTAGTTCTACCATATTTCTCACCTGTCGCTTTTGCAACTGCTGCATAACCGCCGTTACATTCCGGGAGTTTTTGTTTAATAATATCGGCTTCAATGGTTACCCCTAAATGGTTTGCTTGTCCGGTTAAATCGGCAGCTAAGTGATAGTCTTTATCTTGTTTAAAAGCGCTATTTCGTAAATAACACCATAAAATTGTTACCATGCCTAATTCATGAGCGCGGGCAAAAGCTTGACTAATTTCTTGAATTTGACGGCTAGATTCAGGCGATCCAAAATAAATTGTTGCACCGACGGCAACCGCTCCTAAATTCCAGGCTTGCTCCACATTTGCAAATAGAATTTGATCGGAAACGTTGGGAAAGGTTAACAATTCATTGTGGTTTAATTTAACAATAAAAGGAATACGATGAGCATATTTCCGAGACATCATTCCCAATACACCTAATGTGGTCGCGACGGCGTTACATCCTCCTTCAATTGCTAATTTAATGATATTTTCTGGGTCAAAATAAATTGGGTTAGGAGCGAAAGAAGCAGCAGCAGAATGTTCTATTCCTTGATCGACAGGTAAAATAGAAAGATAACCCGTATTGGCTAAGCGTCCGGTAGAATATAACTGCTGTAAACTGCGTAAGACTTGAGGATTGCGATCGCTATAAGTGAAGACTCGTTCAATAAAATCTGAACCGGGTAAATGCAGGTTTTCTTGAGGGTATTTTGCTTTATAGGTGAGTAGGTTTTCGGCTTCTTCTCCCAGTAAAGATTCGATGGAGTTAGGGTTAGATAAAGTCGTGGTCATGATCAATTAAATTTGTATTAATTTACTTCATATTGAGTGTTCTTTTAATGATTGATCATCTTCCGTAGGGTAGAAATTAGCATAAAAAAACCGGATTCGTTTAAAATCCGGCTCAAGAGAAATTAATTTAACTCAAAAACTACATTGCACGCTGAGTGAGCTGAGTTAAGACTTTATTTGAACGTTCAACAAATGATTGCATTCCTTGGGCATCAAATCCTTTTTGTGCCATCAGTGCTAAGTCATAAACATGATGACAAATTTGCTGAGCAAGTTCAGCAGAAGGAGAGGTTCCGCCTTCTTGAATAATGCTACCTTGACTCAAACTCACTAAGTTTTGAATTAGAGGATGAGCGGTATTAATCAGTAAAACGTGATCTTCAGGAAACTCAGCTTTCTGTTGTTGCAAGACTGCTGTCATATCCTGGATGCGCCGCATTGCTTCGGGCAATAATACCATGGCTGGCGGTGTATTTTCAGATTTTAAAGACTCTGTCCGAATCTCAATTTTAGAGTTATTCAGTGTCTTTTCAAACAGTTCTTTCAGTTGTTCGCTACGGGTTTTATTCGTATTAGGATCAACGATTTCAGTCTCGTTTTCTTTGTCAATTAAAGTGTCATCTAATTCCGAGTCTACCCGAGAAAACTTAACATCTGAATGTTCTCGTTCGAGGAAACTAATAAAGTGAGTATCGATGAAAGAATCCAGGAATAATACCTCTATGCCTTGGCTTTTATGCAACTCTACATAAGTTGCCTGTGCTGCTTCATCATTACAGTAAAATACCCGATTTTCATGGCGTTCTTTATTACGCTCTAGGTATTCATTTAAAGTGGTGTAATAATATCCTTTCTCATCAACACTCGGGGTGTTTTCAGAACCCACTTCTTGCCAAGCATCCCCTTCTTCTGTTTGCACTTCAACTGCTGGACTTTCGTCTGTTTCAGTCGGTTTATAAGTGGTTCGGAATACTAAGATATCTTCTACTTGTGTCTTGAATTTCTCATCATTGAGTGCGCCAAACTTAACAAATGTACCAATATCTTGCCAGCAACGAATGTATTCTTTCTGATTATCTCTGTATAATTCTTTGAGACGACCCGCTACTTTCTTCGCTACATAATCGGCAATTTTACGAACAGTACGATTGGTTTGTAATGCACTCCGAGAGATGTTTAAGGGAATATCTGTACTGTCAATTACCCCCCGCAATGGCATTAAAAATTTGGGGATAATTTCTTCACAGTGGTCGCTGACAAAGACCTGATTAGAAAATAGTTTGATATTACCTTGACTGACATCAACATCAGGCTTTAATTTAGGAAAATACAGAATTCCATTCACCACAAATGGATAGTCAGTATTGAGGTGAACCCAAAGTAAAGGCTCTTCTTGAAAGGGATGGAGATATCGATAAAGTTCCAGATAATCATCATCCGTCAAGTTACTCGGAGATTCTCTCCAAGGCGCTTTTTGACGGTTCAGGGTTTCCCCATCCATTTTGATAGAAACTGGCATAAAATCGCAGTAGGTTTTCACCAACTGACTAATACGCGAGGCTTCGAGGTACTCTTTTTCTTCCTCCATTAAAGTTAATGTAATGGTCGTACCCCGTTCGGTGCGGGCAGAGTCTTCTAATTTAAATTGAGGAGAACCATCACAACTCCAATGAACCGCTTGCGCCCCTTCTTTATAGGATAAAGTATCAATTTCTACCTGTGTTGCCACCATGAAAGAGGAATAAAATCCTAATCCAAAATGACCAATAATACTATCATCATTATTGGATTTATACTTCTCAATAAACTCTTCAGCGCTGGAAAAAGCAACTTGGTTAATATATTTTTTGATCTCCTCATCCGTCATCCCAATCCCGTTATCGGTAATAGAAAGGGTGTTATTCTCTTTATCAATTGAAAGAGTAATTTCAGGTTCACCCACCTCTCCAGAATATTCACCCGAGCGGGCGATCATACTCATCTTAGAAATGGCATCGACGGCATTAGAAACTAATTCCCGGAAGAAGACCTCATGATCGGTGTAGAGGGACTTCTTGATAATTGGGAAAATATTCTCGGTATGTATCGTAATCGTTCCCTGTTCAAGTACGGTCATAGTTTATCTGATCTGTCATCATATGTTGTTATATGTATGATTGTGTGCGATTACGGACCCTTTGCGTGAATGGGATCACCGTCAAAAGCTTATTCGGATATCCGTATCTTCAGTATCTTCAGTGATAGTCCAATTGTTCAAGAATTGTTTTCAATTCTAAGTTTAACAAAGCGATAGTTTCAGGCTGCAATTTCCGTTGATGATCTCCCGGAGTGACTTGGCGTTTATGAGCATAAACATTTTCTTTATTCACATTTAAATTCGCCTGATTTTTGATTTCTGTAATTCGCTCAGGATTCACTTCAATTGATATAAATTTAACTAACTTATCTAACCAGCTTTCAAAATCATCAACCATTTCTTCATATTTGAGAAATAAAACATTAGGTTTTCCTAAGAGATTTTGAGTATATTGAGCGTAACGATCTTTGTAAACCGGAAGATTAGCAATTACAAATTCATCAAGCGTTTGACTTAATGCCTTTATTCTCCATTCGGGCTGTTTTCCCAGTAAATAACTTGGTTTTTCATGGCTATAAGCATGAGAAAAATATAAAGAGGTTAAGACATCTCTTGGATCTCTCAATATGAGAATAATTTTATATTGATCTAAATCAGGAATGGCTCGAAATTCTCGGAAAGATCCATAAAAGTATCCTTTGGGTTTAAATGCTTTTTCAGCTTTTTGAGTCGAATTTAAAATGGACTCAATTGATCTGCCATCTTGCCAAAGATATTTCGCAAAATCAATCGGAATAACTCCAGCATCACTCACTATTTTTCTGAGAATATTATTAATATAAACAGAAGCACATTTATGAGCTGTAAAAAATACAATACTTTGAGCCTGACTATTTTTAGGCAGATCTTTATCTGCTAATCTAAGAATTTCTGGTTTAAATTGTCTGCTCAGATTCCTTTTATGCATTACATAGCGAATTGGAGCAATTTTTTTTAGCTGAGATTTGATTGAATTATTCATAACTTTAATTTTGATTAAACTACAGTTTTACTGGCTTTAGACTCGATAAAATATAGCTTTGCTGCTTCTGTGTAAAAACTCTACAAAATTTATTTGAATTAGAAGGTTTGATTTGAGAACGATTAACACTTCTTCCGGCTTCATCTAATATTAAATATTGAGATGCTTTTCCATAATTCTGTATCATTTCAGGATAGTAACTCAGTTGAATAAACTGACAAATTTTTTGTAAAACTCTTTCTGGATTTTCTAGTAGCTGTTCATAAATCACTAAAAGATGATTAGGATCATGAGCATATTGCTGACTAATATCAACCGCTCTATTCCACCAGTCAATACATTGATCGAGTTCCCAAACACCATCCCAATATTGCGGATATCGATGAGTCGCTTCATACAAAGAAGCCACCACATCAACACCATTACGAATTAAATGAATCACTTTAGATTGAGGACAATAAGTCGTGATTTCTTTTAAGTAAAAAATATGCTGGGGTGTTTTTTCAAGTACAATACTTTTTCCTTGTTCAGCCGCCAAAATCGATAAAACTTTAAAAAAACGTTGAGTATATAACTTTCTCAGAGGAATTTTAGGAAAATAATGTAGCATTTCTGGACGTTTAATATCCTTTTCAAAGTAAGTTTTTAACCACGGTTTTAACTGATGAGAAATAATTCCTAATTTACATCTTCGAGAGTTTTCTGCTGGGGGTAAACATTGGAAAAACTTTGATTCAGGAAATGACGCAATCTCTGGATGAGCAGATAAAAGACTCTGAAGTAATGTTGTACCTGAGCGAGGACATCCTAGCAGAAAGATAGGCAGATTTGACTTGAATCTCATGTTAACTATGTTAAGATTGAACTAACGTGAGTGTGAAACAAAGATGTCACTTATTTCTATTATTATTCCCGTTTATAACGGAGAAAAAACTATTCAAGAAACAATATTATCAGTTTTGAATCAAACCTATAAAAACATAGAAATTATTATTATTAATGATGGTTCGACCGATTCAACACTAGAAGTAATCTCTAGTATACCCAATTCTAATATAAAAGTTTTCTCTTATCCTAATACAGGAGTTTCTGCCAGCCGGAACCGAGGTATTGCAGAGGCTAAAGGTGAATATATTTCTTTTATCGATGCCGATGATTTATGGACTCCAGATAAATTAGAAACTCAATTCAACGCATTACAAGAAAATCCTCAAGCCGCAGTAGCTTATAGTTGGACAGATTGGATTAATCAATCAGGTGAAGTGATTGATCACGGCGGTCATCATCAGATTTCTGGGGATGTTTATGCACATCTTTTTTTAGGTGATTTTATCGAAGGGGGATCGAATGTATTAATTCGTAAATCAGCTTTAGATCAAGTGGGTGTTTTTGATGAAAGTGTAAATTTCTCAGAAGATTGGGAGATGTGGTTAAGGTTGGCAGCGCGATATCAATTTGTAGTCGTTCCCCGCACTCAAATTTTATATCGAATTTCTGATCAATCTGCTTCTTTTAATGTTTTGCAAATGGAAAAATCGAGTTTACAAGTGATTCATCAAGCAATTATTCAATCTCCTCAACCCATTGAACATCTGAAATCTCATTGTTTAGCTAATCGTTATAAATATCTCACTTACAAGACTTTAGATGGTTATCCAATGCGAAAAAATGGTTTAATTGCGATTAAGTTTTTATGGAATATTCTTAAAAATGATCCGGGTTTAGTTAAAAAGCGGGTTTTCTGGAAAATTTTACTAAAAATTATGGTTGTCATTGCTTTGCCTCCGCAACAATCTAAATCTTTATTTGATAAAATAGATAAACCTTTCGATCTTCAAGCTTTGTTAATGCAAATTCAACTCAATCCTAGTTTACCGTAAATTGACTTTTTGTAAAATTGCAGAGGTGAATTCTTCAGGAACTTGATTTTTTTCTAAATAACTTTTTATATCATCATAGTATTTTGCCTTCTGGTGACGGTTACTGAAAAGAAGTTGACGAACTTCTCGATAAAAATAACCGAGATACTTTTTCAAACTAACGGTTTTATCGTAATGAATAATATGCATCATGTGCCAAATATTATAGTTTGTTTTTAAGCTGAGTAAACCTTTCAGTATTTTCCATCTTTCCGTGAGTGTGGGTGTTAACTGCCATTGAAATAAAGCGGGCATATAGCGAATAAAATCTTGCAAGCTATAATTTGTTGTCGCACTAATTTGTTTTGATATAATGACTTTAAACCCAGCTCTTTTTGCACGCTTACTATAATCAAAATCTCCTCCGTAATGTTTAAACCTATTGTCGTCAGGTAAATTAATAGTCTTAAAAATTAACTGAGGAATTAATACAATATTTCCATTTAATGTATCGACTTCAATAGTATTTTTATTTTCAAATGCGGTTAAACTCCGAATTAATTGATTGTCAATATATCCACCGAAAACCATCCATTCTGGATAAGCTTGTGCTGTTACAATACCGCCTGTTAACACCTGAGATGTACTTGACTGTTGGCAGAGTAAAGCTAAGTTAGTTAGAAAGTGATCGGATAAAATAATATCATCATTTAACCAGAGAATGTAATCTGGATTATAGCATTCTAAAGCAAATTTCATTCCCTTAACAATTGCGCCCGTCCACCATAATGATCCATTTCCTTCTATTAATTTAACCGGGAGAAAGGATTGACGAATCATCTCAGGTGTGCCATCTGTCGAACCATCATCAACAACAAATATCGAAATTTTAAGTTGATTAGAAACTGCCGGAATTTGAGTTTTAAGCTGTTGTAAAATTGCTTGAGTTAAACTTTTTCTGTTACGGACGGGAATAATAATTGAGAGAGTTATCATAGTTTTAGCTATACTAATCTTGAATCGTACTATATCAGAGGAATCAACTATGAGTCCGTTAATTTCTGTTATTATACCCGTCTACAATGGAGAAAATACAATCCGCGAAACAATTCAATCCGTTCTCGATCAAACATTCTCTAATTTCGAGTTATTAATTATTAATGATGGTTCGACGGACAATACATTAGAGGCTGTTTCTAGCATTGAGGATACCCGAATTCAGGTTTTTTCTTACCCGAATGCTGGACAAGGTGCAAGCCGAAACCGAGGCTTAACTCAGGCGCGAGGGGAATATGTCTCATTTATTGATGCAGATGATCTTTGGGTGACGGATAAATTAGCCGATCAATTAACAGCATTGCAACTGAATTCTGAGGCGGCAGTCGCTTATAGTTGGACAGATTATATTGATGAATCTGGGCAATTTTTTAGCCATGCTCCCCAACGTTTTTATCAGGGGAATGTATTCTCAAGATTGCTACTATCTGACTTTATTGGTAGTGGTTCTAATCCGTTAATTCGGACATCAGCTATTGTAGAATTAGATGGATTTGATCAATCTCTTCCCCCGGCAGAAGATTGGGATATGTGGTTACGCCTCGCCGCGCGTTATCCTTTTGTAGTTGTTCCTAAAGCTCAAATATTATATCGAGTTTCTCCTCATTCTTCTTCTTTTAATGTACTTAAAATGGAAGCAGCGAGTTTACGGGTAATTGAACGTGCGATTACTCAATCTCCCCAATCTATTGATCATTTAAAATCTGTCTGTTTTGCTAATCGCTATAAATATTTAACTTGGAAAACATTAGAAGGATTACCTGCCAGAAAAAATAGTTTAATTGCGGCTCGTTTTCTCTTTAATGCTATTCGATATGACTTTTCACTAATGAAAACCAGAACATTTATTAAAGCATTATTCAAAATCATAATTACAGCTATTTTTCCATCTCGGATTAATCAGAATATTATGAAAAAATTAGGTAGTGTTTCAGATATTACAACAATATTGGGTTATATTCAAATTGAACCTTCTTAAATTATACATTTAAACTAAGTCTTGAAGTAATGATTTTACTTTCTGACAAGCCACTTCCCAGTTTAGACGATATTGGTATTCTTTATAAGCAGAATAAGCTAATGTCTGATAACTGTTAAAATCATTCATGTAATGTGTAATGTAATTACAGTAATCATCAATTTTTGCCGTGGGTGAAAAGGTATGACCATTAACGTTATTTTGAATCACGCTGCTGAGTCCTCCTACATTAGTTGTGAGGCAGGGAACTGCGAAAGAATTGGCTTCACACAATACATGACCATAGGTTTCTGCTGTCGTCGGCAGAATTAAAAAATGGGAACTTGAGATGATTTGACTCAGCTTTTTTTGACCTTCATTTGTGAATTTATTAATATACCCTAAAACCTTAACAAATGGCGGTAAAGGTTGATTAATAATCGGCTGACAACCAATAATAGTTAATTCAGTTTGAACACCTTGCTGATTTAGTTCTTCAGCCACTTTTAGGGCAATATGACCGCCTTTTCGCCACCATTCTACGCCAATAAATAGTAATTTACAAACCTTTGAATTTCTCAATTGAATTTGATAATCAATCTCTGCAATTGTTTGATGATTTTCTAAATTTGCACCAAAGAAAACCACTTTAACTTTTTCTGGATTAAGTTGATATTTTTCTATAGCAGATTTTGCTGCCCAATCTGATGTATAAATTACTAAGTTACATTTTTCTAAAGCCGCTTTTTCTATATGATAAATGTTTTGTAGCGTTTCTTGACATAAATTGCTTAAATAGGGATAAAAGTCAATCAATGCACAAAGGGGGGCATCTGTCCATAAAACAAGTGGCTTTTTAGTCTTTAATTGAGAGATTGGAATCACATTTTCGGGAGATAAAATCACATCATAATCTACTTTAGCCAGTTGACTTTTAACTTGCTGATTGTAATCTTGAACAATTAAAGGTTCCGCCCAACGATAGTAATCTTTTTGATAAAAACGACGGTAAAATCCCCATTTGGCGCGAGTCATTAAAGAAGTTTTCTTTTGCAAATCTCCAATGTATTCTAAAGTGATAGATTGGCTTTCTAAGGTTTTTGCAATAGTATATCCTGCTTGACATAAACCGAGTTGAGTTTTCGGCCACTTTTGTTGATTCAGAACATCATAAAGCGTGACATAAGCAATTTTCATATTATTTTTTTCCTCTTAAACTCATCCATAAGATAAACGGACTGAAAAACCGACCGATGCGAGATTGATACTCACAACCTTTATCAATTTCCTGATTGATTGCATCATTATTTTTTAACCGAAAACTGGCTAATTTATAACCATCTGAAATAAAATATAATACTGTTAAAATAGGAATAAAATAACGCTTTTTTCCAGTTATTCTAGCTAAACGTAAGGCATGGTTAGAATAACCGGAAGTCCGAGCAATTTTTAATAAGTATTCAGGTTGAAGTCGATGATTCGGGATATGATGGCACACTTCCATTTTCGGGTTATGCCACACTTCCCAATCCGTATTTTGAATATAATACATCACTTCTAAATCTTCACAAGCCCCCAATAAAGTTTGATTCTTTTCATCTCGACCTTGTAATAATAAATGGGTTGGAACTCCTTCTTCCCAGGCTTGTTTACGAACCACAGAACCAGGAGCAGCCGGAATCTTTCGTGGCTTAGCAGAACGAGCATAACAAAAAGGTTGATCGCCGCGATTATAAACGGCTAATAATAGTTTTATCTGCTCAAAAGAAGGGGGCGTAGTGGTGTCTAATTTCGCATAAATATTCCCGCCATAAGCCCCAACTTGTGGATGTTCTTTGCTAAATTGATAAACTTCAAATACCCAATTTTGACTCGGCAGATTATCATCATCTAAAAAAGCCACTAACTCACTGTTTGCTTCTTGAATTGCTCGTTTGCGGGCGTAGGTTGTGCCTTGTTGAGGTTCAAAAATATATCGAATTATGCTATTACTTTGCCAATTCTGAGCAAATTGATTAACGACGGTAGCTGTTTTGTCGCTGCTATTATTATCAATAACCAAAACTTCCCAATCAATTTCTTCTGTATCAACTTGCTGTTGCAAGTGTTCTAATACTTCCGGAATCCGGTTTTCACCATTATAGGTGCAAATAGCAATCGTTAAATCCACAGTTTTATGATATTAAAGAATAATTTAACTTATCGAGGTTGTAGAGTTTGATAAAAATTAGAACGCCAAAAGAAAAAAGGACTTCTTAAACAAGAAACATATAACTCCAGCTCACAAGCTGCGACTAAATCCGTTTTAATTTTTGTTCTATACTTAACTAAATGACGAATAATTTTTCGTAAATCATTTAGCATATAAGCACATAATGCCACAGGTTTCTGCCAAACCGGAATACTCAACATCCGAGTCCGATAACGACTCAAACCAATTCCCCGACATAACCCGATGAGATAACTTCGTTCTAAACGTTGGCGAGGTATACAATGATACACGACCATCCCCGGATTATACCAAATCTCCCAACCCGCATTTTGAATGTGTAGCAATGCCTCAAACTCTTCACTCGCCAGCATTTGACCCCCTACACGACCAATGAGGACTAAACGAGCCGGAACGTGTTTTAACCAAGCTTCTCGCCGCACCACCAAACCTGCACCGGGTGGGAGTAACTTTTTCTGCGGTTGATAATACAGTGCCTCTGTCCCCCGGTCTGTCAATGCCAATAATGGCGCAATTCGTTCAAAATTTTCAGGCGGATGAATTTCAAATTCCCCTAAAATTCGACTGCCGTAAGCACCGACTCTGGGATAATTTTTACCAAACTTGTATGCCGCAGCGAGCCATTCTGGGGCAGGGCGGTTATCATCATCTAGGAAACCGACAAATTTCCCTTTGGCTTCGGTAACGCCGCGCTGACGGGCAAATGCCAAGCCTTGTTCGGGTTCAAAACAGTATTTTAACTGTACATTTGCTATCCAATTTTGTTGGTATTGTTGTACTATTTCAACGGTGCGATCATTGCTGTTGTTATCGACAACAACCACTTCCCAACTAATCCCTTCTGTTTGGGTTTGCGATCGCAATTTTTCCAATAACCCTGACAATCGCGCTGCGCCATTATAGGTGGGAATTGCAACAGTAAAGTCTACCATAATCAATAATTGAGTTATTCTAACTTCAGGTAAAAACGATTAAGTTCAATTGAGGTTTATTTTCAATCCTAATATAACTTACTGATGAGGAAATACTAGTCAGTTAAAGAAAAGTAAAAAAACTAATACTGTTACTGTAGAATACATTACATTTCAGAGATTTTACGGATCAACTTCCTCTGACCCCCAGCATCATCCTTAATCGTATCAGATATCTATTTGGTTTGTATAGACAAAATCGGGAAAAAACAGGTAAAAAACAACATATAATAAGTTTAATTAAAAATAGAAAAATCTTGTATTAGTAATAAATTTTAGTATAATTTTATGAACTCTAATCTTTTGATACCGTCTTATGATGACTTGTTTCAACCGACTCTACAAGCGCTTAAAAGTTTAGGTGGATCGGGGACTGTACAGGAAATTTACGACCAAGTTTGCGAAATCATGAATTTATCGAATGAACAGCAAGCTATGTCTTATAAAAATAGACCACAAACTCTACTGACAGATCGCTTAAGTTGGGCAAGAACTTATCTAAAAAAATACGGCGCAATTGAAAATGTTAGTCGGGGAGTTTGGGTATTAACTCAGAAAGGAAAGCAATTAAAAGAAGTTGATAAAATAGAAATTACACACTTTGTACGACAAAACGGTAAACCTCAAGTAATAAACTTAAATCATGAATTCTCTGAAGTTATTGAAATAGAAAATAGTGAAATTTTAGAAAATTCTTGTAAAGATAATGTAATTCCTGTTGATTCTGATATCTGGATAGAGCAATTACTCACAACGCTACAAAAGATTTCTCCGGATGCTTTTGAACGATTATGTCAGCAAATTTTACGAGAATCTGGATTTGTTAAAGTTGAAGTGACCGGACGTAAAGGGGATGGCGGAATAGATGGAATTGGAGTGTTGAAAATAGCTCTTTTAAGCTTTCAAGTCTTCTTTCAATGTAAGGGTTATATGGGTTCTGTAAGTGCTCCAGAAATTCGAGATTTTCGAGGGGCAATGGTAGGTAGAACAGATAAAGGATTATTCATAACAACAGGAACTTTTACCCGTGCAGCCCAGCAAGAAGCTACTCGAGATGGTGCACCCGTACTCGATTTAATTGATGGCGAACAATTGTGTCAAATTCTCAAAGATTTACAACTGGGAATTGAGACAAAAACCATAGAAGTGGTTGAAATTAAACAATCCTGGTTTCATCAACTTTGAACCGAATTTAGTTCATAAGGTGCGTCGTTAATACACCATACAATTTAATTTAACTAAATTCATTGTCTTCTGCCCTCTGCCCGGTCAGTGAGCCTGTCGAACTGCTGCCCTCTGCCCTCTTCCTTCTACTTAATACCCATGTTCAGCTAAAAACTCAGGGGTAATTTGTTCTAAACTCGAAACAGTAGGCGCTTCATCTAACCCAGGAATAGCTGCGACTGAATGATGAAACTGCGAGCGCAAAAACTTCGCGACATATTTCCCTAAAATATCCGCTTCAATATTCACCCAACTCCCTGGTTTGAGGTGCTTCAGGTTAGTTTCTTCGTAAGTATGGGGAATAACTGCTGCCATAAACCCATTCCCTTCTGCATCACAATCAGCAACAGTCAGACTAATTCCATTGATAGCAATACTGCCTTTTGGTACGATATAAGGAGCAATTTGTCGTTGCCAGATGTCTGTCGCTGCGCGCGGTGCTTGAAATCGCATTTCCCAGGAACTCGCTGTTTGCACGGCTGAAGTGAGGCAACCTATCCCATCGACATGGCCAGTTACGAAGTGTCCCCCGAGTTTACTTCCTGCTCGTAAAGACGCTTCTAGGTTAAAATATCCAGTTGATAAACTGCCTAGAGTCGTGCGAGATAAGGTTTCAGGTGAGGCGGTTGCAACAAATCCAGATTGGACAATTTCAACAACCGTTAAACAAACTCCATCAACTGCAACACTGTCTCCCAGCGCTAGATCCCGTAAAATAGAATCAGTCTGACCCGATTGACAAGAAATCTGGAACCGATCGCCTCCGAGGGGCTGTATGGTTCCTAAAGCTTGAATTAATCCTGTGAACATAGCATTTTTTTCGTATGGAATTCAAGATAAATTAGAAGAGTTGGTGATTCATTAGTTTCCGTATTTGAGTCTAATTACTCAATTGCCGAAAGTATTTTATAGAGGCTGAGTCGATGATTGAAATGAAAGTCGCCGGAATTGCACTCGATGCTGCTACACGTAATCCGATTGTTTTACTTAGAGATGCGTCAGAGCGGCGTGCTTTACCCATTTTTATTGGTCAGGATCAGGCAAAATCCATTATTGGTGCTCTCGAAAACCACAAACCTCCCAGGCCTTTGACCCATGACCTGATTGTCAATTTTATCGAAACTTGGGAAATGACATTGGAGCGAGTGATTATTCACTCTTTGCAGGATAACACCTTCTATGCCGTTCTGCAGGTGCGTCAGGGAGAACTGAAAAAAGAAATTGATGCCCGTCCGAGTGATGCCATTGCGATTGCCTTGCGGACAGATACTCCCATTTGGGTGATGGAAGAAGTGGTGGCTGATGCGTCTATTCCGGTGGATCGAGAAGCCGATGAGGAAGAGCGTAAAGCATTTCGGGAATTTATTGCTAATGTTAGTCCAGATGAACTGATTCGTCGGGCTGATTTTCCCACAGGTGAAGCCCAATAATGCTTGATTTTAATCTCTAACTTCTAAACTACTCGATGCGTTATCGACGATTTGGTCAAACAAATCTGAAGCTTTCCGTATTTTCCCTGGGTACAATGCGGTATCTAGCCTCTGAGGAAAATGCTCACAAAACCGTGCAACGCGCTGTTTCACAAGGGATTAATCATATCGAAACGGCTCAAGGCTACGGTAAGAGTGAGCAGTATCTCGGGGCGGCAATGTCTGGGGATTTACCTGTCGCGCGACCACATCTTTACATCACAACCAAAATTTCCCCCAATAGCGATCCGGGTGAGCTTGAACGTTTGATCGATTGCTCTTTAACTCGCTTAGGGTTGGATTATCTCGATTGTTTGGCGATTCATGGCATCAATACCCATCAACACTTAAAACAAACGATTCAGGGCATTGCTGGGGCGCAGCGAGCGATCGCAGATGGTCGGGTTCGTCATCTCGGTTTTTCGACTCATGCCCCACTCGATGTGATCAAAGCTGCTATCAATACACAACTGTTTGAATTTGTCAATCTGCATTATTACTATTTTTTCCAACGCAATCTCAGCGCCATCACCGAAGCTGTGGAAAACGACTTAGGGATATTTATTATTTCCCCAGCAGATAAAGGTGGTCAACTCTATACCCCTCCCCAACGCCTAAAAGACTTGTGCCAACCCTATTCGCCCTTAGAATTAAATTATCGATTTTTATTGAGCGATCCTCGAATTACCACCTTAAGTTTGGGTGCAGCCACCCCAGAAGAATTAGATTTGCCCTTGCAAGTTGCAGATATTGATACCCCTTTAACCGCTGAAGAACAGGCTATATTAACACACTTAAACACAACAAAAATAGAAGCTTTAGCAACAGACCATTGTAGTCAATGTTATCAATGTTTACCTTGCCCAGAAAACATCAATATTCCTGAAGTTTTGCGGTTAAGAAACTTAGCTGTTGCTTATGATATGAACTCGTTTGCTCAATATCGTTACCAGATGTTTGAAAATGCCGGACATTGGTTTCCCGGACAAAAAGGTAACCGTTGCACAGACTGTGGTGAATGTTTACCTCGTTGCCCAGAAGAGTTAGACATTCCGAAACTACTACGAGATAGCCATCAACAGTTTAATGGAAAGCCAAGACGGCGACTGTGGGAATAAGGCAATATATATTTTTTTTATTATTAAGTCTTAATAAAATAAAAAAAAAATTATAAATCAGTAAAAATATTTCCTCAGATAGAGGTCAAACCGATAATTATATCTCACAATAGTATTATTATAAATCTAAACAGGAATAACTATAAAATGGGACTTCTAAAAATTGTACTCGGTATTGTCGTACCTCCATTAGGTGTATTTTTGACATCCGGAATTAGTTCTGCATTTTTCATTAATCTTTTACTGACTTTACTCGGTTGGTTACCCGGATCTATTCATGCGGTTTGGGTGATCACTAAGCAAGCCGAAAGAGCTGGAGAAGGAACTTACCAAAGTTAAACTATTTGTATCAATCATAAACCGGGTTAAGCAGTGACATAGCCCGGTTTTTTGTATGATAAAAAGTAGATGCAATTAAACGCCATACTGTCTGAAAAATTGGGTATCAGCTATTATCAGAGAACATGAAACTTAGCATTTTAATACTTACTCAGCCGTAATATCCACTGTCGGTATAGGTGAAGGAGTATTCCGAAAAACTAGAGTGTAAATATCAGTCGGCATCTCAATATTTTCATTTTCTAAGGCTTCTTTAATTGACTGCGCCACTAAAGAGGTTGTGGTCAGAAAGCCAGCCCGTCTAGAATCGACCCAAAAGCGAACTTCTAAGTTAACCGTGCTAGCAGCCAATTCTTGAACTAACACCTCAGATTGTGGATTTTGCTCAACTTCTTTCATCGACTTTAAAGTATCTAAAATAGCAGTTTTAGCATGACTAATATTAGCTTCGTAATCAATACCAACAATCACAGAACTACGACAGCGGGGCGAGGCGGTATTATTGGTAATACTCGTTTGAAAAACTTCTTGATTGGGAATATAAACTAAACGACCATCATAAGTTCGTAGAGTCGTTGCCCGGAGTTGAATTTGAGTAATTGTTCCTTCATAGTTTTTTATCACAACTTGATCATTAATTTTAAACGGTCGAGCCGCGAGTAAAATTACCCCGGAAATATAGTTACTCAGAACATCTTTTAAACTAAAACCAATCGCGACACTGGTTAAACCCAATGCCCCCAATAATGCCCCAAAATCTAGCCCTAAAACCCCCAATGCAATCACACTCCCAACAATCCAAACTCCACCATAACTGAGCCTGCCAATTAAAACTTCTGTGTTACTATCTCCTTCCGTTTTTTGTGCCCAATTAAACGCTAAGTAACGCACACCCCGAGCCACTAACCAGGTAAAAAAAACAACAACAATCGCCCCTAAAAATAAGGGAAGATTTTCAATGGTATTCCGAGATAAGTTACGAACCGTTTCATACAATCGTTGACTCACATCAATAAATAATGGCGGCTTCTCTATGGCTTGATTCAGCAGAGATGCCCACCGCTGGGCTAAAGCTTCTAAGTCTAAACCAAAGTCTTGAGCATCTTGATCGGTAACCGTCATAATCACTCGGTTATTGACTCTTAAAGTCGCAATTTTACGAGGATTATCGGGTTGAATTGTGACTGCTTCTATTGTATCTGCTTGAGACAATAAACTCGCAATTCGACGATTAATAATTTGTGCGCGCGTGCTGGCGTTGATATCTGTTAAACTTCCGATTTGAAAAACGGGTCTTCCTCGAACAATAATATCCGCAAAATATAGTTCATTTAAGGATGTAGAAGCGGGAGTGGCTGAAGAATTTTGTGATGATGGAGTAATGGGGGGAAGTTCTTGCGCTAAGCTGGGTGAAATTAAAATTAAACAAGATCCAAATAGACTTAAAATTAGATTGGATTTCTTTAGATACCTTGTCATTCTATTGAGAATAAATAAAAGTAATGTTGACAACTATTTTAATACAAAAAATTAAAATTTAATTAGATATAAAATAATATGCACGCAAAAGCGCCGCTGAACTTAGCGACGCATCTTACTAAAAACAGACTATAGCTTTACTAAAATCTTTTGCTCAATTTAATTAGTCAAGCACTTTCTTTAATTGTGAATCAATTCTCTCTTCAACTGTCATTGCATCTGTATTTGCCGGATTTTTCATTTCATTTTTGTTCGCTTCTCCCTGAACGGAGTTTAGTCCGTTTTCAACATCTGCTTGGACTTCTTTTAAAGAGCGAGGATTAGATCTCAAAACATCTTCTGATTCTTTTTGAATCTGCTTGAGTTGATCTTCCCCATTTGTCGGGCTACTGCTGACAGCTAAAGAAGGTAGGGCATTAGAGAATAGCAACAAAGCACCGAGAAAAGCAGTCACTAAAAAACGTACTGGGCGAAAATTAAAAATTTTGGATAAGGTAATTTTCATTATGTTTGTTTCCTCTCAATTTGATGTAAACTCTACAGATGATAAAATCAAATAAATCTGGGATCATCTATCCTAAGAATGATTTTTTGATCTGGGAATAATAAAATTAATAGATACACTAATAACGACCCTTCAGATCATGTAATAATCTCTTGACCTGAAGCGATCGCCATAGTTTAATCTATTGATTGATTGAGTTATTTTTCGACAGCTTTTTGTAGCCAGTTTACTAAGCTTGCTGCCAAATTTGCTGAATTTGACCCGGTAAAAAGGCTCCAATTTCTTGTACACGTTCTTGAGATAATTCTGCCTTTGTTGCTGCAAAAACCGCTGAAACGACTGTTTCGCCGCTAACACCTCGAGGCACACTCCCTTCTTGTTCTATCCGTCGAATAAATGTTTGATCATCAAATGATAAAGGCGGACGAACTCGACTCAGCCAAGCCACAATTGGATTAGTATCTTTCCATAATGTAGAAATTTCATTCTGCAACGCTTTCTCATTGGTCGGCTGAGATTCTTGATGGAGTTCAGAAGCCACTCTCTCAGCCGCTTCTGTTGTCATTAAATCTCGCATTGTCCGAAACACAACCTCAGCTAAATCTCGGGCTTCATAAAGGTCACTTAACCCAGCCTTAGCCTGTACCTTTTCTAGGAAAGCTTGATTATCTTTAGAAATATCAGTTGCTGTCATTATTTTTTATCTTATGTTGATTCTAACTTTTATACGCTACACTATGATGGTTTATCGAAAATCAGCCGCAAGATATATTTTATATTCTTAACTTTTCTTCATACTCGCTCCGGGTGTGTTTGAATGTAATGAATCTATTTTGAACAACCAGAAGTATCCCATTCTTCACTCATCCATTGACTTAATGCTTGAACTATAGGCTTGTTATGAATCTAGACTCTGAAAATGACATTGCAACTCACAACCTGATCCAACTCAATGCATTATCGAGAACGATTCGTTTATCGCAAGGGCAATTTTCCCTATTGTTTGCACGCTGCAACTACGCGGGTTTGAGACAACAAATTACCCAACAACTTCAAATTAATAGCCCATTTCAGATTCACTCGATACAACTTCCTGCTTCTAGTCAGGTTCTTTATGGCGCAGTTCAAACTGAATTAGGTGAAGAAAAACCCGAAGTTGTGGTAGTTTTTGGGTTAGAAACTGTAGAAAAAATTGATAATGTTCTGCACGCTGCGAATTTAGCACGAGAAGTTTTCCGAAATTTTTCTTTCCCTTTAATTATTTGGATTGATGACAATATTTGGCATAAATTAAATCGAATCGCACCGGATTTCACGAGTTGGGGAACGACTTATGAATTCTTCCTGGGTACAGAAGAGTTAGTAGAATTTATCTCTGATAAAATCCAACAAATTCTGAATAAAACTTTAGAAGTAGGAGCTAGTCAATTTATCTCTAACGATCGGATTTTAGGTGTACAATCTGCTGCCGAACTACAATCTGCTTATCAAGATTTAAAAAATTTAGATCCAACAACTTTATATGCTTTAGAAGCCAGTTTAAGGTTAGTTTTTGGTCGATATTATTATACTCATCAACAAATAAAACTGGCTCTGGAACAATATCAAATTGCGCTACAATTTTGGCAAACTGAAGAAACAATTTCTGCAGCCATTGGTGTTCAGAATACAAAATTCACCTTAACTCCTTTAGAATGGCAAAGTTTACTCTGTTTTCATATCGGATTATGTTACTTCTATCAAGCAGAGCAACATCTACAACACAGTGGTCAAAAGGACTGGGAACAAGCTAGAATTTATCTAAAAAGATGTATAGACGGATTTACATCTGCAAATCGTCCTGATTTAGTGGGGAGATTTATTAATAAATTAGGAGAAGTTCTACGTCATTTGCAAGAATGGGATGCACTGGAACAGCTTGCCCTTCAATCTCGACAAATTCACCAAGAAAGCGAAGATTTAAATCCATTTTTAAAAGCACAAGATTATGGCTTTTTAGCAGAAGTAGAATTGCATCGAGGCAATTGGCAAGGCACAAAAGAATTAGCGACTGTTGCCTTAGAAATATTGAATGCAAGCAAAGATAATCCGGTGAAAAATCAACATCGAGGCTTATATGGCTTACTGTTGGCGCAAGCACTCGGAAAATTAGGAGAAATAGATGTAGCAATTACTCAACTTGAGCAAATTCATCTCAACACTAATCCTAAATATGCTCCAACGCTTTATTTGCAAATATTAAAACAATTACAACAGTTTTATTTTAGTAAAAGACAATATAAAAAAGCATTCGATGTCAAGAAAGAACACCGCAATAAATCTACTATTTTTGGCTATACAGCCTTTATTGGAGCCGGACGCTTACAACCCCGAGAAATTGCATTTGATCCGAGTTTAGGAACCATTGCTAATTCGGTTAATACAGTGGATGAATTGAATGCTTCTGGGCGAGAAACGGCGGTGGTTCAATTATTAAAAAGATTATCCAGCCCTCAGTATAAACTGACTGTAATTTATGGAGAATCTGGAGTCGGTAAAAGTTCTTTAATTCGAGTGGCGTTAGTGCCTGCTTTAAAACAGCAAAGTATTGATACACGAACTGTTTCAACGACTGTGATTAGAACCTATAATACTTATGAAAAAGAGTTAGAAAAAAGCTTAAAAGAAGAATTAGGAACAAGCTTGAATTTAGAAGAAAATAATCAGATAGTGCCGCCCAAAACTGCCATTAAAATTGTTACAAAATCAACAACATCTAAGCCCAAGACAACCAGTCAAGCAGCGACTCTGCTAAATACTTTAGATCTAATTAAACAAAATACTGCGAATAATCGATTAGTTGTCCTGATATTCGATCAATTTGAAGACTTTTTCTTTTTGTATAAAGAACCCGGAAAACGTCAAATATTCTTTAATTTTTTAAATCAGTGTCTCAATTTACCCTTTGTTAAAGTTGTACTGTCTCTGCGAGATGACTGTTTACATTTACTACTCGATTGTGTTCGTTCTGTTAACTTAGAAGTGATTAATAATGATATTCTGAGTCAAAATATATTGTTTTATCTGGATAATTTAAAACCGGATGAAGCCTTTAATGTGATTAAAAGTTTGAGCAGCCAATCTCATTTTTATTTAGAAGATAAATTAATTAAAAAATTAGTTGAAGATCTAACGAATGAATTAGGAGAAGTTCGCCCGATTGAACTTCAAGTGGTGGGAGCGCAATTGCAAACTGAACAAATTACAACATTAGAACACTATCAAAAAAAAGGCCCTAAAGCAGCATTAGTTGAACGCTTTTTAGGAGAAACAATTCGAGATTGTGGTAAAGAAAATGAACGAGCGGCTAAATCTGTATTGTACTTACTGACAAACGAAAATAATACTCGACCGCTAAAAACCCGAACAGAATTAGCAGATGACTTACAAGAAAAATTAGAAATTAAGATCGAACCCTCTCAGTTAAATTTAGTTCTTTATATTATAGAAAGATCGGGATTAGTCTCTCGCGAAGTCAGTGTAGGAGCCGAATTTTATCAACTGGTTCATGATTATTTGGTAGGTTTTATTCGTCAGCAACATCAAAATGAATGGCAAGCCCAATTTGATAAATTACAACAGGAAAATGTAGAGCTTCAGCGTCAAGCTCAAATGAGCAAAGCATTAGTTGAAGCCCAAAAAAAACTAATTATTGCTGAAAATCGCAGCCGCCAACTAGAACGCTTTTTAGCTACTTTAATTGTGGCCGTGGTGGCGAGTTCTGCTGGATTAGCTTTTTGGCAACGACAACAAGCCGTTAATGCCAGAATTGCTGCGGTACAATCAGCTCAAGATGCCTTAGTGGTGGCAGACGGGCAAGATCAACTCGGAATATTGCAAGCCAGTGTCGAAATCGGTCAAAATCTGGAACAGACCAACGCCACAGCAGCCGTTCAAAATAGTATTGCAGCGGGACTACGACCCTTAATTTCTCATATTCAAGAACGTAACCGCCTCCTCAACCACGAAAATGGCGTACTTGATGTCAGTTATAGTCCCGATGGTCAACGCATTGCTACCGCCAGTCTCGATCAAACCGTAAAATTATGGCAGGCTGACGGGGTTTATCTGCAAGACTTGGTTCATGATGCCCCGGTTACCAGTATCCGCTTTAACCCGACAGGCACGGTCATTGCCACCACCACAGCCGATCTTAATAATATGGAGAATAATAAAGTCTTGCTGTGGGATCAATATGGCGATCGCATGGGTAGCGCTACCATGAGTCATGATGATGCCGTCACCAGTGTCAGCTTTCACCCGACTCAGAATCAGCTTGCCAGTGGCAGTTACGATCAAACGATTAAAATTTGGACATTTGATGGAGTTGCCGTCCGGACTCTCAGGGGTCATCGCGATACTGTTCTCGATGTAGAATATCATCCCCAAGGCCAAATTTTAGCCAGTGCCAGCGCTGACGGTACGGTGAAACTGTGGCGCACTAATGGTACATTACTGAAAACCTTCAGAATCTCTAACTGTTCAACGAATCCAGAGAATGACTGTTTGATTTACGATATTGCTTTTAGTCCAGATGGGGAAACCCTGGTCATTGCCAGCGGCGATCGCTCAGTCAAGTTGTGGGACTGGCAAAAAGGAACCGAACGCCTCAGCCTGAGAGGACACAATGACTCAGTACTCAGTGTCAATTTTAGCCCGGATGGCAGCCTAATCGCCAGCGGTAGTCAAGATCAAACCGTAAAACTCTGGACAACCAGCGGCACTTTACTCAATACCTTTAGCGGACACAACAACAATATCCGGGCGGTTCAATTTAGTCCAGATAGCCAAATGATTGCTTCAGCCAGTGAAGACAATACCGTACGACTGTGGGCGCGTCATCGTAATCCGTTGGATACTGTGCTACAAGGACATGAGCGAGCGGTTTGGGGAGTTAGTTTAAGCCCGGATGGTGAAACCATTGCTACTGCCAGTCATGATAACACCGTGCGGTTGTGGCAAATAGAAGCCGAAGAATTAGGGCAAACCCCTGTAATTTTACCCCATTCAGCGGAAGTGAATCGGGTTGAATTTAGTCCCGACGGGGAATTGCTGGCGACAGTGAGTGACTCACCGCAATTGCGAATTTGGAATCGATCCGGGGAATTAGTACAAACTTTAGCTCCCCATCAACAACGAGTCACTGCAGTCGATTGGCGACAAGATGGAGAATATATTGCCACGGGAAGTGATGACAATACCGTTAAACTGTTGAGCGACGAGGGTGATTTAATTCAAACCTTAATCCACGACGGGCCCATTGTGGATCTGCAATTTCATCCTCAAGGGAATCTATTAGCGGTTGCCACCAGCATCTCTGCCTCATCGAGCTCTAACAAACGAACTACACCCCCGTTAGGATTCGTTCAATTGTGGCAGCAGCAAGGAGAAACCTGGGAAGCGACAGGAGTGTTATCCGCTTCGAGTCGGAGTGTAAAAGCGATTGATTTTATTTCTTCGCTGGATGTTTTTGCGATCGCCGTCGATCAAACCGTGATTTTCTGGAGTCCACAGCGCGGTGAATCTTGTCCCCTGCAGCATGAAGCAACAGTGCGGAGTCTGAGTTTTGATCCAGACAGCCAAACCTTAGCCACCGCTAGTGATGATAAGAAAGTCCGCTTGTGGCAGTTTAATTCAGACATTGAATCGGCTCTGTGGCCCCAACAAGATTGTCCGTCCAATACAGCCCCCTTACAACCGTTTTATACCATTAATCAAGATGTCCTGGTCAATAGCGTGGGTTTTAATTCGACTGGTGATTTGTTGGCGATCGCTAAAAATAATGGGACTGTCGTTTTATGGGATACAAAAGGCACTCAACTTGATTATCAAATTCAGCAGAATTGTCAGTGGTTAGGCGATTATTTGCAAAGTCAACATCAAAATTCTAAAAATCAAGCCAGCACTCAAACAGATGCCGAGAAATTAAAATTGTGTTCTTTAGAATAGCTGATATAGTTCTTAATAATTAAGGATTGAGATCGGATATAAAATAAAATTAATTTGTTCCTTAAGAGAAAGAAGCGCTTTAATTCAACTTTAGGGCTATTGAGAACTCAGTCAAAAATAATTTGGCAAGTATTATCATGGCAACAATTATTGTTAATACCCTAATTGACGAAAATGATGGGATTGGTGTTGGAGGGATCTCACTGCGAGAAGCGGTTACGGAGGCAAACCCTGGCGATAACATAGAATTTGATATCAGTCTCGCCAACGGTACGATTACCCTAATTAACGGGGAATTGGTAATTGACAAAGATTTAACCATAGCAGGGGACACAGACGCAGATTCAGAAACGCGAAATATTACTATCGATGCTAACGGTAATTCTCGTATATTCAAGATTGATAATGGTAATAATATTGTCGATCAATTCGTCGAGATTTCAGGGTTAACCATTACAGGGGGTCAAGAAATTGATGGCGGTGGAATTTACAATACAGAAGATTTAACCCTTCGTAATAGTACAATTACAGGTAATGCTGGTACAGAAGACAGTAACTACTTCATTTATTACTATAGCGGTGGTATAGGCGGGGGAATTTATACATCTGGGACACTCAGACTTGATGAGAGTATTATTAGTGAAAATACATCTGGAATTAGTGGGGGTGGCATTCACAGCAATAACGGGACGCTAACTCTCACAAGCAGTGTCATTACGGGAAATCGTTCAGTTAGTGGTAACATTTTTGGTCGGATAGGGAATGGAGGAGGAGTTTCTGCTTCTAGTAGTACTGTTAATATTACAAATAGCACAATTAGTAATAATTCTGCGGCTACAGGTGGGGGGATTTTTGTCGGAGATAGTCTCTTAAACCTGACTCAAAGTACAGTGACTGATAATAGTGTATCCGGTGGTGCTCGAAGTTCAGGATTTGGCGGCGGTATTTCTATTGATAGTAGTACTACTGCAACGATTAATAACAGTACGATTAGTAATAATATTGCAGGTGGGGGCGGCAGTGGATTGGGCGGTGGAATTATTAATCGTGAAAGCACCACAACTATTACGAATAGTACGATTAGTGGTAACTTTGCGGGTGGTGTTTTTTCAATCGGATATGGCGGCGGAATTCATAACAGAACTGGAGCGATTCGCGTCAGTAATAGCACAATTACTAATAATGAATCGGGTATATTTGAGACAGAAATAGTTGTTAATAAAGGGAGTGGAATTAGTAGTATTGGAGATCAATACACTCAAACAGAAGTTGTTTCTAGTATTATTGCAGGTAATCTGAACTCCGATATTGATTTTGTATTGGGTGACATTAATTCATTTATTAGTGAAGGAAATAATCTGATTGGTACAGGAAATGCTGTTAATAATTTCTCTGAAAATACCGACCAAATTAATATCACAGATCCTCAACTCGAACCATTAGCTGATAATAGTGGCCCCACTTTAACCCATGCTTTGTTACCCAATAGTCCTGCCACAGACGCAGGCAGCAACCCAGAAGGACTGACAACAGACCAACGAGGGGAACCTCGCCTAGAACGGTTATCTATTGATATCGGCGCTTTTGAACGGGCTAATACCCCGCCTATTGCAGTTGAAGATAATGTAAGTATGTTTGCCGATACTTCGTTAGTTGAAGATATTTTAATCAATGATAACGACCCGGATAATGATTTTTTCAGTATTCTTAGCCTCGATACTACTAATACATTAGGGACTGCTATTATTAATAATTTCAGTAGTATTTTTTATGATCCAGGTAACTTATTTAGTAATCTTGCGCCAGGAGATACCGCGACCGATCGCCTCAATTACACAATTGAAGACGAATATGGCAGCACAGCCAGTGCAACGATTAATATTACGATTGTGGGAGTTGAAACGCCAACAGAAATCAATTCTCCTACTGTTAATACTTCTCTCAATCAACTATTACAAAATCTGTTAGGAGACAATCAAACCCCCTCAACAGTTCCTGAAAATACGGATGATTTAATCCTCGATCTTTCGACCCTATTCACTTCCTCAGATAATGAGCCAGTGACTTTAACTTTATTGAGTAATAACAATACAGAATTAGTCACTACTAGTTTAAATAATAATCAACTCAGTCTCACTTTAACTGAAAATAAATTTGGTTTAGCTGAGATTACAATTGCAGGCAATTCCAACGGCTTAACAGTTCAAGACACTTTAATTTTAGCTGTTACAATTGATCCAAGTACTCGCATTCCACTGATTAATTTACCTGCAGTTGAGCCTAATGCTAATCCTGATGAAATAATCAATATTCAATTAAATTCTAGAGTAACAATTGGTAGTGATGGGAATGATAATATTTTTGGCAGTGGTGGTAATAATATTATTTTAGGTCAAAAAGGAGCTGATTATATCAATGGAGAAGATGGTGCTGATACCGTTTATGGAGGTCAAGCAAATGATCGAATTCAAGGTGGTAATGGCAATGATTCTATTTTCGGGAATATAGGAAATGATACTGTTTTTGCGGGAGCGGGTGATGATTGGATAAATGGTAATCAAAATAATGATTTTTTAGTAGCAGGAACGGGAATTGATACAGTATTTGGAGGTAAAAATAATGATACGTTGCTTGCAGAAGCTGGAAACGATCAACTGTATGGAAATATTGGAGAAGACCTCTTAGAAGGCAATCTTGGTGATGACAGTTTATTTGGGGGTCAAGATAATGATATTTTATCCGGTAATGCTGGCAATGATTTGATCAATGGAGATGAAGGTGTAGATTTACTCGATGGCAATATTGGAGAAGATACACTCAATGGTGGTAATGGTGATGATATTCTAGATGGGGGAGAAGATAATGATCTGCTCAACGGTGGTGATGGCAACGATCTATTGCTCGGAGCAAGCGGTAATGATACCTTAACTGGAGGAGAAGGGAGTGACCAATTTGTGGTGACTCAAACATCAGGAATTGAGACTATCATTGATTTCACAATTGGAGAAGATTTATTTATTTTAGATAGAGGATTAACTTTTGAAGATTTAACTTTTACTCAAGCAGAAGACAGTAGCCTGATTCAGGTAAATAATCAAACACTTGCTATTTTGAATAATGTAGCGGTTGATCGCCTTACTGTTGCTAATTTCACACAGTAGTAGTTTATTCAGCCGTAAGCGAACATGGAGTGAGCTTCAATGAGTCAGAAAAAGGTTCTCAATTCTCCGATAATTTAGAATTGACCTAAGTTTTTAAAAATTTTAACTGAGAAAAAGCTGTACAATTTTAATTAATTCCCGAAAGTTGACTGAGATAGCGCTACATGAATCCGGTTAAGACACTGTACTATTCCCCTATTGCTGTCGAAGATAATTATAATATCTTGAATTAATCTTGTACTGCTATAAAATGTACAAATATAGAATGATACTATAGTAAATATGCCTAAAATAAAAAATTACCCAAAATCTCAGACTGCAATTAATAAAGCCGAACAAATTCTCAATGGTGCGATGCCAGAGTTTCTCCGACATGGTTATGACTGTACCAGTATGGACAAAATTGCCAAATCTGCCGGAGTTTCCAAACAAACCCTCTACAGTCATTTTTGTGATAAAGACGGACTATTCACAGCATTAGTCGAACGCATTGCCTCAGAAAAATTTAAGATCGTTTGGTCTCAACCGCTACAGGGAAAACCCGATCAAGTACTCCGAAGTTTGGCGCAACGAGTCTTAAATAATATTAACGATCCAGAGTATGTTTGCTTCATTCGACTCATTACTGCAGAATCTGGAAAGCGTCCTGATTTGTGCGAAGTGTTTCTGACCAACTTAGTGCAGCCAGCCATTACCCATCTGACCCAATATCTCGAATCTTGCGAAGAACTTCACATCAAAGATCCAGAAGCAACCGCTCGTATTTTTGTCGGGGCATTAATTCATTTTATGATGGTTCAAGGACTCTTACAAGGTGATAAATTGATGCCAATGGAATCCGATCGTTTAATTGATAACCTCGTCGAAATGATTGTTAACAGATAATCATTGATATTTGCCCCTGTTTAGGATTGAATAGATTTATTATGGGTTATTACGTTATAGTCGCACCCTATCCGGACCGTTATTTAAGCAAACAGCCGACTGACTTCTAATCACGGACGGGCGAAGAACTAATAACGAACTTCATCCCTCTCTTCATCCTCATCCTCATCCTTATGACCCTCAGTTCCTCCTTCAATACAACCACCGAAATCGAAAACCGAAAAGCCGATCATTTGCGCGTCTGTCTAGAAGAAGATGTACAATTTAGCCATATTACCAGTGGATTAGAACAATATCGATTTAACCATTGCTGCTTACCCGAACTGGATTATCAAGATATTAATCTACAAACCCGCTTTCTCGGAAAGGATCTCAACGCTCCCCTATTGATGTCTTCGATGACAGGTGGGACAGAGTTAGCGCGTCTGGTCAATACTCGTCTTGCAACTGTGGCGCAACATTATCGCTTAGCCATGGGAGTGGGTTCTCAACGAATTGCCCTGGAACAGCCCCAGTTAGCCCCTACGTTCGCGGTGCGTTCAGTTGCACCCGATATCTTACTGTTAGCGAATTTAGGCGCGGTTCAGCTTAATTATGGCTGTGGTGTGAAAGAATGTTTGCATTTGGTGGAATTACTCGAAGCCGACGCTTTAATTTTACACCTCAACCCTCTACAAGAATGTGTCCAATCTCAAGGAGATACTAACTTTAAAGGACTGTTCAACAAAATTGCCCAAGTTTGCCAGCAATTAAGCGTCCCTGTCATTGTTAAAGAAGTCGGTAATGGCATTTCTTCCGCCATGGCGCAACAATTAATTGATGTTGGGGTAACTGCGCTAGATGTAGCGGGCGCTGGGGGGACATCCTGGGCAAAAGTAGAGAGTCAACGGGCTAAAGACCCTAAACAACGTCGTTTAGGCCAAATCTTTGCCGACTGGGGAATACCGACTGCTGAATGTATTACGACCATTCGAGAAATTGCCCCTGATTTTCCCTTAATTGCATCCGGTGGACTCAAAAACGGATTAGATGTCGCAAAAGCGATTGCTTTAGGCGCTGATTTAGGGGGGTTGGCACGACCTTTTTTAGAAGCTGCCGTCGAGTCAGAAGCCGCTGTAGAAGAGTTCGTTGACATTTTGATGGCTGAACTAAAAACGACCTTATTCTGTACAGGTAGTCCAAATTTATCCGCTCTGAGAAACCCTGGAATATTAGAAAGAATTAAAGATTAATCTAATTGAGAATATTAATTTCAGGAAGATCTACAGTTTAGCAAAAAAATTGCGATCGATCGGTGTATTATCTCCGAGCTATTTTACAGAAAAGTAGAAGAATTATAGTGATTTTAAGGGAAATCTCAGTAAAATAAATTGCTGTTATAGCAACGAGCGCTGGTGTGTTTACAGATTTCAGTAACGAATCATCACAAAGATCTTTATTTTACAGTACTTCCGGCTCCCTAACACCTAACACCTAATACCTAAAACCTGCACGATCGCTCCAGCGTACCGTCAGGCGTAAGCGCTATATATCTAATCTCGTTAAATACCCCCTCACCCCCCGAGCAATGAATCAAACGAATTCCGTATTTTTACGGATTAGGGAATTATAGAGTTGAGTTAGGATAGTGATATCAGTGACTATCGTCTTTTGAATAGATTTATAGAAGAAAACATCCCTTAACGATAGATCGGCTGACTCCCTATTGGAATGAAAGTATAATTATCAATTAAGTTCTTATGATGGATGATTCAAATTATCAGATTAAACTGATTGGTCATTGTGGATTAGATACAGATGAAATTACTCGTAAATTTGTTAAAAGTGGCGTTTCAGAGTTACTGAATCTCTCGGGAAATTATGTTATTCTGATTGAAAATAATCAAGAAAATTATATTATTACGTCTCCCTATGGCGCTTGTCAATATTATTACACAATTAAAGACAATCAACTGTTTCATGATCAAACGGTTTTGGGTGTACTGAAAGAGAGTCAAATCAATTGGTCATGGAATTGGCAAAGCTTCGCGGATTTAATTCTACTGGATCATACGCTAGAACAACAAACCCTTCACCCTGAAATTCATCGCGTCCCTTCTGGGAGTATTTTACATTTTAAACAAGGAAAACTCGAAATTTATACTCTCAGTTGGGAAGAATTAAACCCAACTAAACCCACTTCAGCCAAACAAGCCGTTAACACTTTTAATCAAGAAGTAGAAGCGTGGATAACGGATGATGTTGTTGTTTCTATGTCAGGAGGATTTGATTCTCGCTTAATATTAGGTAGTGTACTTAAACTCGGTTGTAAACCTTCCTTAGTGACGATGGGACATGATAAAAGTACCGATGTTGTTATTTCTAAACAAATTGCCGATCATTTTAATTTAGACTTATCTTTAATTGAGTTAAACTTAGAAGATTATTTTAAGTTTGGTCAAACAATTGCCGCCTTAACTAATGGGACAAAATCCTCTCGTCATTGGCATACTTATGCCTATACTTATCAGGCGCAATTAAATCCGAATCAATTAATGTATGTGGGAACAAATGGAGGGTTTGCTAAAAACTTTTATTATGATAAAGGAATTCAAGCTATTTATAAAAATATAACCGCTTCTATCCCAACATTACATCAACTTTGGAAGGGTCGATTAAAGCCGTTTTTTAAACCCGATGAACTGAATTATATTGCACCAGAGTTAGTACAAGAATTTTCCGAAGACAAGAAACAAGAACGAATTCAGCGTTTAATTAAACTCAGTCATGAGCAATTATTGGGAGGATTAGAACGTTTTTATTTAGAACAACGAGTTCAGAATTTTATGGGAAATGGCATGAAATTATATTCTGCAAATGTCAACTGGCGCGCACCCTTTATGAGTCGAGAATGGGTACGAGATATCTGGAATTTAAAGCGAAAATGGCGGCTAGGAAATAACTGGCATCGTTATGCAATTGAGAAAACATATCCTCAATTAATTAATTTTCCCGAACAAGGAGAATTTAGCCCTAAAATGTATTCTAAAGCACCTGCATTTTATTGGAAGGAAAAACGTAAAAAAGCACCGATTATTTCTTATGCAAAATATCCAGAATGGTTTCAACAATCATTTGTGAAAGAGTTGATCTTAGATCAGACAAACTTACTCTCTGATTGGATTGCACCTCAAGCTATTCAATCTATTGTAGAAGAGCATCAAAAAACAGGTAAACGATTAATGCCGATGGCGTTTTTAGTCACTCAAATCTTTTGGAAAATGAATTTAAATGTGATATAAAATTATAGTACAACTACTAAATATTGATAATTTTTGAGACCTTTTAAGCCTAATCACTCCACTCATTTGTAACTCCACTAAAAATGACTTTGAATTCCTTACTCATTACTGATACTTTTTCTCCCCGCGTTGGTGGTAGAGAAGCCTACTACAATCATCTATTTAGCTATCTCAAACAGAATAAAACTGTTGTTATAACCCCCGATAAAAAGGGAGATTATCAAGCGTTTGATCCTCAATCTCCTTTCTCAATTTATCGAGTTTCTCATCTGAGTAAAAAATGGTATCGTTGGGGTCGTCCGGGTCGTTTTTTATGGTTAAAAACGTTAATTCCAATCTGTAAAATTCATCAAATTGATTTAGTTCACTGTGGTGTAGTATTACCCGATGGATTATCCGGATGGTTAATACAAAAAACTTTAGGAATTCCATATATTATTTATACTCACGGAAAAGAGATTTTAGAAAATCAAAAAAATCCTGAAAATGAACAACTGATGCGAATGGCGTTAAATTCAGCTATTCGTGTTGTTACCAATAGTGATTATACGGCAGGATTGTTAAAAGATTTTGGTGTTTCAGCCGATAAAATTGTGCGGATTGCGCCAGGAATTATACCTCAACAATGGACAGCAGATATACCTTCTCAACAAGTAGAAAAGCTACGGCAACAGCATCAAATTAATCATCGTCCAGTGATTTTAACAGTGGGTCGATTAAAGGAACGTAAGGGTCATGATACTGTAATGCAGGCAATGCCAGCGATTTTATCAGAAATTCCAGATGCAGTTTATTTAATTGTGGGAGATGGACCTGAAAAAGAAAATTTACAAGCATTAAGTCAAAAAATGGGACTCGAAAAAGCAGTAATTTTTGCAGGAGAAGTGTCTGATGAGGAGTTACCCGCTTACTATCAATTAGCAACCCTATTTACGATGATTAGTCGCCAACCTCCCGGTAGTCATGAAGTAGAGGGATTTGGTATTGTTTATCTAGAAGCGAATGCTTGCGGACTGCCTGTGGTTGCGGGTCGGAGTGGGGGAGTCCCGGATGCAGTGGTTGATGGTGAAACCGGGTTTTTGGTTGACCCCTTTAAACCCGAAGAAACCGCAACTGCAATTATAAAGTTATTACAGAATAGTCAACTCTGTCAGCAACTGGCAGAAACCGGAAAAAAACGGGCGTTAGAGGAGTTTTCTTGGGAATATTCGAGTCAACAACTCCAACAATTAATTACGGCTGTAGAAGCAGAAACAACCAAACGATCTTTAATTAGTCAAGCTGTTAATACGGTTCCATTAATCCTCAAACATCATATTTTAAATGAGGTGAGTTAATCGAAGATGACGATTTCAAAACATCAAAAAGTTTCTATTGTTGTTAGCGATTTATCGGAGAAAGGGGTAGGACGTTGGGCGGGTGGTGGAGTTCGTCCATTTTTACTGAGTCGTGTGCTGCAATCTTTGAATTATGACGTAGAAATTGTCGGATTTGTGGCAGAAAATACCCCAGCTATTCAGACAGCAGAAATCCCGATTAAAGCTATTTCTTATTCTGGATATCCTCAATTTATTAATGCGGCGAGACAATTACTTAGTCAGATTGATGGAGATATTATTTATGCTTATAAACTAAAACCGAGTAGTTTTGCTGTTTCTTTAATTAATAAATGGACTCAAAATAAACCTCTTTTACTCGATATTGATGATTGGGAATTAAGCTGGCATGGCGGAGAAGAATATAGCTATCGTCCTCATCCTAAACAGTTTCTAAGGGATTTATTTAAGCCTAATGGTGTATTACGAGAACCCGATCATCCGCGTTATATTCAGTGGGTTGAAAATTGGGTAAATCATGCAGATATTATTACGACTCATAATCAGTTTTTGCAGAATAAGTTCGGTGGTATTTGTTTACCCAATGGTAAGGATGTTTCTGTATTTAACCCAGAAAATTATGATTCTATTCAAAGTAAAGCCAAGTATAATCTATCCGATTATCGAGTATTAATGTTTCCGGGTGCGCCTCGCCCTTATAAGGGAGTGGAAGATATTTTAATCGCATTAGATCATTTAAATGATAGTCGTTATCGTTTAGTCATTGTCGGGGGAAGTCCTTATGATGATTACGATCAACAGTTAATGAAACAATGGGGAAAATGGATGATTAAACTGCCTAAAATTCCCTATACTTCTATGCCTGAAGTGGTGGCTGCTGCTGATGTGATTATGGTTCCTCAACGAAATAGTCCGGCAGCCTTAGCACAATTTCCGTTAAAGTTAACGGATGGAATGGCAATGGCAAAACCGATTATTGCCAGTCGAGTGGGAGATATTCCGGATATTTTAGCGGAGACTGGCTATCTAGTGAGTCCCAGTTCTCCTGAAGAAATTGCGGCACAAATTACTAATATTTTTGATAACTTAGAACAGGCAAAAAATAAAGGGGGAGCAGCCCGGAAAAGATGCATTCAATATTATAGTTTAGAAGCGATGGCAAGTATTTTGTCTGAGGTAATTTCTACTTTAAGAAAATAGGGTGGAGAACTAAACTGCTAAAAATAGCAACTTAATTCTGTCTAGGGAGTGGTGAAGTATTCTGAATAAAGATGTTAGAATCACTCATCTTAACTCTAGCTGAAATATTGGTTAAATGATGACGTGGATTTCTCTTGGGGTAATTTTATTTATTGCTTTTTATGTCGCCTGTAATTTGGGGGCAAATGATGTTGCCAACTCAATGGGGACTTCTGTCGGTTCTAAGGCGCTGACTTTAAAACAGGCGATTATTATTGCGGGAATTTTAGAGTTTACTGGGGCGATTTTATTCGGGGAACGGGTTTCAACCACCTTGGCAACCCAGGTCACCAATACAGAAACCTTAGCCGCTGTGCCTCAAACCTTTTTACGGGGAATGGTGGCGGTATTACTCGCCGTCGGAATTTGGCTACAACTGGCGACTCGTTGGGGTTTACCTGTGGCTTCTTCTCACGCAACCGTTGGGGCTATTGCCGGGTTTGGGACTGTGGCAGCAGGTATTGAAGCAGTCAATTGGTCAACGATTGGTATCATTTCAGGAAGCTGGCTGATTACACCCGTGATGAGCGCGGCGATCGCAGCGACGCTTTATAGTATTATTCGCTTCGGTATTTTAAACCATCATAATCCGTTACAACAATTGCGAGAATGGATTCCTTGGCTTAGTAGTGCGTTGCTTGGCGTATTTGGGGTTTTAGTATTACCTCGACTGAGTCAACCGCTGGCTGTATTTTTTGAACAACGGTGGCATTTCAGTTTACCCGCCCATGACTTTTCAATTTTAATTGGTGGAATTGCCATTGCGAGTCTCAGCGGCATCAGTTGGCGGCAGTTAGCGCGACAAAAACAGGTCTCCCTCGAGTCTAAGCTGTATAACCCCATTGAACAACAATTGGCGAAATTCCAGGTTATCAGCGCCTGTTTTGTGGCGTTTGCTCATGGTTCTAATGATGTGGGTAATACGATTGCACCGCTGGCGGCTATTTTTTATGTTCGCAGCACTGGGACTGTGCCTGTCGGGGCGTTTGATATTCCCACATGGATTTTAGTCCTAGGGGGTGCGGGGATTGTGACGGGTTTAGCGATTTGGGGTAAAAATGTGATTACTACCGTCGGTGAGAATATCTTATCTTTAGCCCCCAGTAGTGGATTTTGTGCAGAACTCGCAACGGCGGCAACAGTTTTACTAGCATCTAAATTAGGTTTACCCGTCTCAACCTCTCATGCGTTGGTTGGGGGTGTGGTGGGTGTTGGATTGGTTCAAGGACTTAAATCCGTTGATTTTGGTACTGTGCGTTCAATTGGTTTAGCTTGGCTGGTCACGGTACCGGCTGCTACTCTACTATCGGCTGGAATTTTCTTGTTTCTTCAGATTACCGTAGGATAAAATAACTCCCAATCTGGTCTGTTCTGTTCAGCCAACAAGTATCTTAAGATATCGCAAATAGCTGAAAGATTGAGTTGACATCATCTCCTGTTAAATTCAGAATTATACTGGGGGATATTGACCTAAAAGGCAGTCAATGCTAAATCTGGCTAAATTTAACCATATATAAAATTATCAATGATGGTTAAAAAACTGAGCTATGTTTGGTAAGAGCTGTTTGGGGCGATTGGATAACAATCCCCGCCACCCCTCCCACTGTGCCTTGATTTAACCCTAGGTAAACGAATCCGATCAAAAAACGTTGGGTTTGTGGTGGATTATTGAACCCATAATCAGACTAGAGGTGAATTGCGAATGAGTAAGCAGGACAATCAACCACCACCCTTAGATTTCAGCAAAAATCAATCGGCTGATGCCGTCTTGAGCGCTGTCGTTCAGGAACTAGATACACTGCATCGTCAAGTTAAACAAGAACTCTCTCAGGATATTCAAAGACTTCAGAGAGACAAAAATAAGTTGGTTGAGGATGTTGAACGGTTGCAACAGCAGCATGAACAACTTCAACAAGAGCGGTTTCATGCCTTGTCTGAGCGACAAATTGCTCAACAACAGGTTTGGCTGAAGCAGCTCGCTCAGGTGTTGGCCAGTAATTTACAGCATGAATTAATTAAACGAATTAATCAACTTAGAGAAACCAATAATCCGGCAATTCTCGATCCAGACCCCAATAATTTACTGGCGGCAAACCAGATCGAAGGAGAAATGTCTTCCGGGGAATTGGAAGCTGTTTTGGATAATAGTTTAAATGAAACGTTTCAATCTTTACAGCATGAATTAAGTAATTATCAGAGTAGTTTGTCTCAACGCTTGCATCAAGTGCAAACGATGGAACAGCAAGTCGATGGACTCCTTGAAACGGTTGTGGTGCGTTTAAAAGACCAACTACAATCTAATCACCCAGTGGCAACAAATCCTAACCCATCGCCACTACCGACTTCATCCCCAGAAATTATTCCTCCTCAACCGACTGTTTCCCCAGCAGATCCAACTCCTCCACCCCCTAAACCCTCCAATTCTGTTCAGTTGGGTTTATTCTTGGCGTTGATGTCGGCGGTGGCATTATCCCTATTTAATGTCTGTCTCAAACTGATTCTACAAGGCCCAGAACCGCGTGAAATATTCGGTTTGTTTATTCCGGGTGGGTTGTTTCAAATTGAAGGTTTTGTTTCCCCCGGTTTGGGAAATTCACTCTTGATTTTGCTGCTACGGATGATTGTCGTGATGGCCTTAATGCCGGTATTAGCAACGGTATTATATCCAGCGGTATGGACCGATCTTAGACGGTTTCTGCAGTCGGGTGATACTAAACTGATGCTGACAGTGGTGGGGAGTGGTTTCTTTTTATTCCTTTCCCAAGTCTGTATTTATATTGCCATTGGTCAAATTCCGACGGGAATTGCGATTACTATTTTCTTTATTTATCCCATCGTGACCGTTTTGGCTTCTTGGGGATTGTTTGGTGACAAACCTACAGCGGTACGGGTGATTGCCATGATTGTGATTCTCACAGGTGGTATTCTCTGTTTACCGAGCTTTTTTGCCGGGGCAGCGGGTAACACACAACTGGGAATTATTGCGGGTGTACTCGCCGGGATTACGTTTGCGGGTTATGTTCTACTGACGCAAATTGCAGCGGGTCAGTTACACCCGATTCCCTTCAGTCTAGTCAACTTCGCCGCTATTTTTGTCTTTTGTGCCGTGAGCTTAATACTGCTGCCGGATCGATTTAGTTTGGATATTAACCCGGATGCCTGGAATGGAATTTTGATTGGTGGGGTGGTGTTGGGAGTGCTGACTTTACTCAGCTATTTACTCAATAACTTTGCCATTCGTTCGGCAGGTGCTGCATTGGCTTCTATTATCGGAACATCAGGCCCCGCCTTAACTGCCTTATTTGCTTTCTTCGTCATTGGTGAAGCAATAACAGGAAAACAGATTTTTGGCATGGCGCTGGTGATTTTAGGAGTGGGTGCAATGAGTGTTGAACGGATAATGGCGGGTCGCAAGAAAACCGCTTAGTGATTCATTTTCCAGTTTAATCAAGTTCTGAATATTCCCGCGTCCTGTCTAACGGTAACGCGGGTTATTTATTACGAGAAAATCATAGTATGCGTTTTGCTGCCTTTGGTGTCGATGAACAAGGAGATATTTTGTTTGAACATACTATTGTTGGTTCTAGCTAGCTGCGATCAACCCGAACTCGATCGCGCGGCAAGCCCACGCCGTGAGCGATCGCAGATGATTACGATTGTGGAGCGTTGGGGCGGCAAAAGAGTATTAGATCGTATTCGTCGGCAATAGGATGAATTATGAGTTATGAGTTATGAATTATGAATTATGAATTATGAATTATGAATTCATACCCACGGGCAATCATCATAAACTCTACTCGCTTGCGCTGAGTGCAAGTCGAACGTGCGCGCGCTAGTCGTAAGAGTTACCCGCGATGCTAATAGTGCAAGTCTGCATGTTACTCATAACTCAGAATTTCTTACCGGGGAATATCTTCAGAAATCTGAACTTAATCAGTTGTAGTGTTGGGTTAATAGTTTATCTGAATGAATCTCCACACAGAGGTGGGAGATCTGACAAACTAGAAGTAGTAGACTTTATGAATTAAATATGACTCCGACTGGAAATCGAATGGTTCGTCATGCCAAAGCAGGTTTCGTTAGCCTTGGCGTTTTTGTTGGGTTGATGTGGGTAATAGAATTTATTGACTGGTTTATCCCCATCCAATTTGATGCTTTCGGTATTCATCCCCGAAATCTTGCTTGGTTACAAGGGATTTTGTTTGCGCCACTGTTACATGGGTCTTGGGCCCATATCATAGCTAATACACCCCCTCTACTGATTTTTGGAGGATTAATTGCATTACAAGGTGTGGGGGATTTTTGGCTCGCCACTATCGTTTCTGCCCTGGTTAGTGGTATCGGGGTGTGGTTCATTGCCCCGCCTGCTTCGGTTACTGTAGGGGCTTCTGGGATTATTTTTGGCTATTTAGGCTTTCTGCTATTGCGAGGATTTTTTGAGCGACGTTTTAGCTCTATTTTAATCTCTCTCGGGGTGGGTGCCTTTTACAGTAGCATGATTTGGGGTGTGTTGCCGTCTTCTCCGAATGTCTCTTGGCAAGCCCACTTTTTCGGGTTTGTTGGGGGTATATTAGCGGCTAATTTAGTCTCAAAGTTACCTAAAAATAAGGCATTTTAAAAGATGAGTGATCTTGTCTTTTTGTCTGCCTCTGAACTTGCTAAACTAATTAGCGCACGCACTATTTCTGCTGTAGAAGTTTTAGAGGCATATTTAGCACAAATTACTCAGCATAATCCCCAACTCAATGCGATTTGTACTTTAAATGCTGAAACTGCCCGTCAACAAGCTAAACAAGCAGATATTGCCCTCTCACAAGGTGAAAGCTGGGGGAAACTTCATGGTGTACCCATCACGATTAAAGATGCTTTGGAGACGGCAGGCTTACGAACAACGGCAGGTTATCGACCTCTGAAAGATTATATCCCCCAACGCGATGCTACAGTTGTGGCGCGATTAAAAGCAGAAGGGGCTATTATTCTCGGGAAAACGAACTTAGCAGAAAGTAGCGCAGACTGGCAAGGGATTAACGATCTATTTCCTAGAGTCAATAATCCGAGTAATCTTGATTATACCCCAGGAGGCAGTTCTAGTGGTGGCGCAGTTGCCACCATTACTGGTTTATCTCCTTTGGATATTTGTTCTGACTTTGGGGGTTCAATTCGTCAACCCGCTCATTTCTGTGGGGTATATGGACTCAAACCTACCGATAGAAGAGTTCCCACTACCGGGCATCTACCAGAAATGCCGGGAATGCCTCGCTGTATTCGTCAACTATTAACTATCGGTTGTCTGGCACGTTCGATTGAAGATTTACAATTATGCTTAGAAATTATTGCGGGTGCAGATCAGTTTCAACCGGATATTCCGCCTGTTCCTTTAGATACACCTAGTGATAAACCACTCCAACAATTACGAATTGCTTGGGCGGATGAATGGGAGAATTTTCCGGTTGCCTCAGAGATTAAATCAGTTATTCAATTAGCGATTAAAAAATTAATCGATCAAAAGCTAAATATTCAAAAATGGGTTCCGAACTTTGATTTTATTGAAGCTTGGCAACTCTACTATAAAGTCGCAACTTATAATTTGATTTATTCTCAACCGAATACGTTTGAATATACTCGGAAGTCTTTGGCTTTTTTATGGCGAGAAAGTACTGGGGGAAACTCTCAACTTCAACAAATTTCTCAAGTTGCAAATATTGGCTTCTCAATCTTTTTAAACCCAAGTTTGAAAGGATATTTTGAAGCTTTAACCCAACGAGATCAAATGATTGCCAAAATGGAGACAGAACTTGAACCGTGGGATATTTATCTCTGTCCTGTTGCCATGACACCTGCATTTACCCATCGCCGCAAAGGTGAAGCGGTTGAAATTGAGGGTAAAAAAGTACCTTATATGATGGCATCTGGTGCTTACACTATCCCTTTTAGTTTAACAGGTCATCCGGTAGTTGTCATCCCAATTGGACAAACTCAAAACGGTTTACCTGTGGGTTTACAAATAGTTGGGAAACGCTGGCGAGACATGGAATTACTCAGTATTGCTGAAATTATTAATAATAAAGTGGGTTGTTTTCAACATCCATTATTGTATTGAGTTTAATTATGTCTAACGCCACTATAGCTTTACTCAAAAGTATCAGAATTTTCTAAGTCTAATTTAGGTTTTAACCATAGACTAATAGTTTTACGATGATGAGAATTTTCACGACTATTACGAAATCCTTCTTCTTTTAGTGCCGCTTCAATTTGTCGTAAAGAATATCCTTGCTGCTGAAGTTCTTTTGCCCTTTGCTTTGCAATTTCGTCTTTTTCTCCCTTGGTTTTTTCTATTGCTTCGAGGGCGTTAAGGCGCTGTTCAATTTGTTCTAAACGTTCTCCAATCTTTGGGGTGAGGTAAGCTTCATCAATGCTAATAACCGTTCCTGCCCTGACACAAGCTTGCATCCAGGCGCTAATTGCCTCTGCCATACTGACTCGTTCCACTTTACACAGGCGGGCAAAGTGTTGTTTGAGTTGTTTGTCAATTCTGAAGTTGATTTGTCCTTCTAGTGCCATTTTAGTAGATTTTAAAATAGTCTAGTGTAAACTATACATGACTAGACTATAAAATAAAACACAGTAAACTGTATTTTTTCCAAGTGGGGTCTAATTCTCTTAAAATTGAGACAAGACTGAACAGATGTTAAAAATGAAACGATTACAAATTTTTGCTGGGCTTTTGATCATTGGAGTCATGACAACTCCTGAAGTCCTTAACGCTCAACCCCTAAATACCCCGTCGGTTGAAGTGAATAATGATACCGAAGTCGCCCCAACACCCAACTCAACGGTGCAACTCAGTTTCGAGCAGATACGGGCAGCTTGTGCGGCGCGGCGTTATGATTTGTTACCCATTCCCTTTTCGGATGTTTCCCCTACTGACTGGGCGTTTGAAGCGGTGATGAATTTATATTATTGTATAGGTTTGCCCCCTCTACAGTCGCGATCTAAAATTTAATAAAATCCGATTGTTTAAAATTATAAATTAATAGAATTACTATGATGAATGAGCCGAAAGATAATAACTTACCTTCTGATAATTCTCAAGACAAACTGTCTAAACCTAATATAAATGACGAATCCTGGACAGAGCGCCTAACAGAGGCTTGGGATACTATTTCCGTTAAGATTGCTAAGTTATTACCCACAAAACAAGTCGAAAAAGCAACAAGAAAATTAATCGAATCTTTAACGGTTAGCGAAGATGAAGTTAAAAATATTTTAGCAACTGTTCGCTCAGAATTACCCACAACAGAAGCCTTACTCATTGGTAAACCACAAGCGGGTAAAAGTTCTATTGTTCGAGGATTAACGGGGGTTTCGGCTGAAATTGTGGGGCAAGGATTTCGTCCCCATACTCAACACACCCAACGTTATGCTTATCCTTCTAAAGATTTACCGTTACTGATTTTTACAGATACTGTGGGTTTAGGAGATATTAAACAAAATACTCAGGCGATTATTGATGAATTAGTAGAAGAACTACAACAGCAGAGCCAACGCGCTCGTATTCTAATTTTAACGATTAAAATTAATGATTTTGCAACAGATACATTAAAAGAGATTGCCGAAGAGTTACACCAAAAGTTTCCGAATATTCCTTGTTTATTGGCTGTCACTTGTTTGCATGAGCTTTATCCAGATATTACCGCAAATCATCCTGAATATCCCCCTGAATATGAACAAGTGAAACGGGCTTTTACAGATATTGAAGCTTCGTTTAAACAATTATATGATCGTGCTGTGATGATTGATTTTACTTTAGAAGAAGATGATTATACTCCTGTCTTTTATGGATTAGAAACATTTCGAGATACCTTAGCTGAGTTACTCCCGGAAGCTGAAGCAAAGGCAATTTATCAACTATTAGATGGAGAAAGCGGGCAGAAAATAGGGGATTTATATCGAGATGTGGGGCGACGTTATATTGTGGCATTTTCGGTGATGGCAGCAACTTTAGCAGCGGTGCCTTTACCGTTTGCAACGATGCCTGTTTTAACCACGTTACAGGTGTCAATGGTGATTGTATTGGGTAATTTATATGGTCAAACTGTAACTCCTTCTCAAGCGGGTGGGTTAGTCAGTGCGATCGCCGGCGGCTTTGTGGCTCAGGCAGTGGGGCGAGAGTTAGTTAAGTTCTTACCGGGGTTTGGTAGTGTGATAGCCGCGTCTTGGGCAGCCGCTTATACAGGAGCGTTAGGTGAGGGGGCTTGTGTCTATTTCGGCGATTTAATGGGGGGCAAAAAACCCGATCCTCAGAAGATTCAGGCGGTAATGAATGAAGCGTTTAAGGAAGCAAAAGAACGGTTTAAGGGTATTAAGGGTTAGTCAAGGGAAGGAAAAAGCGGATGTATATATAGAGGTAAACGATTTAAATTTTTCCTCTTATCTGGAAGTTGCCCGTAGACCCTCACGTCCCGTGATGGGACGGAGCTTATAAAGTCCGCCCGCAGGTGGCGGACACAGCCCCTTATGAATGGCAATATAGCGTTTCATGTTTTACCATAGTATTAATTCTTTGGTAAAGCTAGAGGTTAAAAGCTTACAAGTACCGTATATACCCAACTTCCCAAGCTGAGGTCTTACTTGCGAAGTCTTTTGGTTCAGCGCGTTGGTTTTACAACTACGGACTCTATCTGACATCTAGAACTTACAAAGAAACGGGTAAAGGGTTAAGCCGAAATGACATCATTAAGCTGTTGCCCGGATTAAAAAAAGAGCATGAGTGGTTAGCCGAGCCACCCTCTCAGGTTTTGCAACAAGCAGCTTTAGACTTATAAGAGTGCTTTCTTGAACTTTTTTGAAGGGAGATCTCGATATCCACGTTTTAGGAGCAAACACAAGAGGCAGTCTATTGGCTTCCCTCAAGGGTGTAAATTAACTGGGGATTATTTAACACTTGCCTTAGCTAAAAAAAGTCTATTGTCGTGTTTCTCGTGTGCCTGTAGGTACTCTTAAATCAGTTACAGTTTCGATGACGGTAACAGGTGAGTACTACGCATCATGTCTTTATGATGACGGGTTAGACAAGCCTGAAATGAGTAGTGATGGGAAAGCGGTAGGAATTGATGTCGGGCTAACCCATTTCGCCATCACATCAGATGGTAGTAAACACGGCAATCCTAAGTACTATTGCAAGTACGAGAAAAAACTAGCCATCTATCAAAAACGGTTTAGTAAAAAGCAACTAAAGTCCAGCAATCGAAACAAGGCAAAGATTAAAGTTGCCAAAGTACACCCAAAAATTAGCCGTTGTCGTGAAGATTTTTTACACAAACTAAGTCGTAAATTAGTAGACGAAAACCCAGTCATAGTTGTAGAGAATCTAGCTGTTAAGAACATGGTAAAGAACCGTAAACTAGCCAAATCAATTAGTGATGCTGGCTGGGGAATGTTTTGTACTCTGCTCAAATACAAAGCTGAATGGGACGGAAAAACCTACCTAGAAATAGATAGATTTTTCCCATCCTCAAAAACCTGCCATGTATGTTTGAATCAAGTAGAAAGTCTATCTCTCAATGTCAGAGAGTGGACTTGCGATCAATGTCAAACCCAACACGACAGGGATGTTAACGCGGCAATAAATATACGAGATGAAGGTTTACGAGTATTGGCGGTAGGGCATATCGCAACAGCTTCTGGAGTTCGAGTTAGACCAAGCAAAGGCACTGCTTTTGTGAGGCGTTGAGCCATGAAGGAAGAATCCCTCACCTCCGGTGACGGGAGTTGTCAAGTTCTCACTATAGAACGTAGCGCCATAGAAATCATCAGAAATCATCAGAAATCATCAGAAATCATCAGAAATCATCCGGTAATGTAAAGCTAGTTTAATGAGTTTTGCTAAAATCTCTGTGGAGGTGTGACTCTATTGCATATTTTTACCGATCAAGTGTGAGTCCAATCAGTCTAAATTTTCTTCAGTGATTTTACATAATCTCTATCACATCAAAGTTGCCTATGGATAATAATAAAGTGGCTCAAATGGTAAGTCTAACAAAGTTTATTTTTTTCCCATCTCTCTGAAGGCTGCAGAAAATTCCGTATTTCTGCTGACTTGAAATTAGTGAACAATTTCTTTTAATCTTCCTATATAACCTCTAATACTTAATTTGCATATCGGAGAGACTTAAAATAAAGCCCATAAATATTACAGGGAAAGGATTTGCAGATTTTTATTAGAGTAATTTTATTCAATAAAATAGACATACATGATAACACTTGATTTTTTATTTCAGTAATTTGTATCTCGGTATAAGCACTATATAAAACACTTTTTTTATACTATTTTTGAAAATATAAATGTTTCATAAATATCGATCTAATTCCTCGACAATTCATTTTTTATTGCTTAGGATGAGAGCATAGAAAAACGTAAGACAGCAAAATATTTGAAGTAATAAACTTCTTATGTCTTACACAGATAACACTCTCTAATAAGGAAATAACCACAATGAAAACCAAACTATTTGCTAGCTTTGCCACTGCTCTGGCTCTTACTGCTGGATTCGCATCTTCTGCTCAAGCTGTTGGTTTTGGTTTCAAAACAAATTTCACCGATGGAGCAGATGGAGCTAAAGGCGATATCATGCTTGATTCTGTAGAATTTGGTGGACAAACTTTTACTGAGTTTTCATTAGTCAATAGCGCTACAATCGTCAGTAACGATGTTTTTACAGGCGGTAATAGTGGCGCTGCCAGTGCAGACATGGGAGATCTTGCAACTATTGGTTTGAGCCAAGAAAAACTGACAAATGAAGGGGCTGCTACAGCACTGGGAAATTTAAACCTCAATAGTATTATCGATACCGAAGATAGTGGTAACTTTGCTATTGATACCAAGTTTGACAAAGCAGTTGACAATATCCTGGTTTTTGAACGGGGTCAGAATAGTAGACTGGATGTTCAAGCGCTTGATTTCGCGGGGAATTTGATTGGGAACTTAGTTGCACTCCCTAAATCTAACAATTGGACAGATGCTGGATATAGCATCGATACAATGGAAATTGGGAGTGCTCAAGCTGTTTCTTCTATTGGTTTGAGTTTGGCAGATTTTGGCTTAAACGTAGATGACTCTATTTTCGGATATCGTATGACTAGCGAAGGTAAATCATACAATGGCCCCGACTGGAAAATCTTAGGAACCACTGATGCGACTCCTGCGTCTGTTCCTGAGCCTGCGGCTGTGATTGGTTTAGGTTTAGTTGCAGGTTCTTTAGTTCGTTCTCGTCGTCGCCAAAACAGCAAATAGATTTCGACGATGGCTTTTATGACCCTTAATAACCAGGGTGTCAGAATCAGTATTGATGGAAAACAGTTGTCAAGATTGATTCAAAGCTTGAAAGCCCCGTGATTTTTATTCCGGGGCTAGTTTTTTTATAGGTAATACTTTACATGACTTGAGTTATTTTATCAATTATTCGTTTAATTTAATTAAACCTAACTGGCTTGACGCAAAGCGTTAATATCTCCACTACAAATAATTTTAATATTGCGAGTAATTTTCTCTATTTCCCAATCCCACCAACAAATCTCTAAAAGTTCTTGAATGATAGATTCATCAAAACGTTTACGGATTTCTTTCGCGGGATGTCCCCCAACAATACTATAGGGTTCAACGTTTCGTGTTACCACAGATTGTGTGGCAATAATAGCACCATCACCGACTTGAATTCCCGGCATAATAGTGGCATTGTATCCCATCCAAACATCGTTACCAATTATAGTATCTCCTTTATTCGGCCATGAATCTGGCATCGCGATTTCCCAACCGTTACCAAAGATTGGAAAGGGATAATTTGTTAACCAATCTGTTCTATGATTACCACCATTCATAATGAATTTAACATCAGAGGCAATCGAACAAAACTTACCGATAATCAGCTTATCATTATTAAAATCAAAATGATAGAGAACATTCTGTTCAAAGTTTTCTGGATTCTCAAAGTCATGATAATAAGTGTAATCCCCAACAATAATATTGGGATTTTTGATAATATTTTTTAAGTAAACTAAGGATGTTTGATTGTCTAAGGGATATTGACGTTCAGGGTTATGACCAGAATTCATATTTTTTTGACCTTTATTCTATAATGCGGCGGCAAAAGTCGCATCAGTTGTTAATTCTAATTCAGGAAAAATACTTGATTCTAAACGTTGACCTGCTATAAAGCGTTTCATCTGATATTCATCTTCAATTAACTGACAAATTGTAATAGTGGGTTGCTTTGGTTTACCAATATATCGCACCGCACCTAATGCTTGATAATCTATAATCCAATATTCAGTAATTCCCATGGCTTCGTATTCAACAAATTTATGCCTATAGTCATATCGCCAATTGGTACTCACAACTTCAATCACTAAAGGAACGGTTTGACTATTTTGAATCACAGAGAATTGTGACCATAAAGGTTCATTTTCTATGAATTATCGATTAATTACAATAACATCCGGTTGATATCCAGATTGATATCGAGGGGGTTTAATGATACAAGTTCTAGGAATAGAATAAGGTCATTGTTGCCGACGAATTTCAAAGTTTAATTCAGCAATTATAAATCCGCTGACATCTTCATGAGATCCTGTTGGCAATATTTCTACAATTACACCTTCAATTAACTCATAGCGTTTTCCATCTTCTGGATACCATTTAATAAATTCTTCAAAGCTTACGGGTTTAGATTGTGATTCAATCATTACTTTACTGTGTTTGAAAGATATTCTGAACCATTTTCTTATCTGTTCCTGCGGCAGCTTTATCTAATTCTGTAATTTCTCCTTCACTTAATTGCCATCCTAACGCCCCGATATTTTGCTGTGCTTGTTCAATATTTTTTGCACCAGGAATGGGAATAGTCCCTTTACAAATACACCAATTAATTGCAACTTGTGACATTGTTTTATTTCTAGATTCTGCAATTTCATTCAACACCGTTAAAATAGATTGAATTCCAGGCAAAGTCTGTTTAAACAAAAAGCCTCTAATTCCTGTGGGCAGCTTGCCATCTTGTGAATATTTCCCTGTTAATAATCCTAACGCTAACGGACTATAAGCAATGAGTTTAATTCCGAGTTCATCACAAACTTCTTTTAATCCTAATTGAGTAATCGGATAAGTTGAAAGTAAGGAATATTGCACTTGTAATGTTTTAATCGAAATCTCTCTTTCTTTAAAGATTCGATAGACTTGCTTTAACCGTTTTGGCCCGTAATTTGATAACCCTACACCTTTAACTTTCCCTTGTTGATAAAGGTCAGCTAAACCTTTTAATAATTGTGTTTCTTGCCACGGAAAATAATTGGCAGTAGACCAATGCATTTGAACTAAATCTACATTTTGACCTAAACGTTTAGCGGATGCCTCACAAGCCGATATCATGGAATTACGAGTCAGCCGCCAAGGATAAGGCGCTAATTTAGTAGCGATACAAATTTTATCGGCGTTGATACCTGTATAGCTTTGTGAAAATTGCCCTAATAAACTCTCGCTGCGTCCGTTTAATCTTCCAGTCCCGTAAGAGTCTCCCGTATCAAATAATGTCACGCCATTTTCAACACAGCAGTTAAATACAGCCTGTAACTGACTATCGATGCTAGGGTCATATCCCCACAGTAAGCGGTTACCCCATGCCCAAGTACCACAGCCCATCATGGGTAAGGTGATGTTTTGATTCATCTTAATATTGATGTCGAATCAATCTATAAATTTTATCAATGATATGTAAAAAGGGAGAGAGTTTGTGATTCAATCCCCTCTACAATAAAACTTAGAACTTGAATTATATAATTTTTATCTTCACAAAATACAATATCAAATAATGATACAATTAAAACGATGGCAATGGATTATCCTGGCAACTCCAGTTGCAGCAGTTATAATTTTTCTGTTGGTGGCGGCAGGGTGGCAAATACACCAATGGAATATTAACTGGATTTGGGGTATCTTTACCTTAGTGATTGTCGGCTGCCAATGGTTATTAGTCCGGTGGACTCGACCGATGGTGGAGGAAATGGAAAATGTGGTGGCAGAAGTTGAACAGGAATTAGAAGAGACTCTTACAACTACATCAACTTTAGATAATAAAACCCAGAACTTAGAAACAACGATACAGCAAGTTCTCAAAGCGTCTCGTGATGATCCGCCGTTTTGGGAAGATTGGCAAATCTTTTGGGGACGATGTCAGGAATTAGTGGTGGAGATTTCTCATGTTTACCACCCAGAAGTTCAATATCCGCTGTTAAATATCTATATTCCTCAGGCTTATGGCCTAATTCGGGGGACGGTGGATGATATGGATAGGTGGATGCAGAAACTGTCTCCTGCATTGAATAAAGTAACCGTCGGACAAGCCTATCAAGCCTATGAAACCTATCGTAAACTCGAACCCTCTGCCCGTAAATTTTGGAAAGTATGGAATTGGTCACAATGGTTAATTAACCCGATAGCGGCGGCGGCTAGAGTGGCGAGTCAGCCTTCAAGTAATGCAGCCAGTCAAAAATTGTTGGTGAATTTAGGTCAAATGTTACGGGAAGCTGCCTTACGCAATTTAGCCCAACAAGCGGTGGCATTATATGGTGGCAGTACATTACCTAATTTAGACACAACGGTTGCAACTCCTACCTTGCCTAAAGCGGAAACCCAGACGTTACGGGAAATTTTAGAAAATGCTGAACCGTCTCAAACTGTTGAACAAAAACCCGTTAATATTTTACTAGTCGGACGCACAGGGGCAGGAAAAAGTAGTTTAATTAATACATTATTCCAAGCTGAACGGGCAGAAGTGGATGTGTTGCCGAGTACAGATGAAATTCAAGATTATAAATGGCAAACCGAAACGGGTGAAGCGTTAACGTTGTGGGATACGCCCGGTTATGAACAAATTAACCGTTCTGATTTACGGGATTTAGTTTTAGATTATGCCACAACAGCGGATTTATTATTGTTAGTCACTCCTGCTTTAGATCCAGCTTTACAGATGGATGCAGATTTTTTACAAGATCTCAAAGCCGAAATAGATGATTTACCTGCGATCGCGATTGTAACTCAAGTGGATCGCTTACGTCCAATTCGGGAATGGAACCCCCCTTATGACTGGCAATTGGGGAATTCTCCTAAAGAAAAATCTATTCGTGAAGCCACACAATACCGGGCAGAACTACTCGAGGAATATTGCGATCGCGTTTTACCCATGGTTACTGCTGATTATAATAGCAACCGTGCCGCTTGGGGAACCGATAGCTTATCGGTGGCTTTAGTCGAAGCCATTACACCCGCAAAACAGTTTCGTCTTGCCCGTTTCTTGCGGAATTTAGAAGCCCGTACCGTTGCCGCTGCTGAAATTATAGATCGTTATACGTTCCAAATGACAACCACATCTGGGGTGACAGCATTACTCAAAACCCCGATTTTACAATATCTTTCTATGTTATCAACGGGTTCACCTAAGTTAGCTTATTTACTAGCCCAACAAATTCCGGTTGAACAGTTACCCGTTGTAGTTGGTAAATTACAAATGGCGTATGATCTGTTTTTACTCTTAAATACTGAAAGTAAAAATCCACTGAATTTAGATCTATTAGCGTTGTGGCCGTTACTACTCGAAAATCAAGGTGATCCCGATCGTAATGCTTGGGCATTTGGTCATGGGTTAGTAGAGTATTGGACGCAAGATTTAACGATTGATCAATTACGAGAACGGTTTGAGTTTTATTTAAAACAGGATTAATTTGATTTAAATTATTATTCTAATTAATAATTATCATGCATCACAATAAACAAAAATATTTTAGTAAAAAAATACCTCTTTTGCATCAAGCGGTTTTAGAAGGTAGTTTGACTAAAGTTAATAGTTTACTTGAAAACAAAGAAATAGATATAGAAGAAGAATATCAAGGTTTGACACCATTAGAAGCAGCAATAGGAACTCGTATAGAAATTATAAAAGCTTTATTAACAGCAGGAGCTTCTGTCTCTCACAATCCAGCTCAATTATTAGAACGATTACGGAGAATTTACTTTTCTAGAGAAGATTCAGAATGCTCAGAGATACTATTAGAATTAATTAAAGCAGGGATTGATATCAATGCCAAACTTGATGAAGGGGAGACACTATTAATAATAGCAATATGGAATAGAAAACTATCAATAGTTAAACTGCTCATAGAAGCTGGTGCTGATACAAATATTGTCCCTGAAAATATTATTGATAACATAGGTAATTTTGCTCTTTTTGAAGCAGCTTCAATAGGAGATAGAGAGATATTTGAATATTTAGCCCCTTTAACCTCTCCAGAATTAAGGTCAGAAGCTCAAAAAGCCTTAGCTAGAGGAATAGTTCTTCGTGAGCGCTTGAATGATAAATTTACAGAAAATTTTATTGAGTCAGCAGCAATTGGAAATTTGAATGGGGTTATTCATGCTATAGAGAAGGGAGTAGATATTAATGCTTTTGGAGCAGATGAATTAACAGCTCTCTTTATTGCTGCTAATTGGGGTCATGTATCAATTGTTAAGACTCTGATCAACGCAAAAGTTGATATTAATTTAGGTCGAGAAGATGATAAAGAAACTCCATTAATGATTGCTGCTGCTAGAACAGTTTTGAAAAGTACTACAGCATACATTGATGGATTAGATCAGGTAGAAGTTATCAAATTGTTAATTGAAGCAGGTGCAGATATTAATGCAAAAACAGATTGTGGCTGGACTGCACTAATGGCTGCTAGTAATGCTGGAAGTATTGAATCTGTCAAATTATTAATTGAAGCAGGTGCAGATATTAATGCAAAAAACCAATTTGGACATACATCTTTAAGCCTCGCTCAAAAAGGGAGATATGACGTAATTGTTAAATTTCTTAAATCTTATCTTAATTCTAAGAAATCTAATTGCTCTATAACTGAGTCTGACAATTGACACAAAGATTTAGCTGGAGTTGAAGTAGTTGGATTGATTAGTAAATTCTATGCAGTTCGATATTTATATCAAATTGTGGCTGCATTTTTCTATGATTTAGTTGATGAGACAATTATCCCTCCTCTTCCCTTTGGAGTAAAGTAAACACGAACTTTGAAAGCAATTTTAATGTGGGATGAAAATTACGATGCAGAGTGGATGAGTCTTTACAACGCTGATACAGATAGAATAGCAGATGCTCTATTTCTAGCTCTTTCTTATAGAGATTTCAAGGCAGCAGCGGATTTAATCCCACTGCAAGAAGATATAAATTCAAGGGATGATCAAGGAGACTGGACTTTTCTTATGGAAGCAGTTTATGAAGATGTTTTTTCTATTGTTAAGTTACTGGTTGAAGCGGGAGCAGATGTCAATCTTAGAGGTATGTTTGAGCCGGAAGAAGACTTTGCACTCAACCTAGCTGCCTTTGGTCATAACAAGGAAATCTACGATTATCTGGCTCCATTAACTTCAGCTATAGCTACGAGCGATCGCAAGAATTGACTTGGAACCTATAATGAGTTTGGGTGAAGTATTGAAAGAAATGAGCAATTCTGGAGACAGTAGCTAGAACCCTTATTGTATATGAGGATTCTCTAAATCCTATAAGATTAATTATCGGTATTAGACAATATAATTTGTCAGGAATATATTGACTCTGACTTACTACTTCAAGACTGAGTAGCTTGAGTAGCTAAAGCATATTCTCGAAACCGTTCCATATCTTTTTCAAGCGTAGACTCTACCACTTGCCCAAGAAATAAATTATCCATTAACCTACCTAAAATTCCCGGAATATTGTAGGCAACTGTTAAGCCGACAATACTACTACCGTGGCGATCGTAAAATCGAATGGCACCCCGGTTTGGCAAACCATCAACCGACTCCCATTGAATGATTTGATGAGGAATTTGTTTCAAAATCCGCGATCGCCAGCTAAACTCAAAACTACCCGTAGCCAGCTTCCAGCGAGATAACTCTGGATTATCTTCTAAAACAGAAACAGAATCAATCCATTTCATCCAACGTGGCATTTGTTCAAGATCTGACCATAAACCCCAGACAACCTCAATTGGCACTGGAATTTCAACTTGAACGGTATGTTCTAACCAATTTGTCATTGCAATTGAGGAAGTAAAGTCAACATTCGCGATCTAACGGGCTGCCATTACAGACGGCGGTTGCATCAAATTTTCTATACTTTCAAGGATAGCTTGAGCCGCTTGAGAGCCAGAAATGGTTGCCCCTTCCATACTATCGATATAATCCTGTTGGGTATAACTTCCCGCCAAGAAAAAGTTAGTTACCGGGGTTTTTTGTGCAGGGCGATAGGGGTCCATTCCAGGTGCCTCTCGATACAAAGATTGAGCCAGTTTAACCACACTATACCAGGTCATATTTAGCTCTCGTGAAGAAGGGAACAGCTCATGCACTTGTTTAAGAACGTGTTGGGCGATCGCCTCATTACTTTGTTTGATAAACGGATCTCCGGGGGTTAACACTAGTTGCAACAAAGATCCCTCACCCGGTTTATAGTAATCTCCAGGGCTAGTCAAGGCTAAGTCGGCAAAACAGGAAAAATCAGCATCTGCCGTATATAACAGATTATCAATACCGCTTGCTTGTTGTAATTGTTGGCGTTTTTGTGGATCGTTGAGTTCTGTCACCCAGCCATCAAAGCGTAACTGCACAGTCGCCACCGGAACCGTATCAAGCTTGTAGATGTTGTCAAACTGCGCCCACTTCCGCCACGCAGTCGGAATCATTTTCTTCACTCCCGGAACGTCACAGGCACACACATACCCATCTGCCGTAACAGTTTCTTCTGTTTCACCGTTGGCAACAACCATTCCCGTTACCACCGTTTCCCCGTCAACTTCAGTAAACTGAATTTCTCTGACTCGTCGTCGGGTATGGATTTTTACGCCTCGTTCCTCTAAATAATTAATAATAGGTTGATGAAGGTATTCTTGAGGAGAACCTTCCAACATCCGTAACACAGAAGCCTCTGTTCTGGCTGCAAACAATTGAAAAATTGTCAACATACAGCGGGCAGAAATATTTTCAGTATCGATAAATCCGAGTGCATAAGCAATCGGGTTCCACATCCGCTTCAGACTACCATTCGAGCCACCATGACTACGGAACCAATCCGCAAAACTGACTCGATCTAGTTCGCGAATCGTTTTCATTGCCCCTTCAAAGTCTATCAAACCCCGGACTAACGGACTAGTTCCCAGAGCGACCGCATTAAATGCTTTATCCGCAGCAGACAGTTGAGAAGTGGTAAAAAACGCTTTTAAACCGTTAAAAGGTGCCCCTGTAATAAAGCGAAAATCTAAACTACCCGTTTTGCCCCCTTTATTCATAAAAGTATGGGTATGTTGCTTCAAACGGAGATGATCATACGCTCCTACCTTTTTCATCAAGTCAAATAGGTGATAGTAGCAGCCAAAGAAAACGTGCAACCCCATTTCCAGATGGTTACCCTCGTTATCCACCCAACTGCCGACTTTTCCGCCCACAAACGGACGAGATTCAAAAATTTCAACCTCATGACCCGCATCGACGAGATGAACCGCCGTTGCCATACCTGCTAATCCTGCTCCTGCGATCGCCAAGCGCATTGATGATGTTCCTTAATGTATCGTTTACAGATTGTAACAAGAATTAGTTCGTTTGCGACACAACGGTGCTGAAAAAATTTGTCCAGTCTCAAGAGAATTAAATTTTCCCCGGCACTTTCTGCCTATTCTCGCTAAAATCAACAATATACCTACTCAACTTATAAGCTGTAGAGAAAGCAACAAACAATCGGCAATGGAAGTTTTAGAGATTAAACGAGAAATCGAAACGTTATCTGAGCGCCTGGGTAAAACTCAGGACTATCTTTGACCTACCTGCATTAAATGCTAAAATCACTGACTTAGAATCTGTTGCGGCTCAGCCTGAATTTTGGGACGATCAAGCCATCGCTCAAAAAACGCTCCAGGATCTCAATGAGCTAAAGTCTATGGTGCAACAGCAGCAGCAATGGCAGCAAATCATCGAAGATACAAGAGCGATTGTAGAATTGTTAGAACTTGAAACAGATGAAGCTTTATTCCAAGAAGCACAAAATAACCTAACTCAACTCAGTCGAGAATTTGATCAGTGGGAACTACAACAGTTATTATCAAATCCCTATGATCCTGATGGTGCAGTTCTAACAATCAATGCAGGGGCTGGGGGGACAGATGCTCAAGACTGGGCGGAGATGTTGCAGCGAATGTATACCCGCTGGGCTGAATCTCAAGGCTATCGAGTCCAGTTGACAGAACTATCCGAAGGAGACGAAGCCGGGATCAAATCGGCCACCCTGGAAATTGAAGGGCGTTATGCTTATGGTTATCTCAAGGCAGAAAAAGGAACCCATCGCTTAGTTAGAATTTCTCCGTTTAATGCTAATGGCAAGCGCCAAACCAGTTTTGCCGGGGTGGAAATTATGCCAATTTTAACCGAAGAAACTCAATTAGATATCCCAGAAAAAGACTTAGAAATCACCACATCTCGTGCGGGAGGAAAAGGGGGGCAAAACGTCAATAAAGTAGAAACCGCTGTGCGGGTTGTTCATATCCCCACAGGAATTGCAGTGCGTTGTACTCAAGAACGATCTCAGTTACAAAATAAAGAAAAAGCCCTCGCTTTATTAAAGGCAAAATTAATGATTATTGCTCAAGAACAACGCGCTCAAGAAGTGGCTGAAATTCGTGGTGATTTAGTCGAAGCAGCTTGGGGAAATCAAATTCGTAACTATGTGTTTCATCCCTATCAGATGGTCAAAGATTTGCGTACAGGCGTAGAAACCACTGCAATTGATGATGTGATGAATGGTGAATTAGATGATTTTATAGAAGCCTATTTACGCCAAGAAAATCAGTTACTCACAAGTGAATCTGCCTAAATTATTTATGGGTTATTTAAGAAGAATTGAGTAGTAATTTTCTCTTAAGTAGCCCCAGGAAACCGTAGATAATACATCTGAAATAATTCGCCTTTTTTCTGCTTAACAACCTTTGTTTCTGCTTGTGCGAATAACTTTTCCCAATCTGCTAAAGCCTCTAAATAAACCTCAGTCCCTAAATAGGTTTCTAAAATAGCCCAATCCTCTGCGATCTCGGCTTCTGGATCGATTACATCAAACACAAACGACCCACCGGGTTTCAGGACTCGCTTCACTTCGGAAAGTACATTTTCCCAATAGTTCATGGGATAATAACAACTAAAACCCGTTGCAATCACCAAATCAAATTGATCAAGATCATACTGCAATAAATGAGCTGGCCCTCTTTTTACCCCTTTAAAGAGTTTAGAATTTAATTGGGGACCCCTGGAATTGAGTGCATCACGGGCAACAGTACTAATATCTTGGCCATGAAACAAAGCATTCCACTCTCGCCAAGGGTAGATCAAAAAACTGACCCCACATCCGACATCGAGACAATGCTGATTTTTTTTCGGTTTAACCAATTCCCAGAATGGAGATGCTGTTTTTGTAGTTAAGTTTCCCGCAATGCGATCGCGGAAAATTGGCATAGCCTCCACTTCATCGGGTAATTCAAAAGATTCTCCCTTATACTCTTTATCAAATCTGCAAGCGACTGTCTCAATTAAAGGCAGCCAAGCAGGAGAGTCTGCTCCCGGAAAATTGGATACAGAGGAAAAATCATTGAATAGCGGATCGGATGAATTCGATTTTTTTGCCATCAATAGATTATATCATCTCGAACCTTTGAGAGCTTTAGAAAAGTTTTGACGATAAGACTTATTAGCGATAACGAGTACTGGCCAAAGTAACGAGAGATAAAGACGATTTTCAAAACTTTTAACAAAGTTAGTGCGTGCAAACCCTTTCCAGAACTTCCAAGCACCACCAACATAAAGCCCAGCAACAATTATAGTAATCAGCACTGACATGACAACAATACCTCGACAGCAACGAAAGATTCAGCTTTATACAAGCAACCTAATTCTAAGGTTGTTTCAACTATTTTAGCAGATTCCTTTCAAAATGAGTTGACTCGCAGATAATTTCTGCTGCATTAACTGTTTATTTTTATTAACAAGACTCTTTTATTCTACTTTAATCAAGATATAGCAAAGATCATCTAGATATCCTTAAGTTTTAACAGCAAGTCAATCTTTAGATTCAACTAAAGCGATGACTTAACTGAATCTACATTCATTCTGCCCATTTTTCGGGTATATTGCTTCGTTTTATGGCCGTCACAGCCACAGAATATAGCGCTTTTATATGGGTTAAAAACCGATGTCAATAATAATATTTATTAGTAATTTATAAAATTCCTTTTTTTCACTAATGACGAATTTATGATCGGGTAGTATCTCTTGTTAGTATTGACTAACTGTTTAAGAATCTCTCACGGCTGAAAGTTGAGTTTTGTCAGTGTTTGTTTGGTTGGTGATATTCATGGATCAAGAAAGAAACCTTGATCTGATGGGTAAAAACCTGTATCTATAAATTGCGATCGCCCGATCAATTTCTTGCTGCACTATATCTTTAATATCTACTCTATTGTCCTGGTGTTTCCACTGGAAATAAAAGGCACGAATAAAATTCTGTATATTTCGATAAGCACACAGTTTTTCTATCGGCTCGGTGAGGATTTTTCGCCAAGGATGCTTCTCAAAATCATCCCAAACAAAACGACCCTGAGGGCGACGGCGATCCGGTTCAATTAATTGCTTTATCCAAGTACTAATTTGTTCAATTGTCAAAAGATTTTGTTGACAAATAATGACTGCTGCTTTTGCTAATCTTTCTTCTTCTGAATGAAGATAAACTGAGGATACGGGCTGTCTAAGTTTACTTGAAATTGCATTTAATAATCGGATTAAATCAGAACTATTAAGATAGGAACTTCTGCTAAGAATATATAATGAATCAGCCACATGAGCGATGCCATGTGCCCATCCTTTCTCAGGAGAAACATAACCCCTTAAATCCTGTTCTTTTTCTAAATACGTTAAGTAAAGTTCCAGACGAGCGCGAATTTCTTTTTCTTCTAAATAAGGATGCAAGCGATCATAATCAGTTAAATCATTTAACAGTAAGATCGAATAAGTTCGTAAAAACACCCCATCACTTTCTCCCTCTCCTAAACCTATTTTAATATTGGATTTAGCACGCTCGGCAAGCTGCAATAGTTCTTCATTATTATAATAGGTGCAATCGTACCATCCCCAAATCCAAGAACTTAAAATCATATAACTGTAGTCTCGTAATTCCCATTCTACAGCCCCTAAATTATTCAGTAGAGTCGGTGTTAATTGAGTGACTTTATCATGATTGGAAACAACAAATCTATTCTCGATAATGGATTTTAAATACGCTGCATTCATCTTAATCTTTAACTTATTATAAATGAGGATATTGAAAATACATTTAATTTTAATAGCGCTCTTAATATAAGCTTCAAAACAATCTTTAGATTCAGCAAAGCAAGAACGTCACTGAATCTATAAAATTATGCCCAATTATCAGGGATATTACCTCGCTTTCTTGCCGTTATCGCCACGTAATTTAGTGGTTTTCCATTGGTTAAATATCGATGTAAATAATAATGCTTTTGAGTCACTTCTAAAATCCCAGCTTTGACCATTTGATGATACAGTTGACCAAACTCAGCCGCCTTTTTATATTCAAAGGATTCTGTATTCTCAAGATCTTCTAAGATATAAGTATTAACATTAAAAGCAATCCATCCATCAGGCTCAATCATATTAAATGAATTAATAAAACCTTGGATTGGAAAATGACAACTGAGAGACGAGCAACACACTAAACAATTAAATCTTCGGTTGTCTAATTCTTGTTGTGCAGTGGGGGTAATATTCGTTAAATCTTCTATATAATATTTTTCATAAACACCTGGATAATCTCTTTGAGCCGCTTGAGCTGCTTCAGGAATAATATCAACACCAACAATAGATTGAACACCGTATTTAGCAATATTCTTACCAAATAATCCACTACCTGCTGCAATATCTAAAATAATTAATGATTCAAGATCTATTTTAGCTTGAATTAGTTGACTCACTAATAACATTGCTAAGGTTTCTGGGGATTGATAACAAGCCTTGATGCAAAACTTTTCGTAAAGTAAAGGGATTTGATAAATTTCAGCATAATTTTGCAGAGTAAATTTTTTATCACCCCCTTCTTGAGCTAGAAAAAAATACTCTTCATTTCTTAAATCGCTAGTATTTTCTGGAAAACGAATTTGATAATCAGTCGGACTCATTTTAATAAAACCTTAATTTTATAATAGCTGAATAATCGAGTATTAATTCAAAGATTTAAACCTTCAAAAAATTAGCCCGTAGGAATTGATAACGGTTTGCCATTATCGCTGGCTCCAATCTGAAGTAAAAACGGAACAGCAATTAAAGCCCAATCTTGAGGAGAGATATAATCACTGGCTTTTTCTTGACCATAAATATACTCTAAAGTATCAGTATGAATCGTTCCAGGCCACAGAGAAACCGCAGCCATTCCTGTCGGTAACTCCTGGGCTAAAGCTCCCGTTAACCCTTCAATTGCCCATTTACTAGCACAATAAGGGGCAGCATTAGCAGCAGTATAACGACCCCAACCCGCGCTAAAATTGACAATAACACCCTGTTTCCGTGCCACCATTGCCGGAAGAAAATGACGAATAATATTAGCAACCCCTTTAATATTGACATCAATTACCCGATCAAATTCTTCGGTTTCAATTTCCCATAATGGTAGGCGTTGATGAGGAATGGCAGCACTATTTATAATAATATCAGGGGGGTTATATTCAGCCAGAATCTCCTGACTCCAAGCTTTAACTTGTGGGTCATTAGTCACATCAATAGCAGTAAAATGATGAGGCTGAGGAAACTGTTTTTGCAGTTGAGCGATGGCGGTAGTATTACGGGCGCAACCGATAACAGTATGTCCAAGTTGGATAAAATATTCAGTCATTGCTCGTCCCAAGCCCCGACTTACACCAGTGATTAGAATTAATTTAGGCATCATTAGAAAGGAAAAAGTATTATGAATATCTCACCCAAGCGACTTAAAGAAATCCAAAATATCCCTGACTCTGCGATTGATACTTCAGATATCCCTGAGCTAGACGATCAGTTTTGGGAAAATGCAGAAATCGTTAAACCTGTTACTAAAAAGCTAATTTCTATTCGTTTAGATAGTGATATTTTAGACTGGTTTAAAAGTCAAGGAAAGGGCTATCAATCATCAATTAATAATGTTCTTCGGAGCTATGTGAATCATAAACGAAACCAAGGTTAATCACTAGAAACAAAAAGAGAACTTTTAAATACATCTAAACTTTAGGCTTTAACTGAACTGTTGTCAAAGCCTAGCTATGGGTGATTTATAGCTAGCAAGTTAGAGATAAGCTTTTATTGGCAACACAATAATTACTCAGCCAATAACTCATTGGTTTAGCCCAAAAATATTTGGCATAACCTTCACTCACTGCTTCACTACTTTCTCGATACAGTAAAGATGGGGAGTTATTCACCACATAAAAAGTATGTCCTTTCTCATCAGTGTAAGTTGGATTATCAATTGAAGTGTATTTTGTGCCTTCAATCGCTCTTCCGGCATCTGCGGCTACATCAATTACCCAAGCTCCAGGCTTCATTGAATCCAGCATTTCTTTAGTAACAATTGGCTGCTCTCCTTCATCAATTTCGACTCCATTAATGAAGATATCATAACTCCTAAATTCTTGTTGCAATAATTCAATATTACTCCTTCTTCGTAACAAAGGATCGATGCCTTTTTCAGCGAGATATTTCATGGCTCCATAAGCTACATTACCTGTTCCAAACACAGCAATTTTCTTATCTCTTAAAATCCCACCTCGTAGCATAATCGCTTGCATTGTTGAGGCATATCCGGCTAAAACACTATTTTTTTGAGTGATATCTCTCGGAACATTTAGAACTTCTGATTTTCCTTGATGATGACGAATTGAAATCCGATTTGTGATATCAAAAACAGAAATATTTTTGGGTTTAGCACAATTTTCCATAAAATGTTCACCTGAACCTAGAGGATGAACCCAACCCGTCAAAGTTTGATTTTCTTTAAAGTATTTATAGTCTTGAGGTTGAGGCACTTTAATTGAGTAAATAACATCCGCCCAAGCAAACAAACTTTCCCTCGAATAACCGCCCGCTTCTCCGTAATCTTCATCAGGAACATCTAAGTTTTCGCCGTAGCCTTGTTCAAATCTCCGTTCATCTTCTGAACTACATTCCGGTAAATGTTTCGGCAATAAACCCACTCTTTTTTCATTGGGAAAACTAGGTTTGATGTAAGCAATTTTCATTTTTTTTTCCTGAGTAATTAAATCTCTTGGTATTGAAAGTTTCTGCGACCCATAAAGAAGTTCCAGTCTAAATAACCAGAATTTAGCTTTCTATTACCTGTAGATGGATCAAAGGCTGTTCTACCGTGTAATATTCTGAAGTTTTGGAACAGTAAACAGCTATGAGATTGAAGGCGAAATTGATATTGATAATCGGGGTTTTTGAGATAGCGGAAAAAACTATGATAGGCTTGATAAAACTCTTCTAGCTGGTTGAAAGGTAAATGAGGTCTACAGTTTCGCTTGCTAAAACGAACTGTTTTTATATCTCCATTCTGATCGCATTCAATGATGGGAGCTGTGTTACAAAAACGGTAGTGATGATGATAATCAACTAACCAATATTGTACAGGCGTTTCTTGCAATAGTTGAAAATATTTGGGATGATCTTGACGAAAATCTTTAGCGACACGAAAGCCATCTACGATGAGAGAATCTCCCCCTGAAGTTTTATTTTCAACACAATATAAAAACTGGGCTAAACGATGTCCTCCCCAGTAACTGAGATCGTTATGAGGGGGTAAACCACATCCATCCCGAGCGGGTAAAGTATCAGGTTTCTTTGCTTGGGTTTCTAAAGAAAAGATTGTGCCATAATCAACATTATAAATCGGCCCAATTGATGAGAGGAAAGATTCTAGCTCATCGGGTGGGAGATTTTCTAATACTACAAACCCTAAACTAAATAATTGATTCATCCAAATATTTGGATCTTCAATTGTTTGAATATTATAGACTTGAGGCGAGTGTAAATTCAGTTGAGCGTTATCCCATAAAATTGTATCATCTGACTCTGTTTGCGGTTGAGGATCGTAAGCATTCTGAAGTAACCATTCTACAGAAAAGACACTACGGTGAGCGGGGGTTTCATCCCAGTCAATAATTAAGGTATCCTCATTTAATTCAACGGATAAGGGTTGGGGTTTTTCCGGGCGATCGCTAATGTTTGGATCGTAGAGTTGTTGGTAAGGAGCAGCATAGCGGCAACTGGGACAATTTTCCCGCAACCAAATATAGTGAAACCGTTTACCCGCAATCTCAATGAACGTGTTTTGGGTCGAAGTTGTCGTTTCTATTGGAGAATTTACCTGAAGTTTCATAATTTTTTTAGTATCTTTTAGCGACTAATTACAGATAGGTAACTCAGTAATTCTGTCCGTTCGATAAAAACACTTTGAACAAAGCGCTCTCCAACATATTTAGTTCGTCCATGTAATACTCGATGGTTATCTAAAATGAGTAAATCTCCTGGATTAAACTTAATTAAAACTCTATATTCATCGCTGTTGCACATTTCTACAAAGGTACGATAAGCATCATAATAGGATTTAATGAACTCTGTGGGAAACTTAAATGGCTGAATTGCGCGGGGAGAACAGCGAATAGACTTGACTTCACCGTCACAGTTAAGATGGATAATTTCTCCTTCTCCAATTAAATCAGCATCAGTGTACTGAAAGCGAAATTGTACGGGTAAAGTAGACAGAAGTTTAAACTTTTCAGGGGCTTGCTGTCGTAATACTTCTGCAATTTTAAAGCCATCTATGAGAGCATTTTCTCCACCTTTATCACTTGTTTTTAAATAGTGAAATAGTAAATATGCAGGAGGAGAAGCAAAATAAGATAAATCAGTATGGGGTATAATTCTTAAATTTGTAAATGCATCAGTTTCAGGATTTGCTACCGATTTAATATCGTTACATTTTCCCCAATAAGTTTGACGCACACAGCCTAACTGAGACGCAACTTCTAAAATTTGACCGGGTTCCGTGGGAACATTTTGTAATACAGCAATTCCTTGATCGCGCACTGACTCTAACCAGTCTTTCAATAAAGCTTTGTTTTGGAAAACATCAGTGTAGTTTGCTGTGGTAATTGATGTGGCTTTTTCTGAACCCCATAACTTGGGTTGCCAAGCTATGGAATGTGAGTCATTAGAATAACAATTTTGACGTAACCAAAAGGGATCAAATTGGCTGATATGATTCTCATTTGCCCAGACAATTTCAATATTTTGTTCCTGATTTAGACTAACTTTTTCAGGATAAGGGTTGGCTGGTAATGTTAAAGGATCGATTGTACGTTGACAGTTAACACGAGGAGTTTGGGGACAATTATCTCTCAGCCAAACATAATGAAATTGACTACGATATCCATCTTCCCATTCAACTTGTAGTTCGTCTGTTTCTGGGGTTAACTTCACAATAGTTTGATTTAAACTACTTGCTAGTGCAGACATAATCTTCTCCTAATATTTGAACTGAATTATTTTAACACTTGGCAGATTTCTTTAATAGCAATATTACAAATTTTAATACGACTATCTTGAGTATTCGTAGCAATATGGGGGAAAATTAAACAATTATTAATTTGAACAAGAGGGTGAGTTTTTGGCAAGGGTTCAGGCTCCGTTACATCTAACAACGCCAGACTAATTAAACCCTCTTTCAGCGCTGTGTATAAATCTTGATGATTACAGATTCCTCCTCTTGCAATATTAATAAAAATAGCTGATGATTTCATCTGCTTAAATGTTTGTAACTTAAACATATTTTTACTGGAGTGATTCAGGGAACAGCAGACAATAACTGCATCGGATTCAGCCAGTAATTGCTCAAAACTGGTATATTTCAGTAGATACTGATGTTCTACTTTGATTTTTCGTTTGCGAGAATAATAGAGAATTCGAGGTTCAAATCCTACTAAACGCTGAGCAATTGCACTACCAATTTGACCCATGCCAACAATACCAATTGTCAATTGTGATAGAGCAAAGCCTTGTAAATTCCATAAATAATAGGGTGTGATTTGATGATGACTCTGTTGAAGACTTTGGTCAATGCGTCTAATACCCATTAACAGAAGAGCTAGAGTATAATCGGCAATGGCATCTGTCGTTACTCCTGGTACATTAGTGACTTTAATACCATAATTTTGACAGGCTTTGAGATCGATATTTTCTATACCGTTACTCATTACTGCAATAATTTTCAGCCGTTTACCGACTACTTGAAGTAAAGATTCATCAATTTTATCTTCATAGGCGCATAGCATCGCATCATAGTCATTGTGTTTGACTTTATTGAATAGCTCTTGATATTTCATGGGACGTTTTTCCAGGAAACAGTCCAACTCAAAATAATCAGGAATTTTTTCTTTTGATTCTGGGGGAATAAGAGCCGTGATAAGAATTCGATAGAGCATTGCTTCTCAATCAATATCTAGATTAAAGTGAAAACTCTTGAATTTTCATATATATGTTTGTTGCCCTTTCCAGCATTTCTAAATCTTGTTTACGAACTTCTACTTTCTCTTCAGTTGGTGGTAGAATTCCTTGACTTTCATCTAAAGTACTGTGCCATTTAGCATGAAATTCTGCTTCGCGATCGCTCCAATTTTGTAATTGACCTGTCTGCCAACTGAGCATTTTAGAATTGAATTCAACTCCAATACTTTGACAATAAAGTTTGAGTATTTCTTCAGGTTGATTCCGAAAGCGATTTGCATCGACAACAATAGGCTTTTGTCCTAATTTCTCAACGACAATTTGCCAAATTTTGTCTATTGCAATAAAGCCTAATTCTTCTTCCGAAGGGTATTCGTTAGTTCGATACCAAGAAGCAAGAACTTCCTGAGGAGAACGAATAATAAACGTATTAGTTAAACCTGAAAAAAATTGCTGGTTAACATAGGGTAATATCTCATAAGCATGATCTTTCACAAAAACTAAAGGACTTTTCGGTGATGAAATCTTTTTTAGAGCTTCAGTACTGCTATAATTCTGGAGTTCTTCACAATCGCCAAACCGATTTGAAATCCGCCATTGACTAAAGTAATAAACATCACAAAAAGGTTCATGGACAATTTGTGTATCTAAACGCTGAGAAAAGGTTTTTTCAAAAGCTGTTGATACACAACGAGGGGCAGCCCAAAGCGCCACAATCTTTGTTTTTGTTTTTATTTGTTCTAGGGTACTCATATCTATCTATGCAATTAATTATTTTTGCTGAGAAGGCACAAATTGATATTGAGGTTTGGGTTGAGCAAACACTTTTTGAACGATGGGTTCAAAGAATTCTAAGGAAAAAGAGTCATAATTAGGATCAAAGCTATTTTGGTCGTAATGATGACAAAAATCTATGGCTGCTTGATAGTAGGGATGATCTCGATATTTTTCCCTGGCATAACGATTACCGCCCATATAATGAGCATAATAATATTTTAGAAACAAAGAATGGTGCCTCACAACCCAGCAAGTTTTTTCTGATACATAAGGTTTAAGAATTGCTGCTGCCATTTCACCATGATTATGAGGCGCTAACAAATCGCCGACATCATGAAGTAATGCAGCGACAACTATCTCATCATCCTCTCCATTGCGATAAGCTCTTGTGGCGGCTTGTAGGGAATGCTCATAACGAGTGACTTGATAACCATCAAACGAAGTTTTCAAAGGTTCTAAAGATCTTAAAATCCGCTCTGGAACATCTTTCACTGCTTCGTCAGCTAAAGCATATAACATGACAAAATCTTCTTTTGTTCCCTCTGTCAAACTGGTAAAACTAACTTGTTTCATGATTTTAAATCAGGAGTTACTAATTTTTTTTCTGAATGTTCAACAGAAGCAAATGGCTGATTAAGGAAAAAGTCTTCAATATTTCCACGCTCACGAATCAGTTGTATTTCTCCATCACAATATGCTATTTCAGCCGGATAAGGATGTAAGGCAAAATTAGTCAAACTGTGATTAAATCCATAAGCACCGCAATTATAAATTACAATGCGATCGCCGATTTCAATATCTACTGGAACATCAACATCTTCTACCATAATATCTAGCGGTGTCGGTAATTTACCGCCTATCATTGCTTTCTGAGTTTTACTATTACTTTTACCCAAAACTTCCATATATCGACTCGCTTTTTTCATGGAAGTTCTTAACAGTTGATGAACACCGCCATCGACAATGATAAATGTTTGACCAAGAGACTGTTTAATATCAACAACTTCCATCAAATAACATCCGGCTTCCCCGACGATATACCGCCCCATTTCAATCATACATTCATAAGGGTAAGGATTTTGAGCAAAAACTTGTTGTAATTCTTGACCAAAAGATTCAATATCAAATTCATCATCTACCCAATTATAAGGAATACCAATACCGCCGCCAAAATCAATCTTTGAAATCGAATATCCACTATCATTTAGACGGTTAGCGATCGCTATTGTATTTTGCCAAGCAGCGAGTAATTGTTTGTAATCTAAAACATTGCTTTCCGTAAAGATATGAATTCCGGTTAAATTCAGATGACTAAGAGTATTAATTTCTTTAATTGCTGCTTCTGCTTGGGTTTCATCTACCCCAAACTTACTGGCACTGGCGGCAATGGTTTGTATGGTTGCTTTCGGTTGAGAATCTTGAACGTTATCGCTACCACACTGACTATTTTTCTGGCTAATTTCGCAACTTTGATTCGTTCTGTAAAAAGGATTTATCCGAATCAAAACATTTTGCGTTTTACCCAGTTTTTCAGCTAAACCATTTAACCGCCGGGCTTCATTAACGGATTCTAATGCGATTGTATCAATCCCTGCTTCTAGGGCTGCTGCGAGTTCTGAGTTGGTTTTTCCTGGCCCTGTGAATACAATTTTTTCAGGTGAAAATCCGGCTTTTATTGCTGCTCTTAATTCCCCGGTTGAACTGATATCTGCCCCACAGCCTTGTTGAGCGATCCGATGACAGAGGGTTAAATTACTGTTGGCTTTGAGAGTATAGAAAACACTAAAATTTGCGGGTAGGTATTCTTGAAGCTTGCTCACCTGACGGTCAATCTTATTAAGATTGTACAGATATGAGGGCGTTCCGTACTGTTGGGATGCTGCTTCTATTTCCTGGCTAGATAAGAGAATTCGTTTCATATTATTTCCATATATAGAATAACCTGGCCCACGCAAGTCAGATTTAACAAGATTTAACAGGATTTCAGAAGTACCCTTGCGACTCAGCATTATGCATTATCTAGTAACGCTGAGTCGCAGTAAACGTTATTTTTTTCTTTTTCAAGATATCACATATTTTCCTTTTAGCAATATTAAAGTGGTCAAAAAATAAAGTTGCTAACTTATAGTTTAAAAATGAATAACTATAGTGATTGACAAAAATAAATATTTGTGTGTTATTTTTTTTCGTAACAAAAAACTTTATTGATTTGGAGAGAGCATTATCATAAATTATGCTAGATTAATCCTATTCTGTTGCTGATTGCAGTCAAACAGAAAAAGTATTATAAGGTGTAAGGAGTGTACATTCATCATGAAAACCATAAAAAAAGATGATTTAAATGATTGTTTTTGTTCACGCAATGTTAACCGCAGACGACAAACTAACAAAACTAGAAATCTATTACTTCCGACGACATTATTGTTTTTAATTAGTCAAGGCTTATTTAGTCATTTAACCGTGGCTCAAGAGGTCTCTAATACCTCAGTTGAAACCGTTAATGATCTTGAACAAGTTCGTCAATATTCACAAGATTTAACTCGCCCTCGGCGCAAGAAAAAGTCTCAGGTGACTTCTGTTTCTCAGTTATCCGATGTGCAACCGACAGATTGGGCATTTCAAGCCTTACAATCGTTAGTCGAACGGTATGGGTGTATTGCAGGTTATCCAGACGGGACTTATAAAGGAAATCGCGCCTTAACCCGTTATGAATTTGCTGCTGGAGTGAATGCTTGTTTAGAACGAGTGAATGAGTTAATTAGTGCTTCAACTACTAATTTAGTGACTCGTGAAGACTTACTAATTTTACAACGATTACAAGAAGAATTTGCCGCAGAAATTGCAAGTTTAAGAGGAAGAGTAACTGTACTCGAAGCCCGCACAGCGGAATTAGAAGCTAATCAATTTTCTACTACTACTAAACTACTTGGAGAAGTTCTTTTCAGTTTACAAAGTGGTTTAAGTGATGTGGAGAATGAAGCGCCCCAAACCACTTTCCGAGATAACCCTACTTTTAATCATCGTACCCGCTTGATTTTTGATACCAGTTTTTCCGGTGAAGATCGCCTCCGAGTCAGAATAGAAGCCCGTAATATTAATCAAGGAGTCTCTGGTGGTAGAGGCATGGCAACCTTGAATTATGCCGGAAATAATAATAGTCAATTCACCGCTTCTGACATTAACTATCGGTTTCCAGTGGGGGATAAATTTAACTTTATTATTGGGGTGAATGCTACCGCCATTGATGATTATGTTCAGATTCAAAATCCTTTGTTTGCTTCATCCGCTACAGGGGCGTTAACATTTTTTAGCGCTTATAATCTCCTCGTTTATCCGACCAGTCGCGGTAGACAATTAATTGCGGGTCGCTATCGATTTAGTGATTTTGCGAGTTTTGAAATGGGGTATTATTCTCGTAATGGAGCAGATGCAACGAGTCAAAATGGCTTATTTAACGGTACATTTGGTTTAACGACCCAATTAAATATCGGGGATAATCAAGACTGGGGCCTGAGTTTCACTTATACTCATACTTACGATCCAGCCAAAGATGTATTATTAACTGAGGGTATTGGTAGTCCTCTGTCTAACCGTCCCTTTGGTAGAAATGCAACCACTGCTGAAAGGTTTGGGATTACCGCTTATTGGGATATTACATCACAGTTTCAGTTAGGGGGATGGGGCGCTTATGCACTAGCAGAAGCCAAAGAAGGCATTGCAGAAGGAGATAATGCTGATATTTGGAGTTGGGCAGCAACCATGGCTTTTCAAGATTTATTGAAAGAAGGGGATGTGGTTGGTTTAATTTTTGGAATGCCGCCTAAACTCACCGATAGTGAAACGGGCTTAGAAGATAAAGATACCTCACTGTTATTGGAAGCCCATTATCGTTTTCCTTTGTCAGATCATATTACAATTACACCGGGTTTCTTTGTAGTATTTGATCCCGATCATGACTCCAATAATGATGATGTTTGGGCGGGAATTGTTCGTACGACATTCCGATTTTAAACCACACCCAATCGGGTATATTTATGTTTAAAAGGAACACCCATCTCTACTAATTATTCAGCAGTATGCGCCCTCGGTTAAATTCTGCTGAAGCAAAATGTGGCTCTCTTTAATATCAACCTAAGTTAATTGTATTTAATCCAATTTATCAGGATATTTCACAATATAAAAAATAGCTTGATATCGGTAAATTGTGAAAGAAATACTCACCAAATATAGTAGCCATAAACCGAGTTATGGTGAAGTGGAAGTTGAATTAATTTTTGATGCGGGTTGGAATCGCGATCGCCGGATTTATGGATCTACTATTCATATTGATATTAAAGATAATAAACTTTTGATTCATGCGGGATGGTACAGAAGATCGTATTGCGAATATTTTAGTTGAAGGAGGTGTACCGCATCAAGATATTGTTTTGGCTTATTATACTCCTTATCTGTAAAAGTTTACTGACTTTGCAGTGAGTTAATCCATAAACATTCAGGTTGAAATACCTAAAAATTAGCGCTCCGATGTTTCAAATTTTATCATTTTTAATTTTAGTTAGCTATCTCATTGTCTTGAAAAGAATGAGTGGTGGTGAATCAATCGATGTTTTTATTCTAACAGCTCTGATTCTTCTCGCTGCCATACTCACCCTCTGTCTAATTCATTTGACAACTATCCCACGAGCGATATAGAGGGTTAATCAGAGATGAAATTTTCCATCAATATTACGTCTATCAACTCTAAAATTTTGATAAAAATTCTCTTTGCAAGATATATAAACTTTAACACCTTAAGTGAATAACTTTAGGGATTGACAAATTTAGCTATTTATGTAATTAGCCCAATCGTCATGAGCTTCTGAGCCGAAGTAATCCTTTCTAGACAATGGATACAGCGAATATTATGGCGGATTGAATACTACCCCGTGATCCCGCAAACGGATTCGCAGATTACTGCATATTTTATCTAATATTATCTAAGTTAAAAAATTTTTGTCAAAGCCCTTGCAAAATTAAAATTTTGTCTTAATAATAAAGAGTTATAAGATTCTGTGAACCTCGGATTGTTGAGGAAAGTGCCGTTTTATACGATTAGTTAAATGAACGTTATATCAGAATCTAGAGAAAAGCTTAATTTTACAGTTTTCACTATTGGAATATAACAAGCATTGTCTGAATGGATCAGTTAATGGAAATACTGATTGCAGTCATCAGACCGATTAAATCATACGAATAACTCAAAGAAGGAGATTAACCTGAATGGGTAGAATGCAAAAGACTCGACGGGATTGGAAAACGAATCAATTTACACTCAAATCCAGAGTTACCGGAATTATTTTAGGAGTAAGTTTAGGATCGCTTTTAATTGTTGGGGTTTTGGGTTGGTTGCAGACTCGTTCGATGTTCCGAGCGCGCAAATATGATAGTTTAACCAATAGCAGAATTGCTAAACAAAACGAAATTGAGACTTTTTTCCAAACCCGCCGAAATCATGTTGCAACCTTAAGTGAAGATCAGATGGTGGTTTCGGCAATGGTAGAATTTGGCTCGGGTTTGAGAGACCTGCAAAGTCAGTTTATTACTCCAGACGTTGCCGAAAAACTTGAATTTTTTTATCAGCAATCATTTTTCCCTCGGTTAACAGAAAATATTGGTGGAACACCAGAATATGAAAACTACCGCCCCAGCAGCCAAGGCAGTCAATATTTACAATATCATTACATTGCCAATAATGTATTGCCCATTGGTCAAAAAGATAAATGGGATGATGCTGAGGATGGTAGTGAATATAGCCGATTTCATGCCAAATACCATCCGCTTTTTCGCAATTTAATTAATAAGTTTGGCTATGAAGATCTATATCTAATTGATTTTGATAGTGGAGAAATCATCTATTCTGTGGCTAAAAAAACAGATTACGCCACCAACTTAAATCGAGGTCCTTATCGTCTCAGTAGCCTCAAAACCATTATTGATCAAGTCCGAAATAATCCCAGTCAGGGTTTTGTGCAAGTTGAAGATTTTCAGCCTTACACCCCTTCTTATGGGGTTCCCATGATGTTCTTAGCAGCGCCCATTTACAACGGTTCTTTTCAAGTCGGAATTATCGTGGTGCAACTTTCTGTTGATGGGATCAATCAGATCACAACTGCAAATCAAGACTGGGAAAGTGAAGGGATGGGGGAAACCGGAGAAGTGTATCTGGTGGGACAAGATTTGCTGATGCGTTCTGCCTCTCGGTTACACATAGAACAACCCGAAGCCTATTATAATCAGCTTGCCGACGAAGGAGTTTCCCCCAAAACTCTTCAGCTCATCCGGCGTTTCGACAGTCCTGTTTTGCTGCAACCCGTGGAAACCGAAGCAGCAGTTGCAGCCGTTAACGGTACTGTTGCCACAAACGAAGTTGAAGATTATCGCGGTGTTGAAGTTTTGAGTTCATACGCGCCTCTGAGCATAGAAGGGTTGCGTTGGGGAATTCTCTCAGAAATTGATCAGTGGGAAGCCTATCAACCTTTGTATAGTTTACAAGCGTTTTTGCTGGTGTTGATGGCGGTTGTGATTTTATTACTGACTTGGCTTGCCAGTTTACTGGCAAAGCGCTTTCTTACACCTCTTAGTATCTTGGTAGACGGGGCGCGTCAGGTGAGTCTGGGAAATCATGATGTGCGGGTTAAGGTGAATTCCAAAGATGAATTTAACGAACTCGGGCAAGCCTTTAATAAGATGGCTGATGATCTCGCGGCTCAAGATCAGCGTCTGCTGCAAAAAGAACAGCAAAATCACACGCTGCTAGAGAATATGTTACCTCCTGCTGTGATTGAACAAGTCAAGAAAGGGGAAAAACAAGCCGCTAGCAAAATTCAGCAAGCAACAGTGTTATTTGCTCGAATTATTGGGATATCTGAATTATCAACGGAGTTACTTCCCAGCAAAACCGCAGAGATTTTCAATCAACTTGTGAATGAATTTGATACTATTGCGGAAGAATATGAGCTAGAAAAACAAAATGCTATCGGCTCCAGCTATATGGCAGTCTGTGGTTTATCAAAAGCCTATTTAGATCACCCGGAACGCACCGCCAATTTTGCTTTTAAAATGCTGGAGATTCTGCCACAGATTAATAGCAAATATGGGGTTAATCTTAAACTGCGAGTCGGAATTCATAGCGGCTCAATTAATACAGGGATTGTGGGAACTCAGAAGTTTATGTACAACCTCTGGGGTCAAACCATCACCAGCGCCATCTCAATTGCTTATATGAATACTCAAATCGGTTCTAATAGCATTGTGGTCAGTCAAGCTATATATGAGCGTTTGCATGATGAACATACCTTTATTCCTTCCCGCATCCTTGAAATTGAAGAAGTGGGAGTTGTACAAACCTGGCAATTAATCCCAGAAAACAATGTATTCTCTGAGCAAGTTAGTCTGGTGCAAACCTCATTTACTCAGTTACTCAATAGAACCGATCAAACCGCTAAAGTGTTTTACGATCACCTGTTTGAGATTTGTCCTTCCTTCAAGCCGATGTTTCACACCAATATGGATAGCCAACGGCAACAGTTGATGAGTACCCTACAAATTGCAGTTAACGGCTTAAGTAACCTCAAGGATATTTTGTCTACTGTACAAGATTTAGGTCGTCGCCATGCCGGGTATGGGGTTAAACCCGAAGACTATGACCCAGTGGGGGAATCTCTGATTTACGCCCTGCAAAAGCAACTCGGGCCGAAGTTTACCCCCGAAGTTAAAGCCGCTTGGATTGAGGCTTATAGCCTGCTCAGTGGGGTGATGAAATCAGCGACTATCAAAGCCCCAGTGAAAACTCAAGAAACAGTCGAGAATTAATCAATCGTTATTTGTTATGAGTTGGCGCGTCAATCGTTCTTACGTTGCAGTGGCGATCGCGCGATCGCGAATGTCCTCTGTTGTTTGTGCTAACTCCCCAATTCTCCCTCGTCCTCCATCTCTCCCTCGTCCCCACAGTTGCGGAATTTAGGAAGCAAACCAATAACTAATAACCAATAACAAAAATTATGGATCAATCACTTATCATTTGGTCGTTCATCCTGATCTTCGGTGTACCCCTGCTGGCATTGTTGTTAGGGGAATGTCTTGCCGTCTTTGAAAAACGCGGTAGCGCTTTAACCCCTGTGGTGAGAAATCTCCGCCGCTATATTTTGCCATTGGTGGCGGTATTGGTGGTGATGCAACAGTTACTGAAACTGAGTAATACAGAACTTTCGGTTCGTTTAGTACAAACAGGATTCTGGCTGGCTGCCATTGTCACCCTGCTGACCTTGGTTAACGCTGTTTTCACTCCCAATGAACCCAAACCCGGTTCGTTTCAACTGCAAATTCCCAACCTATTTTTCCAAGCCGCCCGCGCAGCCGTCATCCTACTCCTACTCGGTCAACTTGTTACTAATACCTGGCAAATTGACTTAGGCGGCATTATCCAAGCTCTGGGGGTGGGGTCATTGGTGATTGCTTTAGCCCTACAAGATACCCTCAGTAACTTGGTGTCTGGGTTTCTATTGCTATTTTCTAGTCCGTTTAAAGTGGGAGATTGGATCGAAGTCGGGGGTACTCAAGGCCGAGTCAGCGATCTCAACTGGCGGGCAGTGACGATTTCTAATACCGGCTTTGGATATGACATCGTCATTCCTAACGGAACTTTAGCAAAATCAACAATTACCAATTATGCCCGGGGTGGAAGTAAGCTCTGGGGTAATGTTCCAGTCGGCTTTAGTTACAACCATTCCCCCAGCGAAATCATTGCGATGTTGGAAGAGGTTGCTAAAGGGATTCCTTTTCTAGAAGGTCCTTTCCCAATTGTAGATTCTTACGATGACTCGGCGATTAACTATGCATTCTGGTTTAAATGTATCCCAGAAAAAAAATTTGGGGTAACAGCTAAGCTGACAAATCGGATATTTTACGGGGCAAAACGCTACGGCTTTGAGATACCTTACCCCACTTCCGTTCAATATAAAATCGATGGCCTTCCTCAACGCGAGCAAAATCCTCAACAACAGATGCTGACATTTTTGCGATCGCTGCCTTATTTAACCACATTCAATCCACAAATGATTCAGCAGTTATCAGAAGAAGTGAGACTGCGATATTATGCCAATGGAGAACAAATTATCCGAGCCGGAGAACCGGATGAAGGCTTATATATCATTCAGGAAGGTAACGTTGTCTTGACGGTTGAGGATATTCAAAATCAACAGCGAGAAGTTGATTCTGTTACACCGGGGGAATTTTTCGGGGAGATGGCATTACTCTCAGGACAACTGAGTCCGGTTTCTGCAACTGCCCTGAGTGATGTCACAGTCGTCGTGATTAATCATCTTACCGCTAAAACAATGATTGATACCAATCCTCGCTTTGCCGTCGAAATGAATCAGTTTATTGAAGAACGTAAAAAAGCAGTGCGACTGGCACAAGGAGTCGATACCGTTGCCGTTGCTAGCCAAAATGGTAAGAAGAAGAAAAAGAAAAGTTTAATTGATGTTCTTTCCTTGGAAAAGTTCCCAAATACTCTACCGGAAACAGACACAGAACCCGACTCAGACTAATGGAGAAACAATACCATGATCGTGCAATGGCAACGGACAATTTTAATCCTATTTGTATTGACCCTGAGCGCCTGTACTCGAAATAATTCAAATCTCACACAGAGTCGTCTTGACGACCCTCATGTACAGTTTATCAGCGCTACAGAGGTTCCGAAGGCATTACCCGCAGAGTCTCAAGAAATTGCATCAACCAACTCTCAGCCACTGACTGCTACATCAACTCTAATTGAACTACCTAAGGTCAAACCGCTGGACGTTCGAGCCGATAATATTAGAATTGTCGGCAGTACAGGTATGGCTGTTTTGAACCAACGCATCTATGACGACTTTGTTAAACAAGGTTTTTCGGGTCAGATTGATATCGATGCCACTGGTACAGGTTCAGGGATCAGACTGTTTTGTCAGCGTGAAGATATTGATCTTGTTACCACCTCCCGACCCATGAGTGAAGCAGAGAAGGCAACCTGTCAAGCGCAAGGTCGTCAATTGGTTGAATTTGTGATTGGGAATGATGCTTTAGTGATTGTCGTCAATCAGAAAAATCCGTTTATTCACAATGTCACATTAGAGCAATTAACCGCTATATTTTCAACAGAAAAATGGTCTGATATTAATTCTAACTGGCCGGATACACCCATTGAACGGTTTGTATCGGGGCCTGTTTCTTCCACTTTAGATCTATTAGTAGATGTTGTGTTTTCAGGGGATAAAAATCCTGTTCTCACGGCTCCTAATACTCAAGTTGCATTTTACGATGAACCGTTAGCCCAAGGCTTAAGTACATCGAGATATGGCGTTGCATTTTTTAGCTATTCCTTTTATCAAAGCCAAGGTCAAGCGTTAAAAGCTTTGAAAATTAATGGTGTTGAGGTGAGTGCAAAAACCCTGAGTAATGGCAGTTATCCTTTCCCTCGAAAGCTTTACTTATACACGGATGCCAGCGTCATGCAAAATAAATCCTCAGTCAGTCGATTTGTTAACTATTATCTGACTAATGTCAATGAAATGATAGAAACTGTGAATTATTTTCCCCTCACTCAACAAGAACTACAAACCGCAAAAATAACTTGGCTCAATACAATGGGAATTCAAACCAACTTGGCTGATAACGATCAAACTAATGATCTACAGGATGAGCAGACTAATGATCGACAGGATGAGCAGACTAACGATCAACAGGATGTGGAATGACTTTGAAGTTCTAATGATTGCGTTAACTAACGGCTTTTGCATCGCCCTAAGCCTATTTAGATTGAGCTAAAAATTGCTTCATGGGTTTGAACATCAAATAAATGAATTTTATCCCATAAAATCCTTAACTCAATAGTTGACCCCGGTTGCACGTAAATCTGACTTGCCACTCTGACTTGTAATGGATCAGATAATTCTTGATTAGTAGAAATTAGATGAACAAACAATAATGTTTCATGACCTAATACTTCAATTCGATCTACAGTCGCAGTAAAATCATGGGAACCCGAATGATCTAGTTGCAAATGTTCCGGTCGAATCCCTAAAATTAAAGGTTGATTGTGATAAGGTTTTAGGACAGTTTGCCAAATTGAAGGTAACGGAGAATGAAAAGCAAAATGAGTAATCTTTAACGGATCTGTATAATCAACACTCAAAAAATTCATCGGTGGAGAACCAATAAATTCAGCCACAAACTTGTTCGCCGGACGACTATAAATTTCTAATGGCGCAGCCACTTGTAAAATTTGTCCTTGATTCATTACCGCAATTCGAGATCCCATCGTCATCGCTTCGGTTTGGTCATGAGTCACATAAAGTGTGGTGACACCGAGTTGTTGCTGAAGTTGCACAATTTGGGCGCGGGTAGCACTTCGCAGTTTAGCATCCAAATTAGACAGCGGTTCATCCATCAAAAAGACCTGGGGATTACGGGCCATCGCTCGTCCCAGCGCCACTCGTTGTTTTTGTCCCCCGGAAAGCTGTTTAGGATAACGCTTAAGTAATGTTTCAATTTGAAGTAACACAGCAATCTGCATCACCCGTTTCCTAATATTTTGTTCTCGTGGAGAGTCATAACGCCATTGTTGAGGCAATTGACGAGTGATTACATTCAGCAAAGCTTGTAACAGGTTTTGAGAGACTCCTTGCGGTTGTGGGGTTCGTCGTAAACCAAATGCTAAATTATCATAGACTGTGAGGTGAGGATACAACGCATAATTTTGAAATACCATAGCGATATCTCTTTCTTTTGGAAGTAGATTATTTATCTGTTTTCCATTAACCCAAATAGTCCCCGCTGTAATGGCTTCGAGTCCAGCAATGAGGCGGAGTAATGTACTTTTTCCACATCCAGACGGCCCAACAATAACGAGAAATTCCCCAGGTGCAACAGTCAGGTTAATCCGTCTTAAAGTCGGCTGAGCCTTATTACTGTTTACATTAGACGAGATATCCGCATTTTGCCCAGACGTAAAACTTTTGTAAATGTTCTCAAGAATAACCTGTGCCATTGAATCATCCTCAAGTTAGATTTCAAGCTAAAACTTTGATAAAATTATCTCTTTAAATAATTTTTTGGTAAAGTATAAATAGATTGCAACATTGCCCAAGTTTGACTGAGATTAATTTAAACTTTTTTTAATTTGGTAAAAATTTGTCAGCAAATTAGGGCATACTAGAAAAAAGATAACTTACTTATACCTGCTCTTCAAAGCCGAATGAGTACTCAGACAACCCAAAACATTCCAATTCCATCTATTCAGGACTGGAACGCAGAACTCTACGACAACCATCATGGCTTTGTTTCTCGTTTAGCAATTGATCTGATTAAACTGCTAAACCCTCAGTATGGAGAACGTATTCTTGATCTCGGTTGTGGGACGGGTTATTTAACCTACCGCATTACTGCCTTTGGTGCAGAGGTAACAGGCATTGATGGTGCGGCCACCATGATCGAGCAAGCCACTCAAGCTTATCCTCAACTGAGTTTTGAAGTGGCAGATGCCACCTGTTTAGATATCAAGGAACAATTTGATGCTGTGTTTTCTAACGCGGCGCTGCATTGGATCAAACCACCTGAGGCTGTAGTAGGGAGTATTTGCCAAGCATTGAAACCCGGTGGACGTTTTGTCGCAGAATTTGGAGGCTATGGCAACGTAGAAACCATTATTAACGCGGTGAGTGAAGTATTAGATGAAGTGGGATATCCGAATCATCCGAACTTAAATCCTTGGTACTTTCCCCGAATTTCTGAGTACAGCACATTACTAGAAAGTCATGGATTTATAGTCCAACAGGCTAACTTGTTTGATCGTCCGACTCCTTTAGATGGTGGATCTCTGGGACTAAGAAATTGGTTGAAAATGTTTGCCGGTTGCTTCTTCCAAGAGATTCCGGTCGAACAGCATCAGCTAATCTACAGCAAAATTGAGAAAAAGCTACGCCCAAAACTCTATCACAACAAGACTTGGATTGCTGATTACAAGAGGCTGCGTGTCTTAGCTGTCAAAACGGCTGCTTAATTATTACTCAACTCAATATTATGGTATTTCAAGAGGCGCTGGATCACGAGGGTCTCTTTTCTGCTTGTGGGAGAATATCCACCTTTAGTTAAATTTTTGTAAAATTGGCTACAGAATTATCAAAATGTATATTACAATACAAATATAGAAAAAAGTATAAAACTCGTTTTAAGGAGTTCTGAGATTGATGAATACTCAAGAAAAAGCCAATCATTTAGTTAATCATTCCCATAATGACCGTCGTTTCATTGGGGTTGCCATCATCGTGTTCAGTTCTTTGACCCTAGGGTTATTACCAATTGTTAACTTTCTCAATCTCTCCGCTCCTGAAAATGTAGTTCCTCACCAAGCGGAGTTATGGGGTGCGATGGGTGATAAACAATAGATCTAATCAACGTTGTTGGGTCATCAGATTTCGCCGCGATCGCACTCTGGTTGACTCAACGACAAATTTCTCTCAGGCCGAATCCTCAAACTTAAGATAAAATTAGAAAGATAACTCTCACCAGTCCTTGTTGTCCGACTAATTTTTCAATTGACATGGCAGACTTGAACGGAACCTGGCTCGGTACTTATTGGCAAAGAAGCCAACCCACACGGTTTGAAGCAACCATTATTCATGCAGGTAATACACTCAGTGGCAACATCTTAGACCACAATTACTTAGGAGAAGCGCGTTGTAGCGGCACAGTAACGGGTCGTCAGATTAACTTTACAAAACGCTACTTCATGAGTTCTCCCGATCCGATAACGTATATCGGTACAATTTCAGAAGATGAGAACTATATTAAAGGAACTTGGAATATTGGTTTTATTTTTTCTGGACAGTGGGAAGCGCGCCGTAGTGGAGAAAACCTAAGCATTCAGGCAACAACGCGGCAAGTTATAGAAGTTTCTAATTAATACTTAGACTACAAATAAACCCATTATTTTAAATCCAATAATCCACTAGATTTCAATTTAGGATTAAATCGAATTTCTTCTTGGACACCTCGTTGTTTCAGAATATCTAATATATCTGATTCTATCCGACGAGCCACCTTTTTTAATAGCTTTTCCTGACCCATGTCATCTAACTTTTCATACTCTGTTTGTTCGGCTGTTGTCATTGATGGTTTGACATCTATCGCCTGATTCCATTGATGCTCTTGCGCTGCATTTCCAATGGGAATAGAGCCGTTTTCACTAATCCAAGCCGCTTTAATCTCTTCTAAAATCGTTCTGCTCGGACGTTCAATTGTTTTGAACTTAACCTGATAACAATCTTGAGGTTTTCGGACTAAATGTTGTTTCAGACTCAGATAAACATTACGAGAATAACCGACATATTGCAATACATTATTTGCATCAAAAATAGCATACACTCCAATTTTACCCTCTAAAGCGCTGGGTAAATGCCCGGTTTCATCTAAATAGGAAATAGCATCAAGTTGAGCTAAATTGGGAAAATCCGTTTGACTAGACATTATAAAAAATTACAATAGCTGTTTTCAATCCTTTGCTGAATCACCATTCAAGACAGTTTATGACTCAGCTTTTCGATAAATTGCACAAAGGCGACTAGGCTTAAAAATTTTAGCCTGAAACATGAAATTGGGCGGAACATTAATAATGATATAATCCTCTGAATCATAATAGGCTTGAAATTCAGCAGGCATTCCTTTCGGTGTTTGAGTGCTGTAGGGGACAGGTTGAAACAAAAGTTCTGTAAATTCGAGCTTGTCTACGTCGAGTTGCTGACAGACTTGATTCAGAAATGCAACACTGGTTAAGAGAGCAAAAAGTTGAGCTTGAGCCTCAGAATTGAGGGTAAAACTGCTATCAAAATTTTCAATAACTTTTAGGCGCATCTGCAATCGACTCATATTATTTACGATTAACCCAATTATCTTAAAAGGATTTCGTTGAATTACCAAGGGAAAAACCGATTAAAAGTGTGAATTATTATGAACTTAAGTGATTCATCATGGGTGAACGAATGGTTGAGGAGGCACCCCCGTTTTTATCAGGTCAGAACTAACTATAATTTTGCTCTCAACCGTTGTGCGATAGCATAGCTCTATAATTTAACTGACTTATCTCAATCGCCATGCAGAACCAAGAGGAACCACTAGAAACCAGTGTAAATCAACCCGAACAAAATCAACTCGATCAGTTGAAAGTTTTAGAATATGCAGCGGTTGCCGCTTCGGCTGTCGGTTCTGTTGCGGCGGCTGTGTTTGAGCAGATTTTGTTTGCAGCAACTCCCTTGACCTTAGCTGCTGTATTAAATTTAGTCAATCGACAACGATTTGAACAACAACTCAGACGTTATATTATATCTGCGATCGCAGATATCCAAACAGTGGTAGAACAACCCTCACAACAACCCCCACAACCGCAAGGCGATGGTGAGTTTTTACCTCAATCTACCACAGACTCCACCCTTCAAAATGACTTAGCTCCAATTGTAGAAGCTGTCACCGAATTACAGCGAGTCACTCAACGCCTCGACGAAGATGTACTACGACAACAAGATTGGGAAATTCTCAATGTTCGCTTTAAGCTATTAGAAGAAAGCATTGAGCAGTTGAAACGCGATCAAAGTGCGAATATCTCCACCTCCGAAACGCTTAACCTATCTCCTATTCCCCAACCCACTACTAATTTATCCCCAATTCAATCTCAAATTGACCAGCTTCAGCATCAAGTCGTCAGACTCGATAAACAAAATCGCACCCTCGTTAGACCTTATCTATTACGTTTAGCCAAAACGGTCAAACAACTGCAACAGCACCGCTGAGGGGAAGAGAAAAACAGACATGGGAGATGTTTGAGACATGGGAGAGTATGTCGTGACGTTGCATGCAACCCAAGTACGGGAGTAACTCGTTATTGAGTGGGATTTACTCTCATAGTCATTCGCGATCGCGTGTGCGCTCTTGACGTAAGATTTTAACTCCTATTGCCCTACTTACCTCATTCCTAATTCATCATTCATCATTCATCATTCATCATTCATATATCCGTCTTTGCAGGGACAATTGAATCGCATACAATGAGAAACTCAGTATAAGAGCGTACCCCAAACCCATGAAACACACCCTGTCTGTTTTAGTTGAAGATGAAGCGGGCGTTTTAACCCGAATTGCCGGCTTATTTGCACGTCGAGGATTTAATATCGAAAGTCTGGCTGTTGGGCCTGCCGAAACTCCGAATATCTCTCGAATTACAATGGTTGTCCCCGGAGATGACCAAGTGGTTGAACAGTTGACAAAACAACTTTATAAATTGATTAATGTCCTCAAAGTCCAAGAAATTACCGAGATCCCCTGTGTCGAACGTGAGCTCATGCTACTGAAGGTTAATTATACTACCAGTCAAGTTCGTTCAGAAATTATTGAACTGGCTCAGATTTTCCGGGCGCGTGTGGTGGATATCGGTACGGATTCTTTGACCATTGAGGTCGTCGGCGATCCTGGTAAAATGGTTGCTATTGTCCAAGTCCTGATTCCCTTTGGGATTCGAGAAATTGCTCGTACCGGAAAAATTGCTCTACCTCGAGAGTCTAGAGTGAATACAGAATTCCTCAGAAGTAAGTCTACTATAGAAACTCGGCTATAGCGGAGTCAACTCAGGGCTTGACTGCGATCCTCTCGACTCAGGCCCGTTCAACGCACTGATAAACCGGGAGACGAGTGTGACAAATGCTAAGTCTTGTAAATTAGGTTGATTTTTAAGTCATTTTAATAAAAAGTTAGCTATAATAGAAAAATCAAATGACTGTTTAGCTTCCATTTTCTCGGGGAGACTTTTCTCGAATAGCGAGTCATATTTTCATGCCTAAGATAGACTGAAAAAATGGCTTAAATCAGTCAGACTATTGTTATTGACGACATTATAAACTTGAATAAAAATAGTAAGTTAAAATGATCAGTGAGCAAGAGTGTTTGACCGTATACGATCAATTATTAGACATTTTAAAAGAGTTTAACCTGGACTGGGTGATCGAACAAGTGAATGATATTATCAGCGAGGGAAAAGTGCTTGAGCAAACCGTTTCCGGTCGAAAATCACCGGACTTGAAGTTAGCTTATTTTTCTCCAAAAGAACAGCTATTGTTACTGATTTCAGCTATTGAGCAAGTTGGATTAAATACAGTAGAATTTGAAGGAAAAATACAAGCCGCTTTAGCCCATGAAATGAAGGTTTCTCAACTCCAGCCAGAAATATGCTTTACATATCCCTTGGAGAAACAAGAAAAAAAAATTAAATTCATTCCCGAATCTTTAAGTGTTCGTCAAGCCCACGCACAACAACTTCAAGCATTACTAAATCAATTAAAACAAGAGATCATTTAAAATGTCAATTAATACCCGTTTAATTCAAAATATCAGAACTGAACTCGAACAAACTCTCTCTCCAGATATCCAAACGCAACGGCAAATCACCAATATATTTAACTTTTATATTTTGAGTATAGTGATTCAAGCCGCTCGAAATGAAGGTGCAGTAGTGTACTTTAAAGATGTATTAAAACGTTCTCCAGAAGTTCTAACATTTCGTCATCGAGCCGGACAAATTTACGATCAAACTCAACCTTATACCCATGCTGTAATTGAATTTGAAAATAAGCCTCCCCTAGAAGCACATCTCAGCATAAAAGTACATGGCCGCCTGAGAATGTTATATGACTGTGATGTGAGTGTTTTATATAAAATGGAAGCCGAAAGTTGTCGGGAAAATAACCGCGAACCCCGCGCCTCTCGGATTTTAATTGCAGTAGATTGTCATCATTACACCACTCAATTAAAATTTGAATTCGCTCAAGCTTTTTTAGCCTTTTATTCTGAGTTAAGAGTCAGGGGAAATTGTTACTTTGTCTCTAATAGTGAGTCGGAAACAGTGGAGAAATTGTTAGCCAGTCGGAAACGAAAATGGGAAACCGGAATTATCCCCGATCAAACCAATAATATTAACCGTTTGATGTATGAATTGCAGAATACTTTTAAAGACTTTAAAGCCAGAAATTCATAGAGATTAGGAGCGGGGATAAGGGAGACACGGAGATAAGGAGGCTTGGAGACTTGGAAGATCAATATCTGACAATAGTCATAAATCTCGACTTCTTACTCCTTACTCATCACTCCTTACTCAATGATCTCGATGAGTATACCAACGATACCATTCTTTAGAGCTGCGAATCGCAAACCATAATAGCAACATTGCGATCAGTCCCCCCTGTTTGGGTGCATCCAAAGCAAAAATCACCAGGAATACACAAAGAAAATCCTGAGCAAAAATCACCCATAATGGCAACCCTCGTAAGCGATAAAACCACCCCGCCTGCACCAGTTGCAATACTAAAGCCAGTAACCCTCCTGTAATTGCCACCACCCAAATTAACCAAGCTGAAAAATCTGTGGCTTGGGTGATCGCCATGCCCATAATTGCCCCGACAACAGGGCTAAACAGAAGCTGTATAACTTGTAAAATCCGTTGTCCTAATAACTGTTTTGAGGCGAATAATTCAAATAAAGACCAACTCACCAAAACACCCACCACTACTTGCGGCGGAAAATAAGATAATACAGGCACATCTGACCACAGATCTACTTTCAGCAACCCAATTAACAACAGGGGTAAGGCAATCCTCATCCCGGCTGCTGCTGATGCAGAGAGAGCGGCGAGAAGTTCTATCATACAATTTAAGAATTGGGCAACAGTTATCTATTATTTCATCCAGCCTCAACAAAATCCCGAATCTTACTCAAGCAACTTTATTCTCTAATTTTATTCAACTTGTTAATAATTGTTTTCAATTATGATACAATTCACAGTCACACTCTAGCTAAAAATAATTTGCATTAGTTGAGTTTTAAAGTGACGGAGATTCAGTTTTTGATTCTCTGGAAAATTGTGATGTTGGTAAGGAACAGAGATTATGAATAAATTTACAAGACGTAGCTTTATAGCGGGTGGAGCAGCACTGACAGCCATTACTGTTGGGGAGCTAAACCGCCGTCGCCCGAGTTTAGCCCAAACAGGAGTCGTCAACCTCTACTCATCGCGGCATTATGACACTGATAATCAATTGTATGAGGGCTTTACACAAAAAACTGGCATTAAAGTCAATCTAGTTGAAGGGAAAGGAGATGAATTAATTGAGCGGATTAGAAGCGAAGGAGCTAATAGTCCGGCTGATGTCTTTATCACGGTAGATGCAGGGCGATTATGGCGGGCGCAACAAGCCAATATTCTCGCACCGATTTCCTCCTCAACCCTAAATAATGCGATCCCAGCCAATCTCAGAGATCCTCAAGGTCGTTGGTATGGTTTTTCTAAGCGGGCAAGGGTAATCATGTATAGTAAATCTAGAGTGAATCCCTCTCAACTCTCAACTTACGAAGATTTAGCCGACTCCAAGTGGGATGGGAAAGTCTTAATCCGCTCTTCTGGGAATATTTATAATCAATCTCTCGTTGCTTCAATGATTGAAGAGTTAGGTGCTCAGCCAACAGAAGCCTGGGCTCAGCAATTTGTTGATAATTTTGCTCGTCCCCCAGAAGGAAATGACACAGCTCAAATTAAGGCGGTTGCAGCCGGAGCGGGAGATGTTGCCCTCGCTAACAGTTATTATCTGGCTCGTTTGGCTAAATCGAACGATCCAGAAGATCAAAAAGTAGCAAGTGAAGTTGGGATGTTTTTCCCCAATCAACGAGGTAGAGGGACTCATATCAATATTAGTGGGGGTGGTGTTGTTGCGACAGCTCCTAACCCAAGTGGGGCAACTCAGTTTTTAGAATACTTTGTCACTCCAGAAGCCCAACAAATTTTTGCTCAAGGAAACAACGAATATCCGGTTGTTGGATCAGTTGCAGCGCCAGATGTTCTCAAACAATTTGGTACGTTTGAAGAAAATGATATCAATGTTTCTGCTTATGGTCGTTTAAATGCAGAAGCAATTCAACTGATGGATAGAGCGGGTTGGAAATAAAGTAAACGGTTTGATCAATATCGGATAGCTCTAGATTGCTCGTTTAGAGTTATCCTCGTTACTTCTCTACTATTTGATTTATTTCTGTTTCTAAATGATTAAAACTTAGCTGATTTGCTTGCGATCGCTGTTGTGTCCAAGACAACGCCACAGGCAGCAGTAAACAAACCAGACCATTACCCACAGCAATTAACAAACCTAGAATAAAACTAGAATCCATTTTTAGTAGGCTCCTGAATAAACTGAAATTTTCAATTTCATCTCTACATCATGGCATATTTACTATAGTATTGTGTCCATCAAAAATTTTAATTCTCTACTCAAAGTGATAAGTTCTACCAATCATTGCTGCTGACAGAATATAAATAATCTTACTGATATTGAAGTTTAAGGGTTTGTTGAATAAATTCTTGAATGGTATTAAAGTATTGCATTTCTCCGACTTGCCGCACATTATTGTGGTCAGCTTCTTCGACAATTAACAGTTGTTTTGGTTCTGTTGCAGCAGCATATAGCGCTTCACTCATCTCGACAGGAACCACCGTGTCTGCCGTGCCATGAGTAAATAGTATAGGCATTTTGAGTTGATTGACTTTTTCAATAGAAGCAAAGCGTTGTTGCAGCAACCAATGAATAGGAAACATCCCATATTTCCCTTGATAATCCGCCATATCTCCCATGGAAGTGAAGGAACTTTCAACAATTAAGCCAGCAATTTGCGGATATTTTGTTGCCAAATTGATCGCGATCGCACCCCCAAGAGAATGACCAAAAATAAATATTTTCTCTGGATTAATTTCTTTTTGATTAACTAAATAATTCCAGGCTGCTTCTGCATCTTGATAAACAACTTTTTCAGAAGGAATACGCGGAGTACTTTGACCAAATCCGCGATAATCAATTAATAATACCGATAACCCCATTTGATGAAATTGTTGAGCATGGCCTAAATTTGCGCCAATGTTGCTACTATTACCATGAAGATGGATCATAACGGGTTGATTAGAATCCTGCGACGAGGGGATCCACCAACCATGAATAAATTCTGTTGAGTTTTGATTTGAACAGACCGGGAGCCAAACATCCTGATAAGATAAATTAACATCCTCTGGCGTGGTTGTTAAATCTCGGGAAGGGAAAAAAATAAATCGACTTTGGCCAAATAATAAAACACAGCAAGCTAAAAGATAAACTGTTACTGCTGCGATCGGTAGGGGAGCAAATTTTATCAGATAAGGATGGATCAGAGCTATCATAGAGAGCCAGGAAATAAATTGCTAGAACTTGAGTTATTATCTGATTAATATTGTGACATCTTCTGACTTTGTAGCTGTAGAGTCGTCTGATCTCAAAAAAGGTAGGATTTATAGGTATGCTGTTGCGCCGTTAGAAATCATCACAATAGCGACTCGCAACCCCATCAAGGGTATAAGGGTTGTATCCCCAGATCGAATCCGAATTAATCAGCTCAAATTATCAAAATATTTTATAAAAATTAGAGGACTAATATAGATGAATATACAGAGCGATCAACAACAGGGTTGATACAAAGATTTTGATTAACTTAACTTCTTAGTTTTTGAGTTTAAAGCAATTGCTCATTGCTTGACCTCGTCCGGCTGAGATAAATAATCTTGATGATCCTGCTCAATATCAATTTGCTGCTGCACAACGCAAGCCTTTTGATGTGCGTCATCACCCGCTGCATCAGGACGACGAAAATCTAGCTCAGCAAGAGCCGACTGACGACCATAAAGAATCACTATATCCCCCGGCAGAATATAAGTTGAGCCTTTAGGAACACCAATATAGGTTCTATCCGCTCGTCGAATGCCTAAAATCGATATTCCTTCATCCCGGAGATGCAGCTCATCAAGTCGCTTGTGCGCCAGCCAATCAACAGATTGTACTTCTAATTCTGTAACTTGGTATTCTCCCTGCAAATTCAACAAACTGGCATAGTCGCGCACATCTAAGTCAGTCCAGCGTTGCAGCGCCCACCTCACAAAGCGAGTCAGGAAACGATTAAAAGCGGGATTTGTGGCGATAACCCATAGAAGAATTAGTCCGGATGACAAGAATAAAAATCGTGTAGCCGCTTCACCAGCTTGAACCGTAGAAACGAATGTGAGGACGAGTGAAGAAATTACGGTAATAATTCCGGCGTTACCCAAAAACATCAACCACATAACGATGCGGCGGCGAACCGGATGATTAATCACTTGTTCAGATTCTGCTGTAGTGAAGCCTGAACCCGTGAAAGCCGAACGAGCCTGAAATTGAGCCACTTGACGGGATAAACCAGTTAAAACCAAGGCTTCAGCGGCAACGCGGGTAATCAACAGGGATAAAGTAACGGCAATGAAAACAGAAATTAGCGCTGCCATCGTTGAGGGGTTGAGCTAAAGAGTATTAGAACCACTGCTAACAACATTTTTTGCTATGCAGTCTATTTACGATACACCAAAGATAATCATTAATTATAGTGACATTGATGGCGGGATCTTGGCAACTTTAAATGGTCTTCATCTGATGGCGATCGCGATTGTCCCTAACATCAACGTCGTCTGTAGTGATCTATCCATTATTCTTAAGTATCTCTCTCGATAAATTGATTAATAGAGAAAGCCAGTTCATTGTATTGTTTATAATTGGCTCTCCTTTTTCGTCGGTTAGAGAATATGGGTTTCAAGTAAACATTCTCACTATCTAACATCACCAGTGTGAGAGCGGGACTATACTGAAAATGTTCGGTTACTTTTACTTCTTTTAACTGTGAGAGCATTAATTCATCAGTCTCTGACTTTAATATATTTCTTTGAGTTATCGAGATTTTATTTAATTCTTTATCAAAATTGCAATCAGTAATTTGTTTTGATTTTAAGACATAAATGATTAAACAAATTCCACCGATGATAAAAGGTATTCCAAACAAAGTATTAAAGCGCAAATCATGCTGAATGATGAATGAGTCGGGGGTTGATGCAGTTATAAAAGAGTTAAGTGATTGACTTTGCTGATAATGATCAAATCCCGTTCCTGAAGTATATACATCACTTAAGGGAATCCTATTATTTTTAGTAATTAGAATAAGATTGTAACTCTCAGCACTATCACTTTCATCATTAATATCAACTTCAGCACTCTGAATATCTCTAGCTATAATTGAATGACTCGTCCGTTGTAATAACCAATTTTTTTTAGTAATTTCGCAATCAACCTGACCCGATTCTAAACGATTACAATTTAATTTTGTCACATTACTAAAACCGATACTGATCATTAATCCGGCATATATGGTTCCGGAAGCCATTAATAATCCGGGTAACAAAGCCTTAAAATATTTCTGTACTTGTAGTTTGAGGATTGTGGATGTTTGTTGGGTAATTTTCATCTGTTTTATTCTTTCTTTATTTAATAATTATTGAATCAAAATATATTTTATAAATAACAGCATCGCGCCAAGTCTGCGATAACGTATAACTTATCAGATTCCTATTATTCTTAAGATTATCTCTCGATAAACTGATTAATAGATTGAGCAATATCACCATATTTATCGTATGTTTCTTCAAGTTTATTCTTGTTAAAAGAAAAGGGTCTTAATTCAATATCCTCATTTTTTGGCATAAATATTTTGATAATACAGCCGTAATTGATATGTTTAATTGCTATCACCTCTTTTACCTGCTCCAGTATTAATTCTTTCTGCTCTGATTTCAGTAGATTTCTTTTCGTTATCAACAATTGATTTAACTCTTTATTAAAAATGCAACTAGTAATTCTTTTTGAGAATAATACATGAATTGCTAAAATCGGACTAACCAACATAAAAATAATTCCTATTATCAAACCCCAGCGCATATCATGCTTAACGGTTAATGAGTTGGGAGCTGACGCTTGAATAAAAGAATTAATTAACTGATTCTGTTTATAATGATCAAATCCCCATCCTGAACTATATGTATTAGTCAAGGGAATTCTACTATTTTTAGTAATTAGAATAATTTCGTAAGTATCACTATTATCGTTACTACTTGCTTCATTCACATCAACTTCAGCACTAGTAAGATCTGTAACAGGAATTGAACGACTTTGTTGTGATAACAAATTCTTTCGAGTAATTTCACAATCAATCTGAGCTGACTCCAAACGATTACAGTTTAAAGTAGTCGAATCACTAGATAGAATACTCATAATTAATCCGGTCAATGAAAAGCCTAAACCTAATGCTAATCCGATCAACAGAGTTTTATAATATTTCTGTACTTGTAGCTTCAGGATTGTGGATGTTTGTTGGGTAATTTTCATTACTTTTAATCTCTGATTTTCAAGCATTAGGCAACAGCTTTCTTGAGTCGCGAAGTTTAGCTATAGCACTATATCGCTTAGTATTCCCCGTTTCCTTCCATAAAATAACCCCGACTATAATAGCCAGGGCATTAATTTCAACTTACGATTCAGTATCAACAGCTTTAGCTTCGCACTTGAAAACTGTTATAAATCACCTTACTCCTCCTCAAGTGCCTTACCAATTAACTCATCATCATCCGGCATATCATCACTAACCTGTTGATAATCGCCTAAATCATCCTCACTAGACTGACCAAACGGAAAATTCAACTCCTTAGAGCTTGACCCAGAAAGAGACTGACTACTAGAACGATAAGCCCGAGCACTCTGATCGTCAAGAACAACATCCTTCAACTCATCCTCATCCTCATTAAAATAAGGTGATGTTGTATTATCAAATCCTAAATCAGCCGTTATCGGTTCTTCATAAGCATTAAACCCACTCCCAGCCGGAATCAAACGCCCGATAATCACGTTCTCTTTCAAGCCCCGTAACCAGTCGGATTTGCCCTCAATAGCCGCTTCCGTTAACACCCGAGTAGTTTCTTGGAAACTCGCCGCTGAAATAAAGCTATCAGTATTTAACGAAGCCTTAGTGATCCCCAATAACACAGGAGTATAACGAGCAGGCGCACCCCCGGTAATTGACATCGCCTCATTCACCTGTTCAACTTGGCGCAACTCCACCAACTCACCCGGCAACATAATCGTATCTCCACCATCATCAATCCGAACTTTAGCCGTCATTTGTCGGACAATCACCTCAATATGTTTATCCGAAATATCAATTCCTTGAGACTGATAAACCGACTGCACCTCATTCACCAGCAACGTTTGACATTCTTGGAAACTCTTAATTGCCGCCTCATAAACCCCCTCGCTATCCTTTTCAATGTAGTAATTAAAGAAAACTTCTAGCATTTCATGGGGATTGGCTGGCCCGTCAGTAATCGGTTGCCCCACATCAACAGCTTGACCATCGGCAACAATTACATTCTGTCCCGGAGTCAAAGGATAATCAGTAACCGTACCATCCGACTCCATCACCCGCAACTCAATCATCTCCTCATTAACATCCACCTGAGCCGTACCGGGTCGTCGGGACAAAATACAAGCCTCCTTCGGTTTACGCGCTTCCAGCAACTCCTCAATCCGGGGTAAACCTTGAATAATATCCCCCGTTTTTGCCCGTTCAAACACCAACAACACCAGGTTATCTCCCCGTTGTACCAAATCCCCATCATTCAGGTGCAAAACCGCCCCAGAAGACACCCGATAAGGCCGTCCCAAACGCAGTTTTACATGAGGTTGAGTGGTTGTTGCTAAAGACGATTCATCAGAATCACCACCTTCAGACAACGATGGTGAATAGGACTGTACTACAGAAATCACCTCTCCCGACTCCGGTAAAATCACCCCAGGTGCCACTTCCATCCCCTCAACAACTAACTGTCCCGGTTTAAGATTAATCTCATCTCCCGCAGCCACCGCCAATGGAATCGTCAACTGGTCATCATCGCGCACCACCAACAACCGCCGTAAAATCTCAGCACCCGAACGAATTCCCCCAACAACACCGCCATCTTTACTAAGGATTTCCGTGCGAGTAACAACAGCACCCGGTTCAATTTCATCCCCATCTTTCACCAGCAAACGAGTCCGAGTACTTCCCTGAGTCGCATCAGCAATTACATCTCGCCGAATCACCAAAGACTCTAAAATCACCAACTGCAAACGCATGACCTCCTCATCATCTTCGTCCGGGAGTAACTCAATATCAGCCGCCAACTGGGGTGCTTCTGTGCCAATATTAATTACAAGTTGGGTGCGTAATAGTTCCACTCCTTCCACCGAACGAACCCGTTCCCCATCTTTAAAGGGTAAGCGTTGGACTGCTTCTAAGGAAATAGATTCATTCAGCGCCTCTTGAGAGGGGATTGGCGGGGTTTCGGGCACATGAAACTCAACCACGGGGCGTAACAAAATTGCAGGCCCCTCAGGGGTTTCTACATACTCGATATAGCGCAATTCAGCAGCCACCAATCCCGGAATCACCTCCTGCTCTGGATTAGCAATCTGACCATCAAGGGCCATCACCATCTCTGGATCGTCAACGAGGTGCAAATCACCCGGTTTGACTACAATTTCCCGCAAAATATCATTCTTCTGCGTCACTTCCACCACCCCCTTGGTTTGACAGAAGATATCTTTCACCACCTCAGTCCCCGCTTCAACATACTGACCATCCTCAACCGCCAGCAAAGAAATATCCTTATTCACCTCATGGCATTCTTCCGGAATCCATAACAGCGTACCCCCAGAAATCACCTCATAGCCTTGTTTTGCCTTACCGCGTTTTGCCACCTCAACCCCAGCATATTTAATAATTCCCCCAGTCGTAGTGCGGTAGCTATCATCCATCAACTCAGCAATCACCTCGTGATTTTCCACCTTACTACCCGGAGCAACTTTCAGCAAAAATCGATTATTATTGCTAGTTTCAATCACATACTGTTCCCGGTTTTGGAAATGTTGGACTCGGACCAAAGCTTGGTCGAGCAAGACAGAAGCCGTGATAATCTCAATTTCACGAGGAAGCTCTTCTTCATCTGACACATCAAGGGCGAGGTCTTCCCCCTCCATCTCCCGCAAAATCATACTGTCATCCATCATCATCAGATCGTCATCCGGGTTCTGATTAATGCGAACAATTCCCCCATGTTCAGACACTAACTGAGTTTGCGCCAACACACTATTGACATAAATTTCATCGCCATTTTTCACCACAGGTTCAGCAGCAGCAGGTAAATTGTAAACCTCTCCAGCCAACACCCACAACAAACCCCCAGCCCGCGCAATTCGGGTCGTGTTGCCTTGGCGGTCTGCTTTTTCCTCCGGGATCACATCAGCAAACTTAACCTCTCCCGACAAATCAGTAGCCACATCCTTCGTAGCCTTTTCAGTCGTTTTACGGGCAGTTCGACCCCCCGCCGGGATTTCCACTAAAATCTGTTCAGCCTTAACCGACTCTCCATTTTTCACCACCAAAGTAGTTCCTTGAGACACATTCAAGACCTTCTTCTGGCTGCCGGCTTCAACAGTAATTTTACCGTTATTCTCAATTAAAAAAGAATCATCCCCGTGGCGGGTACGGAATGCCCGTAATTTCAGAGTTTTCGGTACAGATAATACCCCATCAAACGGCGCACGAATGACAGCGGCGGCTTCTGCTGTAAACACTCCCCCAGTGTGGAACGTCCGCATGGTTAACTGGGTACCCGGTTCCCCAATAGACTGGGCGGCAATAATCCCAATAGCCTCTCCCAAATCCACCATCTCCGCATGGGCCAAACTCCAACCGTAACAATGGCGACAGACAGAACGGTTAGCCTCACAGGTGAGGGGACTGCGTAAAAAGACCTTCTTCACCCCAGCCTGAATAATAGCCGAGCCTAAATCTGCACAGATACTTTGATTGCGAACCGCTTTTTTATCGCCAAAACTAACAATTTCTCCAGTTTCCGGGTGAACCACATCTGCCCCCAATACCCGACCAAAGATCCGATCTTGGAGTTTAATTAGGATGCGATCGCCATCGGTCATGTCCCCCAACTCAATCCCCCGGCTAGTGCCACAATCAATCTCCCGCACAATCACATCTTGAGACACATCCACCAACCGCCGAGTCAGATAACCTGAGTCAGCCGTCCGTAGCGCCGTATCTACCAGTCCTTTGCGCGCCCCGTAAGAAGAAATAATATATTCTGTAACCGTCAAACCTTCTCGGAAATTCGTCTTAATTGGGATATTAATAATTTCCCCTTGCGGATTTGCCATCAGTCCCCGCATTCCCACCAACTGACGCACCTGAGAGATATTCCCCCGCGCCCCAGAAAATGCCATCATGTAAACAGAATTAAGCGGATTAGTCGCTTTAAAGTTACGAACCACCTCATCTTTTAATTCTTCTGAGGTATTATTCCAAGTATCAACAACTTTTTGAAACCGTTCAACTTCGGTAATTTCACCCTTAGAATATCGCCGTTCTGTGGTGCGAATTTCCTCTTCGGTTGCCTCTAACATTTCTTTTTTAGAAGGCGGAACTTGTAAATCATCCACACTAATAGAAACCCCCGCCCGCGTGGCATATTTGAACCCTAGATCTTTGAGTTCATCCGCCATCTGAGCGCTTCTAGCCGTTCCATAATTGGTAAACGACCAAGACATTAATTTCTTCAGTTGTTTCTTATCAATAATTTGATTACGGAAAATTTTCTTCGGCTCGTTGTTGTTAGTCATTATTTGTTATTTTTTGTTGGTTATTTTTAATTTTAATTTGTCATTTGACATCAGTTTTTCTAGAAGAAATTGAGAGACATTAATGATTTTTGAATCTAACGTGATTTTCACTCCAGACCATCCAATCACAACTAATAACCGCTCACCTCATGACTGACAACAAATGACAAATTATTCAAAATTAATCACTAATTACATCTTGCACGGTCTTATTGAAAAGCACTCTTCCCGCTGTTGTCCGCACATATTGAGATATCATTGTACCCTCTTCATCCAAACGAACACGACGAGTGAGTTCACCGCTTTTTTCACTCTTATAAATCCGAGTCATCGCACCGGAAGTTGATTTTTCTTCCTCATCAACGACTTCTGATTCACCATTGATAACTTCTCCATCAAATCGCACCCAAATAGAGGCGTGTAAATCCACAACTTCTTGTTCATAAGCCGTGATCACATCTTCTAAATGAGCAAAGTATCGGTCTGCTCCTTTTGTGGCATGAGGGTTTTCAGCCGTTAAATAATAACAACCCAATACCATATCCTGACTCGGTGTAACAATGGGTGTTCCGGTTGCCGGAGATAGGATATTATTAGAAGCCAACATTAACAATCGCGCTTCGGCTTGAGATTCAATCGATAGTGGTACATGAACCGCCATTTGATCCCCATCAAAGTCAGCGTTAAATGCCGGACAAACTAAGGGATGGAGTTGAATTGCCCGTCCTTCGACTAATATCGGTTCAAAGGCTTGAATTCCCAAACGGTGTAAGGTCGGTGCCCGGTTTAACATCACGGGGTGACCCGTAATCACTTCTTCAAGCACATCCCATACACTGGGGTCATTACGCTGAATTAACTTCTTCGCCGCTTTGATATTATTAACCAATCCCTGACGAATTAAACGATGAATCACAAAGGGTTGAAATAGTTCAATTGCCATTTCCCGTGGCAAGCCACATTGATGCATCTTTAATTTAGGGCCCACCACAATCACAGAACGACCCGAATAATCTACCCGTTTACCGAGTAAGTTTTGACGAAAACGCCCTTGTTTTCCTTCAATAATATCGGATAAGGATTTTAACGGTCGATTGTTTGCCCCCACCACAGTCCGTCCCCGGCGGCCATTATCAATTAAGGCATCGACTGCTTCTTGTAGCATCCGTTTTTCGTTACGGATAATAATCTCAGGGGCTAAAATCTCCTGTAATCTTGCTAAACGGTTATTGCGGTTAATTACCCGTCGATACAGGTCATTCAAGTCACTGGTGGCAAAACGACCCCCATCCAGTTGTACCATCGGTCGCAGGTCTGGGGGAATCACAGGGATGACATTTAATACCATCCATTCTGGACTCGAACCCGTTGCCACAAAGTTATCAATCACCCGTAAGCGTTTAATCAACTTCGCCCGTTTTTGTCCTTTGGCGTTAGCAACGTCTTCCCGCAGGCGCTCAGCTTCGTCTTCTAACGGGATATCATCAAGTAAGCGGGCGATCGCTTCGGCTCCAATCCCCACTTCTACATCTGTTAGGGTAGAATCTTCACTATAAATTTGTTCTTCAAGTTCTAACCACTGTTCTTCTGTTAACAGTTGTTTATAGGATAAATTCTCCGCATTACCGGGATTGAGAACAACATAAGCGTTAAAATACACCACCTGTTCCACATCTCGCAGAGGCATATCCAACAAAATCGCCATATAACTGGGAATCCCTTTAAGATACCAGACATGAGTCACAGGGGCAGCCAGCTTAATGTAGCCCATGCGGTGGCGACGGACTCGTGATTCTGTGACTTCTACCCCACAACGTTCGCAGACAATTCCCCGGTGTCTTACCCGTTTGTATTTACCGCAATGGCATTCCCAATCTTTTGCAGGGCCAAAAATCCGCTCACAAAATAGGCCATCCATTTCTGGCTTTAAAGTACGGTAGTTAATGGTTTCAGGCTTAGTCACCTCTCCCACAACCTGACCATTGGGTAAAGTTCGTTCTCCCCATTGACGAATTCGTTCGGGGGAAGCTAAACCAATTTTGACGTAATCAAAGTGTTGTTCCAGTTTGGGCATTGTTTCAGGGATTATTAGATATTAGATATTGTTGTTGTACCATTAGCCCGTCGCCGATTGGAGAATGAGTCAAACGTTTATGTGGTCAGCCCCATTCATGGAGTCACAGACAAACTCGACCGCGACAGGCAAATGACTTTCACTGATTACTTTTCTTCTTCATCAACAGAACTCAGTTCATAAGTGGGTTTAGAAGGAGTTCGTCCTCGGTTCGACTCATCTGCCATTAAATCGACTTCAGAATCACGGCTGCTACCATCTTCGGTCGTATCAACTTTATGAACTGCAATATCTAAGCACAATGATTGCAATTCTCGCATCAATACTTTGAATGATTCTGGCGTTCCCGGACGAGGAATTGCCTTCCCTTTCACAATTGAATTCAAGGCTTCATTACGACCTTGCATATCATCAGACTTAACCGTTAACAATTCCTGCAAGGTGTAAGCCGCCCCAAACGCTTCGAGTGCCCAAACTTCCATCTCTCCAAACCGCTGACCCCCTTGTTGGGCTTTTCCACCCAGAGGTTGCTGTGTCACCAATGAATAAGGGCCTGTTGAACGGGCGTGAATCTTATCATCGACTAAGTGAACCAATTTCAGCATATAAGCCACCCCAACAGTAATGGGTTGGTCAAACGGTTCCCCTGTGCGGCCATCATACACAATGGTTTTACCGGGATGATTTTCATTAAACAACCAATCCTGATTTTTCTTCTCACGGGCTTGTTTGAGTTTGCCATGAACGGTTTTACGAGACATTTCTGCCCCATGCATCTCATCAAACGGAATCACTTTAAACCGTAAATTCAGGTTTTCTCCCGCCCATCCCATCAAACACTCAAAAATCTGACCCACATTCATCCGTGAAGGCACACCCAGGGGATTGAGTACAATATCAACCGGGCGACCATCCGGTAAATAAGGCATATCTTCGATGGGTAAAATTCGGGAAACAATCCCTTTATTCCCATGTCGTCCCGCCATTTTATCCCCAACTTGGATTTTACGTTTCTGGGCGACATATACCCGCACAACCATGTTGGCACCGGGGGGAAGTTCATCTCCTTGTTCCCGCGTAAATACCCGCACATCAACCACCCGGCCTTTTTCACCGTTCGGTACCCGCAGAGAATTATCCCGCACATCTCGGGCTTTTTCCCCAAAAATTGCCCGCAGTAGTTTTTCTTCCGGGGGTTGGTCAGATTCTCCTTTGGGGGTAACTTTCCCCACCAAAATATCCCCAGACTCCACCCAAGCCCCGATGCGGATAATACCGTTGCCATCGAGTTGTCGCAGGGCATCTTCCCCAACGTTAGGAATTTCTCGGGTAATTTCTTCAGGTCCCAGTTTGGTTTGGCGGGCTTCAATTTCAAACTTCTCAATGTGAATTGAGGTGTAATAATCCTCATACACCAAGCGTTCACTAATTAAGATGGCATCTTCGTAGTTATAGCCTTCCCAGGGCATATAGGCCACCACAATATTTTGACCCAATGCCAGTTCGGCCCCTTCTGTTGAAGACCCATCCGCTAACACCTGACCTGCTATCACTTGGTCTCCTTCATAAACCAGAGGACGCTGATTTAAACAGGTATCTTGGTTAGAACGCTGATACTTTTGCAGTTCATATTCGTATTCATGGCCATCAGTTGCCATCACCCGAATTTTAGACCCGTCTACATAGCTGACTTCTCCATCGGTTTGGGTAATGACCACCATCCCTGAATCTCGGGCCGCTTGGGCTTCTAATCCTGTTCCCACTAATGGCCGTTTCGGACGTAATAACGGAACCGCTTGCCGCTGCATGTTTGATCCCATCAAGGCCCGGTTGGCATCATCATGTTCTAGGAATGGAATTAAAGAGGTAGCAACCGAGACAATTTGTACGGGAGATACAGCCACATAGTCTACTTGGTCTGGGGTGGTTTCAGTGAAATCCTGACGATACCGAACCGGAACAAAATCCCCAATAATATAGCCTTCTTCGTCCATGCGGATATCCCCCGGTGCCACCCGCAGGTCATCTTCCTCATCGGCTGTCATATAGGTGGGGGGTTGATCTTTGAGTACCCGACCGTTTTCGACTGGATAATAAGGGGTTTCAATAAAGCCAAAATGACTAACTCGGGCGTGAGTTGCTAAAGATCCAATTAAGCCTGCGTTGGGCCCTTCTGGCGTTTCAATCGGACAAATCCGGCCATAATGAGAGGGGTGAATATCTCGTACCGCAAACCCTGCCCGTTCTCGGGTTAATCCGCCGGGGCCTAAGGCAGAAATCCGCCGTTTGTGGGTTAATTCTGCTAATGGATTGGTTTGATCCATAAACTGGGAGAGTTGAGAACTGCCGAAGAACTCTTTCACCGCAGCCACTAAGGGTTTGGGGTTGACCAGAGAAGCGGGTGTTAAGGCATCAGAATCACTCACCGTCATTCGTTCGCGGATAATCCGTTCTAAGCGGTTTAAACCGACGCGAATTTGGTTTTGTAGCAATTCTCCGACAGACCGGACTCGACGATTTCCCAGGTGGTCAATATCGTCTGTTTCGCCGATATCGTATTCCAGGTTAATCAGATAATCAACTGCTGCTAAAATATCGGTCGGGGTTAAAACTCGTGTGGTTTCGGGGATATTTAAGCGCAGTTTACGGTTGAGTTTGTGCCGTCCGACGCGCCCTAAATCATAGCGTTTGGCATCAAAGAAGCGATTATTCAGAAGCTGTTCTCCCCCGGCCACAGTCGGCGGTTCACCCGGACGCAGCTTGCGGTACAGTTCCATTAAGGCTTCTTCTTCGGAAAATTCCCCTTCTCGTTCAATGGTTTTTTGGAAGTAGTCGGGGTGACGCAATGCATCAAAAATTTCGTTATTTGAAAGTCCTAATGCTTTGAGTAATACTTGGGCTGAAAGTTTACGGGTCTTATCAATTCTGACCCAAACTAAATCATTTTTATCGGTTTCAAACTTTAGCCAAGCGCCTCGGTTAGGAATTAATGAAGCACTATAAGTTCGGCGTTGGTTTTTATCAATTTCTGACTTATAATAAACCCCAGGACTCCGAACAATTTGGTTAACAATGACTCGTTCAGCACCATTAATAATAAAAGTGCCTCGTTCCGTCATTAGGGGTAAATCCCCAATAAATACTTCTTGTTCTTTGATTTCTCCTGTTTCTTTGTTAATAAAGCGGGTTGGAACATACATTTGTACGGCATAACTGCTATCGCGCCGTTTTGCTTCATCAACATCATATTTGGGCTCTTTCAGCTTATAATTTTTCGCGAGAAAGTGAAGTTCTAATTTTCCGGTATAGTCAGAAATTGGAGAAAAACTTTCAAGCTCTTCAATTAACCCGGTTTCGAGAAACCACCGAAAACTAGAGCGTTGAATATCAATTAGATCGGGTAAGAGAGTCTGGTTATATACTGATGTTGTCATGGAGAATTTAGTAACTCACTGAAGAATAAATTTCAATTTTTACCCCGAAGGATAATGTTTAACTGAAGTATAATGTTAGAAATTCAGGCCTGAATTTGAGCAACATATTTTTACAATAAATTTGACTCGGTCTCAAGAGATAAACCAAAGAGTTGACAGGCATTGTTTGTCGTTTGCTGTGTAATAGTTTCTAAGGGAACGTTTCTCAGTTTGGCCAACGCTTCAGCAACGTACTGTACATAAGACGGTTCATTCAGCTTTCCTCGTCGGGGAACGGGTGCGAGAAACGGACAGTCTGTTTCAATTAATAGCCGATCTGAAGGAACCTGACGAGCCGAGGCGTGAACAGATTGAGCATTTTTGAACGTTACAATTCCACTAAAACTAATATAAAACCCTAAATCCAAAAACCACTGGGTTTCTTCTGGTGTTCCTCCCCAACAATGCATCACTCCAGAGACAGATCCTGTCCTATTGCAAAACTGTTTTAGTATTCTCAGCATTGGTGCGGCGGCATCCCGGCAATGAATAATCACGGGTTTATTTAAATGATGAGCAATTTCCAACTGTGCCTCAAAGATCTTTTCTTGTTGGGATTGATCATCGGCTTTATAAAAGTCTAAACCCATCTCGCCAATTGCCACGACTCGGGAATCGGATTGGGCCAGATCGACGATTTGATCGGCTGATTTAACCGTCCATTTTTCCGTGTCAAGGGGGTGTAACCCAACGGCAAAAGACAGTTCAGGCACCCGATCGGCGATCGCCTGAATCGCATTAAATTCCCCTGGATGCACGCAAGAATGCACTAAACGAACAACGCCAGCCTGCTGCCAACGCTGCCGAACCGCATCAAGGTCTGATGCCAAGCTTTCAAAGTTTAGATGGACGTGTGTGTCAATCAGATGCATTTCAACAGGCTTTTCATTGTTCACTCTTACTCCCTTGTCTGTCTTTGACTTCAGAGATTAACGTCTGAGAAGTAATTCTGACGAATTTAGAGCTGTCAATCTCTCAAATAACAATTGGGCCCGATGCGATCGTTGAAATCTGTTACTGATTAACTCCATAGATTTCTGGTTTTCTTGCTATGAGTGCAATGGACTCGATTTGACATGAACAACCAGCAATATCAGTTAATCCTAATCTGTGCTAAGATCAATAATTTTTTCAGAATAAGTGATTCAACCCCAGGATTAAGAAGCAGTAGAGCTGGTAGGATCTGGAGCATAGCGCTGGAGAGCCTTAGCAATCCGAGCTTTTTTCCGTGCACCATTATTACGATGAAATACGCCTTTTTTTACGGCTTTATCAATTTTACTGTAAGTCTCTGACATCCGTTGATTGACTTCTTTAAGCTTGTCGCTGCTGGGAGCCGAACCATAGTCCTCCACGGCGATGAAGTACTTTTTCATTAAAGTCCGAACGGCTGACTTGTAAGATTTATTTTGTAGTCGATTGCGCTCTGATGTTTGGATGCGCTTAATTGCAGATTTAATATTAGCCATGGGTATTCGAGATTTAGGAGATGGCGATCTTCAACGTTAGGAGATAAATTGCAGAAATACTACTATAACATCTCTCTTGTTAAAGCGGGAAACAAATTTTAGTGATTCATTGCAAGCTCGATCGCACTGTCTGACCCGACGAGGAAAGTCTATTGATTTTTACCACCGATCTGCCTCAACTCACTTGAGGCCAATTCTCAAATAATGTGTTATGTTAATAATTAGTTCCAATGGGAACAGAGCCGTAACGATACTAGGAGGTGATGCCCATGATTGAGAGTAGTATACGCATGGGTCAGTTTGTTGGAGAATGCCGGCTGTGGGCCGGGGCTGTCCTCTAGATGTGAACTTTGTTTCAATCTTGGAAGCCGACCTTCTTGGGTGACGTGAACTTACTTTTAGAGTGTTCCTCCCGGCAGTCAGGTTTCAACAAAATGACCCGCTAGACCGCTCTTACCAATGTATCTAATAGCATTCAATGTTAGTAGATCACCCTATGGTAGGAGCGGATAGTCATGACTAAGCCTAGCGTCAAAGAATTAAGTAGAAAATAGATTGATAATGGCAGAATTACTTAGTGCATCTCAAGTTAAAAGCTTATCTGCTGAAATTCCAGAATGGACTGTCGAAGGAAAACAACTGAAAACGGTCAAAACCTTTAAAGATTTTATTGCCGCGATGGATTTTGTCAATCAGTTGGTAGAACCCGCTGAAGCGAAGGGACATCATCCAGATCTTGCAATTTCATATAATAAAGTTACGATCACTTTAACAACCCACGATGCCGGAGGGTTGACAGAAAAAGACTTCGAGATGGCAAAAATAATTTCTAGTCTGAGCTAAATTTGAATCAAATTGAAGTTTATTGAAGTTTTCAGTAAAAACCCCTCGGAAGATATTCAGGCTGTAGCTGTAAACCACACCCTGACAGATTGTTATATTTTTTCTACAGTTTAATTTTGATTTTTCCTGTAAGCTAGGTAAGATTTAGGACAACAGTTGTTCCGGTGACTTCTGTTGCCCGAAATTGTGTACTTGTTTGTATGGGTTTATTGACAGCTATGGGTAAATACAGTTCTTGGATATTGGCGACATTATTATTAGCTATCCCTTTAACCGCTTGTGAAGGGGGTTCAGGAGGCGCTCCAGGAGAGGGGCAAACAACAACAGGTGGTTTCCAAAGCCGCTTAGATACCGTTAAAGCGAGAGGAACCCTTGTTTGTGGCGTAGATGGGGGAATTCCCGGATTTAGCTTTGTTGATGAAAGTGGTCAATATTCCGGTTTAGACGTTGATATTTGTAAGGCTGTGGCTGCGGCTTTGTTTGATGACCCTGAAGCAGTTGAATATCGGAACCTCGACTCTACAGAACGGTTCGAGGCACTAAAAGCAGGTGAAGTGGATATGTTGTCTAGAAATACCACCTGGACAATTAGCCGTGATACTTCAGTTGGGATGGAATTTGCGCCGACCACCTTTTATGACGGTCAAGGAATGATGGTTCGTGCAGATAGCGGCATCACTGCTCTCGAAGACTTTGAAGGTCGGGCAGTCTGCGTTGAAGCGGGAACCACAACAGAATTAAACCTGACGGATAATATGCGTAAGCGGGGTGTGAACTTTGAAACCGTCACCTTCCAACAGGCAGATCCTGCTTATGCGGCTTATGCAGAGGGTCGTTGTGAAGGGATGACTTCTGATAAATCTCAGTTAATTGCTCGTCGCAGTACCTTACCCAACCCCGATGAACACGTTCTGCTAGATGCCACCATGTCAAAAGAGCCGTTAGGGCCAGTGACGATTAATAATGATTCCCCTTGGTTTGATACGGTGAAATGGGTCACTTTTGCTTTGATTGAAGCAGAAGAACTGGGAATTAATCAAGGAAACGTTGAACAGTTAAAGACAACCAGTGAAGATCCGAGTATTCGCCGCTTTTTAGGGACTGAAGGAGACTTAGGAACCGGTTTAGGTTTGAGCAATGATTTCGCGGCCAATGCAGTTAAGCACGTCGGTAACTATGGTGAAATCTATGAGCGTAACCTAGGATCGGGTTCTCAGTTTGGATTGCCTCGGGGCCAAAATGATCTTTGGACAAATGGTGGACTACTCTATTCCCCACCACTACGCTAGTTAAAAATAGGGAAAAGGGAGTAAGAAGTAAGTAGTAGAGACGTAATATATTACGTCTGTACAAAAGTCAGAAGTCAGAAGTAAGCTTATTCCCATGCCTTATCCTTGTGGAGTTTACGAATTAAGAGTGGGGACAAGGGATGGGGGAAGTATAAAACTTTGACTCTCCCTCATCTATTTATTCCTCGTTTCCTGTTTCCTCTTAATTCCTAATCATAAATAACAATCCCATAGCGTATTGCTGAGCATGATAAATGACAATTAATCCGGAGCAAAAAGTCCCCCTTCTGCGAGATCAGCGATTTTGGAAGATTGCCCTGCAGGTGTTAGCGGTTGTTATCCTTATTGCCGTTTTTATCCTACTGGGGATCAACCTGAGCCGCAATTTACGGGGTAATGCGATTGGCTTTAGTTTTCTCAACAGCACAGCCGGGTTTAATATTGGTGAAAGCATTATTCCCTATCAAGCCACCGATCCTTATCGACGTGTGCTACTAGCGGGTTTGGTCAATTCCCTACGAGTGATGTTTTTCGGTATTATCCTGACAACTTTGTTGGGCATTGCGGCTGGAATTGCTTATTTTTCGGATAACTGGTTATTGCGTAAAATCACAATAGTTTATGTCGAAATTATCCGCAATACACCCCTATTATTGCAATTACTATTTTGGTATGGGATATTTCTGCAACTTCCAAATGTCAGTGAAAGTATGACTTTGCCGGGGCCAACATTTCTAAGTCAGCGAGGGGTTTATATTCCTTGGCCGTCTGGAAGCCTCGTATTACTGTGGTTGGGAACATTAATCATGTTGGCGATCGCAGCCTTTTTCATCGGGCGCTGGCGAACTAAAATTATGGTAGAAAGAGGGGCATCGGGTCAACCGCAGTTAATTGCCCTTTGGGTGATGGGGGCGATCGCTATTTTCATTATTTTATTCGGACTCAATTGGCAAGCCCCACAAGTTGCAGAAAACGGTCGCAATATTACAGGCGGATTACGACTCACTATTGAATTTACCACTATTTTAATTGGACTCGTGGTGTACACTGGGGCTTATATCGCGGAAATTGTCCGTTCAGGCATTCAGTCTGTCGCAAAAGGTCAATGGGAAGCCGCGCGATCGCTGGGCCTGAAATCCGGAACATTGATGCAATTAGTCGTATTTCCCCAAGCATTACGGGTAATTATTCCGCCGCTTAATAGTCAATATTTAAACTTAGCCAAAAACTCTAGTTTAGCGATCGCAGTTGCTTACGCCGATCTTTATAATGTCGCTAATACAACCTTTAACCAAAGTGGGCGGGCAGTTGAGGTGATGTTAATTATTATGGCTGTTTACCTGACAATTGATTTATTAATTTCTCTGAGTATGAACTTACTTAACCGCAGTGTTCAATTGCGAGAAAGGTAAGGAGTGAGCAGGACTTCGGAAGACTTCGGAAGATATGGGAGACTTGGAGACTTGGAGACTTGGAGACTTGGAGAAATGGGAGACTTGGGAGACTGAGTGCCCATTACCTGTTGCCTTACTCATAATTCATAATTCATAATTCATAATTCATAATTCTATTATGACTTCAAATATTGCCCCTCCCACTAACGATAACGAATCATTGCCAGAATGGCTACGAAATAATTTATTCAATACTTGGTACAACAGTTTACTCACGTTTATTATTGTTAGTATTTTATTTTGGATTCTTGCGGGGTTTATCTCTTGGGCAACAACAACCGCCCAATGGAATGTGATCCCGGCTAACTTATCTCTGTTTGCAGTTGGGCGTTTTCCTCGGGATCAATATTGGCGTTTATGGATATTACTTGGGTTAATTAGTATTCTTTCCGGCTTGAGTTGGGGAGGACTTGCCCGCAATATCGCTGTTTTATTTAGTCAGAATGTAATTATCGGGATTAGTATCGCAGCGATGCTACTCGCCGTATTACCGATAGCTATACCTTATCGACTGTTATTGCTGGGGATGTTAGGTATTCTGATCGCTAGTGCCTGGGGGGGGAAACGAGCGGCACAGGCTCAACCCGAATGGCTACGTTGGTTACCTTTTGCCTGGTTTGTTATGTTAATTTTAGCCATCTGGTTAATTGGTGGAGGGCTAGGAATTAAAAGTGTTGGTAGCAATCTTTGGGGAGGATTGATGCTAACATTATTAATGTCAATTATCAGTATTTTATTATCTTTTCCGATCGGGGTTTTATTGGCATTAGGGCGACAAAGTTCGTTACCCGTCATTCGGATTTTGTCAATAATTTATATTGAACTCGTTCGCGGTTTGCCCCTGATTACTATTCTGTTTATGGGACAGATTTTGTTACCTTTGTTTTTGCCAGCCGGAATGCGACCTGACCGGATTTTACGGGCAATTGTGGGGTTAACCCTATTTAGTTCGGCTTACCTGGCAGAGAACGTACGAGGCGGCTTACAAGCGATCCCCAGAGGACAAATGGAAGCAGCCAAAGCAGTGGGATTAAATCCATTATTAACAACATGCTTAATTGTGATGCCCCAAGCTTTAAAAATTTCAATTCCTTCAATTGTGGGTCAATTTATTAGTCTAGTTCAGGATACCACTTTACTATCTATTGTCGGATTAGTAGAATTACTCGGTATTAGTAATTCTGTGTTAGCAAACCCTAAGTTTCTCGGAAGATCTTCTGAGGTTTATTTGTTTGTTGGGTTATTATATTGGGTGTTTTGTTATGCGATGTCTTTAGGAAGTCGTCGGTTAGAAGAGCAGTTGAATACAGAGAATAAATAAAGTTGTTCTAAAATGAGTCAGATCTAATGTTTGATCGATTGTTTGGCATCACAATAAATTTTAGCTGGAACGCGATCAAAATACTTAAATAAAGCCGGACACAACCATCCTTCTTTATCCATTTTTTCCCAAGAATACCAATGTCCACCGTATTGTTCTCTATTCCAAGTTAATGTTATTTTGTATTCTGGAAAAGGTTGTTGTGAAAAAATCAGTTTAAATCCTTTGTCAGCATCCTTGATATCTTTTACAAGCAAATCAATCATATCCGGAATACCACTAACAAAAGGTTCTTTGTTTAAGCCAACAGCTTCATCGTCAAATACCCACATATCCTCATACTTATAGGGGAAAATAACCATTAAAGAATTTGACATAATTAACAATTATTTTGAATTAAGCGGGTAAAATTGGATAGAGTAATTGTGATATATCGCTAAATTATTTATGAAAAAAAGTGCTTATATTCGACAGTTTAGAATTCCTCCCCTCAAGCACAGCATAATAAAGTTATGAATAATTAGGCTAGTTGAGGGGCAATATTAGTCACAGAAACGGTTCTCAGTTTTGATTGAAATAAGCTTCTAAATCATCTGAACCCCCAATTAATTTACCATTCATAAAGACTTGGGGAGTTGAAGTCGCGCCTGTTGCGGCTTTGATAGAACGACTGGTAATATCTTTGCCGAGGACAATTTCTTCATAGGGAATTCCCCGCTCTTTTAACATTGCTTTCGCCCGCGTACAATAAGGACAACCTTCTTTACTAAACATGGTCACGACTTTAGGCTTACTGGCATTAGGATTGATGTAATTTAGCATGGTTTCAGCATCAGAAACCTCAAACGGATCGCCTGGGACTTCTGGTTCGATAAACATTTTTTCAATTACGCCATCTTTAACCAGCATTGAATAGCGCCAAGATCGACTACCAAAACCTAAGTCAGCTTTATCAACTAACATACCCATTTGGTCACTAAATTCGCCGTTACCATCTGGGATGAGGATAATGTTTTCTGCTTCTTGATTTTTTGCCCATTCATTCATCACGAATGTATCATTGACAGACAAACAAACGATACTATCGACACCATTTTCTTTGAATATGGGAGCGAGTTCGTTATATCCTGGTAAATGACTGGTGGAACAAGTGGGAGTAAACGCACCTGGTAAAGCAAAGACAATAACCGTTTTGCCCGCAAATAATTCATCACTGGTGACATCAACCCATTCATCATTTTGACGGGTTCTAAACTTAACATTAGGCACTCGTTGCCCTTCGCGATTTTCTAACATAATTATTGTGAGTGATTGATTTTTGATAATTGTTGTCTAGAGCGGGAGTGAATTATGAGTTATGAATGGGAGTTATGGCTATAGTCAAAGATTTTTACTTCTTACTTCTTACTCCTTACTCAATTACAGACGTTACATGTAACGTCTCTACTTACTCCCTCCCTGTCTGGGAAGTCTCCCTATGCCTGACTCAATACCCAGTTAACCAGCAAACGAACAGCAAACCCTGTTGCGCCGCTATTGTTGTAACTGTTATCTTTGTCAGCCCAAACCGTGCCAGCAATGTCTAGGTGTGCCCAGGGAGTCTCCTGAACAAACTGTTTGAGGAATAAAGCAGCGGTAATAGAACCTCCTGCCCGAGGGCCAGTATTTTTCATATCAGCATGGAGTGCCTTGAGTCCTTCAAAGTACTTTTCCTCTAAAGGCATCTGCCAGAGTTTTTCACCCGAAGTCTCAGAAGCTGCTTTTAATTGAGTGGCTAAGGTTTCATCCGGACTCCAAAGCCCTGCAATATCACTCCCCAAGGCAACGACACAAGCTCCGGTTAAGGTGGCTAAATCCACCATACTATCTAACCCCAGTTTGTCCGCAAACACAAGGGCATCAGCCAAAGTTAAACGCCCTTCTGCGTCGGTATTATTCACTTCGATTGTTTTGCCATTAGAAGCGGTTAAAAAGTCTCCTGGACGCATAGCATGGCCGCTAATCATGTTCTCAGTCACGGCACTAATAAAGTGAACTTCGACGTTCGGTTTTAATTGACCAATGGCTTTGGCTGCGCCGAATGTCGCCCCAGCACCTCCCATGTCCATTTTCATGGTTTCGATGCCGCTGCCCCCCGTTTTCAGGTTAAGTCCACCGGAGTCAAAGGTTAAGCCTTTACCAATAATTCCGAGTTTAGCGCTCGGTGTACCTTCTGGCTTATAGGTTAAATGAATAAATTTAGGCGGCAAGTCAGAAGCCATCGCCACCCCTAAAAAGGCTCCCATTCCTAATTTTTCACAGTCTTCTTTTTCAAGAATTTCGATTTCAAACCCATAGTCAGTTGCCAGTTTCTCGGCCATTTCGGCCATGGTAATGGGGTTAATTTCATTAGCGGGAGCATTCACTAATTCTCGTGCTAAGAGGACTCCCGAACTTATTTTTTCAGCTTGGGTTATTCCTGTTTCTGTTCCGGCTAACTCCAGTAAATCAATCTGTTTGATTTCACCATTTTCTTCATCGTTTTCTGACTTAAACCGATGATCTTGATGCAGGGCTAAAATCACTCCTTCAGTAATTGCTTGTGCCGTTTCTTCTGGTGTTTTGCAGGTGGGCAAACTGATTCCTAAATGCTTACCTTTCAGAGTTTTTGCTAATTTACTACTGGTTGCCGCCGCAGATCTGAGGTGGTCTAAAGTTAAATCTTTTGTTGCGCCTAAACCGACAATAACGACCTTACGAATAGGGCTATTTCCCCCTACACGAGTCGAGGCGCTAGTATTGAGTTTTCCTTCAAACTTCTGCTCTTCAATTAACTCCTGTAAAGTTCCATTTAGGGTTTCATCAAGTTGAGCGAGGGTTCCGGATAAGGGCAATTGTTCTTGAGAGATGCCAATAGCGAGGACATCACCAGTCCAATTCAGAGGGTTAGTTTCTACAGCTCGAAATTCCATGCAGGTTATTTGCTCAGTGGTTAAATTGTTATCAATATCAACACATTGCTAATTACGCCCACTTCAAGAGAGGTTAGGGTAACTCAAGGTTGGGTGTGAATGTGTCTGTATATGCCAAGATGGGCAACAAGCGCAGACAGCTTTATAATTTTAGCAAGTTTCTCAGTATTAACTTAGGGTAAAAACCCAGAGATAATTAAGGGAATAAATAAAAGGGCTACAATAATCAATAATAAAGTACCGGGATCAATGTTTAGTTTCGGTGGGGGTTGACTCATGAGGACTGTGAATCTAATTGAATTGATAAATTCTTTAATTATACTAAAAGATGCAACAGATAAATTAATCAAGAATTAAGAATTACAAACAACACTTTATGTTCTAGTTAGCGCCGGGGTTATTCTAATTCTTCTTCAATGGGACTGAGGAGGAGTCGTGCTGCCCAGAGATATTGCGTCGGAACTTGCAGGGCAGTTGGGCTACCCATACCAAAATAGGATACAATACCAAGGTCAATGATTCGACAAGGGATTTGTTGAGCGGTTAACACTTGTTGCATGAGTTCGGCTTCCCATCGCATTGTTGTGGTTCTCAGGGTGATCCAAGATGGATGCTGACTGGGGGAATTGCTCATGGGATGAAATTGCCTCCTTTGTTGTGTTCGATCCGCTTGATAATATAAGTCAATCTGTTGAGTTAGTGGAGCAATTCTAGTCACGATGATATCTTAAGCGAAATTAAATAATGCGTGTTGAAAGCTGTTGCCAAGCCTTACTTGAGCAAATTCTGAAGGCAATTGATCGAGAGAAAATAGGAATTTGTATAGACGTTGGTGTCGGCACTTTTGCTTTCTATTGTGAGCGATTTGCCCGTCTTGGGTTTGAGACTATTGCTGTTGAACCTCTACCCAATCTAAAATTACGTCAGATCTGCCAAACTCATGACATCGATTTAATTGAATGTTGCCTCTCCGATACTAACGAGATCCAAAACTTACATATTGGCACATTCGCTGGCTTTTCAAACCGTAACTTTAGTTCTTTAGATCCGAACTGGTTTGGCGCTTCAAACAATACTAAATCTGTTCAATCAATCACATTAGCTAATTTATTAAATCAGCTTGCCGCCCCAAAAATCACCTGCTTTAAACTAGATATTGAAGGCTGGGAATCTATCGTGATTAAGCAATTACCAGAATTACCAGAATCAATGCTACCTCAGATTATCATGTTTGAGTATGGGGGCGGAGCGAACAGACAGAGTCGTAAGGCAGGATGGGCATCCCAATTTGTGACGGCAACAAAGCAATGTCTGTCTGTCTTAAAAGATTGTGGCTATGGCTTTAGTGTGATAATTGATTTTGCCCCGGATGCCAAGGAGTTAATCTTTGATTTACAAGCAAGCGATCTCAACCTTGACACAATTTTCAGGGCAAATTCTATTTATGGCAATATTATTTGCTGTCGCCATTTTCAATATGAAGAAGCTGAAATTAGTAAAATATGTGCTTCCTATTATGATGGCTGGGTTAGCCGATGGATGAAAGCATTTTTGTAAAATATTTCTAACTATAGCAATCCTACTAAATGGTTTATAAACATTCTCTATGGTCTTCCCTCTGTGTCATAAGTGTCTTTGTGGTTCATTAAAGAAAAGTTTTCGTCGGGGATTTAAGAATGCTATAGATATAGCAACGAGCGCTGGTGTATTTACAGATTTCAGTAACGAATAATCACAAATATCTTTATTTTACAGTACTTTCAGGTCCCTAACACCTAACACCTAATACCTAATACCTCCGCGATCGCGCAAGCGTGCCGTCAGACGTAAGCGCTATAGCTGCTATTTTCATACAAAAAGAAAAAAGGGTGCGCTATTAACACACCCAACAAGATCTCAAAATGAAGAGATGATGATTAACCTTTCGTTAGCACGTATTCAGAAACGGCTTCCGGATGGTCGGCTGCGGGTACGATTTTGACTTTCTTATCTTCATCAACATCGACAACCGCCGCGTCACCTTCTGCAACATCACCCGCCAGCATCGCTTCAGCTAAGGCATCTTCCAACAGATTCATAATTGCCCGACGTAAAGGACGTGCCCCATAGGTGGGGTCATATCCCACTTCGACTAAATGATCCTTAAACGCTTCACTCACTTGTAAACTAATCCCTTTTTCAGTTAAGCGATTGAAAACATCCTGTAATAAGATATCGGCAATTTCTTTAATTTCTGTTTTCTGCAACTGACGGAAGACAATAATTTCATCCAAACGGTTGAGAAATTCCGGACGGAAATATTGCTTCAATTCTTCATTCACCAGGTTACGAATTCGGTTGTATTGTAAATCTTCCCCGTCTTCGGCAAATTCAAATCCTAAACCACCGCCACCTTTTTCAATTACTTTTGACCCAATATTAGAAGTCATGATAATTAAAGTGTTTTTGAAGCTGACTGTGCGACCTTTTGAATCGGTTAAACGGCCATCTTCTAGGATTTGTAACATGGTATTGAAGACATCGGGATGCGCTTTCTCAATCTCATCAAACAATATAACGGTATAAGGACGACGACGCACTGCTTCAGTTAACTGACCGCCTTCATCGTAACCGACAAATCCAGGAGGAGATCCGACGAGTTTAGAAACGGTGTGACGTTCCATATATTCGGACATATCCAACCGAACCATCGCTTCTTCTGAACCAAAGAAGTAAGCGGCTAAAGCTTTGGTTAACTCAGTTTTACCCACCCCTGTTGGGCCTGAGAAGATGAAACTGGCAATCGGACGGTTGGGGTTCTGTAAGCCCACTCGCGCCCGTCGAATCGCCTTAGAAACGGCGGTAACAGCTTCATCTTGACCAATAATCCGCTGATGCAAAGTATCTTCCATGTGAATCAGCTTTTCAGCTTCAGATTCGGTCATCTTGTTCACCGGAATTCCTGTCCAGGCTGACAACACATCGGCAATATCTTCTTCGGTGACAGAGATAGATGAGGAGTCCGTTGATGTACGACCACTGGCCGTCTCAATTTGCTCTTTGAGTTCGAGTTCTTGGTCGCGCAATTGGGCGGCTTTCTCGAAATCTTGAGACGCCACAGCCCCTTCCTTATCTTTAACAACTTGGGTTAATTCTTTCTTCAGCGCCCGTGTGGCATCAGAAGGCTTAGAATTTCTCACCCGTACCCGCGATCCGGCTTCATCCATCAAGTCAATCGCTTTATCGGGTAAAAATCGATCAGAGATATAACGATCTGCCAGTTGAGCTGCGGCGTATAAGGCTTCATCTAAGATGGTTAACTGATGGTGATCTTCGTAAGCCGAACGCAAACCAAATAGAATCTCAATCGTATCGGTTACACTGGGTTCGCCCACCATGACGGGCTGAAAACGGCGTTCTAAAGCCGCGTCGCGTTCAATATACTTGCGATATTCATCCAGGGTTGTTGCCCCCAAACATTGCAATTCTCCCCGCGCTAAAGCAGGTTTGAGGAGGTTGGCTGCGTCCATGCTGCCTTCAACTGCCCCAGCCCCAACTAAGGTATGAATTTCGTCAATCACAAGAATAATGTTTCCGGCTGTCTGCACTTCCTCAACAATTTTCTTGAGACGTTCTTCAAACTCTCCCCGGAAGCGAGTTCCAGAAACTAACGCCCCCATGTCTAAGCTATAAACTTGTTTATCGATGAGTAATTCAGGAACGTTGTTGTGAGTGATGCGTTGGGCCAAGCCTTCTGCGATCGCGGTTTTACCCACACCGGGTTCACCCACAAGTACAGGGTTATTTTTCGTCCGACGACCGAGAATTTGAATCACTCGTTCAATTTCTTTTTCCCGGCCCACAATGGGGTCTAATTTGCCCTCATTTGCCATTTGGGTTAAGTTGCGGCCAAATTCATCTAGGGTGACAGCCTTCTGACGTTCTGACCCGGTGCGTCCTCCACCTGGAATGGCAGCAGCCACTTCACCCAGGGAACGGATCACGTCGTTACGCAGGCTAGCGGGGTCAACGTCGAAGTTTTCGAGTACTTTAGCCGCGACTCCTTCGCCATCAGCCAGTAAACCGAGTAGAATATGCTCGGGATTGATGTAGTTATCTCCCAGTTGACGACCTTCTTTTAATGCAGACTCAAATACTCGTTTGGCACGGGGTGTAAATGGGATTTCTGGGGGCATCATGCCCGATCCTCTACCGATGATCGCTTCTACTTCTTGGCGAGCATCTTCTAAGGTTATCCCTTTTTCTGATAGTAGTTTTGCTGCTACGCTGGTACCTTCCCCTAAGATCCCGAGCAGTAATTGTTCAGTTCCTACAAAGTTGTGTCCTAAGCGACGAGCCTCTTCCTGAGACAACATCACCACCTTAATTGCTTTATCTGAGAAATATTCAAACATTTTCTCCTACTGCCCCATATAACAGTTTTGTTTACTTTAGTCTGTTCTCGTACGGGTGTGCGACAGAGTGTCACGAAACCTATGAGATGTAAACTTTTATGTATTTAGTATTTCTACTGTACCTTTATTGTGCAACACATTGCAGTGAGGAGAGCCGTAATCTTGAGGACGGTTGGGTTATTGGCTTTTTTTACCGGGGTGCAATGCTTGAGCATGACTGAGCAGTACACCCCATGAGACTAAATTGCTTTTCGTACAAATGTTCCCAGTCCAACAGAAATCAATCCTATTATTATACTGGGTTCAGGAACGGATTGATTTGCCCCCTGAAACGGAACAATCGTCGAAATTTGATAGGGCAAGTCTTGGAGTGTGATGTCGCGCACAAAAAGGGAGGAAATGATAAACTCATCTTCAAATTCAAATACAGTTGGGCCAACGGCTTCAGAATTAATTGAAACGACTCCGTTGCCGATAAACAGTTCACTTTCTTCGCCGCCCTTGCCACTTAAAGATCCCGCAGTCGATAACCAATAATAGTTGATATCAACCAGCTTACCTTCCTGAAAAACGAACGAACCAAACGCGGAAGAAGATGCGTCTCGACTTACAATTCTTGCCGGAAATTCAAAGATATTTGTCTCAGTTTCTCCTGTATTTGAATTTTCAATTGTTTCTATGAGGTTCTCTTCTCCAATCAAAAAAGACCAGTCAAAAGAGCCATTTACTAAATTTTCTAGTTCAATGGTTTCTGTACCTATACCTGTCAATGTTGAATCATCAAAGTCTATAATTCCGCTTCCAACTAATCCATCAATCGTAAATTCAAAAGTCGCTGCTTGGCTAAGACGAGGAAAACCAGTAGCAAGAAAACTGGTTAATAAACCTGTTAATAGTAGAGAATATTTCGAGGAAAATATTGACATCATAAATACTCCCGGAAGCTCATTTTATAATATTGCTATTAATATTATTCTATCATATTGCTATTGGAGTTCAGAAATAGTTTTGTGAATATTATATAGCAGATAATCGAATGATGGCTAGATTTTTATCTTGTTTTATTTGATTAATAAAATCAATTTTTGTAGAATAATCGGAATAGAAAGGAGTAGAGTTGTGACAATGTTATATATTATGTTTATACAGATCAAAATTAAGCCTCACCTCAGCAATGAATCATTGAAAAAGCGCTATTATTAAGCTGAAGATTTTGAACAAAAGTGAAACATGACACGCCATTGCAGCACCGCTTCGGGGCAGTCTTCAGTTCTGGGTGATGTCGGTTAGTCGTTTAGAATTAGAATAGTAGTATTTTTAACCCTTGACATGGAAGAATACTTGAGAGTAAGTGAAGTTATTGATTGGCAACATCCTGAAATTCTTAAGCTCGCTCAACAAATTGCATCGAACCATAAAACATCAATGGCAATAGCAAGAGGGTGTTTTGAGTGGGTACGAGACCAAATTTATCACAGCTATGACTATCAGATGAATCCGATTACCTATAAGGCTTCTGATGTTCTAAAATACCGAACAGGTTACTGCTTTGCGAAAAGTCATTTACTGGCAGCCTTACTACGAGCAAACCAAATTCCCGCCGGGTTTTGTTATCAACGATTGAGTATTGATGATAAAGGTGCACCTTATAGTTTACACGGTTTCAATGCCATTTATTTACCTGAAATTGGTTGGTATCGAGTGGATGCTAGAGGTAATAAAGCAGGAGTCAATGCTCAATTTACCCCACCCCAGGAATGCTTAGCGTATACCCCCAAATTGGCTGAAGAAGCAGATTTTGAGACAATTTTTGCTGAACCCCTTCCGATGGTTGTAGCAGCGTTACAGGCACAAAATACCTGGGATGAGATGCTTTGTCATCTGCCGGATATTTCGTTAGAGTCGGCAAAGAATTATAGCGTTGTGAGGTAAGGCTATATTTATGATATTCCCTGCTGTTTCATAATAGACAATAACCAATTAGCCGCAGTTGCCCGACGAGTTTTGCGGGGAGTCAGTTCATTAATTTTATACCCTTTAAAGCCTAGTTCTCCTTTGAGTAATTGCTTATTTTCTTTGGGGATAGAACGAGTTAATTTTAGGGTTGCGGGTCTGCTTTCAATGAAATTAGGCGGTTCTGGATAATCTGATTTCCAGTCTGGAGCAACAGCCGATAAATCCCATTGATTCGTTTCTAAATTCTGACGATAACCGAGATAATACCAAACGAGTTGATTAACAATATTATCGTCTAATTCTTCATTAATAATTAACCAAACTGTGTCTGTATTTAAGGGAGGCAGTTCAGACATTATCGATAATTTTGAAATTGTAAAGCGATGGGTAAATCTTCTTGTTTTAAGCGCTGAATTACATCCTGTAACTCATCTTTGGACTTAGCACTAATTCGGACAGCGTCTCCTTGAATAGAAGCTTGAATCTTTTTAAATTCGTCTTTAATAATTTTAGTAATTTGCTTAGAAATTTCTTTGCTAATTCCTTTTTTTAACTGAATTTCTTGTCGAACACGGCTGCCGCTCGCTGATTCAATTTTACCGTAATCAAATATTTTTAAAGATAGATTTCGTTTGGCTGCTTTGGTTTGCAAAACAGTATGAACAGATTGCAACGTAAATTCACTATCGGTCTGAATTGTAATTGTATCTTCGCCTAAATTAATTTCAGTCTTGGAATCTTTTAAATCATAACGAGTTCCAATTTCTCGTTTCGCTTGATCGACTGCATTAACCAGTTCTTGTCGATCAAAATCACTAACAACATCAAAAGAATATGTAGAAGCCATTAATTACTCAGGTTAAAACTTTCAACTAATATTATTAAGACTCAATAGACTAACAGCAAATAAAATAACTGTTGAAATTGAGCCAATTCCAAACATCAAAGAACGCGCCAATGGCACATTCAAAATATAGAAAATCGGGTAAAATGCTCGAGCCACAACAAAAGCAATTGCACTTCCCACCACAAGCTGAGAGGTTTGCCCTGTGACATACGCCATCAATGCCGCAGCAGTAAAGGGCATAAAGGTCTCAAAGGCGTTCTGATGCGCCCAAGTCGCCCGCTGAGCATAGGCAGGTAAGCGATCAAACATGGCTCTGGGTGCTTGCGTATCATAACCCACCTGCAGTCGAGCAAAACCTACCACTAAAAACGGCAGATAAATTAAAGCGGCAGCAATGGCAATTGCAGACAGCACAATTGCTGAGGTTGAGAGTCCAAACAGCATCATCAACACTCCTCAATCAAAATAAAACAATGTCACAACTTTACGCTGAGTTTCAGCCTCCTCGCAGGTTTTCAGCAAGGTGGTACTGTCATGAAACACAAAACTAATCAGTTGCTGACAGCGGGAGATAATTTCTTGGTTACATAAGGCGCTGGCTTCGGCTAAAGACAGAGTATCGCCTTTTGGGTTTTCCACTAAATGAATCACCTGTTCTAGCTGAACACGGGACTCTTTGGGCTGACGTTTCAGACTCTGAGGTAAAATGACAGTGAGCAGATTAGGATCGGCTCGCATTGCCCCTCGGATCACCGCAGAATTGGTTCCTGTTGCCCCCGATGTGATCACGTAATTTCCCCCCAATACCAAAGCATAACTGAGTAACTCAATCAGGTTTTGGTGAGTGAGTGGGACGTGCCGGGAGCCAAGCAGTGCAATTCGTTTCGCACGGGTTTGCTGAATCGCTGCAAGTTCTTCTAAAAATTCATCTGTTCTCGACAGATTGATGGACTGACTCAAGGATATTCTAGTCACATAGCAGTACAATCCTGTTGATTGTAGCAAATCCCGTGAACGTTTACCGATTCGATTGAAAGATTGTCAAAAATTTATCTATGATTATGTCTTCTATCCCTACCTGGAACTTACAATACAGCCATCCTGGCACTGAATTTCCCTTAACTGCTTTAGCGTTAATATCGGGTGCAATTCCGCCTGAATTACGGGGGACATTGTATCGTAATGGCCCAGGTCGGTTGGAACGGGGCGGACGACGAGTGGGACATTGGTTTGATGGCGATGGGGCAGTTTTAGCGGTTCATTTCACCGAGACCGGGGCAGAAGCCACTTATCGTTATGTCCAAACTCAGGAATATCAACAAGAAGAAGAGGCAGAAAAGTTACTGTTTGCTGGGTATGGTATGGTTCCCCCTGGTTCGTTGTGGGATCGCTTCACAAAACCGTTAAAAAATGCGGCTAATACTTCTGTTTTACCCCTAGAAGATCGAGTTTTGACTCTTTGGGAAGGGGGACTGCCTTATGCTTTGGACTCACACACTTTAGAAACTCAAGGCATAGATCATTTAGGCAGTTTAACCTCCAGTTTGTCTTATTCGGCTCACCCCAAGCAAGATCCTTTAACCGGAGAATTGTTTAATTTTGGGGTAAGTTTTGGCAGTAAAATTAAACTCAATCTTTATCGCAGTGACAAGACGGGACAAGTTCAACAAAAGGGACATATTCCCCTCAAAGGTGTTCCTCTGATTCATGATTTTGTACTGGCTGGACAATATCTGGTATTTTTAGTGTCTCCGGTACGGTTGCAAATACTACCTGTTTTAACGCGCTTAAAATCCTTTGGTGATGCGCTGCAATGGCAACCGAGTCAGGCAACACAAATTTTAGTCATAGATCGATCAACCCTAGAATTAGTCAGTCGTGGAGAAACTGATCCTTGGTTTCAATGGCATTTTGGTAATGGTTATGTCGATGAGTCGGGGATGATTAACTTAACGTTCGTTGGTTACGATAATTTTAATCAAACGAATCAATATCTCAAAGAAGTGGCGACAGGAAAAACGTCTACTCCGGCAAAAGGTAGTCTCAGGCAAATTCGAGTAGATCCGCAGACGGCTAAAGTTTTAGCGACAGAAGCGTTGGTTGAACAGGGTTGTGAGTTTCCTAGTGTGGCAGCTTCAGTTGTGGGACAGAGTTTGCAACGGACTTATTTGTCTATCCATCGTCCGGGTGTTGATATTGCTACAGATATGTTTGGGGCGATCGCAGTATATAATCATCAAACCGAAAGCCTGACGGTGGCAGATTTTGGAGAACATCGCTATCCGACAGAACCGTTATCTGTGCCGAATGAAGTCGATCCTCAAGGGGGATGGGTGATCGTGGTTGTGTTTGATAGCCAGAAAAATAGCAGTGAAGTTTGGATCTTTGAAGCCCACCGACTTGATGCTGAACCTGTTTGTCGTTTAGGGTTACCGAGTGTGGTTCCGAACGGGTTTCATGGACGTTGGCAACCTGCCTAAATGCTGGAAATTAATAAGATCAAAAGCGGGTATATAGCATTTTTCAAGATAAAATATTCATGAAAAACTTGGGGTTACCCAGTGGGTAAAATAATTGCCTATTGCCAGATTCAGTAGCATTATCAAAGGTTATTTCCAGAACACAAATTGTGTACCATACTGTCGAAAACGTAAATTTGGATGTTCTGCTTTAAACTCATTCACCGCTTTCAATACTCCACCTTCCCACCACCCTTTTATCCCATAATCATCACCACAGAGAAATCCTCCGGGTTTGATTTTGGGGAAATATAGTTGTAAATCTTGCTTAACAAATTCATAGGTATGATTGCCATCAATATAAACCCAATCCACAGAATCAGAATCAAAACGTTCAGCAACTTCGGCTGAAGATTGCCTCATAATTGTAACAGTTCCTGCTTCAATTTCTGGGGAAAAACGCTGAACAACTCGGTTATATCTAGCATCTAGTTCTGCCTGCTGCTGTTGATTCCGAGAACCATATAAGGAGTTTTCGTAGCGGGGATCGGGTTCGTATTTCCACGGATCAATTAAATAAAGTTTTGCGGGTTTTACCAATTTTAAAATATTAGAAGAAAAGTCACCCGTATGAACACCCACTTCAACTCCAACAGAAGAGGGCGGAAATAAAGATAAAAGTTTTAATCGACCTTTTAATTCTTTTGAACCCAACCAAGATAACACCTTTAAATTACTTTTTATGTCTTGTAAATCTAGCATTTTACTTTAATTCTATCCGGCTATATTAATTTTAACATTTCTATGTTTCATCCATGGTATAATCTGAGTTAAACTTTGCTTTGATCCTGCGATCGCTAACAGAAAATTGTAATATAGATTACTAAACTGTTGTGAAGCTCCCCAATTTCCCCTGAATGCATTTAGGAGTATGGACTTAATATTGATTAAATAAGTTTCATATTATTATTTATTGCGATCATCAAAATAGGTCGGATCTTGGGTAAGTGATCCGATATGGATTAAAATCGAGTTAGGCGCTCGCCGATTTAAATTATGACCAACTAACCTAATAATATACTGACATGTACAGCTCATGCTCAGGTGAGTGGAGAAGATGACAAATCTGTTTTAATCATCACTTGTGAATCTTTCGTAAGACTTTATAATGCTGTAGCTTGTCGATCAATCGTTAATGTTTTTGATTCAATTAATTTAATCGTTTCAACCGATAATGCCTCTCGATCGCTATTTATCTCTCCTTTTCTAAAGAAGTTTTTGTATCCTCCCACTTCATTAAAACCTAAAATATAATCCTCTTCTAAACTCGCTATTTTTTTAAATTGTTTATTTTTAACCGCTTGTTTACACATCATTCGGCTCACTTTTAATCCGATAAAATTAGCGACTAATTGTAAAGCCTCAATCGGATGCTTTTTTAGAGTCTCATAAGACAGAAATAAGAAATTAGATAATGTTTCCTCTAGAGCTTGAAGATAGGTTTTAATATGTCTGCACCACTGATCGACAGAGTCCTGACAGTCTTGATTTAGCCCTATACCTTGATCGACAAATTTTTGAACTCTGTCAAGCTTATAATAGTAAAAAGAACATCAAGAATCTGCGGGATTACGGAATAGATCAATGATTTTCTGATAGCATTCTTCGTAATATTCGTGAGTTTTAATAATCCGAAAATCTAGCTGACTTGTTCGGTCATCTTGATTCCACTGTTCAATATCGACCTGATAAACATCGGGTATAATATTACCCCCAGTATGAGTAGAAAAACCCTGCATCTGTAAAATTAAGTCACTCAGTAATAGCCCCATCCACGTATTACCCGAACGAGGAAAAGATGCCAAAAAAATATCCTTGCGATTAAACAAGCGGCGTTGCTTTGATATATTTTGCGATTGGGAAACATCTACGCTAAATATTAGAGAGCTTAGATGATCTAGTTTTCACTCGTCAAGGAAATGAATTAGGTAAAGTGATATGCAAAAGTAAATCTTCATTGCTTGCATATCGGCAATAGTATTTTAGCTTAAGAGACAGCGAAACCCAACGGCAATTTCCCATTAAGACGAGGGTAACAATGACTTAATTTTATCGACAAATTCCTGATGATCAATCACGGGTTTAGAGATATAATCATCCGCACCACTTTGAGATAAAAAGTCCTCGCGATCGCCTGCCATTGCATGAGCTGTAACGAGAATAATCGGAAGTTTAGCGGTTTCAGGCTCAGCTTTGAGCAACTGCGTAATTTTAATCCCGTCTACTGATTGACCTTGATAGACGCTTCGGGCGAGGGAAACATCCATTAAAATCAGGTCAGCTTCGCGGTTGCGAGCGATTTGCATCACTTCTTCTACGTTTTCTGTATGTTTAACTGTTAATCCTCCTCGTTTAGTCAAGATTTTTGAAAAAACGCGAGCATTTACCGGATCATCTTCTACAATCAACACAGTCTTCATCTCAATCTCCCACTGGACAAATGCTCCAGTTACGATGTGCCATCATAACATGCTCTGGCATGGAGCGGGTTGACTGTTGGGTCAGACCAGGACACGATTACCTCAATGTCATCGCTCAGCCTATTTTATGCTACCCTACTTCTCTCTAGTAGATCAGTATTCTAGGGCGGCGCTACATTAAAACCCGTCTAGAAAGATCGCCTGATGGTTGCTTGGCTTCCTCGACTTTGTCACGTCTGGAATCGGCAATACGAGCTTGAATTGTTGCGACCTTGATTCGGGCTTTTTCTCTATTTTTTGAATCTTTTACCTTGCGGCTTAAAGATTTTTGAGGCTGTGGTAGTTTTTTATAGAGTTTGTTGAAATGCTTGGGATTAGTGACTTTGACCCTGTCATAAGTAGAGAAAAAACTAGAAATACCTAAGTCTATCCCTACTTTTTTGTTGACGGGTTCTAACTTTTGATTGGTATTGTCATTGATTCTTAAAGATACAAACCATCGACCACTGAGGTCTAATTTGACTGTAATTATTGACGGTTCACACCCGAGGCGAAGTTGACCACTCCAACGAATCGGTAAAGGTTCAAAGTATTTAGCCAGGTAAACTTGACCCGCTTTGAACTTAAATGCCGACTTGGTAAATTCAGCACTGCCACCTGAGCGCTTTTTCTTAAAGTTGGGGGATTTGGCTCTCCCCGCAAAAAAGTTATTAAAAGTAGTTTGTAGGTGTCTCAATCCTTGTTGGAGTGGAACACAACTCACTTGAATTTCTGAAATCGTTCATCAGCTTGTTTTTTTCCACCCCGTCAACATCAAAGATGTTTGCTTATAGCTGATGGGTTCTTGGTGTTCATACCACCCTTGATGACGGGCATAACGCCTTGTTATACACCAAGGGCAGGCAACAAAGATGTTCTCCTCAACAGATTTTCCGGCTCATGGGTTGGGTAGAACCTGAATCGGTAAGCTTTTTTAACCGTGCTTACATTTTAACAGATTTGGGCTAAGGTTATGTTGTTTGTTGGGTTGCAATTGGCGTTGGGGTTGTCTTGGTGGGTCAGCCGCGAAGTTTATATACCCATACACAATGTCAAACGAAGGCAGAAGACGCTGCGCTACAAGGGCAGAGGGCATTATGTTACTGGTTTGGAAGAGGCTTGCACCAGAACCAAACGCTTTTGCGTCGTAAAAGACGGGGCTTGTATCAGTCAGGGGAAAAGGAGGAAGTTGGTTTAATCCTTCAGCATAGATGCCATGACTCATAGATGCCTTCAAGGGCGAAGCCCAGGTCAACGTCAACTTATGGTGTGGGTCTCCTTGCTACATTTAGATAAATGATTGGGCTGAGTAATAATAAAGCCGGATGATCTCAATTAAACCGATCAAATGTCAGAATAAAAAAACTGATAAGGTGAAAGAAGAATACCTTTGACTAAAAGTCCAATCGGGATCATTACAGAGGCACTCATCAGCCGCGTCAGGGCAATTGCCGTAATTCACAGACCTCTCGGCCCTATAACCTAACTGAGGGTTGAGGCCATCACTGACGACTGACAACACCCGTTTCTCTGGCTTTTCCTAGTATCCTCTACCCCACTCAATACTGAATTTCTATCAAACTCATGGCTAGACAGTTAAACCTACTCTCCGGGCAAGTAATCACAACTGCACTTCATACTGAAATGGAGCAGTCCTATCTCGAATACGCCATGAGTGTCATTGTCGGGCGAGCGTTGCCGGATGTGCGCGATGGCCTCAAACCGGTGCATCGTCGGATTATGTATGCCATGCATGAATTGGGACTCACCCCAGACAGGCCTTACCGTAAATGCGCTAGAGTCGTGGGGGATGTTTTGGGTAAATATCACCCCCATGGGGATCAGTCGGTTTATGATGCTCTTGTCCGTTTAGTCCAGGACTTTTCCAGTCGTTATCCGTTACTGGCTGGACACGGTAATTTTGGGTCGGTGGATAATGACCCAGCCGCTGCGATGCGTTACACCGAAACTCGGTTATCTTCCATTGGACAAGCGGGGTTGCTCGATCAAGTGGGGGAAGCAACAGTTAATTTTGTTAGTAATTTTGATAATTCTCAACAAGAACCGACTGTATTACCTGCTCAACTGCCAATTTTACTACTCAACGGCAGTTCTGGGATTGCGGTGGGGATGGCAACCAATGTCCCGCCCCATAATTTAGGGGAAGTTGTCAATGGTTTAATTGCTTTAATTGATAAGCCGGATTTATCTGATGAGAAACTGTTTGGATTAATTCCAGCCCCAGATTTTCCCACGGGAGGGGAAATCATCGATACAGAGGGTATTGTCGAGGCTTATACGAAGGGAAAAGGTAGTATTACGGTGCGGGGTGTGGCAAAGATTGAAAAAGTCCCCACCGCCCAACGTCGTCGGATGAAAAACGCGATTGTGGTGACGGAATTGCCATTTCAGGTCAATAAGGCCAGTTGGATTGAAAAAATGGCTGGATTTGTTAATTCTGGGCGCTTGGAGGGGATTTCTGATATCCGGGATGAAAGCGATCGCGAAGGGATTCGTGTGGTGATTGAATTGAAGCGAGAAGCCATTGCTGAGGTGGTTTTGCATCATCTTTATCAACAAACGGATTTAATGACGCGGTTTGGGGCTATTTTTCTGGCGTTGGTGAATGGACAACCCCGGCAGTTAAGTTTAAAGCAGATTTTACAGGAGTTTCTGAGTTTCCGAGAACAAACTCTGATCCGTCAGTATACCAACGAGTTAGAAGTGGCTGAACGTCGCGCCCATGTGGTAGAAGGGTTATTGATGGCGTTGACTAACCTCGATGATGTGATTGAGATTTTACGCCATTCCCCTGATGGGAGTACGGCTAAAGTGTCATTACAAGGGGATTTGGGATTAAGTGAGGCGCAAGCTGATGCGATTTTAGCTATGCCGATGCGGCGCTTAACTGGACTCGAACAACAGAAATTACAAGAAGAATTTGAAACGTTAACTGCCCAAATTCAAGAATTACGTCGGTTAATTGAACAACGTCCTGAGTTACTCAAGTCGCTGAAAAAGGAATTGCGATCGCTAAAACGTCAATTTGGCGATGATCGTCGCACACGCATTGTTCAGCCGGCGGATCAGGAGGCTAATTCTAAGACGAAATCTGGGAAAAGTCCATCCGGACGGGGTCGTGGCAAGTCTTCTCAGGCGGGAGAAACCTTAAAACCCTTAGTTCCTCAAGCCGAAGAAACGGTAATTGAGTTTAGTCATCGCGGTTATGTACGGCGACTCTCGGGGAAAGCCGCAGATGCTAAATCTTCTAATATTGCGAAGAAGTTAACCGTTGAAACGGCAGAGGATTTTACGGTTAATCGTTACGATACCATGAGCGACCGCACGGTGGTGATTTTAACCCGGACAGGAAAGGCTTATCCTTTGAATGTGGCGGATATTCCTTCGGGTTCGAGTCGTTCTCGGGGTACACCGTTGATTACATTATTACCCCCGTCTGCCGCGAAAGATGAGTCTATTAGTCGTCAGGAATTGGTATTAACTCAATTTATTGTGGCTGAACATCCCAATAAAACTGATATTATTACTCTGACTCAACAAGGTAAAATTAAACGCCTGCCATTAACTGAATTTACGGAGTTAACTAACCGTGGTATGACGGTGGTGAAGCTAAAAGATGACGATGAGTTGAGTTATGCGGCACTCTGTCAACCGCAAGATCAGGTGATGATTGCTACTTCAGGGGGGCGACTGTTACGATTACCGATTAATGATGAACAATTACCGATTATGGGACGCACTGCCCAGGGTTCACAGGTAACGCGACTGCGCAAACAAGAAGAATTGGTGGGTTTTGTCACAACCCCTGTTAAAGGCAGTGTATTATTAGTGTCGCAAATGGGTGATGTTAAACGCATCGGGGTGAATCAATTACGCAGTAGTCGCCGGGGTGCAATTGGGACTCAAGTGTTTCAGTTTAAACAGGATACAGATTGTTTGATGGGGATAGCCCCGGTAAAATCACAACAAGTGATTCATTTACTCACCAGTGAAAATCGATTGGTTAATTTTGCCCCAGAAAGTGTCAAACTCAAAGATAAAGATCAGTCGGGCGATCGCCTATTCAAACTCTTAAAAGGAGAAACAATTTTAGAGATTAAAATCGAGTAATCACTTGCTTTTATTTGTATTATATCAGCGTATAATCTGAGTTAATATCCTCTAAAATCTGCTAAATTAAACTTGAGAAACAGCAGCGCTCAATCAGTCCGAATGAAAAAACAGCCGTGGTATTTATGGCAGCCATCTCAAAATTTTCTATGGGGAATTTCTGGGATTGGCTTGATTTTGATTTGTGGTTTAGTCTTTCTCTGGAATTTAGGGGCAGTGGGTTTAGTCGATGAAACTGAACCTTTATTTGCTGAAGCTGCCCGTCAAATGACGGTGACAGGAAACTGGATTACTCCTTATTTTAATCAAGAAACTCGCTTTGATAAACCGCCATTAGTGTATTGGTTAATGGCAGTGGGTTATCAAGTTTTGGGGGTAAATGAATGGGCAGTGCGTTTGCCTTCGGCTGTTGCTGCAATTATCCTCACCATTGCTTGTTTTTTAGCTTTACGTTCTTTTGGCTTTTTACCGAATAATAAGTCTTCTCAAACTCAACCCTTTTGGCTGTCTGCTGGGATAGGTGCGACGCTGGCTGCATTCAATTTAGAAACTATTGTTTGGGCGCGTCAAGGGGTTTCTGACATGCTGTTAAATGGGTGTATGGGAACGGGGTTACTCTGCTTTTTTTGGGGATATGCAGCTAGCGAAAAAATGCCGAAAATATCTCGTTTTATTCCTCATACCGGCTATTTATTCTTTTATATTTTAACCGCATTAGCCGTTCTAACAAAAGGGCCAGTTGGGATTGTTTTACCCGGATTAATTCTCACCACTTTTTTGCTTTATACCCATCAACTCAAAGCTGTTATTCAAGAGATGAATTTGCTGCTAGGCAGCTTAATATTCTCCGCCATTACTGTACCTTGGTTTGTGTTAATCACCCTAGAAAATGGTCAAGCTTATATTGATTCTTTCTTTGGTTATCACAATGTAGAACGATTTACTCAAGTTGTAAATGGTCATTCTGCGCCTTGGTATTTCTATTTTATCGTTATTTTAATTGGCTTTTTACCTTGGTCAATTTATTTACCCGTTTCTATCTGGCGTTTAAAGTTATTAAACCGCTCTTTTTGGCTGGGTCAAAGTCGTTCTGCTCACTTGGGTTTATTTGCCTTTTTTTGGTTTGCTAGTATTTTTATATTTTTCTCTATTTCTGTCACTAAGCTTCCCAGTTATGTTTTACCTTTAATGCCAGCGGCAGCTATTTTAGTTTCTCTATTTTGGAGTGAAGTTATTATTTATAAACCCTCTAGAAATAAAAGTCTTTTCTGGAGTACTATTTTTAATATTATTGTTTTAATTACTATTGGTATTTTTTGCTTTTATAGTCCCCGTTTAATTAGTAGCGATCCTGCAATTATTAATTTACCATTAGCTATTGCCAACTCGAATCTTCCGGAATTAGGAGGATTAATTTGGTTAATAACTGCCTTAGCAATTGCTGTTGTCTTTACCCGTAAATCTCAAAAAAAATGGATACTCGGAATTAATATAATTGGGTTTATTGCTTTTTACATCTTCGTGATTAATCCAGCCATATTTTTTATAGACGATATTCGCCAATTCCCATTAAGACAACTCTCTTTACAAGTTTCTCAAGTTCAACAACCCCAAGAAGAAATAATCATGATTGGGTTTAAAAAACCCAGTATTGTATTTTATAGTCAGCGTCCCGTTCAATACTTTAGTACGCGGAATTTTCTTAAACCTTATAATGAACCGATTGATTATCTCAAAAATTCTGTTTTAAATTCATCAAATAGCGTAAATTCATTAGTCATTAGTCGCCCAAAAGATCTTAATAGAATCGGAATCAAACCAGAAGATTATCAAGTTTTAAATCAACAAGGTTCATATCTCCTCATTCGGATCGATAAACGGATGATTCTGAATCGAGTATTAAATTTAGACCCATCCTAAAAATAATTCAATCTCGGTCAAATTTCTCAAGAAACGTTATCATAGTCATGACGTTAAGTTTTGTAAAGAACATTGACTGCTAGCTTAGGATTAACACAACCCATTCAACAACCCCTAGCTTGGCATCGTTTACGTCCTCAGTGGCAAGGGGGAGAAGATGCCATCCGTCAGGGGTTACCCCATACTCAACTGTCTCCACCGTGGCAAATATTGCTGCTTGGGGATGGTTCTCCAACACGACATCTGCAACTGTTGACGGGGGAACCAACGGAAGTTGATGTGATTGATATGTCGCCCGTTGAGATGGATACAGACGGCGCGCCCGATTTAATACAGGCGGTTCCCGGCCCTCGCCTGCGTCGTCAGGTGTGGTTGAGAACGGCTTCTGGGCAGCGACTGGCTTATGCGACTTCTTGGTGGGAGGCGAGTCATGTGGATGAATATCTACAAAATCGGACGATTCCCATTTGGGCCAGTTTAACCCGGTTACGAACAGAACTTTATCGCGATGTCCAAGGACTGTATTATGGAGATTCTCAGGCGTTAGAATTAGCGTTTGGATATCCGGGGCCGTTTTGGGGTCGTCATTATTTATTTTGGCATCATGGTAAACCCTTCACTTTAATTTATGAAGTCTTTTCCCCCTATTTAACAAAATATTTAGGGCCGATGCAGCGGGTAGATCATTGATGAAGTGCAAAGTAAAGTTAAGCCTTTCGCAAATATCTTGTACTTTCGATCAACTAATTCTAAATATTCTTAACTGTTGATCTGTGTGACTTTAGAGATTAAGAAAATATTGACAGAAAGTTTACGGGTAAAGTGATGACATTATTTCTAGTTTAGCGGGTACAACTCGCCTCAGTGGGGATAGCCTTAATTGGAATCTCTCGAAAGCTCGTTCTAGAGTAGATTTCCAAATCGTGGGTTATGATATTAATGCTGATTCTGCTAATATTCTAGAACCTTAAACCACGGTAGGTTGATTAACGCGGTAGTGTATTAGTTACTGCTTTGAAGTTGAAAAAAGCTCAGGGTTAATCTAAAACTTAAATTATAAATAGGGAATAATTTAATATTTGAGTTAGTATTAAACCCTGTTTGCTTAAAGGGCATAAGCAGATGATCACTTATGCTCTAGTTTGACTTGTAATTAACTGTTGCTGCATTTCATCAATATTTTGAGCGGGTTTTTTGCATTGTAAACCTTGACAAACTAATCCCATCATTCCAGCCGTTAAAGTGGGGTCATTTTTTAAAATTGCCACTGGTAGATATTGAGAAATTAAATAGTTGATTTGTTCTGCATCAGTCTTGACTAATGTATTATTCCGATACCAATCTAATGCTAAAAACAAACTCGGACAACTTTGAGAAGATTCTTGCATCACGCTACTAAATGCTTCTAACCCTCGTTCGGCTTTGTCTAAATAACGTAAATCTTCTGTTAATAAGAATAGACGAACTAAATTAACAATCGCAATTCCATTGGCTGCGGGAGTGGCGTTATCGGTATAACTGCGTTCTCGCATTAATAAATCTGCTCCTGTGTCCGTTGCTGTATTATAATATCCACCGACTTCTAAACTCCAGAGAAACTCATCAAATTCTGCTTGAACTTTAACGGCATTTCCCCACCATTTTTGAGTATTACTATCCTCAAGAGAAACACTCGCCTGATGCAAATCAATTAAAGCTTTAATGAATAACGCATAATCTTCGGACTGGGCTAAAACCGCGACTTCTCCATCATAATTAACGCGATGTAAGCGTTCATTCAGCCATTGATGATTGAGAATAAAATCAGCCGCAACAGAAGCTAACTCTAAGTATTCTGATTGTTGAAACACAGTTGCTGCCCGCGCTAAACCCGAAATCATTAAACTATTCCAAGCTACAATCATTTTAGTATCGGTGACTGCTGGAATTCGACCCGGCCAAGCTTTGGTTTTGGCTTCGGTATTATCACAAGCTGGCTCAAACGTTACGATATTGTCTGGAAAATCACCATAACGCACTGCAAATAGTTTAGATAAAATCGTTTCAATATTGGATGTAAATGCTTCTGCATTAGTTCGTTGTAAAACAATTTTCCCTTCAAAATTGCCCGACTTGGTAATGTTAAATTGAGTTTGTAATTCGACTATTTCTTCTGGCTTTAATAACGCTTCGAGTTCAGCATAAGTCCACACATAAAACGCCCCTTCTTCGGGTTCAGCTTCATCAGGTGTGGTAAAACTATCAGCATCTTGTGCAGCGTAAAAATAGCCGAACGGGGCGGTCATTTCTCGTTTCAGCCATGCAACTGTCCCAGTCACAGCCCGTTGAAACGCAGGATGTTGAATACCTGCACTCCACAAATTCGCTAAATACTCGACAATTTGCCCATTATCATAGAGCATTTTTTCAAAGTGAGGCACTGTCCAAGTCGGGTCAACTGTGTAGCGATGAAACCCACCCGCCACATGGTCATAAATGCCTCCTGTCGCTAAATCTAACCCTCGTTGAGTACAAGTTTGTTTGGTGTCATAGCGAGACTCAGCGTTAAACCGATAGCGGTGTAATGCCGCGTTAGCATAGGGAATCATTGGGAAACGAGGCCCCCCATATTCGGAATGACTAATCACCCCTGTAGCGGTTTCTAGCCCCTGCAGCAACAACGTTTCACTCAGTTTAGCATCCGGTAAAATTGTCGATTGAATCAGCGCCTGATTAATTTCCTGTTTGATGTTTTGCAAGCGAGTTTTTTCAGCATCATAAAAGTTTCGTACCCGTTGCAATACTTCTAAAAATCCAGGACGACCATAACGCGGTTCGAGGGGAAAATACGTCCCGCCCACAAACGGAACTAAATCATCCGGTGATAAAAAAATATTCAGCGGCCAGCCCCCTTGACCTGTCATCATTTGCAGCGCTTGCATATAAATACTATCAATTTCGGGGCGTTCTTCACGATCTACTTTGATCGGGAGAAAATAAGTATTCATATAAGCCGCTATTGCGCTGTCTGAAAAGGCTTCCCCTTCCATCACCGTACACCAATGACAACTAGAGTAACCAATCGATAGAAAAATCGGTTTATCCGTTTGACGGGCAGTTTCAATGGCTTCATCACACCAAGGCCACCAATTAATTGGGTTATCTGCGTGTTTACGAAGGTAAAGGCTTTGAGACTGGGCTAGACGGTTTGCCATAGTAGATACTTTGCTCTGTTCTCATCTAGTAGGATTTTAGTGTAACGCAATTTCTTGGGACAACAAGCTCAGCTTTTGCCGGGGGTGATTCACCCGATAAAATCTTAAGTTTTAAGAATATATGAGTCAATTAATGAATTTATCTCATTAGTTATCTATCTTCGGGGTTGAGTGTGAACCGAGTGTGATTCAAATATTTCTACAGCAATCAGAACTGAAGCCTTGATATGATAAGTTTTTTCAGATTTAATCTCGGGTCGAGACTGTATGATGATCTCGATTTTGCGGGTCGCAAGTGTCTCTAATTTCTTGATAAAAGTTGGCTGAAACTACCGCATAAATCATTAAGTGCTTATGCTATAATGACAGCGGTTGAGACTGGATATCGGTTGCAGTTTTTGTTCTCAGTGTTGACAGGTTTTTTTCTGTTTCATTCTGCTAAGCTCGCCTCCGAGATCTCTATCTCTACAGAAAACTACCTGATTTTGGAGATATCGTATGTCAATTTATATTGGTAACCTAGCCTATGAGGTTACACAGGAGGATTTAACCTCTGTTTTTGCTGAATATGGTTCAGTGAAGCGGGTTAATATCCCCACTGACCGTGAAACCGGTCGTCCCCGTGGTTTCGCTTTTGTTGAAATGGAAACAGAAGCTGAAGAAACTGCGGCAATTGATGAGCTAGATGGCGCAGAATGGATGGGACGCGACCTGAAAGTCAACAAAGCCAAACCACGGGAAAAACGCAGTGGTTCGTTTGGTGGTGGCGGTGGTGGCCGTCGCGGTGGTGGCGGTTACCGCAGTAGCTACTAGGTTTGGATTCATCAGTGATGAGAAGATATAGTTAAAACCCCGATTCTTGGTTTTATCTGGGACAGGGTCTAACTCTGTCCTCTTTTTATTCAAAGTTTAGCCTAATAGTGTCAGAATATTAGGAATTGTAAAAATTAGGAGGATATTGAATGGCCCAGGTACTTGTCGGTGAAAATGAACAGTTAGAGTCCGCTTTACGTCGATTTAAACGCAAAGTATCTCAAGCAGATATTTTTGCAGATATGAAAAAAAATCGTTATTATGAGACGGTGGCTCAGAAGCAGAAACGCAAAGAAATTGCCAGACATCGAGAGCGCAGAAGAATGCGTAACCGCAGTAGACGGTTTTAGAGAGTACTCAGTTTCATTTAAGATACAGTGTTCTTTTGAATACTATATAAATTGGGTTAACCGATATTTTTGAACAGTATTCACCCGTTTGTGACCAGATAGCAAGATACAAACTTGCTTCTACACAAAATATGGATTCCCATTCTAAAACTACAGTAATCCGAAATCCGCTTGCCATCGCGGGCGATCGCGTCGAGGTTAATGGCTGGGGTGCGTCGAGGGGCGCACCTTTAAAGCTAGCGATCAGTTAGGCTATCTCTAAATCTCCATTAAAAATTAAGTTTCCTTCTGGGGTAAATCCTGTGGCAATGAGACTGCCAGAAATCTCTGTCACAGAGGGTGATGTGGGATATAAATCAAAAACTCCATCATTTTCTCGAACAAAGTCAAGATTTGTGGGTAACTGAGCAAAGTTTGTAGTTTGATACGACAAGAATCCATTTTCCACAATTCTACTCAAACTCTTCAGTTAAAAGGGTATCCGGCGCAGCAATAATCAGTTAATCTCCTTCTTTGGCGTTATAATCTTCTATAATATCCACTCCAGATTCAGGAGTCGGTTCAGTTGTGCCGTCCAAGTCAAACTCGTACTCATTTCTGTAGAAATTAAAACGGAAAGAATCTGCCCCCGCCCCTGCCATTAAAGTATCGCTTCCTTCTCCACCTGTCAAGCGATCGCTGCCATCATCTCCCTGTAGGTTATCATTTCCCAAGCCACCGATCAAAGTATCACTATCGCCTGCACAGATCAGATAATCATCACCGCCTCCGCCATCTAAGTAGTCATTTCCTGAAGGAGTATAACAGGAAAATCCTGCACAGACTGTATTGAATACATCCAAGCCGCCAAACAATATATCGTTTCCCGCGCCCCCAATTAAGGTGTCGTTACCGCCACCACCATCAAGAATATCATCTCCATCTCCGCCGTTGAGAAAGTCTTTACCTCTTCCTCGTCCACTACTGAGCGATAACGAGATCTCACCATTTTCAATTGATACTGAAGGCGTTTGGGAGTCTCCAGTTATTGTATAACAATACGGGGTTAAGTTATAAATTATTAACACTTCAGGCTGTTCTCAGGGGAATTTAATGTTATTGAATTTGAATATAACCAGAAGAGATTTCAGTAAATTATTAATCTATCTGATAACGCCTAGTTGATCGATCTATTCAAGGGGTTAAGCCTACTATTTTTATGGTAGAGGATGAAATCGGATTAGTTTTATTGTTACAATTTCTCTGTTTGTTATACCGGGGATAAAGTGGAGAAGATGATACAGACAGCAATTACACCTTTTGAAACTAAGCTGGGATCGAAATTAAAAAAACAACCCATTAGCGTCTTACAAATTAATCTGGGAAAACGATGTAACCTCGCTTGTACTCATTGTCATGTCGAAGCAGGGCCAAACCGTACAGAAGAATTATCTGAGGAAATTTGTCAACAGTTAATTCAACTGATTAACCGTTTTGATCAAATAAAAACAATTGATTTGACAGGGGGCGCACCGGAGATGAATTATGGGTTTAAGCCCCTTGTTGAAGCCGCGCGATCGCAGAATAAAGAGGTGATTGTTCGTTCTAATTTAACGATTTATTTTGTAGCAGGTTATCAGGATATTCCTGAATATTGTGCTAAAAATAAGGCGCGGATTGTGGCATCTTTACCTTGTTATCTTGAGGATAATGTCGATAAAATGCGTGGAAAAGGTGTTTATCAAGACTCTATTGAAGCGATTAAAATTTTGAATCAATTGGGATATGGTCGCGATCCGGGGTTAATCTTAGATTTTGTTTATAATCCTCCGATTCCTAATTCAGATAATTTTTCATTACCCCCCCAACAGCAAGGATTAGAACAAGCGTATAAAAGTTATCTTAAAAAACAGTTTGATTTAGAGTTTAATCAATTACTGACTATTACAAATTTACCAATAGGAAGAACAAAGTTTCAGCTCAATCATCGTCACTTACATCAGAGTTATCTACAGTTTTTAGAAGAGAGCTATAATCCCACAACAGTTGAACATTTAATGTGTCGAAATGAGCTTTCAATTGATTACTTAGGAAAGGTCTATGATTGTGACTTTAATCAAATGGAAAATATCCCGGCTAGGTTGCCAAATGGGGAAGCTTTAACGGTTAATAAATTGCTAGAAATGAATGATTTAGATGTAATCCAAAATATTAAAACGGCTGCATACTGTTATGGTTGTACGGCGGGATCGGGTTCAAGCTGCGGTGGTTCTTTAGTTTAGTATTCTTTATTACTATGAATGAACAATCTACTTTATCTCAGAAAAAATCAATGTCCAAAACGATTAAACTGATTTTGTTAGCGGTTGGGATAGCCGCTTTAATTATTGGAGGAAAATTCTTGGGTGTACAACAACTTTTGATTAATACATTAGACTGGATTAAAGGCTTAGGAGCAATAGGAATTGCTGCATTTATTGTTATTTATATTTTAGCAACGGTTTTATTTATTCCCGGTTCTTTACTGACCCTGGGTGCGGGTGTTTTATATGGCGTAATTGGCGGATCAATTTGTGTGTCTGTTGCTTCAACGTTGGGGGCAGCTTGTGCTTTTTTGATTGGCCGCTATTTAGCCAGAGGTTGGGTGTCGAAAAAAATTGAAGAAAATGAAAAGTTTAAGGTAATTGATGAAGCCGTTGCCCAGGAAGGCTGGAAAATTGTCGGGTTAACTCGACTGTCTCCTATTTTTCCGTTTAACTTTTTGAACTATGCTTTTGGCTTAACAAAGGTGAGCTTTCAAGACTATATTTTAGCCTCTTGGATTGGGATGATGCCGGGAACCATTATGTATGTTTATCTGGGTTCTTTAGCGGGAGAATTAGCTACATTAGGGGCAGATGGTAGAACTCGGACAACAGCCGAATGGGTGCTTTATGGAGTCGGTTTAATCGCCACCATTGCCGTAACTATTTATGTGACTAAAATTGCGAAACAAGCCTTAAATCAAAAAATTGCAGAAGAATAAATGACTGGATTCATGTTAATTAAATATTTAACCTATCTCAAACTTCGCTATCTTATATTTCTCTTATTTTTCATTATAATTATAGGGTTAGTTTATGGGGGATTGAATCAGTTAGACATGAATCCGACTACAATTGTTGCACAAATGGAACAGTGGGGACATTGGGCAATTCTTGGGTTTTTAGGATTATATTTAGGCTTAACCTTTGTCGGAATTCCAGCTATCCCAATTACCGTAGCTGGGGGTGTATTTTTTGGTATTATTTGGGGAACTTTGTTATCTGTTTTTGGTGCAACAGTCGGGGCAATTGCTGCTTTTGGATTAACTCGATCTTATCTGAGAAATTGGGTACAAAAAAAACTCGCCGATCATCAAGGCTTAGTCAAATTTAATCGCGCCGCTACCAATAATCCATTAAAATTTGTGCTGTTTGTTCGTCTCGCTCCCGTTTTCCCTTTTAATTTATCAAATTTTTTATTTGGACTGACACCGATTGGTTATAAACCCTATATTGTTGGCACATTCTTTGGTATTATTCCAGGTACATTCGCTTATACTTGGCTGGGAGTAACAGGAAAACAAGCCATTGAACAAGGCGATCGCCTAGCTATCTTTCTCAGTTTAACTGTTGGAATAATATTATGTTTGTTGCCATTATTTAAGAGGATAGGAAATAGTGAATTATGAATTATGAATTATGAGTAAAGCAACAGGTAATGAGCACTCAGTCTCCCCGTCTCCCCCGTCTCCCCACCTCCCCGTCTGCCATATCCTCCATGTCTCCCAAGTCCTCCTTACTCCTCTTTTCCCGCCGACGTTGGGCAAACCAAGACTGTAATTGCTGACAACAAGCCGACTCTAAAATCCCTCCCAATACAGCCAAACGATGAAAAGAATAATGACTATCCGGAATATTAGCAACGGTACGAATAACGCCAGTTTTAGGATCGTCAGCCCCATAAACCAATAAACCCAAACGGGCTTGAATAATTGCCCCCGCACACATCGGACAGGGTTCTAAAGTAACATAAAGGGTACAATCATTTAAATGCCAATTTTGTTGCTGTTGACCCGCTTGACGTAAGGCTAAGATTTCAGCATGGGCAGTGGGATCGCAATCTCTTTCCCGACGATTTTCAGCCTCAGCCAACACCTCCCCCAAAGCATTAATAATAACAGCCCCGACTGGCACTTCACCTGACATTCCGGCTGACTCGGCTAAGGCGATCGCCCGCTGCATCCAATGGCGATGAGTTGTATAGTGATGGGTAGGGGTCTTCATTGTTGGGAATGTGTAATGAACCTGTTGAAAACCGTTGCCTTACTCGGCTTATTAAGCGGCTTACTCATCGGAATTTGCTATTGGCTAATTGGTGGAATAACAGGTATATTAATTGGCATCGTCCTCGCCGAGGCGATGAATCTAATTTCTTGGTTTTATTCTGATAAAATTGCCCTCAATACCTATCGCGCCCAACCCCTCAGTTCCGAAGCGGCCCCAGAATTACATAGTATGGTACAACATTTGTGCGATCGCGCGGGTTTACCCATGCCGCAGTTGTACATTGTACCCACCCAAGCCCCCAATGCTTTCGCCACTGGACGAGACCCTCAACACGCCGCTATTGCTGTGACAGAAGGGATTTTAAAGCTGTTACCCGAAGATGAATTGCAAGGTGTCATTGCCCACGAATTGAGTCATATCAAAAATCGCGATACTTTAACCCAGGCGGTGGCTGCGACTGTCGCGGGTGCGATTGCTTCATTAACGCAGATTGCTCAATTTTACACTATTTTCGGGGGATCTCGTCGTCAGCAACGCAATAGTAACCCATTGATGAGGTTATTAACCGTGATGATAGCGCCTGTGGCGGCAACGGTGATACAAATGGCGATTTCTCGGACTCGGGAATATGCGGCGGATGCGGGGGCGGCGAAATTAACCAGAAATCCTCGGGGCTTAGCCAAGGCATTACAACGTTTAGATAGCGCTGCCCGAAACGTACCGCTACAAACCCATCCTGCTTTTGAACCGTTGTTAATTATGAACGGATTTTCGGGGCAGAGGATGGCAATATTATTTTCAACTCATCCGGCAACCGAAGCAAGAATTCAGGCGTTATTAAAGTTAGAACAAGACATCACTAATTTACCCTCAGATTCTTTACTCAAACCCTAATTCTTTTAGACGATGTCACGGCGAATGCTTTTCAATTAAAATGATCGGTAACGCTCAAGAGTGAGGAAATAGAATGAATGAACCAACAGTTCCCAAAGAATCTGCTTTAGTCGAACAATCTACGACTGAAATTGTGCCGGAAACCCAATCTAAACCGGAGGAAATGAAGCAGGAAACAGAAGAATTGATGGCAGCCATTAACAGAATGGTTCAATCTGAACTCCAAGCCGCCGAGGACTTTACGGAAGAGGCTTATATTAATGCAGTTCGCAATGCGAGGCAAACCATCGAACAATTTCGGTTAATTGATAAAGATCAACTAGAAAATTCAATTGATCAGTTTGAAACCGATGCCAAGCAGAACTTAGAAGGCATGGTTAAAGACATTGCTGATTTTGGCGATCGCATTTCCAAAGCAGCCCAAGCAGCCTGGGATGTATTGACAGCACCCAGAGAGTCTTAAATCACGCAAAAATTATTGTTATTAAATCTTCGTTGTGGCACAGTTCGGCTGTGCCTTTGTTGTTAGTTTACCCAACATTGTTATAGGTAAGTAGAGACGTTACATGTAACGTTTGTAATTGAGTCAGGTAGACTTGGGAGACTTGGGAGACTTGGGAGACTTGGGAGAGAAAAGAGATGAACTATTCCCTAATTCATAATTCATCATTCATAATTTACCGTTCCCTTTTTATGATATCCTTAAATTCAATTGCGGCAGGATTAAACTAGATTCAAACCGTTAATTTTTATAGTTAATATTGGACAGATAGGAAAAAGGAATCATGGCAAAAGAAAAAGCAGATCTCCTCAAAATTACTCCCCGCGATCAAGACTATTCTCGCTGGTATTTAGATATCGTAGATCGGGCTAATTTAGCCGAAGAATCTGGGGTGCGAGGTTGCATGGTGATTCGTCCTGAAGGCTTTGCTATTTGGGAAAATATGCAGCAAACCTTAGATAAAATGTTCAAAGATACTGGACATAGCAATGCTTATTTTCCTCTGTTTATTCCAGTGAGTTATTTCTCCAAAGAAGCGAAACACGTTTCTGGTTTTGCTAAAGAATGTGCAGTCGTTACTCATCACCGTTTAACCACTACAGATGAAGGGCAAATAACCGTTGATCCTGAAGCAGAATTAGGAGAACCTTTAGTGGTTCGTCCCACCAGTGAAACGATTATTTGGTCAACTTATCGCAAGTGGATTCAAAGTTATCGAGATTTACCTTTATTACTCAATCAATGGGTAAATGTTTGCCGTTGGGAACTGAGAACTAGACCGTTTTTAAGAACTACTGAATTTCTCTGGCAAGAAGGACATACTGCCCACGCAACCGCCGAAGAAGCAGAAGCCGAAGCAATGCAAATGTTGCAGGTTTATCGCACTTTTGTAGAAGATTATTTAGCCATTCCGGTATGGGCGGGTAAAAAGACAGAAAACGAGAAATTTCCGGGGGCAGAACATACTTATACCATTGAAACCATGACCCAAGATAAACGGGCAATTCAAGTGGGAACCAGTCATAATTTAGGTACGACTTTTTCTAAGGCGTTTGATGTTACTTTTTTATCTGCTGAAGGTACTCAAGAATATCCCTTTGCCACCAGTTGGGGAATTACCACTCGCATGATTGGAACCTTAATTATGGTTCATTCAGACGATCAAGGTTTTGTCTGTCCGCCACGCATTGCACCTTTACAAGTGATTGGGGTTCCGATTTATCGTAAGGATAAGGAAAAAGCAGACGTTATCGCTAAATTTGAACAACTTCAGCAACAATTTAAAGCCAGTGGTCAGTTTTCTTTTAAAGTCGATAGTCGAGAAAATCTTAGTCCTGGATTTAAATTTAATGATTGGGAATTGAAAGGTATTCCGCTACGTTTAGAAATAGGGCCGAGAGATTTAAAAAATGAAAAAGCCGTGTTAGTTCGTCGAGATACGGGTGAAAAAGTTATTATCGATCAAGCTGAATTAGAGACTAAAATTCCCGCACTACTCGAAGAAATTCATCAGAACTTATTTGAGAAAGCAAAAGCATTTCAAACGGAAAATACTTATGATATTTCAAGTTATGAAGAACTGAAAAATAGCGTTGAAGAAAAGTCTGGATTTTATCGCGCTTATTTTGCCGGAACACCAGAAGACGAAGAACAAATTCAAGAAGAAACAAAAACAACAGGGCGTTGTATTCCTTTAGAACAAACGGATACAGAAGGAAAGTGTTTCTATACGGGTAAACCAACAAAACAGCAAGTTATTTTTGCTCGGGCTTACTAATAGTTGGGGTTAAGATATTAATCATCATTAGAGTAGAGGCGTTATATCCAGCGTCTCTATATCAAATTCAATATCCCCTTTTTATCTAGATATTAGTCATATCGTCACTCAATCAGAACCCAAAAATAACAAAACTGGCTACAAAATAGTAAGAGAAGTTACAAAGTTGTAAATAAAAGGTAGACAAGAGATAGATTGATTCAGTTAAGGCTAGGGGATCATTTTTTGTGTGTTAGGTTAGTGTTTAACCCTGGCTGATGCTCGTTTTCAGTTAAGTTTTATCAACTTGGCTCAATTCGTATTGGGGTAATATCTAACTCAATATTTAGCTCACATCTCACCTGGTCACCCAGTCATGATTGATACCTTATGGATATTACTTTGTTCTTGCTTGGTCTTCATTATGCAAGCCGGATTTATGTGCTTAGAATCTGGACTCACCCGTTCCAAGAATAGCATTAATGTTGCTGCTAAAAACCTCTCCGATTTTGGATTTTCTATTCTTATCTTTTGGGTCGTTGGCTATGCGTTGAAGTCGGGAGCCTCTTACCACGGTTGGATTGGTATCAGTGACTTTTTCCTCAGTTTGGATACCTCCCGTATAGCGGCTTTATTTCTGTTTCAAGCCATGTTTTGCAGCACAGCCATTACTATCGTCTCAGGGGCGGTGGCAGAACGAATGAGGTTTAGCGCTTATTTACTCATCGTTTGTCTCGTTTCTAGCACAGTTTACCCAATTTTTGCTCACTGGGTTTGGAACATAACAGAAACCGGGACACAGATGGGTTTACTGGGACGGTTAGGATTTGTTGACTTTGCCGGGTCTACAGCGGTTCATAGTATTGGGGGATGGACTTCTCTGGCTACTTTACTGATTATTGGCCCCCGCTGGGGTCGTTTCTCCACCACCGAATCTTTCCAAACGAATCTCAGTTCAAATTTACAGTTTTCTGTATTAGGAATGTTTCTGCTTTGGTTTGGCTGGCTGGGTTTCAATGCGGGCAGCGGCTTAACTTTAAATGAGCAAGTCCCGTTGGTGATGGTCAATACAGTTTTATCCGGTTGCGCGGGAATGCTGAGCGCTGGTGCTTTGAGCTGGACAGAAAATAAAGTCTTACAGGTCGAAATTCTGATTAACGGTTCTTTAGCGGGGTTAGTGGCCATTTGCGCGGGCTGTAATGCGGTTGATGCTCCCATCGCTATCATTATTGGTGCGACCGCCGCTGCCGTCATGTTGTTGATTGAAAAAATGTTACAACGCTGGCGAATTGATGATGCAGTCGGTGCAGTCGCGGTTCATGGGGGAGCGGGAGCCTGGGGAACCTTAGCCGTCGGGCTATTTGGTCAACTCGATGTATTAGGCACAGGCTTAAACCGATATGCTCAAATTGGGGTACAACTGCTAGGAATTTTAGTGGCGTTTGAATGGGCTTTTGGTATTACTTTTATTTTACTTTATTTCTTGAATAAAAAGTATCCGTTACGAGTTTCATTAGAACAGGAAAAGATCGGGCTTAATTACTCAGAACACCAGGCAAAAACAGAATTATATGATTTGTTTGACGTAATGGAGAAACAAGCGCAAACCAAAGATTTAAGCTTACGAGTACCCATTCAACCGTTTACCGATGTTGGAGCAGTTGCCCTCCGTTATAATCAAGTGATGGCAGCATTGGAAGAAGCCACAATTCGCACAGAAGCAATTATTAAAACAGCAATTAATGGGATCATAACATTCAGCGAAGAAAATCTCCAGATTACAATGGCAAACCCCACAGCCGTTGAGATGTTTGACTATTCTTTAGAAGAATTAAAAGCAATGTCAGTCACTCAACTGGTAGAATGGTACTCTCAGGGTTCACCAACCGAAGCATCACTACTTTCTGAATTATTGAAAACAGGACGGCATCAACTCATTGGCTGTCGGAAGAATGGTCAAACCTTTACCTTAGAAGCGGCTGTCACTCAAGTCAAGCTAAAAGATTACTGTTTTTATACTGCTATCTTTCAGGATATTAGTGAGCGGAGAAAAGCCGAAGCCGCTTTGAAAAAATCTCAAAAACAACTCAGGAATCAAAATGTAGAGCTTGAAAAAATGATTCAAGAATTACAACAAACTCAAGCGCAGTTAATTCAAGCAGAAAAAATGTCGAGCTTGGGACAAATGGTAGCAGGAGTAGCGCATGAAATCAATAATCCGGTCAGTTTTATTTATGGGAATATTCGTCCCGCTGTAGAATATACACAGGATTTATTAGAATTAATTCGGCTTTATCAAAACCATTGTTTGCAACCCAATTCTGAAATTGCAGAATATCTTGATGAAGTAGATGTAGAATACATAATCTCCGATTTTCCTAAATTATTAAACTCAATGAAAACGGGAGCAGAACGAATTCGGGATATTGTAAAATCCTTACGAAACTTTTCCCGCTTAGATGAGTCAGAAGTTAAAGCTGTTAATTTACACGAAGGCATCGATAGCACATTATTAATATTACAAAATCGTCTGAAAGAACAATCAGATTCTCCAGAAATTAAAGTGAATAAAAAATATGGTGTTTTACCCAAACTTGACTGTTATCCGAGTCAGCTTAATCAGGTATTTATGAATATTATTAGTAATGCCATTGATGCACTAGAAGAAAGCCAAACTCAACCCGGTCAAATTAAAATTTCAACCCAACAATTAGATGATAATTGGGTAAAAATTAGTATTGCTAATAACGGTTCCGAAATACCGGAAGAAATCCAAACAAAACTATTTGATCCCTTTTTCACAACGAAACCAGTTGGTAAAGGAACTGGACTCGGTTTATCAATTAGTTATAAAATTATTACGGATAAACATCAGGGTAAAATAGAATGTCGTTCTATCCCAAATCAAGGGACTGAATTTATCATTGAAATTCCGATATCTATTAATAAAGCAGAATAAACAGTGAGTGATTAATACTTCTAAGCTTTCTTTTCCCACTGTTCAAAATTTTCTTTTGCACCCTGTACATAGGGAGACCAAGCGATTAGTTGAATCATCAATTGATTAAATAGAGAAATAGGAAACTTCATCGGTCTGACAAAATCTAAGAATAAAACTACTCGAATTTCTTCTGTATTATTCCAGGCTTGATGAGGAAATGTATCATCAAAAATCAAGCTTTTTCCTTCTTGCCAATGACGAGTTTCATCCCCAACCTTGATACCGCATTTATTCGCCTCCTGAGGCACCTTTAAAGCCAGGTGATAACGCAAAACTCCTTTATAGGGGCCGCGATGCTCTGGAATCTGTTTATCAGGTAATAAAATAGAGAAAAAAGCTGTTTTCATTCCCGGAATTTGTTCAATTAACTGGGTCGTTTGAGGGCAATGGTTACAATTTTTCTCTGCTTTCAGTCCATAAGCATAAAAGAAATAGGTTTTCCAACGGTTATCTTGAGTGATGCTATATTGGTCTTTTGAGATATCCTGAAAATTAGGAATAGTATTTAAACTTTCCAGTAAGCTATCTAATTCTTGGCGAATGGTTTGCCAATTTTCCTCTAACTTTTCCACCCATTCATACTGTTGTGAGTCAAAAAAAGCAGAGTCACCCACAAGAGAATTATCAGCAATAAGTCCTTCTAAACTCCTGACTAACTTTTCGCCTTGGCGAATGGCAAACTGTTGATAATTGGTCTGAAACTTTGTTAGCACTCTTTTTACTCCTCATCACAAAGATTATGATCTTATCATTTTGAGGAGTATTTCTCAATTCGATTTTACATCATTCAATGACCAATCATAATTTAAATAACTAATTTGATACTCTCCTTGAGTTAGATATGTTTGATTTTGAGCGTCTAAATATTGATTAACGAAATTCAAAACTGCCCGCTCTTTTTCCTTACCTGTATATTGATTTTCAGCCGCATGTTTAGATTCAAAATCTTCGCCAAACCACTTAAAAATAGAAGAAAGATAAACTTTATTCTCTTCTTTATCAATTTCAAAATTACGATCTAAAGCTAAGAATTCAACAGTTTGTTCATTGAGTTGTTGATCTAATTGATTTGCTGTAAAAGGTTCTTGTCGTAGTAAAGGACAGCCAATTGAAGCACAAACTAAACCCATGTGAATACGAGGCTCATCAAACTGTTTACGCAGAATTTCATGTTCAATTTGATCGAGTGTTAATTCTTCTCCCATTACTTCAAAGTTAAGCCTTTTCCACACTCCCGGAATATCTTTAATACTATCAGTCGGATAGTTGTTAATAATGGCTTCTAAGGTTAAGGAATTATAGATATTAACCCAAAAAGCAATTTGTTCATCTTCTGTCCAATTTTGATACACTTGAGGAGACAAAGTTGCAATAGAATTATGAAAACTATCTAACGGTTGACGGTTTTGTTTTAAAGATTGATAATCAACTTCTCCTTTATCATTCACATATTGAGTTAAAACTTGAGCATAATTATCATAACTAAAATTAGTGGATTCTGCTAAAGCAACAGATGACTGTGGTTGCTCGCTATTCGTATTTTCAAAGTTAAATTCTGTACTATTTGAACAGCTTACAGCTAAAACCAATAGAGAGAGAAAGCTAATAATTTTAATCATTTTTTTTGTTTGAGTAAACAACATAAACTACTTTGATTTTAAGGCGGAAAATTTTATCTTAGATTGCCATATTGTGATGATAATACCCACAATAAAGGGTAACCATAATAGCCATCGTTCTACATCCGTTAAATTCCAGTTTAAATGTCCTAATCCTTGACGATAAGGTAAAACAAAATAAACAAATGCAGATAAACTAACTAGACGAATTCCTAAATTTTGAGTGGCTACGGCAAAAGGAATGAACCAGGTAAAATACCAGGCATGAATAATAGGAGAAAGAGCCAATAGGGCAATAAAGTAAGTTTGTGAACTTTGTAAAAATGCATCTGATTGATTAAAGTCTTTTTGTGGTGGATAGCGAATTATTACCCCAAGTAATACAGCAATTAATGGAATTGCATAAATAGAATTACTTTGAGTTGAATACTGCCAAAATTGTTTGACAATATACGGAATAAATTCTGCACTACGTCCATGAGAAACAAAGGTTGAACTTGTGGGAATTAAAGAGCATTCAGTGGCCGAACAAAATGGAATTGCACTCAATAATAAGGGTAATATACCAATAAAAAATATACTGATACTGGTTTTCAATTTCGGAAGTTTAAACCAAGCAATTAAGCCTAAAATGGGTAAAGATATCCATTTCACTGCAATACTAATCCCCAGGAAAAAAACACTCCAACTCCAACGATTTTTATCATAAGTTAACCAAGCTGCAACTAAGGGTAAAATAAACCAACTATCATAATGACCTGCTCCTGCAAAGGAATATAAAATGAGTGGATTCCACGCATAAGTTAAGGTTTTAGTAGAGTTAAACCGACGAGAAAGTAAGTAACAGGTGATTAAGTCTGCGATCGCAAACGCCAGTTTAAATAGTAAAACCGAAGCCGAAATTGTGGCTAATAATCGAAATCCGAGTTGAGTAAAAGGGGGGTAAATCGCGGAAGTATCCAGATGGTTTATTTGTGACCACCAAACTGTTCGATAAGGGATGAGTTCCGTTGCATTTGGGGGGAAATGATAAGGGCTAAATCCTAAGTTTTGAATCCGTCCTTCCCACAAATAACGCCAGATATCATCACCCGGATACATTGGTAACAAAAACAGTCGAGATAATAAGGCAACTGCCCAAAACCAAACCCGGTTAATTTCTTTAATTTTCCAACTCAGAATAAATCCTAACCCCATCAAAACTACACCCATACAAAAAGGTTGAAAGTTTTCAGGAAAACGAAAGTCACCATGAGGCATGATCCATAAGCAACCGAGTAATAGAAAAAAAGAACTAAAACTTTTTAACAGAAATTGAGACTGGTTTTTTCCATATAATTTCCCTAAAGTCATCAGAATAATTGTTCCGGCTTGTAAACTCCCGGATAATGTTCCCGAAATTTTGGATCGACCCCCTTGACGACGACGATAATTAACAGGAATTTCAGCAATTGTTAAGCCTAATTCCACCGCCCGCGCCTGCATTTCCACCGTCCAACCAAATCCCCGATCTTGCATTTCAATTACTTCTAAAGCAGATCGACGAATCAATCGTAATGGCCCCAGATCGTGATAACGATACCCCCAACCCCAATCAATTAACTGAGTGGCTAAACTATTGCCAAAGTTCTGAACCGGGGTCATAGCCGAGCGACCCATCACCGAGGCCCGACGATTTCCTAAGATAAAATCCGCCTTTGACATCGCCTCAAAAAACTGAGGTAATTCAGTTAAATCATCACTGCCATCCCCATCACAAAACAGAATCCATTCAATATCAGGTGACAAGTTTTGTAACCCTCGCCAACAAGCCCGACCATAACCCGCAATGGGTTCTAAAATCACCTCTGCGCCTGCGGTTTGGGCAATCGCAACGCTGTTATCATCACTGCCGTTATCCACCACACGAATGTGAGTTAAACCCAGTTGTTGTAATGAGTGAATCACATTTGCTAAAGTTGCAGCTTCATTCAATACGGGGATAATCACGAGAATGGAGTCTAGGTTTGAATTTTGTTGACCAGAAGAAGCAGGAGATGGGAGTTGCACTAATTCAAGATTTTAGATAACTGATAACATTTTTAAATTGAATCCGATCAAGCTGAGTATAAGCTGAGAAACGGTTTAATATTAAGTTAGTTAGAGTTGTGAGCTGTATGGCACAGGGAAATTACGAAATTTATCGACAGTATATTAGTCATCCAAATATTAATAAATCTATTGAAGAAATTTATGCTGATTTAGATGCTTATACTTATGAAATTGATCGGACAGAGAGCGATCGGTTTGATACTGTTAGTTTTTATGTGGTGCTGCCACCATTAAATTATCAAGGCAAAGTAATCAAGGGATTTTATCTGAGTGAATCAGTTGATTTATTAAATAAGGTTTTACCTCAACTGTCTCAATATTTTTTTTCTTTGGGTTATGCAATGGGAGGTTCTTATTCTTGGTCAAGAACGGCTGATGCTTACTCTTGTCTTTATAAAAATCCTCAACGAATTGCATGGTTTCGGCGAATGTATCCTGACCGGAAAAATAAAGCATTTATTCCTTTAGATGATACGGATTTTTTGAATGAATATGTGATTGCTCCTCGACCTGTTAAATCTAAAGATATTGATGTTCTTTGTGTCGCCAGGTTATCAGAAGAAAAGAATATGCCGATGATTGCTAAGGCGTTAAAAGTATATCGTCATAAATACCCTGAACAGAAAATTATGATGACTTGGATTATGGGAGATAAAAGCTTTAATCCTCGAAATATTAAGAATTTATCTCCATTTCAGAAAGAAGAATGGGATCAAATAGTTTCTGTTTTAGATAATCCATTTGATTATATTAAAATCATTCCTTTTGTTGATTATTATCAGAATATATCAGAGTATTATTCCCGCTCAAAAGTTTATGTATTAGGATCTTTAATAGAAGGAAAAAACAGAAGTGTGTGTGAAGCAATGAGTTGTAATGTTCCGGTGATTTGTTTTCGAGAGTTTAATCAATATGCCAGGGGACAAGATTTGGTTTTCCCGGAAGGTGCGGGATTATATGCTCAGTTTGAACCCGAATCTTTAGCCGATACAATTCATACAGTTTTACGAAATCCTGCAGCATTTAAACCGCGTCTACAATACCTTAAATATCGAGGTCGTAAAAACTTTTTTAATGCTTGTTTAGATAGTTTACCGGAATATAAACAAACTATTCCAGATTATGTGACGGGAGACGCATTTAATAATTTATGGTTAGATTTAGCAGTTCAAGATAATTATCAAATGAGTCTTTATGATTTTTTGTATGGACGTTCTTCAAAATCCCATATTCGGGGTTTAATTAATATATATAAAACACTGCAAGAGTGGCTTCAGCTTTAACAAAATTTAAATTTTTAATGACTTATTTTAAGATAAATTTCATTCTCTTGGGATGAGGTTGACGACAAAATAATAAAATAATAAAATCTCTTCAAATTATAAATGAATAAAATTAGAGATCATGACAGAAGCAGAAACTCAAACTTGCCCCGTTTGTGGTGTGAAAATTACTAAAGCCCCAGGAGGAGATCGGGTCTTATTTTCTTCAGGACAGCCGGGAACCCGCGCTAAATTAGCTGCACGAGTTTGTCAGTTTGTCAAACAAAATGGTTGTATTAATCAAGATCCGAATTTGATCGGAGAAATTCAACCGGATGATTATTATAAATCTGAGGTGTAATTTGTTATTTTTTTAGATCATTAAAAAATTACCCTGATTAACTTTATGATTAATATCAGGTGGGTGATTTATTAATTAAATTTAACTCTGTATAATATGACTTTGCGATCTCACCCTGATTAAATCATTGGGCATTGGTAAAGCTAAGCAGAAATGAGCCAAGACAGTAATCATATTCAACATCATTCTCAAATAACCTTACAGCAATTACAGCGATCCGCTGCGATCGCCGTCATCCGTTGTGAGACGCTAGATCTTGGGCGAAAAATGGCTGAAGCGGTTGCTAAAGGGGGGATGACAGCGATTGAAATCACCTGGAATAGTGAGCGTCCGACAGAATTAATTACTCAACTGCGGTCAGATTTACCTCATTGTCACATCGGTGCTGGGACATTACTCAATCTCAACCATCTTCACCAAGCTATTGCCTCAGGCGCTCAATTTTTGTTTTCTCCTCATACCAATGTAGAGATGATTCAAGCGGCAAATACAGCCAAGATTGCGATGATTGCGGGTGCGTTATCTCCCACAGAAATTGTCAGTGCATGGCAAGCGGGCGCGACTGCGGTTAAAGTCTTTCCCATCTCAGCAGTAGGGGGTATAAACTATATTAAAAGCCTAAGCGTTCCCCTGGGTCAAATTCCTCTGATTCCCACAGGAGGTGTAACTTTAAATAATGCTAAAGATTTTATTAACGCTGGAGCCGTGGCAGTGGGGCTGTCAGGGGATTTATTTCTCAAATCTCTGATGCAGCAACACAACTGGCTAGGGATTACCCAGCGTGCAGTCCAACTTAAACAACAATTACCAACTATTTAATCGCCTGTACAACATCTCTTACCGTGTTGACAATCTCATCTAGGTCAACCGGTTTAGTCACGTAAGCGCTCGCCCCTTGTTTTAAGCCCCAATTTTTATCAATTTTTTCTGACTTATTCGAGCAGATAATAATCGGAGTATTTGCTGTTTTTTCTTGACTTTTTAACTCTCGGCATAAACCAAAACCACTTTGCCCCGGCAAAACAACATCCATGATAATTGCATCAAAACTTTTTTGACTCAGAATCACTTTAGCGGCTTCGGCTGTATTGACAGTCAGCACATTAAAACCAGCTTTTTGTAAGCAATCGACGAGTAAACTTGCTTCTGTTACACTATCTTCTACGATTAGAATACTGACCATTTTGACCTCAGATTGCGAAGTTGCATTATTATACCCTTTCAATTATATAATATGTGTTTTATTAACTTAAGCTTATCATAACTTGGGGGGAAATCTAGACAATATAAGAGCCGAGTTCAACTCAGAAGTTGTTTTAGATATTGCTCAAAATTGATTGTAATCTTATCTGAATAAATTAACACTCCTCTAAGTACCGGATGTCGCAGATAAGTACTTTTGGATAATGAATAAAGTTTCTTTAGGTTTAGGGGGTTTAACCAGAAAATCTGAAGCCCCAACTAACTTAGCTCGACTGCGATCGATCACATTATCTCGACTGGTTAGAATCACAACCGGAGTATTTTGAAATACAGGTGCATTCTTCAAAAATTGACAAACTGTGTAACCATTGGCATTTGGCATGACTAAATCGAGGAAAATTAAATCGGGTTTATATTCTGCCACTTTCGCCAACGCTAGCACCGGGTCTTGAATTCCAATAATGGTATAGCCGGCTGACTGGACAATTTTTTCTAATACCTGAACGACAGTGGGACTATCATCAATACAAATAATCAGTCCTTTATGTGGGGGCGGTGCAGTAGAGTCTATCTCCGTATCCTGAAAAGTAGGATGAGGTAAATCCTTGATATTGCGAAATTGAATCAATCCCTTTTTGACCAACGGCAACAGCATTTTAGTCACACTAACAACTGACTTGCGAGTGCGAGCGGAAATATCCCACAGAGTATATCTACCATTGAGATATTTACCCCAACCAGACAAAGCAGTGGGACTAATTGCTTTTTTGTAAACAGGAGTGAGGTTTGGACTCAAATTTTCAAATCCAGCATCATACCATCTTTGACCGAGTTGTTCTGCTTTGCTCACCACGGCGGCTAACTCTCGTAAAGATAATGCTAACCCCAATGTAAGCTCTGAGTTGGTGCTCTCATGAGATTCCCACTGAATCACAGCATCACTGTAGCGACTGAGGGAAAATAGCAATTCTAGGGCTGCAATCTGAATAATTGATTTGGCTTGAGCTAGAGTGATCTGTTCTGCGGCTACTCCTTGATAAAGTAACTGATATTCCCAAGGCTTATCAGGCTCAAGAGAGAAAGACTGAATCTGAGGTTGCCAACGAGGGGCATATTTTTGAATTGCTCTTTGCCAACGTCTAACGCGATGAAAATCTCCTGTTGCATATAATAATCGGCCATAGAACAAGTGAAGTTGCCCTTCTCGGGCGTGGCTCGTTATCACGAGTTGGCCAATAGCCATTTGCTGACAAAGACGGTCGAGTTCTTCAAGCAAATAAGCGATCGTCGTAGATTCACTGGTCAACATATTCTCCTCGTATTAGTACGTAGGTTATCTAAAAAGACATCCTGAGAGGGTGGGACAAGGCTCCCATTACTATTATCACACAGCTTTTGAGGTGGCCTAATCGGGTCGGATCAATGCACTACTTCTGCTGGTATTAGGCAGTGGTGGGAGTTGAACCACAATTAACTCTCAACTGTTATACATCCAAAACAAAAAGACCCTTTTAGGCGGGAGAAACTTTACCTAAATTCCAATGTCACCTCACTTTTATAGACAATTTTGAATCGTAACTGTAGTGTAATTGTGTTCCGAGGGGTTGTGTTTGCGATCTAAAGTTCAACCAACCCGGCTACACTCATAAAGCAAAGACTACCTCAGATTGACGGTTTTTAACTCGAGATGAGTTGACTCGTTCAAATTATATCAATTCTCTTCATGAGTTATAAGATAGTTTATTGATGGGTGATTATTCTCTTTGCTGTCCATCTCCGCCCTCAGAATAATCAATCACAAAAAATATTTCAGTATATTTGATCCGGACTCAAGTGTATTTTATTGTTCAATACTCCGAAAAAATACGGAATTATTATCAAATTTTTTTTTTATTTCTTTGAGTCTAATTTGATCTCAGCAAAAGCAATAGTAAATCTAAAAACTTCAATTCTATTTTGAACGCTGAAAGTTGACGGCTGAGGTGAATCATTCTAAAAAGCGATAGATTCCAGTCTGAATCAGTTTAATTTAGACCCGATTAAGTCAATAATCTGTTATACGGTTTTATATGGATTTCAGGGATTGATTTGATCGCCATTGAAGCGATCGCCAATTCGATTGTGATCTCAATAAGGATAGAAGTTGTTTTCGATCAAATCATTTTCGGAAGCTAAAAGCTAGACTTGAAACAAGACTTTCCTCACTAATAATCTAACCCATGATGATTCAGCTTCAACCGCATTCGTCCAAAGCCGATATCTTGGTGGTTGATGATACCCCAGTGAATTTGCGTCTGCTTTCCAACTTACTCAGTGAGCAAGGATATGAAGTTCGTAAAGCAATTAACGGACAAATGGCACTGACTGCAGTGTCCACAGCCCCCCCTGATTTAATCCTGCTCGATATTAATATGCCAGATCTGACCGGCTATGAAGTTTGTACTCAATTAAAAAATAATCAGAAAACAGCACAAATTCCTGTGATTTTTTTAAGTGCTCTCAGTGATGTTAACGATAAAGTCAAAGGGTTTACCGTCGGAGGTTCAGACTATATTACTAAACCGTTTGAATACGAAGAAATTGTGCTTCGTGTCAATAATCAACTCGCCCTAAAAACCGCCGAAGAACAACTGTGGCGACTCAATGCACAACTCGAACAACGAGTCCGTCAACGCACCCAACAACTCGAAACAGCTAACGCTCAACTACAACAGATCGCGTTTCATGATACTTTAACAGGGCTGCCTAACCGGATTCAATTTCGCCAACAATTAGACACAGCGCTAACTCAACCCACCCCCGATGGGCAATTGGCTGTTTTATTTATTGACTGCGATCGCTTTAAAGTGGTTAACGACTCTTTGGGGCATTTAGTCGGAGATGAACTGTTAATTGCCTTGAGTCAGCGAATTAACCAGTCACTTCAGCCTCACGAGATCTTAGCTCGACTCGGCGGAGATGAATTTGCTTTGTTACTACCGCAGGTCAGAGGAGCAAAAGAAGCTGTACAAACAGCAGAGAAGATTTTAGGGATCTTATCTCAACCGTTTAAGCTGAATCAATACGAAGTATTTATTAATGCCAGTATTGGAATTGCTTTGTCTTGCCTGGATCATAAAGATTCTGAACATTTATTAAGAGATGCTGATACCGCCCTGTATCAAGCCAAAGCCAATGGTCGAGGATGTTATCATATCTTTGATCGGACTCTGCATCTTGCAGTGGTCAACGCTTTAGAGTTAGAATCTGAGTTACATCGCGCCGTCGATCAGCAACAACTTGTTGTTCATTATCAGCCAATCCTAAGCCTGACAACAGGAACAATTGAAGGATTTGAAGCGCTGGTTCGGTGGTATCATCCAACACGAGGCTTGATTAGTCCAGAATCATTTATTCCGATTGCCGAAGAAACTGGCTTAATGACTCAGATCAGTCATTGGGTTTTGAAGCAAGCTTGCCATCAATTACGGGTCTGGCAACAACAAGGAGAGCTTCATGATTCGGTATTCGTCAGCGTTAACTTATCTACTCAGCAGTTTGCCCAATTAGATTTAGTGGAGCAAATAGAGCAAGTCTTAAAGGAAACTCACATTCATCCTCGCTGTCTGAAGTTAGAAATTACAGAAAATGCGATTATGGATAATCCCACAACAGCAGCAGAGATTCTACAACAACTTCAACAGCGTCAGATTCAACTGGGAATTGATGATTTTGGCACAGGTTATTCCTCTTTGAGCTATCTTCATTCTTTCCCGGTCGATACTTTAAAAATCGATCGCTCTTTTATCGAACATCTTGATGGTACACCGGAAAACGTAAAGCTGGTCTCAGTGATTCTGGGTATTGCTCAAACGATGAACATGAGTGTAATTGCTGAAGGAATAGAAACCCAACAGCAATTAGTTCAACTCCGTAGCTTAGACTGTAATTTAGGCCAAGGCTATTACTTTTCTGAGCCACTTCCACCGGAAAAAGCGATTAAGCTGGCAACGGAACAATCGAAGTGGTTAGACTTGATACATGAATGATTTTAACCCGCATGAATGATCCAGAATTAAGTTCACTGAAAGCCGATATTCTCATTGTTGATGATACACCCGCTAATTTACGACTACTGTCAACGATGATGGTTGATCGTGGCTATAATGTACGTCAAGCGATTAATGGTCAAATGGCATTGACGGCCACTAAAGCAATGATTCCCGATCTAATTTTATTGGATATTAATATGCCTGGAATGAGTGGTTATGAGGTGTGTGAAAAGCTGAAGCAAGATTCAAAAACGGCTGATGTGCCTGTGATTTTTTTAAGTGCATTTGATGATATTAATGAAAAAGTCAAAGCATTTAAAGTCGGTGGGAGTGATTATATTACTAAACCATTTGAGTTTGAAGAAGTGATTGTTCGGATTCAAAATCAACTGACGATTCAACAGCTTCAAAAACAACTTCAAGATCAAAATCAGCAGCTTCAAACCGCACTCGGTGAGCTGAGAATGGTACAAGCTCAACTGATTCAAAAAGAAAAAATGGCAAGTTTAGCTCAGCTTGTAGCAGGCATTGCCCACGAAATTAATAATCCAGTCAGCTTTATTTCAGGTAATATTAGTTATGCTCATGAATACATTCAGAGTTTACTCAGTCTGATTGCTTTATATCAAAAAGAATATCCCAATCCTAGTGAAACTATTCAAGAGCTGACTGAAGAGATTGATCTAGACTTTTTGATATTAGACATTCAAAAAATTATGGGATCAATGAAAACGGGTGTAGATCGAATTAGAACAATTATTTTAGCGCTCAAAATTTTCTCTCGCTTAGACGAATCGGATATTAAAACAGTTGATTTACATCAAGGAATTGAAAGTACATTATTATTTTTACAACATCGAATAGACGGAGACGATCAATGTCCCGCGATTCAAATCGTTAAAGATTATCAAGAATTACCACTCGTGACTTGCTATGCGAGTCAAATTAATCAAGTATTTTATAGTGTTTTAGATAATGCGATTGATGCCCTACAGCAGCAAGATCATCAGACTCAAGTAACAGATTATGTTCCTACCCTTTGGATTTCGACCGCACACACTAATCCCGAAAAGGTGATAATTCGGATTAAAGATAACGGCATCGGCATCCCAGAAGAGATTCAACCCCGTTTATTCGATCCATTTTTCACCACAAAGCCCGTCGGTGGGGGGCAGGGTTTGGGATTGTTGACAAGCTATCAAATTGTGGTACAAAAACACAAGGGACATTTAATCTGTCATTCTGCTCCCGGAAACGGAGCCGAGTTTGTGATTGAAATTCCTATCCACTTAAACAATACTAGTTCTAAACCTGAATCTTTACTCTCAGCGATTGGGCTAGAAAATCAAACCTGTGAACTTTAACAGAATCTGGAAATTACTCAAACAAGCAGTTAAGGAATGGCAACAGGATAAAGTACCTATCCTGGCGGCCGCCTTAGCATATTATATGTTATTCTCCATTGCCCCAATGTTGATTATTGTGATTGCTGTTGTGGGTTTTATTGTCGGGGAAAGCGTTGCTCGGCAGGAAGTCATCGAACAGATGGAAGGGTTAATTGGTGCTGATGCAGCCGAGTCGGTTCGGATGGTGATTCAGAACCAGTTTAAGCCAGCGTCTAATATCATTGCCACAGTTGTTGCTATTCTAACGGTTATTTTTGGTGCGACTACCGTTGTGGTTCAACTCAAACAAGCCTTAAACATGATTTGGGATGTGGCAGCTAAACCCGGACAAGGAGTCAAAGGCTTTATTGTAACTCGGATTAAGTCGATTTTAATGATCATGGGAATAGGCTTAATTTTGCTGTTGTCTTTGATTTTGAGTGCAGTTTTAACTGGAGTGGGTGGCATCTTAGAACAAAATTTACCAGTCCCCAGTATCGTGTGGTCACTGGCGGATAATCTCATTTCTGTGCTGTTAATGACCCTATTATTTGGTCAAATTTACCGGGTTTTACCCGATGTTGAGATTGCCTGGAAAGATGTCCTCGTCGGTTCAGTCATTACCGCCATTTTATTCACCCTCGGTAAAGCTGGAATTAGTTTATATTTAGGCACAAGCAGTGTCGGCTCAGCTTATGGGGCAGCGGGTTCATTGGTGATTTTTCTCATGTGGATGTTTTATTCCGCTCAAATTTTCCTGTTTGGGGCAGAATTAACAAAAGTTTGGGCCAGAACTTATGGCTCTAAAATTAGACCGGATGAGAATGCGGTTCCGGAAAGTCAAATCAATCAGTTATGAATTATGAGTGATGAATTATCAATTCATACCCACGAGTAATCATCATTACCTCCGTACTTTGGTTACATGTAACGTCACGACAACTCATTACCTCCGTACTTTGGTTACATGTAACGTCACGACAACCCATTACTTGTACCTAAATCATGAATCTTACTGAATTATTAGAACCCATTGCAAGTCAATTTCGCAGCATGGGCATCCCAGAACCCATTACCCATTGGGGACATCCGGTGATGATGGGAATTGTGATTTTTGTTATGGGTAGCTTTGTCGGATACTCCGGATGGAAAGGGCGACTCACAACTGATGAAAAAGTAGCGACGACTAACCATTCTGCCCATGGTAAACTGGCCCCGTGGATGTTTTTATTTCTTGCCTTGGGCTATACTGGTGGACTGTTGTCTCTCGTCATGCAACGGCAGCCCATTCTAGAAAGCCCTCATTTTTGGACAGGGACGGTGTTACTCGGGTTGCTCGGCCTCAATGGTTTAATTTCCCTCAGCGGATTTGGCGGTGGTAAAGCCGTGTTCCGTACGACTCATGCTTATGTGGGCAGCATTGCTCTGGGATTGATGCTGATTCATGTTGTATTAGGTTTAAAATTGGGCTTCTCAATATAATTGGGTTCTGCGCCCCACAGATTCGGATTAACCATGAATCAAACGGCAGCCTTCATTTATGGAATTGCTTATATTCTAGGATTACTCGTGAGTGCCTACAGTTGGGGTCGCTCTGGGGTACTCTTGGTGGGTTTGATTTTAGCGATCGCCACTGTGTGTTGGCAATGGTTTATTCGTAAACTGCGAAAATCTCAAACCCTATTCAAATTGGAATCCGGGCAACAGATACTTTCTCCTGCAGTCGGTAATGAAGTTGAAGAGTTGTTGACCCAGCCCCCAGAGAGAAAGCAGAGGGTTTCTCAACGCTTACTACAACTGAGTCGTTCGATTCCCAAAGTTCCAGAAACAGTGTGGTTGATGGCGGGTTTAATTGCAGTATTGGCGAGTCTTTACCTCGACTTACGCACCCCAACCCCGGCAGTCAATGATGTCAGTCGGCTGATTCCTCAAAGTGGTAGTACTCAAAATTTATTAATGACTGTTCGGGGAAAAGTTGCCAATTCTCCTCGGGTAACTCGTTCAGGTCGGGGTCAATTCTGGTTCAATCCCTATCAAGTTAGCGAAATAGCGGGCAATGATAAACCCGTCGCAGTCAGTCAAGATGTGATCGGCAAACTCTATGTCACAGTCCCCTTATTGCAGGCGACAGGGCTTTATCCAGGGGCAGATATTGCCATTACAGGCAGCCTCTACAAGCCTCAACCGCCTTCTAATCCTGGGGCGTTTGACTTCAAAGCCTATTTAGCCCGTCAAGGGGCATTTGCGGGGCTAAGAGGCCGTTATCTGAGTCCTATTCAACCGTTGCAACAGTCACCTTGGGGATGGTCTACCTTACAACAACGAATTTTACAGGCGATTGTGGGGAAGTTGGGCGTTCCAGAAGGGTCTCTACTCAGTGCAATCGTACTGGGTCGCCGTGCGGTTGATTTACCCTATGATATTCGTGATGCGTTTGTACAGGTGGGATTAGCCCATGTATTAGCCGCTTCTGGGTTTCACGTCTCCTTATTACTGGGAACTGTACTCACATTAACTCGTCGGTTACAGGCTCAGACTCGCTTAAGTTTAGGTTCATTGACCCTGTTGGGTTATGTCGGACTCACAGGCGGTTCTGCATCGGTATTACGGGCGGCTTTAATGGGGGGTGCGGCTTTAATTGGTTTAGTCTTACAACGTCAAGTTAAATCCCTGAATGTCTTATTTGCTGTCGCTATTGTATTACTGTTGTGGAATCCCCAATGGATTTGGGATTTAGGATTTCAATTTAGTTTCCTGGCCACAATCGGATTACTCGTTACAGCCCCGGCTATTGTCAAGCGTTTGAAGATACTGCCCCCAACGATTGCCACTCTGATTGCGGTTCCGGTTGCGGCGGCTGTGTGGACCTTACCCCTACAACTTTACACGTTTAAGGTGGTTTCACCCTACAGTATTCTGGTCAATATCCTGACGGTACCGTTTATTGTTGTCAATACCCTCGGCGGGATGATTAGTGCTGCAGTTGCATTGATTATCCCGACTGCAGGCGGTGCGATCGCCGGGTTGTTACATTATCCCCTCGTCGGTTTAATTCAGATTGTTCAACGCTTTGCCCAACTTCCCGGTAATTCTATGACTGTCGGGGCTGTTTCAGAGATGCAACTAATTGCCCTCTATACTCTCTACTGCATCGTTTGGGCGGGTTGCGAAATTTATCACTCTCAGCGGCAAGATAACAATCAATTTTATCCCCCTCAACCCAGTCGCGTTTGGTTACGTCCCATTCCTATTGCAATTCTAGTGGCGTTTTTACTGATCGCAGTCCCAGCGGGATACAGTAAATATTCTCGTTTTCAGGTGACTGTGTTGAATACGCCCGGAGAACCTATTTTATTGATTGAAGATCAAGGAGAAATTACTTTAGTTAATAGTGGGGGTAAAAACACTGCGCGTTATACAGTTTTACCTGTTTTACAACAGCAGGGAATTAATCAGATAGATTGGTCTGTTGCTACTCATTCTCGCCTCGGCTTAAGTATTGGTTGGCAAACGATTTTAGAGAAAATCCCGGTTGAGATCTTTTATGATAACCCAGCCTCAAAAAAAACCTATGAAGTCAGTAATCAAGCAATTCAAGCCGCTTTAGAACAACAAAACGGGATATATATTCCCTTGGCGGTTGAAAATCCGGTTGAATTGGGTTCAACTCAGATAGAATTGATCGATGCTGAGACCCCAATGGTTAAATTTCTCATCCGTAATCAAATATGGATGTTGTTTGGAGATATTTCCTTGAAAGAACAGGAAGATTTGATTAAACAACAAGGCTTAAACCCGGTTGATGTATTGTGGTGGTCGGGAAGACGGCTCGATCAAAGAGTATTACAATTGTTACGACCGAAAGTGGCGATCGCTTCATCTGAGTCTATTGATCCAGAGACGATTGAACAACTGTATCAGCAACAAGTCCAGGTGTTTTGGGTCGGGCGAGATGGGGCGTTGCAATGGACACCGAGTGAAGGCTTTTCTACTCACCTCAGTTCCGATGAAACCGATGGCTCATTTCTCTGATATAATTAAAAGCACCAATCTTGAATATGATTTCAGATTTAATGTGGAGAGGTGGCAGAGCTTGGTTGAATGCGGCAGACTCGAAATCTGTTAGAGGTCTTATGGGCTTCTCGTGGGTTCGAATCCCACCCTCTCCGTTTTAATTAAGGCTTAGGGTCTGAATGACTCCGTAAAAATTGTTGGACTCGAAGAAGGAATTCTTGCGGGCAGATGTCTTTATCGGTCAAAATATTACTAATTCTATTTCTGACTTCAATTTAGCAGCACTGATTTTAATCGATTGCAGAGCCTGTTTAGAGCATCTCTTTGACTGTTATAAACCCTCTAGACTAGCCCCTAACTAACGAACTCATTACAAATTATCACGTTATATCCTACCATTTTCCCAGGATTTATACAATACAGCAGGATGAAGTTAAGAACCGCTTTTCATTAAATGTAAAGATTGAATTTAGTGTTGGGAATACTATCAATAGCGATAGACTTTGATGATAGCTGAACTAAATATTTCAGTAATTTTTATTAGGGATTCTATTATATTTTTTAGGGAATCCAAATTAAATCTTACCACTTCACTAAACAAATACCAAGCTTATTTAATTTTTCAAAAATAGAGCTAAAGCCTTGGCTGAATCAACTTGATGTAAGTTATAAAATGACTTTAGGATATATTTTATCAATCAGTATTACTGTTATGGGATCGACGGCAGGAATTATTATTAGTAATCACTCTCAAAATTAGGATAAAAAAATGATTTAATATATTCTGGAATCAATGAGGCTATTATCTGATGTACAAATTAACTTTATGAACGTTATTACGCATCAGCAAGCTGTTACATTATCTCTTGATAACTTAGAACAGTTTCAGCAGGAATATGAATAAATTAAATATTATAAATCTCGTTTTAATCAATCTTGGACAGTATTAACAGAGTCTTACGAAGATGCTGAAGTAACTGAGTACGATGAATAAACAGAATTAATGAATCTTTTAATTAAAGAGTATCAAGCAAGTATTACACCCTATATGGATAACTGCAATCAAAGTAGACAGCAGCTTAATATTGAAAGATAAACTATTTATAAATATCAGAGTAATCCAGAATTAGTTTATTGAAAAATACATTATTTTCATGAGGATTCAGACTCTTTTTATGAAAGACTATCTCAGTTAAGCACAAATATTATTTTAGTGAGTGAAGAAACGCAATAAATATTACAGAAAGCCTATAGGTTTCATAATATAATTATTTTCACAAGCCTTTTTATATCAGTTATAATTGCATTTTCTCTATCTAAGTAGATAACTAAATTGATCTAAAAACAGATTCAATACTTAACTAATATTACTCAAAAAGTGACTAAATAATCTGATTTTGATATCCAAGTTTCAGTCACAAGCCCAGATGAGCTAGGCAGTTTAACACAATAATTTAATCACTTAATTGCCCAAGTTAAGTTATTATTGGAATAATAGCAAAAATCAGCTCAATCTCAAATAATTAAACATGAAAAGCTATCTAGTTTAGGCGAAATTGTCGCAGGTATTGCCCACGAAATTAATAATCCTGTGAGTTGTATTTCTGGCAATATGGGTTATTTAATTGAAGATACAGATAATTTACTAGAAATGATTTATACCAATCAACAATAATTTTATGAGCCTCCTGAAAGTATGATATAAAAAGTAGAATAAATTGAATTAGATTATATTGAATAAGATTTACCTAACCTATTGCAAGCCATTAAAATTAGCGCAGAACGAACTAAACCAAATGCTGCAAGTTTAAAAAAAATTCTCGTTTAGATGAAGCTATTCCTCAATTTGTTGATATTCATAGTTGCTGATATAGTTTACTTTTAATTATTAAAACTCGGACTAAAAATGTAATTTAAATTAAAAAATAATATGGCTAACTTCCCTTAATAGAAGGATATTTTAGTTCTTTGTCACAAGTTGTTTTCAATCTAATTAATAATGCAATTGATGCTTTAATTGAACAAGATAAACCGAGTTAAATGATTACAATTTTCACTAACAACCTAGATTCAGACCCAGTAAGAATTCGGTTGGTAGACAACGGCCCTGGTATTTATGCTGAGAATCAACAGAAAATTTTTGAGAGCTTTTTTACGACGAAACCTGTTAATATAGGAACAGGCTTAGGACGGGCAATTAGTCGCGAAATTATTGAACAAAAACATCATGGTTATTTGAAATGTCAATCTCAATTAGGAGCAGGAACAGAGTTTGATATCATTCTTCCTAAAAAACAAAGTTATCAGATCTCGCACGTGGCATAAATAACAAAAGTTTACATAGATCAAATAAAAAAATATAGTTGCTAAAAATACCAGTTTGTAGTACCAATCTTGCTCAAACAGCAGTGTGATTAATCCGGTTAGCGATACAGTAATGGGTTTGCGACATTTGTAAATCAGTCTATGAACAATGGGATAGAGTGGTTATTGCTACAATAACTCTCCTAAATCTTAGGTTAAAATGAAAATAATCTGCTATCTTTATTTTATAAAAACTAACTCAATTTTATTATTGAAGGGCAGCTCTGCGAACGCATCCTACACGAGTTTGATAAAATCTGTTTGAGATGGAATGTCTTTACAAGTGAAATTAACAGAGCGACAACAGCATATTCTCTGGGCAACTGTCCGTCATTATATCGCCACGGCTGAACCTGTGGGTTCTAAAGTATTGGCGAAAGAGTATGATTTAAACGTTAGCCCAGCAACCATCCGCAATGGTATGGGACTGTTAGAAAAAGAAGGACTATTGTATCAACCTCATACTTCGGCGGGACGAGTACCATCAGACTTTGGCTACCGGATCTATGTCGATCAACTGATTTCACCGGTTGAGACATTAGCACAGCAGGTAACTCAACTATTGCGAGAACAGCTCGATCATCAAAGTTCGAGTGTAGAAACGATTTTAAAGGGGGCTGCTCAAATTCTATCAAGCTTGAGTGGATATATCACCCTGATTACAATGCCACAAACCATAACAGACTGTTTACGGCATTTACAACTGGTCTTAATAGATCCTAAAACAGTGATGTTAGTAGTGGTAACAGATGCATATCAGACTCAGTCTAGCGTGATGGAACTGTCTTCTCAAGCTGATACTGTTACGCCCTCGTCGTCGTCGTCGTCGTCGTCGTCGGCTACCAATAGTTTACCTTTACCAGAAGACGAAGAACTGATAGAACAGGAATTACAACTATTATCCAATTTCTTAAATCATCATCTTCGTGGGCGATCGCTAACTGAATTGGCAACCCTCGACTGGCAAGCCTTAGATCGCGAATTCCAACGCTATGCCGACTTTTTAAGGGAACTTCTGACGAATTTTAGCCGCCGCCACCAAATACCAGACTATACTCGGATTCAATTTAGCGGTGTTTCCGAAGTATTACGTCAGCCGGAATTTTCTCAACTGCAACAGGTACAGACTCTGATGCATTTACTCGAAGATGAACAAGAATCTCTTTGGCCGTTAATTGTCCAGCTTCCCAACGAAGAAGAAACTGTTAATATTCGTATCGGGGCTGAAAACCCACTTGAACCCATTCAAACCTGTACATTGATCTGTGCCCCATATCATCGAGATACAGTCCCCGTCGGTAGTGTGGGAATGTTGGGGCCAACTCGGATGATGTATGAGAATGCGATTACTTTAGTTGAAGCTACAGCAAATTATCTCTCTGAGATTTTAGGGAAGAATTAGTTATTTATTATTTAATCGCATCTTCGGGTTTTTTGTTTCAATCCCGTAAACACCGATTCATTAAATGGAAAGATTAGTCTCCCCTTTTTCTCTTGTAAAAAGAATCTTAAGTTTCAATCCCGTAAACACCGATTCATTAAATGGAAAGCTAGCTGCTCAGCTTTTTCTGTGACAGATTTTGTATGTTTCAATCCCGTAAACACCGATTCATTAAATAGAAAGATAGGGAATCTGAGATTTTATTGCTATTCGGTTAGTTTCAATCCCGTAAACACCGATTCATTAAATAGAAAGATGACATAATTGATAAGATGAGTCCTAAATATAGACGTTTCAATCCCGTAAACACCGATTCATTAAATAGAAAGTGTAGCCGTGAATCAGAACTCGGGGTATTACGAGTTTCAATCCCGTAAACACCGATTCATTAAATAGAAAGTTTGCAGGCCTAGGACGCAAGGGAATATCAACTCATTGTTTCAATCCCGTAAACACCGATTCATTAAATAGAAAGTTTGCAGCCGTTGAAGAGACTCTTATTCAATATCGTTTCAATCCCGTAAACACCGATTCATTAAATAGAAAGTTTAACTTCAGGAAGTCGGAGAGCTTCCTCGAAACGTTTCAATCCCGTAAACACCGATTCATTAAATAGAAAGGGAAAAAGCAGCTCAGTTGCAAGTGAGCATCTCTGTTTCAATCCCGTAAACACCGATTCATTAAATAGAAAGTAGCTTCATCCTGCATCACCGAACGAATGTGATAATGTTTCAATCCCGTAAACACCGATTCATTAAATAGAAAGAATTACAGCACAATGCCCGAATCTCGACGGCTATCATCGTTTCAATCCCGTAAACACCGATTCATTAAATAGAAAGTGAGGATTCCTCAAGTTTTAATGTTTTTATCTGATCGTTTCAATCCCGTAAACACCGATTCATTAAATAGAAAGAATTTTTAGCCCATTTTTTAAGTTCCAGAGCAGATTGTTTCAATCCCGTAAACACCGATTCATTAAATAGAAAGGTAGGTGGATTTTGCTTTGCCATGATACTTGCTCGTTTCAATCCCGTAAACACCGATTCATTAAATAGAAAGCCCCCCATCATTCCCGATTAGATTGTTTGAGCTGTGTTTCAATCCCGTAAACACCGATTCATTAAATAGAAAGTGAAGCTGTTATGACCCAAGTGCGACGGCGTGGCGTGTTTCAATCCCGTAAACACCGATTCATTAAATAGAAAGAATCTACACGCTCAACAAGAGTCACTCAGCTCAGAATGTTTCAATCCCGTAAACACCGATTCATTAAATAGAAAGCCATCACCGAGGGAAACAACAGGTTCTAAATCAAGTTTCAATCCCGTAAACACCGATTCATTAAATAGAAAGTATTATCTTGGTGCCCAGCGTAGAGCATATATTTATATCCGCGTTTCAATCCCGTAAACACCGATTCATTAAATAGAAAGCTCCCTTTCTAAATTCCAGAAAAACCTCTACAGTGAGTTTCAATCCCGTAAACACCGATTCATTAAATAGAAAGCTAGCCGGACCGGACAGACTAATGCTCCAGCAACCGAGGTTTCAATCCCGTAAACACCGATTCATTAAATAGAAAGCCCGGTGGACGGGCGCAAGTTGTACCTGAGATAGTTTCAATCCCGTAAACACCGATTCATTAAATAGAAAGTGACTGGAAGATGGTAAGCTGTAGTTTAGCGATGGCGTTTCAATCCCGTAAACACCGATTCATTAAATGGAAAGAGCGCTTTATTTATTCCTAGTGCCAGCGCTAAGAATGTTTCAATCCCGTAAACACCGATTCATTAAATGGAAAGAATACTAATGTCGTTGAACAAGGTATCCAGCTGAGAAAAGTTTCAATCCCGTAAACACCGATTCATTAAATGGAAAGCTTGTTGAGCTTCAACGAAAACTGAGTTTAGAACGTTTCAATCCCGTAAACACCGATTCATTAAATGGAAAGTTTGATTTTTTATTGGTACAATGCAAATATAGGTTTCAATCCCGTAAACACCGATTCATTAAATGGAAAGATATGATTAATAATGTCTTGATTATTGTCTTTCAAGTTTCAATCCCGTAAACACCGATTCATTAAATGGAAAGTTTGGTATGACTCCGCACAATATAGCCACTTGATTGTTTCAATCCCGTAAACACCGATTCATTAAATAGAAAGCATTAGAAAATCATATTGTATCTTTAACTGATAATAGTTTCAATCCCGTAAACACCGATTCATTAAATAGAAAGCCGGATTTAATCGATAATGGTGTTGGCTTTTATTGTTTCAATCCCGTAAACACCGATTCATTAAATAGAAAGTGGACTATTATAAATGTGTTGCGAGGTGGATATAAGTTTCAATCCCGTAAACACCGATTCATTAAATAGAAAGCTTATTTAATTCAGCTTGAGATGTCGCAGCGTTGATGTTTCAATCCCGTAAACACCGATTCATTAAATAGAAAGAATGATATCCCAAAAGCCGTTGAGGAATGGTATATAGTTTCAATCCCGTAAACACCGATTCATTAAATAGAAAGATTAAATCCAACAATTAATCAGAAGATTGAAGCAAAGTTTCAATCCCGTAAACACCGATTCATTAAATAGAAAGTATATTTCTAATAGTTGCCACATCACCCAGTTCTTAGTTTCAATCCCGTAAACACCGATTCATTAAATAGAAAGTTTTCCTAATATCTGATATTCTTTTTCTAATACTTTGTTTCAATCCCGTAAACAGGATTCATTAAATAGAAAGTATAGATTCTATAAAATCTCGTAACGGACTATTAATTTGTTTCAATCCCGTAAACACCGATTCATTAAATAGAAAGCGGATATTTCCGATGACGATACCTCTGATGACGAGTTTCAATCCCGTAAACAGGATTCATTAAATAGAAAGTCCACATCAGCTAGATAACGGAATATGTATATTGTTTCAATCCCGTAAACACCGATTCATTAAATAGAAAGGGTAAGCAGCCAACATTATCTACACCTCCAGTTAACTTGTTTCAATCCCGTAAACAGGATTCATTAAATAGAAAGTCTGAGTACGGTTACTTCAGTAGGGACAAAATTCTGTTTCAATCCCGTAAACAGGATTCATTAAATAGAAAGCCATGCGACACACGCGGGGCGGGTAGCAACTCCTGTTTCAATCCCGTAAACACCGATTCATTAAATAGAAAGTCCGCCAAACATCAACCGCAACAATCTTAAACGGTTTCAATCCCGTAAACAGGATTCATTAAATAGAAAGAAACTTGAGTATGAGTCGTTCCGAACTCATCTTTCGTGTTTCAATCCCGTAAACACCGATTCATTAAATAGAAAGCTACATCCGGCTCAAGTTTGAGGAATGCCCTCAACCCGTGTTTCAATCCCGTAAACAGGATTCATTAAATAGAAAGTGAGTTGCGATCGCCACCGCCAATATATGCCCGTGTTTCAATCCCGTAAACAGGATTCATTAAATAGAAAGTCATGGGCAATAAATGGGGGAATTAATTCCCCCGAATAGTTTCAATCCCGTAAACAGGATTCATTAAATAGAAAGCAAGAAAAGCCTGAGACTTTTGCCTGAAAGGAATGGTTTCAATCCCGTAAACAGGATTCATTAAATAGAAAGTCCAGATTGGTTGGTGATCGCGGCATCTCTGAATAGTTTCAATCCCGTAAACAGGATTCATTAAATAGAAAGAATAATATTCCCAGAGCTGTTGTGCTAAAGGAACAGGGTTTCAATCCCGTAAACAGGATTCATTAAATAGAAAGTTGTGCAGACCATTCAAGATATTGTGTTTCCTCGCAGGTTTCAATCCCGTAAACAGGATTCATTAAATAGAAAGTAGCGGCAATTGTTACAATGAACGCTATTGATTGAAAGTTTCAATCCCGTAAACAGGATTCATTAAATAGAAAGTTGAGACCAATCGACTAGAGGATGAGCTTGGGCAACTGGTTTCAATCCCGTAAACAGGATTCATTAAATAGAAAGACTTGACTTTTGCGGTTAGCAACCAATATAATTGAGAGTTTCAATCCCGTAAACAGGATTCATTAAATAGAAAGCATCCGGCTCCAGCTTAAGGAATGCCCTCAACCCGTGTTTCAATCCCGTAAACAGGATTCATTAAATAGAAAGCGTTCAATTATATCTAAGCTATGATTAGTCTTTTTAGTTTCAATCCCGTAAACAGGATTCATTAAATAGAAAGCATTATTTTTGTTTGTCTTTGTTGTGTTTAATTGTTTCAATCCCGTAAACAGGATTCATTAAATAGAAAGTAACCATCGAATTAAGCAACCATGAAACTATCATAAATGTTTCAATCCCGTAAACACCGATTCATTAAATAGAAAGTTATGAATGGTGAAAAAATCATTATGATTATTGCATGTTTCAATCCCGTAAACAGGATTCATTAAATAGAAAGCATGCTAGTAGGTTGACCATGCCCCGCTCCGGTGTTTCAATCCCGTAAACACCGATTCATTAAATAGAAAGCTGGTATCACTATGACAACTGCTGTAGCCTTATTAGAGTTTCAATCCCGTAAACACCGATTCATTAAATAGAAAGTAGATAATCTATAATTTCTACAATAATCATCCTATAGTTTCAATCCCGTAAACACCGATTCATTAAATAGAAAGAAAACTTCTGGGGTGATAACGCCCGTATACATTCGGTTTCAATCCCGTAAACAGGATTCATTAAATAGAAAGTTGTGTGTACACATTTTGTGCTAGTATGTAAGAGTAGTTTCAATCCCGTAAACAGGATTCATTAAATAGAAAGCAGCATCGGCTGCGAGAATCAATTGTTTCGTTTTGTGTTTCAATCCCGTAAACAGGATTCATTAAATAGAAAGCAATTGGTTAGACAAAGCTATCGATTCATTAAAAATGGTTTCAATCCCGTAAACAGGATTCATTAAATAGAAAGGCAGCCCCATTACAGTCGTATCAATACGGTGGATTCGTTTCAATCCCGTAAACAGGATTCATTAAATAGAAAGATTCATCAATATAAAGCCATTATTATATTGAGCTTCGTTTCAATCCCGTAAACAGGATTCATTAAATAGAAAGCTTCCAATGTGTTCCCAATAGAAGGTGGATAGGGATTGATTGTTTCAATCCCGTAAACAGGATTCATTAAATAGAAAGTACCAAGTTTGGAAACAGGCAGGACACGGCATTGATGTTTCAATCCCGTAAACACCGATTCATTAAATAGAAAGTCAGCAATAATATCGTTACCTTTTGATTTTGAAATATGTTTCAATCCCGTAAACAGGATTCATTAAATAGAAAGATTGGGTGGTTCGGATCATATATACGAGTATGGTACTTGTTTCAATCCCGTAAACAGGATTCATTAAATAGAAAGATGCCAAATTTCTGTTCCAACTGTAACTTGACTTATGTTTCAATCCCGTAAACAGGATTCATTAAATAGAAAGACTGTCGCCTGAAACCCAGAGCCTGTCAGCGCTGAAAATGCAAAACTGACGGGACTGATCTAAAAGTACCATTTCAGCCATCGGCTAACTGCCATAAGGCTATGGTAAAAACGCTCTATCGTATTTAATTATCAAGGTTCTGGCGATCTGACGGGAGTCCCGGTATTTCGAGGGCGCTTTGACCCGTCAAAATTCTCACTCCTCCACTATAAAATAATAGTGTCTTGCTGTCGAGGCTGTTGGGAGCCGTAGGTAATGGTGCGCCGCAATGATCCTGCATCCAAAACATAGATGCGGACAGAGTCTTCTACAGGCTTAATCACGGCTTCGATTTTTTGTTGCAGTTTGACAAATTGTACCGCAGTTAAGAAGCATTCAAACACACTATATTGTGTCCATTTTCCGTAACCCGATAATAATTTATGCAGGCGGTTGCGGCGTTTATTGGCGGCTTTGTTGTCGGGAAGATCGTAAATCACAAGATAAAATAATGTATTCATCGGATTTTTAAGGGTTTATAAATCACACCTTCTTGGAGGTGACGAGACAGTAAACGAGCCTGTAATTCAATGGCACGACGGTAAGTACAGCGATCGCCTGAAACTGGATGTTTAAATTCAGTGGTTAGTTTGCGTTCAAAGGCTTCTAGAAATTGTTTGCGTCCGCTTTCTTTCAGGCGATAGGCTCCTAAGCTTTCTTCAAAATCAGAAGGTTTAATTTCTTTATGACTGAGTAAGGAAAGTAAGAAACTATCAGCAATTAAAGGACGAAATTCTTCAATTAAATCAAGTACCATTGCGGGTTGACCTCGTGTCGTTTCATGTAAATAGCCGATATATGGATCGAGTCCAGCAATGTGAACGGCTGCGGTTACTTGTATGCGTAATAAACCATAGGCAAAGTTTAGTAATACATTCATTGGATCGGAGGGACGGCGATGACGGCGACCAATAAAAGACCAAGGTTCACTTAAAATGTTTGACCAATTCTCGAAATATTCACGGGCAGCAATTCCTTCAATTCCGCGTACTTGATCGAGGGTTTTCTGTTCGCTGACTTGTTTTTTTCTAAGTTTTAATGAATTATCTTTTTGTCCATAGCGATACAGTACAGAATATTGATTATGTATTTTTCCTGCTACAATGAGCTTGACTAATTCTAATCGTTTTTCTTCGTGGCAATGGGTGGCATATTGAGCTAAACGAAGCTGACCGTTACGAGAATAGCCAGGAAGTGCCGTACCGATATATTTACCGAAATAGGATAAATAATGAACAGGCATTCCGAGTTCTAAAGCATAACTCAGGGCATCTCCGGTAATTTGAGGGTTTCCCATCAAAACTACCTGATTAACAGTTTGAGCGGGAACAGAATGCTTTTCCCAACTGCCATCTTCTTGCTTTAAGGAGACAATAAATGCCTCATATTTTTTATTGAGAATAGCATCCGGTTGTGTAATGTACAATACAGACATTTTTGTGTTTTCCTTTTTGACTACAATGTTTAATTTTCAGCAGATTCAGTCGCTAAGCGGCGTATTTCTTTCGGTAAGCAAATCCCTTTTAAGCTACAATCTCGGCATTTCTTAGTATTAGAAATTGGAGCAGGCATGGGTTGATAAGCTGCTGCCTGTGCCGCAAAAATCGCTGCTTCTGTGGCTTGACGCAGTTGAGGAGTAAATTCAACCGTTTGACGGCGGCGGTTACTGTGATAAAAAATCTCGCCGTAAGCAATAGAATTTCCGGTCATTTCTTCTAAACATAAAGCCGCTGCACAGAGTTTAAAATGATCGTTTAAATGATACGCCATTCGACCTTTTTTATATTCAACAGGAATCAGTTTATTGTTTTCTTCTTCTACTGCATCAATAATACCATTTGTCATTAGGCGATCGCTCCATACCCATTGTTGCTGAAAAATTCGTTTTTCTCCCATTTGAGATATTTTTTCTTCGTTAATATTGCGATGCAAATACCGACCGATTAAAATATGTTCATTATCCACCATTTCTCCGAGTATATATTCTAGATAAAATCGCCTTGGGCAATATTCCCAAGCATTCAAATAAGCCAGAGGTAAATAGTCGGTTGAATTCATATTTCTGTAATTTCCTGTTGACAAAATATTTTTACTGCCCTCTTTGCCCGTTAATTTTTAAAACGAGCCTGTCCCATTCCCATTGACGTTTTGCGACCAATTCCTGAGAAGAAAGCAAATTGAGCTAAAATTATTGCCATCTTCATTTGTTGCGGATCTTTAAAGCAATATTTCACCCAACCTTGAGCGCCAATTTCACCCCCGCCTTCCATTTTTAAAGCTTGAGTTTTTAGTTCATAAGCAGATACTTTTCCTTGCCATTCTTGTTTAAGAAGCTGTAATCTTTCAGGGGAAAATTGATTCCAGCGTCGCCATAAACTACTAAAAACAAGTTCAGGTAACAGAAAAGTTTGAATTCCATCAGTTTGTTTAAAACTAGTGGGCGATAGAAATTCAAGGGTTAAACTATTCCCTAAAACAGCAGTTTTGCTTAATACTTCATAAGAAGTTGAACCCGCTAAGCGATGAGTCCCCGGAAGAGTATAAACTTGACGTAATACAAAAGGAAATTTACCTAAAATAATCGGCTTATTTCCCCATTTTTCAATTCCATTTAATAAGGGTTGAACTAAAGTATCATCCAGTAAACTAATCCGAATTAAAAAGCGATCCCCCGGTTGAGTTCCGCCTTTCCGACGACTTCCCATTAACCCAGAAAGACTGAATGGTGAGGCTTGCATATTGTGAATTGTATCAGCAATGATTGGAGAACTTAAATTTAACCAGTTCATCACTTGTGCATGAATTGCCCGAGAAAGGGTTGCAGGAACTTTACCTTTTTCTGCGGCTCCTAATTCAATCACCCAAGAATGAAGGGTTTTAGAATTAAGCGGTTGTTGTAGCTGTTGCTGCACCATAAAATGCTCCTATTGGTAAATTAAATCGTTCGGGAAGTTGTGGATAACGTTGACGAAATTCTGACCATTCTTGTTTTTTATATTGCCAATATTCTCCTGTTATTTTGGCCTGACTGACTAGACTTGAGGGCGGCATTACAATCCGGTTGTAGAGAAGTATTTGAGTAGTTTCGGATAAATCTAGCGGGTTTAATGGATGAGTACAAGAGTATTCTCCTTGCTTTTTATTAATGATATTTTCAGGAATAGGAATTACATCTACTTTGACTTTAGCTGCCCATTTTCCTAACCGTATCCATCGCGGAATTTTAGCTTCAAATTCAGCCGTAGCAATGATATAAGTGCGATATTGACTACCGACTGCAAGCTCTTTTGCTCGTCCATAATTAATCGGATAATTACGATTTGCTCCTTTATCTCCAAACTGTTTAGAGCGACCATAATAGGTTGTTTTAGCCGCTTTAAACGTATTAATTTGATAAGACCAATGCAGCGGTTGAGCCGGAAAAACGTAAACTTTTGCTTGATTGAGATGCAGTAAATTACACTCTACATCCGTATTTAAATATCCTGGTGTTTGAGCATTTTTTCCTTGCAAACGGTAAACTTGAGGAATAATTTTAGGACAAAAAAGAGCAAAACTTAACGCCCAATTATGCAAGTATTTCTCTGTTTCATAAAGAATTCCCATTTCTCGACTGGCGAAAAAAACATTATCATGTAGCGTGAGTTGGCAGCAATAAATTGTCATGACAGAAGCTGAATTGAATAAGATGGGTAAGATGCATCAAATTAAAATAATAGAATGATCTCTAAAAATGATAGTTTGATGCACCGAATACGATTTATTTTTTACTCTTACCCTTACCTGGTTTTGCTAAAGCACCATAAGTTTGAGCGTAGGATTGAGTTTGGTTATAGAGTTTAGTCAAGGTTTCTTGAAGCTGCGTTTCATCTTGATAAAGAGTACTTACTTCATTGAGTAACTCATCGAGTTGTTCACCAAAAATCAGATGTTTTTTAATCACAGGTTCATCATTGAGTAAATCTTGTGCCACAGTTGTTGCTGCTTGTTTTATCTTATCTATGGGAGCATTAATATCATCCTCAAGCTGATCGTACAAAGCTTGGGTAAACTGTAAATTACTGAAAATTTCACCATCACAAAAAGCAATTCCTAGTAAATGGTTTTTTAGCGTACCTGTACGAGATTCTTGAGCGCCATAACGGCGAGTTCGTAGCAGATTACCTAATACATAAAGAAAGCCTTCATAGGTTGAATCTCGCAACGTTTCAACACTGGGAAAAGTGACTTCAGGTAAAATATGATCTAGTTCATTAATAGCACTTCGCATTTCACCTTTCTCACTCATTGTTCCCCCTTCAAACGGAGCATTAAAGGTAAAGCTTTTGTGAGATTGTTCATAGGGACTGAGAGAAAAACAGGAATCTGAATATACTTTAGAACGTTCTGAACCGCTATCTCCAATTGCAAAGCCATAAATAATACAATCAGGGCATTGTTTACAAGATTTTTCACCGTTATATTCGCAATGCTTGTCACTCTCTTTATCAGAACTAGTTAATTCTAATGAGCGTAATAATTCTCGTCCGGCTAACCGTTCAGGGGTTGTTTGTTTGCGTTTAAACATGACTAAACGGCTGATTTTATCCGTCTTTTCTAAACCTGCTTGTGTTCGCGCTGTGTTCAAAATACCGTCGGTTTGAAAGACAGGAAAAGATTGACTATGACGCACTAAAAGAAAGTGAATATATTTTCCAGCAGCCAACCGAGGAAAATCAGTGTTAAATTGAGTCGTTAAAGAATTGAGAATGGTCATTTTTTTTACTACTAAATCAGTGAACAAGATTGAATCTGTTTCCCCCAAAATTGAATACAAAGGGGCATTTTTAATCCTTAACTTCCCCATTATTGGGGGTTTGGGAGCATTCTGAAGAGTCTAATTCCTCTGATTTTGCTTTCTCTTCTAAAGTCATCATCCGATAGGCAAATTCAGCCCCCGCTTTAATCCGGTTTCGATGTTCTTGCAGTAAAGCAATATCACCTTTACACATCTTTTGAAATAGCTCATTTACGCAGGTTTTCATAAAAGTCTGAATGGCTTGTAATTCTTGTTGTTGTCGAGTTTCATAAGCAATTGCTGTGTTTAATAGAATTGGACGAGTATAAGGCTTTTGACGATCTAAGGCATCTTTAATTACCCCAGAACCTCGTAAAGTTAATTCTTCATTATCACAATTTTCTGGCGTAGAAAGAATCACTTCTAAAGCCTTAGTAATAGGCAATAAGATTGCATGGCTAGAGTCACGTAAATTAACTTTGTAAAACTGGCGATATTGAGTAACCAAATCTCTTGTAACTTGTAGTTTTTCGCTCATTTCTTTGTCTCCTTCTAACAAAATATCAGTATATTTCCAATAGGTTTTGACCTCCTTTGATGTTGGAGAATCTCGCCCATCTCGACGTAATCCTTCATTGGCTAAAGTAAAAACATTTAAAACATCTGTCATCACCTCCCTAACGGTTCCATTAAATGCTTGCCAACGTTCATCTTGACCTTTACTGCGACTATCTAAGTGCAGACAATAAGCCACTAATAATCGTTGAATTGCTGGATAAATATCTTGAATTCGTAGCGATGTGGGTAAATCTAATATATTCCAAAATCCTGCGACTCCATCCAAGATAATAGTTTCTAAAAATTCTCTATCACTTTTATAGAGTGGCTCGTAACTGGGACTAGCAACAACTTTAACGCCTAAAAGTATTGGTAAAGCAAGTGCTTTAAATACAGGTTCAACCCAGGCATCTGTAACTGTTGTACCCATTGTTGTAGTTGGACAAATAGCCATGAAAGGTAAATCTGTATTTGAGTGTTCATTACCATATCGTCCAGATTTTGGTGGTTTTGTTAGCCAGGGTAAATCTTGTAGGAATTTAAGATCTAATTCTTTACCTTTAAGATCTAAATAACCACCTTGTTTTAAGTATTTACAAACCTTTGAAAGAGTCATTCGCTCTAGCTTTCTCGTCAATACTCCAACTGCACAAGCTACTTGAGGTGAGTAAACGTATGCGGGAAAAATATAGAGAAAAATAGGTTGTCTTTCTTCCAGCTTTCCTGGTGTTGCAGACCAATAAGCTTGACGTAATATCATTTCCAAAGACCATATTTTAGAAATACCTCGTTTGATTCTTCCAGCACCTAAAGAATTTTTATTACTATATTGTTGAGGCTTAAATAGCACAACAGAGGCTAATTGATCTTCTGCTACAAATTCTCCTGAACTCAATGAACAAATTGGATTGTTTTTTGTTTTTGCTTCGGTATAAGCCGTTAATTCAGATTCAAAGCTAGCTGAAGTATGGTTCCATCCTGAAACTTCAAGATATTGAGAGATGTAATTAAATAAAGCCTCTTTCGTGGAATTTTTATGCTCTGGAAGTAAGTGATTTTCTTCTGCCCAATCTGCTAGTTTTTGAGCAAACCTTACTAAAAAATCCGAAAAGAATTCAGAATTGGGACTCACATCTAATTTAGGATGATTAACAATATACTGAACTGCAACATAATACCAACCATAATTTACTCCGCCTGATTGTATTTGAGTTTGTTCGTATGAAATACTATTTTGTAAGTGTAGTTCAGTTAAAGTCCAACTGATATATTGATCTCGTTTATCAGAAGTATTAAAAAATTCTCGTTGTACAAGAATCAAAAATTCAGCTAAGCGATCTGTCCAAATAACAGCAGCTTGTTCAAGTTGTTCTCGATTAGGTAAATCTAACTTCTGAAGTCTTTTCGGCGTAGCTAAAGATTGAAAATTTTTGACATTAGCTATAACTACATTTGGCAGCTTATAAATCAGTTCTTTAGGAGTAAATATTTCATGAGTAATTGGAGCAAACTTCACTCCTTTTCCCTGTCTAACAAATCCTACTTCACCAAGGCTGAAATAATTTTCTAATCCTTCAATATTATTGTCAGGATCACCATTAATTATTCTATGCCAGACTAATTCTTGAACATTCTCTAATTTGTCTTTTCCGGAATCATACGGAGCTAAATATACCGCTCCTTGTGCAAAATATAGAATAGGATTCCAAGCATTATCTCGAACAAATTTCACAACTGCATTATGAATTTGATTGGTTAATAGTCCACGGCAGTCTCGTAAGCGATGATAAACTAACTGCTGATTAATATCTAAGTAATCTAAACACTCATGTAATGCTTTACCTTTACTCGTATTCAGTTCTATTTCCGCCGGATCACTGAGATGAACAGCAATATCTCCAAATCTAAGTAATTCACACAAACGATTGCGATCTAGACGATTCGTTTTAAATGTTTGGCTTGAATTTTCCCAATTACAAGAATGTAAATTACTTCCTTTTTTAGCCTGAGTATTTTGTGCTAAATAACAAATGTCTAACACATATTCTTTCCATTGTAACCAAAAATAATCGAAATTTAATTTTTTTCCCAGTTGATAACAGCTCTCAGTTATTTTTTCGACCTCATGTGCATTTGGAATTTCTTCATTTTTATAGTAAAAATATTTGTCATAATCATGGAGAGTAAATCCTAAGCATAGAAGTTTTTGTTCTGTATCAGAAAGCTTATCCTCCAAATATTGACTTACATTCAATGCCGTTATCAATCCATTAATAACATGAACTAATAAGCTTTGGTCTGCTAGCTTAGAAAAAGCTGCTGTTTTTCCACCTAAAGCAGGAATCAAAGCAAATTCTGTTTCTAAATTAGGAATTATTGTATCAATAAATTTTCCTAAAACAGATTTTTTTTCTTGCAGAGTTTCAATTAAAAGACGTTGAAGAAATGTTTTCATGGCTAAAAAATATAAGGCTCAGTATTTTTACAGCGTGGCAGTTTGTATTTTAAACTTTCTAGTAGTAGTGCATCTTGGTTAAACGCACAAGCATAATCTTTTCCTTGCTCATCTGAAATGCGGTAAATACCAAAGGTTGCTGGAAGATGTAATGCATTAAGTATATTCCAGTGACTATTTTTTTTGTAACTAATTGGAATCAAGAATGTCAACAAATTTAATGACTCTAAAATTTGATTTATCTCTTGTTTTTGAGGATGTCTTTTTAAAAGAATTCCTGCTAAGGTTGATAAAGTACAAAATCTTAGTTCTCTCGTTAGATAATCACACTCAAATTCAATAGAATGAGGAGAAGGAATATCTAGCCATTTCTTTATTTTTAGGTAAATCTGAAGGTAATTTTTAGGAAACTCAAACTCAGAGCGATTCTGATTTTTAACGATTTCAAAAAAATCTTTCTTTGAAATAAACTCTAATTCTGTATGGGAGAGTATTTTAAGTAGCTCATAGGTATATAAACTCTTTTTATCATTCTCCCAACAACCTACTTGCAAAACCGATCCTCCTCGAAATTGAAGCAGTTGGTTTTGAATTTGTTTACCCGTCTCATCTTTGGAAAGTGCATACCAATGACCTCGTTTTTTCTCTAATTGCTGACGATAAAGTTTATATAAGTCTTCTTTCATGCGATCGCGTATCCTCTGAGTTATGGCCATACGCTCTTCTCGTTCATACTTATTTTTGAGGTTTTCCCCACTCAAGCTAATTAACATTCCTTGAGCTTGAAGTGCTCCCCAGTAATTTTGATACTGAGGAAAGTTTTGAGGAGAATCAAAAATACATTCAACAGTTTCTGTCATAAAATGATTACGACTTATTTTTTCACCCTCCGTTAATATATTGTTAATATTTTTCCAAATCCATGACATCCAATTTGGAATCAAAACAAAGGCTTGACAATTTTTAAATGTAGGCTGGTCACCTTTCGGAATACGACCTATGCGTCCGAAGCGTTGTGTAAATGTTGCCGAGTCGCTAACCTCAAAAATAAGTAGGTTTATATCAAAATCAACTCCAACATCTACAGCGGAAGTTCCAACAACTAAAATCGGCTTTTTTGCTGAAAATAATTGATCTACCGTATCTTCTCGCTCTTTTGAGTCTACAATTCCACTAATTTCTTTAACTAATATTTCAGGTTCTAGTAATGGTTTGAGCTGATTGACAACTTGACGTACTTTAGTGACAGAATTCAGAATAATTAGTCCTTGTCCGAAGCGACTTTTCTGAGCTTTGAAAATTTCTTTAATTACACAAAGCTGATTTAATAACCACTCCAAAGAATCGGTGTTTTCTTCTAACTTAATAAATTCAAGCTGTATCCGTTGACAAATTTGCCGATATCCTGGTGGATTATCTTCTAGCTCTTCACTGATATAATTTCCATGTACTGATTTAATATTAAAACCTAATGATTCGAGCTTTTCTTTAAATTGAGGTTTATAAGTAGCCGAAGTAAAGATAAATTTGAGAGGACGCTGCCGCTCGCGACTATGACGAATTAGAAGCATACTATTAATAATTGCTGCTTCTTGATGCGATCCGAAAATATGAAATTCATCAGCTACATATAAGTCAGGAATTTCGGCTAAGTCACTCAACAAGCGATCATGAGCATAAGTCATGTTCTGATAACGTCGGTGAGTGATTAGATGAAAAATATCAGGATTGGTTATGATAATACGTTTCTTTCCTAATGACTTTCGTAGCTCTTCAAATTTATTTCCTCTCCTTCCTTCTTGCTTAATTTTCTCTACTCTACGAGCTAATTCAGCTCCATATAGCTCATCAACTCGCTTGTCAGCATCTAAATTAAATAGTCGATGATAACCCTTAAGTTGGCGCTTTTGATCTTTAACTAATGCATTTGTTGGATAGAGTGCTAAAGTCCGAAATCTAGCGTTTATTAATCCAGGTAAATACACCCCTAAAGATTTTCCGTCTCCTGTAGCAGCATGATTAAAAATAACTTCTGCGTTGCTATCACAGATTTGTTGATAAGTTTGGGCTTGATGAGAAGAAAGGGGGCAAGTCTGATTTTGGGGCGGCTTGAATTCAGGTGCTTTTCGGTGTACAATACAAGAATCCTTGCAGCCTAAAGGACAGCGACCCACTCCGGAATTTAGCTCGGAGAAAAGCGGCTTAATCTGTATTTTCACAATTCAATTTGATTTAGTTTTTTTACTGTTGAACCCAGTGTATTACCCCTTTTTGAAAAGTAGTTATCAAAAAATGATAATGACTAAACATTCAAGGGTAATGTATTCAAAACATATCGCAGTTGCGAATGTCGGGAGATGTGAATAATCGAAAGTTATCAGCTAGAGTCTAGTCATGGGTATATTTTCAGGCTAGACTCCGTATCGATCAACTCTCTTTCAAGTAGACTTCCCATTTATCGCGTCCGATATGACAGAATAAGTCAATAAATTATGCCAATTCGCTCTCTTCCAATTACTCATCCCACTCTGAGTCCATTAATTACAGAGTTAGGCTTGGAATGCGAAAATGTCACAGCTTTAATTTATCAGCTTCAGTCCCCTCACCTCACTCCTAGACAACAAGCAGAAATTTTAGCGGAATTACTGGCTGCTACCATTCACCTCAATGTCCATTGTGGAGAAGAGTTTCAAACTTTGATTGCCCAGCAAATGGAAACCCTACCGGATGATGATGAACAGTAGTCAGCCTAGTATTATTTTTGCATGAAATCTGTTGAATGAACCAGGCCGAGAAGTTAGTTTTCTTGATAAAAATATCACATATTTCGTAGAGACGTTACATGTAACGTCCCCACAGAATCATCAATCAACTGAAACCTGCTTTATTTCAACTAGAGTTTTGTTAGAATAGATGCCTGGGTGAAACGAGGTGTTTATTGATTCATGTCCTCAAAACGTGATAAGTATAATCAACTGGCATTTGCATTAGAAACGCTGAGATTATTGTGTGAAAAACCGATAACACGTAAGGAACTTTGTGACTCACTTTCTACCTTTTTAGAACGTTACGATAAAGCTGATGGTGATGTTAATCAGAAAGTTGATCGGATGATTCGTAATCTAAGAGATTGTGGTTTTAAGATTCACAGTAAGCCTAGTCATCCCTACACATTAATAGAATCAAATTTCCCGGTTTTACTCTCTCCCCAACAACGAGAAGCTTTAGCAATGGCGGCTAATTTTTTAACGGAAATGGGGTTTTCGGCGCAAGCAGCGCAAATTTTACGAATGGGTCATTTTGAGACAGTTGAACAACCCGTTGTAAAGGTTAATTTTAGTCCGCCAGTAGACTACAGTGAAGCAAAATTAGAGGAAATTGTAACTCAGCTTCAGCAACGTTTAGAGAATAAATGCTGCTTCGTAATTCGGTATCGTAATAGTAAGGAAAATGTGAGTAATCAAGATATTAACTATTCTGAATTACGTTTACATAATGGCGTACTTTATTTACTGGCGTTTATTCCGACTTGGCAATCTCCCCACGAAAAACCCCCGAGTTTTGAACAAAACATTCTGTTTCGAGTAGATCGAATTGAACAGGTATTTCCTGCTTCTGAGAGTCCTTGGCGAGTCTTTAATTTCCCAACTAAAAACATTCGCTTTCGCATGAGTGGTGGGTTAAGCCGTTATAAACCTCGGCGTAGTAATGAGAAAGTATTATATCAAGATCCCGACGATAAATTTGTTGAGATTGAAGCGAAAGAAGATTGTCTATTTTGGTTTCGCCAACGCATGATGCAATATGGTTCTAATGTTAAGATTTTAGAACCGGAGTGGCTCGCAAAAGAGATTCAAAACGAATATAAAAAAGCCTATCAACAGTATTCTTTGAATCATAATTCTTTCCCTGTCACCTGAATGTGTGACTGTTCAGGCTGAGATCCCTCAGTTAGAGTTAAATAGTTGAAGCTCGTCTACCTGACTCAAAATATGCACACTCAAACCCTTTTTAAGCCAAAATCTAAAGTGTTTCCGATGATTTGCCGAGGAACAACTGGAATTTATGTTAAACAATTGCAACTGCGTTTACAAGATTTCGGCGCTCATGTATTGGCTGATGGCTTGTTTGATTCGGAGACGCAAGAGGCTGTTGAAAAGTTCCAACAACAACAACAGTTAATGGTTGATGGTATGGTTGGGGATAAAACTTGGAAAGCATTATTACCAATATTACAACTAGGAAGTTTGGGGGATGAAGTCAAGCGGCTACAAATTCGTCTGAATTGTTTGATGGGAACTGACTTAGAAATTGATGGAATTTTTGGCATGATGACGGAAGCTGCTGTGAAACAGTTTCAGGCTAGATATATTCCCCCAATTGATGGCAGAGTGGATATACGAACTTGGGATATCATGCTGCGGGCTGTGATTGATTCTGTAGATTTTTAATCCTTTTAAAGTTAATTGAATTGGCTTTAATCATACCATTTATATTTTATCTGATTTTCTGTGGCTTAAAAAAACATAGAGAATCTAATTCAATTCTTTACCTTTGTAATGTGTCATGCTTAAATTAGGTCAAATTTTAGTAGAAAAAAGATTGATTTCTTCGGCTCAACTTCAAGATGTGATTCAGCTACAAATTTTAGGTCAAAAAAAGTTAGGAGAAATTTTAGTTTTACAAGGTGCTATTCGACCGCAAGATTTGCAAACGGCTTTACAAGATCAAATTGAACAACAAAGCCGAGAATATCAGTTAAAATCCCAAATATTAACTTGGCAAATTGTGGAGGATATTTATCAAGCGACTTATGGAGATGAATTGGGTCTATTTATCTTTAGAATTATTCCTGAAAAATCTGAACAGTTTAATACAGGTGTTGAATATCTTGCTTACTGTCAACTTCAGTTATTCGATGAAATAGTAATGAATGATGATTGTGGTACTGCTGCAACGCTGGAAGCGGCTCAACAATTAGCTGAAGAAAAGCTCCTTGAGTTGCTATAAAAAAAAGGGTATACAAATGACTGTATACCCCGATTTTCCTGTAAACCTTATATCATCTACTTTGAATTTGTACCGGATTAGAAACCCGTAGGGACGTTATATATAACGTCTTTACATGATGATTAATCAACCGAATGTGATATTACTTCGACACATTTAAAAATGCTGAAGCTTGGTCATATTCTTCAATCTCGACGGGAACGGGTTCAGCATCCCAGATTTCTTTACAGTATTCTTCAATGGTGCGATCGCTGGAGAATTTGCCCATACGCACTGAATTGAGAATTGACATTTTTGTCCATTTTGAATGATCCATAAAGGCTTTATCCACTTCGTCCTGACAATCAATATAGGATTGATAGTCGGCAAATAGCATATAGGTATCATCGTGCATTAATGAGTCAATCATCGGCTTGAACATTTCCTTATCTCCGTGGGAGAAATAGCCATTGGAAATGCGATCGATTACCGCTTTTAATTCAGGATTACTATTGTAATATTCCTGAGGATTATAACCGTTTGCTTTCATTTTGTAGACTTCGTCGGCGGTTAAACCAAATAAGAAGAAATTTTCAACTCCAGCTTCTTCGCGGATTTCAATGTTTGCCCCATCTAATGTACCCACGGTTAATGCACCATTCATGGCAAACTTCATGTTTCCCGTCCCAGAGGCTTCTTTACCTGCGGTTGAAACTTGTTCCGATAGATCGGCCGCTGGATAGATGCGTTGCCCTAAGGAGGCGTTAAAGTTCGCGAGGAAGACCACTTTCAACCGTCCCCGCACATCCGGATCGGCATTTACCACCTCAGCCACGGCGTTGATTAACTTAATAATCAATTTCGCCATGAAATAGCCAGGGGCTGCTTTACCGCCAAAAATAAAGGTGCGAGGGGCAATTTTGATATTGGGGTTCTGCTTAATCCGGTTATACAGCGTAATAATGTGAAGTACACACAAATGCTGGCGTTTGTATTCGTGAATTCGCTTCACTTGAATATCAAACATCGAATGCGGATCAACCTGGATACCGTTATGTTTGCGGATATAATCAGCCAGTTTACGCTTGTTGGTGAGTTTAACTTGATTCCATTTTTTACAGAATTCAGGATCATCAACATAAGCTTCTAATTGCCGTAATTTGTCCATGTCCTTTAACCAGCCATCGCCAATTTTAGATGTGAACAATTCCGATAATTCTGGGTTACTCATCAATACCCACCGCCGAGGTGTTACCCCATTGGTTTTGTTGAAGAATTTCTCCGGCCACAGCTTATAGAAATCCCGTAATGTATCCTGTTTTAACAGTTCTGTATGCAAGGCAGCCACACCGTTAATGGCATGAGATCCCACACAGGCTAAATTCGCCATCCGCACATATTTTTCGGGTCCTTCTTCAATTAAGGACAGGCGAGTCAGCATGGCATCATCATCTGGATACCAGAGTTTGACATCTTCCAGGAAACGACGGTTAATTTCGTAGATAATTTCCAGATGACGCGGCAACAGGAAGCCAAACAAACTCACAGGCCATTTTTCCAACGCTTCTGGGAGTAAAGTATGGTTAGTATAAGCAAAGGTATTTTGGGTAATTCGCCATGCTGTATCCCAGTCAATATCGTGTTCATCCATTAATAATCGCATCATTTCTGCGATCGCCACTGCCGGGTGAGTATCATTTAACTGGATAGCCACACTTTCATGCAGGTTGGATAAGTCAGGATAACGCTGTAGATGGGTGCGGATAATATCTTGCAGGGAACAAGAGACAAAGAAGAATTGTTGTTCTAGTCGCAGTTGTTTTCCTTGGGGGGTATTATCGTTGGGATAGAGAACTTTTGAGATAGTTTCTGACCGCATTTTCTCAGCCACGGCCCCGTCATAGTTACCGGAGTTGAAAGCATCGAAATTGAAGTCATCACTGGCCTCAGTTCGCCACAACCGCAGCGGGTTAACGGTATTGGTATCATATCCCGGTACAGGCGTATCGCAAGGGACACCAATGACTGTGTTTGCCGGAATCCAACGAACTCGATATTGACCTTTGTCGTCGTGATAAAATTCCGTATGACCCCCAAACTTGATCTCAACATACTGTTCGGGGTGGGCAATTTCCCAAGGATTACCAAACTTTAACCATTTATCTGGCCGTTCAGCTTGCCAGCCATCTTGAATAGTTTGGTGAAAAATCCCAAATTCATAGCGAATACCACAACCGACAGCCGGAATTTCTAAGGTGGCCAGAGAGTCCAGGAAACAAGCGGCTAGCCGTCCTAAACCACCGTTACCGAGACCGGGGTCGGGTTCTTGTTCGAGGAGTTGATCTAAATCGAGTCCTGATTCTTTGACCGCTTGACGAACTTTATCATAGATATGCAAGTTAATCAGACTATTCCCTAAATGGCGACCCATGAGGAATTCCGCTGAGAGGTAATAGACAATTTTGGCCTTCTTATCCATATAGGTTTTGAAGGTTTGCAGCCAGCGGTTTAACAGGCGATCGCGTAAAGTATAGGCCAGTGCCATATAAAAGTCAGTCTGTGTGGCGATAGACTCATCCTTACCTTGAAGATAGAACAAGTTATCGGCAAAAGCCCGTTTCAGGGTTTCCACACTCATCCCGGTGCGGTCATCTTCGATTTGTATGGGACAATCATCTTGAGGAATCAGGGATTGAGTCATAAATTCTCCTTATCATCACTGCATAGGACTGAGATAGACGGTTATTCTCTGGCAACACCAGAGTAAGCTGAAGTTGTTTTGATAAGAAGTATCCTACAAAACAGACAACAGTCTTAAATCTTGCACGCCTAAGATTAGGGCAGAAATTGACGAGAGTGAAGATAGTCAATTCTGGTGATATTGTATCCTGTTTGGTTAGTTGAGATGATGCACTAATATTGTTGGTCGATCGCGGGATACTCACTCTCGATTCTATCCTATGATTGAAGGCTTGATGTTGCTCAATGCAAGCGTTAACCGTTTCAGCATCACCTGATAATTCAATCTGATTGTAATCGACTCAATGCCCGATCTAGTTTCATTGCATCAAAAATTCCCTTCGTTTTTTCTTCATAAAGTTTAGATCGGCCCACCTTTACTGTTATACCTTAGGGCAGATTACTGATCCCGAGGGAAGTTCAACTTGCCAAATTACGCCGGATAAAGCTTTCTAAAGATTCCGTTGTCAGGTTAAAAGTCGTTTCTAACGTATTAATTTCTTCCGGTGTACAGAAAAATTCATTCCCCAGTAATACCCGTAAAGTTCCTAAGCCTCGTTGTAAACCTGGATTAATTAAACCAATTGCATTTCTTACCCCATCAAATAATACAATCGGTGGATTAATGATAATCGGTTCTTTATTAAAAACACGACTAAAGATTTGAGGGATTTCTCCCCGTGTAATCACTCCTGGCCCTCCCACTGCAAAAACAGTATTTTTAGCTGCTTCAATTTCTACAGAATTAATCGCAATTAAAGCCACATCATCATCACTCACAACAGAAGTCCGATTTTTCGGATCGCCAATTAACAAATAAATCCCCGTTTCTTTAAATCTTTCTGCTAACGGTAATAAACTCGAAGCTAAAGCTGAAGGACGTAAAATTGTATAATTTAAACCGCTATTTTTTAGGTATTTCTCAACTTCCCATTTGGCTTTAAATACGGCAGAATCTTCATAACCGCGATCCGCGCCCAACACAGAAATAAACACAAAATGTTCTACACCCGCCGCTTTAGCTGCATCAATTAATTCAATGTTAGCCCGATAACCCACAGCCGAAACATCATTCCCTACACCATGAGCGCTAATAATATATTTAACATCCTGACAAGCCTTTTGAATATCTTTATCGCGCTTTAAATCTCCAATAAAAACTTCAGCCCCCCGTTGTTCTAAATCCGCATAACGAGAAGTCAAACGAACAAATCCTCGTACAGGTTTGTTTAAATTACAAAGTTGCCGAACAATGCGTCTTCCCAGTTGTCCTGTTGCGCCTGTGACTAAAAACATAATAACTGATTCCCTAAGTATAATTCCGTATTACTTTAGATAGAGATCTACACTGAAAATATCTCTCAAATTATTATAACGAAATTATATTCAATCTTCCGTAGATTCTAAATTTTCTTCTATTTCTACACTTTCAAACTCTACCCCTTCATAAATATCCCGCAGAGATATCTCAAACTCAACAGAATTTAAAGATAAAACCGCCTCCTCCGACTCTAAATAACTCACCAACCATTTATTATTCTCCGTTTTCACATATTGTTCCACTTCACATTGATATTGATTAATAATAATATATTCTTGAAAACTTGGAATAGACCGATAATACTTAAATTTATCTCCCTTATCATACGCTTCTGTTGATTGAGATAGCACTTCAATAATTACTGTTGGATTAATAATCGTATCTTTGCGATTTTCATGATAAGCGACTTCACCACAAATAATCTGTACATCTGGATAAGTGTAACGGTTAGATTCCGGTATCCATAAACGAACATCACTGGTAAATAAACTCTTATTCTGACCCCGAAAAGCAAACTTTAAAAATGCTACTAAATTAACAATAATAGAATTATGATTTACAGTGCCACCACTCATCGGTACAATCTCCCCATCATGATATTCGTTTCTAGTTTCTGACTGTTCTTCTAATATCAGATATTCTTCCGGAGTATAAGTTCGTGTTGCTGTTTGCGTAATCATCACTGATTTCCTAAACTCTTAATACTTTCCATAATATCTCAATACAAACTCTCTGTGTTTTCTATAGTTGAATTAATATCTAAAATTGAGATAAACCTAATTCAAACCCCACTAACACATTTTCCCCCGATAAAATAGCAGGCAGTAACACAACTTCTACCTCATTTTCAGGACGATAAATTTCAATCATTTGATCTTGCGGATTAATTAACCAACCCAAACGTAAACCACTATTCAAATACTCTTGCATCTTCATTTGTAACGGTTCAAGTTGATCGGTTCGGGAGCGTAATTCAATGACAAAATCAGGGCAAATAGGCGGAAAACGTTCCTGATCTTCTAATAAAAGATTATTCCATTTTTCTAAACTTACCCAAGCTGCATCGGGTGAACGGTCTCCCCCATTTGGTAACCGAAAAATTGTAGAAGAACTAAATACCTTTCCAGCCTGATTTTGACGATTCCAATTTCCTAAATCAATAATAAAATCTGCTTCTCGATATCCACTAACTCCGCCTACGGGTGACATAATAATTAATTCTCCTTCTGGGGTTCTTTCCAGTTTCCAGTGTCCATTTGCCCGACATAAACGATAAAATTGTTCATCGCTTAACTCTACCGTATTTAAATTTAAAGTAATTGTTTCCATGTTTAATGTTCTCACTCTACAATAGATTCTAATATTTTAACGGCTGCGCGATCGCAAACTCCCACCTCTCCCAAAGAATGCCGCATTTCCTGATAATTTTTTAGCATCTTATTCCTAACCTCTATATTCTGTAAAAGTTGAATAGCTTCAGTTACAATATTTTCAGGTATCGCTTCATCCTGGAGTAATTCAGGCACAATTGACTTCATTTGGACTAAGTTTGGTGGCGACATAAAAGGGATCGAAAAATTGAGAATATAACGCGCTATCCAAGCCGTTACCGGACTCACTCGATACATCACAACTTGTGGCACATTTAATAATGCAATTTCTAAATTTACTGTCCCGGATTTTGTTATTGCTAAATCAGCCGCTGCCAATACATTTAAAGTATGATTTTTCAGTTTATCGGCTGTCACTAATTCTGCGTTTAAATGGTATTGTTCGATTGCCTTTTGAATCGAATCATGGTATTCTTCTAATGAGACAGGAATCCAAAACTTAATCTCAGGTAATTTAGCTTGTAATTCTTGAGCAGCTTGAAACATTACAGGCATCAAATAGCGGATTTCTTGCCAACGAGAAGCGGGAATTAATGCGACTATTGTTTCATCGTTTGAAATGCCTAACGTTTGACGGGCTTCATGACGACTGGGGGCAGTTTGCATCCGGTCTAATAGGGGATGACCGACCAAAGTCACGTTTGCGCCTTTATCTTTAAAATAACGGGCTTCTTCGGGGAAAATGGCAAATAATTCATCGGTAAATTTAACAATTTGCTGAGTGCTTTTACCACCAAAAGACCAAACCCATTCTTGTGGTGCAATATAGTATATAATTGGTACATTGGGAAAAGTGTGGCGCAGAGAACGACCCATACCTAAGTTCGGTCCCATGTAGTCAATTAACACCACAATATCAGGGGTCAATTGACGTAACTGCTGCATAACTTGTTGTTGTAAGCGGAAGGTGGGTAACAGAAACGGTAAGGACTCTAAAATCCCAACTGAACCTATTGTAGCGGTATTTCCGAGTAGTTTTGCCCCGGCTGTCGCCATGCGAGAACCGCCTAACGCTAAAATCTCTAATTCAATACTTTTAAGCTTAGCTTGACGATATAACGCTTCAACCAGTAACGCCCCTTGTAAGTCGCCCGAAACCTCCCCCGTACTGATGAAAATCCTCATGTTTCATCTTTTGCAGAACGCTTTTTCCCCGGAATTAATCCGCGTCTTTTAGAAGTGGTAGAAAGTTGAATAAACTGTTTTAAATGCTGAAGATGGGGGTTGTCGGCAAGTAAATCGAGTTGTTCTAAACGAGTCTCTAAACCCTCACTGGAACGATATAATATCCGAAAGGCTTTTTTCAATATACTTAAATCTTCTTTCTCAAACCCGGCCCGTTTTAACCCCACAGAATTTAGCGATCGCACCCGAGAAGGATTGCCTTCGACTAACATAAAAGGGGGAACATCTCTTTCGACTCGTGTCATGCCGCCGACCATCGAGAGTTGTCCGATATGAACAAACTGATGAACGCCTAAAACACCGCTAATTCGCGCCATAGATTCAATCGTAACATGACCTGCGAGGGCGACACTATTGGCAATAACAGTCTGGTTTTCAATCACACAATTATGACCGACATGAACATAAGCCATCAATAAATTACCGTTACCGAGGCGAGTTTCTTCCTCAGCGTAAGTGGCGCGATTTATGGTGACATATTCGCGGATAATATTATCATCACCAATTCTGACATAACTCACAGCCCCTTGATATTTTAAATCCTGGGGGGCCAAGCCAATTACTGCGCCGGGATAAATTTGATTTCTTGCCCCAATTTCTGTCCAGCCTTCTAAAATGACATGGTGACCAATGGTTGTACCTGGCCCCACTTTAACCTGTTCTCCAATTACAGCATAAGCCCCCACTTGTACGGTAGGATGCAACTCTGCGTCAGGATGAATCACAGCGGTTGGGTGAATCAGGGGGGTCATTGCTATCATAAATTAAACGATGGAAGCTTCGCCCTTAACTTTTAACAAATTTTCAGCCAAAAGTTTAGTACTTTAGTCTACCAGAGAAAACATTAATTCCCCTTCACAGGTTCGTTTGCCATCAATTGTGGCTTTTGCTTGCATTGTAGCGAAACGACGACGTTTAACCGCAATTAGTTCCACCGTCATGATAAGCTGGTCACCCGGAACGACAGGACGACGAAATTTCACCTTATCAATTCCAGCAAATAAGAATAGTTTACCTTCCATCCCCGGAAGTTGGGTTAATACCACGCCGCCAACTTGGGCCATGGCTTCCACAATTAAAACACCGGGCATAATGGGTTTACCGGGAAAATGTCCTTGAAAGTGAGGTTCATTAAAGCTAACGTTTTTAATGCCGACGGCTTTTTCACCGGGAACATAGTCTATAATTCGATCAACTAAAGCAAATGGGTAACGGTGGGGTAAGAGTTCGTGAATCTGTTCAACATCGAAAGTAGTTTGAGATTCTGGTATTTCTGTACCGTTTAAGGGTTTGTTATTCGTATCAGGAGTAACTTCAACCGACATTGTTAATATTTAAAATAGAATTTTTTAAGTGAACCGGGAAATCATAGGTTTATATTTTTGCTATGTTTATCGGCTGGCAACTATCTGTTTGACCAATTGGGTATGCAAATGATGACCAGCTTTATATGCAAAATAGTGGGCGATGGGAATTTGACCCAATAAACTTAAATCCCCGATTAGATCTATGATTTTATGACGAACGGGTTCATTTGCAAATCTAAGGGGCGGATTTAACCAACCATTATCCCCGCAAACCAAGGCATTATCAAGGCTACCCCCTTTTATCAGTCCGGCTTGTTGCAGTTGTTTAATTTGATGTTCGAGGGTGAATGTTCTGGCGGGGGCGATATGTTCAGCAAAGCTTTCTTGTTGCGGTGACCAACTATACCACTGACTCCCAATGGCGGCAACGGGAAAGTCAATGCCGTAGGTAAAGCGAAGTTCACTTGAGGGGATGGCAGCAACGAAGCTATCTTGATGACGGACAACGATTTCTGTCTCGATATGCTGTATGGTTTCTGGGGGAGTTGTGGAGATTAAACCCACAGCGGTAATGGCATCTATCCAGGGTTTAGCCGAACCGTCTAATAGAGGGATTTCTGGGCCGTCTATTTCGATGCGAACATCATAAACTTCAGCGGCGGTTAAGGCAGCCAGCAGATGTTCGACGGTACGGATGGTATTGTTTGTTTGAGGATGACCCAGTTCGGTTGAGAGGGTGGTAGAAAGGATAGATTTATATGTGGCGGGAATAGGCGGAGAATTGGGAATATCTTTGCGGATAAAATAGCGTCCTTCTGTTGGGTTGGCGGGGAGGAGTTTAACGGTTGTGGTTTTGCCGCTATGTAAGCCGATGCCGGATTTTATGATAGGTTGAGTTAGGGAATGCATATTATTGGGGAACAGGGAACGGGAAGTCGGGAATAGATAACAGGTTTTAATTTTCTAATTTTCTGATTAAAGTAACAATCATTTTACTTTCCTGTTCTAATAAGTTGATAATAACTTCTGTCGGTTGATGTTCACATAACCCTACATTTACAGATAAAATCAAGTGAGTTTCTAATTCATTAATTGAACCTTGGGCAATATTTAAAAATCTGACATACTCTCTCCTATATCTTCTACCATATCCTTCAGCAATATTGGCAGGAATGGATACTGCACTTCTTCTAATCTGTTGCACCATACCATATAATTCACTTTTTGGAAAAAGCTGAGTTAGAAAATAACACTTTTCAGCAATATCCATACCATTCTGCCAAACTCTTAAATCCTTAAAGTTACTAATATTCGACATTGTTCCTATCATCCTATTTAATTTATGCAAAGTCTTGCGTATTATTAGGAAACGGAGAACACAAGTTAAAAGTCATAATTCCTATTCCCTATTCCCTATTCCCTATTCCCTATTCCCTATTCCCTATCTTCAAAACTCATATTTTACTTCTTGAATTTCAGTATATTCAAATTCGTTAGGACTGTGTTTAACAAGAGGATAACGAATGCCGTCGAGTTCTATTTCGTCTTCTTCACAGTCTGGTTTGGGGGAATTATAGGTGAGAATATATTCACGTCCAATGCGGGGTTGAAGAACTTCTGCGACTTCATCTCGCCATTGAGTTTTTGTCACGAGTACCAATAATTGATTGGCTAAAGTCGGGATAATTTGGGCAATTTGACGGCGGTAAATTACATCTAAACTGCCGAAAGGAGAATCCATGACGATGGGAAAAGTACTACTATCGGGTCCCATGAGGGTATTTTTTTGACTCCATTCTCTCACGCCTTCGATAATTCCACCAATAAATGAGAGGCTAAGAATTTGGTTTTCTCCGGTGGAAGCGGGAACTTTAAGTTCGTCTCCGGCAGTATTTTCTAACAGTTTTAATTCATAGTTTTCTGTGAGTTTAGGATAATAAGGTTTGAAGGCTATTTTTGCAAAGATATTTTGTACTCTTTTTTCTAGTTGAAAACGGAATTGTTGATCTAAACGGTCTTTAACTTGGGTTAAGCAGTCGATAGATTCTTGTGTTGTTGCAATTCGACGTTGGCTGAGGGCTTGCTTGAGTTGATTCATTTGTTGTTTATCAACTTTTTTTGCCAGTTTATCGATAGATTTTTTGAGGCTATCAATTTGCTGTTGATTTGAACCGATTTCTCGGTTTAATTCATTGATTTTTGCTTCGGTTTCATCAAGGCGTTTTTGAAGTTTTTGAATATCTTCACTGGGGAAAAAGCGAAGTTTATTGCTGACAGTATCTAATTCAGTTTCTATTTGAGAAAGTTCTTGACGATACTGGGTTAAATTGGCTTGCTGTCGATCAATTTCTGTCCAAAACTGAGGGATTTTTTGTTCTAGTTCATCAACTTGTACTATCATCCGAATTAGGCTTTCTTCTATTTCTGCGGTTCCGGCTTTTTGTAACCAAGATTCAATCTGTTGATAATGAGAACTATCTGAAGTAAATTCTATTCCACAAATACATTCTTTGTGTTGTAATAAGTCTTGAATAAACTGTTTTGTAATTCCGGTTTTTAATTTTCCTTGTGCTTTCAGTTGTTTAATTTTATCTTTAAATTCAGTAATATTATCTGCCATTAAAATAAGATATCCCCGATTTGAGATAGATTCTCGAATAGTTTGACAGGCTTGTTTAATTTGTTTTTTAAGAGATTGAGCTTGTTGTTCTAAAATATCTCGTCTTCTTTGTAATTCGGCTGCGCCACTCAATTCTAATAAATGATGACTATAGCTTGCTTTAATTTCAGCTAAATGTATAAGTTCTTGTTCTATTTCTGTTTGTCGTTGGATTAGTACATTAACTTCTGTTTCTCTCTTTTTCTTGTCATTTAAATACTTTTTAGTTTCCGGATTTCCAATTAAATTTAATTCTGTTTCAAAGGATTTACGGGCTTCTCCTAAATGTTTAATCGCTCGATTTAATACTTCTATACCTAGTAATTCTTTAGTGGCTTCGGCGATTTCTGCTTTCTGTTCATCTCGGACAATTTGTTCAATGCGTTCCCCATCAAAGAAGAAGTATTGATGCAAACTACTGGGTAAAATTCGATTAATAATATCTTCGAGATTCTGAGGGGGTGGCGGTGGCATCCAGCGTCCATCTTCTGTGGCAATTTGTAAACAAAAATCACTATCCGATTGTTCTATTATACTTCCGGTTTTATACGCCCGACAAATTCGTTTTACTTGATACTGTTTATGGTAATGTTCAAAGATAATTTCTACCCAACAACCCACTGCTTTTCCGGGTTCGGCTTCGGCTAATGCCCGCTTATTAACTAACTGTTCATTCACGGCAAATGCTGCACTAAATTTTTCGTATAATACCCAAGTAAAGGCATTCATTAATGTAGTTTTTCCGGCTCCATTATTACCATGAAAGACTGTCGTATTTTGTTGTCCGGAAGCAATAAATATTTCCGGAGTTTTGCCATAAAATTGTCTAAAATTACATAAGCGAATTGAGATCAGTTTCATTGAATCACTTCCTTAATAATTTTCAGAATATCATCATTAATATTACGAGGATTTTTCATATAAAGTTTATCTCTTTCTGCTTGTAAAACACGTTCAATAATTTCTTTAACTTCTGCTGATGCGCTATTAATAGGATCTTCAATTTCATCAGAATCAATATTATCTCCATAAGGGGAACGCTTTTCTGCAAATATATTTGAAATTGCCTTAACCAGATTATCGGAATATTTGAAGTTCATGACAATTCGTCGATATTATATAATTTTAGAGTAACATTATTAGCAAGTTATTCAATCAATTGATATATATTGAACCACAAAGACACTCATGGCACAAAGGAAGAGATACAAGGTAGTTCTATATTGACTGGCAATTTTATTTCATTTCCTTACTCAACCTCTTAAAAACTCTAATATAATTTTTAAAAACCCTCTGTCTCCTAGTCGCCTAGTTAGTTCAATTCTTACCTAACCTTTTAAATATCTAATAAACCATATCGTTTTTGTAGTTCTAAAAGTTTAATTCTAGCTTCGCCTGCGTTATCCGCTAAGTCGGCAAATTCTAAAAAACGCTTTAATTCTTTCCGCAATAAATTCCGTTCCACTTCTAATGTTTCCCGTTCTAAATTAGGCGGTAAAACAATCATATCAAATAGAGTAGCCCGTTCTTTTCCAGGGTGAGGACGTAATATTCTGCCTCTTCGTTGAATGAATTGTCGGGGGTTACTACTACTGGCTAAAATAACAGCGGTTTGAATTGCTGGAATATCCACACCTTCATCTAAACAACGAATGGCAACCAGTCCTTGTAATGCCCCGGTTTCAAATAGTTTTCGTAAATATTCTCGTTTTTCTAATGGGGTTTCTGCGGTATAGGTATTGACGCGATATCCTAATTTTGATCCTAATAATTTGACGGTTGCTTCGAGTTGTCGAGTTGAAGAATAGTCCTCTGTTTCAACTGTACTATCTCCGCAATAAAATAATGTATGAGTCGTATCTAAACGAGGTTGCATTAACTGACGTAATGCTGCTAATTTATTGTAGGCAGAGGCAACTAACCGGGCGCGTTGAATGAGTAAGGTTGTGACTAATTCATTATTTTGAATGTTTTCTGCAGCAGTTAATGCCCAACCAATGCGAGTGGTTAACCGGGTATAAGCTTGGCTTTCTGCGATTGTTAATTCGACTAAAACGGGATAATATAAATAGTGAACTAAAGCTTTTTGTCGTATGGCTTCGGCGAGAGTGAGTTCCGGTTGTAAAACCTTGCCAAAATAGTCTAAAATTAAATCAGTTCCCATCTGATCAAAATGACGTTCTGGGGTGGCAGACAGGGCTAGCCGTAAGCCAATATTTCGCGGTAAACTCTCTTTTAACCGGGGTGACCCTAAATTGTGGGCTTCATCACCAATAATTAATGTTTTTTCGGGAAAATATGGCAGTTGAGATTGTAAACTATCAGCGATTAATGTAGCGTTAGTCGTGATAACGGTTAAAAACGGTTGATAGCCAGACTGAATGTTATAGAGGGCGCAAGACAGTTGCTGTTGCCAACGATGAACACTTTCAAACGCAAAAATTGGATTTAAACCAAACTTCTCCGCTTCCCTTCCCCACTGCGTCACGAGATGGCGATAGGGACAAACCACTAAAATAGCTTGAAGTTGGATTTTGTGGTATAATTCAGTAGCGATCGCTAAAGCCGTGATGGTTTTACCGCTACCTGTTGCCATCTTTAAAGTTCCCCGTCCCCGGTTAGCGAACCAGTTTTCTACAGCTTGCTGTTGATAAGAACGCAGTTGTAATGTCGGCGGAATTTGAGGAATACCCTGTTGTATTTCTTTTGGCTGGGGTAGATTCACCACTGATTATAAGATTCATTCAATTCAATGACTAGACGAGACAGACTCCCAGTCGGGGCAAGTCTCATCCTCAACCCCAGAGGGATGCATGCCACAGACGAGTAAGTTATTGTTATAAACGTGACCGTGATAATGTTGGCAACCCCGACAAGCTGGATTTTTGCTAGCAGTGGGATGAGCATAACTCACAAAAGACTCAAAATCATCATCCATTAAATCCAGTTCGATATCAAAATAGATATCTATGATGGGTTCTAAAATTTCATTCACAAATTCATCAACTTCAGGAATGACTTTATTTTGGATTTCACGGGCAAACTCTTCTGACAGTTTTGTCCACTCATCCACCATCTCCTGAAATTCATCACTCACTTCGGTGACGAACTTTTCCATCTCCGAAACGGCTGTATCTATCGTTTCAAATAAGCCTTTTGACCAGTCTTCCATCAAACTTGTCCGTGTGCGGTGTTTAACTGTATGTTTCTATCTTATCGTCTCAGATGTTTCTGTCTTAAATTATTGCCTAATCTGAGATTGATGCAAACTACGGCACAATAGCAGACAGCAATAATATTACATACTTTTATTGTAAGTCAGATGACACCATTAATAGGCATTTTGCTCCGGATTTCAATCTCGCTGCAAGCGTCGCAATTCATCTTGTAAATTTCGTACCTGTTGACGCAACTGATTAACAGAGTCTTCTGCCGGTGGGTCTGTTTCTTCTTCCTCCACATCCAAAATTTCAATGCGTCGAGGTTCGGGTGAGGGGGCTTCACTACCTCTCGGCGCTTCCCCTGCCACTTCTTGGGCTTGACGAATTGTATCTTCAACAAAACGACGGGCTTCCTCGGTGGTCATTTCGCCCCGTTTCACCATTTCATCGGCTAATTTCTGGGTTTCTGCGCGTAATTCATTGAGAACACTGCCTGCTTTTTCTCCCGCGTAAGAGGCGAAACCAACCCCCAGATAAACAGCTTTTTGGAATAAATCTCCTAAACCCGGCATATTAACTCCAGTTCCCTTAAACAAAAGTGACCCGGAGTCCACGCCTATCAAAAGCATCCCGTATTGCTGCTACCTTCCGGTTCTGACAAAGTTTGGGCGTTTTAATCGCATGGGTCCAGGTCACTTTCAAGTATAGCACAATAATTCACTCAGCAACCACACACCATTGATAAAGTTCGTAAGTCACGCAACCATTTTTCACCAAAGGGTCAGCCGCAACAATGGATTCCGCTTCTGCCATCGAGGCTGCTTCAAACAACAACATCCCCCCACCGCGTCTGTGCCAATATCCGCTTTTAGCATGATGTCCTTGAATAATTAATTCTTTAACGTAGGCAATATGAGCTGGGACGTATTGGTCAAAGGTGGATTTGTTTACAATTCCTGTCTCAATTTTGGCAAACCAAGGCATATCTGCTACTATCACTGAGGATGAAAATTCATTATTTTTTAATTATCTCACTTTTAGGGCGATAAATGTATCAATCGATACTCTCTATTTGGCTTGGTTTCCACTATATTAAAATTCGACAGTTTTATGCTGTAGACTGTATAGAAGTCTTTTACCTTCCCCCTAGCCTGTGAATACGTCTTTTCACTCACACAACTTTTTATTGGGATGCATCAAAAATGGCTACAATTCATCAACTTGTCCAAGAAACCCTAGAAAGCGGCTATCTCACTATCGATGTTGAGCAACAGCTTCGTAGTTTAGTTCAAACAACTAAATATGGTTTGGAAGATATGAATGCATTTGTTAACTTACAAATCGCAGCGAAAGACGGTCATATTAAACAAGAATCGCGGGAAAAACTTTTGAACGTATATCAATGAATATATCAATTGTTTTTATTCTATCCAAAATATAGATTGATTTAATTTGATTCATGATAAACAGTTGGGTGATCTGGTAATAGAGAGGCCTTAAACCTCTCTAAAAATTTACATTCAACTATTCTGGTAAAAGTCCTCGTTCTGCTAACCAATCTCGATTATAGAGTTTAGATTGATAACGCGAACCCCCATCGCACAGTATGGTGACAATGGTATGACCCGGCCCCATTTGTTTGGCCAAAGCCACAGAGGCCCCCACATTAATTCCGACAGACCCCCCCATAAATAAGCCATCTTTTTGTAGAAGCTGATAAACCACGCGAACCGCTTCAGGGTCATCAATCTGAATGGCATCATCTATCGGCACATCCTCCATATTGCCCGTGATGCGGCTATTGCCAATTCCTTCTGTAATAGAATTGCCTTCACTATTGATTTCACCCGTTTTCACATAGCTATAAAGACCACTCCCCATCGGGTCTGCTAATACGGTTTTCACATTAGGATTTTTTTCTTTCAAATATAAGGAAACCCCCGCAAAAGTTCCCCCAGTACCTGTCGCTGCCACCCAAGCATCAATTTTCCCGTCGGTTTGTTGCCAAATTTCTGCCCCAGTGGTGTGATAATGGGCTTGGCGGTTGGCTAAATTATCAAATTGATTCGCCCAAATAGCGTTATCTAATTCATCTGCTAAACGTCCCGACAGCTTCACATAATTATTCGGGTCTCGATAGGGAACCGCCGGGACAGTGCGAACTTCAGCCCCCAATGTTCTGAGTAAATCAATCTTTTCTTGAGACTGAGTTTCAGGGATAATAATCAGGCATTTGTAACCCTTGGCATTACAAATATGGGCTAAACCAATCCCCGTATTGCCTGCTGTCCCTTCAACAACAGTCCCTCCCGGTTTTAATAATCCTTTTGATTCTGCATCTTGAATAATATACAATGCTGCCCGGTCTTTAACTGACCCACCTGGGTTTAAAAATTCTGCTTTGCCCAAAATTTCGCAGCCGGTTTCCTCGCTAAAACTATTTAACCGAATTAAGGGAGTATTCCCGACTGTATCTACGAAACCGTTTTTGATATCCATCACAATTTATATCACCTGAGTCGTCAATTATTCTTTAATTCCGCTTGAAACTAATGTCAGCCTGAAAAGACACTTAAGCTTTCCAAGCTGCAAATCAGTTTGTTAAATGAAGAACAATGACCACTATTTTACTTGTCGGGTTGAGGAGTCATCCGTAAATAGGGTTTGACTTCAGTATAACCTTTGGGGAACTTCTCTTTCAATACTTCAGGATCTTTGAGAGAGGGTACAATCACACAATCATCGCCATCTTTCCAGTCTGCCGGGGTCGCCACACTGTGATTATCAGTGAGTTGCAATGAATCAATCACTCGCAAAATTTCGTTGAAATTACGGCCAGTACTGGGGGGATAAGTTAAGGTTAAACGCAGTTTGCGATTGGGGTCAATAATAAAGACTGTCCGAACCGTGACTGAGGCATCAGCGTTGGGATGAATCATATCATACAGATCGGAGACTTTGCGATCTGGATCGGCGATGATGGGATAATTGACGTTAGTACTTTGGGTTTCATCAATATCAGCTATCCAGCCTTTATGAGATTCAGCATCATCAACGCTAAGGGCAATCGTTTTAACGTTACGTTTATCAAATTCGGGTTTGAGTTTAGCAACCGTTCCCAGTTCTGTGGTGCAAACGGGAGTGTAGTCAGCGGGGTGAGAAAACAGCACAACCCAGCTATCGCCAGCCCAATTATAAAAGTCAATCTCACCTTCAGAAGTCGATTGAGTAAAGTTCGGTACGGTATCTCCAAGTCGTAGTGCCATGGTTGAATCCTTTGTATTTTTAGGCGGGAATAAATCTGCACGGGTCATTATAACTCGGTTTTTCGACGGTATTTGAGAGATGGCTAAAATTTCATATAACTTCGTAATCAAAAATAAAAATTGATGCTGTTAAGGTTGGGTGTGCGCTTTTATCATTTGTTGTTTGTCATCCGTTATTGGTAGCATCAATGAATGAGTGATTTTATAGAAGTGTAACGCTTCTGATTTCTCAGAAATAACGGATTATGATTTATGAGTATGGCTAATTTTTATATCACTCAATTGTTGATTGGGAATCCCATCTTAAACCTTTGGCAACAAGTTCTTTTGGTGGGAATTTGGTTGGGTTTAATTTTACTGATTGCTGAAGGATTAAATCGAATTTTTGCAATTGAGGGAGAATTTTCTCGTAAAATTGTTCATATTGGCACAGGGAATGTAATTCTACTCGCTTGGTGGCTGAATATTCCTGCTTGGGTTGGGATTGCGGCTGGAGTGGTTTCAGCGATTATTGCTTTAATTTCTTATAAATTTCCCATTCTTCCCAGTGTTAATAGTGTAGGGCGTAAAAGTCTGGGTACATTCTTTTATGCAGTCAGTATTGGTGTTTTAATTGGCTGGTTTTGGTCTATTCAACAACCCCAATATGCAGCTATTGGTATTTTAGTGATGGCTTGGGGAGATGGGATGGCTGCGGTAATTGGTCAGCAATTTGGGACTCATATCTACCAAGTTTGGGGGATGAAAAAAAGCTGGGAAGGCACGCTAACGATGGCGTTAGTTAGTTTTATGGTGATTAGTTTAATCTTACTCAGTGTTCAAGGGAATGTGTGGCAAACTTGGGCAGTCGCTTCGGTTGTTGCGATTGTTTCTGCTGCTTTAGAAAGCTTCTCAATCCTCGGAATGGATAACCTAACTGTTCCTTTATGTAGTGCCGCATTCAGTTTTTGGTTAAATCAATCTCTATAGAATAAAATAACCCCCATTGCTTTCTGGGCGTGGGGGAATTTGATTCATAGTAGGATGAATTTAATCACTGAATTTAATCGGACTTAATCATCCCATCCTGAGCCTTTGTATGGAGTTCCTTCAAAAGGACTCACACCAATATAAGGATAAATATCTTTATTAAGAGTAAAAATCCGAGCGAACCCATCAGACAGGTAAATCACCATGTTTTCCAGATTTTTTAAGATATTCATAACATCTTCACCTCAATGGAATGTTTTATTTCTTATATTGATAATCCTATAACAAAAATATTATTTCTTGTTGCGATCGCAATATTTATTTGCATTCCAGATATAATTTACAATTGTTTAAAAGGGTTTATATATTTTTAATTCTCTTTGCATTTCTCAAACTATCTTTGTTTTTAGAAAGAATAAGAGAATGACTCAATCTCGTCGATAACAATTTTTTCCCCTACTTATTGGTATGGGTTTAGATGCATCTTCTGCAATTCGTAATGCACCAATCACAGTAGAAACAATAACACATCGTCTGTATTCTCCTAAATGTGGGTGTTTAAGTGTGATTCTACCTTTCACTTTCAAACTGGTTTGAGTGCATTCATCCGTTGCCCAATAGACAGGACAACCTTTATAATTAAAAATAGTACGATAATATCCCGTTTCTGATCTTTTAACCTGATTCGTGGTTGGATCTACTTTTAAAAGAGAGGTTTGATTAGTATCTATCTCTACCCCATCTGCTAAGTTTTGCCAGAGAGATTCTGATAGCTCAGCGGGTTTAATCTTAGTTGAATGAACCGCATATTGAAGCTGATTTGTTTCTGGGTTTTGTCTGAAACTCGCTTGCCAACTACTGCGTTTTGCCTGGGCTTGGTCACGAGCATTTTGCATTGTCCAATAGATTTTGTTGATAGAAGTCCGAAGCTGTTGCCGAGCAATGAAACCTAACCAAGACGGAGAAATAATTGCAATTAAAATCCCCATCACAACTATAGTAGAAATTATTTCTGTGAATGTAAACCCCCGATCTCGAGAAATTTTTGATGCTTTTTTCATTGATTTAAATATTGCTCAATCGATTAGATTCAGTAGATGAAAGCAATAAAATTCCGATTAATATTGACTGTGGAATCGGATAAGAAACGGGTTATTTAGTTATTTATAAATTAATATTATCTTTTAAAAAATTTAAAAACATCCGTTAAATCACCACTCTTTTAAGTGAATTAATTCGGTATAATTGCTGAAATTATCCAGTTTTAAATTAATTTATGAATTGAGATTACTTACGAATATCAGATGTTTTAATTCAGCCAAAAATAGATCAAAACAGCAAATGCATCGTCATGTATTTGATCATTTATAAATATTTAGATATGGAGCGCTGTAAGATGTGGCGTAGCGCTTATGATTCACTAAAACAGGCCAGTGATGGACTCAAAAAATTAGCGCCGCCGATCTTAAACTAGATTCAGCAACGCTAACTGAGATTATATTTATATTTTTAAGGGATTTGAGTAATCTCAGACTCATCCGCTTCAATATCTTCTAACCACACAACCTGTCGTTGTCCAGGTGCGACTTGATTGGTGTGTTCTTGCATGATACTTTGTGCTTGTTGTGGATCGAAATTACGGCTAAAATTTCCTTTTTGATAATCAACCCGTTGCTGTGTCATTTGCACCTCTGACTGAATTTGACTTAATTTTTCTCGGCTTGCCTGATGCTGAGGGACAATTTGCCACAACGCAGAGATAGCAACTCCAGACAATACTAAATGAGTCGCTAATTTTATACTGGTTTCAATCGTGAGGGCGCGAATTTGTTGTTGATGTCGCTGTTGAATTTGCAAATTCGAGACACGCCGACGAGGTTTAGAGGGTTGGGGGGATTGAGTTTTTTGGGGTTGAGAGGGGGAGGGGGACAGTGTAACAGGCTGAATGGCGTGCATTATGAATAACCTAATAGAATAATGAACGGGTCGATAACAGTGAATCTAGAATAACTTTTATTCTTGTATTAATCTAATGTCTTCATTCAAGAGCTGCAAGCCTTGAAGCAATCGGCAACACTGATGAATGATTTTGCTTTTATTTATGATTCCCTCTGTTTTTCTTCTGAATTGACATCTGAAAGATGATTTCTCCATTTCGGAATATCAGTTAAAATTGATCAATACCGTATCAAGAGTGTTTTAAGATTGTCCGACAACAGCCCTGTTCTTTCTCACACCTGCTGATGGTAAAATATGGATGATATTTTGATTGTCAAAGATACATTGGCTGATCTCAAGACAGTCATACAACTGCTGCAAACAGCCGGATATCAACCTCGAATTGCTCACAATCGGATTGCAGCCTTACATCAGATCAAAATACAACCGCCTGATTTGATCTTAATGGATATCCAATCACCCAATTCTGAAGGCTACAGGATTTGCCAGGAAATTCAAGCAATAGTGCATCCTCAAATAATTCCCGCGATCTTTGTGAGTAGAGTCGATCAAACTTTTAGCAAAGTTAAGGCATTTCAATCCGGTGCGGTGGATTATATCACACAACCTTACGAATCAGTTGAACTATTAGCGCGAATTCAACTGCATCTAAACCATCAACAACTCCGATGCAATATTGAACAGCGCACATCAGCATTACTCGCTCAAGAACAGCGATGGCAATTACTGCTGCAAGGGACACAAGATGGAATCTGGGAATGGAACCATCAAACCCAACAATTAACTGTTTCGGCGCAATATCAAGCGATGTTGGGGTACGAAGCCAAAAGCCGCACGGGATCGATTGAAATTATCCAATCTCTGCTGCATCCAGAGGATTATCAACGGACTGCCTCAACACTGAGTTCCTATCTACAAAAGCAATGTCCGGTGTATCACATCGAGTTTCGTCTGCGTTGCGCTGATGGCAGCTATAAGTGGATTCTTTCCCGTGGACAAGGGATGTGGGATGCAGACGGTACATTACAACAGATGGTGGGTATTCATCAAGATATTAGCGATCGCAAACAGGTAGAATTGGAACTGCAACAAGCCAGAATTGCAGCGGAAGCCGCTAACCGTGCGAAAAGCGAATTTCTAGCGACAATGAGCCATGAACTGCGTACCCCCCTGACTGCGATTTTAGGCTTTAGCGAAATGTTAGCCCGCGCTTCTAATCTTCAACCCGAACAACGGCAAAATCTGAATACCATTGTACACAGTGGCAAACATTTACTGTATTTGATGAACAGTATTTTAGATTTAGCCAAAGTTGAATCTGGGAAAGTTGAACTGATTCACAAGGCTTTTAATTTGCAGGATCTACTCGAAAGTGTGGTAGAAATACTACGAGTCAAAACCCGTGACCAAGATTTAAAATTAATTTTAGATATCGCTACTGCTGTGCCGAAAATCGTCAAAAGCGACGAAGCTAAGTTACGGCAAGTTTTGATTAATCTTTTGGGGAATGCAATTAAATTTACAGCGGTGGGGAAAGTGATTTTACGGGTATCATCTCGGGCAGAAAATCAGTTGCGGTTTGAAGTTGAAGATAGCGGGTGTGGGATTGAGGCGGATGAATTAGAAACAATTTTTGAAGTTTTTGGTCAAGGAAAAGCAGGAAAAGCTTCAGCCGAAGGCACAGGATTAGGATTAGCTATCTGCCAACGTTATATTGAGTTAATGCAGGGTCAGATCCAGATTGAAAGTACAGTCGGTATCGGTACAACCGTCTGGTTTGACTTACCGATTACTGTAGTTGAAACCGACAGCAAGCGTCAGATCTCGATTTGTTCGACTCCACTCGTGGTTCAATTGGCACCTGAACAGTCAGCTTATCGTATTTTGGTGGCTGAAGAGAGATCTGTTAATCGTTGTTTTTTAGTCGATATTTTACAACAAGCGGGATTTGATACCCAAGAAGCAGAAAATGGGCAACAGGCAATTGATCTGTGGCAAAAACATCAACCATCATTGATTTTAATCAATACACAGATGCTCCCTAATCATGGCGAGGCGATCATAAAACAGATTCGTTGTCACCCATCCGGTAAAGGGGTGATTATTCTGGCTTTAAGCGCAAATACGACAGAAGAAAATAAAAATATGTTGCTATCGATGGGATACGATGATGTGATGACTCAACCCATTGGGCGGCAAGATCTGTTAAATCAAATTGCAGAGCATCTCAATGTTCGTTATGTTTGCCAATCAGAAACGGATCAAGTTGAGTGCTCAGAAACACTAGATTTCTTGACTCCTGAGTCTTTTTCTGTGATGCCACAGCCTTGGATTGAACAGCTTCATCACAGTGCGAGTCTGTCTTCATTGACCCAAGTCAGCCAATTGGTGAGTCAAATTCCCCCAACTCATAGCAAGCTACAACAACAGTTAGAAGGGTTACTCAGTGAATTTCGGATGGATAAAATTTATCAGCTCACTCAGACTTTTTTAGAAAGTTCGTAAGGGTTATTTCTTATCACAATGTGTTCCCATCTTTCGATAGAGTAATTTAAGGATTTGGCTTGATACAATATTTATTGATAAATCAATGGTACTATGCATTCAGAAGTTTGATATCGATCAAACTTTGTTTTTCATCTGCTGCTAGTTGCCTAAAATTGCCCTATAATATTAGGCCTTACCCCTTACAATGTCAGACGAACAAGAGTTAATTCTTAGCCAAGTTGATAATGCAGTTGCTCTATTTAATTGTCAACATCATCTGATTTTGTCTAATTCAAAGCTAGCTCAGCTTTGGGGAGTTGCTCCTGAGTTACTCAAAAATAATCCGCATATTGAACAAGTTACTAATATTTTGCGGCAGCAAGGGATTTGGTCACCCTCTCAGTGCGATGACTTTAAAAATTGTATATTACAGCCCCTCACACCGGATTCATCTTACTGTTTAGAACAAGCCAATCAGATTAGTATAGAAGTCAGCTATAGCACCACTCAACAAGGCAATCGACTCTTTATCCTACGAGATATTACTTATCATCGTTGGACTCAAGTGAGTTTAAATGCAGAAGTTCAACGCTTGAAATTCCTTTTAGGCTTAAATGAACGATTACAAACCCTCGATAATGTTGAAGAAATTGCTCAATTTGCCCTCAATTATTTAGTCCAAGTGATGGGTGCGGCTTTCGGGGATGTGAAAGTGATCGCCGGAGAAGGTCCTCTACGACAAGCCGGAACCCTATACAATCAAGTTCAAAGTCAATTTATTGCCACTTACGGTAAACCAGCCGTCGCTCAACTACAAGAACGTCTCAATCAAGGTATTCCTTATGGTCAAGGGTTACTCTGGCAAGTGGTAGAAACAGGTGAACCGGCTTTTGTGGAGGACTACGCTAATCATCCTAACGCCGTTGCCGAATTTCGCGACGCTGCACTGGGTCAATTGGGGATTTTTCCAATCCCAGGGACTGCAGGCAAGATTATTGGGGTTCTGACGTTAGAATCTCGTGATTTAGACAAAATGCAAGAATATCCTCAACGGGATATGTTAGATGCGGCTTGTCGGACGCTGGGGGCCGCGATTGAACGCAGTCAAGCCCAAGCAGAATTACGTCAGATGAATTTGGAGTTAGTCCAAGCCTCGCAACTGAAATCGGAATTTTTAACCTCAATGTCCCATGAACTGCGAACCCCACTCAATAGTGTTCTGGGGTTTTCCGATTTATTAAAACGTCAGACATTTGGTCCGCTGAACCCTCAACAACTTCACCCGATTGAATTAATCCGCAAAAGTGGTGAACATCTGTTAGACCTAATTAACGATATTTTAGATTTGTCCAAAATTGAAGCGGGGAAAGTTGATCTCAGTTTGCAGTGTGTGAATGTTCATGAGTTATGTAGCGAATGTTTAACCATGATCCAACCTCGGGCAGATAAAAAACGTTTGGCTCTTTCTTTAGAATTAGATTATCGCATTAATCAGGCAATTTTAGATGAGCGGCGAGTGCGGCAAATTATTATTAATTTACTGTCTAACGCCGTTAAATTTACCCCGGAAGGAGGAAAGGTGAAATTAGGGGGATATTTAGCCTATGGTAGCCAACTTCAACAAGAGTATCGCCCGGATGAGTCTCCGATCAACGTGAGTACGCCTTATCTTTGTCTGATGGTAGAAGACTCAGGCATCGGTATCCCTAAACATCGCTGGCCCCTATTGTTCCGTCCCTTCCAGCAGGTCGATGCATCGTTAAGCAGGCGGCATGAAGGCACAGGGTTGGGTTTGGCCTTAACTAAGCGCTTGGCTGAACTTCATGGCGGTACAGTTTCTCTGTACTCTCAAGAAAATGAAGGGAGTAAATTTAAAGTGTGGCTGCCTCTAACAGAGATGCGTCAGCAATTTAAACAACAATCTACTTCTAGTGCGGCAATTGATTCTCAAACCGAATTAATTCAGGGTGAAAGTGATATTTCTATTCCTATTTCTCAGCAAAACTATAAAATTTTAGTGGTAGAAGATCAACCCATTAACCAAACTTTGATTTGTGAGATGTTAGAGTTTGAAGGATATCAGGTAGAATTAATTGGTGAGGGTCTAACCTTACAAAATTGGATTCAAAATTCAACGGTTGAGACAGAATCTCTACCCGATTTAATTTTAATGGATATTCAACTGCCTGAGGTGGATGGATTACAACTGATTCATCAGTTAAAACAACACCATCTTTGGCAGAATATTCCGATTATCGCAGTCACCGCTATGGCAATGCCAGGCGATCGCGAGCGATGTTTAGCAGCCGGTGCATCAGATTATTTGAGTAAACCGATTGATGTTGATCAATCTATTCAAAAAGTGAAGTCATTGCTTCACCCGTCTAATTCAAACTTTCCCTCAAATCATATTTAAAAAGTGTTGATGAAGTTTGGGGCCCTAAAAAATCACTGTTCATACCTTGAAAATTCCTCTAATGGATACCTGTCTACTGGATTCCATCATGTCTATGTCTGGTCAACAATCTTACATTTTACTTGTTGATGATGATCCAAACAATTTACTACTGCTTGAAAGTATATTATCTATTCAAGAGTATAGTACTCAATCTGCTTCATCTGGACAAGAAGCTATAAATCTGGCTCAATCTTCTCAGCCAGCTTTGATTCTATTGGATGTAATGATGCCGGATATGAGTGGGTTTGAAGTTTGTAATGCTCTCCGGCAACAGGAAGATTTAAAAACAGTTCCTATTGTGCTTTTAACTGCTTTGGATGATGATGAATCTCGTCTGCAAGGAATAGAAGTGATGGCAGATGACTATATTACAAAGCCATTTAATAGTGAATTATTACTGGCTAAAGTTAAAAATATTTTGCATCTCAGTCAGATGCGAACTCAAACTTATCAAACTCAAACTTATCAAACCGCAAAAGCACAAATCCAACAACAACCTACATCGGGGCAAGACAATAAAGATTTATCAAAACAATTTACTTCTTTTATTCCCACACAATTTCTTCAAAGAATTGCTCCCCAGGGCATAGAATCTATTACTTTGGGGAAGAAAATAGAAGTTGAACTCAGTATTTTATTTTGTGATATTCGTGCCTTTACCGCAATATCTGAATCTCAAGCATCCTCTGAAACCTTTGAGTGGTTAAACTATTTTTTCAATAAAATGAGTTCATGTATTATTAAGCATCATGGATTTGTTGATAAATATTTAGGAGATGCTATCTTAGCTATTTTTGATCGTAAAGATATGCATTTTTTAGATGCAATTCAGGCAGCAATTGAGATGCAAAATAGTTCAAGAGACATTCATTTTAATTCGGACTGTATTGATTTAAGCACAATAAAGATGGGGATTGGAATTGATACAGGAATTGCAACAATTGGAATATTGGGTACTTCCAATCAGATGGAAACTACTGTTATTGGAGATGTGGTCAATACAGCCTCTCGTTTAGAAGAGCTAACGAAAACCTATCATTGTGATACGATTGCTAGTGAATCTACAATTTCTCGTTTATCCCAACTCAATCATGCTGCAATTAAATCTGAAAAAAACGTAGAATTTAGTTATCACTTCATCGATCGAATTGTTCCTCGAAATAAACAGAAATCACTGAATATTTATGAAATTTTAAGTGGTTTTAAAAAATAATATTAAGTGAAATTTTGTCTTAACTTAACTGGACAACGGCTTGATTATTTAATAGCGTTTCAGTGGTTAATAAATCCTCGACTGTAATCCGTAAAAATCGTTGTGCATCAACTGTAAACAATACCTTAATCCGATCGCTGCCGGGATATCCGGGCGGATTTAATTGAGCAATACTTCGCCCTTTTTCCGTATCATTTAAAGTTTTAACAGTCCTGTGACCCGTTGTCAATACCCGCGTAATTAGGCGATCGCCATCAAAATAAACCTCTGTTCCCCCTGTATCTGTTCCGAGTTCTCCGAGTATTAATTCAATACTGGGTTGACTATCGAGTGAAGCACCTAATACGAGTTCAACTGGTTCCGTCATCGGGTAAGGTTGACCGAGTTTAACAATCGGATGCCAACAGTGTCGCTGTTCTCGTCGATTCCAATAGCGCACGCCGTAACTGTGATATAAAAAATCTTCAACTTTTGTGCCTAAATCTAATTGCAGTGCACCATGAGAAATCGCTTCAAATGGCTTTTCACAACGAATTTTTTCTGCGGGAAAGTATTGTTTTACCCAAGTTTGTACAGCCGGAATTTGTACCGTTCCCCCCACTAACAACACCGCATCAATTTCTGATGCATCCATTCCTTGACGATTGGCTTGTTGCAAGATCTGATTCATTGCTGTATCTAAACCCTCAAAAAATTGATTTTGTTTGAGAATGGCTTCAAATTGATCTCGATCTAATTCAAGCTGATAACTGTCTAAGGTTTCGTCATCAAAATAAACCTCTTTGGCGCTTGTTTGTAAAGACAATTGAATCTTTAAACGTTCCGCCAAACGAGTGGTTAAAGGCGTTTTAGCGAGTTCTTGAGTTTGGCTGAAATAATCGACTAACCAGCCATCAATATCTGATCCGCCCAAGTTTTGCCCAGCTTTGGCGAGTACGCGGGCTGTTTTGACTTGCTGTCCGGAAGTTTCGGCGAAGGATTTTTGTCCCCATTTCAGGATAAATCCTAAAGGGGCTGTTTGAGTGGTGGCATTGAGTTGAACCAAGGATAAATCTAAAGTGCCGCCCCCAAAATCAATCACCAGTAAGCGCTCTTTATCCGCCAGTCCATACCCCAAAGCCGCCGCTGTGGGTTCATCCAACATTCGGACTTGTTCAACATTTAGGGCTTGACACACTTGCCCTAACCAATGACGATAGGCTTCAAAGCTATCGACGGGAACGGTAAAGGTTAAGGCATCTATCCCCAAGGGAACATCTCGAACCGCGTTAATCACTTCTGTGAGAAACCATTGTCCGACTTGTTCAAAAGTAATCACTTGGCCATCAAGTTCGGGCAGAAAACCTTGAACTTCTGTACCAATGCCTCGTTTGAAATTCTGAAAGAAACGCGGATCGCGCTGAATATCATAGCCATTATCACGAACTTTTTGCCCAGCTAATATCGAGATCTCGGTTGCATTCTTGATATAAACTAAACTGGGAATCAAAGGCGGATTTTGAGCCGATAGCAGAGATAAACCCGGTAATTTCAAGGTTTCTGCTTGTCCAGTTGCGGGGTTCGAGCGAGATACAACTGTATTGCTAGTGCCGAAGTCAATCGCAATCGCCATTCAAGTTCTTTTGTGATATTCACTCAAGTTATAACTTTTCAGTGTATCATCAATTCCCGTCGGACGAAGTGGCCAATAGTAAAGCGGAAAGTTGTTTCCGCCTCTACAAAGCGTTTAAGCCATAATCGTATCTGACTTAACATGAAACACTGCAATGGTGATATTTTTGACAGAAATCTTAATCGTTTGGGCTAATCGCATTTGAGAAATTGGTTCTCTCAATAGCAGTTTTGTTGCGGCGATCGCCTCTGCCATATCTGAGGTTCCGCACTTGATGTGTAATACGCCCCATCTTCTAAAAACTTTACATTTCTCTAGGGCTTTGAGTTGCTGTAATTCCTCTTGATTTTCCCGGTAGAAATCCCAAATTAGCCGTGTTAGTTGTGAAGGTCGTCTCATGGTTCTAAAAGTTACTAAAAGTTAATTTCATTCGCGATAAGACAAAAGTACCGACTGCATTGAGGCACTTACTTAATTAGTATGAATCATAAGTTTCACCTCTTTGCCGAGATTCCCCTCGATTTGAAATAAGACTTAATAAAAGTTTTCTCTTCGTCAAATTTTGCCCGGTCAGGGATCATTGCTATCTAGGCGACATATCAATGAATTCTGTTGATAAATTTAGATTGATTTAAGAATTGAATTTGCTTTTCTCTCAAACAATCTCACACTGAGAGAGATTAATTTTTATTTTAAATAATCAGTTATCAGTTATCAGTTATCAGTTATCAGTTTGCTGTTCAATGCTCAATGTTCATAATTCATGCCTGATGAGTAAAACTGACTATTTCCTGGAACTCCAGAACCTGATATGCTAAGTTTTATAAAGTTTTTTTACCGATCCTGAACACAATGATGGAGCTTCCAATCCCAGAGTCAATTAAACCCTGGCTAAATTTCTTTCATCCCGCTTTAATGTTGATTTTACTAGGACTGTCAATATATGCACTATATTTAGGGATTCAAATTCGCCGAATCCGAACAGTTGACGCAGAAAAACGCAAAGAACTCGTTAAAGGGAAATTCAACGTCAAACATCACCAAGTGGGTTCTATCCTGTTGTCATTCATGGTACTCGGAAGTATTGGTGGAATGGCAGTCACTTATATCAATAATAATAAACTCTTCGTCGGGCCGCATTTACTCGCTGGTCTGGGGATGACAGGTGTGATTGCAGTTTCTGCTTCTCTGACTCCGTTGATGCAAAAAGGAATCAATTGGGCAAGATACACTCACATCGGGCTAAATGTTGCTCTGCTGGGACTGTTTGGATGGCAGGCAATTACTGGCCTCGAGATCTTACAACGAATTATCAGCAAAATGTAGTGAGATGGTCTCTATAGAATTCCATGGGATTTAATCCCGTTGAGGGGGGGTGAATACCGAACCCTTGATAGACGATCGTAAAATCGTCACATAACTCTGATAATTTTGCTGTAACCCCGAGCAAAATAAATATAACGCTTAACTGTTTTTGCCCCCCTACCCTTACTCAGTGGTGGGGTTATTTATTTAGAAGCAAGGGGCAAGGACAATTGATTAACTGTCACTCAACGGCATTTCAATTCATCGAGACAGCAGCAGAAATGTCCCCTGTATCTACAGACAAAACGCGGTTGAGTTTACCGCTGCTATATCCCTCTAAGTCCAACGTCACGAATAAGAAGCCCAGCGCCTGAAATTGACTGACTAAGGCGGGTAAATCGGTCTTGAGGACAAAATTAGGTATTTGTTCAGCAGGCAGTTCTATACGGGCAGTATCCCCGGCTGAACGAACTCGTAAATTTTGCCATCCCAATTGACGCAGATAAACTTCCGCCCGCCCGACTCGTTGGAGTTTTGCGACTGTAATTTCTTCTCCGTAAGGAAACCGAGAACTTAAGCAGGGTTGAGACGGTTGATCCCATGAAGATAACCCCAACTGTTTAGAAATTTCTCGGACTTCGAGTTTTGTCAGTCCCACTTCTGCCAACGGCGATCGCACCCCACGTTCCTGGGCGGCTTGAATTCCTGGGCGATAATCTTGTAAATCATCTGCGTTAACCCCATCAATCACATAAGGATAACCCCGTTCTAAGGCGAGTGGTTTGAGGGTATCATGTAATTCACTTTTACAAAAGTAGCAACGGTTAACTGGGTTTGCAGTATAGTTAGGATTCTGCATTTCTTGGGTATAAACTTCCTCATGGGCAACCCCGATCATTGCAGCTTGTATACGGGCTTGTTCTAAATCTTCTGGTAACAATGAGGGAGAAATGGCTGTCACAGCTAAGGCGCGATCGCCGAGGACATCATAAGCGATTTTTGCCACCAAGGTACTATCTACCCCTCCAGAATAAGCAATTAGAGCCCGATCAAGTTGTTGAAATAGTGATTGAAGTTGATCTAATTTTTGTTTGACCATTGTTTGAATAAGTAAGGAGTTGTCGTGACGTTACATGTAACTAAAGTACGGGAGTAATGAGTATAAACCCTTGACTATTATCATAATTCATCATTCATCATTCATCATTTATCATTTATCATTCATAATTTCTATCAAAATTCTCGGCGTGAGAAAATCCCAATAGAAATAGAGAGTAACAAAATAGTATAAAGACAACCATAAGCAATATTAGTCAATAAAATATCAAGACTGGGAAACTGCCCATAAACGGCATCATTTTTAATATCTAGCCTTGCTAAGTCCGGCAAAATTAGATAAAGTCCGCTCATCACTCGTTCAATTGTGACATTTTCACTAAATTGACCAATATTGAGTAAATCTCGGCTTAAACTTCCCATTAGATAAACGCCTAAAGTTAATAGAATTGCTAATAGAGAATTTGTTAGAACACCGAATAATAAACCCACTGCAATTATTAAGGATAATTTAAACCATAGATATATTCCTGAAATGATTAAGCTGATGCCGGGATAAGGAATTTGATTCCAGGTTAAAATTCCAAAATAGATTAGCATCATCGCGCTAATGAGTACGGTTAAAATCGCTAATAAACCTAGATATTTACCAATAATTAGAGCCCATCGGCTAATGGGTTTCGCAACAATTAAATAAACAGTGCGTTTTTCAATTTCTCGATTGATTAAAGCTGTACTGGTGAAAACTATAATAATTAGGCTGAGCAACTCAATCGCAGCCAAGCCAAAATCTAACGTAATTTTATCTTGTGTTGTTGCTGCAATTTCCGGTAAAATTATCACTATAGCGATCATGAAGACAGCAAAAAATCCGATTACATAAAGAATGCGATCGCGCATTACTTGCCAAAAAGTATTTTGAGCAATTGTTAGTATTCTCATAACCTTTTCATTCACTATAAAGTATTTTTGACAAGGGTTGAATTTCGGAGAACTCCTGGATTGTCTATAATGATAAAATAGAACTTAATCCAACAGCTTACCAACAAATGACTTAACATCACAATAATAAAATTTGCCCTCATCAAGGGTGGCGGAGGATGAACATTCAATTTCTCATTAAAAAATTCTACAATATAAAATAAGCAGGCTGATATAATCGGAAAAACTTGCAAAGGAAAGTTGGGTAATGCAACCATTTTTTGAGAGAGTAGCAAACTAATCAGCGCCCCCGAAAGCCAAGGACTCAGAGGAATACCATAAATAATAAAAGGAGGCTGACTAGTTCTCCAACAAATCCCAATTATCAGAAAAACTAAGCTTAAAATAGCTAGGCGATCTCTTAAAATTACATCAGATTCTACGACAGCAGATAACAGCCAAATGATAATACTAATGAGTAAAAAGGTTTTCCAATGAAAAGCCGTTGGCGGAATCAGAGGATCAAAAAAATCTCTAAAATCTTTCATAATTAATTCACTCAATATTTCTGTATTATATTTGCTCTAATTTCCCGAGTAAAAAGATTAATAATGTCAGGATATGACTGATGGTATGAGCTTTGACAATAATTCTAAATTGATATCCCTGTTGAGTGGATGCAACTTTCATAACAGGTTCTTTATCAGTCAGGACTCTTACCAGATATAATGCTTGCCATTTAATCACTAAAAAAATTAGGAAATTTAAAATACTAAATCCCATAAAAAATAGTGAGAGATTATTAATACTAGAGGTTAGATTTGATAGGAGTTGTTGTTTCAAAAAATTCGGAACAATGGGTTCTAACGTAAAAAATATGAGCCAGCTAACACTATTAGCGAGTAAATTAATTGCTGCTGCATATTTTACACTGGCTTTAGGACTAATCGCCAGTCCTCGCTTTAATATCCAAGCTTCAGTCGTGATACAGACGAGTAACTGGAATAGTCGAGTTAGAATAACTCTGCCAACGAATTCAAGAGGGTTCATGCCAGCACAATATTAAGCCAGATTTGTCAAAGCAAGGCTGTAGATCCTTAGTATTCAAGCAGATCGTGGTGGATCTGATATTGAAAAACCATAGAGGGTTGAACACAGTATTCTATAATTATCAATCAAGTTTGTACCAGATGGTACTTTATTTGAAATAGACTCTGATGACTCAAACCCAGTGGACGAGTTAGAGGCTGTTTATTCATACTACTCCCTCACACAGGCTCCTTACGACGACTTTATGAAAGACTCAATCCCTAGTACTTTACAAGAAATGATTGCTTTGCAACAACAGTCTGTTAGCGAAGAAGTCGTTGCAACAGCTATTGCAGGCGTAATCAAAATTGCTCGTGCCAAGCAACAAACCTTTGAAGACTTACAAGCAGAAGTTTTAGCTGATGACAACTTGCTGAACCGCGATCAACGAGTATGGTTGAGTGAGTTACTCGCTGAAGCTTGGCAAGGTTTACCGTGACTAGGCGTGAACCGAAGGCTATACAAGTGTACATTCATACTAAATTTCTCGGCGCTGAGAAACTCTGGGTAGAAGCTGACTGCACTCTCGGTTTGGCTGGTTTCAATTGAGCAGCTATACTATATAACGTCTGTTTTAAGAAGATACTTAACAAAGCTTGTAATCTGTGATATAGTTTAATCAATAGAAGTTAAGTTAAAGGTAATTCATTACCACTTGCCTCTATTACTGTCAAGTAAAATCAAAATAATACAGTTAATCTTTGCACATTCTTTATTTTAATAAAGGGTGAATTTACAGTCTCCTTAAATAAGAAAAATAGAACAAACTTTAGGCTACTTGTTGTTTTAATTTATATTACATATACTACAAAGTATAGCAATACTTTGAAAGCTTGTTCATTGCTTTACTAAATCTTCATAATCAAATCAAAAAACTTTAAACTACTACCTTGTATTCCAGTCAATGTAGTAGCTAGGATAGTTGTCATAACGAGGTTCACATTTACCAGCCAAAATCAAAATATGTTAAGAGGTGGTTGATTATATTACTCCATCTCTTATATATTTCTCTCAGTTTCTTCAAGTCACCCTGAACTCTATCGAGAGAACAAAAATGAATATTCACCCTAAACTTACAGCTGGCTGGCTGGTATTTACTGTTCCCTTTATCTCTACCCTAAGTCTCAATATTACCCCAAGTCAAGCAGCGACATTTAGTTCAGCAACAACACAGGTTACTCTAACCAATTTCAACCTTAATGCAGAAGCATCATCAGTTACAGTAAACCCAACAGCTTTCGCAATTTCACCCGTCGGATCTGATTTCAACTCTGATTTTTTAGATGATATTTTAGCAGAAGAATCTGTTACAGCTTCAGCCGCAGATGATACAGTTGTAGCCACAGCAGATTTTAGTACTGTTGCTTCTTTCCCATCCATTGCTTCAGGAAATAATAGTAGTTTTGTGAGTAGTGAAACAGCGAATGAAGCATTTGGAACCGGAGGAAGCTATATCGGTAAATCCAAAACTGAATCGACTGTTTTAGCAAACTTTTTTCTCAATCCAGAAGCCGGAGAAACTCAAACCTTTTCCTTTGACTTTAATGCATTTTGGGAGTTAGAAACCTTTGTAGATAAAACTCGCGAACAGTCAACTGCGACGGCTGATGTTTCTTTAACAGTCTGCGGCAGAAATTCTCTCGGGGAAAACCCACTATTTTGTGATTCTCTATCGACTTTTGGTCAACTCGATAGTTCTAATACGACTGATTTATTTGCATTTCAAAAAAGCGATCCTTTTACTATCGATGTTTTAAATAATCCGGGTATTTCTGGCAGTCAAAATTTTAAGCAAACAGACTTCTTTGCATTAGGATCTTATCAGCAGGAATTCGATAAACCGATTTATTTAAGCCTAGCAGCGGTTCAATCTTCTGAAGCTTATGTTTCTACACCAGAATCCTCAACCACTGTTGCACTACTCAGCTTAACGGCGCTGACAATAGCTTTAGGTAAAAGAAAAAAGAAATACTAACTGACTCACTTTATTGCGATCAAACATTAACAAAACTTTATTGTAAAATCTAACAACCATAATTCAGGAAAGCTGCCAAAGTGGCAACAAATGTATCAATAAATCCGCTAAATTGATTGAAAAGCAAGATCAATCATGAATGAAGAGGATAAGCTGATGCGCCATCCATTTGATTTAAACGCGGCTGAACTTGAAACAATTGAGTTAGATTTCGCTGAAGAAATCACTGCAGAAGAAGCGGCCAAAGTTGGCGGTGGACTCTCTATCGCCACAACAAGAGCCTTCGGTGAAGAAGGGGGTTGTGATTATCCCGTTAAGCCAATTAAGCCAATTGAGCCAATTTTTACCACTTTAGCGTTAGGTGAAGAAGGAGGTTGGTGTCCGACTCCGACTCCGACTCCTATACCTGAACCTTTACCCATTAAACCCCCAATTGAAGTAACGACTTTAGCCATAGGCGAAGAGGGGGGAGAATGCCTATGGTAAACTGAATTAAGTTGGGAAGTCATAATTACTTTAAAATGCATATAATTTCTTTGAGGTAAGGAAAACCCTTACCTTTATTTCTGATATTCTAAATTAGAAAAACCTTTAAATACAGTAACTATTTTGTTAATAATTCAACTAATTTCTGAGTAATTGGAAAGCCAGTTTTCTGTTCAAAATAAATAAACATCGGACTCGGATTAGCTTCTAGGAATACATACTCTCCTGTCGGTTTCAGTCGCCAATCAATTGCTGTCCATTCTAAATGAAATGCTTTTTTAACGGCTAAACATTGTTGTTGGATCGCTTCTGGAATAGTAATCGGGATTAATTCAGCTTCAGCATCTTCTCTAAAATCTAACGCGGTTGTCCGAATTTCTGCCCCATAAATCGCATTTCCAATCACATAAGTCCGAATATTAGTGCCAGAAATATATTCTTGTAAAGTAACAGGTGCTAAACTCAAAACACTTTCTAAGCGTTGAGGCTCTAAATGAGCAGCGGTGATGGGTTGAGTATGAGCACCGCCATAAACGGGTTTAAAGATAGTTTTTGGGTAAGCTTGACAAAAAGTAATCGCTTCACTCGGATCATTGGTAATTAAAGTGGCGGGAATAGTCACCCCTAACTGGCTGGCGGTGCTGAGTTGGATGGGTTTTTCCTTATGAAATTGATAAGCTTGCCAAGAATTCACCCAACGCGCCGGACAAGCTTGCAGCAGCGATCGCACAGTACTCATCGAATCATTGACTGCGATATGATGTTGGTGAGGATCGTTTAAAGTAGGAATTTGTGCGCTGAATAGCGACCGCCAAAAAATACTCTTAATTTCGTTAAATTCTAAGTGAATACTTCCGGGTAGCCGGATACTACCTCGATGGTTTTGAGGTTGCCAAGACAGTCGTAATTGAGTCGGAAATTGCCGGATATTGAGATAATCAACCCAGACACCTGTTTGTTCTAAAGCCTGCTTCAGATGAGCTGCATGAGCGTCGCTGGCATCTCCTAGAATTAGAATATTTGTCATGATTGATTTGTGTTTTAAAGCAGTAGTATTATCAAGTGACTGTTGAAATGAATCAATAAAAAAACAGTCATTTATCCTACGTTATTATTAGAGGCGATCGCTGAATAATCCAGGACAAATGACCACCAACCAATGACTATTCTGCTTGAAATTCATAATCATCCGTTGGGCTATTATGCAGCATATAATTAAGCTCACTCATGAGCCACTCTTGAAACATTCGCTGTTTAATTTCGTGGTGTCTTTCTGGGGTCAATTCTGCCTCAATAAATTCTTCAACCTGAATTAAGTGATAGCCTTCATCGATTGAAATTGGCCCCACAACTTCTCCTGGGGTTGCACCAAAAACAACAGCAGCCAAATCCGGTTTGAGGTTATGACGATAGAGTCGTCCTTCGTAGCCACAGAGGAGGCGGCGGCGCTTTTCAACATCATAAAGATGAGCCGCTTGATAAAAACTAATTTCACCCTCTTCAATTTGGTAGAATACTTCCTGAGCTAATGCCTCTTCTGTAAATACAATTTGATACAGTAAGACTTGTTCATAGTCGAGCTTATTTTGAGCGAAAGACTTCTCTACTTCCGAATCAAATAAAGTATTCGCCAGTTTTTGAGTTAGGAGATGTTCATAAATACCTGTTTCCCAGTCATCGGCTGTCACCATTTGATCGGCTAACCAAGATAAAGTGTCGGCTGCTTTTTCTAACCGTTTGGCATACCGTTGGCGGTTTGCTTCAACTTCCACTTCTTCTTGTGAAACGTGAATTCCCCGTTCCTCTGCGGCCTGACGGACTACTTTTTGACAAAGAATATTATGACAAACATCCTTAATTTGCAGCCGACTTTTCAAAAAGCGAATCATATCGTCCGGCTCAATAGAAGCTTTAGAAAGATTAATCATGGTTTGGAGTTAAAGGTATCAAGTGTTAAACTGAAATCAAGATACCTCTCTATACTAACGTCAGGTTATCTAGTCCTAGGGTCGTTTGACCTGCCCCGTCAACTGATCCTAGGACGATACCTAAAACACCATTATTCATTGTTGAATCTAGACGAATTAAGGTCGCATCTGCGCTGCCATCTCCGTCTAAATCAATCGGTTCAAATCCCAAAGTTTCCAGGAGAATATCCCCCATTACAACAATTTGATCTCCTTCTGTTGGGTTGAAATCTGTGATCGCATCGCCTGTGCTGTCTTCAGTCACTGTGATCGGTCGCAAAACAAAATAGTCTGCACCTGTTCCCCCTGTTAAGGTGTCATTGCCGATATCCCCAACGAGAATATCATTGCCATCACCACCAATTAACAGATCATCTCCCTGACCGCCTCGTTGGGTATCATTGCCGCCGCCTCCATTAATAGTGTCATTGCCACCGTCTCCAAAGAGTAATTCAGCAGTCTCAGTCCCGATTAGATCATCGTCACCCTCTCCGGCTATCCGAACGCCAAGAGACGAACTGGGGAATGTAGTACTCGTAGTGGTGCCATCTGTGGAGACTTCAACAGTGGCTGTTCCGTCTGAGTTTCCGGGCGAAGAAACACTCACAGAGCCTGAAATACTGCTTTGAGAATTAGAACCTTCAGTTGAAGTTTGATCTTTAATCTCAACCCCAATAGACAAGTTCTCCTCACTCGGTGGCAGAATGATATCTTGATCTAAATTGATCGGATTTAAAGGTTCAAGCAGATCATTGAGGTTGACATCAATTGTGGGTGGGCTAGTCAAGTCATCTGTAATGATTGAAACATCATCGGCTGATACACTGACTGATACTCCCAACTCACTGCGAGTGCCTTCGGGTTGAAACTGATTGAGCAATTCGCTAATTTCTCCCGAGGGGGAAATAACGGTTACCGCACCACTGCGGGTCGATCCACTCTCATTGACAGTCGCATTAATTGACCCTGAAATACTCGTTACATTTGAACTAGAACGGTTTGATATTGTGATTGAAGACATAGCTAATTATCCGATGAGTGATTACACCCACACTTTTTCTAAAATTCGGTGCAAATTGCACGAATACAACTAAAGCTAAAGGTGTGAGTCGTTAAAGGACAAATAATTATCAAGAGGGTGATTAAAGTTTGTACATAATTCATTAAAACAAGCTTGAGGTAAATCGTGTTGCCAACTTGGCAATAATTAATGATCGTGAGAGAAAAAATCGGATAATTTTTAGTTTTTATACATTTTAATATAATTTTTGTATAACCATTGTTTAAATCCTATATTTACAACTCTCTTATCACTTTTTTATCTAAGATATTGTTATATTTTTAGCTACGATAGAATTTTAGTTTCTCAATATAATCTTTGTTTTTAAGCTAATTTTATCCAAAATAGTCAAATAGCTTATCTATCGCTAGAATATTTGTTTAAAATCAAAAATCATTAAATTAATAAAATTAAAACCTAAAATTATGAAATTTAAAAATAGTAATGACTGTGAAAGTGTTACTTTTAAATATAATTTAATTTTCTATTTAATTGATAAATATAAATATACATCAATCTACTTAATACATTCAGTAATACTATGGTTTTTAAAAATAATTATAACTAAGTTGAGCGGCAAGCTTTACAGAACCTTCATAAACGGGCTTGAAAGATAAAGCTTTTGTAAAGCTGTAAAAGACAGGGGATATTATACAGAACATCTGTTAAACCGCCTTATTTATTATAAATTTTTACATTTGAAACAAATAACTTTTGCTTAATAAAAAAACTGCCAGAATGGCATTTGTTTCCATCATTTTTTAAATAACCTAAGCATAGGAATTTAAATTTAAATTTGTTAAATATAGAGGAAACTATATATGGCATTCTTTAGTGGAACTAACAGTGCAGATACCTTAGAAGGGACCAGTGATGACGATCAGATATTTGGTCGTCGGGGTAATGACCTATTACAAGGCTTAGGCGGAGTAGACTATCTCAGAGGAGATGATGGGGATGACACTCTTGAGGGAGGAGACGGGGAAGACCAACTCTTCGGCAATGATGACGATGATCTAATCTTTGGGGGTAATGGTAACGATATTCTCAATGGCGGTCGCGAAGACGATGGTTTAGATGGCGGAGAAGGTAACGATACTTTAATTGGCGGCACGAATACCCGAGATCCAGTCACCCGTGAGATTACAGGTACCGATGTTTTACTCGGTGGCCCAGGCGATGACCTACTGCTGGGGGAATTTGGTTATGATGAAATCGACGGGGGAACGGGTAAAGATACTGCCCTCGGCGGCAATGGTAACGACCGGATTTTTGGTGGCACAGAAGATGACGAACTTCTCGGCGGTTTAGATAATGATACTCTCACGGGTGAAGGCGGGAATGACCTAATTTTAGGCGGACTCGGAGATGACCGAATCATTGGCGATCGCGATGCACTGGGTCAAGCCGACGGTAACGATCAAATCCTAGCCAGTGATGGGGATGATAGGGTCTCGGCAGGTGGCGGTGATGATACCATTCTTGGGGGTTTAGGAGATGACTTCCTCGATGGCGGTGATAACCTCTCTTCAACCTTTCAAAATGACGCTGGTGGTAATGATGACATTACTGGTGGTGATGGTAATGATACCTTACGAGGCGGTTTAGGACGAGATACCCTGAAAGGCGGCGGTGCAAAAGCGGGAGAAATTGACATACTCATTCCCACTGCAGTCATTGATGGAGTCGGTGTCGTCAGTGCAGATGGAGAACAAGATCTCTTGGTTTTGGGAAGTGACCAAGGCTTCTTCTATGCAGGCGGTGCGGGCGATCCGTTTGCGGTCGGTGGCATCAATTTCTTCGGACAAGGCGATCGCGCTATTATTCAACTGTTTGAAAATGGCGTTGATAAAATCCAGGTGAATGATCCCGATGTAGTTGAAACGGCTGTGTTGGGTAATGATACCTTTGTGGTTGTCCCAATTAGCGGTGGAGTCGAAATTCTGGCGCAAATTGTCGGACAAAATACGGCTTTAGCGGCGGGTACTTTTGTTGCTCCCCCAGTCGATAATAGCGGAGATGATGTCTTTACCGGAACCGCTGGCCCAGAAGTCCTGGATGGTGGCGCGGGTAATGATGACCTGAGTGGACTCGAAGGCAATGATACTTTAATTGGCGGCGCGGGTAACGATAACCTTGATGGTGGCCCGGATCTCGATACCGCTAGCTATGAAAGCGATCCGGCTGCGGTACAAGTTGATTTAGGCGCTCAAACGGCCACGGATGGTTTTGGCGATACCGATAGTTTAACCGATATTGAGAATGTGATTGGTTCTGCCTTTGCCGACTCTCTCGTGGGTGACGCGCAACCCAACAGTTTAGAGGGTTTAGGGGGTAACGATACCCTAGTTGGCAGCGGCGGCAGTGATACTCTCACAGGGGGTGGCGGAGAAGACTTCTTCCAAGGTAGCACCACCGCGACAGACGGTGTGGGAGAAATTGATCTTCTCGTTAGCGATGCTGATGGGGTGCGGGATGTATTTGCAGTCGGTCAACCCGGTAGTAGTGATTACTTCTACGTTGGTAATGGCGGCAGTGACTTTGCCCAAATTCAAGGATTTGAGTTAGGGGTAGACCGAATTGGTGTACCTCAAACAGCGGGTCTATCTCTTGCTAATACAGGCAGTGGTGCAGCCCTCGTTGCCAACGGTGACGTGATCGCCCTAGTGGTGGGAATTGATGGCAATACCTTAGCGTCTCAACCCTTCTTAACTCTGATTTAAGTTAAAGTCGGTGGTCATCACCACTAGATTTTTGGGTGTATCTACCCATTCGATAGGAGATAGAGATTAGGGGCTATTCATCATCAGTTGCAAACAAGAAACCAATGATCAACTTATAGTAAATAGCCAGGTTTCCCTACTTTGGTCTACACCCAAAATATCAGAATCTAAAATATTTTTATGTCACAGGAAACACTGTTTTTCTGACAACCCAACCATTCAACGCCTAACCCAAACTTTGCTAATGCTAATAGTAGCGCTCAATTTTTCAGCGATTCTTATGCTGCTATCCATCTCATACTTTAGTGAATGATAGGGTCAAAAGTGCCATGAGGAATGTCAATGCCACCTTGATTGCTGATCCGGCTTTCATGACTTAATTGAGCGAAACTTCCGTAGTCGGAGAAACTGAGGTTGATTTCGCGCCGAGTTAAAGCAAAATTTAGGTAATTTTAAGTAATGTTTGAACAAGCTAACTGCTTCTGAGGTGGAGAATTGGACTGTATTATAAACTTTCAAATCAGTATCGACCGGATGAAATTGTACAACTTAAGTTTCAGTGAAGGCTTTAATTAATGAGTTATTCAAGAATTATCAAAAATCCGGGTAAAATACGGTAAACCTGTTCAAACCAGGCGGACAATTTTTAATGGGAAGAGGGAGTATAAATCATCTTGTTTTAAATTAATTTACATTTGTCTAAATTCTGATTATACAGATTTTAATCAAGAGTAAATAGAGCTATAAAGACTGTACTGAGATATTCACTCAATCAACAACTTTTTCAACGGTGGATCTACTGGCTTCAAACTCAATGTCTACTAAACTCACTCACAAGAAGAAAAAATAGCGAGGTTTTTACTCATGTCAACGATTTTCTTACAGCCTGTTAACTCTGGATCAAATCCCAATCCTAATTATGCCAATGCTAGCGGAAGTGCAACGTTTTTTGGCTATTCTCATGCCGCCACAGATAGCTTAAATCAAGCCGAGTTAAATGCATTGGTTAATGGTGGAGTCGGTGCGGCTTTAGTAGAAGCTTCTGCTACTTTTATTAATGATCCTGCTTTTACGAGTTTATTTACCGACACATTAGTCGAAGCATTAGAAGAAGATTTTTTCGGGACTAGCCAAGCCAACACAGAAGTTCGGGCAGAATTTAGTATTGGGGCGAATGAAACTTTCTCGTTTAACTTTACAGCAGATTTAAATCTAGAAGCAAAAGAAATAGAAGATGATGATAAGGAATATAGCAAAGCAAAATCTAAAACTACTTTTGTTGTATTAGATATTTCCGATCCCAATAATCCGGATGTTTTAGACTACTTTGGTGTGAATGGAGAAATGATTTCTTCTAAGCAAATTGGAGATGTTAAATGGGGAAACAGTAGCAATGTTACCCTGAATAGCGATAATGAATTTCTCGATATTGACGGTAATAATAACGAAGATTTTGTTAATGCCGACGGCATCGGAAGTTATAGCCGGACTTTTAACCAAGCCACTGATATTACGGTCGTTCAAATTAATGAAAGCTTTACTAAATTAATCGCAGATTATTTAATCGATAATCTAGGCAATGATGTTAAGTATGGTACTATCGGCTCAGACTGGCTCAGCGGTACTTCTGGTGGTGATAAAATCTACGGTAGTTTCGGCATAGATGTCCTCAACGGTTGGGGCGGTAACGATACCTTAGAAGGCGGCGGTGGTGCGGATCTGTTATATGGTTTTAGCGGTGCTGATAAACTCAATGGCGGTGATGGTCGAGATTTAGTCTTGGGTGGATCGGGAAATGATTTAATGTATGGGGGCGATCGCAAAGATTTAATGGCAGGCGGATCGGGCAATGATACCGTCTACGGCGGCGAAGATCAAGACGCAGTCTATGGCAACTGGGGTAATGATCGTCTGCATGGCGATAATGGTGATGACCTTATTAGTGGTGGATATGGCGATGATATTATGACCGGGGGCGGTGATAGTGATACCTTCGTCTTTTCAGGCATTGATATTTCAACCACTTCTCTCTATTCTATGAGGAATGATAACTCCTCGAATTTAGAAGCATCCGTTGATCGAGAATTAAGTGTTTCTCAAACCGCGATCGCCTCAAAAGACGCAATTTCTGTCTCACCTAAAGAATTAAACGCTGTTAAAGATCCAGAAGCCACCGCAGAAGTCTTACTCGATGAAGCTGAATATGCAACCGACGATCAAGATGACAAATGGGTTGATTCTCTGTTAAAATTACCAGAAGATTGGTTAGACGAAGAAGCCAGTCAAGACCAACTGACAAACTATTCAGCCGAAAAACAAAGTTTATCTGTCACTTCTGATGCCACCCTGACACAATCAGAATCAAGTGCAAATTCCTCCTGGAGTTGGAATTGGGGAAGTTATGATATTATCACCGACTTCGATACAGGTGTCGATCAAATTACTTTCCAAGGTGTCGGATCAGTCAATAGTTCAACTTGGCTGAGTCAAATGCAATCCCAAGGCTTGTTAACCAATACCAGTAATGGTGCATTATTTAACTTTGTTGACGGTAATCAATTACTGTTAGAAGGAGTCAACATTAACAGTTTAAACAGCTCAGACTTTGCCTTCTCCTAACCGCAACTCAATTAATATCGATGAGCGCTCAATCCGAGCTTACACTCAAAAAATGCAAGCAGCCCAATGGTTACGGCAATACCAGGGCTGTTTACCCACCTACGCTTGTGTTTTGGGATTTACCGAAACCGCCTTGATACCGGGCATTTCTGCCGCCGGAGCAACACCCGAATCTCGTCAATTTACTGCTGTTGCAGATGCTGAATTTCTGTACAATGGCCCTCAACCTCAACCGCGCTACCCTTTACCACCCCTCGATGCTGGGGCTTCTCCTGTGCTGATTTCCCGTGCTGTAATTGAATCATTACAAATTCCCCTATACTTATTCAATGCAGGCTTAAGCGTCACTCCTTCGGTTCCAAATATTGATTTAAATGGAGTCAGGGCAAAATGTGTCAGCTCGGGTACTGCAATGGCACGAAACACTGTCGATCACCTCTTTAAAGCTGGGTGGGACTGGGGAGAAAAATTAGCAGCAGCACAAACAGACAGTTATCTGATTTTGAGTGAATGTGTTGTGGGCGGCACCACAACCGCGTTAGCCGTGTTATTGGGGTTGGGTATTGATGCTGGGGGTAAAGTTAACAGTAGCCATCCTCGTTGCAACCATGCTCAGAAATTGGCGATCGCCACAACAGGTTTACAACAAGCAGGGTTATCGCATCAAGACTGCAGTTTAATTGATCCGTTGGATGTGGTTGCTGCGGTGGGTGACCCGATGCAAATTGTCGTAGCAGCAATGACACTCTCAGCCAGTCAAACGGTGGGAATTTTGTTAGCAGGCGGCACTCAAATGTTAGCGGTCTATCATTTAACTACAGCGATCGCTCAGTATCACGCCAAAGAGTGGAAATCAGAAAATGTCATCGTCGGTACAACTCGATGGGTTGCAGAAGATTTGAGTGGCGATACGATTGGGTTAGCCCACAGAATTGGTCATGTTCCGATACTCGCAACTCAACTAAACTTTACAACAGCTCGTTATCAACAGCTCCGCGCTTACGAACAGGGATTTGTCAAAGAAGGTGTCGGTGCGGGGGGTTGTGCAATTGCAGCTCATTTATCTCAAGGCTGGAATGGCCCGCAGCTTTTACAAGCAATTGAAGCATTAGCAGATCGTTACTCAGTATTAACCAGTTAATACTTTTGGCGTTGCACCCGTCAATTGAGTTGGAATTTTATATCACCAAGAAAGGATACGGGCGGGGATGCCCCGTGTTTTTGTGTTTTTCAACCTGGGAGGAACCGCGACACGGGCGAATTGATTCCCCCGTCAAGATTAGAAAGCATACTGGTATCGGTCCTTAGTAGGATGTAAAGTTTCCAGCCAGTCGAGTTAACAGCCGCAGCGTCTTTGAGTGGTGATTTAACCTGTCTTAGAACCCGTTTTAGCAAGTCTGGCTTACCAGACAGAAAGTCTTTAATGTCTTGATTGCCTTTGGCCTTGATTACACTCTCTACAGCTTAGAGTTTAGTTGCTAACTCTGTCTGAACCTCCTTTAGACTGAGGGTAAATGTGTTCAACTTCTAGAGGAGTATTTTTGGCATCGCAATAAACACATTTTCTACCCCATTTCTCCAGCAGATATTCGCCGATTTCGTATCCATAAAGTTCTCCCTGCTGATATTCAACTCCTGAGACTTCTAGATTTTGAAGTTTTTGAGTGTCAAATCTGACTAACTCTTGAGAGATTGAATTAAGAGGACAAAACTTTCTTACACGATGAACCCAAGTCATTGTCGTTTCTACTGGGTGATTCAGACTGGGAGCCAGCCACCCCTCAAGTCTAGCACGATTCAAAAACCGAGCTGGACGATAACGGGTTTTACGATGACGACGACCTCGACGCAGTTGACGACGACTCGTTAAAGCATCTTTAATCTGTTGTCTTCTGTGGGTTAAAACTCCCGCCCAAACAACAGCGTTATCTAAAAGTAAAGCTAAACCCGTTGTTTTACTACCTGGGTCGATCTGAAGTTGACATTGTTTAGGTTTGTCCATGACCTCCTTTTTCAAAAAAATAGTGAATGGATAACGACGAAATACCGCAGCCTTTCCAGCGTTTAATAAGCTTCTGGCTACTCCAGGTTTACAGGGTGTTAACGGTTTTTTTGTTGGTATCGAAAACTAGAACGTAGTTGACAGAGATTGTTGTGTCAAAACTCTATAAAATAGGTAATTTTTTCCACGGAAGATGTATTTAAGCTTGTTGGCTTAGCTGCACTTCCTTGCCCCTCGTAGAGATGTTTAACAACTAACGACAGTGCTACAAACTCGAAAGCATTTGTAGGTGTCATGGCTCTAAAAACGTAGTCAATTAAGACTGAGGCTGGTCAGCTATTTTCAGAGGGAGACATGATCCCCATCTCTGATAAGCGGGGTGCTGACTAGTTCATTTGAAGTCCAGTCATGAATCTGGTAATTTTGAGCAATACGACAAGTTGAGTGGGTGAGTTTTCCGGGGCTTTAAATTTTAGATGAAGTAGAAGGTCGCTGAGAGAGTAAACGTTCTTCTAATGCCGCAATGCGGTTATAAGCCGCTGTGAGTTGAGCGGTGAGTCGTTGGATTTGAATATCTGCGGTAATACTCGGTTCTTCGCGATGAATGACAAAGTTGGTTTCTGTATAGCTATCATCGATCAAAACATCTTTGTGTTCAAATCTGTTCTGCTTTTGAGGGGGTGGAGAAAACGCAATGTCATTAATGGGTTGTTCGAGTTTTGGTATGAGTGTTTCAATTGTTGTTGAAGAATCTTGTGAATTTGATGTGTCAGACAACTTCAAATTCATCTCCCGAATCACTTCGTAAAGAGTATCAACCTTATGGTTTAGTAAGGTGACTTGTTGTTCGAGTGTATCCATAGGAATTTCTGCTCCGTAATTTGCGAGTGCTAGCTTTTCACTTTAGATCTTAGACAATAAATCACTAAAGTATGAATTTTTTCTAAATCATTTAACCTTTGATGTCGTTTACATGTTTAATAATATATTTATATTTGCTGAAACAAGAGACGTTCTATTTACCCCTAAATCAAGGATTTAAACAGGCTCATCTGCTGCTATACCAATTTAAGTTAATGGTAATTTGTGAACTTACACTCCTTCTCAAGGAACAAATCATCGTTAATAAATTATTAAATTTAGATACGATCTTCAATCATTACGGTCGAAATAAATACTCAATCAGTAGATTTTAATTATCCTGAAATTCAGTTAATCAATCGATTAGATGATTCTGCCAGCGTCTCTTGCCTTTTTGCTGCATTTTAGTTGATTGACAAAATTTTTATCTAATAAATGTAAGTTTTGATACCAATTTTTAAAAGATAACCCAACCCTGATGTGAGGTGGAAAACAACAGACGATTGCTAGTATTGGGAAAGTCAAAAAAGAATGATGTGATTCAATGGGTTTTGTTACATCTACAACAAATTTTTTGAGTTTTTCAGCTATATTGCATATTTAATAAGACTTTCAGAGCTTTTCTCAAATATTATGAGGTCATAAACATTCCCTAATCTCTATCTTCGGAGATTGTCATTTTATCAGTTTTGTGATTATATTAAGAAATGTAACAGTAATAACATCTCTCAAACTCTAACGAAGGTTTATCCATCCATCAAACTCTGACGAAGGACAAATTAAGACATGATTAGACCCGTTCAATCTCTTCAACTCGATACCGCATCTGCCATTGCTGATTTTTTCCAACAATCAGAAGGACAGTGGCATTCTGAACGACGTTATTACAACTTACCCGATGGAAAACCTCAAGAATATGTCAGTCGTCTCACCGTGCGTTTTCTACCGTCTGGTAGTTCAGAATTAATTGAATTGGCGCAACTTCATCAATTCAGTGATGAGACTATCCTCACTTGTGGGTCAGCGATAGAGTGGGAAAGTGCTAATATCCACGCCCAAAAAGGTAAACCGTCTCAGGGCAGTACAATTTTTGGTGTATTCAACGATATTCTCTATCGCGATCGCGGTTTTGCCACCACAGATCCGATCACGGCGAAATTTAAAATGCTGGGTTCGGATACATTATGTCTCAGAACTGAGTACAATAGTTCTGTGTTTGAAGAAGAAATTAAGCACATTGGCGATCGCTATCGGACTCGGCAATCGATTATTTCACGGGCTGGGGAACAGAAAATGATCGGCCAATACTTGGAAAAACGAATTCAGTAAAAACGTTGAGACGACGAGATTTTTTAGGTGGGATCAGTGCAATAGCAGCGGGTACTGCTTTAGCTGGGTGTCAATATAATCCGGCTTTGACAGTGGAAGTATTACAAAATTCTGTTGCGCCTCAGATGCTGAGTCAATTCCGTCGGAATTTGGCACAGGGAATGACACTCAATTTTATCCCTCAACCTCAATTAAGCAATTTGTTTGAGTTGTTGCAGAATTGGCAACGATCAAATCAAAGTACACAATCAGCTCAATTTAGGGCAGATCTGGTGATGATTGGGGATTATTGGTTAACTAAAGCAATTCAACAAGAGTTGATTCAACCCATTCAGCCTCAATATTTACAAAATTGGGATTTATTGCCTCAAAAATGGCAAAATTTAGTGCAGCGTAATCCTCAAGGTCAACTCGATACCACCGGAGACATTTGGGCAGCCCCTTACCGCTGGGGAACTACGGTGATGATTTATCGTAAGGATAAGTTTAAGTCGTTAGGGTCGATACCGGAAGATTGGCACGATTTGTGGCGAGAGGAATTGCGCGATCGCATTTCTTTATTAAATCAGCCACGCGAAGTGATTGGTCTGACGTTAAAAAAATTAGGTCAATCTTACAACACCCTCGATCTCAATGCAGTTGAAAATTTATCATCCCAATTACAACAACTGCATCAGAATATCAAATTATATGATTCTAATAATTATCTCAAACCACTCATTGTTGGGGATACTTGGTTAGCGATGGGATGGTCTACTGATATTCCCACTCAGATTCAACGTCAGCATAATTTAGGGGTGGTTGTACCCGCCTCGGGAACTGCCTTATGGTGCGATCAATGGGTAAAACCTATTTCAGCACCCCCCTCGACAACAGCCGACATCGCTCATCAGTGGATGGATTTTTGTTATCAACCCGAAATTGCTCAGCAGTTGTCATTGCTGACTGAAGCCACATCCCCTATTGTAACCGGATTAACCCCACAGCAGCGTTTACCCGAATGGGATAATCAGCCTGTATTATTACCCAACCCATCTATTTTAGAGAATAGTGAATTTTTGCTGCCTTTACCCGAAGAGACTCTCAAACAATATCGCCGCCTCTGGCGAGAGGTTCGTTTTTCTTAGTAATTTCGGTAGAAGTAATGAGTAGCGGGTAATGGGTAATGGGTAACAGGTAATGGGTAACAGGTAACGGGTAACGGGTAACGGGTAACAGGTGAGGAGTTATGAGTAGAGTTTATGATGATTGCCCGTGGGTATGAATTCATAATTCATAATTCATAATTCATAATTCATAACTCCTGGTCTCCCCTCCTTTGAATTTAAAGAAGGGGAATTAGACTCTACTGAGAGAGTTATCGATTTTCACCCAAGATGTCTTGTTTGGTCTCGTCTACCTTTTTCCACAATTCTTGACGGGTATTAGACCACAATAAATAACGATAGATAAACCAAGCAGAGTAGGTGACCCCAACCGCTTCAAATAAAGTTTTGACTAGCGGAATCTCATTGAGAATGTCCAGTAAACCTGCGGTGATTTTTAATGTGATCAGCAATGCCAGAATTAAACCGAGAGAGATTAACGGTTTCTGATTTTGCTGGAAAAACTTAGCCGTATTTTCGGGGAGATTTTCCAGGAAAGCCACAACTTTGAGTTTAATCTCTTGGAAAGTGCTATCCGCATCAGATGACAGCTCAACATCGGGTTTAACCATACTCGGCTGAGAGGACGTAACGGTGGCGCTAACGGGGGTTGCAGGGGGAGGGGCTACAACGGATTTTGCCGGGGTTGCAGGGGGTGTATAAGCGGGCTGAGAGGCTTTCGCGGTGGCAGGTTCAAGGGGTTTAGCAGGTTCGGGTGGCTGAGAAACTTGGGCTGCTGCGGGCTTGACAGTCGGTTCGGGTGGTTTTTCAGCCGGTTTAGTTTGGGCCGCTGGCTTGTCTGCACTGGGCTTAGCTGGTGTAGTGGTGGGTTGCACATTCTGGGTGGCTGTCGATTTTGCAGCAGCCGGATCGATGACGGGTTTGGGTTCAGTCGGTTCAGATGCGGGGGGAGTAGACTGCTTTTGAGCATCTGTCTGAGGTGTTTTAGCTTCATCCTCTGGATTATTATTTTGTTTTTTGCTTTTATCAGTTGCCATGATGTTTTAGCCTCTTGAGTAGTTAAAGGGTTTTGTTAACCCAGTTATTCATTATCGGTTGTTGTTCAACACAGATTGAAAACGAATTTGATCCAAACCTCGCTGATGCAGAAGTATCCAGGTTTCGATTAAATCTGGCCCGTGAACCGACCCCGTTAGGGCCGCTCGCAGCGATCGCATGATCAACCCTTTTTTTAGTTTTGTCTCTTTTGTAACTGCTTTGATTAATGCTTTTGCACTATCTGTGGTTAGAGAAGTTTCAGCATTGAGTTGAGTTGAGATCGATTCTACAACGGTAATGGCTCCCTCAACACCAAGCTGCGTCTGGGCTTCTTCGTCTAGTTGTACGGTTTCGCCAAAGAAGGGACTGCTCATCTCAACCACGTCTTTTAATCGGGTTAAACTGGGCCCCAACAACGCTGTCAGTTGTTCTAACCAAGAGCGATCTGCGTCTGGATCAAAAGCATATTCAGCTTGTTGCCAGTAGGGAATTAATAATTCTGTTAATTCTGGCGCAGGCATTTGATGGATATACTGACTATTCAACCAATCGAGTTTATCCCAGTCAAATTGTGCCCCGGCTTTGTTAACTCGATCAAAACTAAACGCTTTGGCAGCTTCTGGGAGAGTAAAAATTTCTTTCGTCGAATCTGGGGGAGTCCAGCCCAACAAACACATATAATTCGTTAAGGCGGGGGCAGTGTATCCCATTTGCTGGAAGTCGGAGATAGATGTAACGCCATCTCGTTTTGACAATTTTTTACCTTCAGTATTCAGAATCAAGGGAGTATGGGAAAATTCCGGTACTGCTTCACCCAAGGCTTCATACAATAAAATTTGCTTAGCGGTATTGGCAATATGATCTTCACCCCGAATGACATGAGTAATTTTCATATCAATATCATCAACAACGACAGCTAAGTTATACAGCGGTTGCCCCACTTCACCTCCAGTTGCCGCCCGCGCAATGACCATATCTCCCCCGAGATCGCTGCCTTGCCAACTCACCCGATCGCGGACTAAATCATTCCAAACAATCTCCCGCTCATCCTCAATTTTAAACCGAATAACGGGTTTGCGTCCCTCTGCAACAAATTCAGCTCGTTGTTCTGGGGTTAAGTTACGATGGCGGTTATCATAGCGAGGGGCTTCATTTCTGGCTTTTTGCCCGTCTCGCATCTCATCAAGTTCTTCTGGAGTGCAATAACAGTGGTAAGCTTTCCCCTCATCGAGTAACGTTTGAACCGCTTGACGATATTGATCTAAACGTTGGGACTGGTAAAATGGCCCCTCATCCCAAGTTAAACCCAGCCATTTTAAACCGGATAAAATATTTTCTGTATATTCCGGGCGCGATCGCTCCAGATCGGTATCTTCTACCCTTATAATAAACTGCCCCCCTTGATGACGGGCAAACAACCAATTAAACACTGCTGTGCGGGCTGTACCAATATGCAAGTTTCCGGTGGGACTCGGAGCAATACGAACTCTGACACTCATAAATTTACGTTGACTTCAAGATTCTTTAATTTACCATCAGTGCTGTCTACTTCCCAGACTCAATAGGCTGATTTTTTTGAAAAGAAGGGAACAGGGAATAGGCAAGTAGGCAAGTAGGCAAGTAAGCAAGCAGGAAACAGGAAACAGTATCTCTCCATGTCTTCCCCTGACTCCTCCAACTGGTATAATGAGTCCTCGGTAGTTTATGTCTGAACAGAAAAGAAGATGTCTCAGCTCAATTCTATTGCCAAAGGTCGCTGCTTATGCGGAGCCGTCAGCATTGCCACAACCGAGATCAATCATCATGTCTCAGCCTGTCATTGTAGTACCTGTCGCAAGTGGGGTGGTGGGGCATTGTTTGGGGTAGAGTGTGAGGGGGAAGTGAGTTTTTCAGGTGAAGAAAATATCAGTATTTATCAATCTTCTGAGTGGGCAGAGCGGGGATTTTGTAAACAATGCGGCAGTCATTTATTTTATAAGTTAAAAGACAAGAATCACTACTTTATCCCGGCAGGAATTTTTAATCAGGATGAAAATGAAAAGTTTGTTTTCGATCTGCAGGTATTTATCGAAGAAAAACCAAAATATTACGCTTTTGCTAACGATACCAAAAAGATGACAGGTTCAGAATTGTTTAGTTGGTTTGAATCTGCCTCAGAAAAATAATTGCTACAATGCTTCATCTTCTTTATTAATCAGCTTTTTTGTTCACTATAGCAAGATGGCAAGCTTGCTTATTGCCGCTGCATAGCGCTACAGTGACTTTAGATCCCGTCATAATAAATCTCTTTTCCTTTTTTACTTGCTTTATGCCCTATTACATTTCTCCCCGCTTTTTAGATACTGTTGCCGTTCATATCGCTAAAAATTTCTTAGATATACCTCGTGTTCGAGTTCCTTTAATTTTAGGAATTCATGGACGCAAAGGAGAAGGGAAAACCTTTCAATGTGAACGAGTTTTCGAGAAAATGGGGATCGATCCGGTGACAATTTCTGGGGGAGAATTAGAAAGCCCGGATGCTGGCGATCCCTCGCGTTTATTGCGGTTGCGCTATCGAGAAGCGGCTGAACAAATTAAAGTTCGGGGTGAGATGTGTGTGATATTTATTAATGATTTAGATGCCGGGGCTGGGCGGTTTGATGCGGGGACTCAATACACTGTTAATACTCAGTTAGTCAATGCTACATTAATGAATATTGCCGATAACCCCAGCAATGTTCAGCTACCCGGAAGTTATGATGAAACACCGTTACCGAGAATTCCAATTATTGTAACAGGAAATGACTTTTCTACTTTATATGCGCCTTTAGTTCGTGATGGTAGAATGGCGAAGTTTTTCTGGGAACCCAACCCAACAGAACGGGTTGAAATTGTCAGTGCGATTTTCCAAGATGACGGTTTATCTTCTCAAAATATCAAGCAATTTGTTAATCAATTTCCCAACCAAGCAATTGACTTTTTTAGTGCCGTTCGTTCCAAGCTTTATGATAAGCAAATTCAGGATTTTATTCACAAAATTGGTATTGATAAAATCTCTCAAAGATTAGTGAATAGTACAGAAGCAGCACCGAAATTTAATAAACCCAGGTTTAATTTGAATCAATTAATTGAGTTTGGTCAATCAATGGCTGGGGAACAAAAACGAATTCAAGAATTACGATTAGTAGAAGAATACAATCAATTCCGTACTTTTAATTCTACTGAAAATGACAAACCAAAACCCATAGAAAATTCAGCTTTAACAGCCTCTCCACCCATTCACCATTTACCTTATAATCCCATCATGCCACCCCACAGCATTAACAGCAAAGCTTCCTCTGTTATGCAAGGGGATGAAAGCGGAACAACGGTTATCAGTGATGGACAAGCGATGCATACAAAACTCAGTTTAGAGATTGTCCAACAAATTGAACGTATTTTAGAACAAGGCTATCGCGTTGGGTTAGAATATGCCGATAAACGACGATTTAAAACAGGTTCATGGAGAACTTATCCGTTGAATGAGAGTAATGATCAAGCTGATATTATTCATTCTATTGAGATGTGTTTAGTCAATCATCCTCAAGATTATATCCGCATATTGGGGATAGATAGAAAGGCGAAAAAACGTGTCATGGAACAGGTGATTAAACAGCCTTAAGAGGCTGTCTCAAATCTATTTTAACCCTTAACAATTTCACCAAAATCTGCTAAAACACGGGCATGATTTCGCAATAATCCCAGCAAATTCAACCGATTTTTTTGTATGGCTGGGTTTTCATCCATCACGAGTACGCTGTTTTCTCCGTCAAAGAATTGACTCACGGTGGGAGAAATTTCTGTTAAGGCTTCAACCAGTTGTTGATAATTGCGGGTTTCTTGGGCGGCTTTAGTTTTCGGAACGAGGGCAATTAAAGCATTGTAAAATCCTTGTTCCGATGACTTTTCAAATAAATTAGTATCAATCACTGTTTCGGGTTGTAATTGAACGGTATTTAAATCACCTTGTTTGGCTAAACGAGTTGAACGGTTAACAGTTTCATAAATATTATCAAGGGTTTTATTATCCCGAATTTGTTGTAAGAATAAAGCGCGATCGCGTACATCTAATAAGTCTTGTAATGCCCTTTCTGTATATTCTGGGTCATTTTCCCCAAGAACAGCATTAACTAAATCATAATCAACGTCTTTTTCATCTTGCAATAATGTACGAATTCGTTGTAAGAAATAATCAAATAACTGTGTTTTTAAATCTGGAATAGCTTTCTCATGGCTTTTACTAAATTCTGTTGCTAATTGTTCTAAAATCTCTGCTAAATTAATCGGTAAATTAGCATTCCAAGTCACATTAATAACGCCATTAGCCGCCCGTCGTAATGCAAAGGGATCGGATGATCCTTTCGGAATCATACCTAATCCAAAAATAGAAACAATTGTATCTAATTTATCTGCAATTCCCACCACTTGTCCGGTTAAACTCGAAGGATAATCATCCCCCACACCCCGAGGTAAATAATGTTCAAAAATACCTTTAGCAACCGCTTCTGCTTCTCCTTTGGCGCGGGCATATTTCTCTCCCATAATTCCTTGTAATTCGGGAAATTCATACACCATTTGCGAGACTAAATCTGCTTTGCAGAGTAAAGCCGTTCGTTGAATTTGTTGTTGTTCGGTTGCGCTTAAATTTAACTGTTTTGCAATAATATCTGCCGCTTGAATAATCCGATTTACCTTATCTCGAACCGATCCTAAATCTTCTTGAAACGTCATTGTTTCTAATTCTGGCAAATACTCTTCTAACGGTTTCTTTAAATCCGCTTGATAGAAAAACTGACCATCTGCTAACCGCGCCCGAATTACCCTCGCATTTCCGGCTGCAATAATATCAGATTTAGCGGGATCGCCATTAGAAACGGTAATAAAATAAGGCTTTAAACTAAATTCTGCATTTTTATCTATTTCTAAAATAGGAAAATAACGCTGATGAGTAATCATCACTGTTTTTGTAACTTCTGAAGGTAAATTTAAAAAATTGACATCAAAACTTCCTATGACTGCGGTCGGCCACTCGACTAAATTCACCACTTCTGCTAATAATTCTGCTGGAATTTCTGCCTCACCTGATACCGTTTTTGCGGCTGCTAAAAGCTGCTGTTCAATAATTTGAGAACGAGTTTTAGGGTCAACTTCAACATAAGCCTGTTGTAGCGTTGTAATATAATCTGTTGCAGAGGTAATTTTAACGCTTTCTGGATGTAAGACTCGATGACCATTCGTGATGCGATCGCTATCGACTTTTTCTGAACCACTTACAATTTTTAGCGGTAAAACTTCATCATCCAATAATGCCACTAACCAACGAATGGGGCGGGGAAAGCGGAACTCCCCATCTCCCCAACGCATAAACCGTTTACCCTCTAATTTCGTAATCCATTCGGGGGCTAATTCTGTTAAAATATCAGCAGTTTTTCGACCGGGAATTTGCTTCACAACAAAGACAAAATCGCCTTTCTTTGTGGGTCGAATTTCAATATCTTCTAAGTTAATTCCTTGTTTGCGGGCAAATCCTTCTACTGCTTTTGTGGGTTTACCGTCCTTAAACGCAGCTTTGGCGGGTGGGCCTTTAATTTCCTCTTCTCTGTCTGTTTGTTGAGTCGGCAACCCGGTAATCAATACTGCCAACCGTCGCGGCGTACCCAACACCTGGACAGCTTCATAAGCCAAAAATTGTTCTTTTAATGTGGTCGGGATTAAATCCTGCCATTGATCGATCGCAGTTTCAACAAAGCTTGCAGGCAATTCTTCGGTTCCGACTTCCAGTAAAAAGCTAGGCATATTGCGGATGAGGTGTTAACAGATGGAGTTAAAGATCAATTCTAGCTTACCATTGATATTGCCATCTAAAATATTAGATTATTATCATACGTGTTCAATAACTCGCAGTGAGAAACCACTATGCCACACCCAACAACATCAAGCCACTGAAGCAGGTGTGTGACTTTAATTTTAATCGCTGAGCCTGATTATTTCGTTTATACTCTTATATTTCAGGGAAAACTTTATGATCAAAATTCAATTATGAAATCTCGCGATCAATTATTGAGATTTTTACTAATATTTTTTCTATCTATCGCCACATTATTCAGTTTTTATTATCTCTTTCAACAAAACCCGGATAGAACATCATCTCAAATTACTGTTTCTGCTGCTACCAGTTTAAGTGATGTGATGATAGCAATTCAACCCCTTTATCTTAAACAATATCCTGATATTAAGTTAATCTATAATTTTGGTTCTTCGGGTTCCCTGCAACAACAAATTGAACAAGGCGCACCTGTTGATCTGTTTATTTCGGCCGATATTAAACAAATGGATATCTTAGAACAAAAAGGACTGTTATTACCAGAAACTAGGAAAAATATATTAACTAATAGTATGGTTTTAGTCGTACCGAAAGGAAAGCAAAGTATTAGCAGTTTAGCAGATTTAAATAATAATAATATCCGCAAAATAGCGATAGGTGAACCCAATACTGTTCCAGCGGGAAAATATGCGAAAGAAATTCTAACTTCTCTAAATTTATGGGATTCACTTCAATCAAAAATCGTTTATGCTAAGAATGCTCGTCAGGTTTTAAGTTACGTTGAAACTGGAAATGTTGATGCTGGAATTGTCTATCAAACGAATGCTAAAATTTCAGAAAAAATAGATATTATAGCTACAATACCCGCTACTTATCATTCTCCTATTATTTATCCTATTGCTATCGTTAAAGACAGTAAAAATATAGAAGTTGCCAAGCAATTTATTACCTTTATTTCGGGTAATTCTACAAAGTTTGTATTTGAAAAATATGGTTTTCAAGTGATTCAATAGTTGATAAAAAAATGATAACTGACTTTTCTCCGGCTTGGATATCTTTTAGAGCTGCAATTATTTCTACCATCATTACCTTTTTTTTAGGAGTAACCACAGCACGTTTAATGCTGAACTATAGAGGAAAATATGCAAGTATTATTGATACTTTTTTAACCGCCCCTTTAGTTTTACCTCCTACAGTTGTAGGTTTTTTATTACTATTATTATTGGGAAGAAATAGCCCACTCGGACGAGTTTTATTCTTCTTGAATTTATCTGTTATTTTTACTTGGTATGCCACCGTTATTGCTGCTACAATTGTTGCTTTTCCATTGATGTATAAAACCGCTTTGGGGGCATTTAAACAAATTGATCAAACTTTAATTGCCGCTGCCCGGACTTTAGGCACTTCTGAATGGGTAATTTTTTGGAAGATAATTCTTCCTTTAGCTAAACCCGGACTCATTGCCGGGACGTTACTTGCTTTTGCGCGATCGCTTGGAGAATTTGGCGCTACATTAATGTTAGCAGGTAGTATTCCCGGTCAAACTCAAACCATTCCTATTGCTATTTTCTTTGCCGCAGAAGCCGGAAAAATGAATGAAGCTTTAGCTTGGGTTAGTATTATTTTAGTGATTTCTCTCGGCATTATTACAGCCGTTAATTGGGTTTCAAAAGAAGTTAAGTTAGTTCAAAATAAAAGCCATCAATTTAACCCTAAATTATTTCGGCATAAATTAGCAGAAAAATCTTCATTTAATCAATACTCCGAAAAACAATTAATTGTTGAAATTAAAAAGCAACTTCCTGGATTTTTTATCAATATTTCCTTTAATACTAACACTCAACCGTTAGGACTATTAGGCGCATCTGGGGCAGGAAAAAGCTTTATTTTAAGATGTATTGCTGGACTCGAAACTCCCGATCGAGGTCGAATTATTCTGAATGGTAGAACTTTATTTGATTCAGAAAAAGGGATCAATTTACCCAGTCGCGATCGCAAAATTGGTTATTTATTTCAAAATTATGCTCTATTCCCTCATTTAACAGTGGCTCAAAATATTGCCTTTGCTTTACCTAAAGGTTTATCAAATCTTCAAATAAAGCAACAAGTTGAACAACAATTAATAGCGGTTGATTTAGCAGAATTAGATCATCGTTATCCCCATGAATTATCCGGTGGTCAACAGCAACGGGTGGCTTTAGCGAGGGTTTTGGCTAGTAAACCAGAAGTATTACTACTCGATGAACCTTTCTCGGCTTTAGATACTTATTTGCGCGATCGCATGGAAAAGCTATTAAGATTAACTTTAAATTCTTATCAAGGTATTACCCTATTTATTACTCATAATTTAGAAGAAGCTTATCGGGTTTGTGAGAACTTACTCGTAATTGATGAAGGGCAGATTATCGATCAAGGATCAAAGTATGATATTTTTGAACATCCTAGTTGTTTTAGAGCCGCACAAGTTACCGGGTGTAAGAATTTTTCATTAGCATTACAATCAAGAAATAATCAAATTAAAGCAGTTGAATGGGATTGTATTTTAAACACCATTGAACCCATTCCGCATCATTTAACTCAGGTGGGAATTCGCGCTCATCAAATTACTTTTTTATCTGCTAATTATTCTATTAATTCTGATCATAATATTTTTCCTTGTTGGTTAGCAGCAATGAGTGAAACTCAGCATCGAGTCACTTTATATATTAAATTAAATTCTCCTCCTAATTCTACTTCAGATTATCATTTACAAGCAGAAGTATTTAAGGAGAATTGGAGAATGATTAAAGATGATGCTTTTCCTTGGAAAGTTCAGTTAAAGCCGACTCAGTTAATTTTAGTTTAAAGTGATTTGACCCTATCAGTATAGAAAGCATAGAGTAAATCGTTATATTTGATGTTAGTGAGTATGCCTTGCTATATTTGAGTATCAGATTTGCTTCATCAAAGCTTTACAAAATTTACCATAATTTTTAAAAAACCGTATTGATTTATATAAATGTATTGATGTATTGTAAGACTTAGGAACTTACATCTGTGAGCTATCCTAATTGATACCATCCTTAATATCACCTAAACTATTTCTGTTCAGCCATATAAGCTGAGAAACCGTCTCATATTTATTAAAAAGTAATTGAGCTTGTTATCCGATTTTGAATCTTTTCTGAAGAGGGGATATCGGCTGACTAGCTCAAGAAAGCATCACTGACTTATGAAAATCTTTAACGAGATTAAATAGAGTCACGGGATTTAAAATGCTTAAAAGTCAGTATTATTATCTGGCGTTTAATTCCTGTGAATTTTGGCTGAATTAATCAGTTAGTTACAGGAGGCTTATTATTCTAAATAATTATTAGGTATAAAAAATGATGAGTGATAATTCTTTCCAAACGACCGCTGGTAAAGATAAGGTTTTTGCCTCATCTGAAGATAATGTTATTGATGGGCTGGGCGAGAATGATATCCTGTTTGCCGGGGCAGGTGCAGATACCGTCTCAGGTTCAGCAGGAAATGATAAAGTGTTTGGTGAGGATGGGAATGACTCCCTCGATGGCGGTGAAGGCAATGATTTAGTTAGGGCAGATGCTGGTGACGATACCCTGGGTGGCGGTGAAGGTAATGATAAACTGTTGGCGGGTGAAGGGGATGACAACTTAGAAGGAGATGCAGGTAAAGACTTACTCAAAGGTGATGAGGGTAATGATACCCTTAGCGGTGGCGCAGATGGAGATAAGATTTTAGGCGGGGATGGGGATAATTTAGGGGATGGCGGTGAAGGCAATGATCTACTCACCGGAGAAGCGGGAAATGATACTTTTACGGGCGGTAGCGGTAATGATAATTTAATTGCGCGGGAGGGTGACGATAACCTTACAGGGGGGGATGGGAATGATTTTATCCGCGCCGATGAAGGCAATGATATTGCGACGGGTGATGCGGGAAATGATAAGTTAAAAGGCGGTGAAGGAGAAGACTCTCTCGGTGGTGGTGACGGTAACGATCTAATTAAGGGAGAGGAAGGTAATGATGAGTTATTTGGGGGTGCCAACGATGATAAATTGTTTGGCGGTAATGGAGATGATACCCTCAATGGCGGTGACGGTAACGATCTAATTAAAGGACAAGCCGGAAATGATATCCTCTTCGGTCAAAAAGACGATGATGAAGTCCTCGGGGGTGACGGTAACGATATTCTGTATGCAGGTCAAGGTAATGATTTAGCTAAAGGACAGTTTGGTAATGATTTAATTTTTGGGGATATCGGAGATGATGAAGTTTTAGGGGACGCGGGAGATGATACTGTCCTCGGTGGGGAAGGCAATGATTTAGTTAAAGGAGACGATGGCAACGATGCAGTCTTCGGCGGTAAAGGAGACGATCAATTATTTGGCGGGAAAGGTATTGATACCCTGCGTGGAGATATGGGTAACGACCAGTTAAACGGAAAAGAGGGAGATGATATTCTTTTAGGCGGTGAAGGTGACGATATTCTTACAGGAGATTTAGGTTTAGATACGTTGACGGGGGGTAATGGCATAGATACGTTTATCCTTACACCAGGAGAAGGTATAGATATTATCACAGATTTTGAAACCGTTGATTTAATTGCCTTAGGTCGGGGTTTAGAATTTGAGGATGTCAGTTTTGCGGGTAGTGATGTCATCTTTACGTTGACCGGTGAAGTGTTAGCAACGTTAGCGGGTTTTGATGCAACCACATTAACCCAGTCTGATTTTACATCGATTTAAGTTATACCAAACAATGAGATAGTTAGGATAAAGTATAAGCTGTCCCAACCCTGCTGTCCCAACCGTGCGTCATTCCCGCGCAGAGAAAGAATCTATAATAATCTATGTCAATAGTCAATTCATTCTCTGCAATAGTATAAACCACAGAGGTACAGAGAACACAGAGGAGATTTTTAGGCAATTGCAAATTCTGTTAGTTTTCGATCTTCGGGACGGGATAGAATGCTAAAACAATATCATGTTTAGGGATACCGCGATTGAGTAAATCTTGGGTAATTCCCTCCTCTGTTTCATCTCGTTCGATCCAAAATTTCCCTTCTACGATTCGTAGATGTAAAATGGTACTATGAACCCGTCTATCGCCATTCCACCCAAAACTCATGAGTAGATAATGGTTATTATTCGCTATTGCTTGTAACTCTATCTCTCCCAGACTGGGTTGATAACGAGCATAATCGTTAATTAGATCTTGGGCAATGGCTTGGTATAATTCTAGTTTACGATCCATTTGATAATTTCCTCCTGTTCTGGATTGAAAACAAAAAAGGGAATTTTACGCTCTTTACTTTATCTTGTACTACAAAAAAATAGCTATAGCCAAAACTGGCGATCGCATAATCTCCCATAATCATATCTATAATTAGACTGAGACTATTTACTGAGGTGATAGTAATGGAAGTAACTTCTGAGAGGTTGGCGGAATTGCAGCAGCAAATTCAGTATCTCTCTAAAGCGCGATCGCTGGATCTTAATGAAGTGGTTAGTAGAATTATTACAACAACCATCTGAAAATAGTCAACCAGAGAATACAAAAGTTAACTTTGAAGCAGTTAATCAAATCTGTCATCAGATTAGAAGTTTACCGATTCTAGATAATCGATCTCCTGACGAAATTGTCGGTTACAATCAGTTCGGGGTTTTGGATTAGCTAGTAACTTTAATATTATTGTTGTTCAGCTTTACGGGATAATAATCTATCGCGCAAACCTTGAGGATCAAACTTTGCTTGGTTCATTTGACGAATTTGTTGGGCAAGGTGTGTGTCGTTGCTGTAAGTAGGCTTCAACGTCTGACTCATGGTTTAGATAAAAGGCAATAGTTGCGTAGACATCTGCTAACTTTAGGGAGGGATAACGATACACTATTTCATCTCGGGTTGCCCCTTGTTTAAATACTGCCACAACAGTATCGAGTGTGACACGAGTTTTTCCGACTCGGACAACACCATCAGCAGTTGTTTGTAGGGGTATAGGTTCGGCAACAATTTCTAGTGTCATCATTCAGACTCAAAGGTTTACCCTTATTATCTATTAAAATAGTCAATTTTTAATTGTATGTCATCCATCCTAACTGCGACAAAGCGGTATTGACTGCTATTTTAACATTGCTTGCACCCACTGAAATTTTATAGGGTTTTGCTGGATTTTTAGGGTTGGGATCTTTGGTAACGACGTTATTTTCCCATAATGGGCTATTTCTTGACCAGTCCAATTGTGCCAGTTGTGACACTTTCTCAGTATTAAAAGATTGAGACTGTTGATCGTAAGTATAGTAGAGTAATCGACCTAAAATTTCTAAGCCGATACTGACACCAAGTAAAGAGTTTTCTTTAAATTGATCGATTTCTTCTACCGTTAATTTATCAGGATCTTGGTTAGCAATATATTGAGTTTGAGAATATTTATCAAAGAATTGATTGAATGCTTTTGCCAGTTCATTTACTGCTGCCTCTACATTATAATCTTCTAAAGTTGCACTTTTATCATTTTCAAAAGCACAACCAACGGCACTGGCAATATAGTTACTGGTGTAAATTAGCTTATATTTAGAAGAAGGTGTTCTTTTAATTTTTTCTGTTTTTCCTTTAAACATATTGACTTGTTCAATCAACTGTTTAGTAATACCCACTCTCCCTTCAAATTCTCCAAATGAAACCAATAAAGACTGATCCAGTTGTCTCGACTGCGCCATATCCCGAAAGTCTGTTTGACACTGATTAAAGTCTTCTTCTAAAACAAGGGTAATGGGAAAATCATTATCACCAATTAATTCACTGTGATGACTTTCTATTAATTCATGAATTGCTCTTTTTCGATGTTGTCCATCGGTAATATCGAGTTTAGTCCCCCTGGGAATAGAAACAAAACACACCCCTCGCCCTAATTCTTTATATTCAATTTTATTGGGATCTACATTAGCGGTTAATGTACCCATAATCCAAGGTTTATTATGTTTAACTCGCTTAATAATATAATCCTTAATTTCTTCTGCATGACCTTTGACTTCAGGACGATTTTTACCCGAATCTGGATCATTATTTTCAGAAGGTTTCGCTTGTAGCAGGGTGGGTAAATCTTCAGCCGGAACATTGATTTGAATCATTTTCCGTTTTCCTTGCTGAAAACTTAGCCCTAAATAACATTTCTGACGATGATGTTGTGAAAAGAGGGGGGCAACTAAATCATTAATATTATAATTTTCTATCATTGTAATTCTTATTGATTTCAACAGAAACTTGTAGAGTTCTATCAACCATTATAGAATTTTTGTCCGTGTGCTGTACACCCCTAATATTGTTGATAAGCTTGTTTTAATTGTAAGATATATATTTTGCGATCGCGTCATTTTACTCAAATAAATTCATCTGACTTCAATGATTAATTCTTTTATAAAATATCTGATAATCCCACCTCTCTCAACTTAATAAAGTCTACTTCAAAACTAATCGTTTTATTCTCTACAATTTAGTAGGAGTTAAGGGAGTACAACTATAACGCATATTTTTGTATTTTTGTCAATCCCCCGTCTCTACAGAGTCTTTCATCTCCGTTTTTTGTCGCTTATCTGAAAATGACTTAAATTGAGTTTTGTGGGGGTAACTCACTCGAGATAACTAAGGTTTGAGGAGATAGGAACCTAGAATTTGAGCTTGTAGGCACTATATGCGCCAATCATACTCTATATCTCATATCATACATAACCGGACTTCCTTTTGTCAACCCCTCTCAAAGCCCTATAAATTCGTAATGTCTATACCTATTATTATTCGTTACATTGTCATCAAATTTTGACAGCTATATGAATTTTTAATAGTTTAACTTTGAGTTGCTAAGCAGAAATTATCAAACAGAGGGCTTGAGTCTGATATTCAATTATAAAGTATCGGGTAACCCGATTTGTTTCGGCTTGACAAACCGTCCCTCAAAACTAATGGCTTTATTCTCAAACGTTCTAGCATTAATTAACGCTTGCCGTAATTCTGCCCGATCCATCGGTTCAGTAATTCCCCCTAACAAATATACAATTAATTTCGCTGCTAAATCTTTCCCCGCTACCCGAATACGGCGTTTATTGGGGTCGTATAAAACCCCATACCATAACGACTCTGGATCTTCCATCCCCGCAAACCCGCCAGCTTTGTCAAATAAACGTAATTTTTCGATAATTTCAATTAAAGAAAACTGTAAGCGAAATACTAATATTCCTAACGCTGTGGCGATCGCCACTTGCCCGACAGGCCGAAATAAAATATTACCTTCTCCGCCATTATTCTCAAAGCTAAACCGCCGTAACGTTGGAGTTTCTACCCCTTGTTCTAAACGTTGATAACTCGGTAAACTTGCCAACCCATCCCACAACCGCCGTAACTCCTGGATACCTTCCTGTAACTCCTCATCAGCAGGACGCAAAGCAACTAAACCGGGTTTGGGGGCTGCCCAACGAGGAAAGCGATCGCCTAAATACCGTTGACTGACTTCCTTCAATGCTTGTAAAGTAGTCAGTACAGTAGACTTGGTGGCAACTGTGGCACTATCCCAATTGATGCGAGGGTTACGTCCGTCTTGTTCGATAAACAAGGGATGAGTTACCGCCACATGACGGGTAATAATAGAAAAGCCATCATCTTCATCTAATAACGCTAACTGTCCTTTACTGAGTTTCACCGCCATTAAGTTAACGTGAACAAAAATAGACCGAATACGTTGACGGGCCTGTTGTCGAGTTTCCCCTGCAACCACTGCCGGGATAAATTCAATGCCGATAGTTTCTGTTGCTAAAGCTTGTAATTCGGTTATCGATAAAGGAGATACCGCTGCCATATCCGCTAAAGTAATAACATCTCCGACAGGTTTCTTAACTTTAGAATAGGGTTGTAATTCCCCTATTTGCAGCAACTGCATTAACCCCTGAATACCCATCAGGCGATGTTGTCCATCTAAAGCATAGATAGAAACAGCAGAAGATACATTCAATAACCCTATTTTTCCCTGACTATCCAACGGCTGAAATATCACCGCTGACTCGGTTGCCTGTCCGTTACTATCCCATTGCGTTGCCTCTGCATCATCCACCCAAGCCGGACTGATAACCACCAATAATGCCGGGAATTTATGGGCGGTGTGAGTGGCGAGATATTGGGCGAGGGGCAATTGTCGCGACCAGTCCAGGGGCCGTTGTAAGATCTCTTCGACGGTATCGGCTACTCGTTCAATATTACCGCTTTGTTGTTCTCGAAACGGTTGAAATAGGGGGAGTTCTGAAGCAAACTGAACTTGCTGACTTAGCCATTCTAATGTGACAGACCCAAGAAATGCTTCTGTTCCTCCCATTTGGGTTTTTTGTACCAGGAGTTGAGTCGGGTTATTTAAAAGGGGTTGGAGGAGTTGGGCTAAATCAGTAGTTGCAGGATTCATCAATCAGGTTTAAGCTATTAAAGCAAGTTAAGAACAAGTTTTTAAAAACTTACTAATCATACCTGAATCAGAGAAAATCTGGAATAGGCATCAGTTCGTCGGGAAGGGGCAATGAGTCAGATGCAGCAGTCACGGAATAATAGAACACTTATAGATTATTGTCAACGGTTCGCTGAGTTGAAGGTCGATAAGAACCAGAAACTAGGTGATGCTCCTCATCAGCCTATTTTGTTGTTATCAGTTATTGATTTAATTGCACAAGGTCTAATCAAGAATAATAAAATTGAGGTATCAGCACAGTTAAAATCTAAATTTAATCGTTATTGGAATATCCTAAAAAACCATAAGAGTGACCGAGGTTTAAATAATCGTATTCCTGGTTTACATTATCCTTTTACAGCTTTAGAAAAGAGTCATTTTTGGTATGTAAAATATAATGAGGAAGAAAAACAACGTCGTCAAGAGCAGATCAATAATCGTCCCAAACCTCAACATCGAAACCGTAAGCCTCAAGCTAAATCTTTTAAAGATTTACAAAAATTAGTAGAGTATGCTTATCTAGATGAGGAATTATTTGAGCTGTTACAGGATGTAGAAAGTCGAAAACAAATTGTTGACACTTTAATATCAGTTTGGTTCTCTAATAGCAATCAAGAATTAAAAGATATTATAGAAATTAATTTATCATTTGAAGACAAACCTAATACTGAAGAAAATAAGGCTCCAAAGACCAAACTGACTAAATCGTTAGTGAGAGATGCTGTTTTCCGTAAAGCAGTTGTTTATATTTATGATTATAAATGTGCATTTTGTGGATTAAACGTGAATCGTTCATTAACTCAAACAATAGTGGATGGCGCACACATCAAACCTTTTGCTCAATTTTATGATAGTAAAATAGATAACGGTATTTCATTCTGTAAAAATCACCATTGGGCATTTGATCGAGGATGGTTTGCAATTAATGATGATTATAAAATTATGGTCGCTAATGACTTACAAGAAAATTCACCAAATGCAAAGCCCATAACAGAATTTAATGGAGAAACTATTATTCTGCCCAACCTTGAACAATATCATCCCAGAAGAGAAGCGTTACAGTGGCATCGTCAAAATATTTTCAGATTTAAGCAAACAAAATAACAATAAGGAGTTTTACAAATGACAAGTATTCAAACCTCGATATTTCCAAACCGGACAACAGCCGATTTTGTAGAAGATCTAGAAAAGTTAACTACAGAAATTCAAGAATTATATCATTTAGATCAAGTTCCTTGGGTGATTGGATATTCTGGAGGAAAAGATAGTACAGCAACATTACAACTAATATGGAATGCGATCGCTGCTATCCCGATAGAAAAACGGACTAAAACAATATATGTAATTTCGACAGATACTTTAGTTGAAAATCCTATTGTTTCAGCCTGGGTTAATCATTCTTTAAAGCAAATGGAGGTAGCTGCAAAAGAACAACAACTACCAATAGAACCCCATCTGCTTATGCCAGAATTCACTCATACCTATTGGGTTGGTTTAATTGGTAAAGGTTACCCAGCACCTAGACATCGGTTTCGCTGGTGTACTTCACGGTTAAAAATTGACCCATCTAACCGTTTTATCCGTAATGTTGTGCGTTCCCATCGGGAAGCAGTTGTAGTTTTAGGAACTCGTAAAACTGAAAGTGCAAATAGAGCTGCGATCATGGCTAAACGTGATGCTACACGAGTGCGAGAGCGGCTTTGTCCTCATCCACATTTACCAAATTCTTTACTCTATACTCCCATTGAAGATTGGCGAACTGATGAAGTTTGGTTATATTTAATGCAATGGGAAAACCCCTGGGGACAAAGTAACAAAGATTTGTTTGTGATGTATCGTGGGGCAACCGCAGATAATGAATGTCCGTTAGTTATCGATACTTCAACCCCGAGTTGTGGTAGTTCTCGTTTTGGCTGTTGGGTTTGCACTTTGGTAGATAGTGATAAATCTTTAACTGCTATGATACAAAATGATCAAGAAAAAGAATGGTTACAACCTTTAATTGACTTACGGCTTGAACTAGATATTAGAAATGACAGAGATAAAAGAGATTTTAGAAGAATATTTGGTAAAGTTCAACTGTTTGAAAGAAATGTAGATGGTGAGATTTCAGTTGAACCTATTCCTGGCCCCTATACTAAGAAATGGCGTGAACATTGGCTAAGAAGAGTGTTAGAAGCCCAAACTCAAATTCGTCAAACTGCCCCTGAAGAGTTTAAGGAGATTACATTGATACAGCCGGAAGAGTTAAGCGAAATTAGAAGGATTTGGTTAGAAGAAAAACATGAATTTGATGATAGTCTACCTCGGATTTATCAAGATGTCACAGGAGAAGAATTTAAAGATTTACGGCGGGGAATAGGCAGTAGTTTATTGGGGTTAGATGAATGGAATACTTTAGAGGAGATTTGTGGTGAGGATGCCATGCATTTAGAATTGATGGCAAAACTGTTAGATACAGAACGACAATATCATGTAAAATCTTATCGGGCGGGAATTTTTCAAAGTTTAGAAAAGTGTTTTGAAAGTAGTTCTCGGTCAAAGGAAGATGCGATTAAAAATGCCCATTTTAAGCGAGATTTAAAGACGGCTGTTGAAGAGAAAGATACAGATAAGGTGAAACAATTAACTTGGGCAAGTTTAAAGTTTACCTCGGATAATTCTGCTGTAGATGAGGAGGAAGAATGATATTTCTTGAACTAGTTTTACAGAATTTCGGCCCCTATCAAGGACGACAAGTCCTGAATTTAAGACCTGACCAAGACCCTGAACTTCGCCCGATTATTCTATTAGGAGGAATGAATGGCGGCGGAAAAACAACGTTAATGGATGCGATTCGTTTAGCGTTATATGGCCCTCGCGCCCAATGTTCAACGCGGGGAAATTTGAGTTATAGCGACTTTTTAAATCAATGTGTAAATAGCCATGCCTCAACTTTTGAGAAGACTCGAATTGAGTTGGTTTTTGAACATTTAAAAGATGAAAAGTTAACGGAATTTAGGATAGTTAGAACATGGGAGAATAATCTAAAAGATAATAAAGATACACTGGGTATTTTAATTAAAGATGAGGATTTAAATGAGGATTGGAAGGATGATAGTTTAACGGCTATTTGGGATGAATATATCGAGAATTTATTACCTTTAGGCATTTCTAATCTATTTTTATTTGATGGGGAACAGGTCAAAGAATTAGCGGATTTAGAAAAACCGCCTGATGCTGTTATCAAGTCAATTTCTAGTTTATTGGGATTGGAATTAGCTGAAAGGTTAGGGATTGATTTAGATATTTTACAAAGTCGTAAGCGCAAAGAATTAGCCAGCGATAAGCAGTTAGAAGAGTTAGAAGTTATTGAACAAAAGCTAAGTCAGCAACAGCAAGAAGAAAGGAAAGCAAAAGAGAAGTTAGAAGGGTTAGAAAAGCAACTCAAAAAGGCAGATAAAAAGCAAAAGCAGGCGGCGGAAAAGTATATTTCTGAAGGGGGTAAAATTGCCCAAGAAAGTAAACAGCTTGAAAAACAGGTTGAACAATTAGAGGAAAATGTTAAGTTACAACGAGACTCTTTAGGTCAATTAGCAGAAGGAGTGTTACCATTAGGATTAATTACACCATTGTTAAATACTGCGAAAACACAATTAGAAACTGATTTAAATCGTAAGCAATCTTCGGCTGCAAGAGAGGTTTTGAAAGAACGCGATCGCCGTTTACTCAGTTACATTAAAGATTTATCATTATCGAATAAGAATATAGATCAAATTCAATCTTTTTTAGAACAGGAAGATCAAGTATTAGCAAAAACAATTGATTCTGGTGTAACGGTTTTTGAAGAGGCGAATTCTGAGGTATTAAATCAGTTGAAGAATACTTTAGATCATCAATTACCTGAACAAATAAATCAAGCAAATAGTTATATTAATAAAATTCAAGAAATAGAAACTGAAATTGATACCATTGAAGTTAAATTAAAAACGGCTGCCCCTGAGGAATTGCAAAAACAGCTTGAAAGTAATCTAAAACAAGCCCAAGCGGAGTTTTTAAAAACTCAGACAGAGACGGAACACGCCCAGGGAAACCTAGATAAACTTAGTCGAGAAATTGCAAAAACTCAAAAAGAGTTAGAAAGTTATAGTCAAAAGTCGTTGAAATATAAAAATAGTGAACATATCGTTAATTCTATTGATAAAGTTCAGGAAACATTGAAGTTATTTAAAGAGAAACTAACTTTAAGAAAATTAAATAAATTAGAAGGAGAAGTCACAGAATGTTTTCGTTATTTATTACATAAATCTGATTTAGTTCATCGAGTAACAATTGATACCCATAATTTTAGTTTATCTTTGTATGATCCGCAAGGAAAACCGTTACCGAAACATCGCCTTTCTGCTGGGGAAAAGCAACTGTTAGCCATTGCCTTTTTATGGGGTTTAGCGCGGGTTTCTGGACGCAATTTACCTGTTGCTATTGATACCCCTTTAGGACGGTTAGATTCTTCTCATCGTCACAATTTAGTGGAACGTTATTTCCCAGCAGCCAGTCATCAGGTAATATTGTTATCAACGGATACTGAAATTGATCAAACTCAGGTGAAGCAGTTAAGAGAAATGAATGCAATTTCTCAGGAATATTTATTGAAATACGATCCGAAACAACGTCAAACAACAGTAGAAAAAGGGTATTTTTGGTAAGCCTATTTTATTTCTTCTAAGGTTTCTTTCAAATCTTGGGTAAGACCAACAATTAATGTTCGTTCTGCTTCAGGAATAGTATTACTATTCTCTATAATAATTTGTAACTTATTAATAGCGCGATTGAGGGCAGCGTTAGAAGTAGACTGGGATATTTCACCCACTATAAATCGTATATCTATAATTACACTCCGTAAACTGTTTAATACTTCCCAAGTTGTTGGACGCAGTAAAGGTTCTGAAGGGAAAGTAGGTAGTTTAACTGCTGCAATATTCTGTAGCTTTTTAAGAGTTTTAGCTTGTTTTTTAGCTTCAGAGATATTGATATAATTATCTAATATAAAGTTAAATTTTGAGTAACCTGCTGCTTGTTGAAGCTGATCTAAAGTTTGTGATAGGATAAACATTTCCTCACCGTAAGGGAAAGTACGAACAACATCAAAAGCTTCCATTGCTTTTTGGGATTCTTGTTCATGAAGATACCAAAATCCGGCTGCTGTTGCGCGAGGAGGTGTATCTAACCGAGGATCTCTTGTCACACCATTCGTTTGTAATGCTTCACTTAAAGAAGCTGATGCATATCTTATTAATTGCCAGTCAGCAGGATTCATGGCTAATTGAGAGACTCGAAAAACGAGATGTTCTGGGGGTGTTTCATGTAAGACTTTATTAACAGCTTTGACAACCGGAATAAATTGATGACTATATCTTAAAAGTTCGTTAGTATTATGAAGTCCAAGTAACCAATCTTGTCTCAACCAAGTGGTTAAACGAGATGTTAGAAAAGGTAAAGGAATGGGAGTGATTCGAGGAAATAAAAAACTGTTATTTTGAATTTTATACCGATTTAACAGTGAACCTATCAACCAGTTTTCTGGCCTAAAAATAATTATAAATAATCCAATATCAGCCAATATAAATAGTTTAATTAAAAATATATACTGAGATTTATTTCCTAATACTATTTCTCCATAATCATTCTGAATTAATTTTAGTAAGCTGTACAAAACCACACCTATAATTAAGCTATATACTACAGCAAACTTCATGATTGATTTACCATACAGCCATACATGAGAAATTACTATATATATCATTAAAAGTGCGATGGCATAAGTTATGTCATACTTTTTAGTGATTAAAGAGAATATGAATAGTAAGAGAACAGCTAGTACAGTATTTTTTAATCCGTCGATGAAAATAGACATACTTAGTGCTAAATTAGGCACTAAACCTAACCCCCAGCAAAACCACACCTGTAATATGAAACATAGAAAAATACCTAAACCTAACCATGTTGTAAAAAATCCATTTAATCCTAAAGGGGGTAATATACCATATGCTATGCTGAGTAATTCACTAAAAATGATGATCCAAGCTACAATATATACTACCCATAAAGGCTCACATTCGTAACGCATCAATTGCTGAATCAATCGCTGTACAATAACAACAGTTATTACTCCTAATACTATGCCAAAATAAACTCCTGACCAATTGATTGAATAGCCTATTTCTTCTAAAAACTTACATATTGAAATAGGTATAACAGCAGTTAATAATAATCCTTGAATCCAGAGTTTAATTTGATTACTTTTATTATCGATAAGATATTCTTCTTCATACCATCGTAACGCTTGCGGAAAGAAAAAGATCCAATATAAAAATCGTAAATAATCAAACGGATTCCACAATGATAAAGAACGATTCAGTTGAGGGGCTAAATTTAATTGCGGAACTGAATTAGGTTGAGTCATAGCAATTGTAGAGTTAAAAACTTAGGTTACCCTTCTGAAATCGATTTCCTGACAGATTAGGGTAGTCTACAAACTCAAACCTAATGATTCCGTATTTTCTAATTTGTAGGATGCATCAAATTGATATAACTGAATAACAACTGTATCTGACACACCCTACATTTTTATTTAAATATCTAAGCGTTGATACACTTCATCGAGATGACGTAGATGATATTTCGGATCAAAACAGGCTTCTATTTCTTCGGGGGATAAAGTTGAAGTTACTCGTTGATGTTGAGTAATTAAAGCTTGGAAATTACCATCAGTTTTATTCCAGGCTTCATGGGCGCAAGATTGAACGATTTGATAAGCTTCTTCTCGGCTTAAGCCTTTATCGACTAATGCCAATAATACCCGCTGACTAAACACAACACCCCCATAAACGTTCATATTGCGTTTCATGTTTTCGGGATAAACTAACAGATGCTTGACTAAATCTGTGGTTTCAACTAACATAAAATGAGCAATAATAGAAGCATCGGGTAAAATCATTCGTTCAACAGAACTATGAGAAATATCCCGTTCATGCCACAACGCAACGTTTTCTAAAGCCGCTACTGCATGACCTCGAATGATGCGGGCTAAACCGCTTAAACGTTCACTGCGAATAGGGTTACGTTTGTGAGGCATGGCTGAAGATCCTTTCTGTCCTTTGGAAAAGAATTCTTCAACTTCTAAAACATCGGTTCGTTGTAAATTGCGAATTTCGACCGCAAACCGTTCAATAGATGCTGCCAGTAAGGCTAAGGTTTGAATATATTCTGCATGAATATCACGAGAAACCACCTGAGTTGAGGCGGTATCCGGTTTTAAGCCTAAATTCTGACAGGTAATAGACTCAATTCGGGGGTCAACATTGGCGTAAGTTCCCACTGCCCCAGAAACCTTACCAACAGCAACAGTATCGCGTAGACGCACCAAACGTTCCCGGTTACGATAGATTTCTGCTAACCACCCAGCTAACTTGAATCCAAAGGTTATCGGTTCTGCGTGAATCCCATGCGATCGCCCAATCATTACCGTTTCCCGATGTTGTTGAGCCTGATAACGAATCGCCTGAGTTAAGCATTCTATCCGTTCTAATAATATATCTAAACTCGCGACTAATTGCAACGCCAGCGCTGTATCGAGCATATCTGAACTTGTCAAACCTAAATGAATGTAGCGCCCTGCCTCACCCACATATTCATTCACATTGGTTAAAAAAGCAATCACATCATGTCGAACTTCTGCTTCAATTTCTAAGACTCGTTTCGGGTCAAAATTTGCCTTTGCCTTAATTTCTTCCACTGCTTCACTGGGAATATAGCCTAATTCTGCTTGGGCTTCACAAACCGCAATTTCTACCTGTAACCATGTTTTCAACTTATATTCATCTGTCCACAGGTTTCCCATCTCAGGCAAAGTATAACGCTCAATCATATCAACTTAATCTACTGTAAAATGTAAAAATCTAGTGTTTAACGAATTGCTAGATACTCTATTTTCTGGCAATTGACTGAATAAATCGCTTTGACTCAGACAGCCAACCTAATTGTAGCGGTCGATGGTCATTTTGTTGAAGATTTATTTAAAATAGATTTGAGAAGTTAAGACTTCTTGATATTATTTTGAGAGAAGAATTAATAACGCCTCAGTTAAGGACTATTATGATGAATAGGCGATTGATTGTCATTTCCACTTTCTCCACAATTCTTACAATAGGTTGTGGTGTAAAAAATGGTTCAATACAACACCAAACTGAAGAAGTTGCAGGTTATTTAGAGGGTATAATGGATACTACAGAACAAGCTGCTGCTATTTCTGATGCGGCGAGTGTACGGATGACAACCTGTGAGATTGAAGTCGAAGAAATAGAGACAACAAATCAACAGACTCAATTCATTTTTTTATATCAAGAACAAGCTTTAACGAATAAACTAGATCAACCCTATCGTCAGCGTTTTTTAAAGATTTCTCCAGATGAAAATTATCAACAAGTTGAGTCTGCCAGTTTTAAACTCATTCAACCTAAAAAATATGTGGGATTTTGCGATCAACCCGAAAGTGAACGAGTGATAAAAGCTGAAGAATTAGGAGAAAGCAATTGTAGTGTTTTCTTACAAAAGCAGGAGTCAGGTTATCTGGGAAAAACACCGCCCGAAGGTTGCGAAACTAACTTTCGCGATGCAGTTAAAGTGACTAATACAATTATATTAAATGAAATGGGGATGGATACTTTAGATCGAGGATTTAATGCAGAAGGAAAACAAGTTTGGGGGGCAGAAAATCGACCTTATCAATTTCGTCGTTCTTCATCTCAGTTAAACGAGTAACTTTATACCCATAACTAAATTGAGTTTAAGAATAGGTATTAAGAGAAAACTCTTTAAATTAAATTAAGATAATTAAATTAAGATATTTTCAACGGAGAGGGAGGGATTCGAACCCTCGGATAGGCAATAAACCTATCAACAGATTAGCAATCTGCCGCTTTCGACCACTCAGCCACCTCTCCTTAGGCAAGCGTTTTATATGATAACAGAATATCACCCATTTGTCTAGAGAAAACTATTTTTTCTCTGACTAAGGTTTTGAGATGATATCGCCCGACACAAATCCATGATTTAACAGCAATAACAAACACATGAGGTTGGCTGCCCCTGAGGAATTGCTAAAAGCCTTGTATGATAAGCAGTTCTCTCCTTTGTTGCCTGTTAGCTGTTACCTGTTGTCAGAGTGCATTGCGCCATAACAGAGAGTGAATTTTATATAATCAGTGTAAAATAAACTTGAATAATCTGGCTCTGCTTATAGTGAGTGCCATTGAATCAAAAACAGTGTGAGGAGGAAGGCCGTGTCAGAACGTTTATCGATGGCTAACTGGCTATTTAGTCCGGTGATTATAGGTGCCAGTTTAATCGCATCATCTGCCGCCATGGCAGAAGTAACAACCCCAGAAGTATTGGCTCAAGTACAAGTCAATCCGAATGCGGGTACACTTGAAAATAATACCCAAATTCCTGTAACGGATTTGGAAGCAACCGATGCATCTAACTCAGTTGGCATCGACACTTTAGATCAACTGAATCAATATAGTCAGGAAGGACGGGGGAAAAAGAAACAATCCCAAGTGACCTCCGTTTCTCAGTTTTCAGATGTTCAACCCACAGACTGGGCTTTCCAGGCTTTACAATCATTAGTTGAACGTTACGGTTGTATTGCGGGTTACCCCGATGGAACGTATAAAGGAAACCGTGCGTTAACCCGATACGAATTCGCCGCAGGGCTAAATGCTTGTTTAGAGCGGGTTAATGAACTGATTGGCGCAGCATCTGCTGAGTTGGTCACCCGTGAAGATATGGCAATTTTACAGCGCTTAATGGAAGAATTTGCCGCTGAGTTGGCAGCGCTGCGAGGTCGGGTAACAGTACTCGAAGCCCGTGCGGCTGAATTAGAAGCCAATCAATTTTCCACCACTACAAAACTCAGCGGGGAAGCCATTTTCCAACTGGGTGACACTTTTGGTGAGCGGGCATTATTCAATGTCAACGGCGACCAAGGGCCTGATGGTACGGGTTTAGTGGAAGACAATGATGACCCGACTCAAACCTATTTCGGTTATCGGGTACGTCTGGCATTTGATACCAGCTTTACCGGAAAAGATCGGCTTCGGACTCGTATAGAAGCGCGGGATGTCCCAAATTTGAGCAGCAGCAGTCTGACCAATACCTTGATGGCTCGTCAATCCCTAGAGGGCAGCAGCGATGGTAATATCGTACTTGATGATCTATATTACCGTTTCCCTGCATTTAACGATAAAGCTGAGATCTCTATCGGGGCCAATAGTTTAGATACAGACGATTTAAATGATGCCTTGACTCCCTTTACCTCAACCGGGGCAGGGGCAGTCTCTCGTTTTGGTCGATTTAACCCAACCACTCACCGGGGACCCGAAGGAACTGGACTTGTCGTCAAGTATGCTTTTAGTGATGGTTTTCAACTCAATTTAGGCTATTTGGCCAGTAATGCAGCCAGCGCTGAAGATGGAGAAGGTTTGTTTAATGGTAGCCACACCGCAGGTGCTCAATTCGTTATTTCACCTGTAGACACTCTTGATATCGGTTTAGCCTATAGCCGTCGCTATTTCGCTAATGGTGATGTTAATGTTACGGGTAGCACGGGTAGTTTTATTGCCCGTAGACCCTTTGGTAATAACGCCACCACCACTGATAACCTCGGTTTCGAGATGAATTGGGCCATCACTAACTCCTTTGAATTGGGCGGATGGTTTGGGGCAGCCTGGGCTGACCAGAAAAATGGCGGTGATGGGGATGCAACTATCCTCAACTGGGCGGTTACCTTGGCATTCCCAGATTTACTCAAAGAAGGCAGTTTAGGTGGACTGATGGTGGGTATGCAACCCAAAGTCACCAGTCATGATATTGATGCCTTAGAAGATGATGACACCAGCATTCATATCGAAGGATTTTATCGCTTCCAACTTAGCGAATATATTGCCATTACTCCAGGTGTATTTGTTATCACCAACCCTGACCATAATGACGAAAACGATACGATTTTTGTCGGAACTTTACGGACTCAGTTCCGTTTCTAGAGCGATGAAGCTGATGATTTAATTCAATTTTGTTTAGCCTGGTTTCTCACTTCAGAAATCAGGTTTTTTTACAGTGCTACGCGCTCTTGGAACAGCGTAAAGTTCGTATGCGCCGATTTCCTCCACAAGCAACGCATACACATAGAGGTAACCTTGCAATAGTGAAGAGAACTAACAACTAACAACTAATGACTAATAACTAATTACTCATCATTAAAAAAGTTCAGCTTGTTGATATTGTTGCGCTTTTTTAGCATTGGCAGCTTCCCCACAAGTTCGCGGTGTCGGAAACAATTTTCCTGGATTTGCGAGTCCTTTAGGGTTAAATATTTCTCGTATCCAAGTCATGGTCTCTAAATCAATTTCAGTAAACATATCCGTCATATAACATTTTTTGTCTGCACCGATACCATGTTCTCCCGATAAACTTCCCCCAGCTTTAACACAGATTTTTAGAATTTCTCCGCCAATTTCTTCAACAATTTCTAATGCGCCTGGGACTGAATTATCATATAAAATTAACGGATGCAAATTACCATCCCCAGCATGAAATACATTAGCAATGCGATAGCCATATTTCTGGCTTAATGCTTCTATTTCTTGTAAAACCTCAGCCATTTTGGTTCTCGGAATTACCCCATCTTGCACATAATAATCAGGACTGATATGACCGGCTGCGGCAAACGCGGCTTTGCGTCCTTTCCAAATTTTTAGCCGTTTTTCTGGGTCAGAGGCTTTCGTAATATTCCGGGCATTATTCTGAAGACAAATATCAGCAACCCGTTGTTTATTGCGATCGACTTCAACTTGTAAACCGTCTAACTCAACCAGCAAAATTGCTCCCGCATCACGGGGATAAAGTCCGGTGGGGGAAACATCTTCAACCGCATTAATACTGAGATTATCCATAATTTCCATACCGCCTGGGATAATGCCTGCACTAATAATATCCGAGACGGCTGCCCCTGCTTGTTCAATTTCGGCAAAGTCTGCCAGTAAGACACAAACCGACTCGGGAGATTTTAACAGTCGCAATTTAATCTCTGTCGCGATGCCTAGGGTCCCCTCTGACCCCACAAACAACCCGGTTAGATCATATCCCGGCATTTCGGGAATTTGTCCGCCTAATTCGACGATAGCCCCCTCTGGAGTAACCACCGTTAAGCCTAAAACATGATTAGTGGTGACTCCGTATTTGAGGCAATGGACTCCCCCAGAATTCTCCGCCACATTCCCACCAATTGAACAGATAATTTGACTGGAAGGATCGGGGGCATAGTAAAATCCAGCCCCACTGACCGCCTGAGTCACCCAATTATTAATCACGCCCGGTTGGACAACAACTTGTTGGTTTTCTAAGTCTATATTTATGATTTTCCGCATCAACGCCGTCACAATCATCACACAATCTTCGACAGGTAAGGCACCGCCTGACAAGCCTGTTCCCGCCCCACGGGCAACCCAAGGGAGATTGTGGCGATCGCAAATTTTGACGGCTTCGGCGACTTCTGCTGTGGTTCGAGGTAAAACCACTAAAGCCGGACGTTGACGATAACTGGTTAAACCGTCACATTCATAGACTAGTAGTTCTTCTTTACGTTGAACGACTCCCCGTTTACCCACGACCGCCTCAAATTGTTTGACAATTGGCTTCCAATTCTGTTTTTGTATGGGGTTTTGAGTCAACATCAGTCTTTTTAAATTGCCAGTTTATTATTTTTCTATTGTAGAGGGAGACGGGATGATCAAGCGATTATTGCTATTTTCTGTATATGAGTTAGTCAGAGATCATACTTCAGTATAAAACCCTCGACTTATCAATGAGTATTACTTCTGACTTGCAGTACAGAACTGACATGTAACGTCACGACAGACTTGGTGACATCTAATACCCATCGAGTAATTGACTCATTTGTTTGAGAGAAACTAAAGTGTTGGCACAGATAATTCCAGAAGCCGCAACCGCTGGCACCCCAATTCCGGGCAGGGTACTATCTCCCACTCGTAATAGTCCGTCAATGGGGGTATGAGGGCCAGGAAATGTGCCTTCACCTGCGGCGATCGCGGGGCCATAAGTTCCTCGGTAACGTCGCAAGAACCGGGCATGAGTCAGAGGAGTCCCGACTAATTCTAAAGTAATGCGTTGCCGGATATCTGGAATCACTCGTTCGAGGGCGCGATAGAGAGACTGCGATCGCTGTTGTTTATGCTGTTGGATATCTTGACAATTTTCCCATCCTTCGTAAGGTTCTAGGGTATAAGCATGAACTACGTGATGTCCGGCTGGGGCTAAGTTTGCATCCCAGACAGAAGGAATGGAGATCATACAAGTATTACCGGGAACCGTAATATCTGTTTCAGCATCATGTACCACAACATGATGACCACTTAACCCTTCAAGTCCATCTGCTTTAATCCCGAGATGCAAGTGCATGAAGCTTTCAACCGCAGGAGTTTGTAGGCTTTGGCTACGGTAAGCCGGGGGTAAATCTTGGGGTTGTAATAACTGAGTGATTGTATCCCAAAGCGTTGCATTAGAAATCACAATAGGGGCATGGAGTTGTTCTCCGTTACGCAGTTGTACGCCTTGGACGTGATTATTTTTAACTAAAATTCGTTCGACATGAGTCCCTAAGCGGAGTTGACCTCCATGACGCTTCAAGCCTCGTACCAACGCTGCCACGATAGCTGAACTGCCTCCGACTGGATAGTCAATTACAGAGTGAGTCCGTTCGCCGAACATAAACGCGACTTCTGGGGCAATGGTTCCTTCGGCTTTAAGTCCGGATAGTAAGAAACATTCTAAGTCAATTAAGCGCCGAACCCAAGGATCTCGAACCTCAGAGTCAAGGATTTTACCCACTGATGCATTTAATTCTCCAATTCGTGGGAACAGTTTTAATAGGGCCACTCCATAACGTCCGACTAAGAAAGGAAGTACTTGCCAGTCTGCCCGCAGTGCAATTGTGGGGATATCTCTAAGCCCGTCGTAAAGCCTCAGCAAGCGTTGTTCAAAGCGTTGTAACTCTTGAGAGCCTGTTGAAGTAAATTGAGCGACTGCAGCCCGATATTGAGCGCTGTTGCCATATACCGGTAAGACACCATCCGGAAAATGGTAATGTCCCAACGGATCATAAGGAATGGTTTGCACAGACTCCCCCAGTATTTCTAATACCTGTCTTAAGGGATTTATACTCTGAGGATCTGCCAGTCCACAATAAAAAGATGGCCCTGTATCAAAATGAAACCCTTTTCGCCGGAAACCATGAGCCGCCCCGCCCGCAATTGTATGGCTTTCAAGAACTAAAACTCGTTTTTGATAACGAGCCAGGAGGGATGCGGCAACCAAGCCTCCGATACCACTGCCGACAATAATAATATCCCACTGATGCATTGATTTTAGAGTTAGACAGACAACAGATTACATCATCTCAAATTTTATTGTAGGAGTATAAAGTAAGGGAGGGGGTGTTGAGCCTCCTGAAGGATAAAACCCTGTATTTAAATTTTTAGTAAAGTTTAATTCTATCAAGGTGTAAAAGAAGGATTACAACCTGAAAAAATCAGGTTATCCTAGAAGTTAGATTAGTTTTATGAGGTGATCTTTATTCACTGATTTAAAACTTAGGGTGCTTTGACGGTAAATACAGATTATGAACTATTTATTCTGCTTTCTGAAGCCTCCTGAATGGGTTTTTCCGTATATATTCGGACGCTTGTACATGTCTGTTGTACATTAAGTTTCAGTAATTTAACGGAGAAGTCACTCATCAATATTGATCGATTCAAGTATTTTATGGATTCAGGTGATTTTTTTAGAATAATTGAATGGATTGGATATATTCTGACTGAACTATTCTAAAATTTTAATATCTACTTATCAGGAGGCTCAAATGTCAGTGACATCTATTCTCAATGAGGTCGTCCAAAATCTCGAAGAAGATCCGAACTTAATTCGGATTAAAAAAATTCTGTTCTGTGCTTGTTATAGTAAATGGGAAAATGACTATAAAAAATTACAGGATATTTCTGTTGAAAGCTTAGTAAAAGAGTTATACTGGAAAACTCAAAATATTGATACTTTATACAAAATATTTGACAAGATTTTATCAAAAATAAATAAAAAGACAGAATATAGTTTAGTCATTAATACAATTTTGGAACGAGTGAGTAAACTTTATTTAGAAGCAAATGAAGCAAAGAAAGAAGAAACAGATCTTCCATGGTTAGTCAATGGTTCTGAGTTAATACAAGAGCAAGATTTGCACGTTGCCAAACAAGCCCTATCTAGCAATAACTCAAAAACTCTATTTGAAGTGCGCTTTAAGTTAATGCAGCACAGTAATCCTTTGAAGGTGAAAATATTAATTTTTTCAGCCATAGAACAAGAATTTAATTTCAGTAGCCAAGACTGGTTACAACTTCGTTCTATTAGTTTGGATCAGCTTTTAGAAAAGTTAATTAAAACTTTTCCGAATTTGTCTATGCTTGAATCTCATCTTAATAAAGTATCTTGTTATTTAGATCAATCGGATGAGATGCTACAAGTTGCAACTATCATCATTGAATCAATCAAACCTTTATATGAAAATCGATCTTCTGTTCAAAATATAGAAAGTAAAAAAAAGGTCGCTGTTGGTGTGAATTATCAATCAAAGGATATTCATATAAAAGAAGATTTTCAGCCTAATTTAGAAGAACAATCTTTTAATCATCGAGCTGTTTATCAAAGCTTTAACTCATCTAATCTTCATGAAACTGAGACCTTACATCTGACAGAGGTAGAAAGCTATCATCCCTTAAAATCTTTACCTATTCAACACTTTAAATCTGCTGAAGAAATAGAGAGTGAGTTAAGCTCTAGTTATTCGGGAGTCTCATCAGAATGTAGTAGTAATTATGCTCAACTACATCAAGAATTACCCAGTCAATTATTACAGATCGAAGAGGAAATTGAACAAAAAATTGACCAAAGTGTTGCTTTTGCAATGAATCACATGAAAACTTTACTCAAAGATTTAGAAATAGAGGTTGAAGGTCGTCTTCAAAATTACTCTGTAGAAGTCCAAACATCAACTCAACATGAAGCTTTAAAAAAATTCATCAATCACTTTCAGGCTCAAATTATTGAATTTGATCGTCAATTAAATCATTCAGAGCAAGCTGAAATTAATCCTCATTATCATCTTGACCCAGATCATATCAAACCAGAGAGTATGAGCGATCATATTTCTCCACCCTCGAATCAAAATCAAATGATGGAGTTAGCTAAGCAAGGTAATTGTCAAGCGATTACAACCTTGATTAATCAATCGTTAAACCCACGAGGAATTAATACGTTGACTAAGGTTCGTAATGGATGCCTTCATATATTTTTAGAATCAGAAGCGGTTACAACTAAAGAATCGACTGCTCAGTTTGTCCATAAAAAACTAATTTTTTTAAAAATAAAATCCATTCAAAGTATCAAAATTTATGGACGAAAAACGGGTAACAAAGCTATAAATTGGGTACAAGAATTTACCTATAATTACGCCTAAGGAAAAGCTACATGGATGAAACTATGCTGTTAGAAAAATATCAAACAGGTGAGAAAAATTTTCAGGGAATTAATCTGAGAAATGCTGAATTGAGTCATGCTGACTTAATTGCTGCTAATTTAAGTCGAGCCGATCTGCAGGGAACCAATTTAATTTTAGCCTATCTTAACGAAGTCAACTTTTGTCGGGCTAATCTGATCAATACCAAACTATGTGGGGCAAATCTTAATAAAGCGAATTTGAGTGGGGCAGATCTCAGTGATGCTGATTTACAAGGAGCAATGTTACAAGGAGCAGATTTTCGTAAAGCGAATTTGGCCCTTGCTATTTTAATTGATAGTAATCTGATTCAAGCTGATTTACGGGGTGTTAATTTGCAAGGAGCAGACTTACGAGGGGCTTGTTTACGAGGTGCTAATCTGCGTTATGAACGAAGAATTTATGAAAATGTCAACTTACGCGGGGCTGACTTGCGAGGAACAGATTTACAAGGGGTGAATCTGACAGGTGCTGACTTAACAAGAGCCAATTTAAGCGGAGCCAATTTGAGTGAAGCAGTGCTACGAGGTGCGATTTTATCCCATGCTAACCTCACCCATGCGAATCTCCAATCTGCATTTCTGACAGAGGTAGACCTGAGTGGAGCAAACTTAGTCGGGGCCAATCTCAAAAAGGTAAAATTAGAGAGAGGGATTTTAAGTCATGCTCAATTACCAGGTGTGGAGTTATGTGATGCTATTTTACCCGATGCCAAGCTGGGTCATGCCAATTTAACTCATGCAGACTTAAGTCGAGTCAATTTAGTTCGGGCTGATTTAACTCGGACTGATTTAAGTTCAGCTCATTTAACTCAGGCTGATTTGACAGATGCTTCTTTAGCAAGAACCAATTTACGAAATGCAAACTTGAGTTATGCTTATCTAACGCGAGTTGAACTCAGTAGTGCGAGTATTGTTGGGGTTCAACTCTACGGAGCAATCATGCCCAATGGAGAAATTCACGATTAATCAATATTGAGTCAATTCATTTACCCAGAAGCAGTTTCTGTAACAGAAGACTCTATTTCTTGAAATTGAATCATATCCTGGCGAGGATCGACATGAGTAACCTTGACAGCAAAATTTTCTCCCAGTTGGATGGGACGATTTAATCGGATGGGTAATTCTAGCCCCAACTCCTCTAACATTAATAACCCTAAATTAATATCTTCTCGTAACCAACGCAGTAAAATTGCTTGCCAAACTTGCGAGCCTTGGCGACGAAGATACTCTAAACTCCAATATCGGTTCGTTTCTCGTTCAATACGGGATGCTTCTTTGACGGCTGGCCCTAAACTCATCACCATCTGCTGCATCTGTTCAGTAGAAAAAGGTGGGGTATCTCCCCTGAGGTGAGCTTTGATTTGAAAGTGACTGAGTAAATCGCTATAACGGCGAATGGGAGAGGTGACTTGAGTATAAGTATCTAAAGCCAAACTCGCATGACGAGCGGGTGTTAAAGCCACCTCACTCCGGGGCATATAACGGCGCATTGCACAGGAACGTACTGCACCAGCAGGTAATTGAATCAGTTCTTCTTGAGGGGGTAAATCGGGTTGAGGTTGACTACGGTAAGGTAAAGCTAAATTATGAGCCTGACCATATCGTGCGGCGACTTCTCCAGTCAAAATCATCATTTCTGCCACCATCTGCCGAGAGCGAGAATCATCTAAAACCTTGATGATAATCTCATCTCCTTCAACTTTAATAGAAGATTCTGGCATATAAATACTGATGGCCCCTTGACTATCGCGCCACTGCTTGCGAAGTTTGGCTAACTTTGATAATTCCTCAATCTCGGGTTCAGCTTGAATGCCGAGTTGTAGCATCTCATCGACATCGTCGTAGGTCAGGCGGTAGGTCGGCTTAATTAAGCTTGCATGAATGCTATAATCTACAACTGCTCCTTCTGTATTAAGCAGAACACCAAAACTTAAGGCACAACAAGTCTGTCCTTGAATCAAACTCATGGGCCCAGTTGCCAACTCAGACGGAAACATCGGAATCATTCCTGTCGGTAAATAGACCGTAGTGGTACGTCGTCTGGCTTCTAAGTCGAGTTGATCTCCGGGCAAAAGTAGACGAGTAGGATCAGCAATATGAATCCAAATCCGTTTCTGACCCTCATCTAAAAACTCAAGGCTGAGACCATCATCAATTTCACGGGTACTTTCATCATCAATCGTATAGACCTTAAGATGAGTCAAATCTAAACGATTAACATCTCGATCCGGTAGAGGAGAATTCAGGCAAGTTTGTGCCACTTGAAGTACCTGGGTGGAAAATTCTATCGGGACTTGAGCACGACGTAGAGATAAATTCTCATGCGTACTCCAAAGGCTAAGGTCAACCAGTAGCTGAAATGCTGCGGGTGTTGTTTGGGGTCGATCTAACTCAGAAAGCGTTTCCAAAGCCAGCGTAATATTCGATCCCTCTTCAGCATAAAGTGCAAACCGCTCAATTGCATCTAGACGATTGCGATCGCTAAATTGCCATTCAACAGATTCACCTGCTAAGCAGCGTTGAACCCGATCCCAAAATGCCTGAGTTTCCTGCTGGCGTTGTTGCTCTACCTGCTGCTGATGTTGAATCTCAGCTACTTGACTTGGGGAACGAGGTTCATAGCGCTCGCCCTTTTGCTTAAAGTAAAGCTTATCATTAACAAGTAAAAGATGACTGGCATAACGAAGCTGAGGGGTATTTTCTGAAAAGAGTAACTGAGCCATCTCCGTCGGGTTGACCGTTTCTCCGTCTTCTACTAAGATTTCCCAAGCCACCTCCAAACTAGAAGGATCTAGGTAGGGTTGTAAATTTTGAGAAAATTCAGAAATATCTGAAGATGTATAATTTCCTGAGTCAACTGTATAAGTAATCTGTCTAGGATGGACAGTATGAACGTTGCCTTGTTCATCAACAACAATCCAATGTTTCTTACCTTCTGGCCGATCAGCCACGGCAAGACGACGGTCTCCATGTAACCTAAATTCGATTAAAGTTCCCTTTTCCACCGATACTATTAGCCTTCGCGATTAACAAAGGGCAGCATGGCTAAAATTCTAGCTCGTTTAATCGCTTTTGTCAGGTCTCGTTGTTGTTTACAAGTCAAACCTGTTATTCGACGAGGTAAAATCTTACCGCGTTCAGTAATAAATTTGCGTAATAGCTCAATATTTTTGTAATCAATCGGAATTTTAGGGTCAATGGGGGAAACCTGGCGACGAAAATAACTCATTACACAATTTATCCTTTTCTAAATTTTAATGTATGGTATCAACTATTTAATTTCTTTATGAACTGTATGTTGATTGCAGTGACGGCAATACTTTTTCAACTCTAAGCGTGCAGTTGTGTTGCGACGATTTTTCGTTGTTGTATACCTTGAGACTCCATTGGAGCGTTTATCAGTGTTAGTACGGCAATCAGTACATTCCAAAGTAATTACTATCCTTACTCCTTTTGCCATCGATGTATACCTACTTTATTAATCAATTAAGCACAAGCGTTAATTATCGCATGTCTTTTTTGATTTTGTCAATTTTGTCAATTCATTTTCGCAGTTTTCAATCAAGAGAGTAAAAAAGTAGTTTTGTTATCAACCCAAAACACTAGAATCCTTATATTCTATATACTAAAAAACTCAAAACCGCCCTCTATGTAGATAGAGAGCGGTTGTGATCAAAAACACTGAAGACTGCATAAAGTCAAGTCAAAGATAGTAGGTCAAGCCCTCGGTCTATTAGTGTGCCTGGGCTACATACATTACTGCAC
>JBARZE010000061.1:0-17799 GCA_049649525.1 Microcoleaceae cyanobacterium
TTCAAAGATAGTTACACCATCATCTCTGGCGATCGCCAGAACAGCTCATAATTGACAAGAGTTACTAGCTCAACTCAATGAAATTGACGCAACCCAAACTGAATATACTGAAAAACAGAGTATCAGTCTCAATATCGTTTGGGGTTGGGAAGCCTAAAATAGAAAACTGTGTTTAAACGGGGATAGATCGTCCCCATTTTTTAGTCAGTAGATTTTGACTGATTGGTCACAAGCCACTCAGTAATTGTGCCTACAGAGTTGAATAATTATTCAAAGAAAAGGGGTGCTAGAGTTGTTTTTGAGTCGTTATTGAGTCATTACTACTCTTCGAGTAGGGGTTTAAAGTCTGAATTGTTGATCTGCAACGGAGTTGCGGGAACGAGCATGGAGGGACTCGAACCCCCGACCCTCAGAACCGGAATCTGATGCTCTATCCACTGAGCTACATGCCCTAACTCGTTGTAAAATTATAACATAGTATTTGGCGCTCGTGCTTGGTTGAATGGATTCAATTCAAATTCAGGGTATTCGTAGCTATGGTTACACGGGTTATTTAAAGGAAGAACAAACTTTAGGACAATGGTTTGAAGTCGATGTTACCCTGTGGCTGGATTTATCTCAGGCGGGGATGAGTGACGCGATCGCAGATACTCTAGATTATCGTGACACCATCGAAACGGTTCAAAATAAAATCAAAACCTGCAAATATGATTTAATTGAACGACTCACCAGTGATATTGCAGAAACCCTATTACAACAGTCGAAAGTTCAACAGGTCAAAGTTCAATTGCGAAAACTCACGCCCCCTATTCCAGACTTTAGCGGTTCAATTCAAATTGAAATCACGAAAATTAAGTCTGACTTTTAATCGTCTGTGAGATTGAGAATATTTTTCAGAAGACTATAATTCTATCATCAAAATTTGAAAGCAGTTAGAATATAACCAATTATGGAAATTCCCATCCAAACCTCTCTATCTTTTAATCAAAACAGCTTTGATTTATCACCTTTTTTCAAGATAGCAAACCAAGCAATAGAACCGATTCACAAAACAGACCTTGGCGCACTATTTGAAGGAGATTGTTTAGACATACTACCCTTAATTAAACAGGAATCAGTTGATACTATTGTTGCCGATCCTCCTTTCAACTTAAATAAAAAATATGGTTCTAAATCAAAAGACAACTTATTAGATACAGAATACCTGCAATGGAGCTATTCATGGATCGATCATTGCATTCAGATTTTGAAACCTGGAGGAGCACTTTTTATATACAATTTACCGCGATGGAATATTATGTTAGGTGCTTATTTAATTAATGCTGGTTTAATGTTTAGACATGATATTGCGATTGAAATGAAAAATTGCTTTCCAATTCCCAAGCGTCTTTATCCCAGCCACTACAGCTTACTATATTTTACAAAAGGGAAACCCAAGACATTTCGTAAAATCCGAACTCCAATAGAAATTTGTCGTCACTGTGGTGGTGAAATTCGAGATTACGGGGGTCATCGCAAAGCTATGAATCCCAATGGAGTAAATTTACGAGATGTATGGACGGATATACCTCCTGTTCGTCATTGGAAATTTAAGTCTAAATCTCGTAAGGTTAATGCATTGTCTACTAAAATTTTAGATCGTGTTGTTGAGATGAGTACTCAACAGAATGATGTTGTACTTGATCCTTTTGGTGGTAGTGGTACAACGTTTGCAGTTTGTGAAAAAAAGCAACGCCGTTGGCTTGGTATAGAATTGAATTGTGCTGAGGAAATTGTTCAACGTTTAGAAAATTCAACTATTTGTCATCATAAAAATGATGATTATGTAGAAGGATAAATACAATTATAAAATAGCTCTTCCATCTGTTCCTTTAGGAATTCGGGGAACATCAAAACTCAGATCATCATGTTCAATCATAATCACCTCTAAAATTCCTTCTTTGCAAGGAATTGATTTCCAAAGCGGAAAGTAAGGTTCTAGTTCTGAATAGTTTCCAATTCTGTCTGTAAGATAGCGATAGAGTTGGCGAGAAGGGATAACCAGTAAGCCAGCAATCATTGCTTGGGATAAGAGTCCAAGAGCCATTTTGTTCATCGAACGATGACTAGAGGAAATATTACCTGTCTCCCATTCAAATCCTACAATACCTTGATTACTCAGATAAGCGGCATCTATTTTACCCGGACGAATTTGTGTATTAATAGGCAAAGGATATTCTCTAAGCCATCCTTGATTTTTCAGGTAAGAAATAGCAGCATTTTTTATCGGTTTTACCCCATTACCCTGACCTCTTTTTTTTCCACTTTCTGGATAAACTGTAAATTTTCCTGAACCCACTGGCCAGTCTACACATTGAATAGCATCTAAAGCTTGCTGACGAATGATTTGCCATTCTTGAGATTGAGAAAAAGATCCGCGCTGAATTAATGTCTCAATATGAGAAATTTTCATTCATCCTCCTTGGAATAATTGTCAGAGGCTTGACTTTCAGCTTCTCGAAGTAGCCTATATGGATCGGCTTCCAGAGCACGAGCAATAATCAGAAATTCAACAATATCAAGTCTGCGCTCACCCCGCTCGTATTTAGAAACAAAAGATTGAGGTTTACCCAGTTTTTCAGCCAGTTTCTGTTGAGTTATCCCAGCAGATTTCCGTGCAAAAATTAAGTATTTGAGAACTATTTTGTATTGATGAGTAAAGACAGATCCCAATCTTTTAACTCTCCGAATAATGAGTCTAGCAATCTCTTTTTAAACCCAAAATCGGATAAACCCAAAATCGGATATTCTACAGGTGAGCTTAAATGTTGTAATTGCTTGATAATCAACTTCATTTATCAATGGCTAGACCTCTTGTTGTATTCAATTGATAGAGGTCTATCGTTCATTGATAAAATACTAGAGATCTGTTACCTCGAATACTATTACCTCGAATACTATGGACGATAAATTAATGCTGATGATCCCAGGGCCGACACCGGTTCCTGAACAAGCTTTGCTGGCAATGGCAAAACACCCTATTGGTCACCGTAGTGGTGATTTTAGTCAAATTATGGCGGAGGTGACAGAAAACCTGAAATGGCTGCACCAAACCCAAAATGATGTCCTGATTCTCACCGCTAGCGGTACAGGGGCGATGGAAGCCGGGATGATTAACTTTCTCAGCCGTGGCGATCGCGTTTTGTGTGGTTGTAACGGTAAATTTGGCGATCGCTGGGCGGAAGTGGCAGAAGCCTACGGTTTAGAGGTAGAAAAAATTTCAGCCGAATGGGGTCAACCTTTAGACCCAGAACAATTTCGCGAAAAACTAGAAAACGATACCGACAAACAAATTAAAGCGGTCATTCTCACCCACAGTGAAACCTCCACAGGCGTACTTAATGATCTAGAAACCATTAACCGCCACGTTAAAGCCCATGGTGAAGCCTTAATTATCGTTGATACCGTCACCAGTTTAGGCGCAACTTCTGTTCCGGTCGATGAGTGGGGACTCGATGTGGTGGCTTCTGGATCTCAAAAAGGATATATGATTCCCCCCGGTTTAGGATTTGTGGCAGTCAGTCCGAAAGCATGGGAAGCGTATAAATCAGCAGATTTACCTCGTTATTACTTAGATTTAGGGTTGTATCGCAAAGCAGCCGCGAAAAATAGTAATCCGTTTACTCCTCCCGTGAACTTATTTTTTGCCCTCCAAGCCACTTTGAAGATGATGAAACAAGAGGGATTAGAAAGTTTGTTTGCCCGCCACCAACGTTTAACTAAAATTACTCGGGCGGCAGTTGCCGGGTTAAATTTACCTTTATTTGCATCAGATGAGTGTGCCAGTCATGCAGTGACGGCTGTCCGTCCAGAGTCTGTCGATGCTGAACAAATTCGTAGTGTGATGAAAAAGCAGTTCGATATTGCTCTGGCTGGGGGACAAGATCATCTCAAAGGTAAAATCTTTCGCATCGGTCACTTAGGGTTTGTCACAGAACGAGATCTGCTCACAGGGATTACAGCCTTAGAAGCAACACTCCGAGAATTAGGGTATGAAGGGGCTACTCCGGGTTCAGGTGTTGCCGCCGTAACTCGATTGTTAGCTGAAGCCTAAATTGATACAAGGATGAAGAATATGGAAGGGATTTTTCAAGACTTCTATCCATTCTGTCTTCTTCATCCCCCTTTAATAAGCTGTTTTCAGCCAGTCAAAGATTTTATCTAATTGTTCCAATGTCACTAATCCATATTGCCATAACGTCATCGATAGTGGATTGGGATCGAAATATTTGTATTTTTCCGACAGCAAATGAACCGAGTCTTGAGATTTTTCCGCACATGCAATTGAAGCAGGGGAAATCAATAACTCTTCCTGTAAAAATCGGATAAATCGAGAATAGGTAGTCGGTGTCATAATTAGGTTCACCTCCTTCGGGTTGGACACCATTGTGTTATGTTGACGACGATTAAAGATGTGGTGATGAGCCAGATTTTGATCTGTCTACAACGGGATGCTCAGCTTAAATTAGCAGCGTTTAACCGCTGCAGATCGTAAATTGAGGCTGTTAGCTGATGTAATCGAACGGTTTGCTGGATCTACACTGGCTCAGTCATCTCTTCGGGAGAACAATTTTTTTTGTTCACATCGCTCAATATTGAGAGCGCTTAGAAACGGATAAGCACAACCCATGCAGCAGAATCGCTAAACTTGAGTAGCAGCTAGAACCTTGGCAGTTTAATACTGAAGTTGATTATCAAGATAACAGGTGGCTTTTCACCACAAATCTGCAGCTCGATAGAAACATCTATCAGTCAAAAGACAGATTATGAAAAATCCGATTTCTTGACTACACTGTTAACTGCTCACTTCAACCGGGTAAATTGCCAATTCCTTTAACAATGGATCTCTTTTATACAAAAGGATCTGAGGAACTGACACCTACGTCATACCAGCTATTGAGAATCTAAAATTAGACGCTAGTAGGATTGATAGCCTAACAAACTTTTGGATAATTGTGAATCCCCTAATATGAGAATTTTGTCAATTTTAACAAAGTTTTGCAAAGTTCTGTTAAGTTTATTTAGGTAAAGCTTCAACTGAAACCCGATCGCCGACTTTGACTCCTAGTTCCTGCGCCCGCCCGCCCCGAAGTTCAATCACTTGATCGATGGGCACATTGATTCCATAAGACGGACAGGGTTCTGTCACACAAGGCGGCGCTTCTGCCTGAATTCCTTGTACAATTCCATTCCGTAAAAAAATCATATCTAAAGAGATCTTGCAGTTTTTCATCCAAAAACCAACGACTCGCGGACGAGCAAATGGAAACAGCATCCCCCGATTTGAGGGCAGAGATGTTCTAAACATCAATCCCATCGCTTGTTGTCGGGGAGTTTGAGCCACTTCAAGCTGAATCTGCTCCGATCCAATCTGTGCGATCGCGGTGATAGGTAACATTTGACCTTTTGTTTCAGGCGTTGGGGTTTGAGCCAGTAGAGAGAAAACTGAACTAAATTCTGTTGTCCAAGCAGGTGTTGAAAGTAGGGTAGCACCGAGTATAGAAAGACTACATCCTACAACTAATAAACGATAACTGATAATCGCCATAGAGTAAAAAAGTAAATCAGCAATATCATCAAACTCAGTTGAACAATTATACTGGGGCAAAATAAAGAATCGGCGTTTCTCAGTATAGACTGCCATCTGATTTGAGTGGTAACAGAATCTTACGGCAAAAAACGATAAACAATAGATTTAAGTTTTCTGAGCTTTTTCTGAGCTTTTTAACAGCTCTTATAATTTTTCACGTATTATTTGCTGATTATTATACTATCTCTTTTACTGCCCATCGATCAATAAACTAACAATTAATCCAATTGTCGTCAGTTTGAAAAGTTCAGACTGAGGCGGGGATCAACTATTTGTCAGATGTTAGTCGCCAAAAGCTTGATTGTTAATTAGACTACAGCTCAACAATCAATCAACCGATAAAATTTCGGCTATCAGACTCTTTCACTTATCTTTTCTGATAAGATTTAACCTAAATTAGAAACGCCGATTCATTAAACTTCACTATGAAATCAAAAAAAAATACCGATCATTCTAAACATCGAATCAATAGAATCCTACTGAGATTAGATCGGCGACAATCCTGGCTATTATTACTGCTGATTCCCCTAATTCCTACTACTGCTCTAGCGGCTGAAGTCACTGAATCGGGCTTTATCGGTGCAATTGACACTATTTTTTCTAAGATTGTTGAGTTTCTCTCTACTGTTTTCTTCTTTGAAATTATAGGTATTCCCTTTATTGTTTTATGGCTGATTGTCGCCGCCATTTTCTTTACCTTTCGCATGGGTTTTATCAATCTACGAGCATTTAAACACGCCATTGATGTGGTGCAAGGTAAATACGATGACCCCCATGATGAAGGTGATGTCAGTCATTTTCAGGCTTTAGCCACTGCCTTGTCTGGGACTGTCGGCTTAGGAAATATCGCCGGGGTTGCAATCGCCGTTCAAGTAGGCGGCCCTGGTGCTGTGTTGTGGATGACCCTTGGGGGCTTTTTCGGCATGACCAGTAAATTTGTTGAATGTACCCTGGGCCAGATGTATCGCCGAATATTGCCAGATGGTACTGTTGCTGGGGGGCCAATGTACTATCTTTCCGGAGGGCTAGCCGAACGTGGAATGCGTCCTATCGGTAAAGTTTTGGGGATTTTGTTTGCCCTATTGTGTGTTTTGGCTTCATTTGGTGGCGGTAACATGTTCCAAGCCAACCAAGCCTATGCAGCCGTAGCGGGGCTGTTTCCCGCTTTACCCAGTTGGATATTTGGGCTATTAGTGGCGGTTTTAGTTGGATTTGTGATTATTGGCGGAATTCATCGTATCGCTTCAGTCACTTCCCGTCTGGTCCCTGCAATGGCGGTCATTTATGTGCTGGCTTGTTTATGGATTTTAGTAACAAATTTACCCCAAATTCCCAATGCCATCGGGACTATTTTGACTCAAGCGTTTTCCCCAACAGCCATCGAAGGCGGTATTATTGGCGTTTTAGTTCAAGGGATACGTCGCAGTGCCTTTTCTAACGAAGCGGGTATGGGTTCAGCGGCGATTGCCCATTCTGCAGCCCGTACAGATGAACCTTTAAGAGAAGGAATTGTTGCTTTACTTGAGCCGTTTATTGACACGATTGTCATCTGTAATTTAACAGCATTAACGATTGTGATTACTGGGATTTATCAGGATACCGCTGCAGCAGAATTAAATGGAGTAGAGTTAACAGCAGCAGCGTTTAATACAGTCATTGGTTGGTTTCCTATTATTCTGGCGATCGCAGTTGCTTTATTTGCCTTTTCTACAATGATTTCTTGGAGTTATTATGGTGAGAAATGTTGGAGTTATCTGTTTGGTCGGGGTAGCGCATTAATTTACAAAGGAATATTTGTCGTTTGTGTGTTTATTGGTTCGGTGGTTAATTTAGGAGCCGTTTTAGACTTCAGTGACATGATGTTACTGGCAATGGCATTTCCTAATTTACTCGGCTGTTATATTCTTTCTGGAAAAGTAGCATCCGCTTTAAAAGATTATATGGAGCGTTTGAGTTCAGGACAGATGCAAATGACACCGTCTGAAACTTCCGGTTAAATTTTGAGTCAATATTGAGTTGATAAACCGGGTTAATTGAGTAGCTCGGTTTTTTTTATAAAAATAATTGCGAATTTCCTGATGCGCCGCCTATTAAACCCTTTTATATTCTCTTAAAAAACGCTACAAAATTTAATTAAAAATTATTAGCTATCATCATTTTAGATAACAAATAATATATTTAAAATCATGCCAAATTGGCAACACAAAACCCTAACTCATCGTGAATAATAGTAATACATCAGGGAATAATGTTAATGCATTTTGCCCTCACCGTACTATCTCAGTTAGGAAATAAAATCATGGCAAAGCGTCTTAAAATTGAGGACTTGGATAACTTCCAAGAAGACCTCAGTTCAGAATTTGCGGCTCGCGATCTCTCTATTATTCAGGGAGGAATGCTAGCAGAAACAACCGACAGTATAGCAATAAAAGAAGTTTCATTAGAGTCTGACGAACGGTTAATTGCTTATCCTTTACCTGAACCCGAACCCATACCCATTCCTTCACCTTGGCCTCCTTATCCAATTCCTTGTGGTTGCTCTCCTTATCCAATTCCTTTCCCGGAGAAACCCATTAAGGGTGGTATTTTCCTCCCTTGGTGTCCAGTTATTTTATAACCTTATTTCTATTGTCCTTTCCTCATCTAATTTAGCTCTAAAACTAAGCGGGAAAGGGCAAATATCACCGAATAACTAATCTTTTCATACCCAATTAGTCATCATTAATCAGAAAATTATGGGGACTTATAACTCAGACTCAGCTATTGCTTCTGTCAATATTCAACCACAGCAAAAATTAATCGCTAACGGAGAGATTGAATATCCTCGTCTGAACTGTCAAGTCAGTATATATCCCGACGCTATTATTCTTTCTCAGAAAGATTTTAGTTACCGTCTTTCTTGTCAACCCCATACAATAGAAGGAATAAAAAGACTGTTGTTAAAGATGAATGGTCATCATCATCTTCAAGAACTTATTCAACACTTTTTCCCAGAAAATCCAGAACAAATTAATACATTTATTCAGCCATTAGTTAATCAAGGATTTATAGAAGATGCAAAAAATACATCACTTGATTTAAAACAAAAGAGTATTTTGAAATGGGAGCAGCTTTTTGCAAAACAACTCAGCGAAGAGCTACAGCAGCAGTCGCTACAATTATTTGCTGCTTCTCCCTCAGTTAGTATAAACCAGGGTTTTATCATAGAATATTATCACCTTTTATCCCATACCAGTGATTTTTATACACCCCTGCTTAGTTTTCAACACTCTACTAAAATTCGTCATTATCTTAATCAGTTTTACGGCAAAATTTATCGACAAAACGAATTACTATTTCAAGGATGTCAACAATTAGGAATTAGCCCAGTAGATTTAGAAGCTGCGTTACCTTTACCTGAAACAGTCGCACTCTCTAATGCCTTAACATTTTGGAGTTATTCCGATCCGCTATTTTGCATTAGTTTACTGGCAATTTGGGAAGTTCAACTGCTTCAAACCTGGACAATTTATTTAAATCAATTCTATCTAGATTCAGTCAATGCTTTATTTCTAGAAACAATTCAGCAATTCATTCAACTAAAAATTAAATCAAAACCTGAAGAATTAGGATATTTAATTGTTTCGGATATTTCTCCCTTTGAAGACTCAATACTTGCCAGATTTAAACGTCAAATGCATCTATTTATTGAGCTAAATCATAATTTTAATAATGCGATCGCCAACTATTATTCTTCCACAAGTTGCTTAATCAGAAATTTCTCAAATATTGAATTTAGAGGTAAAAATAATGTTGATTCAAACTAGCTTTCAGAAACCCTGCTTTAAGCAGCATATTTTTGTTGAATTTCAACAGACAGGAATTGCATTTTATGATAACCAGAAAAAATGTTTCATTGAGACCTCTCCAGAGAATCTGCAAGAAACAGTTCGATTATTTCAGTTTCTACAAAAAGGAGGTTTATCAATTCTACAGCTTTGTCAAGCTTGTCCCGAATTATCAGAACAAATTCCTGAGTTAATTACTGAATTTGAGCAGAGGGGATTATTAACAGAAACTCCCTCTCATTCCTTTTCGACTTTACTCTCAGGTGAGGAATTTTATCAAGACTTCACTCAATTTCTGCATCAATTTAATCTGCGTTTACCGCCTTCACAATATACTGAAAAAATGCAAGCCGGAAGCATTACGCGAAATCAGTTAATTGGCTATGCATTGGAATCTTATCATATTACTCATCTCTGTCCGAGTTTGCTTGCACCTGCATTAACAAAATCTGAATCTTTAGCGACTCGAAAACTGCTACGAGAATTCTTTGCTTCAGAATTACATCATGACCGCTTAATTGAAAATTCTTTAAAGAGTGTGGGTATCACAGCCACTCAACTCGAACAGATGCAACCTTTACCCATGACATTTGCCGTTTGTACTTCTTTGGCTGTATTTGCAGAGCAGCATCCCCTCAGTTTTAAGGCGGCTTTATTACTATTTGAAATTCATGATGAACGCTTTCATCAACTGTTTAAACAATCTTGCGAAGCATTAGAATTACCCACTGATTTTGTTAATCCAATTTTATTACATGCTAAAATTAATGACGATGGAGATCATGAAAATATTACCGAAATATTACTTTCAGAAATAGCTTATGTTTCATTAGAGGAACAATTATTAGTGAAAAAAAATATGGTAATTTTAATTGAATCTATGATGAAGCGAACTCAAGAGATTTTAGAATATTATAGTCTACCCGAAAATCCTATTCCTCGCTGTTTTGATTGACTATATTTTCTATTCATGGTAATATCAATCTAACTTGAATTTCAATCTGTGATGATCTGCTTGAATATAACAGACTCAACCGAGATGTTGATTGCCTATCCCCGCTGTTGACCCCTTCTATAATGGGTGATGTCTGGAATTATTCCTCATAATCGAGTAACACTTGTACCCAACTGGGAGGACGAGAAATAGGATTTTTAAGTCGATCAAACAGCAGTAAGGCGACTAAATGAACAACGAATAAGTAAACAATATTATTTAAGAAAACCATAGCAATCGCGATCGCTTGAATTAATGTCAGACTGGGGGAAGCGAGAATACTCAGTTTAATAAAAATCCACTCAGCTAACTCAGTAATTTGACTAATGGTGTATCCCCACAGATCGCGACCCAGCAGAATAGACAGCAGCCAATAACGGAAGAAAAAGCCGAATGCGCCGATAATTGAACCAATACCGACAGAAATCCACCATTGTGCCTGTCGCCGCCACAGTTGGCCTAAAACAATACCAATCCAGGCGTAGGGCATCACATAGAGAATACTACGAGTTGGCCCCATCAATACAGTCAGGAGTAAACCCGCCGTTAATGCCCCCATACGAGCCTCTCGCTTACCCCAGCGTAGGTACAATAAAGCGATGGGTAGTGAGAAAAATACCCTTAATAACGGCCCTAGAGGAAAATAATAATTGATAAACCAGATTAAACTCGCTACACTGGCCAAAAAAGCAGTTTCCACCATCATCAGTGGTGAACCGTGAGATGTTCCCTGTGTCGCTTTGTGTGAAGTCAACTCCGACTCAGCAGAGATCGAATTCGGTTTACTGATTTCAGGAGAGTCACTCATGTTGAATTGATTAGGTTCTCATTATTAGATTGGGATATCGGATAGTGTTTCCTCAAATCTCAACCTTCTATTCAGTGTGGCACATTTAATTTTGTTGCCAGTTTTTAGACTAACATTCTCTCCAAAGCATGAACATCTGGAATACTGAGAATATCGCGATCGCGTTGAATTAAGCCTTTCTTTTCCAATTTACTTAGAACCCGTGTTACGGTTTCCCGAGCCAGGCCACTTAAACCGCTGAGTTCTCGATGAGGTAAATTAGGAATACTCGTACCCGTCTCAGTTGTCTTTCCCTGTCCTTCTGCGAGGAATAATAAAATATCTGCCACCCGAGAAGTGCTATTAGACTCTCGCAGTCGCAACCGTCGGTTCACTTGGCGTAAGCGTCGTCCCATTAACTGAGCCAGACGAATTCCGGCAAGTGGTTCTGTATTAATCAGTTCAACGAAATCCTGAGCTGGCATATTACCAATTAAGGTCGGAGCGAGGGTAATGACATCAGTAGAGCGGGGAACTTCATCTAGCGCTGCCATTTCTCCAAAAATTTCTCCTTTACCCAAAATATTAAGAGTCACTTCTTTGCCGTCAATATTGTACGTGCGAATTTTGACCCAACCATTGAGGATAAAATAAACCGAGCTTCCCCAATCATTTTCGAGTAAAATGACTTGATTAGCGGGATGGGTACGGCCCACAATATGGGCAGTTGCTTTTTCTGCCGCCTCCTCAGGCAAACCCTGAAAAAACGACGTGAAAAGAATCAAGTTGACGATATCAGACTGAGACTCGCGGGAGGTAAACCGTTCTGCCATGAGGTTATCATGCTGTACTTCGCTTCAGCAGTGAGCTAGGGTATTTGTCCTGATCGTATGGGGTTGAAGGAGCTGAGAAATAGCATCAGCGTTCATCTCTTGTGATCAGGCTCACTACCACTCTAACTCTACTAGGTCGCTTAAGCTGATCGAACGCTATTTTCAACACCTAATACCACATACAGATTAAAGGACACGAATTTCCGCAGTTAACGCGGACAATAGTATCTTATTCTAGAGCGATTTGTCGATTTCGCTGTTAACAGATATCAAGTTTTCCAACTCAAGTCAAAGATTAAGCAGGGGCAAAATCAAGTCAAGTCGATGTTTCAACGACTCAGATTCAAGATCAACAGACTAAAAATACTACAACTGTGGGTAAATTCTCACCCATAAAAGACCCTAGCGGGGATGTCTCGTGTTTTCAAACCGGGGAGGAACCGCGACACGGGCGGTTTGAACCGCCTGCCTAAAATTCCATCTAGGTAATATAATTGAGTGATGGAACAAGTATTGACTATAGTTAGCAAAATCCAATCCACCCCTGAACAAGCTCAAAAGCTTGAGTTGACTCTAGAGGCATTTGCGTCGGCTTGCAACTATATCAACTTCACCGTTGATCCTAAAATCAAGAACAAAAACCCAATTCAAGCTGAAGTCTATAAAACAGTTAGACAGCAGTTTAACCTCTCAGCTAATCTGGCGATCGGGGCTTGTGCGATCGGGGCTTCTAACCGTAAAATAGCAGCCCTTAAACAGCATCGAGTTAAAGCCTTTCAACCCACAACATCAGCCGATTATCATGCCCGGATTTTCTCCTACCCAGAGAAACACCAAACGGTTAGTTTATCTACCATTGCAGGACGCGCTTTGCGAGTCAAACTGGTTTTAGGGGATGATCAAATAGGGAAACTGAAAGAGAAAACCCCAACATCAGCAACTTTATCTAAGCATCGAGACGCTCAACTGTACATCCATATTCAACTCAAAGATCAAGCGCCAGACCCTCAAAAGTCAGAAGATATTATGGGTGTAGATTTAGGTCGCCGAGACATTGGAGTGATCTCTAGGGGAGAAAACTGGAGTGGTGAAAATATTACCAAGGTAAGAGATAGGTTCTCTAAAGTTCGCCATCGTCTTCAAAAGAAAGGCACAAAGGGGGCTAAACGCCTGTTGAAACGGCTATCTGGCAGAGAGAAGCGCTATCAAATCTGGGTCAACCATAACATCAGTCAACAAATCATTCCTCGTGCCATTGAAGAATTGACGGGTATCAGAGACAGAACCTTCACTCAGCCCAGAAACAAGACTGAACGTAGAATATCTAACAGTTGGGCTTTTCATCAGCTTCGACAATTCTTGGAATACAAGGGATTATTGAAGGAGTTGAAGTCGTTACTGTTTCTCCTAGATACACCAGTCAGACTTGTCATCAATGTCTGCATACCCACCCTGTCAAAGGAAAATTTTACTGCCAGGCCACGACTTTCAACTGTGGTTATTCTAGAGGGAAGGGAGATGGCGATCTTAATGGTGCAATGCAGGATCGAGATGTTGGGGCAGTCCGTAAGCCTGCCTGTAACGCGCAATCCTCTATCTTGTTCTCTACTAGATAGTATACAGGTTTAGTGCTTCGGCGTTAGCCACTCCAAAGGAGTTATGCCCCGCGTATTTAGACCAGGGTAAGCTTACTTATGATAAGAGATAACCACCGAAAAGTTAGACAATTTCAGAGTCTGATACAGGTGAGTTTTAAACGAATGACTTGATTTTCGATTTGAGGTTTCTGTTTTGAGTGATCCAACTCATAAAATTCAAGCTCTCTTAACTCAAATAGAGAATGCTTTACATCAAGTGAGTCCTCCCATCCCCTATTTAGTCTGGGGTGAGGGGATAGTACAATCTCGTCAAGCTTTACAGCAAGTTCGGGACTATTTGCTAACTTCACTTCAGACCACTGCCACCCCAAGCCCCGCTCACCAGGAAACCCTGTCTGTAGAATCTTCTGAGATCTTATCTCAACAATTGAGTCAGCTTCAGAAAGAAATTGAGGCATTATCTCAGCAACGACAGCGTCTGATGACAGAAATTCAACAACTCCAAACTCAACACAAATCTGCGTTGTCTGCGGCGATGATTGTCCCGGAAGTCTTAGACAACTCGGTAGACTCACCCCAACAGAATACACAAAAATCATTACAAAATTTAAATCTGCCAGACACACTCAATCCTCAAGATATTCTCGATGAAGGTGATAATTTGAGTGATTTGTTTGGCGAACTCCAATTAAATCAAACCTCCACGTTAGATGGACCGAGATTGGCATCTAATCCACAGGCTGAGTTAGACCGTATACAAGATGCTACAGTTCATTTAGAATTTCCAGAACCTTCGTTAGATGGACAAGAGTATACTCTCGCTTCACCTCATGAAAGTTTGTTACCTGTTAATCAAGATGAAGATCAGGTAGACTCCTTACTATTGGTAGGTCATGGTACATTACAGCGTTTAGAATCAGAATTGATGAGTTTGGAAGAACTCTCAGGTGACACAGATACAGAGGATTCGGATCAACCCGAGCCGGAGACGGTTGCTGAAGCTATTTTTAATGATGACGACTCAACAGAAGAGGGGCTTTTGCTTCAACAACTTTATACCCAATTTGAACAGCACCTGCCTCAACTGAATTTGTCCTCAGAGTCAACTCCTCAAACCCTAGAAGAACTCCTCGAACAGTCTGATTTCACTGCGATTCCAGCCCCGACAAGCCTTGAAGCAGAGTCTTTCAGCCTTGAGGAATTAAGCCAAAAGTTTTCTACTTCAAACAAAACATCTCAAAAGCCAGCTCAATCAGAGGATTAACCCACATCGACTCGTTGCTCATAGGTAAAGTAACCTGCTAAATTTTTGCATACGTTCTCGCTGTTGAGAACTATATACTTATACAGCATTGAGATTGAGACAGTAACGCGCTAGTCAGTATGCGTTTTACTCAGTTTATCTAATTAAATATTAAATCCAAACTCAACTGTGACGGGAGTTGGCTTTTAGTTTGGGTAAACTCAATGAAATGTTCAGATTAAATCTAGCAGCTTACTAAAAAATTAATCCAATTAATCTCAGTAGAATTACTGAAATCATTCCCCGTGGATTAATCTAATTATAGCTATTACTTCTAGCGTTTAGTCATCAAACTATTAAGTTTAATAGTTTATAAAACATTTGAATATAGAAGTATAGCAATAAAAATACATTGACAATATTGACGCTGAAGTACAATAGAATAAAATTAAAAAAAGGGTGCAACGTTTATGTCTAATTATTTAGTTTCTTATGAAGTTAATAGAGTCAAAAAATATACAGAGCTGAATAATCAACATTATCAGCGAATTATTTATACTTTTTTTATTGATATTGTTAATCAGTGGGAGTCGAATCAAGTCATTGAGGAATTTGAACAAACATTTTGCTGTTTATCATCCCACACGAATTCTAATAATATTCAAGCATTGAACTGGATGATAGTTGAGAAAAACGAAGCCCTATTTAGAGAAACAATAAAGCGTTGTTTTTATATTCTGATCAATAATTGGAATATTAATCGCAATTATAATGCGAATCAATGCTTAATTCAAACTGTAGAAAAATCTAGTCAAACAACAAAGTATTCTTATCATCTCTCATCGAACATCAAGTGCTTACGAAAATGGCTCCATAACTTTATTCAGAGCCAAGATTATCAAAAAATTCAACAATTTGCTTTGAGTCATACACAAAGCTGGACACATCGTTACGAATCCTATCTTCTAACACCTTCTGCTGTAGATCCAGATATTTCTCAAGTGCAAAGAAAAGCAGCACTTCAACTCGCTCAAGAAATTAAAGAAAAATATAAATTTGATTTAGCCATGTATGTGACTCGTTCTGATTGTCCCACTTCATTATCTGAGTCGCAAGAAAATCCAACTCAGCTAGGAAAAGAAGTCGTAACTTTAATTAAAAAAACTCTTTCAACTCAAAATATGATAAGTTATGACAACCAAGCAAAATTATTTATTGAGCAGAGTAAGAACCTCAATTCTTCAAATTTTAAGATAGCTCTACTGAACTATCTAGGACTTTCATCAAAACAACAATACCCGATTCCATACATTCGAGATAAATTTTGTCAAAAATTAGACAAATTTGAATTAACTTTTGCTCAAGCATCGGTCAGTAAGCGACTGATTTCTAAAATTTGCCAACAGCTCATACAAACTTTAACAACTGAAAATAGTCAATCACCTTCAAGCTGTTTTTGTTTACTTACTTCTCAAGAAAAATATCTGACATTAGTACTCTTATTACTTAAGCTCGTTCTGATTAGCCGCTCTAGCCAAAATTATCTCGATCAAAAAATTGCCAATTTAATTCACCATTATCAGAGTTTGGAAGAAAAACAATGTCAAAAATTTATTCAATTTTTAGAGATATTCAACTTAGTTTTTACTTTATTTACGACAAATCTTCAGTTTCATCTAGTCAAAATTCAGCCTCAAAGTTCTCTTCCTAAACAAAATTTAGATCAATACAGACTCTTTTGTCAACTAAAAGGACCTGACTTAAGACAAATAAATCTTAAAGCCGCCACCTTCAATAATCAAGATTTAAGAGGTGCTGATTTGAGAAAAATAGATTTACAAAAACGAGAACTGATTCAAGTCGATTTACGGCTAGCAAATTTAAGTCAAGCAAACCTTAGCCAAAGTGTTTTAAACGGCTCACAGCTACTAATTGCCAATTTAACCCAAGCAGATTTAAGTCAAGCTAGTCTAATCAAAGCTAATTTACATCGAGCCAATTTACAACAAGCAAACTTAACAAAAGCCAGTTTAACAAGTGCTAACTTAAATTTCACAAACTTATCTCAAGCGAATCTAAATCAGGCTAATTTAATGGCAGCTCATCTGCAAGAAGCTGATTTACGGAATGCTAATTTAGAATGTGCTAATTTAGAATGTGCTGATCTGACTCAGGTTGATTTGACTGGAGCTAATCTCAGTTATGCCTGTTTAAAAGGAGCTAATCTTCAAAGAGCAAAGCTAGAAGGAGCAAATTTATATGGCGCGGACTTGACAGGAGTCAACCTAAGTCACACCCATCTTTATCAAGCCAATCTGAGTCTGAGTAAGCTGTATCGTGCTAACTTAAACTTTGCAGATTTAACAGAAGCGAACTTAACTCGAGTTAATCTCAATCAAGCAAACCTTTATCAAGTAAAAGGCTTAGCTGCTAATTTCAAAAGTGCTTCATTGCGTCGAGCGAATATAGTGAAAGCCTATTTTAATAATGCTGAATTCAGTTTTTGTGATCTGACCCGTGCTAACTTCAAACAGACAGACTTAAACGGAGCAAATTTAAGCAATACTTGCATTCGCCATACTATCCTAAATTGCACAAATTTATCAAATACTAATCTTCAAGGCGCTAATCTATTTGGCAGCAATTTACAGCAGGCAATACTTCACAATACTAAATTTGGACAAAACTCAGGACTATCTGAACACCTTAAACACCATTTAAAAAACGAACTTAATCAATAGAAGTATTTGCCCCAATACAGAACCGCCCTCTATGTAGATAGAGAGCGGTTGTGATCAAAAACACTGAAGACTGCATAAAGTCAAGTCAAAGATAGTAGGTCAAGCCCTCGGTCTATTAGTGTGCCTGGGCTACATACATTACTGCAC
>JBARZE010000062.1:0-3346 GCA_049649525.1 Microcoleaceae cyanobacterium
GTCGAGCGAGACCGAAAGAATCACGCAACGCTCCGCGAATGCCTCTTAGGCCGACGCTATTTCTCGAATTTACCCGTTACCCGTTACCTTGCATCAATCAGCAATTTAAAAGCGTGACAGCTTATTAGTCAGGTTAGTAACGATTACCATTTATACAGTTTTCTGCCTAATTTTGAAGACAGCGTTAAAATGTTAAAAAATATTGCCCGACATTTAGTTGATGGAGGTTTGTTTGTACTGAATATTCAACCTGAGGAAACCAATACTGATGGCGATCAAGAAATTGGTAATGGTATTATTTACACTCAGCAAAAGCAACTCAATTTTCTAGAAAATCAAGAAATGTACTATTGGGAAAAAGACTATATTTTCAAAAAAGAAGGTGAGATCGATGCGATGCGATCGCCATAAATTTTTAATGCTGCATAGTCAACTTCTAGAAGATACAATGAAGGCAACAGGGTTGAAGTTGAAACAGGTGACCCCAGATGCTTTGTATCTGGTTTATGAGAAAGTGATCTAAAATAAAGTTTGGGTTTTCAGTAGTTTTAAGCAGACTCTACCTGTACAATTTAGGTGTTTTTTTTATTGATTACTGACAAGAATTAAACAAATTGTTTAGCATTAGCATATTCGTCAATATTGGCGTATAACATGGTAACTTCCTCGCCTTTCTCAATATCTTTCTCTGCTGTTAAATGTGACCATAAACCGACTTCATCTTCAATCCAGTTTATCCGAGTATTAGGCTGTTTTGCATGATTTAAAAGAGATACTAAACCCAAAGCTAGATATCCGTTTTTATTTTCACTTTTATCATCTTCTGAGGGCTGTACAAAGTAATACTTAAATATTTCTGTTTCATGCAGATTGGCTAGTGGTTTGATTTGTTGAAGGGGAAAGGTCACTAATTGAGCAATTTCAATTACTGTTCCTTCGGCAATATCCTGTATGGCAACAATTCCCCGTCCTTTGTTCGGAATTTTTTGGACTTCAATCATAATAAAAATCCTTGACTTGAGTTAACTTTTCTGAGCAATTGCAGACGATAAAGTAACAGTCTAGCTCAATCAATGATTGTTTGTTTAATTGAAGACTTCATCAATAAATAAGATTGTTCCGCTTGTGTTTGTTTCTCGGGTGTAAAATCCTTAATTCGGAAATTTGGCCCCTGTAATTCAGGATTTGGGTAAATTCCAGCCGGAAGCGTTTGACGATCAATTAAGATTTCCTGGGCTGTTTTTACATACAAATCGAATTCCATCACATAGGTGTAAGCTTTAAGATCCCAAATCGAGTCAAATTGAAACGGGTTAATGATTCTTTGTGCTTTAATGATTGCTCCTGTATCTACACCTGAATCGACATAATGGATAGTGGTTCCGGCAGCTCTGCTAAATTGATCAATATCCTGAAGTATGGCAATATTCTCAATTGCATACATTCCACGAGCATAGGGTAGAACAGCAGTATGACAATTAAACAACTGAGATTGAGTCATCTCGATCCACCACGATTTCAGGATTTGAGTGGCACAAACAAAAATCATCGGGGGCGATTTTCTTGAAGCTTCCATCAGCCATTCTTTGGCATAGGCACCATTCAAATTATCTCCAAGAAAGATAGTTTTATCATATCCAGTTGCCGAGTACGGCGCAATTCCATAACCTTTGATCATTGCCTGCTCAGTTTGATCGCGATCAGGATATAAATCCGTTAATGTCTGATACATTTCGTCACTCAACTGGTTTTGACCCGAATATTGAGCATGAAACCTATTTCTAACTTGAAGCACATTTTCAGATGGAACTTGTTCCTTGACCAGTACTCCCTGAAAACCGGGGAAATTTCTAAATGTTTTAATCCATTTGGAAACTAAATAAGAACAAATAATGCTGGTATCAGTTAAGAGGTAAAACTGTTTATGATTCATAGATTGACTTGACTTACCGCTCTAGTAGTAAAGCTGAGTATAGTACAGTTTTGTATGAGAAAAGGAGAGCGATTAAATGGCAATTCCACAAAAACGTATCGCGTGGGTGGGCAAGTCCAAAATGTCTTTCTACAGTATTATTCCGTTCTTGAGGAAATCGTCCTGATACTTTTGTCCATGACGAACCATTGTATCCTCATTATCTTTTAGTCACAGGTCGCCCAGACCCAGGCAAGGAAGAAGTACTAAACCGTTACGAAACAGATTGGGTCAAGATTGTACAGCAAGTAACAACAGGCTCCATACCAGATGGTAAATCGATCTATTATCAAAAGTTTATGGTCTATCGGCTTTTACCCCATATTGATATGAGTTGGGTTCACCCATTAACAAACTGCTTTGTGATTCGGGAACCTCGGCAAATGCTTTTATCCTATCTGCGGCTATAGCCTAATCCCACATTAGAAACGATTGGGATAGCACGATTAAAGCAATTATTTGATATTGTCCGTAATCATTCAGGAACTATACCACCAGTAATTGATGCCCGCGATTTACAGGAAAATCCACGCCATACTTTATCCTTACTCTGTGAAGCGGTCGGGGTTGAATTTATAGATGCGATGTTAAATTGGTCGAAAAGTAACCCAACTGATGATATTTGGTCTCAGTATGCTTGGTACGATACTGTTAGAAATTCAAGTGGGTTTCACCCCCACAAGCCAAAACCTGATGCTATCTGGGAGCGTTTTCAGAACCTTCTTTGCCAGTGCAATGAGATTTATAAGGAGTTATATCAATATCGCCTGAGCTGATAATAAAAGGGCAAAGTGATTAGCAAATCATAGAAAGCTGATTCTGATTTAATGTCAGAATAGAAAAGCTTCACAAAAATTCCGGATTCAACTTAACAGCTCACTTTAACCAAGTCCGTGCCGTATGCAATCTTGGGCAACTGACGCAGGCGCTCCGCTTGGCGTAGGCCTTATGCGGGAGCTGGCATTTCTGCTCGAACTGTGACATCGTACAAAGTTTCAATCCAAACCCTAGCACCACATATAGGATGATCCGGACTATAGACGACACGACATCCTCCCGGTATCTCGATTTGATGCCCATAAACGTTAGTATTACCTTTCTTGACGGTAATCACTGGTTGTCGAAGATTTTTTTTTTGATTCTGTTTAATTCGTTGTGAATTCACATGAACAACCGTTTTAGCAGGCTTTCTGGGATTACGCCAACGGGGTGCAGGACCTCGTTTACCTCGAGAAATAATGGGCTTGCCGTTAAATAAAGGGATTAACCACATTTTCCCACTCTTGTAAGCGCCTTCAACTCTGCCTGAAATTAGCAAGGCTCTGAGTCGAGCAGTTGAGATGTTTAAAATTTTGGCTGCTTCTGTTGTACCGA
>JBARZE010000063.1:0-159333 GCA_049649525.1 Microcoleaceae cyanobacterium
ATGGAAGCGTATAGTAAGTAAAGAGTAAAGAGTAAGGAGTAATGAGTATAAACCTTTGATTATCGTCATGGATTCTACTTATTACTTCTTACTTATTGCTTATTACTTTAATCTCCTAACTAATACCGCCAATAGGGTCTACCTTTCCAGAATACACCAATCAGAATACCGATAAAAGCGTAACGAGATAAGCTAGTAAGAAAGGGTAAAACGGGCAATAATGATTTAATCCATAAACAGAGTAATAAGCAGAAAACTAACGCCCATAGCGTCGAACTGTTGAGTAAATATTGTTGTTTTTGAGGTTCAAACAGATAAACACTAAATGCCCCCATCCCCATCGCAGTCAGAATGGGTACAATTAAGCCAAATGGAGGCGCGTAGAGAATTTGTAAGACTCTTTCAACTGTACTGGATGGATCGAGATCGAGTGCTGACTTTAACAGTAATTCTATCGCCATCACTAGCAAAGTGGCGATCGCTGCATTTTGAAGTAACCACCGCCAAGGTAACTGCTTCAAGCGTTGTATCAAATTATTCATGGTTTATACTTTGTCAATTACGAGAAATCTCGATATCCTAAAAAGTGGTAGAACACAAGTTAAATCTGAAAGCTTTACAGAGGGTCGTCATAACACCCTTTCATTTTAACTAGACATTAATTTAAGAGGAGAACAATGGAAACCGCAATCAATTGTGCAGAAGCCTGTGTCAATGGCTGTGTTTTGGGGGAAAAATGCCCTCACCGACAATATGCAGATAAGACTGAGGATTTTATCAGTAATACTTCTTTAGACTCCATGTTAGAAATGGCAGAGGAGGCAGTCCGTAAAAAGCGGATGGCCCCCCCTCAATGGATTATTCCAGATTTCGGCGACTCTCAAAGTTAATTGGGAATAGAGTGTCAATTGAGTCAGGAGTCGTTCAGTAATCAGTAGAGTTTATGACTATAGTTAAGGGTTTGTACTCATAACTCATAACTCATAACTCTTTACTTTCGTACAGACGTAGCATGCTACGTCTCTACCGCCTGATGTTCGGCAATTAAAGCTAAATTGACTGTTTCCTCATCAGCTTGATGGACAGTTGTCCGAATATTGGGGCCGAAAAATCGAGCAATTTTTTCTTGTTTTTCTTTCCACTCTTCCAAAGAAATAAAAGGAGAATCGAACTCTAACACTAAGGCGTAAGCCCCGTCTATAACAGTTTCTTGCAGGCCTATCAGGGTGGGATGATCCTCATCTATTGCACCGAGTCCCAAGCGTTCTATTGCTTCAATTAGATGGGCTGACTCCCCATAACGATATCGAGTCACATCGAGGCGAACTTGATTTTGAGTTTCTGTGGCTTGTTGTTCTCGTAACTGCACAACCGCTTCAGTTGTGGGCTGAGTGATCGCTACGGGTTTCAACTCAGACGCTTTCAACGCCAATCCACCCAGCAAAATGGGAATACCGTAAAAGAACCCAGCCAAGTTGAGGGTAGGATAATCCGCGAAATAAGCGATGAATCCAATAATGGTCATGATGCCACCAACAATTAAGCCGAGTTTAGCTAGAGAAATACGACGTAACATAAAGCGTTAAAGGTCTACGTGAATTTACTGATGATTTTATAATCGAGTGATTCAAGATTTTGCCATTTGAGAGACGGCCAGCGATCACTGTGATTTAATTATCATACCTTTTGAAATAGCTTTAATATTGACAGTTATTATAAAATGAGAAGACTCTCTAAAGTCGTCAGACTACTGAGCGGTTATCTGTAATCATGAGTAAATTACTCTCTACTACATGGATTTGCCGAAAATGAATATTGGTCACGAACGGGAAAATGGGGTTGCTAAAGCCAAAGTACAAGAACGGCTCAAGGCGCTACAGCAGGAAGATGAGCAACTTTATGATATGGTTGCGATTGATATCTGGGCGTTAGCGAAAACGATGGACGAGTTTCAGCCTGGGTTTTGGGGTGCATTTATGACAAATCGTAAGAAAACTCTGAAACGATTTTTAAACCAAATGGCCAAGAGTAAGCTGACCCATATCAAACGCCCACCGCATTTACGCTAAAGCTAACCGTAATTGAGTAGAAATAGAACGCCTCATCTGGTGACAGTTTAAGGCAAGATAGATATACTGTAAACTGGATATGACAAAGGAAGTAGAATGATTTCTCCCGAAAACATCCGAAAAAAAGTTGCTGTAATTGAAACTAAACGAGAGTCTCTTGTCCGGCTTTTAGAACAGCCCAATTTAGGAACTCTCAGAATTGATGTGAATCAAGCCCTCGAGGAAATTGATGATTTAATTGAGGAGTTTAAGCGCACTTTTCCTGACCCTAGCCCTAACTAATTACAGATAATATTATTAACACCATTCCCTACCTCTTTCATGATAAAGCGGCGGGGATTTTTAATGAATGCTGTGTTTAGGGTGAATGCCCGAAAACTTCATCTTCAATTCCTATCCACCATTCCCCTAAATTCATTAAGTCGGCTTGAATATCAGCTAACTGTTGAATATATTCCTGACTAGAAATTTCCAGGCGACGTTCTTGTAATTTTTTCAGTCGTAATTGTACCAGCAACCAAGGCTTAGAAATACCGCCAGTGGCTTCAATATATTGAGCGATTTCTTCACTATTCATTTGATGTTAATTGATAATAATATAAAAATTTTACCGGGTTTCTGGTTAAATCTGCTGCAAAAATCGTTGAATTTGTTTGTCCCAAGTCCAATCTCTCATCCAACTCACCGCTGCTTGGCCGCGCTGTTGGGCCTCAGAACGATTTTGATAGACTTGTTCTAAAGTTTCGACCACCTCCTCCACATCCGACTCTCCCCAACCTTCTACGCCATTATAAGGGGGTTGAGGCATAACAGCAGACTGGTGTTGCAGCGGATAACAATGCCTCGGATGAATTAAATCTAAATGCCCTGTATTAGCCGATAATAAGGTGGGAATACCACAGGCTAAACATTCCATTGCGACTAAATTGGTTCCCCCTTCTCCTCGGTTGGTGAATACCGCCACATCAACTTCTCGTAATAATTGTAGGGTCAGATGATTTGGAATTAACCCGGCATCGACGACCGCATCTGCTGGAATACCATTTTTGACTAACCATTGCTGGACTTGCAAGCGTCCCTCGGTGGTGACAGTGGGAATACCGACGACATGACCCGCTTGTTCTAATCCTTGCATAAATTGCGGCCAGAAGTTATGCCACATTGTGACTAAAATAGCATCAGGATGACGACGATGAAATGCTTTGAAGGCGGCGATAATAATATCCTGACCTTTGCGATATTCTAACTTGCCCCCAGAGAAAATCACAAAGCGGTTGCCAAATTTACCTGTTTTCGGTGCAGGATAAAATAAACTGGGGTTAATGCCTTGAAAAATAGTCTGAACTTGTGTTATTCCATATTGTTTAAGAACGGTTGTATTCCAACTCGAACCTGTGATAATTTGTTCATAAGTTTTTGCTAGATTAATGGCTTCTGGGGTGAAATGGGTATCTTCAAAAAAGATTAATCCTATTTTTCGCGGACTTTTAAGGTTAGCCACAAATTCAGAAGTATTAAACTGATTTCCCAAAGCGCATAATACGGGAAAATCCAGCGGTTGAGTCATTAATGATTGAGAAGATAATAATGTTTTTAACGGTTGCTGCTGAGAAGGAGACATCACCTCTAAATTAGATACACCGCCGAGTAAAACCGGGTAATAATTGTCAGTTTTTAATAATTCTAAGGCTAAGTTAGTCCCGTAAATTCCCCAACCTGTACCCGCTGTTAACGGCCAACTAATCCCTATTTTTTTTTTACAGTTTCTGATGCAATTGTTGTCGGCGGTTTAACCTCAACTAACTCACATAATGCCTGTTGAACTTGTGTCATTACCCCTAGCCAATCTCCCGGTTGAGAGGCACGAAATAACCGCATTGTTGGATACCACGGTGTATCTTCTCTCTCCAGTAACCAGCGCCAATCTGGATTATAACAGAGTAATGTCCAGACAGGTTTACCCAGTGCGCCTGCTAAATGTATAACTGAAGTATCCACACCAATAATTAAGTCTAATTGATTGACAATTGCGGCTGTATCGGCATAATTATTCAGTTGAGATTCTAAGTTTTGAACGGTTATTTGATTCGGCAATAACTTTAATTCTTGAGATTTTCCACTTTTCTGCAAACTATAAAAAGCGATATTAGGCAGTTGTAAAATAGAGAGAAAGTCTACCAGGTTACAAGAACGATTTTTATCATTTGTATGAGTCGGACTGCCTGCCCAAACAATCCCGACGTTTAATTTTTTAGTTTGAGATTTTATCAGTTTAGGTTTTGAACCTGCTTGTAAATAAGGAATATCAGCCGGAATAGTTTCTAGAGTTGTCTTAAAGATATAAGGTAAACTCATTAACGGACAATAAACATCAAAGGCAGAAAGAGAAATGTCCCCAGCTAATATGATTTCATCAATCCCTTCTACTGTTTCAAATAACGGCTTTAAGTATTTAGTACAAATTAAAATAATCTGTTGACATTGTTTTGCAGCCAGAGGAATATAACGGATAAATTGAATTGCATCTCCTGCCCCTTGTTCAGTATGAATCAGTAAAGTTTTACCTGAAATATCTTCTCCTTGCCATTGAGGTTGAGGACATTTAAAAGGAGTAAAAAAGTCTGTTTTCCAACGCCATTCACATTCTGAAAAACCGGGTTCAAATTCACCTGTTTGTAACAATATCATCCCTAAATTAAAATGGGCTTTAGCATAACTCCCATTCAGGCGAACTGCTTCTTTATAATGAAAAATTGCGGCTTCAAGTTGCCGTTGTTGAGAATAAACAAAACCGAGACTATTGTGGGCTTCAGCGTGATTTTTATCCACTTCAATCACTTGATTTAAAACTTGTATTGCCTCCGGATATTGTTCAGTATCTCCTAATGCCACACCCAGATAATATCTAGCTTGTAAAAAGTCTGATTTGAGTTGAAGAGAGTCTCGATAGTAACGAATTGATTCTGTTATATTACCTTGTTGATACAGTTGATTTGCTTGAATAAAATACTCTTCTGCTTCTATATTCTCTGGCTTAGGTTTAACCACATTAGCTAAAGCGTCATCGGGCAAAATATAAGTTCCTGCCATTAAATCTTCATTCCAGTCAACAATTTCTGGAAATCGAATATTAGGCAATACTGAAACCGCAAAAATTTCTTCTACACCCGCTTCAAATCTTAAAAAAGCAATCGTTTCTCCGGTTTGTAAATTAACCACCCAAACCCCGCAATAACGTTCATTGAGTTGAGTAATTTCCATCCCACTAAAAACAGCGGTTTCCCGGACTTGAGAGAGTCCAATAAAAGCGATATTTCCCCAAACATCAAATCCCCGCGTAAAGCCAGGAAGCTTTGTAATGGTTGTTAAGTTACCGCTATTTAAATCAACAGTTGCCAGACTCCCTTTTCCTGATTCTAATACCCACAGTTTTTCCCCATACCATCGAGGAGAATGGGGCATAGAAAGTCCGTGAGAGATGATATGATTAGTTTCGATATCAATTAAAATACCACCATTTACTTTATTCTGTCGCCAACCGCCTGGGGTGTCGGTTTTCCCCAAAGCTGTTACATATTTGGGTTGACCATTTCTCAGGCTTAAACCATTTAAATGACACCGATCTGTGAGGTCATATCCTGTGATAAAATCAGGTCGCCAACGAGGAACAAAACTACTCGGATGACCTAATGTACAGAGACAAGAAAACCGAGTATTAATAAACCATAATTCATCATGCACCCATGCCATTTCATGAATATCAATATCCCCGGTAATATAAATACTGCGGGGAATAAAACAGGCATCGTGTTTTCCAACAGGTTTAAGCTTATTAGCGGCTGCTGGAACGTTGCGTAAATCCCAAATTTGGCTTCCGGTTCCAATTGCCATTTTTTCATGATCTGCTGCCACTCCCATTGGCTTTTTAAACTGCCGAAAATGAGTATTTATTGTTTCTCCATCCGGACGAACTACAATTAATTTACCCGCTTGATAAGTAGAAACAACAAGAGAAATCCCCAACTGATTTAATAAGTTAGGAAAGTTAGTTGTATGAATACTTCTAAGAGCATGACTATTAGGATTATTTAGGGAATTCATTATTATTATAATTAAGGATTTAGCTAATTCACAATATTTAAATTGTGCATTTTATAATTTTACCAAATAGTAGATAAATCTAAAACAAAACCGGGTAAAATATCTTCTCCTGAAACCGTATCAGGGCTTGTTAAAATCTCCGGTTGTTGCTGTGGACGATAAATTTCAATTTGTTTTTGTTTGCGGTTAATTAACCAACCTAATTGTGCGCCATTTTCCATATATTCTTGTAGTTTATTTTGGGTTTTAATTAAAGTATCGTTGGGTGACATTAATTCTACAACAAAATCCGGACATAAAGGTGCAAACTTTTCTCTTTCTGCGGCGGTTAAAGCATTCCAACGTTCTAATTTTATCCAAGAAGCATCGGGTGAACGATCTGCACCATTAGGCAGTTTAAAACCACTACTTGAATCAAACACTTTACCAAGTTCATACTGACGGTTCCAACTTCTTAATTGAAAGTTAAGATCTGAATTTCGTTCCCCTGTTTCACTACCTGTAGGTGACATAATAATTAACTCTCCCGTTGCTGTCCGTTCAAACTGCAAATCATCATTATCTCGACACAATTGCCAAAATTGTTCATCGGTTAAATTAATTTTTAATTCGATAGCGCCAGAGGTGTTAACAGTTAGTGTAGTCATCATTCTATTTCCTACCAAATTGTTGATAAATCTAAAATAAATCCGGGTAAAATATTTTCTCCCGAAACCGTATCAGGATGAGTCAAAATTTCGGGTTGTTGCTGTGGGCGATAAATTTCTATTTGTTTTTGCTTGCGATTAATTAACCAACCTAATTGTGCGCCATTTTCCATATATTCTTGTAGTTTATTTTGGGTTTTAGATAGAGAATCACTCAATGACATTAATTCCACAACAAAATCCGGACAAAGAGGAGGAAACTTATCTTGTTCTTCCGGGGTTAAAGCATTCCAACGTTCTAATTTGACCCAAGAGGCATCCGGGGCGCGTTCATCACCATTGGGCAGTTTAAAACAGCCATTAGAGTCAAATACTTTACCCAATTTATATTTTCGGTTCCAAGCCTTAATTTGATAGACTAAGTCAGCATTTCGTTCACTTGTTGTTCCGCCTGTTGGTGGCATAATAATTAATTCTCCCGTTGCTGTCCGTTCAAACTGCAAATCATCATTATCTCGACACAATTGCCAAAATTGTTCATCGGTTAAATTAATTTTTAATTCGATAGCGCCAGGAATATCTAAAATAGCAGTATCCATATTTCTTATTCAACCCTTATCAAAAGTCGGTTTAATTATAATGATAATCTGATGGAATACGACCGCAATATATTTTAATCAGATGATTGAAATAAGTACGCTTTTGAATAACGACCATCCCTCTAAAATCCATTGAATAATAATAGCCACAGGCTAAGCTGTACTACACTCAGTATCTTGCACCGGGTAATTTCCCTCATCAGTCAGCCCAAACTTGCCCATTACCAAGGTATAGCGCTATCTTAAATAGAGAGATACCAGAGATACGGAAATCCCTTTACCCGTTTCCCGGATGGACATGAGACAATTAATCATACGACCGATCTAAGCTGTTTACTCACAACGATCACAATGGCAAAACCTCGAATTCTCTATGTTTGTCATGAATGCGGCGCAGAATTTTCTCAGTATTTTGGTCGGTGTCCCAGTTGCCACGCCTGGAATTCTCTAGCTGAACAAGTCGAACCCACAACCCCCACTTCGTTACAGCGCTTTAGTTGGAGTACACTGCACGGAGACAGCGATCCCTCCTCTCCACTCGAACCTCAAAAAACAGGACAACCTCGCTCTTCATTTAAGTTATCTCAAATTACGGATCAGGCACTAGAAAGAATGCCATCGGGTTATGATGAATTAGACAGGGTTTTAGGGGGTGGCATTGTCGCGGGTTCGTTGGTATTAATTGGCGGAGAACCGGGAATTGGCAAATCAACCTTACTCTTACAAGTGGCAAACCGTTTATCGCGTCGATCTCAGGTGTTGTATGTATCGGCTGAAGAGTCGGGACAACAGGTGAAATTGCGATCGCAGCGTCTAATAGAGGAGTATGACATAGAGACAGAAGACTCAGAGACGGAAGACAACGGTAATGGTCATACAGTGATTGCCAGTAAACCCGAAAATAACACACAAACAGAAACAAAAGACGAACCCGAATCACAGCTTTATCTGCTACCCGAAACTGATTTAGAGGCAATTTTACGGGAATTAGAGTCTCTTAAACCGCCGCTGGCAATTGTTGATAGTATTCAAACCATTTATTTTGCCAGTTTAACTTCTGCTCCCGGTTCTGTAGCCCAGGTGCGCGAATGTACATCAGCGTTGATGCAAGTGGCAAAACGAGAAAATATTACCCTGTTTATTGTCGGTCACGTGACGAAAGATGGCTCATTAGCAGGTCCCCGCGTCTTAGAACATTTAGTCGATACCGTATTATATTTTGAAGGCGATCGCTTTGCCTCTCATCGTTTGTTACGTTCGATGAAAAACCGCTTCGGCGCGACCCATGAAATTGGGGTGTTTGAGATGGTGGCTAATGGCTTAAAAGAAGTGGCTAACCCGTCTGAACTGTTTCTGGGTAACCGAGATGAAGCCTCACCCGGAACCTCAACTGTGGTGGCGATGGAAGGCACTCGTCCCATTGTCGTCGAATTGCAAGCCTTAGTCAGTCCAGCGAGTCATGGTTCGCCACGTCGCGCCGCTACAGGAGTCGATAGTAGTCGGTTGGTGCAGATTTTAGCGGTACTCGAAAAACGGGTCGGCATTCCGTTATCAAAATTGGATGCTTATGTCGCATCTGTCGGGGGGTTGAAGGTGGAAGAACCCGCAGCAGATTTAGGAATTGCGATTTCTATTGTGGCGAGTTTTCGCGATCGCGTGGTCGATCCGAGGATCATTTTAATTGGAGAAGTGGGTTTAGGGGGTCAAGTTCGTCCGGTATCTCAGTTAGAGTTACGCCTTAGAGAAGCGGCGAAATTGGGGTTTAAACAAGCGATTATTCCCAAAGGTCAGAAGCCACCCGATTTAGGAATGCAAATCCTATCAGTGGGTAAAGTGATTGATGCGATTGTTGCTGCTATTCCTGCAATGCCACAGACCATGATTCCTCCTAATTTTCCGCCTACTACAGACTCGTCGCTGGAGTTGGAAGAACCGGATTTTTAATCATTTACTCTTTTTGAAGAGGAAAGCATTTCAAAAGAATAGTCAGGTTGTAAAAATAAATGAGCTGCCTCTGCTTGTAGGGGTTGTGAGAGAAAATAGCCCTGGCCATAATGACAGCCTAAAGCTTGTAGTTTTTTCAGTTGATCTAAGTTTTCTATGCCTTCTGCAATCACATTCATTTCTAAGCTATGAGCTAAGGAAATTATCATTTTAACGGTTTCAAATACTTCCCGATTTTTATCAATTTTCTGAACAAATTTTCGATCTAACTTTAAAGTGTCAATTGGAAATTCATTCAAACAACTTAATGCAGAATAACCTGTACCAAAATCATCAATACATAGTTTTATTCCTAGCTCTTTTAACTGATTTAATAAATTAACTTGACCCTTGACATTATTCAATAAATAACTTTCATTTAATTCGAGTTGTAAACATTGACCTTCTAGTTGAGTCTCTTCTAAAATATCTTTAATTTTCTGAATAAAATTAGCTTGTTTTAATTGAATAGAAGATAAATTAAGATTCAGCATTAACTCTGTATGACCTAAATCTTTTTGCCATTTATGAAGTTGACGACAAGCTTGTCGAAATACCCACCAACCTAAAGGGGTAATTAATCCTGTTTCTTCTGCGAGAGGAATAAATTTAACCGGAGAAATCATTCCTTTAGCAATTGAATCCCAACGCATGAGTACTTCAAAACTGTGCAAACGCCCGTTTTTTAACGCTAAAATAGGTTGATAATGTAGGCAAAATTCTTGTCGTTCAAGAGCAGTTCGCAAACTTTCCTCTAGTTGTAAACGTTCCATCGCACTGGCTTGCATTTCTGGATCAAAAACTGCATAACCCCCTCTTCCCAGACGTTTAGCACGATACATGGCTGCATCTGCATCTCGTAGAACTTCTTCTGAATTTTGATAACCAATTGTACTTAATGCAATCCCTATACTGGCTCCGGTATAAACTTCATAATTTTCTAAATGGAAAGGACTTGCTAACTGTTCTTGAATGCGCTGAGCCACACGAATGACATCATGAATATCTTTAACTTCTTCGAGTAAAATTACGAATTCATCCCCACCAAACCGAGCTACAGTATCTACTGAACGAATAGAACTACTTAAACGCTTTGCGACTCCTTTTAGTAAGCGATCGCCAATAGAATGTCCTAGAGTATCATTAATAATTTTAAATCGATCAAGATCAATAAAAAGTACAGCATAAATATAATTTTGATTGCGAATTGCTAACTTAATGTGATGTTCTAGTAAACTAATAAACCACGAACGATTGGGTAAATGAGTTAATAAATCATGTAGGGCATTATAAACTAAATTGGCTTTAATTTTTTGATGATGCAGTTTTTTGTGGCGATTATTCTTAGCAAAAGTTAAAGTGTTGTTTAAGGTAACCTCTAAGTCCTGAAAGTCAATCGGTTTTGAGATAAAATCAAATGCACCATAATTCATCGCTTTTCTAATCTCAGCCAGATCGTTACTCGCTGATAAAACGATTGTTTTAATATTTTCATCAATTTCATTAATTTTTCTTAACAAAGTTAAGCCGTCCATCTCTGGCATATTGATATCAGTCAAAACGACATCAACATCACCCTCACTTCTCAACACTTCCAGTGCATTTTCACCATTAGTAGCAAATATAAACTGAAATTCTTCTGTTTGAACCTTTTTTTTAAATTGCTGCTGAACCAGTTGCTGTAAACTCATCTCGTCATCTACAACTAAGATCTTAGAATTTTTATCAGGTATTTCGTCGGGTTGCCGGACAGGTTCAATCTGACCATAGCCTTCACTATAATATCTTATTTTGTTGTTGAAATCTGGACTACTACTGAGCATGACTGCGCCCCTTAAAATTAGCTCAAGATCACTTCAGTTGCCTGGTGTGATATTAATGTCTAATAAGTGTTAATTAAATATTATCATTCTACTCAAGCAATTGTGAAATACTTGTGAAGTCTGTCCCCCAGGACCGTTAACATTAATTTTCCTGAAATGAGCGAAATTTACAAAATATATAATAGATGGGTTAACCTCTGAACTAAACTGTATATGCTATTGACTCACTTTTTATGTTTCTATTAGCACTCTAAGTGAACTAACAACTGTTAACAACTATAAGGGGTGAGTAGATCTCTCAAGCTAAAGAATAATACTCCTCCTAAGACTAACTTTTGCTAGATGTTCAGTATTTATCGCTAAACCCAGTAATTTTACTCAGGACGTATAATTAAATATCACTGACTCAAGAGCAAACGTTACAGAACTTTAAGAGCGATCGGGCAGTTGAGATTAAATGAGTTTGGTATCAAATTCCCTAATCTACATATTTTTACAAGTTCACTATATTAAAGAAGGTTTTAAGTCACGGATAGTTCCCGATACCACAAACTTTAAATCTTAGCTATAATTGATCCCTTTGTTAAACTGATTAAGCTATGAATTCGTCAAATAAACCTGAATTTAAAATCAACTCAATGAGCTTCTATTTATTATCATAAAATGCCGAATAATATCTGTGTTATAAACTACATTATTATAAAAAAAATAGGTCTGACTCTTTCTTCTTGTTTGATGAGATTAAATTATGATTTCAATCCGATTCAGCTTGCTCATACAGTTTTCCTTGGATCACATGAAGTTGTTGATAATGATGAGTTGGTAAATGAGCCAGATCAAAGGTTTCTCCCGAGCTTTTCCGCCAAACCTGATAGTTATTGAGAGTTAAGGGAATTTGGGGTTCACACTTTTCGGGTAAATGATCGGCCCAGATAAACTCAACAAACCCGTTGCCAATGACTTGTGCTAAACCCATTTGATCGATGATTAAAGACGTACCTTCATCAATCCCAATCCCTAAAGCTGTTTGAGTATCTCCATCCCGAATTAATCGAGCTAAAAAAGTAATTAAACGACCTCTGCGATCGCGTTTTTTAAAATGGGTATCAATGATTGTATTTTCTAAATATTTCCAGTCCAAAAAATCAGAGGTTAAACTAATATCTTCATAAGGATTTAATAGTGCTTTTTTAGAAGTAACACTTTCTCCACAAGCATTGAAGACAAAATCACTTTGAATCATTGCCCCAGCACTGGTCCCGCCAACAGCGCCGCCTCTATTAATAACAGATTTAACTGCTGTTTCAACGCCAGTATTACGATAATTACGGACATATTGACACTGATCTCCCCCCGCAAAAAAAACAACTTCAGCTTGCTGAATGACTTTAATAATTTCAGGGCGATCTGCGTGTTGTCGCTGAGAAATCACAAGGGTTTCTACAGAGTCTACCCCATTCATTTTGATAATCGGTTGATTATAGCCATTACCGCCTGTATCTCGGATAACAACAACATCAACTGTAGTGTTACAATCTGTACAGCCTCGGACAGTATTAATCATCCATTGAATTGCAGCATCAACGTCTATCCCACCGCCACCCAAATTATAGACAAATCCTGACAATGGTGGATTAACATCTGCTCGATTTCCACTTAAGTATCGGTTCAGCTTTGCTTGAGCCGGAATAGACAAAGCAAAAATAATTATAACTGAAAAGATTCCCGTTATTGATAATATAGTATAGCTTTTTATTTTAAAATTATTCATTTATCTAATTAAAACAGTTATTTTTAACTAGAACGGCTTTATTATTTCATTTAAAAACTAATTTAAACAGAATTAATCTGTTGTTTCCATCGAGCTAATTCTTGTTCAAACTGAGGATATTGTAAACCCCCTCGCCATAAAATGAGAGCATCTTCATTGTTATCGGGATAATAACGTCGTCTTCGTCCGGCTTCAGTAAAGCCAAATTTCTGATATAAAGACAATGCGACTTGGTTAGAAGGGCGAACTTCTAAAGTTGCCCATTTCAATTGACGCTGCCAACTCTTATATAATAATCCCCAGAGTAAACCTTTTCCTAAACCTAACCCTTGATAATCGGGATGAATTGCTAATACAGTAATGTGGGCTTCATCAACAATTGCCCATGAACAACCCAGGCCAATTAAACTAGGAGAGTGTGCAGAGGGTTGAACTTGAGAAGCTTTTACTGATAACAAAGGTGCTTGACTAGAGGAATACGGAGGTTGTATCCACACCAATAAATCACTATTGGGACTGTCTAACTCTCGACGATATCCTTCTAATGTCCAGAGTTGCCCGAGGCATAACTTATCAAGTCCAGCAGCAGCATTGAGAAGTTCTTCTGTGAGGGGTTGTAGGGTAATAACAGCCACAAAAATTTTGAGAATAATCACATCATATCTACTTTACCCTGCTGATTGATTCTCTCATAGTTGCGGGAAAAAGGGATAATAAATTACGCGATAGCGAGCGCGAGTTTTTGGACTCAAATTTAACGAAACTGTACTCTCACCCGCCATCTATTTCGGCTAAAGAGAACGGATAAATTCTCACCCGCTCAATTTTTGATTAACTACTCAATTTGATTGTTTCTTGATAATTATTCCCGAGTGATCCGAGTTGGATTTTAGTTTAACTGCAGTAGTTAACTAAATGGCTAATCTTGCGCTACTATCTAAAAGTGATTCAGCCCAGTTTTGTCCATCCGATCAAGGTCGTATTTCATATCCCAGTGAATTACATCTAACTGCTGCCCAACAGATAACCTCTAAGTTGTGCGGGAGTGGACAACTCAACTGAGCATTGATTAACGACAGTCGTATAAATTAGTATTAATTATAAATAAAGTGAATCAATCTGGACTTCAGTATCTACCCAAATCCAATACTTCTGATTCTGAACCCTCACCGAATCAGCAACTTTTACCTCTAACTGCCCAAGTCAATGAGCATGACCATCTAGAAATAGGAGGCTGCGATATTAAATTGTTGGTTGAGCAGTTTGGCTCTCCTTTATATATCTTAGATGAACACACCCTCAGAACCGCTTGTCGCCAATATAAACAAGCATTTGAACAATATTATCCGGCAGAATCTTTAGTGCTGTATGCTTCAAAAGCGTGGAGTTGTCTAGCGGTTTGCGCCATTGTTGCAGCGGAAGGACTGGGAATTGATGTCGTTTCAGGCGGCGAACTTTATACGGCTTTGCAAGCGGGGATGAATCCTCAACAGATTTATTTACATGGCAATAATAAATCGATAGATGAATTGCAATTTGCGCTTGAGAGTGAATGTACTGTGATGGTCGATAACTGGCTAGAATTAGAAAATTTAGCCAAACTAACCACACAACAGTCAAGCAATTCTCCCATTCGCATTATGGTGCGGTTTACCCCCGGAATTGAATGCCACACTCATGAGTATATCCAGACAGGACATCTAGATAGTAAGTTTGGCTTTGATCCCAATCAGTTAGATGAAGTCTTTCGCTTCATTAGTCAGCAACCCACATTGAATTTTATTGGGTTACACGTTCATATCGGGTCTCAGATCTTTGAAATTCAACCCCATCAAGATATCGCCGGGGTGATGATGGATGCAGTGGAGAAAGCCAGCCAATTCGGTTTATCCATCACAGAATTAAATGTCGGTGGCGGCCTCGGCATTCGTTACACAGAGTCAGACGATCCGCCGAGTATTGAGACTTGGGTCAAAACCGTAAGTCAAGCCGTCATTCAAGCCTGTCAACAACGCGAGTTACCCCTACCTAAACTCCTGTGTGAACCGGGGCGATCGCTCATTGGCCCAGCCTGTGTCACGGCTTATACTGTGGGTGCAACTAAACAAGTCCCAGAAATTCGGACTTATATCGCAGTCGATGGGGGGATGTCGGATAATCCTCGCCCTATTACCTATCAATCGGTTTATCGTACCGTGGTTGCCAATCGGATGTCAGCCCCTCTAACGGAGACAGTAACTGTTGCCGGGAAACATTGTGAATCTGGGGATATTGTAATTAAAGATGCTCAACTGCCCACCACTCAAGCGGGTGATATTTTAGTTGTGATGGCAACTGGGGCTTATAACTACAGTATGGCTTCTAACTATAATCGCCTACCTCGGCCAGCGGGTGTTGTGGTTAATAACGGAGAAAGTAATTTGATTCTGGCGCGAGAAACTTATGCGGACTTAATTCGACAAGATCGCTTACCCCAACGTCTGTCTTAGAGATAGAGGGAATAGTATTAGAGAAATCCTGCATTGATCAACTTGCCGGGGTAATCACTTCTACAATCTCTCTATTAACGAGTCTGAGTGATGTATTTTTTATATCAATCACCCACTTGGGGTTAATCTGACAATTGAAATACACTGAATCAGCGACCATAGCACCGAATCTACTCAGGTTCAGCAATAGTTGGCAGTATTTCGGCAAGAATCCCCTAATTTCTTGAAAGTTGAAAACAACCGAGAAATGTATGGACGTTTGACTCGAATCTCTTTACAATTGCTAATGAGGGAGACTCTGGAAAAGATTATTTATTTTTATATCAATTAAGGGGTTTAGTCCCCTAATTCCGACCCAGATCTCTGACAATATCATCAACGGTTTGCGCGATTATTGTTTATTAAGCGATCAGACCCTTGTTAATTCTCTTAGCTGTGTAAACGTTCAATGAATTTGGGTCCAACTTATGACCCTGACTGGATGCAGTCCTGGTTAGTTCATAGTATTGATATTGGGCTAGTCTTCGCGGTTGCCTACGTTGTACTCGTGATCATCGGGGAACGTCGTACCTTGTGGATGGTGCGAGGATTTATTATTTTAATGTTGGCAACCGCCATCAGTAATTGGGCTAACCTGAGGCTGTTGTATATCGCCCTCAATAGCTTGGTAACGGGTTCAGCCGTGGCAATGGCGGTGATGTTACAAGCTGAATTTCGTCAGTTCCTAGAGCAGTTGGGCCGGGGGGAAATTTTACAACTGTTTGGTCGAGGGCGTAAGATGATACCAGAGCCAGATAGTGTGATTGACCAAATTGTTGAGGCAGTTAAAGAACTCTCTCAAAACCGCACGGGTGCTTTGATGATCATTGAAACAGGCAGTCCAATTGATGAGCGGGACTTTTCGGTTCCGGGAGTCAAGCTCAACGCAGAGGTTTCTAAAGAACTTTTGCAAACGATCTTTCAACCCAAAACTTTGCTTCATGATGGTGCTGTTTTGATTCGGGCTTCTCGTGTGGCATCGGCTGGGGTCATCTTACCCTTATCCGAACGCATCGCATCTCGACAGCTCGGCACTCGACATCGAGCAGCAATGGGTATTACAGAGCAAGTGGGTAAATGTTTGTGTATTGTGGTTTCAGAAGAAACTGGCTCAATTTCTCTGGCTGAAAAGGGAGTCCTGAATCGACCGTTAACTAGCAGTAAACTAAAGGAGTTACTAGAGGCTCGAACTTTTCCATCTGGATATGAGAAAACCCCACCATTTAGAAACCAGATCGGGCCACAAGTTCAAGGTTTAGTCTCACGAGTCTTTCGTCTTCGTTCATCCGCTTCTCGGGAAAAAAAATGACTGCCAAGCCAAAGGTGTTAAACGAGTTACCAACCGATCTCAATCCAAATCGATTACCCCAACACGTTGCTGTCATTATGGATGGTAACGGTCGCTGGGCCAAACGTCGAGGCTTACCTCGCACAATGGGTCATCGTCGAGGGGTCGAAGCACTCAAAGATTTATTACGATGTTGTCGAGATTGGGGAGTAGATGCACTGACTGCTTATGCATTCTCAACTGAAAACTGGAGTCGTCCTCTAGAAGAAGTAGACTTCCTCATGACACTGTTTGAGCGGGTTTTGATGCGAGAATTGCGAGAAATGATGGAGGAAAAAGTTCGGATTCAGTTTGTCGGAAATCTGGCGGCTTTGCCTGCTTCTCTACAACGCAAAATTGAAGAAGCAACCGAAACCACTCGCCAAAATCCGGGGATTCTGTTTACCGTTGCCACTAATTATGGCGGTCGTCAGGAGATTCTGCAAGCTTGCCGCGCGATCGCCACTCAAGTTCAGCAAGGACACATACAGCCCGATGATATTGACGAGGATTTGTTTGAAAAACATCTTTATACCGCTGGTTTATCTCATCCAGATTTATTAATCCGAACCAGTGGAGAAATGCGGATTAGTAATTTCCTACTCTGGCAAATGGCTTATGCTGAGATTTATGTCACCGATACATTATGGCCCGATTTTGATCGCTCTGAATTTCATTGTGCCCTTTGTTCTTATCAGAAACGAGAACGACGATTTGGCAAAGTAGACAATAGCAAGTAGCAACCGGGGAGATGATGGGTGATTAATTAATCGCTCCCCATAGTATTTATTCGCCCTACGACAGAATAACATTGACGGGGTACTCACCTCGTCAGAATACTGATGTAGCGCTACAGATGCCCGAGAAGACGACTACATTGAATTTAAGAACAAGGGATTTTCTCCCACCGGGCTTAACTGACACTCAACACCAAATATATCGGCAAAGACTTCAATCATTGTCTGTCTGACTTGCTCGATTGTTAAATGAGGGACAAAATCAACTAATCTACCAACAGACTTATTCGCAATACCACAAGGCACAATCTGCTCAAACCCGGTTAAATCTGGACAAACATTAACAGCAAAGCCGTGAAACGTAATCCAGCGACTGACCTTAATGCCCATTGCCGCGACTTTAACATCATCTAGCCAAACCCCTGTTAAGCCCGGAATGCGATGAGTTTGTAGCCCATAAATCTTTAAGCTTTGGATAATCACTTCTTCTAACTGTCGTAGATACCAATGCAAGTCTTGGCGATAACGACGTAGATTTAAAATCGGATACCCCACTAGTTGCCCAGGACAATGATAAGTCACTTCTCCGCCGCGTTCGATGCGATGCAGTTCATAATCACTTGAATTGGGGTCAAACTTGAGAAACTTTTCATCTGCTCCCTGCCCCAAAGTATAAACCGGGGGGTGTTCTAACAGTAACAGAATATCTTCTAATTCCGGATGCTGACGACGCTGTTCAACCAGCGCTTTTTGCCATTGCCAAGCGGTTTGATAAGAAACTTGTCCGAATTGATAAATTTTGCAACGTGAATCAGACTGGGAGCCAATTATAGACATTAAACTTGCCATTTACGTTAAAATACAAGGTATTCCGGCTTAATTCAGTTAACAGAAAAGCCTTCAACTCAATCTGACATTCTTGAGAAAGTTTACAGAATTTTACAAAAAAGATATCAAGAATTCTCAAAAAATGTAACAGATTTTAAACGGTTCAAGTATCGTTAACCGAAAGTGTTAAGGTGAATTTAAGCCCATATTAGACGCAGGAGGGAGCTATATGAAGCTTGTAATCCAGGGTAAAAATCTTGAAATCACAGATGCAATTCGTGAATATGTGCATCAGAAAATCACAAAGGCAGTCAACCACTATCAACAGTTGACGACAGAAGTCGATGTTCATTTGTCAATTGCAAAGAACCCTCGGATCAATCCTAAACAAACTGCGGAAGTTACAATTTATGCCAACGGCACAGTAATTCGCGCTCAAGAAAATAGCGAAAATCTCTACGCCAGTATTGACTTAGTCGCAGATAAAATTTCTCGTCAACTCCGAAAATATAAGGAAAAACGGAACGCAAAACATCCTCATCCATCCAAACTGGGTGAAATTGTCCAAGATCAACCCATTGTAGAGGATCTTATTGGCGATCGCACTCCTGAGTTACCCGAGGAAGTGGTACGGACCAAATATTTTTCTATGCCGCCGATGACAGTAGACGAAGCCCTCGAACAGTTACAACTGATCGATCACGGCTTTTATATGTTCTGTAACGCCGAAACAGGCGAAATGAACGTGATCTACAAACGGATGCATCACGGCGGTTACGGGTTGATTTTACCCCGTCAGAGCAACGCTCCGAGTCAGAATAGTCAAAACGGGAAAGCAGCGCATGAGACCCCTGCATTAACTCCCCCACATCCGGCTCATTAATTAGTTGAATCACTCACAGTTCAGCTCAATTTTACTCAGAGTTGACTGCGCTTAAAAAATAGATATTAATTTCCTCGCATGATTTGAATTGTGCGAGGCTTTTTTTATAAAACTTGTTATCTAATTTGCAATAAGTAATAGCTTCTAAAGCTAAACGAAAACCTAACGATCAATGTGTAGTATTTATTATTAAAGCGATTTATATATTGACATCTCTACACAAACTTGTTATATTTTATTGTATATAGTGTCAATAATCATTTGATTTAAGTCACAACCTTTCTAGTTTGGTATTAATCCGATCCTGATTGGGTAGATGGCATCAGCTTTACAGGGGCATCTAGAATCTTCACATATAACCCCCGTAACTATGAGAATTATTCCGAATCTGTTCGGGCTTCAATTAATTGGAGCGACGGTTACGCTGTGTTTGCATCAATATTCTGTCTTAGCTCAATCTATCACCCCAGCGGGCGACGGGACTGGCACTCAAATTAATCCTGATGGCAACCGTTACGATATTGAAGGCGGTTCAACCAGTAACAATGGTGAAAACTTATTTCATAGTTTTGAACAATTTGGTTTAGATAACGGAGAAACAGCCAACTTCATTTCTAACCCCGATATTCGCAACATTCTCGGACGGGTTACAGGTGGAGATGCTTCAATTATTAACGGTTTAATAGAAGTCACAGGGGGTAGTTCTAACACTTCGGCTGCGCTCAGTGTGAACCTATTCTTAATTAACCCAGCAGGTATTATTTTTGGGAATGGTGCGAGTTTAAATATTCCAGCTAACTTGACTGTAACGACTGCAACAGGTATTCAATTTGGTCAAAATTGGTTTAATGCAGTTGGTGATAATAACTACTCTACTTTAATCGGAACACCCAGCGGTTATAACTTTGATATATCCCAACCCGGCATTATTTTAAACGAAGCAAATCTGACTTTATCTGAAGGCAGTAACTTAACATTCCTCGGTGGCACTGTTATCAATACCGGAGAATTATCAACTCCAGGCGGACAAATTACCATCGCAGCAGTAGAAGGTGAAAATTTCGTTCGTATTTCTCAGCAAGGACAACTATTAAACTTAGATATTTCTCCGATAGTAACCAACGGAAATTATCCTATTACCCCGTTATCCTTACCCGAATTATTAACAGGCGGTGATAATAACTATTCGGCTAATAGCGTTGTTATTAGTAATGGTGAGGTAATCTTACAAAACTCTGAAACAATTATTCCAGAAGAAGCCGGAACTACAATAGCAGCGGGATATTTCGATGTAAGAGATAATAATACAGGCGGAACTGTTAATATTTTCAGTAGTAATTTTACTATTATTGAAAGCGATATTAATACAACAGGAGAGAATCTCAGCGGGAATGTATTTATAAATTCAGATAATAATATCACGATTAATCAACTAACAGCCGCAACAGAAGCAACTCAAATTACAGCAGCAGCAGATATTAACTTTAATCAGATAACTACCCCAGGGTTTCTGGCAGCTAAAACCCAGAATGGTAATATAAATTCCATTGGTGAAAACCCATTAATTACCGCGCCAGCCGCCTTATTTCAAACGGGAGAAACCGGGAGTATTGGAACAGTTGATAATCCGTTATCACTCAGCGTTGGAGTCCTCGAAGCGGTTGCTGGAAGTGGAGGAATATTTCTTGAAAATAACTCAGATTTAAACATTGGAAATATTAGTGAAGAATTTACAGGACTTTCCACAACAGGCGGCGGTAATATCAATATAAATGTAGACGGTAATTTAGCCGTTGCAGAGGATATCTCAACCGCAGTTAATGATAATACAAATGCTGGAAATGTGACGATAACGGCTGTTGGGAATATAGCAACAAATGCTATCGAATCGGCTTCGTTTGGTGGGGGTAACGGTGGAAATATTAATATTGAGAGTACTTCAGGTCAGATTGGGACTGATGTATTATTATCTGTTTCTCCTCAAGGAAATGCAGGAAATGTGACCCTGACGGCTGAAAACGGCATTGGTACATTTGCGATTTTCTCTGATTCACAGGTTGAAGGGTTAGGGGGAAATATTACACTTAATACTAACTCCGGTGAAATTAATACCGGTCCATTATCTTCTACTTCAGTTGAGGGAGATGGGGGTAATATTAGTTTAACTGGCGGTGGAAATATTGGGATATTTGAGATTTCCTCTAATTCACAAGTTTTCGGCAACGGGGGAGATATTACACTCAATAGTAATTCCGGTCAGATTGAGATTGCTACATTAAATTCTTATTCTCTTGAGGGAGATGCAGGCAATGTTAATTTAACAGCTAATGAAAATATTTCTATAAATGAGCTTTTCTCTAATTCACAGGGTGAAGGGTTAGGGGGAGATATTACACTCAATAGTAATTCCGGTCAGATTGAGATTGCTACATTAGATTCTTTTTCATCTCTGGGAGATGGGGGTAGTGTTAGTGTAACGGCATCCAAAGATATTTTGATAGATCAGCTTTTCTCTAATTCAGAGGGTGAAGGGTTAGGGGGAGATGTTACACTCAATAGTGATTCCGGTCAAACTAATGTTCGTGCGTTAAATTCAACTTCTGTTGAGGGAAATGGGGGTAATATTAGTGTAACCGCATCCGAAGATATTGCGATAATTGAGCTTTTCTCTAATTCAGAGGGTGAAGGGTTAGGGGGAGATGTTACACTCAATAGTGATTCCGGTCAAATTAATGTTCGTACGTTAAGCTCTTCTTCAGTTGAGGGAAATGGGGGTAATATCTCAATCGAAGCTTTTAACGATATTGCAATCGCTGACCTTGATGCCTCCGGAGATCAAAATGGCGGTGAGATTAATTTAATTAATCAAGTGGGTGATATTTTCACAGGCGTTATAGACTCTTCTGGGGTATCTGGAACGGATGGAAACGTCAATATTCAAGCCAATTTAGGTGGGATTGAATTGGGAGAATTTACCTTTAAAAATCTAACCGTTACCGAAGAGGGTGAAGATAATCCATTTACGAATAATAATCCCGAAACTGATTTAAATTCCGATGCGAATTTGATTAGTAATCAAGGGAATGAAGTTATTCTCGAAGCTCATAATGATATTACCCTGAATCAAGCCATTGAATCCGATTCTATTTCTCTGTTAGAACTCAGAGCCGGACGCAATATTAATATTAACGCTAATATCGATACTTCGGCAAATAACGGAAATATTACTTTAGAAGCCAATTCAGGCGGTGCTAACCCAGAATACAGAGAATCAGGCACTGGAAATATCTTCATGCAACCCGATACAATATTGAATGCGGGCGAGGGAGATATTCAACTCTCTATCGGCAACTTTGGAGAAGCTGAAAATATTGGTGATATTACCATTGCCAACTTACAAACAACTGGAAACGTCACCGCAAATGCTCGTGGTGGTAATATAATATCTGCTGCCAATGACTCGTTGATAACAGCAAATTCAAGCAGTTTATATACAAAAGGTTCGGGTGCGATAGGCTCAGAAATTAATCCGATTAATCTAAATATTAATACTCTAGAAGGTACGACAGGAGGCGGTGGTGCATTTTTTAATTCTCCCAGCCAGGGAATCATCATTAACAGTTTTGCTAGCTTGAATGGCGGGGATATTCGTGTGACCGCTCAGGGTAATATTATCACTGAAGCGACGATCAGTACCAGTAATGCGAATGCTTCAAAAGCCGGAAATATTACCCTTGAAAGTACTAATGGCGAAATTAATACCACACGAGGTGGATTAACATCTACAAGCACTAACGCCGGAAATGCAGAAAATGTCAAAAATGCAGGAAATGTTACCCTAACGGCTGATGGAAATATTACCACAGGTACTATTAATACTGCAGCTACATCTGCAAATGGAGGAGATATTAGTATTGAGAGTATTAATGGAGAAATTGATGCCACACAGGGTTCGTTGTTGTCTCGTTCTACTGAGGGCAATGCAGGAAATATTATCCTAACGGCTGATGGAAATATTGCAACAGGTCCGATTGATTCTACAACTATACGTGGAAATGGAGGAGATATTAGTATCGAGAGTATTAGTGGAGAAATTGATACCACACAGAATCAGCTCGACTCTAGTTCTTCTGAAAGCAATGCAGGGGATATTACTCTAACAGCCAACCGTAATATTACCACAAGTTTTCTACAATCAGTCTCCGACGGCGGCGGTGAAGCGGGAGACATTATCATTACATCTCGCCAGGGTACAATTGATACGACGGTAAATAATACAATTGAAACGATTGTCTCACCCAATAGTTCTCCTGAACAGATTCGAGATCAATTTGGATGGACTACCAATCAAAACAATGGCCAAGAAAATCGCAATGGCTATGGAAATCTTGATACATTTTCTCGTGAGGGTATCGGCGGAAATATTATCCTAGAAGCACAAGGCAATATCACCGTTGCTGATATTAGTTCTTGGGGAGGTAATAATAGTGGAAACGTGGAGATTACCACGAGCCAGGGTAATATTAATACGGCGGTGATTCTCTCTGCTGCACAAACAGGAAATGGCGGTAATATCATCTTAAACTCTCTTCCGGGAAAGATCGAAACCGCTCAATTGCTGTCTGATGCTGAACAAGGAAATGCAGGAAATGTCAATTTAGATGCAGCCGGACATATCGAAACTGAAAGTATTCTTTCCCAGGGTTTACAACGCGGCGGCGATATTACAATTAATAGCGATAGCCAGAATAGTATCAATATTTTAGGTGATTTAGAGACCTTTTCGGAAGAAGGAACAGCAGGAAATATTACCCTTTCTTCTCCCGGAAATATTACCATTCAAAATGTTACTTCTTTTGGTCAAACCGAAAGTGGTAATTTAACAATTAATAGTGAAGGCAATATTTTTACAGAATCTGTTACCACTCAAGCAGAAGATGGACCTAGTGGTAATATTATTATTAATGGTGAGAATATAGCGACTGGAAATGTTTCCTCTATTGGTATAGATAGTGCAGGAATTATTGAAATTACTGCTACAGATGGTTCAGTCAGAACAGAAAATATTACATCAAGTTCGAGTGAAGGAGATGCAGGGAGAATTGATATTGAAGCGACAGATAATATTAATACAGATAATCAAACGGTAGAGTCGGATGAAGGAGATTCAACAATTGAGAATACCGCCGGAAATAATATTAATACAGATAATCAAACGGCTGAGACAAATAATGGTAATTCAGCAATTGATAATACTGCTGAGAATAATATTAATACAGATAATCAAACCGCTGAGACAAATAATGGTGATGCTAGTGTTAGTAATACCGCCGAGAATAATATTAATACAGATAATCAAATGGCTGAGACAAATAATGGTGATGCGAGTATTGATAATACAGGTAATAATATTAATGCAAATAATCAAACGGTAACTACAGAAAGTGGTGATGCCAGTATTAATAATACCGCCGGAAATGATATTAATATAAACAATCAAACGGCTATTACAGAAAGTGGTGATGCCAGTATTAATAATACCGCCGGAAATGATATTAATGTAAACAATCAAACGGCTATTACAGAAAGTGGTGATGCGAGTATTAATAATACTGCCGGAAATGATATTAATGTAAACAATCAAACGGCTATTACAGAAGAAGGAACGGCTACAATTGAAAATAATGCAGGCGGTGAATTTAATGTAGGGAATCAAACGGCGACTCAAGATGGTAATCCCGGTACGATTATTAATCAAGAAGGGGATTCTAATCTACAAACTGAGATTCAAGAGAGTAATTCTGATACTATTATTAATCAAGAATCTATCTCAAATTCTGATAATTCGGATTCAACAAATTCCTCTAATAATTCAACTCAAACATTAGTTATTTCTAATGATGAATCTATTTCTTTACCTCAAGAAACAGAGAATTCTGATCTATTGCGAGTCAATCGTGTCAATACAGTAGAAACAGACATACAGGCATCTTCTGATACAGATAGTGATAATTTGAGTTCAGATTCAGATGATATTAATAGCTTAAATATTGGCGTAGTCAGTCCTTTATCGATGGCTTCTGCCGATGCCGTCACCCGTTTAGAAGCGGATCGAAATCAAGAATTTTCTGATTACTTTGGCGAAGATTTAGCCGAGACAGATTTAACCACTGAAGATGTCCGAAATGTCTTAGATGATATTACCCAAAAAACCGGAACTCGTTCAGCCGTTGTTTATGTAACCCTCGCAAAAAATCAACTAGAATTAGTTATATTTACAGCCGATAATCAACCTTTATTTTATCGCGTTGAAATTCCGCGAGAAGAATTATTGAAAGTAGCGAGAAGGTTTCATTATGAAGTCGCAAACCCTCGGATGTCTCAACGTTATTTAAAGCCAGCACAACAGCTTTATGATTGGTTAATTCGTCCAATAGAGGCTGATTTAACAGATGCAGGAATTGATACAATTCTATTGAGTTTAGATAGCGGATTACGCAGTTTACCTATAGCAGCAATACATGACGGCGAACAATATTTAATTGAGAAATATAGCCTCAGTTTAATTCCCAGTATGAGTTTGATTAATACCAATTATAAAACGCTAGCAAATACTGAAGTTTTAGCGATGGGTGCAAGTGAATTTAACAACCTCAATTCTTTACCTGCGGTTTCGGTTGAACTGGAATTAGTTTCCCAAAGACGCTGGCAAGGGGAACAGTTTATCAATCAAGAGTTTACCCGTGAGAACTTAATAAATCAACGAAAAAACAATTCTTATTCTATTATTCATTTAGCCACTCATAGCAACTTTTCATTTGATAATCCTGATGAATCTTATATTCAACTTTGGCAAGATGAACAATTAAAGTTAAATCAATTAAGAACATCTTTGTTGGCAAATTCCCCACTTGAATTGCTTGTACTTTCCAGTTGTCGGACGGCGGTGGGAGATGAACGAGCTGAAATGGGGTTTGCCGGCTTAGCGGTACAAGCGGGTGTAACATCTGCTTTAGCCACTTTATGGTCTGTTGATGATATGGGAACTTTGGCTTTAATGAGTGAATTTTATCGTTATTTAAATGGAGCTGCAATTAAGGGAGAGGCGCTACGAAAAGCTCAACTCGCAATGATTCAAGGGACGGTTGAAGATATCGAAACTCAGCTTATAGCAAATCAATCTCTAGATGAGATTCCATCAGCCACTCAAATCACTTCTTTCAGCGATTTAGACCTTTCTCATCCCTATTATTGGTCTGGTTTTACAATGATTGGGAGTCCTTGGTAATCTTGATTCTCTATTCCCTTATTCAATTCTTCAACATGATTTAATCGCCTTATAGTCGTGAAAATTACTCTAATTGTTGTTGCAGAGATTGACGCATAACTTCAATTGGAACAGGTTGCTTTAACCACATCTGCAAAGCAGTCGCCCCTTGCTGCACCAACATTTCTAATCCATCAATAGTAACCGCACCCCGCACTTCAGCAAACTTGAGAAATTGAGTCGGACTAGGGCGATAAATTAAGTCATAAACAATCGTACCCGGCTTTAGTTGATTCATTACTGTTTCGGTTACCGGAGATTGATTAACTTGAGGAAACATCCCCACCGGAGTTGTATTCACGAGTAAATCAGATCCGGCAATTAAAGCTGATAATTCATCCCAAAGATGCACTTGCACTTGCACCACCATCGGAGAATTTAACCAACTGGTTTGAAACGCCGCTAATTTGTCATAATTGCGCCCCACCACATGAATGTCATTAAAACCCAGTTGACTGCATCCGGCAACAACAGCCCGCGCCGCCCCTCCATTACCCAAAATCACCACTTTTTTTGACTCCCAGTCCACATCATAAGCTTGCAAAGGAGTAATAAACCCGACTACATCCGTATTTGTACCGCCCCAGCCCTTTTCTTTACGCCAAACTGTATTAACCGCGCCGACTGCCTGGGCAACCGTTGAAACTTCTGATAGCAATGGAATGATGGTTTGTTTGTGAGGAATTGTGACGCTAAACCCTTCTACACCAATGGCAGCAAAACCTGACAATGCAGTATTTAGATCTTTGTGTTGAATCGGAAAAGGAAGATAAACATAATCTTCACCCAACTCTGCGATCGCGGCATTGTGCATCACCGGAGAGAAAGAGTGTTCAACAGGATAACCGATCACACCCAACAATTTTGTTGTTCCTCGAATCATGACAAAATTAGAATTAATCACATTACAGCTTATAGGGTACAGCTTGTGGGGTGTACATGAAAATTCTTAATTTGACTTTTATCATGTCTCAAACTGCTCTGACAGCGTGGCAATTGAATCAACTTATGACATCTCTATGTAACGCTTTTTAACGGATCTTATTGGATTGTGTACCCTAGAATCGTTAAACTACTTATTGTTATGTTGAAAATTTTCAATTACAGATGACTGTAGTAAGCCAAGTTATTCTCAAAGCTGACGATGAACTCCGTTATCCTAGCACGGGCGAACTCCGAAGCATCAGTGACTTTTTAAAAACGGGCGAACGACGGGTGCGTATTGTTGACACCCTGATGGAAAATGAACAAAAGATAGTTGACAGGGCTAGTGGTCAATTGTGGAAGAAGCGTCCTGACTTTATTGCCCCTGGCGGTAATGCCTATGGCTCTCGGGAACGCTCTCTCTGTATACGAGACTACGGTTGGTATTTACGTTTAATTACTTACGGAATACTTTCGGGAGACAAAGACCCCATTGAAGACATCGGTTTAATTGGAGTCAAGGAAATGTACAATTCCTTAGGTGTACCCATGCCCGGAATGGTTGAAGCCATTCGTTGTCTGAAGGAAGCCTCTTTGGCATTACTCGATGACGAGGAAGCCCGAGAAGCTGCCCCTTACTTCGACTTTATCATCCAAGCCATGTCTTAAAAAAAGGTGAGTTTCTATCTCTACTGACTCGGTAGAGAGTGTTCATTCATCTAAAATTGTAATGCTCCCATTTCTGTTAAGCTTCAGTCCGTTTTAACTCAGATTCAAGTTTAACTGGAGTGGGGGCGTTGTTATTGAATTATGAGTTATTGAATTATGAATTATGAATTATGAATTATGAATGAAATCCTAAATTCAATTAGAGATCTATACTCATTACTCATTACTCCCGTACTTTGGTTACATGTAACGTCACGACAGACTCATAACTCCCTTGCCCGCTTGCCGGTCGCCATTTTTACCTGCTTCGGCACTCTTGCAAGTCGTAAGTGTTACCCGTTCCCTAGATAACAAATGACTTACGGGAAATCTTAAAGTATGTATCGATTTGTTGAGAGTAGATAACGAGTGTGATACATAAGGTAAAGTTAGGCGTTTTTAAGGGTTAGACTAAAGACAGTCAAACTCTATAAATTCTAATAATATCTAAGAATTCATTATGGGAATCGCCACAATTAACCCGGCAACTGGAGAATTGTTGAGAACCTTTGAGCCGTTGAATGACACAGAGATAGAAAATTGTCTGGAGTCTTCTGCACAAACCTTTCAACAATATCGACAAATTCCGCTCACGCAACGCTCACAATGCATGCTCAAGGTAGCAGACATCTTAGAAACAGATGCTGAAAAATGGGCAAAAATTATGACGGAAGAAATGGGTAAACCCCTCAAAAGCGCGATCGCTGAAGTCAAGAAAAGTGCCTGGGTTTGTCGGTTTTATGCAGAAAATGCGGCAGACTTTCTAGCTGATACCACCATTCAAACCGATGCGAGTCGTAGTTTTGTTCGCTATCAACCCATCGGGCCGATTTTAGCCGTGATGCCGTGGAATTTCCCTTTCTGGCAGGTGTTTCGGTTTGCTGCACCCGCATTGATGGCAGGGAACGTCGGACTGCTCAAACACGCTTCTAACGTGCCTCAGTGTGCCATCGCTATTGCTGAGATTTTCAAACAAGCTGGGTTTGCCGAAGGAGTGTTTCAAACGCTACTGATTGGTGCAAAGCAAGTTGCTAAAGTGATAGAAGATGAGCGCGTCAAAGCCGGAACGTTAACCGGAAGTGAGCCAGCCGGTGCCAGTTTAGCCTCTTTGGCAGGTCAACATATCAAGAAAACCGTGCTTGAGCTGGGGGGAAGCGATCCGTTTGTTGTGCTATCGAGTGCAAATGTAGATCAAGCAGTTTCAGCCGCAGTAACCGCTCGCATGCTCAATAACGGTCAGTCTTGTATTGCTGCGAAACGATTTATTTTAGCAGAAGAAATTGCCGATCAGTTTATACAGCAACTCGTCGAAAAATTCTCATCTTTAAAAGTGGGCGATCCGACATCTTTAGATACAGATATTGGCCCCCTGGCAACGCCTGATATCTTACAAGAACTAGACGGGCAAGTGCAAGCGTGTAAGAAAGTGGGAGCTAATATTTTAATTGGAGGGGAGCCACTCTCTGAGCAAAAAGGGAATTTTTATCCGCCCACAATTGTAACCAATATTCCCGAAGATGCACCCATTGCTCAAGAAGAATTTTTCGGCCCTGTTGCTCTAGTTTTTCGAGTCTCGAGTATTGACGAAGCGATTAAACTAGCAAATAATACACCGTTTGGTTTGGGGGCGAGTGCCTGGACAACAGATCCGGCAGAAATTGAGCGTTTAATGAGCGATCTCGAAGCAGGAGCCGTTTTTATTAATAGTTTAGTCAAGTCCGATCCTCGTTTACCATTCGGTGGGATCAAGCGCTCAGGTTATGGTAGAGAATTGAGTATTCAAGGAATGCATGAATTTCTCAACATCAAAACAGTTTGGGTGAAATAAAGCAGATCTTACCCAATAAAAATATATTGAGTCGATCGCACTTAAATCACTACTTAAAAAAACTTGCCAAGCTGGCAACCAAATTCAGTAAATATTAGACATAATAGTATGTAATACTAAGTTGTATTCTCAAAGTAATAAATAACAGTTAACTCAATATTGATTGATAGTCTTGGATTCGACGATATCAAAAAAATAAGGGGTGTATTTATCTTTAAAGATGGTAAAATCAATTTTAAAAAGCGGGTCAAATAAAGGTTAAAATAGACAGATACTGAGTAAATAACGAAAAATTTATCTCTGTTTTTCACTATTGCTATTCCAATTCATCATTGATTAAATTAATACAATGAACACAGCCGAACTCTTGATTAAGTGCCTCGAAAATGAGGAAGTCGAATATATTTTTGGTCTCCCCGGAGAAGAGAATATGGAAATTCTTGAATCCTTAAAAGATTCATCCATTCAGTTTATCACCACTCGCCACGAACAAGGCGCGGCTTTCATGGCGGATGTTTACGGACGTTTGACAGGCAAAGCAGGAGTCTGTTTATCGACTTTGGGGCCGGGAGCAACAAACCTAATGACAGGGGTTGCAGATGCCAATCTAGACGGCGCTCCCCTCGTTGCCATTACGGGTCAAGTGGGAACAGATCGGATGCATATTGAATCCCATCAATATCTAGATTTGGTGGCAATGTTTTCCCCGGTTACTAAGTGGAATTCTCAAATTGTCCGACCCAGTAATACCCCTGAAATTATTCGTAAAGCCTTCAAAATTGCTCAAACCGAAAAACCCGGCGCGGTTCACATTGACTTGCCCGAAAATATTGCCAGTATGCCAGTTGAAGGGCATCCATTAGAGCGAGATAAGCGGGAGAAAATCTATTCTGCTTATCAAAGTATGAATGAAGCGGCAGTCGCCATCTCTAAAGCCACAAACCCGGTAATTTTAGTCGGTAATGGTGCTTTGCGCGCTGATGCCAGTGATGCCGTTACAGAATTTGCCACACAGCTTAATATTCCAGTCGTGAATACATTTATGGGCAAAGGAGCAATTCCTTATACTCATCCCCTGTCTCTGTGGACAACCGGACTGCAAAAACGGGACTATATTAGTTGTGCGTTTGAAAAGGCAGATTTAGTCATCGCCATTGGATACGATTTGATTGAATATTCCCCGAAAAAATGGAATCCAAAAGGGAGTATTCCCATCATTCATGTGAGTGCAACCTCGGCAGAAGTTGATAGTAGTTATATTCCTATTGCTGAAATTGTCGGAGATATTTCTGACTCTTTAACTGAGATTTTACGGCGTTCGGATCGCACAGAACGAGCTGAACCTTATGCCGGGAAATTACGGCCAGATATTCGTCATGATTATGAAGGATACGCCAATGATGACGGCTATCCCATTAAACCTCAAAAACTGATTTATGACCTGCGTCAAGTGATGGGGCCAGAAGATATTGTGATTTCAGATGTCGGGGCGCATAAAATGTGGATCGCCCGCCATTACCATTGTGAACGCCCCAATACTTGCTTGATTTCTAATGGGTTTGCTGCCATGGGAATTTCTATTCCGGGAGCAATTGCAGCTAAGTTAGTTAACCCCGAATTAAAAGTCGTAGCAGCAACCGGAGACGGGGGTTTTATGATGAATTGCCAAGAGTTAGAAACGGCTTTGCGTATTGGTACACCCTTTGTGACGCTCATTTTTAATGATGGGGGTTACGGTTTAATTGAATGGAAACAAGAGGATCAATTTGGGACTTCTTCTTTCATTAAATTTAGTAATCCTGACTTTGTTAAATTTGCCGAAAGTATGGGCTTAAAAGGTTATCGAGTCGAATCAGCAACCGATCTAGTGCCGATGTTAAAAGATGCTCTAGCCCAAGATGTTCCGACGGTGATTGATTGTCCTGTTGACTATCGAGAAAACGCTCGGTTTAGCCAAAAATCTGGGGGTCTGAGTTGCCCAATTTAAAGCTCTATAGATGGGAATTTTTTCTAATTCATTTATAGTTGCTATATTGTCTGGAGTAACAGAGGCGTTCTTTCATTAAGAATGTCTTTTCTATACTGCAGAAAAAAAATGATATCATGTCTGGATAATTCGTTATTCTGTAGAGACGTTACATGTAATGTCTCCACCAATTTAACGTCTCTACGCACCGAATAGGGTTTTTAATATCGGTTAATTCAACGGACATGATATAATTCATTGTCATAAAATATGAAAATTGCAACTTGGAATGTTAACTCAGTTCGGACTCGACAAGAACATATTATTAAATGGCTGAATCAGCATCCTGTAGACGTATTATGTTTACAAGAAACTAAAGTCATCGATGAACAATTTCCGCGATCGCCTTTTGAAGAACTGGGTTACCATCTTTATATTTTCGGACAAAAAGCTTATAACGGCGTGGCTATTTTTAGCCGGGAAAAAATGGCAAGTGTCTCACAAGGATTTACACCGATTTTAGACACAGAAATCGCCAATAGTTTTGATGAACAAAAACGAGTAATTACAGGAATAATTAATGGCGTTCGAGTCGTCAATTTATACGTTCCCAATGGCGCAAGTATTGGCAGCGAGAAATATGAATATAAATTGAAATGGTTAGAACTATTACGAGAGTATTTAAATACTTTACTCAACCAAACGCCTTATCTATGTGTTTGTGGTGACTTTAATATTGCCCTCGAAGATCGAGATATTCATGACCCAAAAAATAGAGCTAAGCATATTATGGCTTCTGATGCCGAACGGCTAGCCCTGCAAGAAATACTTAAATTAGGGTTTACTGATGCCTTTCGCGCCTTTACCCCAGAAGCGGGACATTTTAGCTGGTGGGACTATCGAGCGGCTTCTTTTCGTCGTAACCGAGGATGGCGCATCGATCATCATTATCTCAGTACAGCGCTACAACCCAAAGCTGTTGGATGCACAATTGATCCTGAACCGAGGGGTTGGGAAAAACCCAGCGATCACACTCCTGTGGTTGTGGAATTATCATCACCGGGTTGAAAATGCAAGCTCCTTTGAGGGGGACTTTACTTGTAATTTTAAGTATTTAGTAATTAGTTTTAAGTATTGAGTATTTAGTGCTTAGACTGAATTTGATTACTAACAACTAATAACTAAAATCCTTTTAACTATCGGAAGGAGTGTCTGCCGTCGGTTCAGTTGGAGAAACCGCTTCTTCTTGGGGTTGATCGAAGTTCTCCATCACGGGTGTTCCATCTCGTAGCTTAACCACCCCTTCTGTAACGATGCGATCGCCTGCATTCACACCAGAAAGTACCTGATAACTTTGGTCTTGAATACTGCCGAGTTCTACGGGTTTTTGCTTCGCCACTAACATCGACTCACCCTCATTAGTCTCTTCTTCGACCACAAATACAAAGCTTTGATCGCCAATGCGACTAATTGCGGTTGTGGGAACTGTAACACCGGGTTGTTGCTCCCAAATCACTCGCGCCCGGACAATTTGATCGGTTCTAAGCTGGTTATTGCGGTTATTGTAAAGGGCTTTAACTAAAATCGTTTGAGTTCCAGTCCCAGCAGCCGGAGAGATAAAAGAAACTCGACTGGTTCCGATTAATTCGCCTGTATCCTGTCTAACTAACTCAACTGGAGTCCCCACCCGAAGTCGAGATAAACGATCGACAGGGACGTTAATATTGACCTCTAATTGATCGTTTTGGCGAATCGAAGTGACAGTCGTTTGACTATTCACCAAATCCCCGACCTTAACCGCGATATCCCCCACAATACCCGCGATGGGAGCATTTATATTGTAATAATCTAATTCAACCTGTTGAGCAACAGCAGCCGCTTGAGCGCTTTCAATATCCCGTTGAATTAAAGAAATTTGAGCTTTTTGAGCCTCAATTGTGCTTCTTTGGGTTTCAATTTGAGCCTCTAAAGTCGAAACTTGCCGAGATAAATCTTGACCTGCACTATCAATATTAGCTTGAGCGGATTGAATGGTACGATCTTGGCGATCTAACTCTTTTTGAGCGCTTTGAATTCTGGCCATCGCGGCGCGGACTTCTTTTTCTTGGTTAGCAACCTCAGCCTCACTGGTTTCTCTGTCTCGAAGTCTTTGGTCGTAAACTTCAGCAGAAATAACCCCTTCTTCTTTCAAACTTTGATAACGTTCAAATGTCGCTTCTCGTTCTTTTAAAATTGCCTGTCGTCGCTTTAATTCTTCGTTGGCTGCTTCTAAATTTTCTTTGGCATTTTCTAGTTCAAATGCGAGTCGTTCTTTTTCTTGAATTTCAGCTTCATAGTCTTGTTCGGCTTGTTGCTGGGCAGCAGACTGAGATTGAAATTCTAATTCTGCTTGTATGCGTCGTAATTCTGCTTGTTGAGCCTTCAATTCCGCCTCAGCCCGTTGTAGATCCGCCCGTCTAGATTCTACAACAGCCAGTTGACTTTCGTAATTAGCTTGTTGTTGAGCTGGATCAATTAAGATTAACGGATCTCCTGCAGCTACGCGATCGCCTAAAGTGACATAAACCTGTTTAACCCAACCACTGACACGAGGTTGAATGACGGCATTATCGACCCCTTCTAAGCGCGCCACATATTCAGTACTTTGTTTAACTTGAGTCGTTTCCACTCGATCCATTTCAACAGCAACAGGGGGTGGTCCTCCGCCGGGAGACTGACCCCCACAAGCCTGGAAAATTAATGGACTAAGAAGAATTAATAAAGATTGTCGCCAATAGATAGAATAATTATTCATTTGTCTAAGTGTTAGATTTAGGTTAATTTAGCTTATACTCTTCAACTTATACTCTAGAGTGTACCGACATTTTAGCGAGTTTACTCAAATTTAAAATAAAATTAGCCAATAGATGAGAAAATTATCGCAATTGCTCATATACAATTCTGTCTACGGCGGGGAAGTCATGAGTTAGGGGTAATAAGTAAGGAGTAATGAGTATGTCGTGACGTTACATGTAATGTCTGTAATTGAGTTATGAGTAAAGAGTAGAGTTTATGATGATTGCCCGTGGGTATAAATTCATAATTCATAATTCATAATTCATAATTCATAATCTCGAGAACATAATCAAATTGATTCATACAGTGATTCGTTGAAACATCAAAAATAAGCCCGTTCGACTCTGCATAAACATCAATTAATTTCGGTATTTCTCCCGATTTATTAAAACTGAGGATTTGATAAATTTTTTGATCTTTTTTAATAGATGTGCCTAAAGCAACACGAGATTGAATCATCCCTCCGGCTGGAGCATAATATCTTTTTAGCTGATTTTTAGGTGTGAGTAAAATTTGATGAGATTCTGTTTCGCTTAGGGGAAAACCGGGAATATTTAATACTTTTTTCGTTGATAAATAGTTTTTAATTCCTCGAACTCCATTTTCAACAGATTGAGGATTCATAATCATTCCAGAACCGAGTTCTAGCGTCCAGGATTCAATATCAAATTTTATCGGTTTTCCACAATCTTTTAAGGCATTTTCTAATGCTAGCCAAGGCTTAAGAAAGGCTTCATCAAAAGCATCTCCATCATAATCATTCATCAAAATTCCATGATTTAAAAGAAAGGCTTTAGCGCTCTCTTGACGAGCCTGAAAACAGTATAAATAATCAATCGCTTGATTGGTTGAACTATGTAAATCAATCACATAATCAGCATCTAAACATAAAGATTGTAGTTGATATCGATAAAATTCAGAATAAGTCAGACCGCTTTGAGATTGGATCTGTTGTGAAATCTGTTTAAATTTTTGTAGAATACGATCGCGATATTTATCTTTAATTTCGATAGGATTTAATTGTAAATTAGACTGAGCAAACGCAGTAATATCAGCCTCTGTTTTTTCATAATCCCAGAAAATTCGATTCCAATCTTTGCCATCATAAATATGATAACGACCCGAAGAAAAATGATGAGATCTCTGAGAAGTACTGAGGGGGTTACAAACGGGGACGAGGCAAATTTCTCCTGAAAGTTGAGACGCATCTAAACTTACTAAAAACTCAATCAGTTGCTGAATAACTGCATTGCCACTAATCTCCGCGCCGTGTAAATTAGATTGAAGATAAACTTTTTTTCCCGGCTGTGTCCCCTGAAATTGGTAAATTTGTAAGGACAGTCGATCGCCCGAAGCTAACTGTATCAACGGAATTGAAGAAATAGTAGGTTTCATAAAATATGTAATAAAATCTATAATGACTAAAGCGATTTCTGTTATCTACACTGATTGCGGTGCAGAGTTGACAGGGTAAGAGTTTCAGAGATTTGATGGAGACGGAAACTTTTTAGATTAGATTTGCGATGGCAACAAGAGAGAAAATAATCCTTTATCATTAGTTAAAATGTGGTATCTCCTGAAATTGATTCAGGTCTTACCAATAACCCGTCGCTAAACGCCATAATACTTGTGTCGCACTCTGCCGAACCGAACCCCACACTCGATCTGACGACAATATTTCCCTTTAAGTTAGATCGTTTTCAACTCAACGCGATCGCCGCCTTAGACGCAGGGAAATCTGTTGTGGTTTGCGCCCCCACCGGTTCAGGTAAAACCCTCATTGGTGAATATGCCATTCATCGGGCGCTGAGTCGAGGGAAACGAGTATTTTATACCACCCCCCTTAAAGCCTTGTCAAACCAAAAGCTACGGGACTTTAAAGAGCAATTTGGGGCCGAATTGGTGGGTTTACTAACAGGAGATTCTTCAATTAACCGAGATGCTCCTGTTTTGGTGATGACAACGGAAATTTTCCGTAATATGTTATACGGTACGCCCATTGGAGAAGTGGGAACCTCTCTAGAAGGGGTAGAAGTGGTGGTATTGGATGAATGCCACTACATGAATGATCGCCAACGGGGTACAGTTTGGGAAGAGTCGATTATTTATTGTCCTCCCTCTATTCAATTGGTTGCCCTGTCTGCAACGGTTGCCAATAGCGATCAACTCACAGACTGGTTATCGAATGTTCACGGGGCGACTGAGTTAATAGACTCCGATCATCGTCCGGTACCGTTATTATTCCATTTTTCCAATACGAAGGGAATGTTCCCGTTGTTAGATGACGATCGCAAAGCCATCAACCGTTTACTGAAAACGAAAAAGCCTCATCAGGGTAAATATAACCCCCGCCGCCGTTATACTGAAAATCAACAAGGTCGCAGTTTAGCAGGTGCCCTCAAAAGCTTAGAAAAACAAGAATTATTACCCACTATTTATTTAATATCCGGTCGTCGGGGTTGCGATCGCGCCGTTACAGATTTAAAGTTAGAATCAGTTAATCTTCTCAGCCGTAAAGAAGCCGCCACAGTTAAAGATCACATCGATGCTTTTTTACAAGAATATCCTCGGTTTCGTCAACAAAAATCCTTAAAATCTCTCTATCGCGGTATCGCCACTTATCACGGTGACTTAGCCCCTATCTGGCGACAATTTATTGCTTATTTGTATCAACAAGAATTAGTCAAAGTTCTATTTGTCCCAGAAACCTTGTATGCTTTGCATCAGTTGCAACGACGGCAGATGTTACCCGCTATTTATTTTATCTTTAGTCGGCGCGGTTGTGATTTAGCCATGGATGAATGTTACGCGGCTATTGATGAATTGGGAACGGTTTCTCTGGTTACTCCAGAAGAAGCGACCGAATTAAACCGCCGTATTGAAGACTTTCTCGCCCGTAACCCAGAAGCGGGTCGTCCTCGACACCTCGAACCATTATATGCTGGAATTGCGGCTCATCATGCAGGTATTTTACCCGTTTGGAAAGTATTAGTTGAAGAACTATTTACCCGAGGGTTAATTAAAATTGTCTTTGCCACAGAAACCTTAGCCGCAGGAATTAATATGCCAGCGCGCACTACATTAATTTCTAGTTTATCGAAACGGACTGATGAAGGTATTCGCTTACTCAAACCCTCAGAATTCTTGCAAATGTCGGGACGGGCAGGACGACGAGGCATGGATCGAATTGGTCATGTGGTGACGATACAAACGCCGTTTGAAGGGGCAGAAGAAGCGGCTTATTTAGCAACTGTTGGGGCTGACCCGTTGGTGAGTCAATTTACCCCCAGTTATGGCATGGTTTTGAACCTATTACAGACTCATACATTAGCACAAGCCAAAAACTTAGTAGAACGTAGTTTTGGTCAATATTTATCCACTAGCGCTTTAGTCCCCGAAGAAGAAGCTATTATTGCTTTAGAAGCTGAACGTAGAGATATTGAATCTCAGTTTAACACCGAAGCAGAAGAACCCCTAAAAGGATTAGAAGAAATTATCGCCAATTATGAGAAAATGCAAGAACGCCTGCGGGCAGAAAAGCGGTTATTAAAGACACTCGATCAACAAGCCGAAGAAAGCCGGACTCAATACATGGCAGAAGCATTAGAATTTGCCGTACTCGGAACTGTATTAAGTTTACAAGGAAAACACGTTGCTAAAGGGAAAAGTCATGAACCTATTGCCGCTGTATTGGTGGCAAAAACCCCGAGTCCCGGACAAGCGCCTTACTTATTATGTCTGAGTAAAGATAACCGTTGGTACGTCGTTTCTGCCCAGGATGTGGTGGCGTTGCATGGAGACTTGCCTCGTGTAACGGCAGTTGACTATGTTGAAATTCCAGATATACCTTTTAAATTAGGTCAGCGTCGTCGGGGTGAAGCGGTATCAGAAGCTGTTGCTGAACAAATTCCGGGTGTCCCTAGCCCTCCTTTACCCCCGGAAGTTGCCACGCAATTACAACAGGTTGAAACCCTAGAAGATCAACTGCAAAATCATCCTATTCATCAATGGGGAAAACCACAGAAATTAATTAAACGTTGGCGACGTTGGACGGGGTTACAACGCGAAATTAATCATCGTCGTAGCGAACTTCAAAAATATCTCGATCGTCACTGGCAAGACTTTCTGGATTTAATTAATATCTTACAAGAATTTGAAGCGTTAGAAGGCTTAGAACCTACTCCCCTCGGGCAAGCCACCGCAGCGGTACGCGGGGATAATGAATTATGGTTGGGTATGGCGTTAATGTCTGGAGAATTGGATCATTTAGTTCCGTCTCAGTTAGCCGCCGCTTGCGCCGTATTGGTGACAGAAGTATCGCGTTCTGATAGCTGGACAAATTACCAACTCTCCGAAGATATAGAAGATGCCCTCAGCCGCCTCTGGGAGACCCGTAAAGCCCTGATTAAAGCCCAAAGTGAACGGGGGGTTGAATTCATGGTTTTACCGGAACGTTGGGAACATCAACAAATTAGCGCGTTGGTGGAACAGTGGGCTGAACAGGTAGAGTGGTCAGAGTTACTGAATAATACTAGTTTAGATGAAGGGGATTTAGTGCGGATTTTTCGTCGGACGTTAGATTTCTTATCTCAAATTCCTCATGTTCCTTATATTAGTGTTCAATTGCAACAAAATGCCAAAGCGGCAAAGCAATTAATTGATCGTTTTCCCATTAATGAAACGGTGGGTTAAGAGGTATAAAACACAAAGGCACTCATGAAACAAAGTAGATTTAATTATTTTATCATTTATACCCCCAAATTATGACAACAACAAATAAACTCATCTGGTACACTGACCTTTATCATCAGGCAGTAAAGACAGGAATATTTGATGAACAAAATATTGAGTTATTGGAAGGAGAGTTAATTCAGATCTCTCCCGAAGGCGAACCCCATGCTAACCGCATCAGTCAATCAATTCGATACTTAATTCGACAGTTAGGCGATAAAGCGGATGTTCGAGATGGTCATCCTGTCACATTATCTCCCACATCTGAACCAGAACCAGATATTGCTATTGTAGAGGATTTAGGCAGAGAATATGATACTCATCATCCTTATCCGGAGAATATCTTTTTAATTATTGAATTTGCTAATTCTAGTTTAGAACAAGATCTCGGTCAAAAACGTCTAATTTATGCCTTGGCGGGAATTCAAGAATATTGGGTGGTGAATTTAAAAGCGTCTCAAGTTCATATTTATCGTCAGCCAATAGAAGAAGATTATCAACACAATGAAATAGTGAATTCTGGTAATATTTCTCCGATTGCATTTCCGGATATTTCAGTTGATGTTTCGTTTCTATTTGCTTAAAAAAATCAATAATAAACTTTAAGAAAACATCAGTTTATCTGTACCAAAAATATCAGAATAAAGATCAATATCTTGTTGATAACGTTTTTGCACAATTTCTATTAGTTCTTCATTATAAAGTGATTTTGGGTCGGGAGATTTACCTGAACGCTTAAGAGAAAAGATTTCATCGGGAGGCATTTTAGAATAAGATTTAGCTTGCTTAACTAATTCTAAACGGTTTAAGCCATGCTGAGTTAAATCTCTAGCATCTATCACAGATAATCCGATTTTTTCTTTTAAGGTTTGAGTCGCTTTACCAAATTCTTCTAAACAAAAATAGTCGTCATATTCTTCATATACTAAAAAGTCAATTTGAGGCTGCCAGTGAATATTACCTTTTTTAATCGCTGGTTTCTGTATGAATTTAACGAAAACTTCAAAGGTAAAATCAGTTAACTCTTGAGTTCGATCAATTAAATCATAAAGTATCCAAGCATCACTAGTCCGGTCAACAATTTTATCTAAATAACAACTAGCTAAACGGCTGTAAGGACAACGCAAAACTACAAAGGTATAATCTGCTGTGATTAAACTGGCTAAATCTGCGCTAAAGGTATTATTATTTTGATGAATCCAATTAAAATCGGTTTTATTTTTAATACATTTATTTTCTATTGCTAAAGATAGCCGCATGGTGGAACAAGCATTTTTAGGGATAAAACTATAAATAGAATTAGAACGATAAATCCGTAAAGCGTGCCTCATGGCAAACTGATGTTTAGGATTGTTTTTTAATAAATTACGATAGGTATCTGCACCATAGCGTAGAAGTCTATTCATAATAGAATAACGAGTTAAGATTGAATATATAACTGACAAAAATTAAAGACGCTATTGCTAACGTCTCTACATTGCTTTGTATTAAACCATCTGTTGAGGTGGATTTTGTGTGAATAAAATTACAAAAAATTAAGCCAAGAATAAATCTAACTGTTGACTGGGACGATATCCTAAAAACACCCGATCAACTTGCTTGGGTTTCACTCGTAATTGATCGGTTAATATCGCTGACATCACATCCCGAAAGTCTGTGGTGATGGCTAAGTCTCGACCTTCATATAACTCCGACTCCGATAAACCGGGCCATTGACCATAAACTTGACCGCCGCGAACATTTCCCCCGAGTAACCACAATGCGTTACCATGACCGTGATCTGTACCACCGTTACCATTTTCTTTAACAGTCCGACCAAACTCCGACATCACCACAATAGTTGTATCTGAATACACTGAACCTAAACGTTTGACTAACGCTGCAAGTCCTTCTCCGAGAGGCTTCAAACGGTTCGCCAGTTGACCTTTACTGCCCCCCTGGTTAACGTGAGTATCCCAACCTCCTAAGTCCATAAACGCCACTTGAATAGCCGAGTCACGCACCATTAAACTAGCCAGTTGTTGGGCTTCTCCGGCAAAGCCATTGGGTAACGGTGCCCCTTGACTGGCTGCGTCCATTTCGGCTTCTAATTCTTTCAGGAGTTGTTCTCGGGCTGCCCGACCTTCCTGGTACGCTAAGCTAACCGGATCTTGATTAACATAAAGTTGATCAAAAGCAGTTTGAACCTGTTCTCGGTCAATGGGTAATTTGCGGGCAGAATGACGCCCTAAAGCGATATTAGCGACTGATTCTGGCCCCACCAACGCCCGAGGCATAGACTGACCGACACTGACGGCTTCAACAGGGGTTTGTCCGGGTAAAGCCCCCAGTAAACGGTTCATCCAACCTTCCGAGATTTTTTTATCTCCCGGAACTCCTGTTTCCATGTAATACTGAGCATCAAAGTGAGAACGAGTGGCATCTGTTGAACCGCAGCTATGGATAAAGGCTAAATTCTTTTGTTGCCACAACGGTAATAGGGGACTTAAAGCGGGATGCAGACCGAAAAAGCCATCAAGATCTAAAGCGCCTTGATCTTCGTTGGGTTGAGGAATTGCAATTGCGGGTCTGGCTTGATAATAGTCGGTTTCACCATAAGGAACCACGACATTGAGTCCATCGACTGCCCCTCGTAAAAAAATGACGATCAGTCGTTTGGGGCTAGCGGTCTGGGCATTCGTCCGGGCTACCCAGGTATGAGATCCTATTGTGGCGATCGCAGAAGTTCCCACATATCCTAATAACTTTAGAAAGTGCCGTCTATCCATAGAATGTATGAGTTTTACGGTTGTTGAAGGGTGAGATGATAGTGATTAATATTGAATTGCACCCTGAACTTAAGTCTGTTGAGAAAGATGAATGTTGTTTCTTCTACAATTATAAAGGATTTGGAACTGACTGATTGGATAGGGGAGCTGAAGAAGTTTAAGGTTGTTTTCTGCTGCATTACACCCCTCAGCATTAGAGGCGATCAATTAACTAATCAAAATATCTCTCATTTCTTGTATCTCAATTAAATTACCATCTGGATCGCGAAAACAAGTAGAAACGAAGCCTCGATCTGGATAATTTGTTGGCATATTCAGCATCTCTACACCTTTAGATTCAAGATGAGTTATAGCTTCTTCTAAATTACTCACTTGAAAAGATAGCACAACACTGGCACTATTTTTGTCATAAGTTAAGGTATTTATATCAGCGATAAAATCACCTAGCTTTTCGCGGTTAAATAGAGTGATTAAAATTGAGCCTGTATCAAATTCTGCATATTCATCTTGTTCGTCTTCAAATTTAATATTTAGACCTAATATATCCCGATAAAAGGCAATACATTCTTTAAAATTCTCGACGTTTAACCGGGTGTAAATATATTTAAAATTCATAAGTCTGGATCTGTTTCGATGAATGAACAATGTCTCGGTTGCCCAGGGGATGAATCTGACCCGGCTTGTGACTTACCGAATTGAGTCAATCCGGCTAATAATTGAGAAGATAATAGCATAAATGGGGACTTGGGTTTGACCCAGAATCTAGATTAATTCAATGGGATGATTGCAGGTATAATCTGAAAAGACACAGAACTTAAAATCTGATATTTGCGATGAAAGAATCCTGATGTAGTGGTCTGCAAAAGTGATTGTTTTAACAGCTTAACGCTCAGTTATTCTGCCGTCGTGTACATGGAAAAGATGGAGAAGTTTAAAGCAGCTTACAATAAAGCTCTGTTAGACTACTATTTGTGTTAAAGGGTTACTTGAAAACATCAATAATCCAAGTGTTCATCTACTCCTAAATTTACTCTATTTGTCAATGGATAAACCAGTTATTCTCACAATAGATGATGATCCAGCAGTTTTGCAAACCATTGCCCGAGATTTACGAAAGCAATATGGCGATCGCTTTCGGATCATGCGGGCCGACTCTGGTACAACAGCCATTGATGTAACTCAACAGCTTAAACTCAAAGGCAATACGGTAGCTGTATTCCTCGCAGATCAACGGATGCCGGGAATGAGTGGGGTGGAATTTTTACAACAAGCCAGTCCGATTTTTCCAGCGGCTAAACGAGCGTTACTCACGGCTTATGCTGATACAAATGCCGCTATCGATGCGATTAATAAAGCTCAACTTGATTACTATTTATTGAAGCCTTGGGACCCACCCGAAGAAAAGCTTTATCCGATGTTGGATGATTTAATTGGGGACTGGCAAGCCAGTTATAAACCGCAATTTCAAGGAGTCAAAATTATTAGCGATCGCTGGTCTCCCAACTCCCATAACCTGAGAGATTTTCTCGCCCGTAACCAAATTCCTTACCGCTGGCTTGATATTGAACAAAACACAGAAGCCCAACAGCTTGTTAACTATGCAGGAGAAGGAGATAATCCCTGTTTACCGTTAGTATTATTGCCAAATGGCGAGAAATTAGTCAAGCCAGACATGTCAGAATTAGCCCACAAGGTGGGGATGCAAACTGAGGCGAGTAACCCCTTTTATGATTTAGTGATTGTGGGTGGGGGGCCTGCCGGACTCGCTGCAGCGGTCTATGGCGCTTCAGAAGGCTTACGGACTGTGATGATCGAGCGCGAAGCCCCAGGGGGACAAGCCGGGACCAGTTCTCGAATTGAAAATTATTTAGGGTTTCCAGTGGGTTTGAGTGGGGCAGATCTAGCCCGACGTGCTGTGACTCAGGCGAAACGTTTTGGGGTCGAAATTCTCACGCCGCAAGAGGTGAACATTCTGCAAACTGAGGATAACTATCATACTGTTACTCTCTCAGACAATAGTGAAATTAGCTGTCATGCCCTTATTCTGGCGATGGGTGTGTCTTGGCGACGGCTAAAAGTTCCGGGAGTTGAGAAATTTACAGGCGCTGGCGTGTATTATGGTGCGGCTCAAACTGAAGCGGCTGCTTGTCAGAATGAGGATGTTTATGTTGTCGGTGGGGCCAATTCTGCTGGCCAAGCGGCGATGTATTTTTCTAAATATGCCCGCAAGGTGACAATATTAGTGCGAGGCGACTCTCTGACGAAAAGTATGTCACAGTATTTAATCGATCAAATTGATCAAACAGATAATATTGAGGTTTTGTGTTTTCATAGTGTAGTAGAAGCTCAAGGAGGCGATCGCCTCGAAAAGATTTTAGTCAAAGATTCTCAAACCGATGAAGTGAAGACGTTTGAGACGAATTCTCTGTTTATCTTTATCGGAGCTAGCCCCAGTACAGAATGGCTAGAGGATACACTACAACGGGATCAACGCGGCTTTATTTATACAGGCCCTGATGTCCCCCAGAATACACCGTGGCCATTAGAGCGCGACCGCTTTTTACTCGAAACCAGTGTACCCGGTATTTTTGCTGTGGGTGATGTCCGTCAGGGTTCGGTTAAACGGGTGGCTTCCGGTGTCGGTGAAGGGTCTATTTGTGTACAGTTTGTTCACTATTATCTGGCTCAATTATAAGAGGCACTCTTGCACTATACGCAAATCGGTAAGTAGGGAACGGGGAATGGGGAACAGTCAAGAGAATTCTCAAACCGATCAAAAATCCTGTACGGGCGTATTGCAATGTGCCCCTACTCCTTACGGGGGTGTCTCTACATACTCACAACTCACTACCCCAAAAAATCATTATGCTTTGTCCTCCAGCTCTAACACAGATAGAACCGTTTCATCTTTTACCTGCCGAACGTTTAGAATGGATTTGCGATCGCAGTGAATATATTCAGCTAAAGCCGGGGGAAGTTCTCGTCCGAGAAGGCGAACCTGTTAAAGGCTTTTTTATGCAGTTGAATGGCTCAATTACTGTGACTCGTCTGAGTAATGGGGTTGATATTCCTATTGGTCGTCATCAAGGCTATGCCTTTTTTGGAGAAATTCAAGTCTTAACAGAAGATTTAGTTCCGGTTACCTTAACAGCAGACGTAGAAACGGATCTTTTTCGTTTAAATTGTCCTGATTTTTTAGATTTACTCCACAGTTGCCGGGAGTTTGAAAAAGAGATTTTCCGGATGGTGAGTAAACGTCTGCGGGGTTTAGAATCTTTTATCCGAAATCGCGAAAAAATGGCGGCTTTAGGCACACTGGCGGCAGGTTTAGCTCATGAATTAAACAATCCAGCAGCGGCTTTAGTCCGGGTATTAAAAGATGTGCAACCCGCTATTGTTGAACTGCAACGGATGAATTTAGTCTCGGGTCAAAAACAAATCAGTCAAGAACATACTCAACAATGGCTCGATGTCCGAGATCGGGGGTATGAGGCGATCGCCAATCCCAAAAACGATCCGATGATGCAGGCAGACTATGAAGATGCCCTGGGAGAATGGCTAGAAGATTATGGGGTAGAAAATGCTTGGCAGTTAGCCGAACCCCTTGCAGCAGGAGAGGTACAGCCCGAAACGTTAGACTCCCTTATAGACCGTTGGCGAGATGATTCTACGGAGCTACGGGATATGGGTATTCGTTGGTTAGCGCTGTCTTTTGATGTGATGAACATGATTAAAAATGGCCTCGATGGGGCTGAGCGGATCTCAACGTTGGTACAATCCATGAAATCCTATTCCTATATGGATCGTAGCGCCCAACAGCAGATTAATATCCATAATGGCATTGAAGATACCTTACGCTTATTTGCCTTTAAGCTGAAGTATGGGATTAAAGTTGAACGTCATTACACTCAAGATCTACCGGAAATTACGGCGTTTGGTAGTGAGCTAAACCAAGTGTGGACAAATTTGATTGATAATGCGGTCGATGCCTTGAATGAAGGTAAACCGGATAATGCACCCCCGACAATTATCATTCGTACTTGTCAGAAGAACAATGATTTACGAGTTGAAATTGAAGATAATGGCCCCGGTATTCCTGAAGAGATTAGAAACCGTATTCTTGAACCCTTTTTCACCACAAAACCCATGGGCAAAGGATCGGGACTCGGACTAGATTTAGTGCGGCGAATTATCGAAAATCGCCATCGGGGTAGTTTGATGATTGAGTCTCAACCCGGAAAAACCTGTTTTGTGGTGTTATTGCCGATCAACCAATGAAGTCTAGAACCCTTCAGTCTCGAATGCAATCAATGAAGTATCCTGATCGATGAGAAACTACTAAGAAAATACTCTCAAGATTTGGAGTTTAATTAATCCTATGAGAAAAGGTCAATATATTATTCTTTGTGATACTCAACAGCCCGATTTGGGCGATCCCTTTTCGGGTCGTTCCTCAGCGCCGATGGCAGTTCCGTTGAGTATGGCGACGGCTACAGGGGGGGTGGGGATGCGAGTAGAAGTCGAAGAGTTAGACAAAAGCGATATTGCCGATCTCAGACGCGATCCTGAGGTAGTCAGTATTGCCCCGGCGATGCCGATACAGCTAATTAAACCCACCGCAATTGAATCGGCTGAAACTCGGACAACCAGCGGCACCACTTGGGGGATTGAAGTAACGGGGGCGGCGGCGAGTCCGTTCAGCGGTCAAGGGATCAAGGTTGCCGTACTCGATACTGGGATTGATGCTAACCACGAAGCATTTCAAGGGGTTCAACTGGTTCAGCGAGATTTCACCGGAGAAGGAGATGGTGATAGTAATGGTCATGGGACTCACTGTGCGGGGACGATCTTCGGACAGGCGGTGAATGGCTATCGGTTTGGAGTCGCCCCAGGAATTGAAACAGCCATTATTGGTAAAGTATTAGGCTCTCAAGGGGGGGGTTCAACCCAACAAATTTATGAGGCGATTTTGTGGGCCATGCAGGAAGGGGCACATATCATTTCAATGTCTCTCGGGTTAGATTTTCCCGGTTTAGTTCAGCGGTTAGTGGAGAGTGATTATCCCGTTGATTTAGCCACTTCCTTGGCCTTAGAAGACTACCGGGCAAATGTACGCCTGTTTGAACGTTTAGCCCAATTAGCACAAGCGAGAGGGGCATTTTTCCAAGGGACATTGATGATTGCAGCTTCGGGTAATGAAAGCAAGCGAGATATTGATCCCAGCTACGAAGTGGCTGTTGCACCCCCGGCGGCTGCAGAAGGTATTCTATCGGTTGGGGCGCTGCAAACGACCGGAGAACCCCACAACGCCCTCACGGTCGGGACTTTCTCCAATACCGGCCCCAATGTGTCTGGCCCTGGGGTAAAGATTTACTCCGCTCAAACTGGGGGGGGATATGTCGAATTAACCGGCACCAGCATGGCTACTCCTCATGTGGCGGGAATTGCGGCTCTTTGGGGAGAAAAGTTATTATCCATTCGCAATTCAATTCCCATCTCTCAATTGAGTGCTTTACTGGTGGGCCAAGCTACAATCGATCGCCTTGCGCGTGATTTTGATCCCCTCGATGTGGGGGCAGGTTTAGTCCAAGCGCCTTTAGTTTAGAGAGTGTAGGGCGTAGGATAACTGTTCTCTTTTCTCCGTCGCTCCTGCGCTCTTGCTGCACCTAGCCTCCTGCGCCCCTAGTCTCCCCTTCTGCACCTCGTCTCCCCTTGCTATCACCACAACAACCGGGATAAGCGGATTGATATGTGCTAGAACGTTGGCCAAAAAGAGTATAACGATGATCGCGGATTTGTTCATATACCCGGTCGCCCATCCATTTTAAGCCGGGTAATGTTTGGTAGGCGGTAATAAAAATATCACCACCCGGTAAACGTTTACCAATTTCTTCAGCCGCATCACTCCCTTGCCAGCGACGAGTAGGGCGATCGCCATCAACCAAAATCATTCCCAATTCACAATCGGTTGAGGTTAATCCTAGCCGACTTAGTTCTGTTGGATCTTGCATCGGAGTATACTGAAACTGTTGACCTTGATCCAAGCTTTCCAGTAATTGAACCAATGTCACACAAAGATTACAATTTCCATCATAAATTACATGATCTTTCATGGCAAAATTAATGATAATTTGGTGGACAGATTAAGTTTAATCTATTCATCGTAAAAAGTTTAAAATGAGTCGTCAATTTATGTTAAATCTGCCAGCTAAACTAGAAGCCTATCGTCCTCAACTGGAAAAAACAATTAAGCCTTTTGTCGAAATTGAAATTGAACCGGGTGAGAACCTCACAATCGGGCAAAGCAAGTTCGGTGGGGTTCCCTATTTTCCGAAAGAGATGGAATATCCTCAGACGACTGATGGCAAGTATCTTTATCTTTTAGCACAAATCAACTTCTTAGAAGTTCCTGCTTTAGAGGGATTTCCTCAAAAAGGCATTTTACAGTTTTATATCGCCGATGATGGCTTATATGGAGCCGATTTTGCACAACTCACTCAACAGAATGGCTTTCGGGTTTTATATTTCGAGAAACCCAATTTAAGTCCTAAAAAATTAATTGATGATTTTAGCTTTCTTCGTGAACCGGATGATTTACCGATTAATCCTATTAACCAATGTTATAGCCTGAAATTTTCTCAGCAGCATGAATTCATTAGTCCTCATGATTATCGCTGTTTACAGTTACTCGGAGATCAATTAGAAAATACTATTGCTGATTATATTGATGAACAGTGGGATGAAGAGGATGATTTATTTAATTCTTGTGGTCATAAACTCGGTGGATATCCTTGTTTTGTTCAAGATGATCCTCGCGAAAGTAATGGCAATTCAGAAGAATATTATGAGTTGTTATTACAAATAGATTCAGAAGAAGAGATGATGTGGGGAGATGCAGGAGTTTGTAATTTCTTCATTAAACCCTCAGATTTAAAGCAAAAAAACTTTAGCGATATTTTATATAATTGGGATTGTGGTTAATTGTTTGATGATTTTAGGTTATTTTCATAACTTTTATCAGTTGTTTTAGGTCTGTTAAATTGACCCAAATATCTTCTGTTAACGGATTTTGATACATTAATGTCCGAATCGGATAACAAGGAAATGCTTCTCCGGTTAAACCATAATGTTCAAGTCCTAAATACTGGCTAATAACCCAATAATAATGTCGATTATAATGGGGAGAAACAAACTCAGCTACTTTAGCCAGTTTATTGCAAAAAACAATATTAGTTAAACCCGAACCATGAGGGGCAATAATTACTTTAGCCTGAGAAAATAAAGCCACTTGTTCAGTGAAAGAAAGAGATTCTAACTGAATAGAAACAAAGCCGTATTTGCTGAGTTCTTCCAGGACTTTGGTTTCGTTTAAAACGCGGCGGTGTCTGGCATTCTTTCTACTAATATAAACTCGTTCAGGATAACCGGATTTTGCTTTAATTTCTGGTGTTAAAAATGTCTTTCTGAGAAAATCAATTCCCCAAGGTTCTAACCAGCCTAAATATCCGGCAAAAGAAGGAACAATTAATTGAGTGGCTTGAATATGGGGAAATTGATCGCTTTCTAATATTTTATTCAGGGGAATTCCGAGTTTTTGTAATGTTTCTCGTTGAAAAGGAAGATGAATACTATTAACCAGAAATTTATCAATTTGATCGAGATTAATTCCACTCCGTCTTAATAATTCAATTCGAGGTAAAATATCCACCATCCAATGGAAATAAATATGTCCAGACAAACCAGATAAAACGGCAACAGACCCCTCAATTTTTTGCAGCGGTGGCAATTGCGTCTGTTGAAAGATTTGGTGTTGCTGAGGATGATAACTTGTACATCCAGGAAGTTGTCCGGGATAATCTCGAGAAACATCTGCGAGTAATTGATTATCCGGAGTTATAATAGCAATCGCTTTACAAACATTCCAGTAATTAATTTGAGGAGTAATCCAAGTTTTCCCTTGAGGAATAACTGCGACAAATTGATTAATTGATTCATCAGAAATTTGCTTTTTTTGAGAATTGATATAAATATTATTGCCTAAATTAATAAGTTCTAATTGCTGAAAAATTTGATGTACACAAGTCTGACATTCTAAACCCGCACAAGCAGAGGATTCAGGTTCAGCATATTGTTGATTAGATTGTACTATTCTTAAAGGAAAATAGTATTTTTCTAACTGATTTTGTTGAAGCCATTCTAAAGTAGAAAATATAATATTATTAGGTGGATGACGTTCAATATTTGTAGAGTTTATATTTTGCTCTATTGTTAATCTAGATAGAGAAATACTATTCGTGTCTTGCTGCTCTTGCAAAGCTTGATGATAATATTGAATCGCTGATTGATAACGCTGTTGTTGTTCACAACAATATCCGAGCAAAAAGTTTATTTCTACTTGATATTGTTGGGATAAATTAGTAATATTTTGAGCATAACAACAAATTGTATAGGCGGCATTCCAGCGATTTTGAATGATCAAACATTCAGCTAATTTGAAATAAACTTCAATATGATTCGGCTGAATTTGAATAGCTTTATGATAATAAAAAATAGCGGATTCTACCTGACCATATTCAAATAATACATTACCACAATAATAATAAATATTAGCGAGTTGTTGATAAATCTTAGTATGATAAACCGTTAAATCAAATTGTTGTAAACTTTGTAGAAAATGAGCGCAGGCAATTTGAGCGGATAAGAATTGATCGCTTTGAGCATCTACTAATGATAATGAAGCAAAGCGATCGCAAAAAGCATTCACCCATTTCGATTCAATTGTAATCGCAGTTTGAAAACAAATCATTGCTTCATCTAGTTTTCCTTGCGCCATTAATGAGTATCCACAATCTCCGTAAGTTAATAAATTATCTGGATAAATTTCTAGCGCTTGATAAAAATATAAAATCGCTTTATCATGCTGATTTTGCTGCTGCCAAATTTTGCCTAAATTATGATAAACAGCGGATAAATTAGGTTCAATTTCAATTGCTTTTTGATAAGCTGTAATTGCTGCTGTTGGATTTCCGAGTGCTATTAATGCTTGGGCTAAACTGTTATATCCTAAAGCAAAATCCGGCTCAAGCCTTAGACTGGTTTGAAATAAACTCAAAGCAGATTCAGCTTGATCTTGCTGCAACAATAAGCACCCTAAGTTATAGTAAGCTTTTGCACAATCTGGAAATCGATTAATAGTTTCTTCTAATAGTTTGATAACGGTTTCTGTCTTACCCTGCTCATTTAATCTTAGGGCTAAATTTAGATAAGCTTTAACATAGGCTGGATTTTGTCTAATCGCTTCTTGATGATGTTTTATAGCCGCTTTTATTTGACCTTGTTGATATAAAACTAAGCCATAATAATCATGAATTTCTGGCCAATTCCAACGAATCTTTAAGGCTTTTTGATAATAATATGCAGCTTCATTTGTCCAGCCGACATCGCGAGAAAGCTGGGCTAAATAAACATAGGCTTCGGCATGATTGGGCTGAGTTTTAATTGCCTGTCGATAAGCTTCCATCGCTAGCCCATATTCGGTTTGCTGCTCATAAATATTCCCCTGGAAAATATAAGCAACTGCATCACTCGGAAACTCAGATATAAGCTTTTGACAACTTTCTAACGCTTCATCTAAATCACCTTTGTTAATCGATTCTTTAACTGCTTCTAGCCTATGTTGAATATCCATTAATTATTTTAGCTTAATTAGAAATCCCACATAATTGTACTATCATCTAAATGCTGAGTAACGATTTGCCCAATTCGATCAATTTCCGCTAATTCATCCTTTGAAAGTTGTACAGTTGCGGCTTGAGCATTTTGTTCAACTTGAGTTTGATGACGTGCGCCAACAATCGCATGAGACTGGGGTTGAGCGATTAACCAAGCAATCGCTAGTTGGGCTAAACTACATTGTTTTTGTTCGGCAATAGGACGGAGTTTGTCAAGGGCTTGTTGCACTCGTTTATAGTTATCTTTCTTATAAAAAAGCTTATTTTTAGCGCGATGATCTCCTTCCTCAAATTGATGATCTGGGCCGAATTTTCCGGTTAATAAACCTTGGGCTAGAGGAGAATAAGCCAGAATTGAAATATTATTTTCAATACAATAGGGCATGGCATCCGGCTCTACTTTACGCCAAAACAAAGAATAAGGCGGTTGTAAACTGTCAATTCTGCCATATTGAGCCGCTTCTTCTAGTTGAGTCCGAGAAAAATTAGAAACACCAATGACCCGAATTTTACCCTGTTGTTTGAGATGATTTAGGGCGCTCATGGTTTCTTCAATGGGTACTATTTCTGTATTTTTGAATCCCGAGGGCCAATGAATTTGATATAAATCAATATAATCTGTATTAAGATTTTTAAGGGAGCGATCGCAAGCTTCAATAACTTGATTATATTTTAAATGATTAGCAAATACTTTAGTGGCGTAAACCACCCGATCTCGCACATCTGATAAGGCTTGAGCTACAATTTGTTCTGAATGTCCTTCACCATAAATTTCTGCTGTATCAACGGTGGTTATTCCGGCTTCAAAGGCAGTGCGGATGGCTTTAATGGTTTCTTTATCTTCAATACCTGCCCACATGGCTTTTCCGGCTTGCCAAGTCCCCATAATAATAGGGGTAATTTGAATATCAGATTTGCCTAATAAGCGAGTTTCCATAATCAACATTCAACTAAAGTTAACTTTAATATTTTATCGTTTTGAGGAATAAGTGATGACACAAATACAAAATGATTCACCCATGACTGATGATTTCAACATCTGCCATGCTCTAAAGGAATGGACTGTGGCAGTCAAAGCCCTAGAAGAAGGAGATATGATTCTATTACTTCGTAAAGGTGGAATTAAAGAGCAAGGCGGCAATTTTTCTGTTAAATATCATCGAGTTTTACTCTATCCTACAATTGAACATCAAAATCCTAATTTATTAAAATCAGAGTATGCACCGCCAGTTAAAATAGTCGCTTCAGGGACTCATTATGATGAAATTAAAATTAGTAGCTGGGCAGATATTACCCATATTTTACCACTAAATTTTTCCCAGGCAGAACGGATTATTGCTCCGCTTGAATCTTTTCATATCTGGACGCAACAGTGGGTACGCGATCGCTTTAATTATAAACCGAAACAGCCCTTATATCTTTTAATGTTGCGAACTTATATTTTATCTGAATCGATATTAATTCCTAATCATTCGAGTTACCAAGGTTGTCGATCTTGGATAGATTTAAAGCAATCTATTTCATTAGAAAATTCATCAGCGGTTTTACCCGAAGAGCAATACAATCATAGAGTTAATCAAATTCAGTCTATTATTAATCCTTAGTTCTCTGTTGCGGTCATGTTTTCGTAAACTAAACGAGAAATTATTGGAAATATTTGTTCATTCTGTGCATAGGGGGTGCCGTCTCCGAAAACTGTCAGAATATAAGAAACTTGTTGATCTTTAGATGTAATAGCAGCCACTTCAAAGCGAGTGGCAGAAGTCCAACCCACTTTAGAAGCAAAACGAACATCAGTATCAACTAAAGCTTCTCCCAAAAATCCGGCAATAGGATTAGATTCTTCTTGTTGCCAAACTTGAGGAGCTAAATCCTGTTCTAATAATTTTAACATCTCCTGACTAGATGATTTTGAAATCGCTTTTTCCGTTACAATTTCATACATTAATCGTCCTGTTTGTGCCGCTGTAATTACATTTCTAATGGGTGCTGTCTCCTCTCCTCGCATTTTTTGATCCCAATGTTCTGGATTTTCCATATTAATATAAGGGATAGGAAAGTTTTTCTGACTAATATTAATATCTTTATATCCGGCTTCTTGGAAAAATTGATTAATTGAGTTGCGTTGTTTCAGCCATTTTTCAAAGGATTTTGTTTGTTCCTCGGGGACAGAAGAAGTATTGGTAATTTGATCCAAAATTCGACTGGCTGATTCGTTGTTTGACTTTTTAATCAGTTGACAAATATCGGCTTGACATTCAGGCGTATAATTAATAGCATCAGCAGGTAGTAGTCCTTGATTAACTCGATCATAAAGCGCCACCATCCAGAATAACTTAGTAATACTAGCAGGAAAGCGAGGAATTTGACTGCGATACTCTGCAAACGTTTGGGTTTTTACATCAATTAAATGAATCGAAAAATTGGATGTAGGTAAACCTTTTGATTGTACTTCTTCAAGAACTTGATTAATAATGGATTGTAAGTCTAAGTTATAGCTGAAGTTGGGTAAGGTTTTTACATTGTATATCCATTCTTCGGAAGTCAATTTTTGTTGCGACTCAGGCTGGGATTGAATGGCAGCAGAAGTAGAGCGAAAAGTAGATGGTTTCTGACGGGTAATAATTTTATTAATATCGGATATTTTAGCTTTAAAATAGGGTTTGGAAACGAGCCAATATCCACTGACGAGTAATCCAATTCCTAGCAGAAAACCCATGCCGACATATCCGATTTTTGAGGCTACCGGAAAGTTTGGGGTGAGAGGCTGAGATAACTGACTTTGTTGATTAACTTGCCGCTGAAGCTGATTGACTGCTCTGTAAAGACGGTTGAGCCGAGCTTCAAGTTGGACAATTTTAGGATCGAGCGGATTAGAGTTAGGAGACGGTTTCGGATTCACGGGCGCGATAACCTATACTAAAAGTATAGTTTCTCATGATAACCGCAAAGTTTAAATCAGAGAAATAGGTTAAAGTTTCAAGCTAAATTAATTAGCCAGGATGTTGATGTGATCTGGCTATTTTAATATTGCTCTTGTCCGGGAAACGGTAAAAACCGGATACCGGGTTAAAGGACTCAGCCCATTTAATATTATTGTTAAAATTAGGTTTTTTTGGTAGGGTAGCAACCGGGTCCCTAATACCATTCTCTTTTGGGCAGCAGTTGACCCATTCAACAGCAAAATATTTGTTCTTGCTACCGAAAGTTGGAGTGTAACCCGTCTCGAGTCTGGCTTTGCTGTGATGATTCTGTCTAATTTTTTAAAGTTTGTGCATTTTTCTTCACAAAAGTTATGAGTTTGATAGATTCGATCAAATTCTTTGTCTTTCGTGGTATGAAAAATTGATGCTCTGTCTGGGTTTACCCAATATTTGATAAGTTTTTCTACTCATTCACATTAATATTTTTTATTTTTAAAAATGCTATATTTAGACCCTAATTAAAAAATTTTGTTTCCTAAGGCACAGAATATACTTCTAAAGACTGATTAACTATCAAAATCAGGTTCAAACTAAAGTTAAATAATGTAAATTATCTTTAATTTTCATATTATTTCTTAATAAAAACTTGACAATTTGTATCAACTTTAAATCTGTATTTTGACAGGATTATACCGGAGTTAACTAAGTGTTAAACACGGGTTGTGACAGTTCAGATTGTGGAATATTATCGTCCTTGTTTATTCATCAATTCATTCATACTATAAAGTGTCCTCTAAAGAGAGCACAGAGAAAACTTTGTTTAATACAAGCAATTAATATCGAGGACTTACTGTTAGCTTGTATTCCCGGTTGTCATTATTGTTTTAGAAAATCCACTGGGCTTATGTTCGTTAAAATTCAGTCAGAAATTCCAACCCTCATTTGTACTCTACGGCAGCGTCTGGGTCTGTCTCAGGAAAAATTAGCTGCTCAACTAGGTGTGTCGTTTCAAACGGTTAATCGTTGGGAACGGGGGCACGCAAAACCTTCTCAGTTAGCTCTCTCTGCAATCCAACAAAGATTGTTAGAAATGGGTGATAACGGTGCTGATTTACTAGGCCGATACTTCGATGAACCCTCTAGTCGATTAATTCATTAACGGTCTAACCGTTAAAGCTCTTTAAAGTTGACAATAAGTATGTGGGTTTTAGATGAAGTTCCAACATCTTTAGTTTCGACTCAGTCAAGCGAAAGTTAACTTTTCAGTCTACTGAAAACAATGTCGATGCTAATTTCTTAGCGAAATGTTTTGCTTGAAGCTATTGATGCCTTTCATTGATAGCCTTCATTATTCCCCTATACTTTAAAGAGTGGTTCACTAACATTAAAAGCCTAAGCTATCATCTTAGACTTTCCCATACATCCCCGCCTCATACTATCGACAGATATGTGAGACTCGTGGGCGGCTTCTACTCAATCCAACTTCAGGTTAGCGCTATTCTATACCCCGTGAAGTTTGAAGTGAGATGAAACGAAGCCGTCCGATTATTTTGATTAAATCATCTCTGGACTGACTCAAGGTTTCTGCCAAATTTTCACAATTGCATCCCATCCCCCGCTGACAATAGTATTGCCATCAGCACTAATTGTTACAGCGTTTACATAACTCGGATGAGCTGTTAAGTTACTTTGCAATTCCCCTGTATTGATATCCCAAAGTTTAACGGTCTTATCCCAACTGCCACTGACTAAAGTTTGACTATCCTGGCTGATATCAACAGACCACACTCCATCTGTATGACCTTGAAAGCGGCGTATGGGTTGGCCTGTATTGAGTTGCCACAACGCTACGCTTCCATCCGCACTTGCGGTGGCAATCAACGCCCCATCTGGACTAATGGCAATGGATAAAACCGCTAAAGAATGTCCCTTCAACGTCCGAATCAGTTCCCCGGTTGCCAGATCCCACAATTTCACGGTACTATCTTTGCTACCACTGGCTAAAATCCGACCATCGGGACTAATGGCTAAAGCGCTAACCATTTGAGAGTGTCCGGCCAGGGTTTGTAATAATTCTCCGGTATTCACGTCCCAAATTTTAATTGTACTATCCCAACTGCCGCTAGCAATGGTTTGAGAATTAGGAGTAATGGCGACAGATAACACCGCGTTAGAATGTCCTTTTAAAGTATGTAGTAAAGGAAATTCTCCTGAGTCTAAACCGACGGCAAAATTCCATAATTTAACGATGCCATCTTCTCCCCCCGTAACTAATATCTGACCATCCGGACTCACACTTAAGGCATTGACACCCCCCGAATGAGCCGAAAGATTACGTCGAAGTCCGCCTGTTTCCAAGCTCCATAACCCGACGCTACCGTTACTATTTCCACTGACGATATAATCTGAAACAATTTGTAATGCCATCACTTCCCCAGAATTCTCCCGCAGACTGTTTGCCAGTAAGAAATCATCCGTTAAGGGAGTAGAAGTTGTCGGCGGCGTTGCGGGAGGTAAACTGGTGGTAACAGTAGAAGATTCTGTCTCAGGTGTTGCTGTGGGCCGGGTGGGAATAGTCGGTAAAGTTGCTGTTTTTCGCCAATTTAAAAAACGGTTAATTTCAATTCCGGCTGAAACAATTTGATTACGATTTATTCCTAACTGAACTAATCCGTTTATCCCAATTAAATTACCGGATTCATTTAAAATTGGGCCGCCACTCATGCCGCTTCTAACTAAGTTTGTGTAGACTAAACTATAGCCATTTCGAGGAGATTGACGACGGGTTAATGTTCCTTCTGTACTCAGAAATAATCGTTGTCCTAAACTACTTCCCGAACGGGGCCATCCGCCGACATGAATGGGACTACCCATTTCAACAGCATTAGAATCTGCGACGGTAGCGACAGGATATTGTTGAGAACTTTCAAAGGGAATAATGGCTAAATCAATATCATCAATTTGCCGAATTAAACTATAGTAAACTTTATGAGATTGGCTATCGGGTGTAATAATTTCATACTCTCCGACTCGGTTAACAACGTGCCAATTCGTGAGGATATAATAGATATTTCCTGTTTTTTCTATAATTACCCCAGAACCCCCACGGGGGCCGTTAATTCGCACTGTAATTTCACTGGCAATAGTGTTTAATTCAGTGGGAGTTAGGGCAATAAGGTGAGAAGAGAAAGCGGTTAAATTAGGCTCAATTAAAGGCTGAGCAAAAGTCGGATTTGCAGCCGCAGAAATTAAATAAAAAGCCGCGACGACCGAGAGTTTATTTTGAGATTTAATTAATCTTTTTTTAAACATAATTTTATTGAGATTTAGCTAGAATATAAAAAATAAAGAGTCAAACTAATCCCACATTAAATTATAGTATTTTATATCTGGTTTAACTGGATTTAATAGTAGGATGCGTCAGTGTAGAACGGAAGTTTTTGCGAATTTCTGCATTGAGATATCGGCGCTGCATTAATTGCCATTTGTGCCAAGCTTGATAACGGCTATCTCTCAGTAAAACCGCTAATTGGGGTAGTTTTGTTTCTATGTTTGATTTTAACACCTTTGCCAAGGTCGCTTCTAAAACTTCGCTATCTTGAATATCTCCCAAATATGCTTGGATGGCTTTCATATCCTGCAAATAAGCGCCATAAGTATTACCATAAAAATCAGTAAACAAACTCATTTGATATCTGACTCGTTTGACTGTTTTGCGTAAATCGTGCAAAATCTCACCCTGATTTCTCAAAATTTGTTCAACTTGTGCTTGAGATAAATCAGTATTCTCATCAGATGTATTAGCATCAGTGGTTAACGGTTGTAGTCCCGCTTGCCAACCAGGATGTAAAAATAGTTGGCTAATTTGAGGTAATAATAAGTCAGGTAACACTTCATTAATAGGCAGTTTTTCAATAGAAGTATATTGAGGAAAATCGAGCCATTGCTGTAAGTCTTGTTTTAGGATTTTATATGATTTACTCTCAATCGTCTTTTTAACTAATTTGACTTTTTTTTGCCTTTTTTTGATAAAATCTGGTAAAGATTGCTCTATAATCTTTTTTTCTTTTTTCGGTAAATTAGGACAATAATGAGTTTGCAAAGCTGCGAGTAAAACATCTAAATCTCGTAACTGACCTAAGCGCCGACCCACTTTTCCAACTTGTTTATCTGTTATAGATGGGGGTAAGTTTAAGACAGGAGCAAACCCATTTAAAGCTGAGCGCAATCGCCGTATTCCGACACGCATTTGATGCAGTTCTTCTGGATCTTTATCTTTAAGAACTTCAGGTTCATGGATCAGAATTTTTTCCAGGTGCTTACGGATGGCTAAGGCGGCCCAATCTCCTAAAGTATTGACTTCTTTTAATGAATTTAATATCATTTTAATATATATTTATCAGCACTATTACATTCTAACATATTCGATACTCTCAACTCGGATAAATAGTGTTAAAAAAAGTAAAACTATTAATTGATTTAATACAATTGCAAATAATGTTTTGATTGAATAACTGCTTAACATCAATTGAAAAATTAATTCTTATTACTGTAATAGACTAAAATAATATTAACCCATATTTAGTAAACTTTCAATTAATGAAATCATTAGTATGACCATCAAAGATAGATATTGTCTTAAACCGATGAAATAAATTATTAGAAGAATTGCTAGTTATCAATAACTTGTCCTGAATTACAAAACATACCATCGCTAAAGAATAAGCTTCAAGAAATTGTTTCAGATAATCACTCTTAATCAAAAGACCCGAATGATCTTGTGTATAAAATTCACTGATTTGAACAACTTTTTCCTCATCTATCCAACTAGATTTTTCCTTCCACTTCAAATTACCAAAATTCACTAATCCCGGTGCAGGAACAATAATATTTTTAACTCTTTGATCTTGACTACAATCATACTCCCATTCATTACCTCTTAATAATTCAATAGTTGTAAACTCAGCATTCTCTGTGCCTGGTAGATCAGATTTAAGATTATACCCTGTTTCAAAACGCTGCTGACAAGTGATGGTATTTGGATACTCTTGAATCAATAATCTATAATCATTTGGAATGTCTAGATAACGTAAAGAAAATTGAGTAGAGGATAATTCTCTTTTGATACTCTCAACATCAGAAAAAGGTACAAATAATGTGATGATAAAAGTTTTTAAGTTTCGGTAAGGATATTCTGCATTATTTTGATTAGATATAACTTTTTTTAGGGAAGAATTAAGCAATAGATGCGTCCATTCTTCTCCTTGATTGTCAGTCGATTGTATTATTTGTTTTATCTTTGGCAAGTCTTGTAATTCTACCCATTGATTATGACTCCATTCACAGACTCTATTGAAATCATAATTAACAGGTTTATACCATTCTATATTAACTTCTGTCTGGGGTAAGAAAGCTCGTAAATCAGTAGGATCTATATCTCGTAAATCTATACCTTGTAATCTGGGGAGAGAAGTTTCGTTTTCCCATGAATCTATCTTTCTCGGTAAGTGATCTGCTAAAATTCCTGCTAAACGTTGTAATAAAATCCAGTAATATTTTTTTCCAAGTCTTTCAGCCCAAGCTGGTCGCCTTCTTCCTCCTCCATATTTTTTAATAAGATTGCAATCGTATTTGTAGCAAAGTTCATTTGTACCCGGATAACCTAACTCAGAAACACGTTTAATAAACCAACGATGAATTTTTTCTTTCTCTACTCCTAAACTTTCTAATTTTATTCCTCTATCTTCTAATTCTGTCCGTATACTTTCAATATCTATTCCTGAGTTTTCTAATTCTATCTGTATATTTTTAGAGCTATAATAATGATCGAGAATACGGCTTTCTAAAACATAGATAGCGAAATCAGTCCCACCCAATCCACCCGGAAATTCATCCAGATTCATATTTCCTTCAAAAGCTTCTTTCTCTTTTAAATAAGCAATATCTTCTTCTGATGGAATTTGAATCGGTTGACTATTGTAGGGAGGTCTAAACTTATTAACATCAATAGTATCGTTTAGTAAATTCTGACTATAAGCTAGTTCAACAATTAATCTTAACCAATCACGAATCAGTGCATTTTCAGGAATATTATCTGTATCAAAAACATGAGCATAAATTGTGTGACTAATGTCTTGGAGTATATCGTTACTGTCTATAAGCAAAATAGAGCTGTAAGCAGCTAAACTAACTCTTTCCAAGACATAATCATCATCAATATTAAGAAATCTAATTAAAGTTGTTTTAATGATAGTTGGATGACTTACAAAAACTCTGGTTAAGCCTTTAGTTGCTCTATCTCGAACTCTTCTATTTGAAGCCGCACAACACCAACTTAAAAATAGCACCCATAAACGACTTGATTCTTCACTAAATGAATATAAATCTGCTTGAAGCGACCATTTAATTAAACGCCAAGCTCCGCCTTTTTTATCAAAATCTTTGTGTAATAAAGCAGACCAAAAAACATCTCTATCTGTTAAGCTTTGCTGATTTAATAACTCATCGATAAATTCAGCATTAAGTGGATGATTTGGAATGACAGCAATTCCAAACAGAGAATCTAATATTTCTGGACAACAATTAGAATTAGATAACCCTTCTATAACCAATTCTTTTGTTTTTTCAGAAAAAGTTTCAATAGCACGCCATTGAAATCCTGAAGCAATAATGGGTAGTAAAAAATTGTAACGATCTATATTTTCATTTTTAATTACATCACTCAATTCATAATTGACTTTCTCTGGTAATATAATTGAAAAAGCCTCTAACAGACCTTTGTTTTGAATAATATTTTTATTATTGATTAAATTCTCAGCTTTCCGTGGATCAAGTTCTATTTTTTCTAATAAAGACAGAGCTATTAAAAAATCTGCCACTCGCTCAAACGTGAAACGACAAAACCATTGTTTAGGTGCAAACGGTCTACTTTTCTGTTCAATCAGAGTAATTAATCCTTCTTTTTCTAATTGAATAAACAGTGAGCGAGTACTATCATGAGCGTCAAATATATTATTAATAATTTCTTGCGCTGTTTCTCTTAAAAGTAGCCGAGTTTCTTCTTTAGCCATTCTCTTAGCTAAATCATAAACAGCTTTAGTTACGTTATCATCTCTTTTATCATAGCGACAAAATTCTGCTATTTTTTGATTTTATACTCAAGAAGTAAGTGTAAAATATCAGTAAACCCAGCACTACCAAGAGGGATTGATCGAGACTCTAAACCTTGTACAGCTTGACAAATTAAATGTAAAAATAAAGGATTAGTAAACTCAGATTGTAATAATGGAGTCGCTGGTGGGTCTAACTGATAAAACTCAAAAAACTGTTTAATAGCATCAAATTCACGTCCCAAAAATCCATTATGCTCAAATTTAATAAATTGATTTCTCTGATTTTCATCAAATACTTCATCTAAATAGGTGTCACGACAGGAAACACATAATTTTAACCGAGGAAAATGAGTAATTTGTTGAATTACAGGTGGCAACCAAGATGTTTTCCATCTTTGTCTATTTGGTGACTCATTGAGTGCATCAATATAAATTATTGCAGGTTTTCCAGTCCCTTCTGCTGCTGCATCAATCATTCCCCAGAGTTCGTCTCTGCTAATATTACTAGACAAACCTAATTTATTAACAATAATTTTCCAAGGTTCATCTCCCGTAAAATCTTCACCATAGAATACTAAACATGTTTGTTCCTGTTGATGAATATGTAGAGCATGATCAACAATAGCATGGGTTTTACCAACTCCAGCACTTCCTCGAAGCAGCATAAATTGACTTTTGGGTAAAATGAATTCTGGAGTCTTTATCCATTCAAAAGTTTGCTTGATACATTTAAGTAAATCACGAGTTGTATCTAACTTCGCCGCAGGAAAACTAAGTTGATACTCAGCTTGAAACTGTCTAAATTGGGAAGTATCTGCATTTTTACCATGTATTTTCAGAAGTTCATTGAGAAATACTTGTTCTACTTGTACTAATTTTTCTATTAACCGATCAACCTGTAAGATTAATGTTTCTAAGTCAGTAAAAAATCGAGAATCTATATATTGATTTAAAATAGAATGTATTGAAATTAGATAATCTGTGATATTTTTAACAATTTTATTACTATTTTCTGATAACACATCCGCATTTCCAAAATGATCGTGCCAATTTTTTATATTTTTATTTAATTCTTCTAAATACTGATTGATTCGCTTTTTCCAAGCGTCATGATTAGCAAAAGATTCTAAAGCATAAAAAGCAGGAATATTCACAGAAAGCTGTGGAGAATAACGTGGACCTGCTTGAACTTTAGCATCATTTAATCGTTTGTATAGCCAATCAGTAGTCATTACCTGATTGTCAAACCAGTAGCGACGTAAGCCTCCCCCGCTATCAACAGCAAGTAAATAATCTCTAAGTACACTCTCAGTCCAAAATTCAATAGAAAGATTGATATTATTAGATTCTAAGTTAGTTAATTGTTTGTTTTTCCATTCCTCAAGTTTTTCCGTTTGACTTTTTCCTCGTTTACCTTCAGCTTTTTTTCCTGTAGGGTCAAAAGGAATGCAATATATGTATCTGATAAGTTCAGGATGATTCTTCACTGCTGTTTCCAGCGATTCTTTCATTTGGTTAAATTGCGAGGTTTCTAATTTATCTCTTTCAAAATATTTAGATTGGAGTCCCCATTTATCACCATTGGGTAAAATCCAAAGCGCTTCAACTCCACCATCGCCACCAGCCCCTCGAAAACGCTGAAATTGACTATCTTGTGGTAACTGGAAGTTTGAAATCGAAATTTTATGCAATCGGTGAAATATTTGACAGCACAATTCTTCAAATGCGTCTGTTCTTCCACTACCGTAAGGACGAATATTTTGAAAAATTATTTCTACCATTCCTCTTACTTTTCTAACTAAACCCTTAACTACTGATGTATCTTATCTAAACCCATTAGAATCACTGTTCATCCTAGTTTTAAAGAAATGATCGCCATCTTGATCTCAAACTCAACCCGTTTAAGCAATTGCTTTTGCTCATTATAGCAACGTAAATCCTACAATCCCTCATACTATGATATAGAGAACTGGGAGACTTTTGCTTCTTTCAGTAGTTAACAAAGATTTTAGTTAAGTTACTCTTGGGTTATCATACAAGTGTTTATGTATAATTACCAAAAGTTGCTATAATACTACTTATAGATTATTTTATTTGTCGAAGTCATACCTATTTTGCCATGAGGATATTGATTTTATCATTACGATAGTTGATATTTTAATTAATTATTGATTCAGCTCAAATGAAAGAGTTTTTTTCACCTTTAATCGAACAGCATCAAGCCGTTGAACTCTTAACACAAACAGTCAAACAAAATCGTATTGCTCCAGCTTATTTATTTGTCGGCAGTGAAGGAATTGGTAGGAGTTTAGCAGCCAGATGTTTTGTAGAATTACTATTTTATCATAGCGAAAAAACAGATCAAACATCAATCTCTCGACGGATTCAACAACGAAATCATCCTGATTTTTTATGGGTTGAACCGACTTATTTACATCAAGGACAATTACTCACCGTTGAGGCGGCAAAAACAGCCGGAATCAAGCGAAAATCCCCCCCACAGGTGCGTTTAGATCAAATTCGAGAACTGAGTCGTTTCTTGAGTCGTCCGCCCCTGGAAGCCCATCAGTTAGTGGTGGTGATTGAACAAGCAGAAACTATGGCTGAAGCGGCTGCTAATGGCTTATTAAAAACCTTAGAAGAACCGGGAAATGCAACGATTATTTTAATTGCACCTAGTGTAGATTCTTTACTTCCGACTTTAATTTCTCGCTGTGCAAAAATCCCTTTTTACCGTTTAAGTCAAACCGCCATAGAACAAGTTTTACAACAGCAAAATTATGAGGAAATTTTAGCTCATCCTGAAGTCATAGAAATGGCACAAGGAAGCCCCGGAAAAGCAATTCATTATTGGCAACAGTTTCAAACCATCCCGACAGAATTATTAACAAAACTGCAGCAGCCGCCTCAAAATTTACGAGTGGCTTTAGAGCTAGCAAAAGAAATTAGTAAAACCTTAGATATAGAAACTCAACTGTGGCTAGTTGATTATCTACAACATTGTTATTGGCAATCTCAACCCACTAAAGCTGACTCTTATAATATTCTCAAACAGTTAGAAAAGACACGACAGTACTTGTTAAGTTATGCTCAACCTCGACTAGTTTGGGAAACTACTTTTTTATCACTGTGTACCAGTTAACGAACTTTTTTATCTCGGTCTTGTCGTCTGCGATCGCGCCATTCTGCGGCGGTTAAATAAACAATTCCACCTGTGGTCAAAATCAACAAAGCAAACGCAGTTAAAACTAGAATACTAAGGGGAGTAAATTCCATTAAACTTATCCTTAATTGCTGTAACTAAAAATCCATGAAAAATCGGAAATTGAGGTAGAGACGCTAAATACAACGCCTCTACTTAGAATCAATTCATCACAACAGATGAAAATCAAACAGCGGGTAATTCCTCTAAGATCGTAAATCGAACATGATTAATTGCCAAGCTGCCGACAGAAACTTGTTCTTTATTGACTGGCATTCCTTCATTAGTCAGGCGTTGAAACTTAATTCCTTTACCAATTTCAACATGATACCAAGCCAATCCCATAAAAAATCTTAACGGATAAGGGCCACCTTCTGCCACATCATCCGGGTTAGACTCCATCGGTACCCAACCAAACCCAGGGATATAAAATTCTAGCCAAACATGGTTATATTCCGGCTGCAAGGGTAGATTTTTCTGATCGGGAAGGGCGGGACATTTATACCGACCAATGGTACGACAAGCAATACCATTTAAACGACCCAAAGCCAACAACACCCCGACATACTCCCCACAAGACCCGATACCCCGTCGCAAAACCACATCCGGGGTTTCAATTTGCGCCGTCAGACTGTAGGAAAGCTGGTCATAAACATAGTTACGAATACTCAATAATTTTCGCAGGATATTGGTTTCTGTTCCTACTGCAGCCACTGCGGCATCCTGAACAAATCCCGAATCCATTGATAGATTATCATTATCTACCAAATATTTTTCTTTATAATCGGGGGAGAGAGGGGGAGTATCCTCAAGATCTACTGGGGTGAGTTGATACTTAATACTACGAACTTCAAGCAATGCTTTCCAGCCAAAAATCCGCCGTTGTTTGGATGTAAAAGGTTTAAACTTAAATACCGCAACCCGTTCCCCGTCCTGAATTTCTTCTGTAAATGGCATGCCAATGGGGGTAATTTCCCGCACTTTCTGCCGTTTGGTATTTGATGGCAAAGCAATACGCCATTCCACGTCTTCTAAATGCACCTCATCGAGGGGTTCAAGTTCCTCAACATAAGACATTTCAATCAAATACCCGTTAGATGTGGCGTAATGTTCGGCTTCATTGTAATGATAAGACAGAGGATGAATAAAAGTGCGATCGCGTGTTGCCAATTGATATTGAGGATTATCATTGGGATTATCCAAAATATAATGTTCATCCCCAGCATAAGCCACATATAGAATCTCTTCCCCAGTTTCCGGGTGAGGATGAAACACCAGTCCGCTGGGAGACTCAAACGGCGTTAATACACTGAAGCGAACTTGACCTGTTCCCCGTTCTAAACAATATACTGTTTGTTCAAGGCGATCGCAGACCCATAATTCCTCATCACGGGCAGTAATATTCTCAATGCCAATGCCGGGGGCATAAAACCGAGTAATTTCTTTAGCTGTTTCTCGGTTAAACACATAAATATATCCCGTCCGCTGACAAGTGACATAAACCGCAGATTGCCAAACCGCCACGCCATCAGCAGTATAAGGTAAACTGACAAAGCGAGTTGGGGCTAAATTTGCGATCGACTCTGCCGAAACGGCTTGAGGACAACAGTAAACCGTATTATCCTGGGTATACCACAGGGTGTCGTGCCAAATCGCCAAACCCGTAACATCGAGAAAAGTAGGGGTGAGATCGGGATTTACCACGGTTGTATTATCCGTTTTGGGATCAATTTTCAATAAAAATCCCCGCAAGCGATCGATGCCAAACAAAGCACTTCCCGCAGAAGCCATACCATGAATGGCCGATACTGCGATGGGTCGAATGGTTCGGGCTAGAGTTTGGGACTTTTCAACAACGGAAGGTGAATCTAGATGTATGCGAGTGGTCATATTTTTAGATCAAAATGAGTCAAAATCAATGGACTTTTCCGGCATTTACTGTCATTTAAGCCGTTTGAGTGAGGCTGTTATCTGGGAGGGAACCAGCAACGGATAACAGGCAAAGATTGTTGTTGGATTCTGTTGCCCCAGCATCAGGGTTGAAAACCTTCTCTTGATGAGTGCAAAAGAGCTTAAATGACTCAACAATCTGACAACAAGCCAGTCATGATCCCCATAACCGCCTCAAGTATTCGGTGATAGTACACCCCATTAGAAAAACAATATTTGGCATTGATAGTCGCCAACCCATGCAATGACAGGGATTATCTTTAGTCAATAAGTTTTCCAATAATAAAATTAAGAGCAGTATTTTGACTTGCTTTTCAGAAACATTGGATACAATAGAATTATCGTCCCTATTCACTCGATTAAGGTTTAGTCAGAGTTCATCATGGTTTGGACAAGTTTTATACAGCCGTTTACCCCCTTAACCATCGCTTGCTTAATCAAGCTATTGGTTATTCCTAGCTTTATGCTACCAGCACAGGCGACTTCTATTCGGAGTCAGACACAGACTGTGATGCCAACACAGACAAATCCACTCAAAATCCCTCTGACTAAACCCGCTATTGCTCAGCGAGTCGCCCCCCAGAGTCGCTTAAGCCAAACTCAGTGGAATGGGTTTGAACCACCACGACGTGGAATTCCGGGGCGACGAGAAGCCGGAGGAACTCGAGGATCTACCTGTGCTGTACCCGCCTCCACCTCAGACTCAGGCCGGATGACAGCGTTAATTCCTGCCTCGACTTTGGGGAGAACTGCTTCAGATCAACTGACGTTCTTCTATTACGTTCCTTTCGTTCTTAAAGACACTCCCGTCGAGTTTGAGCTGACTGATGAAAATGACAATACTTTGTACCAGCAGTCATTTACTCTCACTAATGCCAAACCGGGAATTGTTAAACTCGACTTTTCTGAAAAAAATAACCTCCCCGAATTGGGAGTCGATAAAAACTACCGCTGGTATTTAACCATTCAATGTAATGCGGATGATCCTTCCGCTAATCCTGTGCTGTATGGTTGGGTACGACGGGTTAAACTGACTACTGCTCAGAAAATAAAGCTCGCTCAAGCGCCTCTGCAAGAACGTTTACAGCTCTATGCGGAGAAAGGATTATGGTACGAAACATTGGCTGTATTAGCGCAATTGCGTTCTTCTAATCCCAGTGATAGTTCATTACAAACCGACTGGTCAGATCTGTTAAATGCAGTCGGCTTAGAAAATTTAGTCAATCAGCCTTTTGTTCCAAGTCAACTCGAAATTAGCTCAGACCTAGACGAGTTGAGTTCAAGTGAGTTGCAGAGATAAAAGCAGTTAGAAAGAAGTCAAACAATTAGGGGCAAAACAGTTAACTGTTACAATCAGATCATAAATTCTTCAGGGTAGCATCCAATCGCATCTCCTCTTTCTTTGTCTGCTTCTAAACCAATAAACATTTACACAGTGGGGATGCGCCTTGATCGAGGGCTTGTTCTGCATTAGCTAACAGTTGTTGAGGCGATAAACCCACCCGAGGAATAAGACTTGCCATCCCAAAACTCACACTCGGTGTTAACTTTTTAGACAGAGTAGATAAATTAATTTTAAGTTGTTCAATTTGCATTTGCAACGTTTCAATTAATTTCACGGCTTGAGCGGGTTTAGTGTTGGGTAATAGTAACGCTAATTCACTCTGACCATAACGAGCTATCATTTGAACTGGGTCAGTGAAATTTGAACCAATGATAGATGCAATTTGTTTTAAGCATTCATTAGCAACGCGATCGCCATAAGTCTTTTGATAGTATGAGAACTGATCGACATGACACAATATTGTTGTCAGAGGGTGTTGCTGATGGCACAGTTGCTGCCAAGTTTGATTGAGATGTTGATTGAAACCATAGCGGTTTGGTAGTTGAGTGAATAGGTCTAAGCTTGAAATAGCTGAAAATTTAAGGTGCGTTTGTTCTAATTCTTGATGCAATTCAGCTTGATAAATTGCAATTGAAAGTTGATCTGCAATAGATTGAATGAAAGTTATATCATGGGTTTGCCACTGATATTGGTGATCTGGCATTACCAGACTCAGACAACCCCAAATTGAAGACTGACAATATAATGGTATTGGTAACCATGCGCCCGGACAATGTTGCAGAAATTCTTCAATCTGCTCATGTTCAATCATTAATTGGGGATTTTGTGATGGATTCGTTGAAATTTTCAGCGGTAAGGAATATGACTCACAATCAACAGTGGCTATGTTTTCAGCTATTGTTTGAATAGGAGAATTAGCAGAATTTGATTGTTTTAAGGGGTGATTTTTCCCTGCTAAATCAACGCGATCATTCTGATATTCAGCTCGATTAATCCAGGTTTTATCTATTGGTAAATATTGTACAATTTGAATATTATCTACAGGTAATACGTGACGCAATTGATTGACTGCTGTTGTGAAGATAGTCTGCAAATTGCTTGAACTTCTGATCGCTTGTAACAGATGGCTTAAAACTTGTTCTCTCGTTGTGCGTTGTTGCAGTTGATGTTCAATCTGCTTCAGATAGGTTAAATCAAACACTTGAATTAGATAGGCAACAGATTGATTGCGATCATCTATTAAAGACGTGAGAGATAATTTCACCCAAACTTCGTAACCCTGTTTATGCAGCAGCTTGAGTTCATACTCTTCGGGTTGATTCAGAGTTTTATTTGAATTTAATACTTGAGAAATTTGATGGGGTTCATCAATAAACTTCCAAAAAGGTTGAGTTTTAATTTCTTCAACTGAATAGCCTAAAATCTGAGATAATTTTGGGTTGATGAATAAGGTGATTTGCTCATCAGAAATAATCCAATTGCCATAAATTGAATCTTTGATTAAAATCTCAATATTATGAGAGTTTTGGGATAAAATATTGTTCAATAAATTTAAATCAGGATTACAGGTTTCTACGGAGAGCGCTGCTTTTGAATGATAAGAACTCAATAACGGCATGTCTTGATAGCAATTGAGACAAAATCCTGTTTTATTATTACCTCTAACATGAACAAGTAGAGATTCCCCACAACAAGGACAGAGATATCGTTCCATTATCTTAATTTCACCTCTAATATCTTAAATCAAGTTTTTTTAATTTTGTTTTAAAAAAGAATTACTATTTCTAGGGTAGAGACTATTTCAATAAAAATGAAAATTGTTTAACATTTCTTTATTATAGTATGAAAGCAAACTCTAAAAGAATCACCCGAAAGAAGGATTATATTAATATAATATTTGCTATGAAAATAACCCTCAAAAATCTGATACTTCAAACAGAACAAGAATATAGTTCTTCAGATTTCTAGATAGATTTCTCAAGGTAGAGTTCCTATTCGCCAAAGCAAAGCCATCATAAATTAATCTTTCTTAATATTTCTGTTAAACTAAGTGGAGACAATATAACCCTACAAATAGAACACGGATGTTACCCAGGGAAGAAATACTAAAAAGTGTAGAAAATAGAGACTGTATCGCGCGGGTGATCGATCACGCTGATCAAGCGCTCCGAACTTGGGAAATTACCCTCACCGACTTTCTATCGCCCCCTGAGTTAGCAGAGTCTCAACAGGTTTTTAGCCGTTTAACAGATGTCCAACTGATTACAGGTGGGGGATATCCTCAAGCTGAACGTCAACGCTTGGCAATCGCGCGTTCTGAATTGCCCCTAGAAGAATCTAATATTGCCCTAGCGGCGCTCGATATTGCGGGCAATTTTTTGTTTGATACTGCGACTCATCGTGACTTCCTCGGTTCAATGCTAGGCACAGGAATTGTGCGAGAAAAAACAGGTGATATTATCGTTTTAGGAGAACGAGGCGCACAGGTGATTGTTGTGCCAGAATTAGTTGAATTCTTAGAAATGAGTTTAACCCAAGTGCGCTCAGTCCCCGTCAAAACTCGTCAAATAGAACTGAGTCAACTGAAGATTCGCCCCCCCAAAAAGAAAGAAATGACCACTGTAGAAGCCTCTATGCGCTTAGATGCCATCGCTTCTGCGGGGTTCGGAATGTCTCGTAGCAAAATGGCTGATTTAATTAATGGGAAAGATGTGCGAGTCAATTGGAAAGACATTACCCAAGCCAGCCATCAAGTCAAGTCAGGGGACTTAATTGCGGTGCGTGGCAAAGGACGCTTAGAAGTTGGGGAAGTTGGAATTACCAAAAAGCAACGGTATCGGATTGAATTAACTCGATATCAATAAATAGTTTTAGGGTATTGAGGGTTAACAAGCAAATATCATGTCGTAACCGATATTTTCAAACCATCCGATTAACAATTGTCCACACATCCCCATCTGAACGCACATGAGGAACTGAAATATCTTTAAATCCTGTAATAAACGGCTTATAATAAACTTGCCAATAGGAAGGGCTAATCTCATCGGCGATTGCTTTGAGGGCTTTGACTTGGATTGCTAACTCAGCGGCGAGTAGGTTAATCTGCTTAGCATGAATAGCCGCTTGTTGACGGCTTTGTTCGACTTGCTGTTGAATCGGAGTTTGTTTTTGCCACTGCTGCAGTTGGCGGCGCTTAGTGGATAGTTGGATTTCCAAAGCGGCGATTGCATCATCAATTCCTTTAATTTCTGCAGATTGTTCGGGTGCTTCTCGTGCCTGACGACGGTAAGCCTGGGCGATATCAGCCGGATTATCTGTTTGGGGGAGGACGCGCTTCATTGTCAGGTGCTGACGTTCTTGTCGTAGTGCTTTGATTTGAGATTGAATTGCAAATATCTCAGCTTGTATCGATTCCATAGAACCCGGCCTCACGTTTTATTTACTTAAGTTTATATTAATGAGAGCCCGATCTCCTATCGTTGTAAAGTTTAGTTTAATTCACTTGCCGTCTTTAACTGAACTAAGCTACTTTAATAATAGAAGCAAATAAAGCTTCTTGGACAGATAAAAAAGCGATGTTTACTCCAGTTAAATCGAATAACAACTTAAATCGATAGAGTCCTAAGTTCACATCGTATCGTTCTTTGAAATAAGGAGGTCAACCCACTGTTTCATCTTCAGTCTGTCAAATCAGGCAAACAGCACCTCGATGAATTACTGATATTTCCTATACTGGTTCAACGGAAGTCATACAACTCAATAATTACTTAAAAATTAGTGGATTGTAGCTTCATTTATTTCGTTCCTTAAACAAGGAAATCGCTCAGTTAAATTAGGAGGAAAACCGCTGTTTCATCAAATGTCTGTCTCGTTAAACGATAACTGCAGTACCCAAAAAATCTTCTTACAACTTCTCTACTGTTAATCTGGGAGCAATGTAACTCTGGTAAAAAGCGGAGTTCAACTCTAAAAAGGATTGAGATATCACGAGAAGATCCCTGAGAAAGGTTAATGCGGGTGCTGTAGTTATTTGAATATTCTCCTTTATTTTTCGGTTTAATTTTTATTTTTTTAACGGCCTTCTTCAGTTTTGAGAAAAACTAAAGCGCTATACAGTTGAAAAGCCGCTTCCCAAATTGTCGGTTCTTGATTAGAAACATTGACATAAGTTGGCAGATGACTCAAAAGCTGAGTGTAATCTAAAGTTGTTTCTGCAAACGCGGTAAACTCTGACCAAGTGGTAACCCGTCTTAAATTTTGATCAAACACTTCAAGTAAATGAGTCCAATTCATCCGAGTTGTGGTTGTCAACTCAGCAGACGAACTAAAATCAATCCCTTGTTTAAAATCATAGACTTGGTCATAAAATCGTAAAATAGAACGACGCTGAGGCAGATGCAAATCATAGATATTAGCATGGTCTTGAGTCATTTGTTTGTGACGAAACCGTTCTGTGCGAGGACGACGTGGATCATAATCTAGCGCTGCACTAAATATCGGTAATAATCCATCAATTCGTTGCGTCACTTCTGACCAATTAAACGTAATTGCACCCAATTGATCCTGATGATTTTGACAAACAACTGTCGGTTGAGGGGTTAAAGATTGAAAATATTGAACTCGAAAAACATTAATTTGTTGAATTTGATTCAGAGAAACCCAAAATACAGGAATATCAGAAGAACGCATTTCTTGACCATAAACCTGTAATTCTGCCATGTCTCCCGTACGATAGAGTCGCCATCCCCGGCTTTGTAATTGCATACGGGCAGTATAAGCATCCGTCTTCAACATTCGGGCTACTTTTTGAGCCGCTTGGGCTTTTTTTTCAGGGGAAATCGGTTCTAAAATTAAAATGCCATGTTGTTGCTGAGCCGTCTCTGTTTTAGCTTGACTAATAGCAGCAAGTCGTTTATCTTGTTCAATGGTTTCAATTCGTTGTAAACCCTGCCGCGCTTGAGTGGTAATTTTCGGATTTGTTGCTTGTTGAAGGAGTTTACGATAGATTTTCTCCGCCTCGGAAAATTTATCAGTCGCCTCATACCAACGTCCAATATACAATCGTACCCACGGATCATTAGGAGACTGCTTTTTTAACTGTTTCAACAGTTGAGCGGCCTGACGAAAATCCTGGTTTTCTAATGCATCAATTACGGGTTGGAGTTGTTTCATGATTCCAACAAAAAGTTAAGTAGTGAGGTTAAAATATATAAATTAAGTCGATGAATCTGACGATTGAATTGTTGGGGATTGCTTCAGTGTAGCTTGTTCTAATTCTAACGTGAGTTCTGCTTGCGGTTGCGGTGAGTTGCCCTGCCATGAATCTAGAATATCTTTCATGATGGCTTCTTCGATCCAAATTTTGCAAACCACGGCCAGGGGTAAGGCTAAAACCAATCCTAAAAAGCCAAAAAATTGAGCAAAGAAAATTTGAGCAATTAAAGTTGCAGCAGGTAATAAAGAGATCTGTTTTTGCATAATCATCGGACTAAACCAGTAACTTTCTAGGTTTTGAACGACGATATATAGCACAATCACAATTAATGCTTTCCAGGGTGCCTCGAGTAAGGCCACAGAAACCGGGAAGATTACACTGGCAGCAGGGCCAATATTAGGAATAAAATTAAATACACCCGCCAGCAACCCATGAGCGAGTACGAAAGGAATTCCCAGGGTGAGTAAACCAACGGCAGAGAGAATAGCGATAAAGGTAGAGGTAATCACAATTCCTCCCATCCACTGCAGCAGGGAGACTTCACACTCAGAAAAAATTTCCGAGGCCCGACGACGATAAAACGAGGGAAACAAGCGGATGATTAATTGTCTATACGCCGACGGGTTGACGAGAAACATTAGGGTGATCACAACCACCAACAACACTTGTAGCAAGGTGGCGAGGGAATTGGAGAAGATGGCAAAAAAGTTGCCTAATAGATTTTGGGCCAGTGGCCCAATTTGTTGGGCAATTTCAGAGATATTCGGCAGTTGTAGTTCGATATCCGGTAGCCAAGCAGGCGGATCGAGCATAACCCGCTCAACCCAGCTAATAAATTGTTCAAAGCCAACGGGAACAAGTTTGAGGAGTTGTTCAAATTGAATGAGAAACGGTGGCATCACCACACTGAGGAATACGATGCCGAATGATGCCACTAAGGCCAAAGTCAATAGGACTGATTTTCCTCGTGAGCAGCCGATCCTTTGGATCTTTCTGACTAAGCTATTGAGGGCGATCGCCAATACAATTGCGGTAAAAATCAATAGTAAAATTTGTCGGAATTGCCACAGAATGATTAAGGCGAGGATAAGGCATAAGAAACCAATCCAGTCTGCTAGCTTCACAATTGTCACTCCTGTTGCCCGAGTTGAGAGAGATTAAATTAATAATTAGCTAGAGCGTAGCAGATATTGAGTCAATCACAAATTTGAGGTGGCCTTACTCGAGATTAAATAGTTAGAGAAAATCGCTACAACCGGGGGGGGCACGCCTATAATTTAGCGGCTGTATTTCAAGAATTTATAATTTTTTTCCAAGTTGCGATCTCAGTCGAGCGGGCAATTTTAAAGGATATTGTGGGGGGTGGACGAAGGACGTGATGGGTTAGCACCCACTCGCCAAAATTGTAGTTTGTGTTAGAAGATTGTAGATGAGAACAAACCCCAGTTTGTTCCTTATTCTCAGAAGAGATGTAGTTAGCTTCTAAAAATTGAGTCGGCTACATTGCTAAAATAGCATAACATTCTATCTTAGCATAAATTTTGCCATAAAGATAGCAAGAGTTGATTAAATTCAGGGTTCATCTCATGAAACACATTATTTTAGTACTTGGACTAATTGCGTCTACAGGATTAACTGTCGCTCAAGTGGATAAGGAAATTGCTTCCTCTTCTCAATCTTCTCCCAATCAATCATATAATGAATTACAGATATCCTTGAACTATGAGGGAACAAATGAAGATGGAGATAGAGAAGGTATTGATACAGGTCGATCATAGGGTAGATTTGTGTATGGCAATTCGATTGAATAGTCGAAATATTCTGTAAAATGAGCATCAATTTTACTCATTTCTGTCAATTTTATCACCAGCTCGTCTGAGGATAAATCATCAATAATAGCCGACAACAGTACTAATCTATCTGATCTAAGAGAATTAATTAGGGGGTGCAGTTTTTAGCTAAATCTAGTTTCAGCAATTATAGGATTTCTCAAGAGCTTCACAATCTACCGAATCGATTTATTCCTGACTGACTGAAGAAGAATACCAGCAGTAATTCCTCGCAATTAACTGTCCAGCTTGGGTACTATTGAGCGGTTTAGAAAATAAATTTCCTTGACCCCATTCACAGCCTAAAGTTCTTAATTGAGAAAGCTGCTGTTTAGTTTCTATACCTTCTGCGATCGCGCCTACACCCAAATTATGAGCTAAAGTGATAATTGTTTGAACAATTTGCAGATTATCTGTATTTTTATCCATATTTTCAACAAAAGAACGATCTATTTTCAAAGTGTCAATCGGTAACTTTTGTAAATAACTTAAAGAAGAATATCCCTTACCAAAATCATCAATACTTAACTGAATTTTCAAAGCTCTGAACTCTTGTAAGATTTGCACCACTTCTTCGACATTTTTCATAATCGAGCTTTCTGTAATTTCTAACTTTAAACTTTTCCCATTAACATTATAAATTTTCATGATTTCTTGAAAATCGCTGACTAAGTTAGGTTGTAAAAACTGTTTAACAGAAAGGTTTAAACTCAATTTTAAACGAGACTTACTTGTATTTTTGTCTAGCTGACAAACCTTACTTTTCCATGATTTAATTTGTTCACAAGCTTCTTTAAATACCCATGAACCAATCGGTATAATCAATCCTGTTTCTTCTGCAATTGGAATAAAATAATCTGGATAAATTAAGCCTTTAGTTGGATGATTCCAGCGTAGTAAAGCCTCAAAACCCAAGAGTTTACCTGTTTTTAAGCTGACAATAGGTTGATAGTGTAAAACAAAATCTTGATGTTCAACAGCTAAGCGTAAATCAGTTTCTAGTTGTAATCGGATTAACGCCCGAGTGTGCATGGTTTGGTCAAAGATCTTATAGCAGGCTTTCCCTGCATCTTTAGCCGCATACATAGCAGCATCAGCATCTCTTAATACCTGCTCAGGATGTTCATAGTCTTTGGTTCCCATGACAATCCCAATACTCGTATTAATAAAGATTTCGTAAGTATTTCTTAAACAAAATGGATAATGAAATTGCTCTAGAATAGAATCAGCAATGCGAGTAACATCTGAAACATCCTCAACTTCTTCGGCTAAAATTGTAAATTCATCTCCCCCTAATCGCGCCAATGTCTGCTGTGAATTTAGACAAGAACGTAAGCGAAAAGCAACAGCAACGAGTAGTTCATCTCCCACTAAATGTCCGAGAGAATCATTGACCACTTTGAAATGATCAAAGTCCAAAAACAATAAAGCAAACTGATAGTTTTTATCCTGCTGAACTCGATCAATTGCTTCACTTAACGTACTCATTAATAACGCACGATTGGGTAAATTCGTTAAAGTATCATGCCAAGCCATGTGCAGTAACTTCCGTTGAACTCGTTGACGTTCTTTCACCTCTTGTTCTAACTCTCGATTACTGGCTTTTAGTTGTCGTTGTGTGCGTTTATGCTGAGTAATTTCTGTTTCTAGCTGAATTGTTCGTTGACGAACTCGTCCTTCAAGTTCAGCATTTAATTGACGAATTTCTGCTTTAGCTTCTATTAAATTAAATTGATTTTTAATTCGCGCTAAAACCTCTGCAATATGAAAAGGCTTACTAATATAATCAATCCCTCCCATATTCAAGGCTTTGACTTTATCAACTACATCATCTAAAACACTAATGAAAATCACAGGTATTTCTTGAGTTACTGGATTTTCTTTGAGTCTCTGGCAAATCTCATAACCACTAATATCAGGAATTTTAATATCTAACAGAATTAAATCGGGAGGTTGTGCTTGAATGATTTTTAAGGCAGTGCTTCCCCGTTCAACTCCTTGTACATGATACCCCTCTCTGGTCAAAATTCTCGATAAAAGACGAAGATTTTCAGGTGTATCATCGACTACCAGAATGTTCAGTTTTGGGTTGAGAGAATAATGATTGTTCATTCAGCAATGGCTAGGTACAAGAGGTATAATGAGGTTATAACCGTTACCCTAAATCATATCTCTTACAGCTTTCCCTGGTTCGACTACATAACTGAGAAAGTGTGTATATATAGATTCAGGCTTCTGATTTGGATGAATGGGTTTTATCATTCCATCAGAAACGATAAGCTAAGCTATATGTAGATGAGCACCCTTGTCTTTAATATTCAGTTTTGTAAACCTGTCTGAGAAATTCTTTGCAGTAAAATTAAAAGTCAGTTAATGATTAAGATTTCAGTAATTTACACTTACCTTGAACAGAGTATAATATGATTGATGAAATCGCTGTGTCCCGCGCATAGGTGTATTTACCGGATTAATCTTCTTGCAAAGCACTTCTGGTAATATGCTTTTTCTAGAATAACATGAGGAACTGATAGAAGATTATTAGAAAGAGCAATTTTTGCCTCGAAAATGAGTCAGACAACACAGACATCAACACCTATCAACTCTCAACCGTTGATGTCAACCCATAACAAGTACGGCCCAGAAGCAACACTCCCTGCTAGAGAGTACCTAATTATTCAGTTTCAGTAAAAATCCTAGGCCCAGGCAAGGACGACTCTGTGACTTGATCCGATGAAAAAGTTAAAAAGTTACCAAATACACCAATGGTTCGATACCGACGATCCCACAACTGTGTAGTATAAATACTAAAAACTACGTTATTCTGCCGTTGTGTGGCATTGTCGAGGTGTCGTGTCAAAGCAGGACGCTGAGAAGTTAATAGATTATTACAAACAGTTGCAAAGGTCTTGGATAAATTAAAGTTTTCTAAAATTTCTGGGGCTTCTGACTCTTTACAATAACTTTCCTTCAATTCTGCTGATAAGCGACCTGATGCGTACTCAATATATTCTTCTTTCGGAGGATTTGTCAACGCCATAGTTCCCGCCAGTATAGCGAGTAAGATCGCGCCTGTACCTAAGTATCCGCCTGAGTTTTTGGATAGGTTTTTATCCCGAATCATCTTTTTAAACTCAATATGCCCTTCCATTTTATCTCTCACAGGGAGAATAGGGGGTTGTGTTAACTATATCTTCAGTTTAACGTTAACTGATTCCGGATCGATACCCTATTCGATAGGGTTTAGAGAGGTGGCGAAGTCTGGAAAACCTGTGAGGCTAGACTTAAAGTCTGTTACATTGTTTGTTTTATCAGTTTTTATGTTTCAGTTTAATCTTCAAGTTTAGATTACCGTGTTAGAGGTGATTGAGCAAATTTCCTATTTCTCAACTTGTGAATTCTGACTTTTAACTTCCCTGCGTACCACCCAATGAACACTTATTCCTATTTCTAACGCCTCATTTAATAGTTGTCTGTATTCATGGGCTAGGTTCGTAACATCAAGTGCTATTAAAGTTGTTAAATGCTGTTCTAAACGAGCAAAAAGTTAATGATGTTGACTGATTATATAATGATTTTATCGAAAAATTAGTTCTATTTATAAAGCACAAACTCAACTATCACGAGTCACTGCGATCGCATTTTTAACGGTTTTACGGTTAATAACTGTATTGTCTTATTTTCCTGCTGCAACTTATTGAACAAGCAAATGAACTACTTTTTCAATTCCATCATATTTTTATATTTATTTTCATAATTTAATCCCTCGCAGAAAAGGTTATAGTTTATTTTTTAAACACCCATTTATTCTTGTTTTACATCATACAGAAAATTAATCTAAAATCGCAGTATATAAAATAGCGTTTGAGTGGAAATAGGATAAATATTAAATCAAATCATGATTATTAAGAAAACAAAAATTGATACATTTAATACTCAATTGTAAATAATCCACTGTGAAAAAATTAGGGAAACAAACAGCTTTTTGTTATACTTAATTTTCCTATAACAACGCCTTTAGTTATTGTTTTTTGACATAAATAACCGAACAAGCTATCAAATAAACTAATTTTAGTTAATTCTTTTAGTTCAGTTTCTGCTCACTCAAATATTTTTAAATTAGATTCTGTTTTTATTGAAATAAAAAATAAATAGAATGAATAAAAATGAAATAAAAGTAAACTTTATACTTCCTAAAAATATGCTAAAACTCACTATTGTTGCTGTAAATAAAGTAATAACTTATAAAATAATTAGCTAATCACTATATTTAAAAGATATAATCTTATAAAATAAATAGTTGACTTTAGTAAACAAAAATGAGGCATTGAAATCAATAAGAATAACTTTAGAATAGTCAATGATACAAAAATCAAAATTAATGAAGCAAATCTTTTTACGGGTAAGCGATCGCCTGAAGCAAATATTATCTATAAATTGCTGAGACTCTCTCAAACAGAGTATTCCAAATCTTTATAGATCCAATTTCAATAAACATAATTAAGTGATTATAGCCGTCAAACTGAAATCATCTGTAGTCATTTATATTCTTTATCGCTAAATTTTCATGGAATCATATTAATAGAAAAACCAAAAGCACAAATCCAGTCAGAATATTTTAATTTAGATTCTCTAAAATCATCTAAAAATAACGACAGATGAATCTTTCCACCTTTTCCTCTGTTCACTAAGCACAACAGGACTACCTTGATTTCCGGTCAGAAAATTGATTATGATGAAAGTATTAAGAAATATTAATTTAATCGATGTCTAAGGTCACTAAACCCCATGTAATTGTAATTGGCGCAGGTATCGGCGGCCTGACGGCGGGGGCGCTGCTAGCCCGTCGTGGATATTCAGTAAAAATATTCGATCAAGCCATTGTTCCGGGGGGTTGTGCCTCCACCTTTAAGCGGCGAGGGTTTACCTTTGATGTGGGGGCAACTCAAGTCGCCGGGTTAGAACCGGGGGGAATTCATCATCGGATTTTTTCAGAGTTAGAGATAGATCTCCCAGATGCAACTCCCTGTGATCCAGCTTGTGCGGTGTTTTTACCGAACGAAACCGAACCCATCAACGTTTGGCGAAACCCAGAAAAATGGCAACAGGAAAGATCTCGACAGTTTCCGGGAAGTGAATCATTTTGGGGGCTAATGTCAACCCTATTTAACGCATCCTGGCGGTTTCAATCTCGCGATCCGGTCTTACCCCCTCGCAACTTATGGGACTTATGGCAATTAACCACTGCTGTTCGTCCGGATACACTGATCACGTTACCTTTTACTTTTACCACAGTCGCCCAAGCCTTGAGAGGGTATCAACTCGGGGATGACAAACGATTGAAAACTTTTTTAGATTTACAATTAAAGCTGTATTCTCAAGTGGATACAGAAGAAACAGCCTTACTCTATGCTGCCACAGCATTAGGGGTTTCTCAGGAACCTCTTGGCCTATTTCATCTTCTAGGAAGTATGCAGGTATTAAGCGATCGCTTAGTGCAAGCATTTGAACGAGATGGAGGTGAGTTGTTCATGCAGCATACTGTTGAAGCAGTTGAAACAGAGAATAACAAAGCTGTCGCTGTTGGTGTTCGCAACCCAAAAACAGGGCAAGTATGGCGTGAGGCAGCCGATATTGTGGTTGCTAATGTCACAGTACAGAATTTAGTGAATTTGTTGGGAACAGACACCCAGCAGACCTCAATTGGTTCTCTAATGCGGCAAACCTTTAAACGTCGTGTCGAGAAATTACCGCCAGTTTCTGGGGCATTTGTGATCTATCTGGGGGTAGATCGTTCAGCAATTCCGCCCGGATGTCCCCCTCATCTACAGTTTCTGTATGATTATGACAAACAGATTGGAGAAAATAACTCATTATTTGTTTCTGTAAGTCATCCGGGAGATGGACGTGCACCAGCCGGAAAAGCGACTATTATTGCTTCTAGCTTTACCGATACCCATCAATGGTGGAATTGTAACGATTATGCCGCGTTAAAGGCTCAGTATACTCAAGAAGCAATTGCTCGGTTGAGTTCTTATTTTCATCTCACCCCAGAGACAATTCTTCACACTGAAGCTGCAACCCCTCGGACTTTTGCTCGCTATACAGCCCGTGAGCAAGGCGTGGTTGGGGGATTGGGTCAAAGAATTTCTACTTTTGGGCCATTTGGATTTGCTAACCGCACTCCCGTTCAAAAATTGTGGTTAGTGGGAGACTGCACTCATCCCGGAGAAGGTACCGCTGGTGTTTCTTATTCAGCATTAACTGTAGTTCGGCAAATTGAAGCTGATTTCGGGTAGAAGTAAACACCATATTCTACTTTTTACTCAAGAAAAGTGAATGAATTAACAATGCAATTGATGCAATTTTATTAAAAATTAGCTGATATCAGCCTCAATATAAATTAGAGTATAGGAGTCTTTATAGTACGGCTCAAACTGAAAATTGATTAATCTAAAAGACTGGAATTTATCATGCTGGAGGTATAACCGAAATATCAAAAATCATTCTATAATAACGAGAATCCCATCAGCGGTTAGAGTCTGTCTGAACCGATAAAAATCTAGAATAGAAAGAAGAGAATTAAGTCCTCTATTGACCGTTATATCAATGACTATAAGTCTTTGATGCGATCGGCTACTCTATATGTTCTAGTCTCCTTCGGTTCCGTGGTCAGAGTAACAAACTGAAGAAATAGTATACAGAAGTTTTTCAAGTTAATGTTGTCAAATTGACAGGTAGTGAGTTAATATAAAAATATCCGTGGAAGCACTGAAGAGTGCTGTACTAGCAGAACAGAGAGACATCCATGTTTTCCTTGATATAGGGCTAAGCTAAATAACAGTCAGTGATCTGTTTAGAGAAATCATAGATTTCATAGCAAATAGTCCTTATAGTTGATTGTGGAAAAAAATAAAAATTTGTGTAGTTTAGCTCACTAGCAAATTTGTCTAAGTCCGTTCAACTCCAGCAGAATATAAGCTGCGTAGAGTCAAATCAAAAGAGCTACTCCCTAACTTTAATGTAATGAATTGAGAATCGTTTAAATTGGGAATAAGGTATGCAGTGGAACGTAAAGTAGCCTTTCTTTGTAACTAAGCATAACGAGCGAGATGTTTAATTAATGCTAAAGTTTCCCAATTTAATTACCAGTGTATCTGACTATTATTCAGAATCAATAGATTATAATGCGATAAGCTTCTAGGTATTTACAATATCAACTGCTGAAATCTCTTTAAATGATTAGAGAGTTTATTTGATCTATGAATGAAAATCTTAAAGAAAAAATACTCAATCCCTAAATTTTTTTAGACTAGATTTTCTTGATTAAAAAACGATACTCTCATGATGTTTATTCCTGATTCAAAGTTCGGAATATATTCTTCAAGTTAAAGCCTTTCAATTTAATTTTACTTAAAAAACTCAGGAAACTAGGGTCATGTCAATACCAATTCAATCAATCAATGCAAGCTATGAAAATCTTCCGGAGAATCAGGAGGATCAATATACAGCAGCCTCTACTTTTGATCCTGATGATGTTATAAATTATGACTTTCAAGTCGGAGAGGAAAATAATCTTAGAATATCTGGATTTACAGATGCTAATGGTGAAAACTATACCTTAATTGAAACCATCAACCAAATTGATATTCAACGAATTGATAACGATTCAGTTCAAGGGAGACAACAAGTCATTTGGTTTGAACAGGAAAGCCGAACAGATACAGAAATTAATCTCAAATCCAGTGGCTTTTCAACAATTGAAATGGAAGAAGTGTTGCTGGGTTCTATTATTAACCGAGGAACAGATAATATATTTGCCAACCAAGGTAATCTAGATGGCAATATTAATAATGTTGAACGGGTAGATTTTGTGACGGCTGATGGAATTGTTGCACCAGTCGAATTCTTAGATGGCGTAGGTTTCTTAATTCTAGAACGGGGGGGAAATGATCCATTTCAAATTGCAGCAGTTACAGAAGTTAATGAAGCGGGAGAACCCATCGCGTTTGGTGAACTGGTTCCTATAGACGACCCCGATAATCAATGGGGTGATGCTCAAGATGAGTTTGATATTACCGCAGAAGTAATGCGGAGTAATACACCCAATCAAGTCTTACAATCTTCTGCTGAATTATCTACTCAGCCGATTTCTGGAATTTTCTTCAGTTATGACAATTTGGGGATTGTCGGAGATCAAATTTTCCATGGTTTCTCAATTTTTCCACCGGATATCGACGAAGATAATGATTTAATTGGATTAACCGACTTTCCTCTCGACACCCCAGACAGAGACCGCTCACCAGGGGGTGATAACCGTCAGATTGGAGGATTAGACTTAATTTCTAATGCAAGTATTTTTGTCAGAGATGATATTCAGCTACCGCCTGCAATTACTAGCGATGGTGCAGGAGACACAGCAGATATTGAGGCATTAGAAAATGCAGTTGCAGTTACAGATGTTGAGAGTATTGATGAACTAGACGAAGAAGGAAATGGCTTAGAATATACTATTACTGGTGGCTTAGATGCAGGCTTATTTACCATTAACGAAGTCACAGGTGTTTTAGAGTTCCAAACCCCGCTAGATTTTGAAACCCCAACCGATAGCGATCGAGATAATATTTATCAAGTTGAAGTCACTGTAACTGATACAGATGGTTTGAGCGATGTTCAACTGTTAAATATTACGCTGACAGATGAAAACGAAGCGCCGGTCATCATCAGTAATGAAGGATTGGAAACGGTCAATCTTGAGTTGTTAGAAAACATGACTCGGGTGACTAATATTGAAACAGAAGATGACCAGGATACAGAAAATAATGGCTTAATCTACACGATTAGTGGTGGGTTAGACGGCGCTGTTTTTCGGATTGATGAAAACACAGGGGAACTGATTTTTCTGAGTCCTCCAGATTTTGAAGATCCAGCCGATAGTAATCAGGATAATATCTATCAACTTGAAGTTACAGTCACAGATTCGGGTGGGCTAACAGACGTTCAAGCGTTCGAGATTGAAATTATTAATCAGCTTGAAAATGAAGCACCAGTTATTATTAGTAATGGGGGACAAGAGACGGCAAATATTCCCCTGGAGATAGACACAGAACGACCCAGTGTGGTTGTGACGAATGTAGATAGTGCAGATGACTTAGATACAGAAGGAAGTGGACTCACTTACAATGTTGTTGGTGGGTCGGATGCGAATCAATTTACGATTGATGCAGATACAGGGTTGTTGAGTTTTATCAGCCTTCCCAGCCGTGGTAACCCGACAGACAGTAATCAAGACAATACTTACGAAGTCATTGTTAATGTGACTGACTCCAATAATGCCACAGATAGTCAAACATTATTGATTACCCCCAGCTTTCTACCCATTATTGAACCTGTTTTAATTAGCGCCGTTGATGATAGCGGTATTACTGCAGAAAATACTCCCACTATCCTAAATATTTTAGCCAACGATATAGGTTTACCTGACTCTGTAGACGGCTTGATTACGCTGGGAAATGCGACCGGAGGAACTGCCCAACTCGATCCCGACGGTAATGTCGTGTTTACACCCAATCCAGACTTTACAGGAGTCGCGACGTTTAGCTATACCCTCTCCGATGGAACCAATAGTAGTACGGGTCTTGTCAGTATCGATGTGACACCCGTCAATGATCCTCCCGTGGCGGTGGCAGATAGTACAACAACGCCAGAAAATCAAGCTGTAACTCTTGATGTAGCAGCCAATGATCAAGATAGGGATAATTCTCTAGATCTCGCTACTGTGGCGATCGCTACTGCGCCGGATAATGGTTCTGTTAGCATCAACCCTAATACCGGAGAAATTACCTATACTCCCAATCAAAACTTTAATGGGACAGAAACCTTTACTTATCGAATTGCCGACGTTGAAGGGGCTAGATCTAATCCCGCAACCGTTACCGTAACAGTTGACAGTGTCAATCAATCTCCAACCACAGACGATACAAGCATAACTGTTGCCCCCGATGATACTATCTCTTTTCCCGATCTGATCTTTGATGATGCAGATGGTGATGTGACTGAGATTACGTTTACACAAGTCCCCAACCCTAATTCAGGAGTAATCTTGTTAGATGGAGAACCCATTCAAGCGGGTCAAACTATCTCAGTTAGCGATCTTGACCGATTAGAAATTCAAACAACAGATGACTTTAGCGATAGTAATATTGGCTTTACCGTCACTGATAACGAAGGATCTACCTCTACACCCGGTTTGATTTCCCTGGTTCGTCAAAATGACCCAACCCCGACCCCAACTCCTACACCCGATCCGACTCCGACCCCCACACCCACACCCGATCCGACTCCGACCCCAACACCTGACCCAACTCCGACCCCAACACCCACACCCGATCCAACCCCAACACCCACACCCGATCCAACACCCGAACCCAATCAACCCCCTGTTGCTTCTAATCAAGATCTAGAAACCGAATTTAATACCCCTATTACTTTTGATGGTTTAGAAGATGTGATTGATCCAGATACCCCGCGAGATCAAATCACCATTGACTTAGATCCGAGTCAACCAGGCATTCAAGATAGTCTTGATATCCCCGGTCAAGGAAGTTTCACCGTCGATGATCAAGGTAATATTACCTTTACCCCAGAAGATGGATTTAGCGGGACTGTCACCATTCCATTTACTGTCGAAGATAGTGAAGGAGGAACCTCAGACACCAGCGAAATTTCAATTTTCGTTCCCAACCAACCCCCAGTTGCTATTGACGCTAGCATAGCTGCCATTCCCAATAATGGTGCGGTTACCCCTTTAATCAATGCATTACGGGCAACTGATCCTGATGGGACAATAGCGCAGTTTACCTTAACCGAATTACCATTACCAGAACAAGGCACACTGCTACTCAATGGCAACTCCATCACAGACTTAGATTCACTCAATCCGAATCAAGCCTCTCAACTACGGTTTGTTCCTGACTTTAACTTTCCGGGGGGAGAAGTCACATTTACGTTTACTGCCACAGATGACGGCGATGCGATTTCTAATACTGCCACTGTCACTTTACTGGTAGATCCGGCTACTGGCGATCCTTTCCCTGGGGGAGGTGAGGATGATGGCGATGATGATGAGATGGACAATCCTACTATTCCCCGAGAGGATGATGATGATGACCCACAAACCCCCGGTGGCGGCGAGGATGATGATTGTGGTTGTTGTCCCTCCATACCTGAATTTACCGCAGTGATGTTTCCGGATCGACCTCAATTGGGGGCTAACCCTCCAGAAGGAACTAATAGCGTCGTCAATGGTACAACTGCAGATGATTTGTTCGTGGCGGCAGTTGATCCCGACTGGATCAGTGGAAATTTAGGTAACGACACTCTCCGAGGTAATATCAATAACGATACCCTACGTGGAGAAGCGGGAGATGATTGGCTGTTTGCGGGTTTAGATAATATCCCAGGGCCACGAGACACCAACGGACAAGATTGGTTAGATGGGGGAGAAGGGGATGATTTCCTCTCCGCCAATGAAAACGAAGATTTTGTCATGGGAGATACTGGTCATGATATCGCCTACGGTGGTAAGGGTGACGATCAAATGTTTGGTGATGCGGGTAACGATACCCTGTATGGCGACGCGGGTAACGATACCATAATTGGCAGCAATGGCAGTTCTAACCCTGTTGGGATCGGTGAGGAACAAGATGTGTTGTATGGCTATCGGGATCAAGACATGATTCAAGGTGGTCCCGGTAACGATACGGTCTACAGCGGTAAGGAAGATGACTTCAGCTTCGGCGGGAAAGATGCAGATTGGATGTGGGGTGACTTAGGAGATGATACTCTCTACGGTGACCAAGGATCGGACACAATGTTTGGGGATACTAATGATCCCGAGCAAACCTCTCCAGAAGGTCAAGATTTGATGTGGGGGGGTTCGGGTGATGACTTCATGACGGGCAACCGCAACGCTGATACCCTCAGTGGTGGCGTTGGCAATGATACTGTCCGAGGCGGTAAAGAAAATGACCTGTTATTCGGCGATGTCGGCAATGATGTGTTATTCGGAGACTTAGGAGACGATACTCTCTGCGGTAATGAAGGCAACGACACGATGTATGGGGATACCGAAGACGACGAAGCCCCAGGCGGCGCTGATAAACTCTCGGGTGGGTTAGGGTCGGATGTCCTCAGTGGAAACCAGGGAACTGATACTTTATCTGGAGATGATGGTAATGATACCGTGTATGGCGGTAAAGGCAATGATTTACTACGAGGTAAAGCGGGAGACGACTGGTTGTGGGGCGATGAGGGGAACGATACCTTAGCAGGCGGTGAAGGCAGCGATCGCTTTGTTTTATTGCCCGGTAATGGTAGCGATCTGATTGAAGACTTTACGATAGGTGAGGATCTGTTGGTTATCGCCAATCAAACCACATTCGCTGATCTTAGTATCATTCAAGATGAAACCTCTACTCTGATTAACTTTGGCGATCAGACAATTGCAACTCTCAATAATATTTCGGCTGATCTGGTGAGTGAAGAGAGTTTCTCTTTTGAGACCGTAGTCTAACATCGACTCAGGGGCGCAAATCATGTGTCCCCATTGTTTCTCTTGAGAAAGTCAGATCTCGAATTGGTAAGTAAATATACTAATTTGATCTGACTTGGTCTGTTATGATGCAATTGCCCTGCATAACCGAGCATATAACCCTGCTAGGCTCACCAAATTCGGTGGGCTTTTGTCTTAAACTCTGATGAATGATGAATGATGAATTATGATTCTCTCACCCATTCTCCATTACCCGTTACCCGCTACTCCCCACTCCCTAACGTCTTGATCATCGAAATAGACTGAGGTTGATATCCTAATTTTTTGTAGAGGTCGAGGGCGGGCTGATTTTGGACAAATACCTGTAAACTAATTTTGCGATCGCCTCGTTGTTTTGTCCAGTTTTCGGCCTGACGAACCAAAGCTGAAGCAATTCCCAGGCGACGGTGTTGAGGCATCACATACAACAGGAAAATATGAGTCATGCGATCGCCTCCAATTTGATCTACAGCGTTTCCGAGCCATAAACCCGCAACGGGGGTTAAATGAGATAAGTGAGGTAAACCCTCATGTTGAGTCGGTTGTACTTTTGCTGTTTCCTCTACCCACCATAATGGGGTTGCTGCCGAAAAATACTGTTGTACCGTTTGGGTTAAATGACTAAAATCCTGGTCGGGATACAATTCTTTATAGGTGCGATGCATAAACTTTAGCAATAACGCCCGATCTATGCCCGAACCTTTGCGGAGTTTGTAACCCGGAGTTAGTTTAATGTCATCTATCATTCCACGTCTTTAGCTGGCTTCAGCCGGATACTCAATTTCACCCACAGGCGCAGGTGCCATCATGTCACTCGGCAAGAAAATACGGGCGCTAACAGCCACCAACGCCACCAGAAAAATGAGCAAAACCAGAAAAGGAGCGACATATTGACGAAAGAAAGCCATAATCAATGATAAATTCAATAATTTATGTAAGATTGTAACGTTTTCTTTTGTTTGTTCACAAGGTTTGTCTCAGCAGAGGTGCAACGGGTGTCACCTATAGCGTTACGGTGCGATCTCAGACGCTGGGAAACCCATAATTAATTGATGACTAATTTACTCTATCTTCATGTTCTATTTTTTCTATTGCTAAAGATGATCGTTAATGCTTTATATTAAAAGAGCGGTTTTCAAGTCGTCATTCTTTCTATATTAAAAAATATGCATAAAATTCCAGTCACTGTGGTAACCGGCTTTTTAGGGGCAGGAAAAACAACCCTCATTCGTCATCTTCTGCAAAATAATGATGGCCGAAAAATTGCAGTTGTGGTGAATGAATTTGGTGAAGTGGGAATTGATGGTGACTTGCTGCGATCTTGCCAAGTTTGTGATGAGGAAGAAACCCCACAAAATAATATTGTTGAATTGACGAATGGTTGTTTATGTTGTACCGTCCAGGAAGAGTTTTATCCGACGATGCAAGCGTTATTAAAACGGCGAGATCAAATTGATGCAATTTTGATTGAAACATCGGGGTTAGCCTTGCCTAAACCGTTAGTACAAGCCTTTCGTTGGCCGGAAATTCGTAATAGTGCCACAGTTGATGGTGTGGTGACTGTCGTTGATGCCGAGGCGTTATCAGCCGGGACGTTAGTGGGAGATTTAGCAGCATTAGAAGATCAACGAAAAGCCGATCCTAATTTAGAACATGAAACCCCAATTGAGGAGTTATTTGAAGATCAATTAGCTTGTGCGGATTTAGTATTATTAACTAAAACAGATTTATTGGATCAAACCCATTTAAATCAAGTGGATAGTTGGTTAAAAGAGGAAGTCCCAACGGGTGTAAAAATTGTGCCTTGTCGTCAAGGTGAAATTGATTCTAATATTTTACTCGGATTTAATGCTGCTGTTGAAGACAATTTAGATAGTCGTCATAGTCATCACGATCATGAAGAAGAACACGAACATGATGATGATATTAATTCTGTTCAACTGATTTTAGATCGATCTTTTGATCCTAAAGTTTTAATCAAAAAACTCAGTAAACTGGTGCAGCAACAAGAAATTTATCGAATTAAAGGCTTTGTTAGTGTGCCGAATAAACCGATGCGAATGGTATTACAAGGAGTAGGAAATCGATTTGATTCTTTTTATGATCGTTTGTGGTCAGAGGATGAGCCGCGCCAAACTCGTTTAGTCTTTATTGGTCGAGAATTAACGGCTGAGGTAATAGGATTTGAATTAAGTAATGAGTAGGGAGTAGGGAGGACATAGAAGACATGGGAGACATGGGAGATATGGGAGACGGGGAGACGGGGAGACGGGGAGACGGGGAGGTGGGGAGACTGAGTGCCCATTACCTGTTGCTTTATTCATAATTCATAATTCATAATTCAGAAGCTCCGATATATTTCAACTTCCACAAACAACCGGAGATAAAATTAGTAAAAATATGAGCCACAATGGGAACGAGTAAGTTTCCGGTTAGTAAGGTTACATAGCCTAAAATTAAACCCACGACTGTTGCCCAAATGACATACGGCCATTGCTGAGAACCGCTAAAATGGAGGATGCCGAAACAAAGGCTTGAAACAATTAAAGCAGTTGTATTTGCCCCCAACGCCGATAACATTACCCCTCGGAAGACTAATTCTTCACTCAGTCCCGGCAACAACCCTAACCAAACTAAGTCCGGCCACAATAAAGGAGTCAGTATTAATTTTAAGTATTGATCCGCACTACGACCATAATCTGGCCAAATTCGATAGATTAAACTACTGATAACAGTAATTCCTGCACCCAAAGCCACACCCCAGAGCAAACCATTGAGCGTAAACTGAACGGGTAAAAGGACAACGTTACCCAGATATAACCATAGCTTAGCGACAACCAGCAAAACAATAGCGGTTCCCCCCATCGCGAGCAACACTTGCATACGGGTTAGGGGTTCAAGATCTGGGGTATTAGAGCGATGTTCAACCACAATTTTAGATAAAAAAGTAATAGTTTATTTAAATGCTTTGCTTTAATTGTAAACCTTAGCAATGGATAATATATCCGGATTTAGTGCTGCTGGGTCAATACCACCTCGTAAGGCAACTAAGACACCCAGGGCTTCTAAATAAGAGTTAACTGCAATAGCCTTAATTCCCAGAGATTCTGATGAGACTTGCATCCGTGTAGAATTATTGGCAACTGTAATGATTTTAGCTCCAGTTTGGCTGAAACTGAGGATAGCGCTACTACCGCAAGCGGTCGCAGGAACAATAATAGCATCAACATCAGATGCCCAAAGTTGAGACGAGGTTAAACCTAAACCGGGCTGAGATGAATTCACCCATTGAGGCGCACGACTTAACCCCGCTAAGACACAGGGTAAAAAGGTATATCCAATTTCCTCAGCAGCCGATCGCGGTGAGAGTTGGAGATCGAGAGGCAGGGGTAACAAGGCTGGGGCATGGGCTGCCGGAATTTGAAACTGACGGACAATTAAATGGCTAATTACAGCTTCTGCTCCGGCTAAGGGATCGACACCTTGCCCCTGACGATATTGTTGTAAGGCTTCACTGTCAATTTCATCAGGAAACCGGGCAACAACTGCGATCGCTTCGGCGTTGGCTTTCTGAATTAATGTTTCTGCCCCCCGCAGCAAGCTATCTGGGTTCCCTATTGTCCCCCAGGAGGCCCCAGAGGGGGCTGTTCTCAGCTCGACATGGAGGGGAGCATCTGTAACAACATAATCGGTTAAACTCAATCCTAACGTGGCACGGGCAGCATCAGCCGCTTGTAAATGTCGGCTTAGCAGTTGCGGTTCTATGGCTTGATCAAATAGTAACCCGATGCGGTTTTGATGAACCGGACTCAGTCCCCAAATTCCTGCGGCAAATTGGTCTAGGGCGTATCCCTCCACATACAGGGCGTTAGATAACGGCCAATACAGTTGAGCACCATTGAGAACGTTAGGATGAGTAATTAACGTATCACAGACCCCAGCCACAGCACGAGCAACGGGTAAAGCATCTCCAGCGTATCCACCAATAGCTGCGCCAATTCCAGTCGGAACGAGCAAAACAACGGTGTAGGGACGCTGCATATTAATCTTGCGGTTGGGTCGCATTCTCGCCCACTGTGACAACGGCTTCTATTTGAGCTTTCTGAGCCTCAGCATCGACGCTCGTAATTGCCCAACGTAGGGGTTCTCCTCGCTGTTGCAGTTCGGCTTCAATCGCGCGTTGGAGTTGAATAGGAGATTGTTGTAAATCGATTTCGGCGGTAATAAAATGGGTTGTCATATTCTTTATTTAAGAAGCAGTTGAAGGTTGACCAAATTGAGCATCATAAACTTCATCCTCTTTCCCGGCTTCAATCTTGAGATCGGATCGAGGATAAGAAACACACAGCAAAGCATAACCCTGTTGTTGTAGTTCCAGACTCATCCCCATGCCTTCACTTTGCTCAACTTCCCCTGAGAGGATTTTGGCGGCACAGGTGGTACATACCCCGGCATTGCAGGAATTAGGTAGATCGAATCCGAGATCTTCAGCCGTTTTCAGAATGTATTCATTCTCCGGGACTTGGATAACCCGTGTTTCTCCCTGATAGGATATTTCAACAGTATAAGTTTTAGACATTGTGCGTATTCGTGGGCAGCAATGGTATCGTTCGGGGGGACAGACACCGAAAAATTGTTCCAGTTTTCCCGAAATCCATTAAATTAGATTGCAACTTATTATAGTGGGCTACATTAGAAGTTGAACAATAAAATCTGTGATGCTCAATTTTTGGGTTTGCACCTAGGTTCAATTTCTATCTACTATTACGACTAAACGGTATTCAGCATCTAGGTTTCAGGAAATTTTTTCTGGAGGCTAGGCTAAATTCTAATCAGGGGCTAGCATTTCACTACACTGGATTTCCAGTCAGCTTATCGTTCAACAGTTTATCGAAGGGATCATATGATTCTTATCCTGATTCACTGGATCAATGCAGCATGGCTTGCCATCTCAACAAATGTTGGTTGGATGTCGTGGAACTTATTTTTGGCGTTAATCCCGTTAGCCCTTAGTTTTTGGCTGTTTAACCCTCACGGTTTATCAAGTCTTTCGATCAAGCAATCGCCTTTATTGCTTTGGGGAGTTGGCTTGTTACTGGCCTTAAGTGTGTTTCCTCATATCCCAAACGTTTTGCGTTTTTTGGGAAATATTACTCAAATCCTGGATTGGAAATATCTGATTGCAGTGATTTTAGTGACGACTGCCTTAATTGTTTGGGAGTTTCTATCTTCGGCTCGTTCCCTGGGCTGGTGGATAGTGTTTTTAATGTTTATCTTCTTCTTGCCAAATGCGCCTTATGTGCTGACAGATGTGATTCATTTGGTGGAAGATATTCGTTTCGGTTACTCCATCTGGATTATTTCCTTAGCATTAATTCCTCAGTATCTTGTATTCATGTTGCTTGGGTTTGGGGCTTATATTTTGTGTTTGATCCAACTCGAACGCTATTTTCAAGCCCAAGGCTGGGGGATATGGAACAAAGGGATTGAGTTGCTCGTCCAATTTCTTTGTGCTATTGGTATTTATCTAGGACGATTTCAACGGTTCAATACCTGGGATATCCTGACTCGTCCGAATGCGTTAATTGAAAGTGTAATTCAGGATATTTTAAATCAACGCCCTCTGCTAATTATCGCTGTCACCTTTGTTGTTCTCAGCCTTTTGTCTGCCTTGTTAAAACCCGTCACCCTGGCTGTGCTTTCATCCGACTACGAACCCTCGCATATGTAGTTTCGGTCCGGTTAATAATCTCTCTAACACCTCAAGTTTTGGGGTGAATTGAGTCTTGATTTACAATGCTGTGTTGAGCCTTAATATTAAAATAATGAATCGATTTGATCGCAAGCTATGGCGACGATATTGTGCGATCGCTCAGCCATTTTTTTATCCGATAGAGTCAAAAAGTACCTCAACTTTTTTAGGGCTACTTTTTCTCCTGCTGGCATTTTTACTAGCAATTACTTTTCTGAGTATTACTGTGGTCACTTTGGGGAGTCAATTTGTCTTTCCTCAGTATTTTAATCAGTTAGCACCTGGATTATTAGATTATATTGATCGGATTATTCATTCTCCTCAAAGTTTAATTGTTATTTTAATGTTTTGCTGTCCGTTGATGGCGGCATTTCATTATAAAAATCAACTTCTCTCTCGTTGGAAAACCTGGGGATTATTATCGGGTTTACTGCTATTGGCGATTTCTGTCGGTGTGTTGAATGTCACGATTAGTTATGTGATGAAGTTCTTCACCACCGCTTTATCCAGTCGAAATCCGAGTGAGTTTTGGCAGTTTATTTGGGTTTATTGTGGTGTTTTACTATTAGGTGTTCCGATTGTTGCGATCTATTGGTATAGCCAAGATCGATTAGGAAATTCTTGGCGAAAGTGGCTAACTGAGCAGTTTCTTGAAAAGTATTTTAAACACCGCTCTTATTATCAAGTAGAAGCCCAATATAAAATCGATAACCCAGATCAACGTATTGCCGAAGACATTAAATCCTTAACCGTTACCAGCTTAAAGCTACTGATTACTATATTGGAAGCAATTATTGATCTAATTCTTTTTGGTGGTATTCTTTGGTCAATTTCCACAAAAGTCTCGATTAATTTATTTCTATATGCTTTTGCGGGAACAGTAATTGTCATCTTTTTAGGGAAACGTTTAATCTCCCTAAACTTCGATCAACTTAAACATGAAGCAGATTTTAGACATGGATTAATTAATGTCAGAGATAATCGAGAATCTATCGCTTTTTATCAAGGCGAATATCAAGAAAAAAGTAATATCAATCATTATTTCTCTCAAGCATTTAACAATTTTAACTTACTAATTGGCTGGCAACGCAATGTGAATTATTTCACAACAGGATATCGATATTTAGTGAGAATTTTACCTTATATTATTCTGGCTCCGATTTATTTTTCAGGAGATATTCAATATGGTGATATTGTGCAGGCTAATTTTGCCTTTCGACGGGTTTTAGATGCCTTTTCAGTTGTTGTGGATCAAATTCAACCGTTGGGGGAATTAGGGGCAGGAGTGAATCGCTTAGCTAGCTTTTCGGAAGCATTAGAACAGTCTAATTCTAACAGTCCGACAGGAGAACGGAAAATTGATGTGGTTGTTAGTTCTCAACTTTCTTTTGAACATTTAACCTTATTAACTCCAGACTCTCAACAAGTATTAATCGAAGATTTATCACTGAGAATTCCTCACAATCAAGGATTATTAATTGTGGGAGAAAGTGGCGTGGGAAAAAGTTCTTTACTGCGGATGATTGCTGGGTTGTGGATGACAGGAACAGGGCGTTTAGTTCGACCAAAATTAGAAGAAATGTTGTTCTTACCTCAACGTCCTTACATGATTTCAGGCAGTTTACGAGAACAGTTATTGTATCCTCATCTTGAGCGTTCTATAGAGGATAATCAGTTACTTCAGGTGTTACAATGGGTCAATTTAGAAGATTTACCCCAACGAGTGGGAGGGTTTGAATATCCATTAGATTGGGGCAATATATTATCATTAGGAGAACAGCAACGTTTAGCATTTGCCCGAGTTTTACTGAGTCAACCTAAATATGCAATTTTAGATGAGGCAACGAGTGCATTAGATCTAAAGAATGAAGCGCGTCTTTATGCTAAATTGCAAGAAACTTATACTACTTATATTAGTGTCGGACATCGTCCTAGTTTGCTGCGATACCATCAACAAGTGCTAGAATTAACAGGAAATGCACAATGGAGTTTGACATCGGCTAAAGATTACAAAGCAAATCTGTATAAGTTGGCTTAATGATTTATCGGTTCATAATATCGACAATTTTGACATAAACCCTGGGGATTAATTGCACATCGAATCAGTTCAGAATGGGCATTAAAACGGCAATTTGCATCCCCAATCACCCATTTTCCTTGAATGAAACTCTGTTCAACAGGGGGTTGAGTGGGTTGAACATAAATAGCAATTTTAGCTAAATAATAACGACCATTCCTGAGTTGATAACGTTGACGACGTTCTAATACTGTGTAAGTTTTACCCTCTAAATTTAGATAATGACCGGGTTGAGGATGCCAATCTAAGGAGATATTTCCGAGTGATTGGTATGAATGATTTAGAATAACTTCGACGGATAAAGAATCTGTGTCTATACTCATATTATATCTATTAAATCAACCCATCTTAAAAATTTTCTTTTGGCCTAAAGATTGACAGATAACGTCTTTGGATGCAACGTCTTGATCGATCATTAATCAGTTGGAGACTATATTATATTAATTTCTACTCATCTTGATTCAACCCTAAAAATAGACTCATTTATTCAAACCTGATCGTGTTCACCTCTAACAACTGTCCACTAAACATTGAATCACGTCTTCATTCCTTTTAGGATAGAGAAGCAATTGACTCAAGATATTGTTGCCCAATAAAAAACGATGAAGAATAAAACAATTCAACAGAAGGATACACCCGCATGGATCTTTCAGGTTTGGTTTTCTTTCCTTTTAGCCCTGTCTGTAACGGGTTTAGGAATTGCTTACTTACCCGTTAATAACTGGATTAAAGGCTTTATGGGAATGGGTCTAACATTCTCTGTTGGTTCTTCTTTTACCTTGGCAAAAACAATTCGAGATAATCACGAAGCAGGTAAAATATTATCTAGAGTTGATGAAGCCCGACTGGAGAAACTTCTGGCTGAACACGATCCGCTCACATCATAAAAATAATCCTTTTAATAGTAAATTAATATCAGTTTATCTCCTATTTAAAACCCCCAACGCATGGGGGTGTAGGGGCAACTGTAGTGAATTTCAAGAGCATCACTGATGGACCTGATCTACTGCTAAGATTTTTGCCGTCCTCCCGCGCTACTAATATTCGCTGAAAGTTCTTGAGAAGAGGCTTCATCGGTTCTAATACTATCGCTGCTGGTGGGTAGTTCTAAACAATACCCTGCACCATAAACCGTTTTGATGAATTGAGGATGACGGGGGTCGGGTTCCATTTTAGTTCGTAAATGGCGGATGTGAACCCGAATGGTTTCAATGTCATCATCTGGATCATATCCCCAAACTTCTTTGAGAATTTCGCTGGGTGCAACAGTTTGACCATGACGCTGTAATAAGCAGTGCAGCAGTTCAAACTCAAGATGAGTCAGTTTAACAGTTTTATCGAACCAAATCGCCTCAAACCGCTCCGGAACTAGGGTTAAAGTGCCGTAACTGAGAATCTCGCTATGTTTGGCAGCCTGGGGAATGCGGTCAGTACGTCGTAACAATGCCCGTACCCGCGCCAGCATTTCTTCAAGTTCAAACGGTTTTGTCAGGTAATCATCTGCACCCGCATTAAATCCCTCTACTTTATTCTGAGTTTGACCTAAGGCAGTTAACATCACAATCGGAATATCGGCTGTGCGCTCATCTCGCCGTAACCGCTGACAGACGGTGAAACCATCTACTTTTGGCAGCATTAGATCCAAAATAATTAAATCGGGCAACAGTTGCAGCGCTAAAGCTTGTCCTTTAATGCCATCTTCGGCTTGGCTGACTTCATAGCCTGCCATTTCTAGGTTGATTGCAACTAATTCTGCGATCGCTGGATCGTCATCAATGACTAATATTCTCGGCATAACTTAGAACCTTAACTATAAGTTTCCACTATTTCTGACCTGTGTTGCACCATTAGTCTCAATTCTTACAGGAAGCTCTGAGCTGTTGATTCTCATCAGGTTCTGTCTTCAATTTTAGAGTTTTTTAAAAACTATGTTCTACTTGTAAACTTTACTGTACAAACAATAAGCAATCTTTGCAAACTTCCGGATCGGCTTTTGATCGCTCAAGGATGGTAAATTTTTGAGGCTAGGGGTGTGCTTATTCTGAAGTGAGTGACTAAAGCAAAATTTTTTTGTATGTAGTACTGTCTCTAGACCAGAAGCAATACAGAAGATGCTGAAAAGTCTATCATCAAGCTGTTTTCTGGATGTATGATTGAAAATATAGACATATAGATGAATAAAAAATATTTGATATTTGTCACGGGCAAGACTTTCGATATTCAACACCCCCCAGGCTGACACACCATATCGAAGGCAGTAAGTGCTTTTCAGTTGGACTTATTCACAACAGGGACGCGCCGGCAAAGCGGGACTATATCGACGATATTCGGCTAAATATTGTTCCATCTCGACAAACTGGCTGAGGTTGAGACTGTAGTACACCCAGCGGCCTTGCTGACGGGCGCGAACTAGGCCTGCTTCTTTTAAGGTTTTGAGGTGAAACGAGAGTTTGGACTGACTCACTTTGAGAATGTCGCAGAGTTCACACACACAGAGTTCTTTTTCTCGTAATAGTTCGATGACTTGAATTCGCAAAGGGTCGGATAAGGCGTGAAAACCAGATGCGATATCAATCGCCGAAGTGGAGTGAGTACTACTCATCAATTTTTTTCTATAAACACTATTCTTAGTATCATACTGATATTTCTAGCAATTGGGTGATTTGTCATTTGTTATATCAACTACTTAACCGCTACGCCTTCAATCTCTGCTTCAGATAATTCATAAAGTTGCTGTAACTTCTGTAACTTTTCTTCTTCTGCTTGCCAAAAACCTCGACCATTGGCTTCTAACATTCGCCCGACAATATTACGAAATGCTTCTGGGTTGGCTTGACGTAATTTCTCTGCCATCGCCGCATCTAAAGCATAAGTGTCAGCCGCTTGGTCATACACCCAATTGTCCTTAAAATTCGCCGTTCCCCCCCAACCCATTAACGCAGTCATCCGCTGAGAAATTTCATAAGCCCCACCGCTACCTTGATTTGCCATCGCATCCGCCCATTTAGGATTTAACAATTTTGTGCGGTATTCTATGCGGAGTAAATCATCTAATTTACGCGGTGTAGTATCGTTAGAAAAACTTTCAACAAAATTCGCTTCCACTTTTTGACCCCGCTGTTGTTCTGCGGCTTGTTTTAATCCGCCTGTATTGGCATAATATTCTTGAATATCCGTTAAACCATATTCAACCGAGTCAATTTCTTGAACAATTCTATCGGTTGTTTGTAATAATTGTGTCATCACTTCTGGTCTAGCTTGACCTTTGTCTTGACGACCATAACTAAACACATTTCGCCCTTTCCAAGTATTGCCTAATTCATTACTATTTTCCCAATTTCCATCCACAACTTGATCGTTGACAAGCGAACCGAAATCCCCCGAAGGATTAGAAAATAAGCGGGCAGCGGTATTCTCAATTCCTTGAGATTCTAATTGTAAAGCGTGTTTGCGAATAAAGTTTTTATCAACAGGTTCATCTGCCGTTGCTGCCCGTTGAAACAAATCATCTAATAGTTCAATAATATTGACAAAACTATCGCGGAAAATACCGGATAAATTCCCCAACACATCAATGCGAGGATGATCGATTTCAGCTAACGGTTTGAGTCCATAACGTACAATTCTTCCGGTTCCTTCTTTTATCGGTTCTGCCCCCACTAATTCGAGTAATATACCAATCGATTCTCCTCGGGTTTTAATTGCATCTAAACCCCACAACATCACTGCAATTGTTTCTGGATATTTTCCGGTTTCTGCTAAGTTTTGATCGATAATTTTTTTCGCGATTTCCCGCCCCCGTTCATAAGCGGCAGGAGAGGGCATTCTATAAGGATCTAAGGCATGAATATTTCGTCCTGTGGGTAGAACACCATTACCATCTCGAAGCAAATCTCCACCGGGCGCAGGAGGGATATATTCACCATTTAAGCCTCTTAATAAATTAGTGATTTCATCTGTTGTTTGCATTAATAATTCCCGAATATTATCTGCTTCGGTAGAATCAGTATCAGGTTTATCCGCCAAATAAGCATTTAAATAACTATCTAAAATCTCTTCTGTCGGCGCTTCTCCTAATGTATGTAATCCTGAAGAAAATAACCGCTGTTCGACGACTTGTAAATAGTTATAAACTTGAACAAAATAATGATTTAATGCTTCAACGCTAAACATTCGGGCGGTTTCTGGACTAAATTCTATTCCTAAATTTTTCGCTTCTGTAAACGGACAATCTTTGTTAATGCCGGCATCGATAATTTTCTTAGAAATGGCTTCTTGTAATGCTGAATTTTTTTGTGGATCTTCACGATATTCTGCAATTAAATCCCGTAAACTAATCAATTCTTTATATAATCCAGCGCGACTATAAGGCGGAACATTATGCGAAATTAATACCCCATAACCCCGACGTTTCGCGAGAATTGATTCGGAAGGATTATTCGCCGCATAAATATATAAATTAGGAATATTTCCGAGTAAGATATCTGACCAAGAATAACCTGTATTCCCAAGAGGTGAACCGGGTAACCATTCTACCGTTCCATGCATCCCAAAATGAACAATGGCATCAGCTTGAAACTCATTTTGTAGCCATTTATAATAGGCGGCATATTGAGGATGAGGGGTTAAATCTCGTTCAAACATTAACCGCATCGGATCGCCCGAAATGCCTAACGGCGGTTGTACCCCTATCCAAATATTACCTAAATTAACCCCACCAATATAAAAATTTTCACCATCTGTTTTAATGCCGCTTTTTGTTAAAGATTCCCAATTTTTTTCTATCTTACTGGTTAATAAATATCCTAACCATTTTTCTAACTTTTGAACAGAAATAGCCGTCGGTTTATTTCCATTAGTATTTTGCAAATTATTATATTCATCGGCTACTTTTACTTTTTGAATTAATTCTTCTCCATCTTCCGGAATTTCTCCCACTGCATATCCTTGTTCTTTTAAAGCTTTTAAGAAGTTAACTAAACTGCGAGGAACATTTAATAACGCAGCAGTTCCTGTTGCCCCATAACCGGGCGGAAATCCATATAAAATAATTGCTATTTTGCGTTTATAGGGTGGTGTTTGCTTTAGTTTAATCCAGTTTTTAACCCGTCCTGTTAATCGTTTGACTCGTTCTGGAACTAAATAAATATCTTCACCCACTAACCCGCCTAACGGAATCGTATCAATTGCGCCATCAAGTTCGGGTAAAGCATATAAAACAACACTTTGTAACCCACCAACTCCTTGACGAGTCCAGGAATAAATATCTTGAATTAATAAAGGCGCGGCAACAATATAAGGGATATTTTTAGCTGTTAAAATCTTTTTCGCAATGTCTACTTGTCGTCCAGCTTCCATTGAACCAGCAGGGCCCCCAACTAAAGGAAAACCAATGGTAGAAACAATCGCATCGACTTCTACCGCTTCAGCAGATAAGGATAAAGTTTCTGTGTTTCCTTGTTTTCTTTGACCCGTTTCATAAGCGGTTGTCATCCAATCTCTGACGGCGACATGACCTTCAACACCATTAATAAAAATGGGTAAAGGCGTTAATCCGGCTGCTTCAAAATAATGAATTAATTGAGGAATATAGGGTTGTTTGGTAATAACGTGTTTACGGTAAAGTAAAATTCCCACAACAGGTTGATCTTTCCTATGTTTCCCCATCCCTCCGCCTGCGGCATTTCCGTTATCCAGAGAGGTTATAGGAGAGGTTTGATACCAATTTAAATAGTCTTTGGGAGATTCAAAATAACCGTTATATTCAGGATGTAATAATCCGATATTCGGGGTTTCTACTGGAGGCGGAATTTCTCCTATTTTTAAATCTAAATATTTCTCGGCTATTGTCCAAAACATCGATGCGACATTTTCCGATCCGCCTGCATTCCAATAGCCATAAATAATTAACCAGTTGCGTAAATCTTGAACCTTTTTAACCGGAACAAATTTCAGTAATTTAGGGCCAGCTTTGAGAAAACTAATATAACCCGCTAGCTTATCTTCTTCCCGTCCGCTAGAAAATTTACTGAGAATAAATTTAACAGGTTTTGGCATTCCTTTGGGTTGGTCACCAATTTGAAAAGCACCAATTTGAGTTAAACTGATTAATTCTAAAGCCGACTCAAATACCAGACGAATGGGAATATGTTGAACCCGTTCTCTTAACCATAAAACCTGATCGTAGTCAAATATTAAGCTGGCAAAAAAGACATCAGCGGTTTCTAAGGCGGCGGCAACGGTATCCGGTGAGTCAGTCAGGGCGCGATCGCTAAATACATGAATCTCTAATTCCGGGCAGCGGGATGTAGCGACGGCGGCCGCTTGGCGATATAATTCAGCATTAAAAGATTCAAATCCAGCAATCAAAACGATACGTTTCATAGCCCCCGCCTGTAAACTTTCTTCATATTTACTCTTATTTTAGTATTAAAGTGAGATTAGGGAACGGAGAATAGGGTGTAGGGTGTAGGGTGTAGGGAGTCTGTCGTGACTTTACATGTAACGTCTGTACACGCCCGTTATGAGTTATGAGTCTGTCGTGACGTTGCATGCAACCAAAGTACGGGAGTCATGAGTAACTCGTCATTGAGTAGGATTTATTGTTACAGTCATTCGCGTAGTGCGTGTGCGCTCTTCACGTAAGATTTTACCCCAAATCCGCTGTTCCCCGTTCCCTGTTCCCTATTGCCTTGTTCATAATTGATCGCTCATAATTCATAATTGATCGCTCATAATTCATATAATTCATAATTCATAATTCATATAAACTATAAAGAATCCATTGCCGATCCATAAATTCTGACGAAACAGATTGTGCAACCTCCCATCTCCTCTACGGTTCATTGTATTAACCCCAATTGTCCCAAACCTTTCGGTCAACCTTGGGGAAATAAGTTTTGTCAAAGTTGTGGTGCACCCATTCAACTCAACCGTCGCTATATTCCCTTAACCTGTTTAGGAACAGGAGGATTTTCAACCTTATACACCGTTTGGGATTTGAAATTTCAAACCGAAAAAGTATTGAAAGTCCTGATAGAACCGAATCCCAAAGCCTTAGAACTGTTTGAACAGGAAGCCCAAGTCCTTGCCCAAATTCGCCACCCAGGCATTCCTCGTGTCGAACCCAATGGCTACTTTGTTCTGACTAAACGCGGTGTGACCACCTCATCGCTGCCTTGTCTGGTGATGGAAAAAATTCACGGGCCAACTCTACAAGCCATTCTCGATGGCCATCCTCAAGGTTGCCCAGAAGCATGGGTGATGAGTTGGTTGCATCAAGCCTTGGAAATTCTGCGAGAGTTACACAACTATCAGATTATTCATCGAGACTTGAAGCCTTCCAACTTAATGTTACGCGCAACTCCACAATTTCCCCTTGATACGAACCAAATTCAACACACTCAACTGGTGATGATAGATTTTGGCGGGGCAAAACAGATGGGTTTATTACCTCATGGCGATCGCGAACCCACCCTCAGAAGTACCACTCGTTTAGTCTCTCCCGGTTATAGTCCCCCTGAACAAATTATTGGGGCCGCTATTGGCCCAGCGGCTGATTTTTATGCCCTCGGACGAACGGGTATTCACTTACTCACGGGTCAATTTCCGGCTGACTTAGAAGACCCGGTCACGGCTGAATTGAATTGGCGACAACAGACTGATATCAGTCGAGGTTTCGGTGATATTTTAGATGCGATGGTACAAAATGACCAACGGTTACGACCCCAAACCGCAGCAGACATTCAAACCGCCTTATTTCGTGTCGATCGCTTTAAGCGTTATCCTCATCGACAGATGTCGTTTTTTCAACGCTGTATTGATGGGGTGAAAACCAGTTTAATTTTGTTAGACCGAGGGTTAATGCAGAGTTTGGCTGCAGTCGGTAGCCTCGTCTTATATTTATTGCAAGGGATATTTACCAGCATCTGGGAAGGGGTATTAGGGGGCTTCGGAGGAATTACAGGGGCGGTTATCGGGTTGGTTTTAGCCTATTGGACTCCGGTTGGGGCAATTTTAGCCAATTGGTTTGCTGAACAAATTCCGGTCTGGTTTCCGGGGTTAGGGATGAAACTCGGGGCAGAATTATTAGTCTTGGGACTGGCAGGCATGGGAACCGCCCTAGGGTTAACGGATGCAGGGGGTTTTGATCAAAATCGACGTTATGGGCAGGCGGCGGCGATGGGAATGGTAGGATATCTGATTGCAAGTGTCACTTGGCAACTGGCAAAACCCCTGAATTTAATTTCATTGTGGCAAGATTTAGGAGGATTAACCGCCTTCTGTCCGGGGCTGGCTGTAGCGATTTTAACTTTGGGTTTAGGCTTAACCAGTCATAAAAGTGTTTATGTTGGAGTAGCCGCAGTCGGTACAGTCTGTTTATTCAATTTATTTGGCAATTATCAACTGATCCCTCATGAGTTGTTAACTTTCCCCACAGTTGGCATCAGACCCGACTGGTTAGAGTTTTGGTGGAATTTAGGGTTTATTGGTCTTTTGGGGGCAATGACGGGCTTATGGCTCGGGATCAGTCACTATTTGATTGTTCCGTTGTTGCGGGGTTTGGGATGGCGTTAATTGAATGATCGATTGTGAATGATGAAGAAAGCAACAGCGGCTTTAGTCAGTAGGTAATAGGGATTAAGTTGGCTTTTCCTACTCAATGACGAGTTACTCATAACTTTTTACCCTCCCAAGTCCTCCAAGTCTCCGAAGTCTTCCTTACTCCCTACTCCCTGTTCCCTTACAAACAACGAATATGGCAGTCACTACTCAACAATTAATTCGATGGAAACAACAACACCGCCCTATTACTGTCTTGACGGCTTATGAATATGCAATTGCCCAACTGTTAGATCAAGCCGGAGTTGATGTTATTTTAGTGGGGGATTCTCTGGCGATGGTGGGGTTAGGTTATCCGACGACATTACCCCTGACTTTAGAAGAAATGATTCACCATGCTAAGGCTGTTTGTCGGGGAGTGAAACAGGCGTTAGTTGTGGTGGATTTACCGTTTTTAACGTATCAAGAAAGTATACAACAAGCCATTCATTCTGCCGGACGAGTATTAAAAGAAACAGGCGCACAAGCGGTTAAACTCGAGGGTGGATATCCACAATTAATACAAACTGTTTCAACTTTAACTCAAGTGGGAATTCCGGTGATGGGTCATGTGGGTTTAACCCCTCAGTCAGTGCATCAATTAGGCGGATTTCGTCAACAGGGAAAAACGGCAGCCGCAGCCGAACGGATTTTAAATGAAGCGATCGCGCTACAAGAAGCCGGAGCATTTGCTATTGTATTAGAACATATTCCGACAGAACTCGCTCAACAAATTTCTGATAAATTAACCATTCCCACAATTGGGATTGGGGCAGGTCAAAAATGTGATGGTCAGGTATTAGTTACAACGGATTTACTCGGATTATCGGCTTGGCAACCTCCTTTTGTTAAAACATACGCGAATTTACAAGAAACAATTGTAAATGCAGTTCAACAATTTTGTCAGGATGTGCGAGATCAGAAAGAATCGTAGTTAAGATAGAGAATTAGATGAGTTGTTTAACATTAGAATTACGATCATTTATCGCTTAACTGACTACGTCGATTAATATAATATTTATTTATTCATTTTCCGGATATATGAAATTTAACTAGAATTTTGAAGTAAAGAAACTCGATTTTTTGTGTTTTATAATATACAGCAATACCCGCGTATATTGAAATATTTAATTCTCCTCCGTTCTCTATTCCCAACTCAAAAATGTATCTATCGTTCGTAAAAAATTAGAGTTTCTCTAAAAAATAAACGAGTGAGATAGAGGGTTTTAAATAGAGGATGAATTCAGAAAAATAGCTTCTCATCAGCCATTTTGCGGAATTGTCAAACTTAATATTGAAATAGTTTGATAGGGTGATTTAATGCGTTCTTAAAAGGAGGACAATTTATAACATGGTACTTTTTCCTAATACAGAATTTGGTTTTATGATGGGAGACAATAGTGCAGAATCTATTGTTTTATCTCCTGGACAACTCTCTAGCTTTCCCTTTGGAGTTTTAACATTGGGGGGAAATGATACCGTTGGAGGATCGAGTGATAGCGAACTAATTTTAACCAATACTGATCTTGACTCCGTTTTTGCGGGCGACGGAAACGATACGGTATTTGGCGGAAAACAAGGAGATTTTCTCAATGGAGAAGGGGGTAATGATTTTCTCTATGGCAATTTAGGAGAAGATACCTTAGATGGAGGAATTGGAGACGATCAACTTTTCGGGGGTCGTGACAATGATAGTGTTGTTGGGGGATTGGGGAACGATATAGTCTACGGTGATTTAGGTAATGATATTTTAACAGGTGGCGAGGGGGCTGATGTCTTTGGTTTAGGGACTTCAAGCGATGATCGAGATATCATTACAGACTTTGAAGATGGGGTTGACTTATTACGACTTCCCAGTAATTTTAACGAAGTTACTATTCAGGATATCGGTAATAACCAAACCAGCATTACATTAACCTTGACAGGGGAAGAAATTGTAATATTAGAGGGTATTGAAGCCTCAGCCATCAGCAGTGACGATTTTGATAACGGCGGGGTAATTGTTAATGGTGGTAGCCCCATAACAGAACCGCCTATAGACTCTAGTTTTGTGGATGAAGTCGTTCAACTGACAAATCAATTTCGCCAGGATAATGGGTTAGATCCACTCAGTTTTGATCCCCAATTAGCCACAGCCGCCCAAACCCATAGTCAAAATATGGCGATTGAGGATTTCTTTAGTCATACTGGGGTAGATGGTTCTAATATTGGCGATCGCGTTGATGCAGTAGAGTATGATTTCTTCACCGCCGGGGAAAATATTGCAGCGGGTTATTCGACTCCAGAAACAGTGGTAGACGGTTGGATCAATAGTGACGGACATCGGGCGAATTTATTAAATCCTGATTTTACTGAAATTGGTGTAGGTCATTTCTTCCTAGAAAATGATACGGGAGATACCAATTTTAACCATTATTGGACACAGGTTTTTGCTGCCCCATTATAAGATAACCGAAGAGGCTGAGTTATTTATCCTCAGTCTCTTTTCTAATGTATTAATATACTAAGATTTTTCCAACCTATCAAATCTGTTAATGATATCCTAATTTTGAGAGATTAATTAATTGACTCTATTTTAAACAATAACTAATTGACTGCTTGGGTTTGTTCATGAACTTATTTTTAATATTCTAAACTTTTGCTTGATTCTGTAAAAAAAATTAACCTTCACAGTTCCACTTTTAATCAGATTTTTGGCATCCTAAATAATACAACCACTTTTGTAACTGAGTCAGTTATAGATTAACATGAAAGCTAACTATTCTCTGCTCAAATCTTTAGTTGCACCTCAGACTGCTTCTACTGCGGAAGTCCTGATTAATTTTAGTGGCACATCAGAAAGCCAACAAACGACACGCATTCCACTTAATTTAAGTTTAGTCTTAGATCGATCCGGTTCGATGGCAGGTAAACCTTTAAAATATGCGATCGCTGCGGCACAAAAATTAGTAGAATATCTCACACCAGAAGATATTTTATCAGTGGTTATTTATGATGACAAACCCAGTACTATTTTACCCCCTCAACCTGTCGAGGATAAAAAGGCAATTCAAACTAAAATCGGTCAAATTCGTCCCGGAGGCGCAACAAATTTAAGTGGGGGTTGGTTAATGGGTTATGAGCATGTAAAATCACAACAATCTCCTGATAAAATTAATCGGGTTTTACTCTTAACCGATGGTCAAGCCAATGTCGGAATTACCAATTCTACAGTTCTGAATAAAACGGCTCAAACACAGGCAGAAGAAGGAGTCACGACGACAACTTTAGGCTTTGGAACTCACTTTAATGAAGACCTGTTAATTGATCTAGCTGAAGCAGGTGCAGGTAATTATTACTTTATTCAATCCCCGGATGAAGCAGAAGAAGTCTTTCAAATTGAGTTAGAAAGTTTAGTTTCTTTAGTCGCGCAAAATTTGACAGTAACTTTACACCCAAAAGAGCAAGTTTCTTTGAGTAAAGTCTTAAATAATTATCCGACTCAGATGGTTAATCAAAATTTAGAAATATTCTTGGGGGATGTTTACGCAAAAGAGTCAAAGCCTTTAGCAATTGAAATATTTTTACCTGCTTTTGAAGAACTAGGAACGCATCAGATCGCTAAAGTGAGTTATCAGTATCAAACAATAGTTAACGGTGTTATTCAGAAAGAAAGCGAGCAAATTAATTTAGAAGTAACTGTAGCTTCGGAAACAGAAGTTCAGGAAAATAAAGTCAATCAACAAGTTCAAGCACAAACAGCAAAATTCAGAATTGCTAACTTGAAACAGGATGTAATTCAATCGGCAGATCAAGGGAATTATCAACAGGGATATAAGGAACTACAACAGTTTATTCAAGATCTAAAACATCAAGCTTTAGATGAATTCTTTGAGTTAGCAGAAGAAATTGAACAGCTAGAATATTATGCTGAAAAACTGAAGAGTCGCCAATTTCCGGGCAATATTCGTAAAGAGATGCGTTCTCAATCTTATCAAGCCCAAAAACGGACTCGTAGTGATTTAACTTCACGAGGAATTAGTAGCGGTTCAACAGATAGCTTAGAAGTTAAAAATACGACTGAGAATGGTGTATTACTTCAATGTGTTCGGGAAAAAGGTAAATTAAAAATTAAAGTCATTTCCGAAGGTTATAATCCTGATTTTAATGTTCAGTTTCCTCGTAATATTCGAGAAGAAAACGCGACTTATTTAGTCGAGAAAATTGAATTATCGGGAAATAATACATTTTATCGGACTGCTGGTGAAATTTATTTATATTTACCCCCAGGTCAACAACGTCGAACTTCTACAAGTTCTAAAACTCGGAATTCTAATGCATTAAAAACAGCGAAAGTAGAAGGAACCGCCGCCGACTTAGAAACAACCAATACAGTCGGAAATGGTATTTTAGTTCAATGTATTCAGGATGGTAAAAAACTAAGGGCAAGAGTCGTTTCTGATGGTTATGACCCCGATTATAATATTCGCTTTCCTCGTAATATTCGTGAAGAAGGAATGCTATATGTTGTAGAGGCGATCAAAGAAACCACTCAAGGAAATTCTTATATTGCTTGCGGTGAAATTAAACGCTTTATTCAATAACATTAAACAATCAAAAAGGCGGGTTTTGCCCGCCTCATAATGGTTTAATTGACTTTTAACAACTCCGCAGGTAAGCGTTTGAACGATAACCTTTCATTCTCAACATCAACATAAACTGTATCGCCGTCGTTGAATTCGCCTCGTAAAATTCCTTTAGCGAGTTGAGTTTCTAACTCCCGTTGAATTGCCCGTTTTAAAGGACGCGCCCCATACACCGGATCGAACCCAACCTCTGCTAAAAAGTCAAGGGCAGCATCGGTTAATTTAATCGCCATTTTCCGATCTTCTAAACGATTTGCTAAGTGTTGAACTTGCAATTTAACAATATGACGCAGTTGTTCTTGTTGCAAACCACGGAAGATAATCATCTCATCAATTCGGTTAAGAAATTCTGGGCGGAAATTAGCTTGCATCGCTTCCATGACCCGACTTCGCATCTCATTGTATCGACTATCATCTCCGGCAACATCAAGGATATATTGTGACCCGACATTACTGGTCATGATAATAATCGTATTTTTGAAGTCTACCGTATGCCCCTGAGAATCAGTCACCCGACCATCATCAAGAATTTGCAACATCACGTTAAATACATCCGGGTGGGCTTTTTCAATCTCGTCAAACAAGATAACCGCGTAGGGACGACGACGAATGGCTTCTGTAAGTTGCCCCCCCTCATCGTAACCGACATACCCTGGAGGTGCCCCCAATAGCCGGGAAACGGCGTGTTTTTCCATGTATTCCGACATATCAATCCGGACAATGGCTTCCTCGGTATCAAACAGATAAGCAGCCAATGCTTTAGCCAGTTCCGTTTTACCCACCCCTGTGGGGCCTAAAAAGATGAAACTAGCAACCGGACGTTTGGGGTCAGATAGTCCCGCCCGCGACCGTTGGATGGCATCAGCCACCGCTGTAACGGCTTCATCTTGCCCAATCACCCGTTGATGCAATTCATCTTCGAGGTTTAACAGTTTTTCTTTTTCCGACTCAACTAATTTACTGATGGGAATGCCTGTCCATTTCGAGATAATTTCTGCAATATCGGCTTCGGTCACTTCTTCCCGTAATAAAGTTTGACCACTGGTTTGGGTCGATTCTAGCTGAGTTTCCGCATTTTTGAGTCGTTTCTGCAACTCAGTTAATTTACCGTATTTCAACTCAGCCGCCCGGTTCAAATCATAATTGCGTTCAGCTTGTTGAATTTCGATATTCATCCGATCAATTTCTTCTTTAATCGATTGAATTTGGGTAATAACATTCTTTTCAGCTTCCCATTGGGTGTTTAATGTCCGCTGTTGTTCTTTGAGATTTGCTAGATCTTGTTCTAGTTTTTCCAAGCGTTCAATTGAAGCGGGATCGCTTTCTTTTTGCAGGGATAATCGTTCCATTTCCAACTGCAAAATCTTACGATCAATCTCATCCAATTCTTCCGGCTTAGAAGTGATTTCCATCTTTAATTTAGCCGCTGCTTCGTCCACCAAATCAATCGCCTTATCCGGTAAAAACCGATCGCTAATATAGCGTGTGGATAACGTTGCTGCAGCCACTAAAGAAGAGTCGGAGATTTTCACCCCGTGATGGACTTCATAACGTTCTTTCAGGCCCCGCAGAATTGAGATGGTGTCAACAACGGTCGGTTGATCGACATAAACCTGTTGAAATCTGCGTTCGAGGGCAGCATCTTTTTCGATATACTTACGATATTCATCGAGTGTCGTTGCCCCGATACAGCGTAATTCTCCACGGGCTAACATCGGTTTGAGGAGGTTTCCGGCATCCATCGCCCCTTGAGTCGCCCCAGCCCCAACAACGGTATGAATTTCGTCGATAAATAGGATAATTTTACCCTCAGACTCGGTGACTTCCTTGAGAACCGCTTTGAGGCGTTCTTCAAACTCTCCTCGGAATTTCGCCCCGGCAATTAAAGACCCCATATCCAAGGCAATTAACTGTCGATCTTTAAGCGACTGAGGGACATCTCCGGCAATAATCCGTTGGGCCAGACCTTCTGCGATCGCAGTTTTCCCCACACCGGGTTCGCCAATTAATACGGGGTTATTTTTAGTTCGACGACTGAGAATTTGAATGGTACGGCGAATTTCATCATCTCGACCAATGACCGGATCGAGTTTACCTTGACGGGCAGCTTCGGTTAAATCTCGGCCATATTTTTCTAACGCTTCATATTTACCTTCGGGGTTTTGATCCGTCACCGTTTGATTTCCTCGAATTTGGGTAATAGTTTGTTTGAGTTTAGCTTCATTCAATCCCAATTCTTTCAACAAAGACTGACCAAAGCGGTCATCTTGCATAAAAGCCAAGATTAAATGTTCTGTAGAAATATACTCGTCACTGTATTCTTGGCGATGCGTTTCTGCCCGGTCAAGGAGAGTATCGAGACTGCGACCGAGATAGACATTTTGACTGCTGCCGCGAACTTTGGGTTGACGGTTGATAAAAGCATCCGTTTTTTCTTGGAGTTGAGGAACAGAAATTCCAACTTTATTAAAAATACTGGTTGCTAGTCCATTTTGTTCCAACAACGCCTTCATCAGGTGTTCGCTTTCTAGTTGTTGTTGTTGATTTTGTTTAACAATCTCGGGAGTCCGAACTAAGGCTTCCCAGGCTTTTTCTGTAAATTTACTTGGATCGGTGGGTTGCATCGATCTTAATCCTCCGCTTAGCTTTTTTATAGTGAATGTTCATATTGTTTCAAGCTAATAGATATTTGAGTCCATTTATTTATTGAATATTTTCCTCAATGTATTACCTATTAGTTGACTCTTTTTTTACTCTAACGGAGGATGGATTCAGGTTGATGATAAAATTCCCCACTATATTGTACGGATCACCGAAATGGTCTATTAGCGTTAGATTTTGAGTCAGATGTATGATTCTGCAGCGCCCTAAAATATTTTAAATAGATGAATCCGAAAAGATTCACGAAAAGTCTCAAAAATCACTCAACACCCTATAAAGCAAATTTGCGGTGAGTTTTTTTAACAGTTTTAAGATACAATCTATCTTAAATCCCCCTTGACATGAACCGGGAACCAAACAGTAAAGACCGATCCTTTTCCGGGTTCACTATCAACACTAATCCCACCCCCTAAAATTTCGCAAAGTCGTTGACTAATGGCCAGTCCTAATCCCGTTCCGCCAAAGCGTTTTGTGGTGGAAGGATCAGCCTGAGTAAACGCTTTAAAAATTTGTTCGGCTTGTTCTGTGGTCATTCCAATCCCTGTATCACGCACTTTAAACACTAAGTATTGACTACTGCCGGGATGTTTATCAGTTGCTTTTTGGCCGTCTGAACGAGAATTTTTCGGTTGATGTTTCACTCTTGCAATCGAAAGAGTAATCACGCCATTGTCTGTAAATTTACAGGCATTACTAAGTAAATTCAACAACACTTGTCGCACTTTGGGTAAGTCTGCATACATCCGGCCCAGTTCAGTTCTAATATCAGCTTTCAAGACATTATTATTCTTTTCGGCTAAGGGTTTAGTTGTGGTAATGACATCTTGAATTAATTCTTGATTAACATCAAAATCTTCTAAATATAGCGTGACGTGACCGGCTTCAATTTTAGAAATATCTAAAATATCACTAATCATATCTCTGAGGTGAGTTCCGGCGGTTTGAATCCGTTCTAAGTCGGGTAAAAAGTCGTTATAACCTAAGTCAGCCGACTCATCATGCAGCATTTCGCTATAGCCAATAATCGCGTTTAAAGGCGTTCTCAGTTCATGACTCATATTGGCCAGAAAAACACTCTTAGAACGGTTCGCTGATTCTGCCGTAATTTTCGCTTTTTCTAAGGCTTCTGTATATTCAGCAACTCGTCGAATTAAATGGTTTAAGGCTTCTGTGAGTTCTCCAATTTCATCATTGGTTTTAATCGGAACTTGTAAATCAAAATCCGATTCATCTCCCACTTGATTAGCCACTTGAACCATCATTTCAATGGGATAAGCAATGACCCAACTGGTATAAACCCCTAAAACTAGTGCTAGGAATGTGGCAACAAGCAGACTAAAAAATAGAATTTGATTGGCTAAATTCTGAATATTTTGCTCAACTTTTATCCCTTGGTCAGCGCGGTCTTGATAACGGACTATTAGCGGAAGAGACTCACGAGAGAGCTGAAAAAGTTGTTGGGTCGTTGAGGTCGTTTGTAACGCTTGTAGGGCGGTTTGGGCGGTAGAAATCGCGTTAGGATTAGCTGGATTTGACTCTAAAGGTTGGACAATCTTTTCTAACTCCTGAGAATAAGTTTTAAGATTTTCTGAATAAGACTGAGTCAGCTTTGTCAGGGCTTGATAATCTGCTTGAACTTCAGCATTTGTGATTTCTGGAGGAATAGTAAACTGTTGAAGCTGACGATTAATTTCAAATATATTTGAGCGCATCGTTGAGATAATCGGCTCAGCTTGTTGAGGTTGGGTAATGGCTCCTGTGAGCTGTTTTTGGTCTGCTTCTAACTCCACAAGATTTAGATTCAAGCGGGTTAAGAGTTGTGAAGTTTGGTAAGCAGATGTAAACGGCTCTTTCAGTTGGTTTTTGTAATACGCTTCAACAATAAATCCTGAAACAGTTCCAACGAAAGCGATACCAATTACAAGGGCATAACCGATACCAATTTTCTGTCGAATGGTAAATCGATTAAAAATCGGTAACTGAAGTCCAACTCTGATAGGACGTTCGGGTAAATTCTTCGCAGGAGAGTATTGAGACATTCGTGCGGTGGTCATCTGCGGTGGAATGTTATGTATATATTAATTCTAGATTAGTCTAGCTGATGGTCAATTTAGAAGGAGGGTATGAGTCCATAAAGATTGGGGTAGGCGGGAATACTCGTAATCTAAATTTAACAAAACAAATCGTGAACAAATCACAAGTTACCAAGGACTGCCTATCATTGTAAATCCAGCCCAATAGTAAGGATGGGATAAATTCATTGTTTCTAATTGAGCTAATCCTTGAGGTAATTGAACAACTGCACCCCGAGAAAGTGACCCTCTAAGTTGACCCGACTCAATGATTACATCTCCCTGTATCATGGCTAACTGGGCTCTTTGCAAGGCATCTGATTTAATCTTAACCTGACTCAGATGAGTATAAAACTCTGTCATTAATCCCAGTGTTCCCTCATCGCTAACATACCATAAACTGGCGAGGGCTGACTTAACCCCTGCTTGCACCGCTAAACCCGCAAACCCCAGTTCGGCCTGTTCGTCCCCTAACGCAGTCCGACAAGCCGACAGGACTAAAAGTTCCACAGCGGGTTCGTGCCACCCGAGTTGTCGCAATTCATCGAGTTTAATTTGTTCCTCGCCCCAGAGTTGAATATAAGACTGACTGGGGTCTCCGGCCTTGAATTCTCCGTGAGTTGCCAGATGAATAATTGGATAAGGATATTCAAGGCGTTGTTGAACCAGATTTTCGCGAGTAAACTGTTGTTCGAGAAAGGTATTGCCTTGCCACAATTGTTGGGTAATGGTTTCTAACTCTACGGGAACTGCTGGCAACGGGTTAAGATGGGCAAATTGACTCGCTCCCATGCCTAACACCTGTGTATCTTGTAGAGTACGATAGCGCATATCTGTTAAAGTCATGCTGGGAATCAGGCTCAGGCTGTACTTTTCTACTAAAAATTGTTTACCATCATGTAAGGCGGCAATAGGAAGGCTACGCAGGCCACTATCCATACTGAACAGTAGAGTATCAATCGATTGAGCATTTAGTTCATTTTCTAAAGGTGCAATTAACCATTGATAAAGTTGTTGGGCAGATTTTAAGTATTGTTGAGAATCTCGATAACGAGGGTCAATAATTTTAGTACGAAATACTTCAGCCGTTTCTATCAGTTGAGAACGGCTAACATTAGATACTGTTTTCCGTAAAGGTTGACCATTGGCTGTAAAAATAACTAAATCAATTTGCTCATTTAAAACAGTCACATAAATAATTGCTGAACGAGTCCCGGTTTGACGTTCAACATCACTTAGCGCATCTTGTACATTTTCTATTTTTGCGGCATTTTGTGAGAAATCATCCCCAAAATAGTTATGAAATTCTAGACTTCGATTCTGTTCTAAAATAGCTACAGTTTCAAGAGCAGAAACAGAAAGAACACTACTATTTGTATTATTTAAGTTACTAACAATTTCTTGAGTCTGTTCTACGCCTTCTTCGGTTTGATGTTTTTTTTCTGGGGGATTAGGATTAGGATCATGATTCAGTCGAGTTGAAATGATCTCACTGTCTGTAATAGCAGGAGTTGAGGTTTCTATTATGGGTTGAGATGCGGTCTCTGCACTTGAAGAATTTGAAACTGTTTCTGTATTATCAACTTGAATATCAGGAGAAATATTATTATTATTTAGAGGTTCTATAATATTCATTTCTCCCCCTGCTTCATTCACGATTAAACCGGGTTCTTCCACTATTAATGCTGTTTTATTTTCTGTTTCTAAGTTTTCTGGAGTTGGATTATCAATAATTGCTTCTCCTTCTATTGTTATTGCGGTTTGATTTGCTATGATAATATTTTCCTCAGCATTATTATCAATAATTGCATTACCTGTTTCTGTTATTGCGGTTTGATTTTCTGTGGTGATATTATCCTCAGCATTATTATTAATAGTTGCATTACCCGTATCTGTTATTGCGGTTTGATTTTCTGTGGTGATATTATCCTCAGCATTATTATTAATATTGGCATTACCCGTATCTGTGGTAGCAGTTTGATTTTCTGTGGTGATATTATCCTCAGCATTATTATTAATAGTTGCATCTCCTGTTTCCCCAGCAACAGTTTGATTTTCTGTGGTAATATTACCTCCTGAATTAACATCAACACCCCCGGCTTCTCCTGAATTAGAAGAAGATTCTAAATCTTGAGTAATTACATTTCCATCTGTTGTTGTAATTGAAATTTGACCTGCGTCTGTTTCTCCTGATGTTTGTAAATTTGCGGTTTGAATATCACCCGAAGTACTATATGTATTCAGGGTAATATTACCACTTTGTCCACCGGGAGAAAGGGTTTGAATTTTTCCAGTTATAATTGTTCCATTACTGCTTTGTAAGTTGACATTACCGCTGCTTTGTTCCCCAAACGAAGCAATATTATTAACAGTGATATTATCTTGAGAAGTTAGGTTTATATCTCCTCCTTCTCCTGCGGCTGAATAGGTCGCAATATGATTAACTTGAATACTTCCGCTTGGACTTTCAAGTTGAATATTTCCACTTAAACCTATTTCTGTAGTTGAGAAAATAACCCCAGTTGTCACATTACCATTTTGACTCAAAATATTAACATTTCCGCTATTATTTTCTCCAAATGAACTAATATCACCAGTGACAATATTTCCGGGTGCAGTAATGGTAATTTCTCCGCCGTTACCTTCTTCTGCAAAAGCATCTAAATTCGCAGGTTTATCTGCAAATGTTTGGGCAACTTCCAGCGAGGTGACATCAGCATCTATTTCAACAATACTATTAGCAAGATTCCCATTTGCTGTAGTATTAATTGAACCTGTTTGACTGATAATATTAATTGAACCGCCTTGTTGAATGCCCTCGGCTGAAATTAATCCGGTGCGAATATCACCGACTGCATTTAAACTGATATTTCCACCTGTTCCATTGGCTGATAAAGAGAGAATTCTAGAAAATGAAGTATCAATATTCCCTTGACTATTTAAATCAATATTTCCACCTTGATCGAAGAAAGAAGCCCTAGATAGGGGTTCATTTACAATAATATCGCCCGTTGAATTGATTGATATTTGTCCCCCCTCAAAACTATTAATTCCTTCTAAGTAATTAGTGACATCACCAATCGTTACTCCTGAGTTGGAAGAGTTTAAAAAGACTCCATTTGCGCCAGTTACGGCTTCTAAATTATTAACATTTATCTGAAGGGGTGCTATTGGGGTACCAATTCCACCTTGACTATGGGTATGAAAAATAGCAGAATTTGCGGTGACTAAACTATTGTCTGTTGTGCGCTCAATCTTACCACTATTGGCATCAAAAACAGCTAAACCCGTGGTATTAATATCCCCAATTACAAGATTTCCAACTTCTCCAGCGCTACCCATTTCAAATAAAATATTACCACTGCCAGCATCTAATATTGTTCCGGTTTGTTGAACGATATCTGCGCGTCCAGGTTCTCGTTGATTGGCGGCAGCTTCTGAATGATTGGCTGTTAAAATAATATTCCCGTTACCAATTGATGTATTAATATCGGCATTAATAAAAATACTGCGTCCGGCTTTAATTTGTATCGAATCAGTTGTTACAATTTCTTGGTCAATAGTAATATCATTATAAGCTTCAAAAATAACATTCCCACTAAAATCAGCCACACTATTGGCTTCAAATTCTATTTCCCCACTGGGTTTAAATGCTTCGAGTTCTCCGGGAGGGGAATTATCAAATACAAGTTCTGGGGTAATTATTCCGTCGCTTCCGAGTAATGATTTAGTATCTAAAAAACCTTGACTAACATCAATATTACCAGTCGTACTTTCAAGGGTAATATCACCGCCTTGGGTTTCACCAAAAGTAGTAATAAAACCAATCCGAATATCATTATTTGCACTTAGATTAACGTTTCCTCCGCTTCCTCTGCGGCTACTGGCATCAATAATATCGGCGGTGGTATCGAGGCTGCCTCCAGCGGTGAGGTTGACGTTACCTCCTTGACTATCACCACGAGAGTAAATTTCCCCGGTCAGAATATCGCCAGTGGCGTTGAGGGTGATGTCTCCCGCTTGACTATCGGGTTGTCGAGGGACTGATTCTATTACGCCTTCTGTGGTGTTGATATTGCCCTGAGACAGCAGTTCAACTGACCCGCCGAGGGCTGTATCACCCCCGGTTAAAATGCTCTCTGTGAGGCTGATATCCCCCAATGTCTGAATCAATACAGACCCGCCACCTTGGGTTTGGATGCCGGAAAGTTCTTCCGTGACACCACCAATAGTTAAATTCTCTCCCCAAGAAAAGAAGAATACCCCGCCGCTGCCTGTGGTAATTTCTAAATTATCGACATCAATGGTAATGGGGGCAGTTAATGAACCAATACCCCCAGTATTATTAGTGCGAAATAGGGCAGAATTGGCGGTAATTTGAGAGGTTTCTGTAACGGGTTGAATGTTGCCGCCGTTGGCATCAAGCAGGGCAATTCCGGTGGTATTAATATTATCAATTTGAATATTACCCACTTCACCCGCATTGCCGATTTCTAAGAGAATATTACCGCTACCTGCGTTTAAGATTTCACCCGGTTGTTGAATGATACTAGCTGCGCCTGTTTCCCGTTGATTTTTAGCCGCTTGGGGGTTATTTGCCCGCAACACAATATTACCGTTGCCGCTGGAAGTATCAATACTAGCGTTAAGAAAAATACTGCGTCCGGCTTGAATTTGAATTGAATCTGAGGTGATAATCTCTTCACTCAGGGTGACATCATTAAATGCTTCTAAAATAACATCGCCGCTAAAATCAGCAATATCATTAGGGTCAAATCTAACTTTACTTTCTCCTTTAAAAATACTACCTTGTTCAGCATTAATATTAATGCTTCCTTGAATGCCTGTGGGTTGGAATGCATTTGCAATTAATTCACTATTACTCAAGTCAACATTTCCATTATTACTAACAATTGTAATATCTCCTGCTTCAGTTGCGCCGCTGCTATTGACAAAACCAATATCTATTTTTTCAGCGGCTGTTATATCAATATTTGCGCCCAAGCCGTCTGCAGCAGTAGCAGAAATATTATCCCCAATGGTATTAATATTTCCAGTATTACTATTAAGGGTAATATTTCCCGCTTGACCGCCTGGCGCATTCGTTGAAGAGTCAATATACCCAGTAAGAATATCAACTTCGGCATCAATTAAAATATTACCACCATTGCCCTCATTTCCAACTGTTGTAATCTCTCCTTGAGTGGTGTCAACTTGTCCACTACTACTCAGTGTAATATCTCCAGCGTCAGCACCCATTGTCACCGTATCTAACTTTTCTGTTAAGCTAAAATCTCCTTGAGTATTCAGCAGAATATTCCCACCATTTCGAGTCACAATTCCGGTAAAAATCTCGCTAACCCCTCCGACATTAATACTGCTGATAAAATCAAGATTAACCCCTCGACTTCCGGCTTCTACTTCGATGTTATTCCCATCGACTTGTAAAGGAGTTACTTCTGTTCCTATTCCCCCATTTCCAAAGGTTTGAAATAAACTATTTCCTGCTTGAATAGTAGATTCAGGTGAAACAGGATTAATATTACCCCCGTTGGCATTAACTGTTAAATTACCGCTGGTAATAATATTATCAATATTGATTTCACCACCGGGTGTTAAACTACCAATTTCTAATAGAATATTACCGCTGCCAACATTAATTGTCGTACCAGGTTGTTGAGTAATATCTGATTGTCCGGGATCTCGATTTTCTAAAATAGAATCGTTATAATTTGCTCTTAAATTCAGATTTCCATTACTGGCAGAAGTATCAATATCTGCATTAACTTTAATACTATGACCTGCCCGGAATTCTAAGGTGTCTAAAGAATTGGCAGTAATGGGTTCGTTAATAATAATATTGTTATTCGCTTCTAAAATTACTTCACCTGTTAAATTATTAAGTTGGTCGGCATCAAAGGTAGCGCCATTTTCTGGATTTTCGCCAAACAGACTATTACCATTAATGGGATCATTTCCTTGATCTTCAATCACAATATTTTTCGGATCAAATAGAATAGTTCCCGCTAAACCATTGATAGCACTAACATCAACACTTCCATCAAAAGTTAGATTTTCTTTTCCTGAAATTTCAACAAATCCGCCATCACCTGTATTACTACCACCAACAGCCGTAATATTGCCTTGAAAATGAGTATTTTCATCTGACCAAACAATCACTCGTCCGCCGCTTCCGTCTGTGATAGCATTAGCCGAAATAAAGCTATTATTATTAACAAAAGTCTGAATTGCATTCGGAACTAAACCATCACCTTTATAGTCTCCGCCAATACGAATACTACCGCCACTATTACTGCCAGAAACATCAAGCTTACCATCAATTACACCAACAATATTTCCAAATATACCAATTTCTCCCCCAATATTATTAATGTTAGAAGCATCAATTGTCCCGGAAGCGATCGCCACCGTATCTTGACCCGGAATAATAGTATTAGAATGATTTAAAACGACTTCTCCAGAAGAATTAACAGAGACAGTATTGACATGAGATTGAACCTCTCCCCCTGTTAATAACTCAGGTAAAGTTAAAGGGGTAATAGAGTAAGTTTCTGCCGAATTATTAATAGGACTTACTTCTAAGTTTAATAACTGCCCTGTTTGGCTAATACGAACTAAACTTTCTCCTGGCACTGCTGCCATTGTTAAGGTTCCACCGGGTACAGAAAGGGTTCCTGTATTGACAACAGTACCGCCTAATAATGCTAAGTTTTGACCCGCTTTCAGATTTAATTGACCTTCATTAAAAATTACACCCGGTTGCGCTAAATTAAAGCGATAACCACTTGGGTTTCCAATTAAATTAGCGTAGTCATTTGACCCTAAACTTTCAAAGCTATAACCATTAAAATCAATTCCTGTGGCAGTAGTAACCGTTAAACTTCCCGGAATATTAAGACTAGCATTCGCACCAAAAATAACTCCGGCTGGGTTAATTAAAAATAAGTTCGCATTACTTCCTGTAATCTGAATTAAACCATTAATAATAGAAGCATTTCCGCCTACAACTCGCCCTAAAATATTCTGAATATCTGGATTAGAAATAAAGTTCGCAATTTGTCCTTCAGATAAACCAAACTGTTCAAAACTATGAAATAAATTTTGACCATCTCCACTTAAAGCTCCACCATTAATATTAAACTGATTTCCATTTTGATTAATAATAGTTCCAGTTTCATCAGATGCTGGCGTTATCGGCACAGCTTGAGCATTTGCTGAAGTAATTACTGTACTAAATAGAACAAATCCAATCCACCCTTGATTAATACGAAAAAAACAGTTTGTCATGATTTTCTAAAACTGATGTCTTGACTGATAATCTCTAACAGTAAAACTTTTTGATAAACTATTTAAACTTTATCAAGTAAAATGCTATATTTATTATATTTTTAAATTTATAGCTCGTCAATTCTCAGTATTTTTACGGATATTTAATCTATTAATATTTAATATTTTATGTAATATCCGAATGATAATTTTAATTTTTTAATATTGAAATAAAAATAATAGTAAATTACTCTAATAAATTTAGAGAGGCATTATCATCTATCTATACCTCATTCTTTAAGAACATCATAAGTTTAGAAAAATACAATATACTTGATTTCACAAGTATTAAAAATTAGCTAAAATCTATACAAGACTATCTGGTGGCGGTAGTAAGTCTCGCAATAAATTAGCTAAGCCAGATTTTAAGCTGGGTTACTCTTGTGATACTGTCATTATCCTAGCTTGAATCTTAACGCAACAATATCACTCCATCTTAGGTCAGCAATGGGTCAGGTAGCTATTGGCAGTCTCTCGAACCAATGGACCCAACAGACTCGTTGGCATTGCCTGCGCTTTAAGCCCATACCTGTGACCTCTACGATATTAACGAAGTAACGTCACAAGTTCCAAAGGCTAAAACCTAGTATCTATAAGGTCACCTTAAAATACCCTACTCGTTCATCAAGCTGCTTTTCTACCTATTTAGGTATCAACTTGTCATCATCTTGTCCTCCTACCCTTTATGGGCAGCCCTACTTAATGAAGACTGATAGCAGATGAGTAAACAAACTTATAAAAAGGTTGGTAGAGAAGGGCGAATCTCGATAGAGCTGAAAGGCTCGTCTTATCGCCTTAGATGGACGTTCAAGTTTCATGAAGTCAGAAGTCAGAAGTGTGTAGGCGTAGCCCGCCGTTAAGGCGTAGTCAGAAGTGAAAATTTAATGAGGGATTGTGACCCACCACTAAATTTTTGACCGCTAAAATAAATTTGTAGCGGGGGTCTTAAACCCAATTTCTGCGTCTAGAAGTAGAAAGTTCAAAACCCATCAAACTATTAGAAAAAACTTCTGAGTTCTGACTTCTGAGTTCTGACATTTGCCGAAGCGATAACTATCCCCGCTATTAACGACCCTACGAATAAGGAGATGTTGCTTGTAATTGGAAATTTCACCTATTATGGCACAAGCATTAAAACGGGTGGTAGAGTAGTTAATCCTGTATCTAATAATAGTCAATTAATTGATGACTTAGGTTTGAGGAATATCCGACTGCCAATCTATACTTACAAAAAAACAAGCAGCGCAAAAATAAAAAGTGAAGGTTTTAATAACAGCCATAGACAGAGATTAATCTCCATGAAATGCCCTATAAATCAAGTTTATACATTCAGGCATTTTTATAATCAAATGGGTGAGATGTATGGCATACCTCAAGAAATACGAGCTAGAGCTATGGGTCATTCAACTGCTACAAATGACTCGGTTTACAAAAAGCGTTCAAACCTGAATAATTCAATTGATATCCTCACAAAACACAATAAGCAACCCTTAGCTTATGAAGTTGCTATAGAGGAGTTATAACGCCTCCAATTTGATGTAAACTCCCCTGAAGTAAAAGCTATATTGAGGGTGATTTATCGCTTAAAAGAATAGCCTGTTATCGTGAAGGTAAATCATTAATTATTGTGGTACAGTAGTTCAAGACATTACCTGACCCCCGGTATAGTTGAGTGAAGTACAAAGTGAAGCATGGATAGTCATTTTCTGTGATGTGAGTAATTCAGTCTATTCACATTTAATCACCTATTTAAAGAGAGAGATAATCACCGCCCCTCTCTTCTTTTGTATCTACAACTATCATACAATTACCAGTATTTAATTTATATTTTATAATGATGGACAGCCCAGCTTTAACAAAAGTATTGATAGGTATTTTATAAAATAAAGGAGAGATTCCAAAAGAGGCAATTATAGAAGAGTGGTAACTTCTCCCAATTTGCTCCTATTATTATAAATAAAATTTTAGCCATAACAACTATTTTTTCATCTCCTATATCAAGCTTTCAGTTGAAACTTTAACGTCAAAAGACTATGAATATTTTACTTAAAATTTTGATAAAATCAAGCCCTATAAACTCCTGATAACTGAATAAACAAACCGTCTGTTATTTCATTTGAAGTGTAATCCCTCCCTTACGTTTCTACCAAAAAAGCTCATCACAAACCCGTTATAATTAAATTAGCTACCGCTATTGATTTTCCTACTAAAAATAATGCGAATAGGAAAATGCAATGGATTACTGTCCGATTCCCAGCATTGATGACAATAGATGCTATTTGTTACTTCCTGCATGAAATGAGCGCAGCGGGGTCAACTCCTTCAGCATTTAAGATTCTTGGAAGCACTCGAGAATATCGTGTTGTAAAATTGACCGCTGATCAATTAGGACAAATAAGCGCCAAAATAGGCCGAGACGAAGAAGGTACCCCAACACCTTGATATGGACAATAACAGTGAATGGGAAACAGTACACACACAGTATTATCGAAATGATGATGCTCCAATTGCCCCTATCACTATTTATCCTTCATTAAATCGCCATGTTGTTGAAGTTCAAGTATTAGCTGATTCAATTCCTAAAACTTGGACTTCAGCAGGAAGGCTCTATTGTTTTTTGCAAGACCCTAACACCTACATATACCCTAGGGCTACTTTGATTGAGAATGTACCTGTTAACGTTAGCAAGGTTTACAAGCTTCCAGATGACACAGAATATTACTGGCTGCAATATCAACCTCACAGGTGGTACAAATGGCAGGCGCTGACAGTTAAAGCTTGGATATATGGATGAATGAATTTATCAGAAGGTTGGGCTATTTTTATTGTTGGGCAGGTTATAGTTTTGTTGGCGATCACTTGGAAAGTTGCAGCAGTTTACGGACAGCTAAAACGTAATGATGAGTTAAATAAACATGACCTTAATAATATAGGTAAAAAGGTTAGAAGAATTCAAAGCTTAAGCTGGCAACGGTTAGATAATATTGAAGCGTTCTTAGAGAAAAAAGCTGCATACCATCCTCCAACTTTAGAATATTTTGAGGATGATAACAATGGATAGTATCTCAATTGCTGATATGGCTGAAATTGGAGCTAACGGAGCATTAATTTTTATAATTTGGAATTTGTTTAAAACTAACGAAAAACTGGTTAAAGAGATAAACTCCAGAGATGAGCAACTTGTCAAAATAATCAACTACTTGCTTACTGGTAAGTGAATATACCTTACTCTTCAATGTCCCATTTATTAGAATTATTTAATAAGTAAGTAAATCAATTATATATTTCTCTTAACTAGCAATCTATCGCTAGCAAAAACAAAAACATAATTGACTTTGCTTGGTTTGAAACAGATTTAGCTCAAAATCCACACCTAAAACCTCAATATCGTTTGGGGTTGGGAAGCCTAAAATAGAAAGCTGTGTTTAAAGGGGGTGTTTTGCCCTTTTTTTTAAGTGGATTTTGACTGATTGGTCACAAGTCACTCAGTAATTGTGCCTATATAGTTGAATAATTATTCAAAAAAAAGGCGTGCTAGAGTGGTTTTTGAGTCGTTATTGAGTCATTACTACCCGAAGAGTAGGGGGCTTCGAGTCTAAAACGCTTATCTGCAAAGGAGTTGCAGGGTATGGGCAGGGAGGGACTCGAACCCTCACAACCGAAGTCGCCACATTTTGAGTGTGGTGCGTCTACCAATTTCGCCACCCGCCCTGGGTGTTTTCAACTTCACTATTATACACCATTCTGTCGCCTTGTAACAATTTTTGATAATCTGGACTGCTGGCCCAACGATCTACCTCTCGCGCCCGCAACACAGGTAAAGGATGAGTCAACTGCGCTGTTTGAGCCTCTTTGAGCAGTTCTCCCAGTTCAGTCTGACTCATTTGATCGTAAGCGCGGGCTTGGTCGAGGAAAGCATCAAGGTTGAGTTGAGGGGCTAAACGGGCAGATCCCCCGCACAGCTTCATCAAGACAGACATCACGACTCTGGGATCTTGAGTTGCCAATAATGCCGCGCGATCGCAAGTAAATTCAGCACAGCGGACCCATTCCAAAATTTGAGATTGTAACCCTTGCACCAAAACTGTCCCCACCGTTGAGAGTTGTCCGGCGGCTAAAACCAGTAAATTGGCAACCGTTAAATAAACCCCATGTTCACACTTGAGATGACCCAATTCATGGGCGATAACCGCTTGAATTTCTTCCGGGGTTAATAAATCAATCAAAGAAGTATGCAACACAATAAAAGGCTGTTTTCCCCGCATCGCAAACGTATAGGCATTGGGTACAGGGTTTTGGCGAACATAAAGCTGAGGGGGTTCTAAATCTAAAGTTTGGCAGGCTTCGATCAATAATTGATGTAAATCAGGCAGTTGTTTCTCACTCACCAAAATCCCCGAGGCGATATTCTCTAAATAGAAAAACTGTTCTCCGAGATTTCCGAGTAACTGTCGAATGACTAAATCTAAACCCGGAATTTGTTTGAGAGTACGAGTGGCTTGCCCATCTAAGGGATGGCGAAAGTGATCAGCTTTTAAACCCACCAAAGAAGTGCGAGAGAGAGTCATATCTGTGCTGTGTAAGTGAGGTGGTTAAAATTTGGAATTAGTTATTAGCTGAGTAGACGACAACACGCCACTAATAACTAACTCCAAATCTTTACTTAGTTTAAAGCTTTTTCAGACTCATCGGTGGACTAAGGAGTCGAAGGCGCAACCAACTGAGATTGAATCCGCTCAATTTTAGCACCGAGTTTCTGCAACTTTTGCTCAAATTGTTCATAGCCTCGGTCTAAATGTTGTAGTCCTTGAATGGTACTGGTGCCTTCCGCTGCTAAAGCGGCCAATACCATCGCCGCCGATGCCCGCAGATCTGAACCTTCCACAGGCGCACCGGACAAGAAAGGAACCCCTGTGACAACGGCTGTATTGCCTTTAACTCGGATATCAGCACCCATCCGCACAAGTTCGGGGACATGATGTAAACGATTTTCAAACACGGTTTCAGTCACCAAGCTACTGCCTTCACATAAAGTCAGTAACGCCATAAAAGGGGCTTGTAAATCGGTCGGAAAACCGGGATAGGGTAAAGTCTCAAGATCGGTGGCGATATGGCGCTCACCAGGGCGTACTCGTAAGCGATCTGGGGCTTCTGAAATGATTTCAACCCCAATCTTGCGTAATTTAGAAATTGCAGCGATTAAATGGTCAGGAATAACCGGAAATAGGCTCACTTCAGAGCGAGTAATGGCACTACCAATCAAAAACGTTCCGGCTTCAACGCGATCCGGGATAATCCAGTAATCGGTAGAATGCATTTTTTCCACTCCAGAAATCACCAGAGTTTTAGTTCCTGCCCCAGTAATTTTAGCGCCCATCGAACAGCAGAAGTTGGCCAAATCCACCACTTCGGGTTCTTGGGCCGCATTTTCAATAATCGTTTCTCCTTCTGCTAAAGTCGCCGCCATCATCAAGGTTTCCGTCGCACCGACACTCGGGTAATCTAAGTAAATTCGTGCCCCTTTTAATCGCTGACTTCGTCCAGGGACTGCTGCATGAACCACACCATGATCGATATAAACCTCTGCGCCCATGGCTCTCAATCCCTGAACATGGAGATTAACGGGTCTAGCACCGATTGCACATCCGCCCGGTAAAGGCACCTGTGCTACCCCCAGACGAGCCAGCAACGGCCCAATAATGAAGAAGCTAGCCCGTAACTTACTGACTAACTCGTAAGGCGCTTGAGATTCAGTAATTTGAGCTGCATTAATTTCAAGGGTGTCACCGTTTTGCTTGATATCAATTCCCAACGAACCAATTACCTGGCCCATCCGAGCAACATCAACCAAGTCGGGAACATTTCTTAAACGACAATCTTCAGAACAAAGTAAGGCTCCGGCAATAATCACAAGAGCCGCATTCTTAGCACCGCTAATTCTGACTTCTCCTTCTAACAAGGAACCGCCCTGAACTTTAAGCACAGGCTGATTGGCATCGGATGCACTGGAGAGATTTGATGAGCTGAGCGTGAGTGTAATGGGTCTATCCTCCACAATTCAAAATAACAGGTTTACATCGGTTAATTTTTGTTCTGATTCTACAGGAAAGATTTCAGATGTCTAGGGGGAGATAGGGGAAATAGGTGATTTATCATCAGTAATTAAGCATTGATTTTTTCAGATTGGCCTCAAGCTATAGCAGGCGTTGGATGGACTGGAAATGAGCAACATTATCAACAAGCTGAGCCAGAGCAAACCTTGCACTCACTGAACAAAAAATAACCCACAACCCATTACTGCGCCTTTATTTCTGTTCCCTGTAAGCGATCTAGCAATTCGTGAATTCTTTACAATAATCAAGAATCAACAATTCAAAAGCAATCAGAGGCTGTAGTCATGGAAATTGGTGTCCCCAAAGAAATCAAAGATCAAGAATTTCGAGTCGGTTTGAGTCCGAGTAGCGTCAGATCTTGCACCGAGAAAAATCACACTGTTTTTGTTGAAACAGGCGCGGGTGTGGGTTCTGGCTTCACAGACGAAGACTACTTGCAAGCTGGCGCTAAGATTGTTTCCACTTCACAACAAGCCTGGGACCGAGAATTAGTGGTGAAAGTGAAAGAACCTCTAACGGCTGAATATTCCTTTATTCAAACCGATCAACTGCTGTTTACTTATCTGCACTTAGCCGCCGATCGAAAATTGACTGAACATCTGATCCGCATCGGAGTTAAAGCGATTGCTTATGAAACTGTAGAACTTTCTGATGGTAGATTGCCGCTATTAACACCCATGAGTATTATTGCAGGCCGCTTATCTGTGCAATTTGGCGCTCGTTTCCTAGAACGCTCTCAAGGGGGTCGTGGTGTCCTCCTCGGTGGTATACCGGGTGTTAAGCCGGGTAAAGTTGTCATTTTAGGCGGGGGTGTCGTGGGCACAGAGGCGGCTCGAATTGCCGTTGGGTTGGGTGCTCAAGTTCAAATTATAGACATCAACGTCGAGCGTTTGGCCTACTTAGAAACTCTGTTTGGTTCAAGAGTCGAACTGCTCTATAGCACTTCTTCTCAGATTGAAACCCTAGTTCCGGATGCTGATTTATTAATTGGTGCAGTTTTAGTCTTGGGACGTAGAGCACCGACTTTAGTGTCAAAGGATTTAGTCGCCAAAATGCGCCCTCGTTCAGTTATTGTTGATGTCGCGGTAGATCAGGGGGGTTGTGTCGAAACATTGCATCCCACCTCTCATACGCAGCCGACTTATGTTGAAGCTGGAGTGGTTCACTATGGTGTACCGAATATGCCCGGAGCGGTGCCTTGGACGGCCACCCAAGCGTTAAATAATAGTACGTTACCCTATGTCTTACAATTGGCTGAATCTGGTATTAAAGCCCTAGACATTAATCCAGTCCTGGCAAAAGGATTAAATATTGCTAATCATCAACTGGTGCATCCTGCAGTCCAACAGGTATTTCCTGATTTAGTGGATTGACACTCCCCTTATTTATAGCGGGGGATTCGTGCATTTCAGTGATTTGTTATTGATTATTGAATAGAACTCCGGAGTGGGGAAAGACAATGATCAAATACTGTGTTGCTGATGACAAGGCTGATGGCAAGCTGAGCGCCGATCATAACTTGAGCGCTGATAGTAACTAATGATTATCAATGCTAGCTTAGAAGAGTCGTATCTCTGTTGGAATAGTTGTGGTTAGTGAAGTTAATCTCCCCATCATTGCGCCTGTTTTATCAGAAGGAAAACATTTTGACTTAAGCCTAGAATCAACTGTAGAAGATTTGCCTTTATATAATTTTCAAATTTCTTCTGAATGCTTGGGAATTGAAGTCGCTCAACTGTTTGAAAGATATCCACAGGTTCCGGGTGTGATTATTGTAGAACAAACAGTGAATCAAGAACCGACTTTCCTCGGAATGATTTCTCGGCGGCAATTTTTAGAATCCTTAATTCGTCCCCAGGGATTAAAACTATTTTTATATCAACCCATACGAGTTCTTTATAGTTATAATCGGACAAAAACACTGGTTTTACCTGCAGATACTTTGATTCTAGTCGCCGCCCAAAAAGCACTCAGACGTTCATCAGAATTAGCCAGCGATCCATTAGTTATTGTCAATCCTACTCGTTCTCATTCATCCCATAAACTGGATAATTCTTATCAATTATTAGATGTTCATGAATTAAATATTGCTTATTGGCAAATTCGAGGAATTGAAACCCAAGTGCGTCACGAACGAACTCAAGCTCAAATGATCCAAAGTGAAAAAATGGCAAGTTTAGGACGTTTAGTTGATGGGGTTGCCCATGAAATTTTAGATCCAGTTGGCTTTATTTGGGGAAATCTTTCTCATTTAACAGATTATCATCAAGACTTAATGAAGTTATTGAGTGCTTATGAACAGTGTTGTTCTCATTCTGTTTATCCTGAGATTCAACAAATCAAAGAAGAAATAGAGTATGACTTTTTAAGTGAAGATATTCATCAGGTGATTGAGAGTATCAGAAGCGGGGCAGAACGATTAAAGAATTTATCTACTAGTTTACAAAATTTTTGTCATAAAGATGAAATCCACCCTAAACCAGCCGATATTAACAGTTGCATAGATCATATATTACTACTGATAAAAAGTCGGATTTCTAGCGATATATTAATTTTAAAAAACTATGGGAAGCTTCCCCCAGTTCATTGTTATATTGGGCATATTAATCAAGTTTTAATGAATATCATTACCAACGCAATTGATGCTTTATTAAATCAAGCCGCTACCGAAAAGTGGGAACAAGATTTTGGAAATCAATATTCAAATCAACCGCTGAATCAACGCTTGAAAAAGCCGCCTCAAATTGAAATTACAACAGCAATTAAAACTTTAAATACAACCTGTAGTTTTCCCGGCAAACTATCTCAATGGGTATCAATTCAGATTGCTGATAACGGCCCTGGAATGTCGGCTCAAAAATGTTCACAAATATTAGACTCTTTCTCTGTTGACAAACGAATACAAAAAGAAACCAGCTTGAGCCTGAGTTATTACATTATTAGCGCTAAACATGGAGGACAGTTTAAACTACAATCTCAACCCGGCTTAGGTACAGAATTTCAAATTCTTTTACCATTAGACTCTAATTTGATGTAGACAATTGTTATGAATTTGATTAAAATCTAAGACATTAACTTTACTTTTGTATTTTAGGAAATACTGTGCCCAATCGAATTTCCTTATTGTCTTTAGTCATTTCCCTGGGACTGTGGAGTATTCCTCAAGCCGTAACAGGACAAGCGCTTGTACCTTATACCATTCAGTTAGACGGAGATCAAATTGAGGAAACGGGTCAAGGTTTAATAGAAGAAGCAGCCCAGTTAACTCGGTTTCAACAATACCAACTTGCTATTCCTCGGGCTGAATTGGCAACAGAGTTAGCCCCACAAAACTATCAAACTTGGGCATTACTGGGGAGTTTGTATCTACAAGTCGATCAAGTAGACGAAGGCATTGCCGCTCTGAAAAATGCACAGGCAATTGAACCGAATAATGCTGGGGTGCGCTTTGTACTGGGGGAGGCTTATTTTCGCCAAAAAGATTATCGTCAAGCCATTACTCAAATTGAAGCGGGGTTGGAAGAAGATCCCAATTCTCCCAGTGCATTATTTGACTTAGGAAATGCCTATTTTATGATGGGTGAATTAGACGAAGCGATAGATCAATATAATCTAGCATTTGAACAAGAAGATAGCCTGTGGCCAGCGATTAATAATGTTGGACTCGTTAAGTATGAAATGGGGGATATTGAAGCCGCAATTGAAAATTGGCAAAAAGCCCTAGATATCGATCAAAAAGCAGCAGAACCTTTGTTAGCAGTAGGAGTCGCACTGTACACTCAAGGAGAAACAGATGAGGGTTTAGCCATGGGAGAAGCCGCGCTGCGTTTAGATGGACGCTACGGAGATTTACAGTTTCTTCAAGATAATTTGTGGGGAACTCGTTTGTTGAAAGATACTGAAGAATTTTTGGCAACTTCTCGGATGCAAGAAATATTAACTCAAGTTGACGCAAATCCAACTGCGCCATAATTATTAATCTGAATTGATTATCTTAAATCTGGGATTAATTTTCATTAAATATCTATGTTGATTCCAATTACTCGTCAAACTTTTGAAGAACTAATTCCGGCTGTTGCGACAGGCGAACAGTTTAAGCATTGTTGGGGAAAACCCGATCGCTTTCTCAAACGACTCTTGATTTCAGCCGCAATTGCTTTGGTGCTGATCTTATTGGAGGTATCTGTCAGTGGAGATTTTTTACAACTACTATTTTTATTAACTGGAATTATTGCCGGACTCTATTGGCTGTGGGGGCCTATTTTAGAAGCCAGCTTGAAAAACTTGGCATATCGTAAACATCCTTACTCTGGATTTTGGCAAGGCAAAATCTTGGATATTTATATGACCGAAGCAGTCACCAGTGAGCAAGAATCTGTCAACAAACGAGGGGAATTAATCATTATTGAAAACCTCGAACGTCGGATTAATGTTGAAGTCGGAGACGAGAGCGGATTTACAACCTGTATCCAAGCGCCACTCAATCGTTCTCACAAAAAAGTCAGTCGTGGCCAAACGGTACAGATGATTATTATGTCTTATTTAGATGATCTCAGCCGTATTAGTCAGGTAACAGATATTTATATCCCCAGCCAAAACCTTTGGGTGAGTGATTATCCTTATTTACGACGGGATACTTTTATTGAAGTCAGCCGCAAAATGCGTTCACAGTACCGCAATTAAACACACTTTACGATTAATTTAAATTGGCTTCTCGGCCATAAGCCTGCCAAGCTAAATCAACTAACCCATTCATAATGGCAACACTGACGACAGAACTGCCTTTACGACCATCAATTCTGATATGGGGTACCATTGAATCATTTAAGCGAGACTTACTGACATCAGCCCCGACAAACCCAGAAGGAGTGGCAATGACTAATGCGGGTTTAATTTCTTCAGCTTCAATGAGATCGACTAAAGCCGAAAGGGCGGTTTGTTCTTGACCGACAATAAATAGGGCTTCAGGGTAACGTCGGGCTAGAGTTTGAATCCCCCAGGCTGTGCGGCTTTTAGTGCGTTGCGGTCGAGTCACCGCTTCCATTGAACAATAAACCGGATTAGCAAAAGTTGCCAAAATTTGAGGTGTGATCCCGACTTGTACCATCGGGACATCGACCACAATTGTTGTTCGGGCAGCTAATGCGGCTGCACCTGCTTGTAATGCTTGATCGGAAAATCTGACTAAAGATTTATATTCAAAATCGGCAGTAACGTAAATGACCCGCCGAACAATTTCATATTCTGCTGGAGAAAAAACATGATCGCCAATTTCATGATCAATAATTCCTAGACTTTGGGCATCAGTGATGTGCCATTCCATAAGCTGAATATTCCCGGAGGGTTAAAGAGCTATGCGATCGAAGCTTTCACTGATAAAAGTTGCCTTCACCAGTACTTAATGAACTTGAAGCGCTCAAGTTTACTTTCAAATCATACCAGCCTGCCACCGTAATTTCGTAAAAACTTTGAACAATGCAAGAAAACTTGATCTATTAAAGCCGAGGGAGTATTAATTAAACTGCCCTCAGCCCAAACCCGACAAAACTCAAATACAATTTAAGTTTCTGAGGTGGAAGATTGATTAAACAGCGGTGTGAGATAAGCGGCTAAAACCCCGATGACAAAGGCTAAAATATTTCGTACCAATGGTACCCAGTCTGAGGTGCGCGTTACCACAGGGCCAATACCGAAGGCGAGAAATAAGATGCCCCACAAAGGCGAAAAAATCAATGCCCATTGCCAAGCAAAAATTTGCCCTTCTTTACGAGGAATTCCGGCAATACCACAAATCACTCCACCTAAAGCTGAGGTAATGAGGGTTAAAATCCATTGTTCTCGGGGTAGTCCCGGCACAACACGACATCCGCCATCATATAGACAGCTTTCGACAGTTGTAATAGATTGGATAATAGCTTGGTCTTCACCGTTATCGCGCACGAAAAACTGGTTACCATAGCGGGTTTGCAACTCAACCCAAAAAGTCCGGTTAAGTAAAGGATAAACTTCACGACCCACATTAAAGTTGAGGATGTTTCCTCCCCGTTGATCTGCGACCAACAGAACACTTTTATTGTTAAGTCCCCAGTATTCTTTGACGGCACGTCCGGGAGTTTGATCAAATTGAGTCAAAATCCTCAGTTTCCATCCGGTTGAGTCTTCAAACTTTTCAATCTCATCAGCGAGACGATTTTCTTGGATTTCGGTCAAAACTCCTGCCAAGTCAATGATCGGAGTTTGAACTTCCGGAAGTAACTCAGGATTATCAAACGCATACGCATTCAAAGGGGCGATCGCCCAAGTTGAGAGGCATAAACCCCAGGCAATCAGGCCAACCAGACATTTTTGTATCCAATTTGGCTTCATGTGTGATTTTAATAAACTAATAGTTAACAACTTTCTTAACCAGGAGATAACAGAAAACTCATATTTCTTTACAATTATTAACTTTACCACATTATTGGGGTCAGAGATGAGCCGTATGAATTATGAGTTATGAATTATGAATTATGAGTAAAGCAACAGGTAATGGGCACTCAGTCTCCCCCGTCTCCCCCGTCTCCCCCGTCTCCCCAGTTCTCATTCAGTACAGAGACCATGGTCGGCTTCGCTAACATTGGGGTTATTTTGTAGATAGTCGCCAACCCAGTTACAAGCTTGAGTCACCAAATCATCTAAATCCAGATTCCAGAGAATAATTCGCTGATCTCGACTAGCTGAAGCGAGGATTTTACCATCTGGACTAAATTGTAAGCTCATAATACTATCTTTGTGTCCTCTCAACGTTTTTAACAATGTTCCACTCTGAAGACTCCAGAGACGAATATTACCGTCATAACTAGCCGAAGCAATCAACTGACCATCCGGACTAAACGCCACACTCGTTACACTATCACTCGATCCTTTTAACAAAGTTTTGAGTAAACGTCCTTGTCGAGTCCAGAGTTTAACTGTATTGTCATATCCTGCCGTTGCAATCACTTGGCCATCCGGGCTAAAACTCACACCTAAAACATAACTATGATGAGCATTAATTGTTTTGAGTAACTTACCCTCAAGGTTCCACAACCTAAGCGTTCCATCATCACTAGCCGAGGCAAGCAATCGACCATCTGGACTAAAACGTACACTATTGACCCGGTCTTGATGGGCAGTTAAGCGCCGAATTAAACCACCATTACCGTCCCATAAACCAATCGTTTTATCTTTACTAGCAGTTGCAATCAGACTGTGACTGAGGGCTGAATTCCAACTGACACTGAGAATACTATCTTCATGGGCTTTCCAACTGCTGATTGAGACGACTGCTGCTGTCATAGTCTCAGAGGGGACAGATGACAATGGAGAACCAAACTGAAGAAATTCTGAGTCATTTAATCCCTGATGGATATTAAACTCTTGAATTTGATTGGAGGGTGGCTTCATCGCCCTACTTTGTGGTCTTAACTGCCACAATTGAACGGTATTGTCATAACTCACACTGACTAAGCGTTGACCATCGGGACTAAAACTGACATCTGCAACCCGGTCAGTATGTCCTTCTAATGTCTGTAACAGTTTGCCGGAATTATCCCACAACTTCACAGTTTGATCTTGAGATCCACTGGCTAAAATTTGACCGTGTGGACTAAAACGAACCGCCAACACCCGATCTGTATGTCCTTCTAACGCTTTGAGAGGAATATCCTCAATATTCCACAGTTTGACTGTTTTGTCGTAACTTGAAGAAGCGAGAGTTTGACTATCTGGGGAAAAACTGACATTGGTTACCGTATCTCCGTGTCCTTCAAACGTTCGTAACAATTTCCCTTCTGTATTCCAGAGTTTGATTGTTTTATCTTCACTGGCTGTTGCAATCATTTGACTATCTGGGGAAAACTTAACCCCATAAATAATATGACTATGACTCCGCAGAATATTCAACAGTCGTCCTCGACTATTCCACAACTTCACCGTCCCATCAGATCCCGCAGTTGCAATCAGTTTGCCATCTGGACTAAAGCTTGCACCGAATACTTTACAATCGGGGCAACGGCTATGAACCAGTTGAACTCTATTTTTACCTTTGAGGTTGGACAGTTGGACAATACCCTTGTCAGCAGCCACAACCAATCTCTGGCCATCTGGACTAAATCTTACCCAGTTTAAAGGAATATCGTATTCCAAGGTATTGAGTAGTTGTCCATCTGAACCCCACAATTTCACCGTTTTATCTTCGGAGGCTGAAGCAATCATTTCACCATCAGCAGAAAACGCCACACTCGCCACCATCGCTTGATGGCCTTTTAAAGTGAGAGGTACAATGGTTTGAGAATCAGGTTGGGAATGCAGAAAAGTTTGAATCTGACTGAGATCCCAAATTTTGATTGTTTGATCTTTACTCGCCGAGGCAAGAAGAGTCCCGTTCGGACTAAAAAATACACTCGTAACACTGTCATCATGACTGTTTAAAGTGGTCAGTAGTTTTCCTCGAGGAGTCCATAATTTAATCGTTTGATCGACTCCTCCTGAAGCAATCAGTTGACCGTCTGGACTAAAACTGACATCCCAAACAACATCAGCATGACCTTCTAAACGGTTGCGTTCATGTACACCATAAACCGCTTGTTGAAGAGTGGCGGCAATTTGTAACTCTGTGTCTTGTAACTCTTGCCGAAGAAGAGACATTTTTTGCAAAGTAGTGAGTTGTTTTTCGGCTCTCATGCTTTCTAAAATAGCATCGAATTTTTGATGAGAAAAAAACAAAGCATCTGAGGCGGCGGTCAAAGTAAAAATATTAGCCAGTTGTCTTTGTTTGTAAGCCACTTTAGTTGACACGGCTAGTCCAATGGCAGTGATTAAGGACACACATAAGAGTTGTTTGAGTAAGCGATTACGATGAATTAATTGCTTTGAAGTGACTTTTTGAGCGGCTTCTGCAATCCGTTTGTCGGCTTGCGCTTGATACAAACGCTGTTGAATTTCATATTGACGTTTTTGCGCTTCTAGACTATAACGTTCTCGAATCGGAATTACTAGATAATCGTGTAATAATTGATAATTATCTTCTGGTTTTTGTCGCCAACGTAACAGTAAACCAGATTCTAAGATCACTTCTAAAAACGATTCTTGAATTGGCAGAGGTTGTGATTTAGAATCAATCGCACTCATCAACTCTTGCTTCGTTTTCAATGGACGAGTAAATTTTTCATCTGTTAAGGCAAATAAAACATCCCAAGCGATCGCTTCATTTTCCGGGCCACAGTCTCGAACGACTTGTTCAATTGAATGTTTAATTAACTCTGATTTAGGATTAATTCCCAGTTGTTTATATTCTCTGAAAGTCGTAATTCCATGCTCTTGTTCCTCTTGCAATTGAGCGCCAACCACTTGTAATTCAATCGGACGAACTTCTCCCTGTTCATCTGCCAAATCATCAACTAATGCATCAATTAAAGCAGGTTCTAGCTCAAATTTAGCGCGTTTTGTTAATCGCTTAATGACTGACTTTGCTTCAGTTTTAGAGAAGTCTTTGAGTGGATAGCGAATTTTTTTATCTAAAATATTATTATTAATTGCGTCTAATTGACAGAGTTCTTCGCATTCCAGTAAATAATGAAGATAATCTTCTCGTAAAGACAAAATAACTTTAACAAAAGGAAAATCCAAACACAGCTTGAGGAAATGAGAAAAGTTTTTCACTTCTGCTGCATTATTAACAAAAAAGAATTCCTCAAATTGATCAAAAACTAATATAGTTAAGCAATTATGATCTGAATTATTCTGTAAGTTTTTCACCACAAAAGAAGCCGGATTTAAAATAAATGGATTCTGAGAATTTTTCGGCATTCCCCACTGCTGATGAGCGGCTTGAGAAATCACTTGAAACCACATCTTTTTGACTTGTTTATGATTGTGTTGTGGTAGCCTTTCTTGACTAATAATTGCACGGGTTAAATTTCGTTCCAACTCCCGCGACCATTGCGTATAAACATTCATCACAACAGGCAAAACATTACGCGCACTCAAACTAATATTTTTCAGAGCCGGAACTAATCCAGCCTTGACTAAAGAGCTTTTTCCCACTCCAGAAGGCCCGTGAATCACAATTAATTTATGGTCATCTCGACCAATTCTTTGAATTAATGTATCAATATCTTGTTGCCGACAAGAGGCAATCATTTCTTCAGCAATATTTACCTGATTTTCTGATACCAAGCTAGAAGGATTAACCACCTGTTTAGGTGGCTGCAATTGATGAGCACCAATGAAAGCTCGAAATCCATATTGATGTTCAATTTCTCGTTGTTGTTTTTTAATCCGAAACGCATTTAAATATTGCCCTTGTTGGTAATAAATCCCTCGTAACTCGACCAAAATATCCAAAAATAGTTGCGGGTCGTACTGAGGCTGGGTTTCACGGCGAGCAATTTCTAAAGCTTGAATAGCTTGTTGTTGTCGATTTAAATGTTGATAACTGCGGGCGAGTAAAAGTAAATAAAAACCTTGATTAGAAAGCGGCTCCGACTGACCCACAATTCCTAATGCGAGTTTGGCTAACTTATTGGCTTTGTGCCATTTTGACTGTTGTAGGGCAACCTCTGCTAAAAATCCGTAGTCTTGCGCCACCTGACGAGGCGTACCATAGCAAGAGTGTATATTCAATCCTTTTCCTGCAAAGAATTGGAGCGCTTCCCACTGTTGGAGTCTTTGTAAAACCGTTCCCAGATTAGACATCACCCCCGCCACCAACTGAGGACGCTGAGCTTGTTCAAACACAGATTGACAATGCTCTAAACTCGCTTGAGCTTGTTGTAGTAGGGGAGTATCTGCTCTGGGGTTTCGGGCGGCTTGTAAACGATAGGTCTGGGCAATATGAAACAAAACAATCCCTTGCAGCCACAAGGTTTCGTCAATCACTGAATCTTCTACTTGCTCTTGGGGATGCACCAAACATTCTAAGGCTTTTTGGTAATGGGTTCGGGCTATATCACTTTGGTCATGAGCATCATTATCAGCGCCAAAAATAAATTGTTGAGCGGCTGCTAACTCAGGCCCTAAAGGGTGACCTCGCTGTTGTAAATCCCTCCACGCTGACTCTAATTCTCGACGATAATAAGAGCCAATGGTAAAATCATTTAAAGTTTGAGCCACTTCAAGACTCGGTAGTAAAGTTAAGGGCGTTTTGCTCAGGGTAATCTCTCCCTGTTTAACTCGTTGCTCTGCTTTGCGCCATAGGAGTTGAGCCTGTTGTTGTAAGTACTCAATTAGTTCAGCCGTGGCAATTTCAAACTTGATAGTGGCAGCAGCCCAACTTTTGAAGTCCGGCGCTAAGCGAATCATTTTTGTTGCCACATCATCAGTAATCCATAAAATCAGAGGAAAAGGGAACTGTTTACGAAACTCATCTCGTACCTGGTTAGCGGAATTGAGTAGATGATTCAATGCTTCAACACCGTCTAATCCTTGGACGAGTAAAGCAGTGGGTACTGAAGTCTCTTGTAGCTCAGCCGCAATTGTGGTGTAAAGTGTTTTAACAGATTGAGCTAACGTCAGTTGTCGGATAGGAATTTGACACTGCCGCTGAAGTTGCTGAAGTGTATGTTGTTGGAGTTGAGTATAATTACACCGGACTAATATTAAAGAAAATTGTCCTTGTGATAGGGTAATTGCCCGAATTAATCGATTGAGTGAGCGATGATTATATTGAGCAGCTTCTGCAGAATAATAGAGCTTGTCCATGAAGTAATCTTAATCAGAAAACTAAGTTTTTGACTATAGTAGACAGTTTCAATCATTGGGTTGTGATGAGTGAAACATAGAAGTCATACTCACCCTGTTGTCAAGTTGAACAGGTCATTTAAGAGTATGAGGAGATCGTCTGATTCAACAACCTTAACGATTAGTTTAAGATGTTATAACTCCATTGATTGAGAAAAAGAGCTAGATATTATCTGTTGAAGCTAGGGTAATCATTTAATATCAATAGCGATATCAGTTTGATCTGTATCACTTTAAGTAACAATTAAGATAATTGAATCAACTTAACTCTTGAATTAGAAGCAATTTCTGTTGTATTATTGCTCTATTGTTGCCCGATAAACCATTAAATATTGAATGATTTTTTCTGTTTTCACACTGAACAATATCAACAAAAATGGCTAAAAATATCAAGCGTTGTTAGCTTGACTTTTGCTCGCACGCGGGTCACCCAGTTAGATCAAGCAAGTCTGATGTGTTAATTCTGTCAGCTGATTAAGTCAAAGTGGTCGTGTTGCGGTAGATGTGAAACGAATCGATTGAAGCTAGAATTGACAACCCTAACAGTAAGCTCCGTTGTCGTACGGTGAAGCAGTGCGGTGTTGGCGGTTAAGCCTACTGTTAGCAACTGCGGCTACCCAAAAGGCGGAGTCATCTGTTAGTTAAATCAGGTGACAGAATCATTGATCAATCAAACTTTAGTTGCCGTAGTCGTTTGAAGTTGTTGCTTCGAGAAAGCTTGGTATTGAGGGGTTTCCTTCAACGCTGGGTTAATTCCAAACCAACGACCTTGCCTATCTCGATATTCAAACACAAACATACTACGAAGTAATGTTTGACATTCTTTTTCTCCTTTAACATTTTGGTGTTGAACTACGGCAAATAGCAGTTGCCACTCCTCCTCTGTAATTGCTCCGAGAAGATCATCGCGATATTCTTGAATCACAGTTTCCAGGCAATCTCGCGAAAAAGGTGGATCTTCCTGTTGTAAACAACTATACATCAGCATCAACAACCGTCTCATGTGTCCCCCACTAATTCGACACAGTCGATCTAGAGTATCGGGGTGATCGAATAATACAGGAATGAGTCGAGTTCTTTCTGCTTCTGCTACATCCGGAAATGCTCTGGCGAGTACCATTTGCTTCAGTAGACCCATCCCTTTCTCATGATCTTGACCCTGACGTTGCATCACCGGTACCATGGGGAGGACTTTGGGTTTAACTCCAAAGCGGCTAGAGAGCCGACCATAATCATTGGAAAACATCAGGGTCAGGGGAATTGTATAAACCACATGACAATTCAACCGCTTAAGTTGTTCTCCTCGGTCAACAAAAAGATACTCGGGTTGAGTTCGTCCCCAAGGCTTGGGTGAGCTATCGACTCGGTCTAAATTGTCGATAATGACAACTAACTCTTTGTGCCCTTTTGCCTTTAACATTTGATTGGCTGGCTTCAGTAGTTCATCATTGATTGCAGTTAAAATACTACTGGTCCGAGGTTCCAAGTATTGTCTCAGTTGAGATCGTAACTTAGGAGAATCCTTTGTTTTGGCTGTAATTCGAGCAATACCCACCGATAGTTCAGCTTCTGCCGACAAATCAATTGGCGTTTGTAGAAATCCAGAAATCTCACCAAATAAGTTAGCAAAATATCCAGGTTTAATACGGATTTGTGCTGCTTCCATACTCTCGCTGACTTGACGGGCGATGGCCAACACAATATCACTAATATCTACATCTGCCATATCTAAGTCTTGGGAGGACTCAAAATAGACTACATGATACCCAAGCTGTTCTAAACTGTCCCTTAAACGAAATAATTCAGTCGATTTACCACAGCCAATATGTCCAGAAAATAACTGACAACTGGGTTCATCTTCTGAAAGTAGAGTAATGGTACGGCTCAGTTCTCGAACAATATCGTTCCCGCGAACAGAGGAAAAGTCAATATAATATTTGCGATCTTGCGGGTTCGCCATATTAATGGTTCTACTAGGGTTACAAGCCTTATAAAATCGACTAAAATCCAAGCTGACCATAACGCCCTATCATTACTATTAATCTCAATTCTCAGTATAAAGAGACACTCTTTCAATTGGGGTGAGGGGAGAGCCTCCATAGGGGATTGGTCATTGACGCTGTATGGGTTTGAGGAGTAAGGGTATAGACGAATTTATAATCGTAAAAGAAAATCATCCATCTTTGGAGTGTGGACTGTAGGTTGACACTCCCCACCCATGAATGCGGGGGATTCTTGGTTCACAGAAAAAACTTACCCTGACAGATTCTCATCAGCCAAAATAGAGGTTTCGTCTCCCCTTAGCGCCAGCCATGCCGTCAGGCTATAGCTTTAGATCCCGTATGCCCTACGGTACTTAATCCTAAAGAAAGGATATTTCGGGCTGCGTTTTCATCTCTCTCTAAGATGCAGCCACACTGACACTTATGAGTTCGTGTAGAAAGTGTTTTGGTTACTTTAGCTCCACAATGAGAACAATTGACAGAGGTGTATTGAGGTGGGACGGCAACTGTTATCTTGCCAAACTTGTAGCCAAAATACTCTAACCAAACTCGAAATTGATACCAGCCAGCATCAGTTATCGATTTAGCTAGATTATGATTTTTAACCATGTTGGTGATTCTTAAATCTATGCCTCCTAGCGTCGGCAGGCTAGCGCCAACATAGGCGACTACATCGTTAGATGTGACTACGCACCGTGCCAACTTTACGGCATGGTCTTTACGCTGCCTACTGATCTTAAGATGCTTAATGGCGTATCTAATTCTTGCTTTGTGATAGTTCTTTGATTGTGGCAAATTGTTCGGGGTGTATTTTCTAGACTTATGACGATTTAGTCGATTAAGTGCTTTTTCACCTTTTCGATAAAACCGAGGATTCTCAATTTGATTCCCTTTGTCGTCGGTATAGAAATGATTCAACCCAACGTCTAACCCAACTACCGAATGAGATGGCTTGATTTTTTCTTTGTTGTCGGCATCGACTAAAAACTGACAATAATAACCATCAGCGCGTCTAACTATCCGAACTCGTTTAAACTGTTTGATATCGTACCCATTCAAGTCACGAGTACCCTTTAGCTTGACTCGACCAATATTGTTTTTGTCAGTGAAGGTTATTTGCTTCCTGTTTTCAGACAGCTTCCAACCTGTAGTTTTGTACTCACAAACACGAGAATGTTTTTGAAACTTAGGGAATCCTTTTTTCCCTGGAACTTTATGTTTGCAGTTTTGATAAAAACGAGATATTGCAGCCCAAGCTCGATCTGCGCTGCTTTGTCTTGCCATTGAATTGAGCTTATGAGCAAAAGGAAATTCAGCAGCCAATACTTTGCAGTATGCAGACAACTGATATTTACCTACACCTTTATTATCCATCCAATAGCGCAGTGCCTTGTTGTGTATGAACTGTGCCGTTCTTATGGCTCTATCCATCGCATCGTATTGAGTTGCGCGTGCTTGTATCTTCATTTCTAAGAGTAACATTTTCTTATGCTATCATATGAGCATAAGCTAATCAAGCAAGTGCTAGCCCTGCCTCATATCCCCATAGCTAAAAGCTCCCTGCTTCTAGCCGTGGGGATTGCTTACCTCTAATTGAGACCGCTTACCCACTTGCAAAAGTATGTGTTCCCCAAAACGATCACTGCAACGTTATAACAAATAACCAGTAGCCGATATTCAATCAGACTATGACTAACCTGATCTCAATTTCCTCAACTGAACTGGGTCAACGACGGCAACAGTTACGTCGTCAACGACAACTCAAACTCATTCAGGTCATCTGGCAAACCTTAGCCGTCAGCGGATTAACTGGAGGATTATTTTGGATCATTCATCAACCCGTCTGGTTAATTCGTCAACCTGAACAAATTCAAGTCCAAGGAAACTACATTCTTTCTAACTCGGGGATTAAATCATTACTTCCCCTATCTTATCCTCAACCGCTGTGGCAAGTTCAACCGAAAGCACTAGAAGAAACCTTAGAATCAGAAAGTGCGATTGCGATGGCCCGAATCACTCGTCAACTGTTCCCACCCAGTTTAACCGTCGAAGTCAGAGAACGTCGTCCGGTTGCCATCGCCCAACCCGCTGCTACAGTTGCCCCAAGAGTGCAAGCCCAACTGGTTGGCTGGCTTGATGCAGACGGAGGATGGATGCCACTGGAAAGCTATACAGAATTAGAACGAACTCGTCAACTCCCGTCATTAAAAATCATTGGCAACTTAGAACAATACCGTCCGAATTGGCCCCCAGTTTACCAAGCCATCAGTCGCAGTCCTGTAGCCATTGAAGAAATTAACTGGCAAGATCCAGCTAATATTATTCTAAAGACTGAGATTGGTATAATTCACCTCGGCCCTTATACTCCCCGATTCTCAGAACAGTTACAGGCAATCGATCGCCTCAGACAGTTACCGGAACAACTCAATCTTGCCACAATTGACTATATCGATCTAAAAAATCCAACTTCTCCCCTGATTCAAGTCTTCTCAGATAACTAAACTTTTTGACAAACGATCTGGGGATCATCAGAATACTCAAATCTTTGTCCACCTGTTGCTGAAAATCACAGGTAATCTCAAATCGACGAGGTGGTTATTGCGCTTGGTTTATCACCCAACTTACCCTATAGTTGAGTTTAAGTTACTTAAATTGAACTGTTATTATCTACCCCTATCAATTACAATGACATCTAAGAATAATTTGGGTCATCCCCAAGGCAATAATCAGTCCGAAGAAATGGGGAACTTTCGGTTAGCGTCAGACTCATCAAATCCGTTTCGCAAAGGTGAAATGTTGGCAAACTCGAGTAATGATAATAATCCTGTACCCCGTGAAGAATCTTGGATCGGTGATATTGTACCGAGTAATGCCGCTCGGATTAAAGTCATTGGTGTTGGGGGTAGTGGGGGTAATGCAATCAATCGTATGGTGGAGAGCGAAGTCTCCGGGGTAGAGTTTTGGGCGATTAACACCGATGCTCAAGCCTTAGCTCAATCTAAAGCAGAACAACGTTTACAAATTGGTCAAAAATTAACTCGTGGGCTGGGAGCAGGGGGAAATCCTGCTATCGGACAGAAAGCAGCCGAAGAATCCCGAGATGAAATTGCCAATGCTCTCTCAGAAGCGGATTTGGTGTTTATTACTGCCGGACTCGGAGGCGGCACCGGCACCGGAGGAGCGCCCATTGTGGCAGAAATTGCCAAGGAAGTAGGGGCTTTAACCATTGGTGTAGTGACGAAACCGTTTACTTTTGAAGGTCGTCGTCGCATTACCCAAGCTGAAGACGGGATTAACGGCTTACAAAGCCGGGTCGATACATTAATTGTGATTCCCAACAATAAATTGCTTTCGGTCATTAATGAGCAAACTCCTGTACAAGAAGCATTTCGTTTCGCCGATGATGTGCTGCGCCAAGGGGTTCAGGGGATCTCAGATATTATTACAATTCCCGGTTTAGTTAACGTTGACTTCGCCGATGTCCGGGCTGTGATGGCGGACGCTGGTTCAGCCTTACTCGGCATTGGCTTAGGATCTGGGAAGTCTCGGGCTCGTGAAGCGGCAATGGCTGCAATTTCTTCTCCCTTACTTGAGTCTTCAATTGAAGGGGCTAAGGGGGTTGTATTTAATATTACTGGGGGAACGGATTTAACCTTACATGAAGTCAATGCAGCGGCGGAAACGATTTATGAAGTGGTTGATCCCAATGCCAATATCATCTTTGGTGCGGTAATTGATGAACGTCTCCAAGGAGAAGTTAAAATTACGGTCATTGCCACCGGGTTTTCACCTGAATCTAAACAACAACCCATCACTGTTACCCGAGAAAAAGAACCCACAGGGACAAAACCTGTGATCCCCGCATCACCCACCACTGAGACCACCTCTCCTCTCTCTTCAGAACCGAAAACTCCACCGGGGTTAGATATTCCTGACTTCCTCAGACGGCGACGACCCACCCGCTAAATTGAGATGAACAAGGCCACCAATGCTCTCAATATTCCAGTCGCCCTCACTATCGCCGGTTCAGATAGTGGTGGAGGTGCAGGTATTCAAGCAGACTTACGCACTTTTGCCTTTCATCAAGTCCACGGTACCAGCGCGATTACTTGTGTCACAGCTCAGAATACCCTAGGAGTTAACCGGGTTGATTCGCTTCCCCCTGAGGCTGTAGTGGCTCAAATAAGTGCTGTTGTCGCCGATATTGGTGTGCAAGCCGCTAAAACAGGAATGCTGCTCAATCGCGAGATTATTCACGCTGTGGCGGCTCAAGTCGAAGCTTTAGATATTCAACCACTCGTTGTTGACCCGGTAATGGTTTCTCGGGCTGGGGTTCAGTTATTAGATGAGAATGCAGTGGCTGCTCTGCGGGAGCGATTAATCCCTAAAGCCGTTGTGGTTACACCCAACCGTCATGAAGCACAAATTTTGACGGGAGTTGAAATTAATACCTTAGAACAAATGCAGCAAGCCGCTCAACAAATTTATCAACTCGGTGCGCGGGCAGTATTGGTCAAAGGTGGGGGTATGTCCGGAACTTTACGAGGGGTTGATGTCTGGTTTGATGGCACACAGTTACAGACATTACGGACTCAGACAGTAGATACACCCAACACTCACGGTACAGGTTGTACATTATCCGCTGCAGTAGCGGCTCAGTTGGCTATTGGAAAAGATTTATTCACTGCGGTAAAAAGCGCAAAACACTATGTCACTCAGGCGCTTGATCATGCTCTTAATTTGGGAGAAGGTCAAGGACCAGTAGGACATTTTTATCCTTTGTTAATCCCTCGATCTGATCATCTCTAAACAATGTTTGAATTACTCCGCTTTTGCCTCGAACGACTAGAATAGGCAGAGCGCTGCCAGTATTGCGATTTAGCTGAGGTTTCCTTTTGCGAGGAAAAGTCAGAAACACCTTCTTCATTTTGGAATAGAGGTGTCGAACTTCTGAGTAAATCTCGTTGTACTGCGGCGATCGCTTGCCGGACAGCGGTTTTAACCACTCCTTGATAGTCTTTTCTAGCTCGTTTTTGTTGATGTATCCAGCCTTCTCGACTTGAAGCGTATAGAGTCGGTAAACGGTTGAGTGCGTAAGTTTCTACTTCAAATCGCTTGATATATTGAGTGAGCCGGGGTGATAAACTCGCTAATTGCCCTCGGACCTCTTCAGCTACTAAATCCTCCATAATGTTATGGTATTTTTGGGAGCGTTTGAGCGTCATAGTTGTTACCTAAAAAGAAATCTATGCTGTAATTATACGAAATCTATTTAATTGTTCCCAATTTAATCTGTTTTTTATCACTGATAGTCATACCAGTATAAAGTAAGAATGACTGAAAACAGAGAGAGTAATCAATCACCCAGAGAAAAATTATAAAAAAATAGTGAATATCATCATATATTTGTCTTTTTAACCTGAGTTTTAAATGGCTGTTTATAGATGTATAAATTATTAGTCTATTCTATTTTTAATGATTCACGGGTTTGAACGCAGAAGTCATTAAGCTTTCAAGATTTTCTATATTTGAATCTCCCGCCAGATACCCAATTCCTCGATGTAAGTGTAATCGGAACTGAGTTGCTAATGTTTCTTGATCTGTTCCTAATCCGTATTGATAACACCACTGTTTCAATGCAATTAATAGCAAATCTGAATGAGTTCCACCAAAAACACGCCAAGTCATTGTTACGTTACTATTAGCAGGAATAGTCACAGGAGAAGGGGGAGTCGGTTCTACTAAAGAATGACAAAATGCCCAACGACAGAGAATATTCCATTGCTCAATCTGAGTGATTCGTTTGAGCTTCAAAAGCTGTTCTTTTGCCGTTTGAGAAAGCTGAATTCGTTCTAAAGGCGGTTCCATAAATCTGATATTTCACTCTATAAATGAGACAGGATAAGGAGAGAAAGTAATAGAATTAGATTTGATTTCTATACTAAGTTTTAAATCAAATACGATAAAGTTCCGAGTTTCACCCCAAACTCTATGACGGTTTGCGTTCTTTTCCTAGAACCGAGGAATGTAGAGATCAAGGTATATCCGCTGTCAATACTCAAATATTCTCTATACTAACTGTTATTATAGTTGCTTCTTGAACAGAATAGAATCCGGATTTCAATTGCTGATAATGGGGTGGGTATGACAGAAACGATCTGTTCTAAAGTATTTGATCCATTTTTTACAACTAAGCCAGTTGGAGTAGATACAGGATTGGGTTTATCTGTGAGTTATTCTATTATTGTGAGTCAACATAAAGGCACTGTGAGATGTAGATCTATATTAGCAGAAGGAACTGAATTTATTATCGAAATCCCGATTAATAAATGTGATTTTAATTCGTTTAAATCAATTCAGTTATAATGATCTTAGGTTTAGTCAGATTTAGTAGCCTCTCTAGCCTCATTCAGCCAACTGTCAAATGATGCTTGATTTTGTTGAACCCAAGTTTCTGCATGACGGCGGATATCTTCTGCTCGATCATCACCTTGTTGAATTAATTGATTCTGTGCGCTAATGTCTTCTAGAGGAATTTTTACTAATTCAAGAAAGCGCTGGGCTGTCGGATTTTCATCAACCCACTTTTGATTCGCAACAACCCGCATTTGATCGACAACAAACCCTAAATTTTTTTCATCAACTGAAGTATCTTTTGCGGTTAAATCTTTTTGCTTTTCTGGTAAGTCAGTGTATGGCACTTCTAACCATATCACATCTTCATTGAGTTTTAAAATAGAAGAAAGCCATAGGAAAATCCAAGTATAATAAATCACAGGTTCTCCCTGTTGATAGCGAGTAATTGTATCTGCAATTAAAGCGCAATAAGTTCCTTAATCTTGTTCAACTGTATCTTCAATGTCGTTCTAGCTTTTCATCACCTCCCGCTCGATCAAAAAAGGGTGAATGACCTTTTTCCTAGTGCATTGCAATATAGTCTAAATCACCATTTGCCATGGCAACATAGAGGGCGGGAACATCTAATTGTTTGATGTCTTCAATTTGATAACCCAGTTGTTCCAAACCCATATTAACAATTTCTGTTTGAAACCGTTCTTCCTGTAAATTAATAGCAGGACGGATACTAAGTCCTTGTCCGGGTTGGTTTATATTTGAGTCGGTTTCAGATGTCGATTCATTCTTATATTCTGTTGGTGTTTGAGGGATATTTTGACAAGCAACTAAACTAACAATTAACGCGATTATTAGTCCAGATAAAGATTTATTTTTAATGTGAAAACTTAACACTTTTCTATAAATTTAATGATTATATAGCTATATAAAAATAGCTCGGTTGAATTATTTATTGAATCGCTAAATCAACTCCAATACAACAAAAAAAACCTGTTAAACTTAACACTTTTTGAAAGTCACTAAATCATGGTTACAGCTTTTCAAAATATTTAATCGAAGATTTGAAACTTCACGCCAGATACCTTGAGCGCAGTAGTCCTTCGCTTCTTTGTAGTAAAAATCATTGTCTTCTACCCGAAAAGCAACTACAAATAATCCTCCCGGCTTTAATACACGAATTAACTGATTAAACGCAGTCAGTGGTACTTGATTTCGAGTGAAAACACCACTAGACACTAGCAGATCAAAAGAATTACTTTCTAACTGTAGTGAATTTCCCAGTTCACTTTGATACAGATCTTGATAAATCTCCAACCCACCCGCTGTCTCCAGAGATTTTTCACTAATATCCAATCCATGCAGTTGATTAAATCCGTAGGATTTTAATTCTTTACCTAATAGACCTGTACCACAACCTACATCTAGGATTTTATTCTCCTGATTGATCTGTGATGTCAGGTTGTAAGCGATGTAATTCAGGAAGACTTTCCAACCATTACGAAGATGCTCTTCATCGTAATCACCAGACCAAGAATCATACCAAGCCTGAACTTCTTTAGTATCTCCAAAATAGTCAGCGAAACCCTTCTTATAATCCATAGTGTTATCGGCTGAAACTACTTGGTAAAGAACCTCTTTGATAATGTAACCCATAAGGTTAATATCATCTGAGTTAAAACTGAGAGAAATTCGCAAATCACAAGCACAAGAAATGACTCGATCGGTTTGCTTTAAGTCGGGAACATTATCAAAAGAATATTTCCAGTTTTTGAAGTAACGAGCATTATTCAGACGACCAAAAACTTGGATATTAACGCCTCGTGCGATCGCTTGTTCAATAAACCGATCGATTTGTTCTAGGGTGAGATTGAGTAAATTAAACTGTAGACTATCTCAATCTCGAGCGACCTGTTCTAAAGCAGAGGGAATATAAATATTCTCAGCCGAAGAGAGAATATTAACCAGTTGATTATACCTTTGATTGTATCGATCAATTTTTTCAGGTAAAACCGGAATTTGAGGTCGAAGAACAGCCGCAGTTAAGTTATTCATTCTCATGCTAAAATTCGGAACATGAGGTTGGAGTTGCTCAAATAAATCATCATTAAAAGGCCTTGCTAAATGCTTCTTGTACAGCTCCTCATAGGAACCTGCCGCCAGAATGCAATAAGCAGCTACTTGTTGATCATGGGTGGCAATAAATCCTCCTTCCCCTGAATTTAAAAGCTTATAACTTTGAGAACTAAAGCAAGCTATATTTCCATGATGACCCACTAATTGAGCTTGATTTTTTTGGCGATTAAACCATGTCGATCCTAAACTATGAGCGCAATCTTCAATTAAATAAATTCCTGCGGTCGAGCAGATAGATTTGATCGCATCTAAATCGGAGATATGACCCCTCATATGTGATAGAATAAAATACTTCACATCTGGATGCTGTTCTATTTTACGTTGGAGATCATCAGTATCAGTAATATATTGATGAGTACACTCTACATAAACAGGTACACCGCCCGCATGAACAATACTACTGGGAACAGCCGTAAACGTAAAAGCTGTCGTAAAAACTTTCTCACCCGGCTGAATTCCTGCGGCTTTTAAACTCAAAAATAGAGCACTGCCACAGGAGTTAACCGCAATAACATACTGATATGCAGTATATTGACCAAATTCTGCTTCTCATTGAGCAACTTCACTGGCTAATTCATCTTTCAAAATAGCTAGATTGCTATCTGGATTTATAAATTGTCGATCAAAGTTGTAGCGCCATAGTCTGCCTGTTTCCATTAAACAAACTGCTTGGTCAATTCCAGCTTGAGGAATAGAATCAGGAGTCTTTGAATCTTTGGAAAATTTGATGACATATTTTTGCATTGGTCGCGCGATACTGAGCTTGTTGGGTTGTCCCCTTGGCTGTTTTGGCTTGGGTAATTCATGCTCTAATACCTCCGTCCTAAACTTTATTTAAATAGTTGGGGTTTGACTCCACATAAGCGTTTAAACTCTTGGGCGCGTGAGCTTTTTGATTTGTTCGTAGGTCAGGCTTGGGTGAGCGATTGCTTAACTATCCTACTTTTCTCGCGATCTAACTATTCATGCAACAGGTCTATTACACACCTGTCAATCTCTTTATCCGAATTGCTGAATTTTTTTCATAATTTGTAGTTGATTTTCTATTCTTGCAATTACTTCTAGAGAGGCAAACGGTTTCACAATATAATCAACACCGCCCATTTCAAATGCTTTAACTTTATCCATCACATCTTCTAAAGCACTAATAAAAATAACAGGAATATCGCAGGTTTTTGTATTGGCTTTCAGTTGCTGACACACTGTATAACCATCCATGTCTGGCATTTTAATATCTAAAAGAATCAAATCAGGAGATTCAGCCATAATACTACTTATTCCTAGTTTGGCACTGGGAGCAATTCGGACAGCATAGTCATTTTCAAATAAAATCTTTGTTAATAACTTTAAATTACTCGGATTATCATCAATAATTAAGAGATTCGCTTTTTTGATTTTATTGTTTACCATTGATATTATCCGTAAAAAATAAATTTAATAGCTTTTAGGATGCACCATTCTTCAGTTAGTGAGTCATTGGATAAATATTATAAATTCTAAGAAATTAGACAGATTCATTGTTAATACACTTTTCTTCCTTTGTTTGACTTCCTATACATCAATCTTAAAATTATACTTTTTATACCTTTAAAATAAATTTTGAGTCAGGTTTATACTTTTTATACTGAAATTTATATAGTAATAGTGATATTGTCAACTCAGTAACTTTTAGCGAGATGTTACTCCGAAATAAAAGTAATACTGAGCATCAAAACATGAGCTACAAATCACCCATCATTATCGACAATAAACCTGATTATATCAGAGCCGGGTTATCAAGCGATGACACACCTACGGTTGTATTTCGTACTGATTCGGTTACATCCATACCTCCTATGAATGCTGATGGTATTGTAACGAACTGGGATAGCATGAAAGTGGTTTGGTCTCATACTTTTAAGCAACTGGGTATCGACCCATCTCAGTATTCGGTACTCGTGACTGAACCCCCCCTCAACCCAAAAGTCAATCGAGAAAAAACGATGCAAATTTTCTTCGAGACATTCAATGTATCAGGATTATACCTCTCAACGGGTGAGCTGTTAGCCCTTTATGATGCTGAAAACGTCATCGGAACTGTGGTAAACTTTGGTGCTGATGGTCGTTTTGTGATGGTCGTACCGTCCTATGAAGGAATGCTTTATCCTCATGCAATTATTCAGCGTTTTTTTGATAGCAATCATTTAAGCGAGGAGGATATTGTAGATATTAGCGCAATGGTCTACCATTCGATTACAAGATGCGATTCTGATGTACGTTCTACACTGTATAGGAATATTATCGTCACGGGTAATAGTTCTATGTTCCCCGGAATCGCCACAGAAATTCAGAAATGGGTGGCACTATTAGCTCCGCCAACAGAGACAGTCAGAGTGATTGAAGTCGCTGAGCCGGAAAATGGCGCTTGGCGGGGAGCAGATAAGATAGCACCGTTCCTCAGTGAATATGGAAGTTGGATGACGAAGCTAGAGTATATGCACTTTGGGGTAAGGCTGGTTCACCGTAAATGTTTTTCATCGATGGTTGAATGTTAGGTTCAGTAGTGGTTAATATCCTATTGAGTCAGTTGTAAGAGTTGTTCAAACTCATAATTATTCAGCAATTGTGTCAATTGTTGTCCGAGAATAGGATAATCACCACTAATTTCTGTAATCAGTTCTGAAGCTAATAGCATATTACCTTTTAAGACAGCAACATACATTTGCTCTAACCATGATGAAGGTAACTTATTTAAGTCTTGAGCAGTGAGTTGTTCTTCTGTAGTGGGTAATAATTGAGGATCGGTAATAGATGAGTAAAGATAACGCACACCTAAATATTGAGATAAAGCATCAAAGATTTCGTTATCATTAAAAGGCTTACGAATCACTTTATCACAACCTGCCTGATAAATTAGCGTTTCTTTTTCTTCTAAAACACTGGCAGTCACAGCAATAATAATGGTGGATTTTTCTTGGGATGCAGCTTTAATGATTCGGGTGGCTTGGAAACCGTCCATAACAGGCATTCTAATATCCATAAAAATTAAATCCGGATGCCATTTTTGCCAAATATTAACCGCTTCTTTTCCATTTATTGCTTCCTTGAGAGAAAAGTTAAGGGGTTGTAGTTGTTTTAACAATAACTGACGATTGGGTTTATTATCATCGACAATTAAAATTTTATAGTCCGGTTGATGAGGTGCTAAACCAATCACTTGTTGTGAATTTGCCGGGTTTTGTATCGGACGATTCTCAACTTCAATCATGTCGATAAAAAAGTTAAAAGTTGTTCCTTTATTCACTCTACTTTTAACCGTAATTTCACCACCCATTAACTTAACAAATTTTTGACTAATGGTTAAGCCTAATCCTGTTCCTTCTTGGAGTTGAGATGAGTTTGTGCATTGATAAAAAGATTTAAAAATACTACCAATTTCTTCTGAGTCAATCCCAATTCCTGTATCCTGAATTTTAAAACTTAGGATATTTTCTGCTCTCGTCACTCGTAATGATACAGCACCTGAATGGGTAAACTTAATCGCATTTCCTAAAAGATTAATTAAGACTTCTTTTAATTTAGTCGGATCTGTTTTAATCCATTGAGGAACATTAGCATCTTGAGTAAAATATAAGTTTAAATTTTTATTTCTAGCAGAAAGAATAAAAATATTCTTGACTTCATTCAGTAACTTGTATAAATCAACCGTTGTAGAATTTAAAACAAATTTCCCGGCTTCAATTTTTGATAAATTTAAAACCTGATTAATGAGCGTCAGTAAATGCTCGCCACTGGAATGAATAATATTGACATTTTCTTGATAATCGGGCGATAATTGATCCGAATTATTCATTAATTCACTAAAGCCTAAAATCGCATTGAGGGGAGTTCGTAATTCATGACTCATATTCGCAATAAAAGTACTTTTAGCAAGATTTGCAGCTTCCGCTTTTTCCTTGGCTTGTCTTAACTGTCTTTCTCTTTCTTGTAACTCTTGAGTCCGTTCATTTACTTTAGTTTCTAAGATAATATTTTGTTCTTGGATCAACTTTTCATTCTTTTTTGCGGCTTCTAAGGCGAGAGACAAGGCTTCAGTTTTCTCTTTTTTAATTAAGTTGATTCTATCTGCTAACGCAAAAGAATATAATGAAACCAATACAATAATAGAAGTTAACTGAGTATCAAATGACCATGAAAATGCGGGTAGCAGAGAAAAGCTAGATAAATTTGAGATAAAAACAGAGGCAAAGGGAAGCATTAAAGCGAGTAAATAAAATCTAGCCGGCTGGTATCCTCTACGATAAACTAAGAGAGCACTAATTAAAATAAAAATAACAACAAAGAAAGCAAAAAATGTCTCAATTTCATTAATAAAGTAAGGGTCAAATGGCAATAGAATCAAGAAAGTAAACAACACATATTGTAGTCCTCGCGCGATTCGGCATAAGCCCAAATCAAAATTTTTTAAATTGAGAAAAGTTACAGCAAATTGCAATAGTACTAATAACATCGGTATTGCAATTAAGGGAATTGATAATCGAGTTGAATAGTCACTCCAGATATATTGTTCAAAAAAACCTTGACGCAGCCCTTGCATAATACTGGCTAAAATTACAAGCAGCACATAATATAGATAGCTTTTATCTCTTAAAGAAAGAAACAAGAAAAAGTTATACACTATCATGATAAAAAATATTCCGTAGTGTAATCCCCACACTAACAATGCTTGGTTTTCTACTCTAAAGAAGGCTCTTCTTTGCCAAATTGCTAAAGGAAAATAGACGGCACTCAGACTATTAAATCGCAGATAAAATGTTGTTGTTTCTCCCGGCACTATGGGTAAGTTAAAAACAAAACTATGATGATCGATCTCTCTTGTGTTAAAGGGAAAAGCTTTACCTGTTGTTTTAACAGTAAAACCGGATTTATCTTGAGAAGGAATATAAAAGTCAATATAACTCATTCGAGCATCATTCAGTACTAATAACCACTGTATTGCTGCGTCTGCTTCATTTTCAACTGAAAATCTAATCCAGAAATTACTTTTCGAGAAACCTAAATTCGGTAATTCTTTATCGTTTGGAGTAAACTGATTTGAATAGGTTGGAGAGGTAATCTCTTTGATCGTTAATTCACGACTTTTATCTTCTAGAATCTCTAAATTTAAACCGATAGGATATTTAATATTATCGTTGCTTAAAATAATAGTCTGGCTATTAGATAAAACTGGATTATCAGAGTTTTTATTAACTCCAAAACTTAACGATAGTAAAAAACCGAATACTAAAAGAGCAGATATTATAACTAATCTAAATCTCTTTTTATTTTTTTTAATTGGCTCTGATTGACTAAACATAGTTAAACCACAGGTAACACAACGGTAAAAGTGCAACCCTGCTTGATCTGACTATCCACAGCAAACTGACCTTTGTGTAATTTAACACTTTTCTCTACAATTGTTAACCCTAAGCCATCTCCAGACTGGTGATGGGTATTAGACGCACAATAAAAAGGCTGAAAAACCTGTAATAACTCATCAGCAGGAATTCCCGCTCCCTGATCGACGATGGTAAAAATGCCTTTTTGATCTTCTACATTCAGATCGAGGGTAACAGGAGTGTTGGGCAAAGAATACTGTAACGCATTAGACAGTAAATTTGTCAGAATATATTTAACTAATTTTGGGTCAATAAAACTACTGATACTCAGATTATAATCCGGTAAAATCGGTTCTTCAAATAGAGAAAAAGTAATGATTCGCTCAGGAAAATTCAAAGTAAAATGATGAATCACATCCCGACAGATCTTGATGATATCTAAGTCAGCACAATTTAATCTATAATTTCCTGCACTTAAATGGTGAATCAATTTTAGTTTTTCAGAAAAAGACTGAAGTTGACTAAAATCGGCATTACAATCACTCGAAACCCTCTTTAAAGAATGATCTAATCTCTCCGTCATTCGCCAGAGTATCTCAGAATTAAACCAAGAATCGGGTATTTCTTGAGGTTGAATTGTATTGGTCTGATTCAGTCTTTTGTTTAAGTTATATTTATTGTGCTGAGTTGTCAGTCTAGTATTTCTTGATTTTCCGGCGATTAAATCTTGGTGATAGGATTCTAAAATAAATCGTATTGTTTTTTTCGTTACTTTTTCTCCCAATATTTGTGAAAGCTCTGTCCAGAATGCTGCTCCTATAACTTTTATATTAGATAATGAGCAATAACAAGCTTCCGCTATTTCTTCATAAGATTGATTCAACCAAACCCCTCGCAATAAATTGATTTGAATCGTATTCAGATTTTGATTACTTTCTTGATAAACAAATTTATCTACAAGATTAATAGCAGTTTCTATATCCATGATTTCAGCTAAAGGCAACGAGTAACAACTGAGTGAATTATCTCGTTTTACATACTATCACCACTAAAATAATATACTTTTTATACTTTTTATACTTTATAGGGTAGCGCTCTGAAAATATTATAATTTTTACAGAAAATCTCTAAACTTTTTATACTAAATCGTTATATTTCCTGTGATAGACTTGAGCAGAGAAAAATCAGGGTGCAGTATTGTTTGATGTTCACGGGAATCATCTCTAGCTTATATTCAAAGTTGATTCCCCTCCCTAGACTCAAGAGATAAAGCTGGCTCTATAGAAAGACGTGCATGATGGCAAAAATTATGGGGTTTGTCATTCAGCAATGGGCGATGGAAAATTATCTCTTCTGCAAAGTTAAGAGGATTGAAACTCTGTATCAAAGATTTTCTTTTTATTTCTCCTAACTCAAGGAAAGCTTTGAACCCCATTAAACAATTATCAATTATCAATTATCAATTGGTTACGTCAATTACGATCATACATCCAGCCTCCACCTGAACCCCAGTTAAACTCATACTGACTCACGCTTTTGCGAACACAAAAATCTGAGTTTTTATGACAAAAGGATTGAATTATGGAACTTTTAAATCACCGACTCATTCATTCAAAAATCTTTGCTTTAGCTTCAGACTCAGCCCAATCAAAAGAGTCTAATCACCCAGAAGTTAAGCATCATTATTGATTTGCAGATGATACTCTTGTCAAATTTATCATCCATCACCAAAGGCAACCGCAGTATTTGTATCGCCATTCTAGACGGCATTGTCGATCAAGCCCATGACTGTTTTCAAGACGCAGACCTCACTCGCTTACCCAGTTTAGTGCAGGGAAAATCCCAATCCGACGGCAAAATGTCGGCCCACGGAACCCATGTCACAAGCATTATATTTGGCCAACCTGGCAGCCCTGTAGAAGGCATTGCCCCCCACTGTAAAGGTTTAATTATCCCCGTTTTCCCCGACGATCGCCTACGAGCCTCCCAACTAGACCTAGCGCGGGGCATCGAACAAGCAGTAGCAGCAGGGGCTCACATTATCAATATTAGCGGTGGTCAACTAACTGACTTTGGCGAAGCCGAGGGCTGGCTAGAAAATGCCGTTAATCTTTGCCAACAAAACAATATTCTGATTGTCTCGGCTGCCGGAAATGACGGGTGTGAATGTCTCCATGTCCCCGCCGCCCTCTCAACCGTGCTAGCCGTGGGGGCAATGGATAGCCAGGGTAAACCCAGCGACTTTAGCAATTGGGGGGCAGCTTATCAATCCAAAGGAATACTCGCTCCCGGTGAGAATATCCTAGGGGCAAAACCCGGCGGCGGCACAGAGCGGCTTAACGGGACTAGCTTTGCTGCACCTATTGTTTCTGGGGTGGCGGCATTACTCCTGAGTTTACAAGTCCAGCAGGGCAAACCCCCTGACCCCCACGGGATTCGCAAACTGTTGTTACAAACAGCCGTCCCCTGCGATCCCAAACTGCCGGAAGCCACCGGGCGCTGTCTAGCGGGAAAACTCAATATTTCCGGCGCATTAACGTTATTACAAGGAGAAACAATGACTAAAAATCTGGCTGAAGCCTCCCTCTCAACCAATGGCGTAGAAGCCTCTGAATGCGGCTGTGGCGGCGGTTTAACGGAACTCGTGGACACCGGATCGCTGGCTACCGAACCAGCCGATGTCGTGGCATCTGAAACGGCTTCTGTTGCTGCCCCCACTGTTCAACCTAGTATTCAACCCGCTCAAACTGCAATTATGTCTAATTCATCCTCAAATCTCGTAACCGCAAGTCAAGCCCCTAGCCAACTAGCAGAACTCGGTCAACTGGTTTACGCCCTGGGAACCCTCGGTTATGACTTCGGTACAGAAGCCCGTCGCGACTCCTTCAAACAGTTAATGCCTGCTAATGAAATTGCGGGGACAATGGTTCCGGCTAACCCCTACGATGCCCGTCAGATGGTGGATCACTTAGGGAGTAACTTAGCCGAAGCCCGTTCTCTGATTTGGACACTCAATATTGAACTCACCCCAGTTTACGCGATTGAACCCAAAGGCCCCTTTGCCCGCGAGATTTATCAAGTCTTGCAACAGCTACTTTCTGGCCAAATTCAACCCGAAGACAGCCAAGACTATGTGGAACGGGTGAGTATTCCGGGGGTACTGACAGGTAAAACCGTCAAACTGTTCTCGGGTCAAGTGGTTCCCCTGATTGAACCTCAAAATACTAGAGGACTGTATGGCTGGAAAGTTAATTCTTTAGTCAGTGCTGCCATGCAGGTGGTCACAGACGAAAACGAAGCCGACGAAGACACCATGCGCCGCACCTTGGGTAGCTTCCTCAACCGGGTGTATTACGATTTACGCAACCTGGGAACCACTTCTCAGGATCGGGCGTTGAACTTCTCTGTCACCAATGCGTTTCAAGCCGCTTCTACCTTTGGTCAAGCCGTGGCTGAAGGGATGGAACTTGATAGCGTAACAGTTGAGAAAAGTCCCTTCTGTCGCATGGATAGTGATTGTTGGGATGTGAAACTGAAGTTCTTCGACCCCGAAAACAATCGTCGGGCCAAGAAAATCTATCGCTTCACCATCGATGTTAGCGATCTGATTCCCGTCACCCTGGGTGAAGTTCGTTCTTGGTCTTCACCGTATTAAATTAATCATCCCGTAGGGACGTTACATCTAACGTCTCTAAAGACGGTTAGACAAAAGCAATATGACTTACGTGTCTGCGATCGCGATCGCCCCCAATAAACAATCAAGTTTTACCGCAACTCAATAACCTCCACAACCGAGTTGTCACAACAAGCTTCACCGCTACGGTTGAAGGAGAATGACCTACTCTGACAGGTCAACTGTAAACCAAACACGAGAGTCAAATAGAGATGGATAAGAAAAACATCACCCCAGAACAAAACCAACCCATCAACCGGATAACGAATGGTCAATTACCCACCGAACTTGCTGAATTGTCAGAAGAAATTCTGCAAGACGAAGCATTTGCCCCTGTCCTAGAGGCCCACGGTGGTGGTTGCTTTATGGGAAGGTGTTCTTTTGACGGTGACGACGCTGAGTAAAGCAAATTAAAAATATCAAGCCAAAGGTCAAAAATATGTACTTTTGGCTTGAACCAGTCCAGCAAACATAAAGTAAACAGGAGAAAGAAATCTCATGGACAAGAAAAACATCACCCCAGAA
>JBARZE010000064.1:0-199626 GCA_049649525.1 Microcoleaceae cyanobacterium
ACCAATAGCAGTCACATCAAAGGTAACAGTAGCGAGGTTACCGGAGATATCAACATCACTATTGAAATTGAGGTCAGCATCTAAATCTTTGTTAATATCGATATCAACATCAGTGTCTAAGTCAGTATTAACATCGATGTCAACATCTTTATTAACGCTGATACCACCAACAATGCTAGTTTCGTTGATAACTTCTAAGTAGTTTAGGTCAGAAATAATCATTGTTTTTCTCCTGATATAGTCGAGGCTTTTTGTTTGTTTCAAAGCTTGCGAAGCTTCGATATATTCAATATAGCGGGATTAAATCAATAACAGTTGCCATTTTGGCAAGTTTATCTAAAACAAATTAAACGTTGAAATGAGAGCCTTTAATTTGATATAAATGCCAAAATTTTGCTCAATTCTAGACTTGAATCAAGCAAACTAAAGAAAATAAATTAAAGAAGTGTGGTGTTTCTAATCGCCCTGATGAATTCAATCACAATCTAAAATATGCAACGAAATCATCAACACTTTTTTTGACGCTCTTATTTCTACCCCTTCCAGAAAATCTTGCTAAAAATTAATAGGAAAAATCTAATTTTATAGATGTCAATTACTCACCTATTTCTTGATAACCATTAATACTGTATCAAATCCCCTCGAGCAATGTTGCCAAATTGGCATAATTTTTACAGAGAATAAGGGGTTTCATCCTTAAGGAATATGACCCCCTGCCGAGCAAAAATTGATTGTAGTGATTAATATACATTCGCCTGTGCGATCAGTATAAAACAGTTCTCTAACTGCACTACCAAGATTGTGCCTCTAAGAACCGCTCGAAATCGGGCACATCAACCCAAGTTCCGGTTGCATCAGACTCATGAGTCAAATCCATTAATAATTGAGAATAAACCCCTTCTTTAATAGAAGGCGCTAACGCTGTTTCCTGATGAATTGCTTCAACCCAGCGATCTACAACCCTAATAAACGGGGCAATACGGCCATCTGAAAAGGTTTTCGGAAATGCTTTGCGTTCAGAAATCGGAATTTCTCTTAAGGCTTCTCCCCCTCGACTGCCCCATAACTTAAACCCGTGAACATAATCCTTCTGATTATCACTGCCTAAAACTAACGTCCCATCGCTGCCATAAATTTCTACCCAATGTCCCCGGCCTTGATAAGCAACAGAACTCAAATTCATTTGACAGGGTGTCCCATCTGCTAATTCCATCGTCACCAAACAGGTATCATCTGCGGTGACAGGTTTGAGGCGATCGCCTTCTGTCGGGTCAGGACGTTCTGCAATAGCAGTACTCAACACACCACACATTCGCCGCACCGGGCCAAACAACCAATTAATATAATCGAAACTGTGAGATCCAATTGCCCCCAAGGCCCCACCCCCCATTTGTTTCTGGGCATACCAATTCCAGCTTCGGTTGGGATCAGCGCGGCTAGAAGCTAACCAATCAATTTTTATCAAGTATTTCTGACCCACATATCCCTCTGCTAACAATTCTGCCAACTGTTGCCAAGCGGGAACAAAACGAAATTCAAAATCCATTGCCACCACGCAGCCTTTGGATTTAGCTAAATAATACAGTTGACAGGCTTCGTCTACATTTAATGTGGTGGGTTTTTCCAGAAATAGGTGTTTCCCGGCATGAAGCACTTTTTTTGCCATCTCAAAATGTAAAAATGGCGGTGTAGATAGGGTTAAGCCCACAATATCCGGATGGGCCACAATATCATCAACTTGATCAAAAGCATTTGCAATATTGTATTTTGTGGCGATCGCACGAGCTTTTTCTATATCCCGATTGTATACTGCCACAATATTCGTCTGAGGATACTCTTGTAATCCGGGAATATGAACTTTTTGACCAAATCCAGTGCCAATAATCCCGATTCCGAGTTGATTCATCATCTTTTTAAATATAGTAGATTCTACTTAACTGAAGTGAAAGTTATGTAGCGCTAGGCTAGTTCGCAAGAGTATTTATTATAAAAGTGCAAGAGTGCCTATTACCTGTTGCCTCGCGTAGCACTAGAAACCCATTCAATCACTTGTTTTCCTATACTGACATTATCCAATAAATCAATTTCACGAATCCCCGTCGGGCTAGTGACATTAACCTCAGTTAAATAACCACCAATAATATCTAAACCGACAAAATATAGCCCATCTTCTCGTAATTTCGGGGCCACGACTTGACAAATTTCGCGATCGCGTTCTGTAATTTCTGTTTTGGCAACTCGTCCGCCGACCGCCATATTCCCTCTAAATTCTCGCCCTGTAGGAATGCGGTTGACAGCGCCTATCGGTTCACCATCTAATAGAATAATGCGTTTATCACCGTCTTTAGCGGCGGGTAAAAATTGTTGAACCATGACGGGTTCAGTACCTTGTCGGGTACTGACTTCAACTAGAGAATTAAAATTACGATCTTCTGGATCTAAGAATAAAATACCCTCTCCCCCTTTTCCTCCCAAAGGCTTGAGAACCGCTGCCCCTTTTGTGGTTAAGAAATCTTGAATCACCTGTTTTTCTCGACTGACGATAGTTTCAGGGATTACAGAATTAAATTGTAAGGCATACATTTTTTCATTAGCAGCGCGTATCCCGGCAGGAGAATTAACCACTAACGTTTTCTCTGGATCAATATAATCCAAAATATAGGTTGTATATAGATAAGGAACCGTTACAGGGGGGTCGGGTCGCATGAAAACGGCATCCATCTCATCGAGTTGATGTAGACTCGGCTGACCAACAGAAAACCAAGGCTGCGGAATATCCCAAGTTTGATTATCCTTGCGTTGAATGGGAGTCAATTGAACCGGGGTTAAGCGTCCCCAAGCCTGACCCTGGATCACACTGAGATATTCTACTGCTGTGATCCAGATTTCATGGCCTAAAATTTGGGCAGCTTCCATCAAAGCGACACTGGTATCATGCCCCGGATTGAGTTTTTCGATGGGGTCAATGATAAACGCAAATTTCATAAAATTGTTGGGGAGTTAAAGGTCAACGGTTTAAGTTGTCTGGTATGAATCGTACCTTAATAGTGTCGCTTTTGCCCTCCCCTTTTGGTCAAACTATGCCAACATCGGATCAAGTTTGTTATTGCGATCTAAAGCGTGCATATCATCACAACCACCGATATGTTGATCGTTGATAAAAATTTGAGGCAAGGAACGACCACCATTAGCCCGTTGAGACATTTTATCTCGGGCAACTGCATCGCCATCAATGCAGTATTCAGTGTATTCGACTCCTTTACGATCTAGCAAGTCTTTCGCCCGCATACAGAAAGGACAAGCACTCCAGGTATAGATTTCAACGTTAGCCGCCATAAGTGGTTCTCAACTCTAGTAATAGTTCTTAATGTTAATACAGAATCAAAAAATTTTGTAGAAGTCCACTTATTCTCTATCTCCTATTCTCTCTTGCTAACTCCGAAGCGTTAATAGAATATTATTCTTTTTTAACTAGGATATAACCTATACAATACTGATGATTTTAATTCATAAATCATTTGAACAATCAGTATTTTTATTAATAGAAAATTTGAGCTAAATTTGTCTAAAGCTAATACTTTTATGTTTGTAGCAGAATCTTGAACTGAAGTTAAGGATAGAGTTAGGAGTTAGAATACTATTCTCGTGGTTAATAAATTCTAAATCCCAACTTTTCCTTCATTCAATCCTGTTAAATAATTAACGGTTCAATAATCCTCGCTGCATTGAACTGTGCCAGAGTGGTATCCTCAAGAATCGCGATTGTTTCGCCAGTGGGACGGAAAATAATGGATACGTCGTCAAAACCCCCGCCGATAATATTATCTTCGACAAAGTCTAAATCTGCTTCAGTCACCTCTCCAATTAACACTAAACTATCAATCTCGCGTCCATAATCAGTAATCACATCTGTGCCAAATCCTGGCCCAATCACAAACTGATCGTTTCCAACTCCGCCTTGATATGTATCGTTACCTAAATCACCAAAGATTTGGTCATTCCCAGCAGCGCCATCGATAAAATCATTTCCCTGACCGCCAAATATTGTATCGTTTCCAAACTGTCCCAATATCTCATCTTGGTTGTTATTACCGAAGATTAAATCATTGCCAGCCCCTCCCCATAATACATCGTTGCCGATATCACCAAACATCGTATCAGTTCCACCAATAGTACCGGAGAATGCCCCCCTGAGAAAATCATCGCCTTTTCCGGCAAACAGCCAGTTGTTATCTCCAAAGGAAAATAACACATCACTTCCTTCGCCTGCTATTAGGGTATCGCCTTCGTTGCCTTCTAATGTGTCGCTTCCCCCTAAACCAAAGATACTATCCAGTTCATCTGTACCCACTAAACTATCGGGGCCTTCTGTTCCGAAAATGTCTGCCATAATTTGTTATGTGTAAACTCGACAACTTCCACCAACCTAACAAATCGATCTGAAAGAGGCTATAGCATGGCGGATAAGATAGTTGATTATTATTGGTCATTAGTCATTGGTTATCTGTTGTTTGTAGGCAACAGGTGGATGTAATGAGTCATAACTCACAGCCAAACGTTTATACTCCTTATTTCTCCCCCAGTCTCCCTCTCACCTCATCCCCAAATCTCCCTATCTCCCTCTCACCTCGTCCCCAAATCTCCCTATCTCCAAATCTCCAAATCTCCAAATCTCCAAATCTCCCCATCTCCCTCTCACCTCATCCCCAAATCTCCCCATCTCCCAGTCTTTCTCCCCCAGTCTCCCCTGGGCTGTTTCAAAGTAGGGAAATATTTATTTTCGACCTCTCCCCCAGCCCCTCTCCTACGAGGCGAGGGGAGTATTTTTTATTATATATCTAACACTATTAATTACTCCTCCTTCCCTGAAAGGGATAGAGTTGGGGGGTTTTGTCGTAAAATTTCTGGTCGAGAATGAAACAGCCCTGCCCAGTCTCCCTCTCACCTCATCCCCAAATCTCCCTATCTCCCAGTCTTTCTCCCGTAAGAGAGATATGCTGACTAAATAGATGTGGGATAATTCTGTGCGGTTATCATTCTTCTGTGTCCTATTCAAACTGTTGAAGTTTGGATGTAGATCAGAAATGATAATCAATTCTTAATCTCAACGGAGTTAAAATTATGGGATTTTTAAGTAGATTATTCGGTAAAAAGGAAGAAGATAAAGCAGCTAAGGCAGTTCCTAATAATCAAATTAAAGCAAAAGCCTCTGAGAAAAGTATCGATCCGGCTAAAGTCGGTTTAGATGGTGAATATGACGAAAGCGGACTAGCCAAACGGGTAGCCAAAGCGTTAGATGATGCTGGAATTTCTGATAGCGTGGGTTTGTGGGTGGCCCAGTCTGGCAGTACAGTCGTTTTGAAATATAACCCTGATGCTGAAAGTGTACTTGATCAAGCCAAAAAAGTGGCAGCCGGGGTTGAAGGGGCAGACTCTGTGACCACAAAACAAAATTCATAACAGATAGTAGGTTAAATAGAGACGTTCGGTGGAACGTCTCCACAAGCTGTCAAATCAAGTATTGTTGAACTGCGGCAACTAGACGATTCGTCCAATGATGGGCCAGTTTAGTATCAATGGCTTCTACCATCACCCGCACTACTGGTTCAGTTCCAGAAGCCCGCACCAAAACCCGACCGAGGTCGCCCATATCGGTTTCTGCTTCGTCAATAGCTTGTACTAAGCGATCGCAGTTTTTCCAATTTCGACGCAGGTTAACATCTTCAACCCGAACATTTTTTAGCAATTGGGGATAAGTTTGAAAGCTATTATCCACTAATTCAGAGAAAGATTGTCCGGACTGTTTAACCAAAGAAGCTAAATGCAACGCGGTTGACACTCCATCCCCACTCACACCGTAATGATGACAGAGAATATGTCCAGACTGTTCGCCCCCCAGCATTGCCCCCATTTTTTTCATGGCAGCATGAACATGTTGGTCGCCTACTTTCGTGCGGTGTAACTGACCACCAAATTGTTTCCAAGCTTGTTCAAACCCTAAATTAGCCATTACCGTTGAAATGATCAAATTGTCCGGTAATTTCCCAGCTTGGCTGAGGGTTTTCCCCCAGAAATACAAAATATAATCTCCATCAATTGCCCGACCCTCAGAGTCAACGGCTAACACTCGGTCAGCATCGCCATCAAAGGCAAATCCCATATCGGCTTGATGTTCAACCACTGCCTGCTGTAGCCCGTGAAGATGAGTTGAACCACAATTTACATTAATTTTCTCACCATTGGCCTGGGCATTGAGACAAATCACTTCTGCCCCCATCTGACGAAAAACGGTTTCAGCTATTGCAACTGCTGCCCCCCAAGCCAAATCTAGGACAATTCGCATTCCCTGGAAATTTTGTGTCGCTAGTAAAGGTTGAGAGAGTGACTCTGCATACTGTTTAACAAATTCTGGACGGTAATGATGTTGACCACATTGGTTAAAACTCACCGGATAATCTGCTTGACCCCGAATACCTGCTTCAATTTGCCGTTGCAGTTGCGGCGAGAGTTTTGTTCCATCTGCGCCAAAGAATTTGATACCGTTATCTTCAGGCGGGTTATGACTGGCGGAAATCATGATACCGCCGACAGCCTCTGTAATATCAGTTAGATAAGCAATTCCAGGTGTCGGACAGACCCCAATATGCCAAACCTCCAACCCAGCAGCGGTTAAACCTGCTGATAACGCCATCGCTAGCATATTACCAGAAGTCCGGGTATCTTGTCCCACAATCACCGGGCCACAACGATGGGACTGTTGAGTCAGAATCAGTCCGGCCCAAAACCCGACTTGTAAAGCCAAAGGGGCATTGAGGAGATCTCCAACTCGTCCACGAATACCATCCGTTCCAAATAACGGGGTATCGGGTAATTCTCCCACACCTGTGGCCAAACCCAGAATAGGATTACGGATGGGTGATACACTGTCTATCTCTAAATTTCGCGATCTACCGTTTTGAGTCCAAGCGGGCGTAGCAACCATAACGTTCACTCCTCTCGATATTCACACACTCACTGTGGAGGATACCACGTCCGGAAAATGAATCAAGCCCAAATTGGCAAAGAGATAGCTAAAGAACCAGGATTTTGAGAGAAAATTAAACTATTCTCTATATTTTGATAAGATTTTTTTATGAATTGGCAAGTGTTAGATTTACAGCCCTCACCCCAAAGCGATCAACTTGAACATATTACTCGTCAACTGTATCAATTAGTGTTTGCAATAGATGCATTGTTAGAATCTGATGTAGAGACTTGGGCAACAGCAGCAGCAGATCTTGAACTGACACCGATTTTGTCTGATTGGCTAGAACAACGACAACAGGGCGGCTATAATTCGTTATTGAACCCAGACGAAGCGCGATCGCTGGTATTAATGATCTGTCATTTAGCCCAGCAAAATCACGCCTTGATCCGACGAGGTGTTAACCTGGTTGAACAATTTACTCAACAAAACCGTCCTTTAACAGAGGTAACGTTGTTACGAGATTATCTAGCAGGTTTCCGTCAACGTTATCAACAGTTTGTCAATTCCGACTCAGGTCTATCGGCTGAACAAATCACATCTTTAGCACTAAAATCCCTAATTGATTTATTATTTTACAGCCAGCCTAATAGTCCTCAACCGTTTTGGTTAGCGCTTGTCACATGATTACTCAACGTTATACTCCCCCGACTTGTACTTTAGAAATAACAGCCAAACAACCCTGGTTCTCACGACTGCGTGGCGAGTCTGTACCGGAGGATATTCAGTTTCAGCTTAGCTTTGATGATCCTCGATTACCCAAAGAAGAGTATATTAGTCTCAACGGCGATCGCCATCAACTGCAGAATCTACATCAAGCAGTACATCATTACGTTCAGCAATTTCTCAAAACCCCGGTTCGACACAATGCTATTTTTCAAATTTCTCCCTCAACTGCAGATAGCGAGATCCACTTAAAATCCGATGGAGTATTGTATCATCATCTATTTTTGGGTTCCTTAGCGCCTCCATCGACTCCGCCTGATATTCATCTGAGTGCTTTACAACTATTTGACTTAGATAGCGCTTTACAAGAATGTATCACAGAACTGGCTGCCGCCTCCAGCACGCCACCGCGTCGTTCTCCTATTTTACCGCTGGCACGAGCGATCTTCACTATACTTGTGAGTATTGGGGCGTTAACGGGATTAATTAAACTGATCAATACTTCCCGAGACGAACCCACTCAATTGGTTACAACAGAAACAAATATTGCCACCACAGAAGCGTTGCCCCCGCCCAACCTGTTATCCTCTCCGACATTAGAACCTTTACCCACACCCACACCGACTCCACCTGCCCCAGAAACACTCTCTCCGGACTTACCCCCCCTCACCACTGCCCCTTTACCCATTCCCTCGCCGATTTTCCCCGAAGCTGCCAACTCTTCTACACCCACTCCTTTTCCTACCGTTCAACCCACTCAGAATGAATTTGTAATTGTTCCCCGTGAACCTGTCCCCGCTGCCTCTGCTGCTGCCCCGGTTGCGTCTGCCCCTTCAACGCCGAATATTACCCTCAACCCAGCCTCATCCGCCCCTGTCAATACTGCCCCTATCGCTGCCAACCCAATTAACCCCATTCCGACTATCATTCAGCTACCCCCATTACAAAATCCAGGAACCCCTGTCGCCGTCAATACACCCCCAACTGAGGCTGAAATCGACAATCAACCCTCAATAGAAGAAGAACCTGTTTCTTATTTAGCCCAATTGAATAAACGTCCTCAAACGATTGCTGCGACTCGCGCTGAAGATACAACATTATTCGATCAAATTCCTCAAGTCACAGAAGTGAGAAACTATTTTCAACAAAGTTGGTATCCACCAAAATCTTTGAACCGCACTTTACAATATAGTCTAAAACTCGATACTGATGGTTCTCTTGAGAGTATTACTCCTATCGGACAAGCTTCTGTTAACAGATTACAACAGATTGAATTTCCCTCTGCTGAAGTCCCTTTTGTTTCCCGTCTTGAACAAGAAGAACCTGTAACAATTAGGGTAATTTTAGAACCCAGTGGACGAGTGAGAACCTTTTTAGAAATGCTGCAGTAGAGGAAGTAATGTCTGATGTGAACTCCACTGGCTGACTGACGTTAAAAGCACAATATTATGCTAATCCAAAAAAAGAGGCGATCGCAGGTAAAATTTCTTGGCATTGTTTGACTAAACTCGTTACAGTTGGTAACTCTGCCAATAATCCCTTGAGAAACCGCATCGCCCCTTTTGCTTTCTGTTGCATTGCGTTATCTTTCGGTTTTTGTCCCGCTTCTGCTAAGGTTTTTACCTGTTCTAATGCTTGAACTTTATCCGCTTCACTCAATTCTGCACTATTTGAAATAGTAGTTTGCAACTGTTCCAATAATTCCTTAATTCCAGGTTGTTCAGGTTTAGTTGAAGGGGGTAACTCATTAATACTGTTGCTGACACGACTTTTCACATTATCAATATTTAAAATTGCACCACTCGCATCAAAATTGCCCCCAACACTGCCCGCAAAATTCCCTTTAACATCTCCAGTATTAATATCTTGATTGTTATTCATGGCTTGGCTTTCTGATTTGACATCATTAATAAAGTTAACCGTAGCATGGGATGACAATGCAGCCAGTGTAATAGCTGTAATATCTTGATTGTGCCGTACCTCTGCTTCTAATAATGCCGTTTGTTTGGCTGCTTCTAATCTCGCTTCATACACTTCTACAAATTGCCGTTCAATCTGCCCTTTATCCGTTTCCTCTGGTACTTTAATTTTAACTAAAACATCTTCTCCTCTTTTCTCGATAGACTGAATTGAATGATGATCAATTTCTGGGTGTTCTCCAATTAACTGGCGAAATGCTTGACTAAACGCATCTGTACTGATTCCATTCCTTAATAAAATCTCAACTGTATTCATAATTTGACGATAGAGTTTCTCAAAATCTCCCGGTTTAAACACTGCATCTGGATCATGAGGACGACGTTCTCGACTTCCTTTTGCATTCGGCTTTTCTAACAAAAACACATACTGACAATCAACATTTTCTAATAGAGTCGTTGAATCAATATTCCAAGCGTCTAAACACGTTCCGGTTAATCTTGCGCCCGTAAAATTAGTGCCAACACAATTCGCTTCCTTTAAATTAGCACCTTCTAAATTAGCATGACTTAAATCAGCACCATTGAGATTTGCACCTACTAAAATTGCATCTTTCAAATTTGCACCTTTTAAGAATGCACCCCGTAAGTCAGCTTCTGTAAAATCTTGACTACAGCCACTACTAGGATTGATTAATAACTCTCTAACGATAGGTTTTTCTAAGATTGTTCCTTTTAATAAGGATAACTCTAATCCAGTGACATTTCTGAAGCTAGTATGCTTTAAAATAGCGTATCTAAAATCTGTATGGGGTAAATGGGAATTGTCAAAACAAGCATCAGTTAAGTCTTTTTTATAGAAACTTATACTACCCCAGGTAGAAAACCAAATTGCTGTTTGCTTAAACCATGAAAATTTTGGATTACCTGTTATCGCCTGTCTAGCTAAAATATAGCCTATTAACACAAGCGAATATCCTGTGATTAAAGTAATTGTGAATCTGATCTCTGAATATTTAGGAAATATCTCTATCTCATATAAAAAACTAATTATTGTAGTAAAAATGCCAATGCTTATAATAATAAAATATTCACCAATTATTCTAAGGAAAGTAAATGCAATCGTTACTATAAAAATAATAGCTATTAAACTCAGCCAGGTATAAACCATACTGAATCCTAGATGATAAAATATCAGCTCAATATTATTTATATATAGCGTTTTTATTTGAGATGTAAACGACGATCAAGAAAAAAATGATAAAATGAAGGCGTTATTTAGAAGGTATTAGCTTGATGGAAAGTCAAAATATAGAAAAACAACTTCAAGAGTTGAATGAGTGGATAAAGAGTGATTTGGACTCAAGAGAATTAAAAAGAGCATTAGCAGTTAAAATGTCTTTACAAGGCTGGGCTTATAAAGCAATAGTAGAAGTGTTAAATGTCTCAAAGAGTTTCATAAGTAAGTGGAAAAAGCGTTATCAGTTGAGCGGAATAAAAGGATTAAGGCTCTCATATAAAGGAGCAAAAAGTTATCTCACAGAACAGGAAAAACAAGAAGTGATTGATTGGCTTCAGCAACAAGAGTTTTGGGATATATCAGAGTTAGAATGCTACTTGGTTGATCAGTATGATGTAGTATTTCAATCTCCAACTAGCTACTACAAACTTCTGGAATCAGCGCGAATTAGTTGGCAAAAAGCTCAAAAAAAGCCTTCTAAAAAAGATCCGGAAATTATTCAAAAAAGAATACAAGAAATTCAAAAAATATTAAAGAGGTTATTACCTGAAATTAGAGCGGGAGATATAGCTGTGTATGCGATTGACGAAGTTCATCTGTTAGAAGGAAATCTGATCACTCATCTGTGGGGAAATAGTAAAGAAAGACTTCACATTCCCTTGATAAATGAGAGAAATCGTCAAACTTATTATGGCGCTTTGAATTTATTAAATCAAGAATTAATCTTAGGAAAATATGACAAGGGAGATGGAGACTGTACAGTAGATTTTATGAAGAAGCTAATAGAAGCAAATCCTTCTCAAAAAATCATCATATTTTGGGATGGAGCCGCTTATCATAAAGGGAAAAAAATGCGAGAGTTTTTAAAGGAAGTTAATACAGGTTTAACTGAAAACAATTGGAAAATCACCTGTTATCTATTAGCACCTTATGCTCCCGAAGAAAATCCCATTGAAGCGGTCTGGCTACAACTCAAAAATCTACTCAGAAGATGTTATAGATTTTGTAAAAACTTTTCAATTATTAAGCGTTTATTTGAGATGCTAGCTCGTCACAAGTTATTCAATTTTCCTAATCTGAAAAACTATGATGCTTTTTCATGTCTCATTTAAAAATGCTATATTGTTTATCTAAGTTATTAAAAAAAATATGATTTAAAGCAAAAAATACCTCAATAAACTCTCCTATCATAAGAACAAAAAAAATCAAAAATAGAATTTTTATACTGAAGTAGTTTTTTACAGTTAAATATATATTATAACTATACAATAGTATAGATATTAAAATAAAAAATAAGTAGTTATTTTGCCTGACAAAAGCAAATCCAAGATAACTACCTGAAAGAGCTGGTAAAGCTGCTAATAGTAAGGAAGCTAGTATAACAAAAATACTTATAGTAATTTTATTTAAAGTCTTTTTTCCGGAATGAACGTTTTGTAAGTTTTTACCAACCCATGAATTTTTTTCTTGGCATAAGCTATGTAAGTATCTGTAGCTTTTACCTTTTTTCATCTTCAATTATTAACTAGTCAGTTGGAGAACAACAAGGACATATAGCATATTTGGGTGCACAAACGAGATCAAGCATTTCTATAGTTGCAGAACTTTTTGGAAGAACTTTTTCTCCTTGTCTCCCTACAAACTTTTTCGGTGTCTCTGAACAAAAAGCAGTACTGAATACTCGCTCTCCACCGATTTCATACTCAAATGGTATATTTTTTCCAATACTACAAGTATCTAAGTAGACTCTTTCTTTTGTCTCAGAAGAAATACCTAAATCTTCCATACAATCTTCCTGAGCAAATGCAGTTTGAGGTAAAACAATCAAACTCAGACAAATTGCAAGCAGCACAAAAATTGCTGTCAGCTTCTTTCTCATGATAACTTCCCCCTATGTATCACCATTAAACAGGCTTATACATAATTTTATCATCGTCATTTGAAATGTCAAAAAGGCTACTGATTACTTTCTGCCATTAAAACATCAATAAACTGTCGCGCTGTCCGCCCAGATCGTCCGTTATGACGAGTTGCCCATTGTAACGCAAGAAATTCTAATTCTTCTGAGGATAAATCAATTTCTGCTTGATCGGCTAAATGATGAATAATTTTAAGATAAGTGTTTTGATCGGCGGGTTCAAAGGTTAACGTAATCCCAAAACGGTCGCTAAATGAGAGTTTTTCTTGAACTGTATCCCAAACATGAACTTCATCATGATCTTTAGGGCGGGGTCGATCTTCAAAAAATTCTCGCACTAAATGGCGACGGTTAGAAGTGGCATACACCACAACATTAGCCGGACGGGCGGTAATATTACCTTCTAATACCACTTTTAATGCTTTAAAGGTTTCGTCATCTTCTTCAAACGACAAATCATCAACAAAGATAATAAATTTTTGCGGTACATTTCGCAACTGGTCTACGACCTGAGTTAAATCTTTTAAATCTCCTTTGGCGACTTCAATAATGCGTAAACCGCGATCGCCATATTGATGCAATAACGCCTTAACCAGAGAAGACTTACCAGAACCGCGACTACCATACAATAATACATTTTGGGCTGGATATCCAGCCAGTAAGGCGGCTGTATTTTGTAATAAGGTTTGTCGTTGAGACTCATATCCGACTAATTGATTCAGGTCAATTGGGTCAGGATGGGATACAATAGCTAAATCTTGATTTTGCCAACGAAATGCCCGCGCGGTTGCGAAAATGCCTACACCGTATTGATGGTAGTAAGCGGCCAAAGGTTCCACGGCATCAGCCCACTGTTCTAAAGTGGTGAGTTGAGTCCCCACAGAGGGTTCAGTTTCACCCAACTCAGCCGGCCCCCTTTGCCAAATCACAGGCGGTTTTGCCAATGGCGCAACCTGTTTAATCCAGAGGCTAATTTGTTCGGCACTACAGTTATAGACCATTTGTAACTGTTCTAGATCGTGTCGGGCAGCGGCTATTAGGCAGGAGGGCAGATCATTCCAGGGTGTTTGTTGAGCTTGTTGCGTAAAGGGGTTTTCTACCCGTAAAATTTGAGTTATCAAATAATCTTGCCAGCAATGACCGTCAGCGGCTTGTAACCTAAACCAACAGCCATAGGCTTGAAGACAGTCAAAATTGTTGGTTTCACTTTGTTCAATTGCTTGCAGTAAGTTTAGGAATGCAGCTCCCATCTCGGCCTCGAATACTGATTGATACAACAGCAATGAAGCAATTTGACGTTGCAGAGATCGAACTTTTGAGATGACTTGGGAGTTAATAGAAGACATTCTAATAGTTAAAATTTTAAAGTTGTAAAAGCAAAGGAGGAAACCAGTTAAATCAGGATTTATTATAAAGGATTTCTATGATAAACGTTGCTCATGGCGGGGATGTTCTTAATGATTGACTGACTTGCATAAATGAGTGATTCACCCCATCGCAATTATTCAGCTTGGTGATCTCAGTATCCTGTGGAATTAAGAACTTTTCTATATTCTGCCCAATACTCGATTATTCTCTAGAAAAATATTCAAAATTTACGAATTTTTGTTTCAAGAAAATATCAAGTTTTGATAAATATTCCCGACATGAATCCCTCTAAAATTATAATCGGTTGTATAACTTTAGTGTTCATAATTGGGTTGAGGAGAATAATCAGATGACTCTAGGTATTGTTGCTGCGATCGCTTATGGAATGCTCGCTATAATTGGGGGAATTATGGGATATCAAAAAGCCCAAAGCAAAGTTTCCTTAATTTCTGGCGGCGCGAGTGGATTATTACTGATCTTAGGTGGAATTTTAGCCCTTTATGGGATTGATGCTGGATTGATTTTAGCGGCTTTAATTTGCGGTGTATTGGTGGTTGTATTTAGTATCCGGTTGGCTAAAACAAAAAAAATGATGCCCGCTGGATTGATGATTGTGATGGGGTTAATTGCTTTAGGTATGATTGGATCTCAGTTAGGGATTATCTAAAGCGCGTTAACTGAGAAAGGCACAATTTTAGTTAGAAGTAGTAGTCTATATCAATACTGTTGGCTGAGTGAATTCTTAAGGTGAAGTGAATTTTACCAAAATGGCATCACAATATCCCATCAATTTTCCGATTCGAGCCAGAATTTGTATTTGTCGAGTTTGTGCTGTTGTGCTTTGACGAGCTGCTTTCAAAAACCGTAAATCAATGGTCAGCAATCGCATCTGTTTATGAATTTCTGTTAGATAAGACTGCCAGATAGGCGAAACAGAGGCTGCCATTGCTTCAGGATTGACAGTCATGATTTGCTGCTCAAAAAATATCTCGATCTCATGCCATTGTGACTGCAAGACGGGGTAAGCAACATGCTCGGATTCTAAATCTGTTTGTAGCCGTTTTAGACTTTCCTGAAACTGTAGGATGATCTGAAAATTAAAATCGGTTAACATAATATTATCAGATATGTATATACTGTAGAGATTAAGTAAAGTGACGAGCTTGAAAATCTTAAATTTCAATAGAATCTGGTAGCAAAAGTGACAAGATTTAAGTCTGGTCTCATCATCGCACTCAGATTCACAGTATCAGTTTAGCGTTTTATACAGACATGATGGAATAGAGGTATCAAACCCAGATCCATCAATGGATATCTGCTTACAAAATAGAGCTATCCTTAAACCTGTTATTAATCAAGACTAAATATCAGATTAAAAATGACGATAGTCTTTGAATAAGTTGAATTTAGGGTAGCGGTGAATGAAAAATTGTGCCGAACCCGTTAATTTGTCTTATTCAAAACTTCTCTATCTATTAAGAGAAGATTCAAATCTCTTATCTGCAACTTCTAGATCTAAGTGAGCATCATGAACATTAACATCTTACCGACTTCTGTTAATTACGACTGTACCGTTCCGGGTTGGTTATATCAGTATCTTGGGGATATACAGTCCGAACCTCAAGAGATCACAGCGACTTCATCCCAAAACAACTTAATTCAACAGGCGTTTTTGTTTGCCTATCAACTCCATCAAGGACAATATCGCAAGTCTGGAGAACCTTATATTAATCACCCCATTGCAGTCGCGGGATTACTGCGTTATTTGGGTAGCGATGATACGATGATCGCGGCTGGCTTTTTACACGATATAATTGAAGATACAGATGTTACTCCAGAAGAACTAGAACAACACTTCGGGGAAGAGGTTCGCTACTTAGTAGAAGGAGTGACTAAACTCTCTAAATTTAACTTTTCCAGTAAAACAGAACGACAAGCAGAAAACTTTCGTCGAATGTTTCTGGCGATGGCAAAAGACATCCGAGTCATTGTAGTCAAACTGGCAGATAGGCTGCATAATATGCGGACATTACAGTATATGCCAGAACATAAACAACGCTCCATTGCATTAGAAACCCGAGAAATTTTTGCACCGTTAGCGCATCGTTTAGGAATTGGTCGGTTTAAATGGGAACTAGAAGATTTATCGTTTAAATATTTAGAGCCTAATGATTATCATGAAGTGAAAACTTTAGTTGCAGATAAACGCCAAATTAGAGAGGATAATTTAGCAGAAGTTGCGGATTTACTCAGAAGTCAAATGGAACTGGCGGGAATTAAATGCTATGAAGTCAACGGAAGACCAAAGCATTTATATGGTATTTATCGTAAAATGCAACTCCAGCAAAAACAGTTTCATGAAATTTATGATATCGCCGCTATCCGCTTAATTGTCGAAAATAAAGAAGATTGTTATCGTGCTTTAGCGATTATTCATGATACATTTCGTCCAATTCCGGGACGCTTTAAAGATTATATTGGTTTACCGAAACCGAACCGTTATCAGTCCTTACATACCTGCGTTATGGGTAGGAGAGGACGACCGATAGAAGTGCAAATTCGGACAGTTGAAATGCATCATATCGCTGAATACGGAATAGCGGCTCATTGGAAATATAAAGAATCCGGCGGCTCCAACTTCCAAATGAATACCGCTGATGATAAATTTACCTGGCTACGGCAATTATTAGAATGGCAAAGCGATCTTAATAATGCGGAAGAATATTTAGAAAATGTCAAGGATAATTTATTTGATGAAGATGTTTATGTCTTCACCCCAGATGGTGATTTAATTGCCTTGCGAGGGGGATCAACACCGATTGATTTTGCCTACCGCATTCATACAGAAGTGGGGAATCATTGCAAAGGTGCTAAAGTCAATGATCGGATGGTACAGCTCGATACAGTGCTGCAAAACGGCGATATCGTTGAGATATTTAATCAGAAAAATAGCCATCCTAGTTTAGATTGGCTGAATTTTGTTAAAACCAGTACTGCTAAAAACCGAATTCGTCAATGGTTTAAGCGATCGCACCGTGATGAAAATGTCGCCCGAGGTCGAGATTTACTCGAAAAAGCAATTGGTAAAGAAGGGTTAGATACCTTATTAAAATCAGATCGCATGCAAACCATTGCAGTACGCTGTAATTACCAAACCACAGAAGATTTACTCGCCGCTTTAGGATACGGAGAAGTCACTTTATCTCAGGTGGTTAACCGACTACGAGATGTTGCGAAAACTACCCCAGACTTAGCAGCAACCTCAATTGAAGAGCAAACGATTCAATGTCTTTCCGGTGTCCCTTTAGCCAAAGAAACCACTCCTCCAACTCAAAACCCGATTGCGGGAATTGAAGGATTGCTTCATTATATCGCTGGATGTTGTCATCCGTTGCCTGGGGAACCCATTATTGGTGTCGTCACCCGGACTCGTGGGATTTCCATTCATCAACAAGACTGTATTAATGTAGAAAAAGCTGAAGGTGAGCGCCTGATTCCGATCAGTTGGAATCCGATTAACGATGAGTCTTATTGTGCGCCGAAATATTTGGTGAAACTGCAAATTGAAGTGTTAGATCGGGTGGGAATTTTAAATGATATTTTGTCCCATTTGAAGGATAATAATATTAATGTCTGTAGCGCTCAGGTGAAAACGTTTCGCAATTCTCCCGCATTAATTGAATTGGGAATAGAAGTCTGCGATCGCGCCCAACTCGAACGGACTTGTATTCAAGTGAAAAATATCTCAGATGTACTCAGTTTACGTCGTCTCACCTGCAAAGATTAAGTTCACCCAGAAGCAATATTTAGGTGGGTCAAGGGCAGATCGACTGTTGCCGACACCCCAAACCCCACCCTCTACTTCCTCAATCACAAATAACCAATAATCAATCATCAAAAAATTATGCTGCTGCAATCATTACGTGAAATTCAAGTTGATACTGGGGCAACTTTGGACGAAGAAGGGGATTTTCCTCTCACTTTTAATAATGATACCGAAGCAGTCATAGCGGCTCGTGAAGGGGTAGCGGTGGGCGATCGCTCTCATTGGGGACTGATGCAAATTTCGGGTAATGATCGGCTGCGATTTTTGCACAACCAAAGTACTAACGAGATTCAAACTCGTCAACCGGGAGAAAGTTGTCAGACGGTGTTTGTCAATTCCACAGCCCGCACTCTCGACTTAGCCACCGCTTATTTCCTCGATCAAATGATTTGGGTATTAATTTCTCCCAAGCGTCGTCAATCTTTATTGGAATGGCTAGATCGTTATATTTTTCCCATGGATCAAGTGAAGCTGAATGATCTAACCACAAACTACGCCGTTTTTAGTTTGATTGGCCCCAAAAGCAAGGAGTTGATCGCTCAATTGGGTGCAGGCGATCTTGATACTCAACCCCAAGGTCATCATCAGGTGCGAGAATTAAATGGGGTTGCCGTCCGAATTGCCCGAGGTAACGGTTTATCCGATCATGGCTATACTTTACTCGTTCCCGCCCCAGAAGCAGCACGATTTTGGCGGATGTTAATGGATCTTGAAGTGGTTCCCTTTGGCGATCGCGTTTGGCAACATCTACGCATTCTTCAGGGTCGTCCGGCTCCTGATTCTGAACTCACTGAAGATTATAATCCGTTAGAAGCGGGATTATGGCCAACCATTTCTTTTGAGAAAGGCTGTTATATCGGTCAAGAAACCATTGCCCGTTTGAATACTTATAAAGGGGTGAAACAATATCTGTGGGGACTACGTTTAAACGGCCCTGCCGCGCCGGGGACAACAATTACCCTTGAAGGTCAAAAAATTGGTTTACTCACCAGTTATACCGATTTAGAGCAGCCTGCTTTTGGTTTAGGTTATGTTCGAGTCAAAGCGGGCGGTGAAGGGTTAACGGTCCAGGTGGGAGATACAACTGCAGAAGTGGTCGATGTTCCTTTTCTGACTCATGTCTCTATGGCTAAATAAGTGATGGTATTTTTTCTATTTCAATACTTTTATTAGCAATTTTACGATCTAAATATCAAGTTATTCTTTAACCGCATTAGCGGTTTTTTTATTGTTTTGAAGGATATTGAAATTATGACTAAAAATTGAAGTATGAATTGAGTTGAGCGATCGTCAGCCTCAGTCGCTTCAATAGAAGGCTATTCAATCAGGATTGACAATGCCGCAACCCCAATAAAAGCGAGTTTGTAGTATATTTAAAATAATTAGCGTTCGTATGTTTACTGATTATTTACAGACTGAATTACGATTGATGCCAAAACTACTTTTTTAAGATTTAACGAGATTAAAGATATCGAATTTTTTAGGAGAAATAAAATGCGTTTCAATAATAATGATTTAAACCCGTTTAATAATTTTTTAGAAGGGACTGATGGTGATGATCGTTTGTCTGTTAACAGATTTATAATACCCGACTACGCTGCATTATACGGGAAAAATGGACGTGATACACTGACAGGTAATCGGGGTAATAATTTTCTTGATGGGGGTAATAATAATGACTCATTAAATGGTGAGAGGGGTGATGATACCCTACTGGGTGGCAATGGGAATGACTCGCTAAATGGTGGCATCGGTGATGATTATCTTGAGGGGGGTAGTGGCAATGATTATATAGAAGGTGGAGGGGGTAATGATATTGTTATTTATTATGGGAAAAAAGCAGATTTTAAAATTACAAAGAATTTAAATGGAACTTTAACGGTTGAAGATATTAATACAAATGATGGTAGCAATGCAGGAACCGATACTTTAGTTAAAATTAATCAGAGTCAATTACAATTTAGTAATATAGATGGTTTGTTACGCTATGAAAATGGCATCAATACAGAAGGCGATATTGAGAATGTTAATCCGACTTTTGAAACCTTTGTAATCACTCATGGTTTTAACTCAGAAATAGGTGGTGATTTTACATTATTAGCTGAAAGTCTATCTAATTATTATGATGACTTAGTTAATGTTATTACATGGGATTGGTCAGCAGAAGCCAATGGCGGTTTAAATTATCTTCCAGTTGCAAACAAAGTCACAACTCAAGGCGATACCTTAGCTGATGTATTAACTACTTTAAATATAAATCCCAGTAACACAACTTTAATTGGTCATAGCTTAGGGGGTCATTTAGTCGGAAATACAGGTGAAAAGTATGATTCATTAACAGGACAATCAATTGATATGATTATTGGGTTAGATCCGGCGGGGAGTGATGTTCACAATGATTTTGATAATATAAATAGCCCACTTAATGCCTTAAATAATCGTCTAGATAGTTCTGATGCTGATTATGTCGTCGCATTCCATACAACAGAGTTATTGGGTTATGAATTTCCCCTCGCAGATGCTGATTATTATATCGATTGGGAAGAAACATTAATCGGTATACCCGACCCGTTTGATTTGACGAAAGCGGTTGATTTACACGGCTATGCAGTTGAACTTTTGATAGATTTATTTGAAAATGATAAAGGAATTTTGCAACCCAATAATAATAGTGCTGTGGGAAAATATTTTGAAATTCAGGATATTTTTAATCAGGATATAACCGGAGAATATTATATTACGACTAAAACTTTTTAATTAGGGTGGTTAACCGTTCTATACCAAATAACAAACTTGCGTCAAAATAGAAGTATTAATCTTGATACAGCTTCGTGATGGAATGTGAACTCTGCCAGCGGGAAATGGATCGATTAACGGTTCATCATTTAATTCCCCGACAAACCACTAAACGCAAAAAGACTAAACCCAGTCCCACAATTGAAATTTGTTCAGCCTGTCATCGTCAAATTCATGCATTATTTGATAACAAATATTTAGCGAATCATCTTAATACTGTAGAAAGCCTGAAAAATGAACCCAAAATGCAGAAATTCTTGAGTTGGATTAGCAAACAACAAAGTGATAAAAAGGTTAAAGTACGCCGCCAGCGCTAACTATTGAGAATTTGAATTAAATTTTTATATGAATAATGAGCCAGAATTAACTGCAACTTGACTTACAACGATCAATTCTGGCTGAATATTGTTCTACGTTATCTTTACCAAATACACAGATCTCAGTTATTGCCTGTGAAGATATTAATGTTTTTTACGCTTCAGCTTTGAACCCACAGCAATTGCCGATACTGCCATCAGTCCCAGAGTAGATGCAGGTTCAGGAATTGAAGTCCGGCGTGTTGCAGTCCAGGTGCCAGAACCGTCTGGGAATACGGGATTTCCATCTCCATCTACCGGTGTCGAACCTCCACTTACACGCCACTCATTTGCAGTCATGACTACATCGGCAACGCCTCTAAAGCGAAATGCCCATGCACCAATAAAGAAAAAGCTTCCAGTGTTTGCAATACAGCCCGCAGATTGACAAAAGTCAAAACCTGCAACTAACTCATCATCAAATGGTCGCCAGAACAGGTTGTCATTTTCGGCCCTACTAGATAATGAACTTATACCTCGTACAGTTGAGAAAAAGCTTTCTAACAGGAAAAAGTTATCCTCTGCTTCTATTTCCAACAAGTTACTTCCACATATAGGTTCTACAATACATAACTCTATCGTGTCCTCAAACGGCTCCTCTTCATGGCTAAACTCTCCTGTTCCTGCTAATTCCCCACTTTCGTCAAAAAACTCTAAATCGTAGAATACAGCGGCATTTCCAGGGGAAGTCAGGGCAAGAATAGAGACTAAACTCGCACCTGATATCAAAACTAATTTCTGAAATAGATTATTCATGGTATTAGATTGCCTTTAGTAAATTTTCGGAAAATTCCTAAATCATTGGCTAAAATATCTGTTTCTTCACTATTTAATTAAAACTATAATAATTAGATGTGAATTACAGTTGCCAATCTGCCCACTCCTCAACCACCATCACTTATAATTCTTTATTTTATTTCACTTTCTTCAACTGAGATCCTAATCCTAAAATAGTTAAGATACCTAAAATAACGCTAGGTTCAGGAACACTTTGAGGATTTAAACTCACTTCTACTATTGAGAAAGGAATTTGTTGTGCCGAGGCAGCCGAAAGAGGATTATTTTCAATACGATCCAGAAATCGAAGAGTACTTGGATTCGTGTATTCAAAAACGAAAAAGTAAGAGTATCTATCACTTAAATTAACTGTTTCTATCCGACATGAACCCCCATCAGATCCCACACAAGTTTCGTTTCCTGGCGGCCCTGAAGTAACACCGTCTCCAGTAGATGTTCTAAACAAGAAGTCAAAATCTAATTGTTCAAGATCTAATTCAAAATTTGAGACATCCTCTAATTCCAAACTTTGTATAAATGTTAAACGATCTACTTCAATATCGACTAAAAAATTAGTTAATTCTAACTCAGATAATATCCCATTTCCGTCTAAGTCTTCTCCTCCAAAAGTTCCTAAGATAGAATCACCTTCTTCTGTTCCTATGACCCCAGTAATCTCAAAATCACCTGTAATTGTAGCTGCGTTAATAGCGGTTTCACCCACTGTTAACATGGTGATTGTACTCAATGCAGTGAGAGATGCATTAGTGAAAAACTTCCGGATTTTATTCATTTAAGCTGCCCCTGTAAATTTGTACTCTTTTGATGATCTTCGCTATTTCAATTGAAGATATCGAGTCAAATAAATTGCTGATTTAACTTCAAAATATCATGATGGATATGGTTTGAAATTTCCTATCCGGAGTCTTCATCGACTCTTTACAAACTTGATAGCTCAGCTTTACATTAGCCCCTGTTGTGTAAATGTAACGTTCTGCATCATCTCAAAAGCAAGTAGATCTAGGATCTAGGTTATTGCGATCGCATAGTATGCCGCTGTTGTGTAACTGCTATCAAAAACATTCGTAATGTTCGACGACGGGAAACGGATCATAAAAATGATGTAATAGAGAACGCCATTGTTGATATTGTGGGGATTGTCGAAAACCAATTGTATGGTCTTCTAAACGTTGCCAACGAACCAGTAAAATATAACGATTTTGTGTTTCTAAACAGCGTTGCAATTGATGAGAAATATAACCCGAAGTAGAACTAATGATGGGGGAAGCTATTTTAAATGCGGCTTCAAATTCCGCTGCTAAACCCGGTTTAATATCCAATATTGCCACTTCTAATATCATTACCCAATCTCAAATCGGTCTGCTTCTGGATATTGCCAGTGATGATGATGCCATTCGGCGAGTAACGGCTGAACAGAAAACTTGGGCGGGTTACCGGGTTTAACATCAATCCGAAGCGCAGAATAGGGACGATGTTTATCTGAACCCTGACCACTACGACCAATATAACATTGAGATTCGGCGACAACTCGGCTGTCAATCCCTTTAACTGTTTCAACTTCTTCTTCAATTTTAGGGCCTTCAGTGCGCTGACGACGCAGACTGTGGCCACTACCGCCACAAATAATCCAAGGGATATGACGATCTCCATGTCCTGTATCACGAGTTTTGAGATATTCTAGACAGTGGGCATGACCATTGAGGACTAAATCGACCAGAGGACGACCTGCTGAACGTTCACCTACCGCCACTGATACACCATCAAGCACCCGCCGTAAATTCTGACGAATTGCCAAAGTCTGGGCTTGCTGCCATTTGGTGGCTTCTGTAACATAAGGTGGATGATGAAAATAAATAATCCGTCCTCGAACTTCATCGGTATGCCAGGAGTCAATTAAGCGTTGTTGTAACCAATTGAGTTGTTCCCAGTCTACGACTTCATCCGACTCATCAGTGCTAAGGGTTTTTTCAATATCAATTTGCATCTCTTGAATTTGTTCAACTTTAGCCTGATTATCTTGGATTTGTTCGAGTTGTTCTGGGTTATCGGGGTTAAGCTCTTCAATAGTATTGAGAATTTTTTCTTCTTCGCGTTGCAATTGCCGCAAACGTTGGTTGAGTTGACGGCGTATAATATCTCCCTCCGCAGTTTTCGGTAACGGGGCAGGGGCGTTAAAAGTATTGGAGTCGAGGGCAAAAAAATCAATTCCCCCATAACGAAAAGTATAGTAACGGTTGGGGAGGCGGGTAAATTTACCCGGTTGATAGTGTAAGCAACGACCCGTTGAAGTTTGGGCGGTATAATATCGCTGGAAATGTTGAGCTAGATCGCTGTCGCGTTCCCAGATACTGAGATAATCTAAAAATGCTCTTGCATAAGCATCACCCTGATACGATCCATGCCACCCGACATCAAGATCGACATGAGAACGTAGTAAGCGTTTTACAGGAATGATCAAAGGTGCAACCAGACTATACAAGGGAGGCAAATCATAATAGTCGTGGTTACCGGGGACGGGAAGAAAGGGGAAATTGAACACCATCTTATCGTAGGAGATTTGCTTTGGGTTCTCACCCCCGACGATAAATTCTCGATAAGGTTGAATAAAGTTGCGGAGATAATATTCACGCGATCCCACCAGATAAACCACATCCCCTGTATGCAAGACGAAGCGAGACTGATCCCGATGTTTGAGTAATAATTCGGCGACTTCGCGCTGTGGACTGTGTCCGCGATGGTTTCCGGTACCACTGTCTCCTAGGACAAGAAAGGAAAATTCTGGGTTATCCGACTGCGGGTCTGCCAACACAAGGCGAGTTTGATCAATATTATGCTCAATAACTGCTTGATGTTGCCAATGCACCCGTTGCTGCATTTTATTGATTTTGGTAGCAATTGCCGGATCGCGAACTAATTTCATTGTTTAATCTGGTGAATCAATCATTGTCCATTCTGGCCCGTTTATCGTGGTTTGCAGTTTCCAAGTTCCTCGCTGTGGATCTCTAACTTCTAAGGTTCCCTGTCTCAATTCAGCTTGAATATAAGGACTCGCAATCACAGGCGAGTTGTTTAAAACCCGTTTTTGACCATTAATGGTTGCGGCTGCAATTGCGCCATTATCATCATAAATCATGCTGAGGCGATTGCTGGTTAAACTCTGGTAAGAAATTTCTCCGCCACTCTCCCAAGCACTATCATCAATCTGAGTTTGGTCTAAAGCGGTTGTCAATTGTTCAAAAGTTGGATAGTCTGAAACTCTTGCTATATCAGTAATCCAAGCAGTTTTATTCCCGGTTGCAGTTAATCCTTCAAAGGATAAAGTTTTGTCTGTGGGTACAGGTTGTTTTGTCTGAGGTAAAGTCTGCCAACGGACGTTATCGCCCCAGACTCGGGCACACAGCCAAACATGATGAATTTTCCAAATGTACCAATCTTTGTGGCGTTGAGGCGCACCCTGTCCCGCTGGCAACACTAAACGAGAGGCGGGTGGTACTCCTGCGGTTAAATCTTCTGGGGTTAAAATGGATTGATAAATAACGGTTCCTTCTTTTTGCAGATATTGATCCCCCGGTGTTCGTCCGGTTGATAAGGGAGTATGATAAGTTCCACCTAAACTAATGACGACATTTTTTTGTTGATTTGGATCTCGAATCACTAGTTTATAAGTTGCGTATTGAGCGCGTATTGTTCCGGTGACTTGATAGACTCTTCCGGGTTCGAGTAAAGTGCCTAAACTATAATCTTCTGTGACATAAAAGGTTTCCCATAATTGATCGTTTTCGCTATAGCTATAATAGGGCGGATGACTGGCAAAGGCTTCAAAGGGTAAAGGGATTTGTTTGAGGGCAATTGCCTTTAAATGTTCTGGCGGACGATAGGAACTCAAAGCTGCATTTAACGCTAAACTGGCATAAGAATCATTCATTTTTTTAATAAATTCTATTTGATTCTCTCCCCACCATAAACCCGCAATTGCAGTTAAACCACTATCCCAAGTATTGCGATCAAATCCTCTGCTTTCTGCCCCGCCTGCTGTTCCCCAACTCAAACGCAATGCCATATTTGTGGCATACCAATCGAGTAAAGCTTTAGCTAACTTTTTCAGTTCAGGATCTTGAGAAAAGTCATAAAGATTGAGTAAGCCGCTAATACTATAACCATAATAAATAGAAGAATGAAATTCTCCTTGTCCGATAGTCAGAAACTTATTAAATTCTGAACGTAACCACGCTTCATTTGTTGCGGCTGTTGCGGGATATTCGACTCTTAAACCACTACCATTCATTAATGCTAAACCAGAAGCACGATGCATAAACATATGATTTTCTGTACCGCCTTCTATCCATTCTAAAACCTTGGGAGATTGTAATTGGGTTTGATAAGCGGCTCGTACTTCCGGCGGCATAATATCTTGAAATAAGAAAAAAATCCGCACATCAGATGCGCTACGAAAATGATATAAATCTGGTTTATCTCGATCTAATTTTAATAAAATATCCCAACTCTCTTGAGGATTATAAATAGATTCCTGATTTAAACTTAATCTGGCTAAAATAATCGGCAATAAATATTTATGCGGATCTCCTAATTGAATTCGTCGCCACCAGGCATCTTTTTCATCTAAATCAATTGCTGCTATTTTTTCTCGAATTGCTAATCCTTTTCTCTTAAAATTATAGATATCATTAACTTTTTCATTTTGCTGTTCTACAGACTGTTTTTGTTGTAAATTCCGAATATTATCATTATCTTTATTTTGAGAGATAAGTTGACAACCTGTTACCCCTAAAATAGTTGTTAATAGTACCGTCCAGCGACTTACAATCAAAAGAAATTGAGACATTTAAAATATTCCAAATTTAGATAAACTCAGAACTTTAGAGCAAACACAGCTTTAATCTATTTTAAGCAATGGGAAGCTTAATTGTAAATATTGTTTTACTATTTTTACTTGTGACCGTAATATTACCATTAAGTTGTTCAACTAACTTTTGAACCAAAGCTAAACCCAACCCAGTTCCACCTTGTCGCCAGGGATCAGCATTCGGAACTCGATAGAATTTATCAAAGATTTTGGGTAATTCCTGTTCAGCAATTTCAGTTGAATTACTCACCTTTAATTGTATTTGATCCGTGGGAACATCTAAACCATCAGAAACCGCTTCAAAACAATCTATTTCTAACTCAATTTGACCCTGATTTGCCGTATATTTACAAGCATTATTGAGTAATTCTGCGAGTATTCTTTCTAATGTATTTTGATTCGTTTTAATGGCTTGAATATCAGATAAATAATTCACTTCTAAAACTTGTTGACGCTCTTCTGCTCTGGAATGAAACGGTTGAATAAATTGAGGTAGCCATTGATGCAAATGAATAACTTCTTCAGCAATAGGAGCAGATGACGCTTCCAATTTTTGCAAATCTAGTAAATCATTAACAAGATTAATTTCTCGGGAGCATTCAGACTCTAAAATCTTCAGATATCGGTCTGCTTTCCCGCTGTCTGGGACAAGATTGAGCATATGAATCGCTAATTTCATCGAAGCCAGTGGTGTTCGGAGTTCATGAGAAACAGTATCAATAAAATCATCTTTCAGACGATTAAGCTGTTGTAATTCTTGCACCTTTTGCTGAAGCTGAAGCGTTCTTTCTTGAACTTGCTGCTCTAAATCCGTATTAAGATCTTGAACCGTTTGAAACAGTTGAGCTTGTTGAATTGCGATCGCAAGCTGAGTCGCCAACTGGCGCATTAAATTCGTTTCGGAAGACTGCCACAGACGCGGATGAGAACATTGATGAGCCGCAATCATACCCCAAAGTTGACCATCTAGAAAGATAGGAACCACTAAACAAGCTTGAACTTGACTTGAAGTTAAAAACTTCTTTTCTTGCTGAGTAATATCTGTTTCTTCCTGTAGATGAGTCAGCGCATAAACATAATCTGTTTCAAAGACCTTTAGATAGTTCTTAATTGTGGATTTCTCTAAAACAGTTCCTGACAGCGATCGCCATCCAGAGCCAACAGCTTCAGCCACCATTTTACCTAATTGCGTCGAAGAAACCCGATACATCACCACCCGATCTACATCTAACACTTGCTGAACTTCTGCAACCGTCGTATTAAGAATTTCATCTAAATTTAAATACTGATGAATTTGCAAAGAAATCTTGCCCATCAACCGTTCTCGCTGCAATTGTTCGTGCAGTTTGGCCGTCCGTTCTTGCACTTGCTGTTCCAATTTAGCATTACGACTTCTGAGTAAGTCTAGCTTTTCTAATTGCAGTTGATAAACAGATTGCTGTAGATTTTTAACCACCCGATACATCTCAGTCGGATCAAGCATTCGCAATAAACTAATTTGGGTAATCATTCCCAATAGTTCCCCTTCATCCCCACACACTAACAACCGCTGTAGATGTTGCTTTTGCATTTCTTGATGCGCTTTCCACAAAGAGTCGTTCGGCTTCAGGTAAAATAACGACGTTCCCATAATTTCTTCAGTGGAAAGCTCTGTCAAATCTAACCCTAAAAACTGTGCCTGAATAATATCTTGGGCGCTCACCAAACCCACAGGCGTTAACCTCCGATCGCTAAAAGCATTGAAAGAGGCAAAAGATTCATAAATCACCACACAACCGACTTGATGTGCTGACATCATTTGGGCTAAATTCAGCACTGAGGTGGTCATCGGCGCTGTCACCATATCCGTACTCATTTCGTCAGCAACGCGCCTTAATCTGAGGATATTTGAGGGCTGAAGAACTTGACGAATGCGTTCAGGAGTCACCACACCAACCAGCTTTCCTTGGCGATCTAAAACGGGTAAATGATGAATATGATGCTGACGAAATAAAGATAAAGCAGAAAAAATATCTTGTTCATCAGACTCTGTCAGATTTATCGGTGAAGTAGACATCACTTCACTAATTTTCATTCTCTGAGAAGCTACGTCTTTAGGAGATTCTAAAGCACCCGTGGCAATCAGTTGTAGCACATTTCGTTCAGTTACCACCCCCAATAACGCTGATGTTTTAGCATGCACAACCAAAACACAACTGCTCGATCGAATCTCATCTAATGAGGTAGACTCATCGTTGATTGGCGATCCGCCGGATGCTACAGGCTCTGAGACGAGGGGCACACTACAGAGATTATATTGCTCGCTCATGAGTGCGATCACCTCTCCCAATGAGGTATCCGGTGTCACCTGAAGAGGATGACGATCAATGGCTTGCTCTAGCGCAGACGAATAATGAGGCGGTTGGTATGATTGCATAACCAGGTGCTGAGTAGAAATTAGGATAACCTGACAGAAATCTAAGATAACACTGTCAAAAATTGCAGAGTTGATGCTGTGGTTATTATCCCCAATTTATCGATATAAGATGTCACTGCTGCCTAAATGTAAAATTCTGGGCTTGCAAGTGAAGGCCTTCTGCGGTCAGAATATTAAAAACTTGATGTCATCGCGAAGGAATACAATCAATTTTATGAGTAATCCGTTGAGTTTAGAGCAAATCTCCGCTAAACTAGACAGTCCCAACTCTGCCGATCGCTTAGTGGCACTGGCTTCTCTTAGACCCTTCTCCCCGGATGATGCCATCCCTTTAATTAAAAAAGTACTCGATGATGAGAATCTACAAGTCCGCTCTATGGCTGTTTTTGCCTTAGGTGTCAAACCCACAGAAGAATGTTTCCCTATTTTAGTCAAATTACTTGAAGCTGATCCAGATTATGGCATTCGTGCTGATGCGGCTGGGGCGCTGGGTTATTTAGAAGATATTCGCGCTTTTGAGCCGTTAGTGCGGGCGTTTTATGAGGATACGGTTTGGTTAGTGCGTTTTAGTGCAGCGGTTTCTCTGGGCAATTTAAAGGATATTCGCGCTCATGATGTGTTAATGAAAGCTTTAGATAGTGAGGATATAGTGATGCAACAAGGCGCAATTGCAGCCTTAGGAGAAATTAGAGATGTCGAAGCGGTTGACAAAATGCTACGATTTGCTCAATCAGAAGATTGGTTAGTTCGACAACGTTTAGCTGAAGCATTGGGTTATTTACCGACTTCTAAAACAGTTGCTGCCCTTAATTATCTCAGTAAAGATAGTCATCCTCAAGTCGCGGCGGCGGCGAATATTTCCCTAGATCGTTTACAGAGAAACCCAGAAGGACTCTAAAATTAGAGGAAAACCCTGCTTATGTATCATCTCAGCTATTCGGACAGCGGGGATAATTTTGGGTGATGTTGCAAGGGTTGTTACTTTGAGTAGGATTATGATTATTGTCACCTATGCCAATTATTTGATTCGATTCTAGTGCAAAATTTAATGTGTACGTGTATGATGGGGTTGCTATTGTTTTGGGTTTAATTGGATTGATTGTTATCCTCAGAGGAATTATTGATTTAGGTAATAATTTAACGCCATTACTCGATCCCAAACTATAGGGAATGCTAATAAAAAAGGGAATCTGTGGGGGGTCGGCATCCTCTCTCAGGCTTGCATGTAGGGGTCGCAGCGCCTTTAGAGTGGCTTAATTTTTACGGCCCTAGGATGGGCGATTTTTCAACTCAGTTTATCCCATATTAGAGGAATATCATCTTGTTTATTTTTTTGGATCTCAAAGCCCAGCAACAAGAACGTTGGTTAGAACAGAAATATCCAGAATATGTAGAGTATTGCTCTCAAGTTAAAAAATTCATTCCCGGAATTTACTAAGTGTAATGGATCGATCGCTCTGTATGTGGTGACTTGCCCCATGATAACGTGATGGATCGCTATCGAATAAAAGAACAGTTTCTTATTTAATATCTAACCAGAGGTCAATGTATTTACCCTAAACTATACTGCTATACTAAGTGTGCATCACCTGATTCTGTATAAGTTCTGATATTTCCTCATTTTTTGCTAAACTTAATCGGATGCAGTAACTCCTTCTAAAATTACTGATATTACTCGAAGATCGACGAACCAACCCTTGATTTTTCTGATAAAATCCAACTTGAGTTTAGACTTTTATATCTTATAAAATTAAATCGATCTCAGGCGATCGCCTTAGGCGGAGAATTACGTATACGTTAAAGCCGATAGAGAATCAGCAGCGCATACATGGGCTGAGTCAAAAGCCGGGACGTTCAACTTTGCACACTTGGGTCGCACCGCCAATCGGAACTTTTCGGATCATAGTACCCTTAATTTATATGATCGATCAATGTGGATAATTTTTACTGGCTCCACCAAATTAAAGAGCAAGACCGCAATACTGTCGGAGATCGAGGGGTTGATTTAAGCCGTCTTCTACATCAAAATCATCCTGTTATATCGGGTGTGGTGATTTCGGCTCAACAAATTTGGCAATTTTTAGAAATCATCGATTGGCGCAGTCCTTTATTAGTTGATTTATCAAATTGCGCTTTGCATCTAGATGTGAGTAATTCTCAAGATTTGCAAAGGATTGCTCAGGAAATTCGTCATCATATCTTGACAGCAAGTATACCGTCATCTTGGTTATCTGAGTTTTCAGATATTCTGCAACAACCCTCCGCTTCCGCACTGCTGTTTCAGGCATATTTGAGCTATTCAGATATCAATATCACAGGTATTATTGACCCAGTTATCGCCCTGGCAAATCCTACCGCAATGGCTGAGGGATTGAAGAGCGCCATCGCCGAATTCTTTCATGCTAGAAGTTTATTTTATTGGGATTATTGCGGTTTAACTCTGCAACAACTGCAACCCACTATCTTAGTGCAACCTCTATATTCTGTTAGCGCTTCAGGGGTGATTCAAGTTGACTCTGATAGGTGGCACATTAAAGCCACTTCAGGATTAAATTTATCAATCGATCTCGGTGAAACCGAACCCGATTACTATCAAGTTTATGCTCCAACTCATCAGATTCAATTTCAAAAACCCGGAGATAAAATGATTGCCTATCGTCTTGAGTCAACAGCTCAGGGTGAGGCTTTGGGATCTCAGCCAGCCGTTGCTCAGCAAACCCTGCCTCTGACTGCTCATTTTGCTGCATCTCCTTTAAAAAAAGAAATTCTACCCTCAGCCCAACAAACCGCATGGGTACTAGATACAACTCAAATCAACACTTTAATTCAACTGACTCAAGAAGCCTCAACTTTGCTCGGTCCACCTTGTCAACTGCGTTGGATATTAAGCGCGGCTAGGGGGGCTGAAACTGAGCAATTTTATTGGTATTCGGTTGAGCGCCTAAATACATCGCCTGGAGCGACTCCTATTGCGCCTGTGAGCCTGTCAAATCCATCTTTCCCGGACACCACCGCAGAACATCAAGTTCTCTCCGGATTAGGGGTTTCTGGAGGCACGGCGATGGCTAAAGCAGTTGTGATCACCTCAAGCTCGCTCAAGAGAAATCAATTTTCCGCCGGATCAATTTTAGTCATTACGAGGGTGACAGCCGAATATTTTCCATTACTCAAACAAGCAGCGGGAGTTGTGGCAGAGCTTGGGGGAATGACGGGTCATGGTGCAATTTTAGCCCGAGAACTCGGTATTCCGGCAGTTTTTGGTACTCATCAGGCAACTGATCGCATTCAAACGGGAGAGTTTTTGTTGATTGAAGGGAAGAAAGGAGAAGTTCATTTACTCGGAACGGATCACCCAGGCCTACAGTATTCACCCACTGCGGATCTGACGGCAACTCAACCACCCCAGGCGGTTCAGGCGGCAACCAGCATCAATTTGATGGCGAATATTAGTCAACCGAGTTCAATTGAAAGATTAAAAAATTTACCGATTGATGGAATTGGTTTATTAAGATCTGAACTGTTGGCTTTGGATGTATTACCTTCTCAAACAGAGGATGGTTCATGGGATTTTCAACGGTGGTTACAGCCTCAATTTCAGTCAGAATTTGTTCAACGAATGGCAGAAAGTTTGCGGATATTAGCGCAAGAGTTAGCGCCTAAACCTATTTTTTATCGAGCATTAGATTTACGGGAATTTTATTCAGAAGCTCGTCCATTCTGGGGAGAAACACATTGGGAATATGTTAGGTTGCGCCAACGTTTACATCGTAAACATTCAAAGACTCAATTAGATAGTACGACGCTGTTTGATCTAGAGATTGCGGTATTATCTCAACTGCATCAATGGGGTTATAATAATATCAATTTAATCTTACCTCTGGTTCGTTCAGTTGAAGAGTTTTCTGTCTATCAATATTGGGTCAAGCAAGCTGGATTAACTCAAAATCGCCACTTTCAACTTTGGATTATGGCGGAGGTTCCTTCTGTCTTATTTTTGTTACCCGACTATATTAAAGCAGGTGTAGAAGGAATTGCGATTGGGACGAATGATCTGACTCAATTTATGTTCGGAATTAATCGTAACGATAATGAATATTTAACTTATTTAAATGCTTCTCATCCAGCCGTCGTGGCTACGATCAAAGAATTAATTCAAACTGCAAAAACTGCCGGAATTCCTTGTTCAATTTGCGGAGATGCTACCGTATTATATCCTGAATTGATTCAGGATTTTATTCGATGGGGAGTGACTTCTCTATCGGTTCATTCGGAAGCAATTCAATCGACTTATCAGGTAATTGTTGAAGCAGAAAAATCACTATTAATGGAAGAAGTTCATCATCAATTTGAGTTGAGAAAGCCAATACAGAAGAGCAAGAGAAGGAAATCAGCCAATCCATGATTAGTCTCTATTCAATTAATTAGATCTCATGATTGTTTTCTGTCAAATTTCCTTTCTCTGCCTCTCTTCTGATCTCAATCATCTATGACTCAATACGAGAAATGGCTTCTTCTGCAGATAAATTTCCATAGATCATAGACATAATCCCTGGTAAATATTTATCCATTGTTGCCACGTTTGTATAAATTAAATGTTTGACTAAGGTTGGAGTTAAGCGATCGCCTTCTACATCAATACTGGTTTTATAACGAATTTCACCATCATAAAAATTCATTTCAAAATTCCCAATAATCACCCCATAATTCAGCATGGTAATTAAAGCAGCCACAGCGTAACGTTTATCATGGGGAACTTTAACCGGAAAAACCGAGTATGTCGTCAATTGCTTTTCTTCTTCACGGGTTACCGCATAACAATCAAAGCGACCATTTTGTCCTTCGATACCCAAAGCAATAACTTGTCTATATTCAATTTCTTTATAAACCCAACCATCAATTTCTAAAAAATCAATAAGAACATCAAATATGGGCTTATCAGATGGATAATCAGTTGTAATTAGTTCAGGATTATGCTCAGATACAACCATAATTTAATTCACTCCTTTCCCCAACTACTAAGGGATGACGACATTATCAAATTGCTTTAACTTTAAGATTGTGTATTTTGATTTTCTAGCACGAACGTATTATAAGGCATTTTATTTGATTTTTCTTCAATGTAGGCTAAGTTTGTGATCTCATAATAAACACAGCCATAGCCCACCTGACTGTAAGTTAGTCTATTTTTTTTATCAAGAGTATTGTCTTCTAAGGCTTTACGGCTACCGGAAAACAGCTTATTCCCTTGTTCAAACTGCCGTTTACTTGCTTGAATTTCTCGCTCAATCTGTTCGGGTTTAAATCCTTTTGCAATTAAATTAAAACACCGCTCAACCACCTGACGAATAGCGCTACGTTTCTGCGATTTATACTCAATTAGAACTTGATTTTTATCGCTTTGTAGTAGTTGCAAATGATAACAGCCATTAGGATTAGATTGAGGATACCATCCTAATCGAAGATGATAGCCTTTGGGATCAATTTGCCAACGATTTTCAATAAATTTTAAAGACTGAATTGAAAGCAGATTTTCGCTATAAGAGTTAGGGTTAACAATCCAATTATTTTGAATAATCGGGTCTTCATCACCAAACGTATTATGGATGACTCCCCAGCCGCTTGGAATATTTAAAGGGACAAGTTTTGCTGACATAAAGACTCACTCATCATTAAGATTAAAATTATAAAATATGAACACTCAACAGATAAATCTGCTGATAGTTTGAGTAAATTATCTCCTATCAATAACACGTTTCTCTCAGGCTTGCAAGGTAAATCTACAGTATTATGTTTCTGAAGAATTAACGTTGGCATGAGACTTGAGATCTGCAAGTGAGACCACTTCTAATGCTTTCTGGTGGGTGGCGGATAAAATCACAGGGGGAGCAACTCCTGCTTGTAGAGCTTGTTGCCAGCGGATCGCACATAAGCACCAGCGATCGCCCGGTTTTAAACCCGGAAACTGATATTCTGGCACAGGGGTACTGAGATCATTACCCTGATTTTTTGTGTATGTTAAAAATTCGGAAGTCATTTCAGCACAGATCACATGGGAACCGGAGTCCATTGGCCCGGTATTACAAAACCCGTCTCGATAAAATCCGGTACGAGGGGAAGAGCAGCAATGGCTGAGGGGTTGACCCAGAACGTTTTTGGCAGTTGGCATGATAAGTTTAGAGAAAATAGGAATGCTTGTAATTTGACTTATACGGCTGAACAAATTTAAGCTCATTGATCCGGCTTGAAAACCCAGTGAAGCGTTCAGTCCAACACAAGTAACGAGTTTATCACTTCGTTTGGGGGGCAAAAGATCAATTGCCCGGCCAATAATTTGCTAGCATTACATTAATAGAGTTGCTCTTTAGTATAGCGACTCAGACTGATGAAACAAGACATATCCCTCGAAACCCTCAATCATGCGCCCCGAGGTTCTCAAGCATAACACTACCAACAGCAGTTAATCTAAAAGCCTGTTGTTTACATTTATTCTGTTATTGGTTAATTTCTTAATATTGGAAACTTATAATGAAACTCAGCGAAGTGCTGGAACGACTTTTTCCACAACGGACAAATAGTCGCGAAGCCGTTAAAAATCGTCTTAAATTAGTTTTAGCTCATGACCGGGCAGAATTAAGCCCCGAATTGGTTGAGGCAATGCGTCAAGAAATTCTTGAAGTGGTTTCGCGCTACGTTGATATTGACCCAACAGATACAGAATTTGGCTTAGAAAGCGATCAACGTGCCACCGCTTTAATTGCTAATTTACCCATTCGGCGGGTAAAAAATATCGCCATCACTCAAACAGAAGTTGAACCTAAAAACATAGAAGACAATACTTCGGAGATAGGGAGTCTGGAATAGGAAGTCGTGTTTGCGGTAAATCTTCTGATGTCTAATTTCGAGTGATTAGTTACAACTCATCACTCATCACTGGTTAATATACACTCACGATTTCAAACTGCAATAGCGACATGTTGTTCGGTGTTCTGGGCAAAACCGATAAATCCTCAAATTATATCTCGCGTGATGCACCTTTCAGTGATACCCTAAAAGATGGCATTGTTAAATTATAGTGAAGCTTTCCGATTTATCGGATCGAGCTACTTTTAGAAAATTTAGGCGCTGATCATGGTCTCCACCGCAGAAAAGACAAACGTAGGTTACATTACACAAGTTATTGGTCCTGTTGTAGACGCGAAGTTTCCCTCGGGAAAGTTACCTGAAATCTACAACGCTTTGAAAATTACTGGTAAAAACGAAGCGGGTCAAGACGTTTCGGTTGTTTGTGAAGTTCAGCAGTTGCTCGGGGATAACCAAATTCGCTCTGTTGCGATGAGCGGAACTGATGGGTTAGTTCGGGGTATGGATGTCGCAGACACGGGTGCGCCCATTTGTGTTCCTGTAGGCCCAGAAACATTAGGTCGAATCTTTGATGTCACCGGACAACCCGTTGATAATCTCGGCCCTGTGGGAACAGATCAAACTTCTTCTATTCACCGTTCAGCTCCCGCATTTACAGAACTCGAAACCAGTCCTTCTGTATTTGAAACGGGGATCAAAGTTCTTGATCTGCTCGCACCTTACCGTCGGGGCGGCAAAATTGGCTTATTCGGTGGTGCGGGTGTTGGTAAGACCGTTATTATGATGGAATTGGTCAACAACATCGCTAAAGCTCACGGGGGTGTATCGGTGTTTGGTGGTGTGGGCGAACGTACCCGCGAAGGAAATGACCTCTATAAAGAAATGATTGAATCTGGGGTTATTAACGAAGAAGACCGGGGCAAATCCAAAATTGCTCTGGTTTACGGTCAGATGAATGAGCCTCCCGGTGCCAGAATGCGCGTGGGTCTATCCGCATTAACAATGGCTGAATACTTCCGCGATGTCAGTAAGCAAGACGTATTGCTGTTTATTGATAACATTTTCCGCTTCGTACAAGCCGGTTCTGAAGTATCTGCTCTATTGGGTCGGATGCCTTCTGCTGTGGGATATCAGCCGACTTTAAGTACTGACGTGGGTGAACTGCAAGAGCGAATTACCTCCACTAAAGAAGGTTCAATTACTTCCGTTCAAGCGGTTTACGTTCCGGCAGATGACTTAACAGACCCCGCTCCTGCAACTACATTTGCTCACTTAGATGCAACAACTGTATTGTCTCGGGCTTTGGCTTCTAAAGGAATTTATCCAGCGGTTGATCCCTTGGGTTCAACTTCTACAATGTTGCAGCCCGATATTGTCGGTGAGGAACACTATCAAACAGCTCGGGCGGTTCAGTCTACTCTGCAACGTTACAAGGAATTGCAAGATATTATCGCTATTTTGGGCTTAGATGAATTATCTGAAGAAGACCGCTTAACGGTTGCTCGCGCTCGTAAGATTGAAAAGTTCTTGTCTCAACCGTTCTTCGTGGCAGAAGTCTTCACCGGTTCTCCTGGTCAATATGTCAGCATCGAGGAAACCATTAAAGGGTTCCAAATGATTATGAATGGTGAGCTAGACGATCTCCCTGAGCAGGCATTCTACTTGGTTGGCGATATCAGTCAGGCTAAGGCGAAAGCTGAAAAAATGAAGGGCTAGATCCTTATACGATCGGTTGTCGGTTTGCCGATGCGAGCTGGCAACTGAAATGGTTAAGATATATAATCACGCAATTGACAAATGACATTAAATGTGCGGGTAATTGCACCCACCAGAACAATTTGGGATGATACAGCCGAAGAAGTCATTCTCCCCAGTACAACGGGTCAACTGGGAATTCTTAGCGGTCACGCCCCCCTCTTAACCGCTTTAGCCACGGGGGTAATGCGAGTTCGGGTTGATAAACAATGGGTTCCCATTGCCTTGATGGAAGGCTTTGCTGAAATTGAAGCAGATGAAGTCACCGTTCTGGTTAATGACGCAGAAAAGGGAGAGGCTATTGATTTAGAAGAAGCCCGTAAAGTTTACCAAACGGCCAAAACAACCTTAGATCAAACCAGTCCAACGGGAAGCCGTCAAGATCAGCTCAATGCTGAACAAGCTTACAAACGAGCTAGAGCACGCTTACAAGCGGCTGGTGGTTCTGTGGATTAATTTGCGACTATTCCTATTCGTTTAGAATAAATTGCCCTGACCTGATGACACTCGGTTAGGGCAGTATTTTTTAAAGGGTTTCTGCAAGAAAAGTTCTTACCGTCTTTAGATAAGTTTCACGATCTTCTAACATCGGAAAATGGGATGTTTTAGGCAGAATTGCCAGCTTAATTTGATCGCTCAGGGCAGCAGCTTGTTTTCCCATTTCAGCCGGAATAATTTGATCGTATTCTCCCGCCACGAGTAGCGTGGGAACAGTTAATTTTTTAAATTCTCTGGGTAGCCATTCTGTGGCAGCCTGACTCACAGACGTTAATACTGTGCCATAAGCTGCATCAAAATCAGCCAGTAAAAAATCTTCTAGAAACGCCCGACTATCGGCACGGGGTATACTGCGGTAAAGAAATCTCGCCATAAAAAATTTATCCATTAACGGAATTTGCGTTAACCATTTAGGTCGGAATTGAACCACATAACGGCTAAATTTATGGAAAGTAGAAAACGTTTTTTCATCGTATTCAAAAATACCGCTACAAGTCAGAATTGCCCGTTTGACTCTTTCGGGTTGCAAATTTAAATATATCGCAGCAATTGAGCCGCCCATAGAATGAGCGTTTAAATAAATTTGATCGAGATTGAGCGCATCGAGTAACCGGGCTAAATCTTGAGCATATTCTGTTAATTCATAACGCGGATCGTTATATTTAATCGGCAAATCTCCCAATTGACTCGATCCGCCAAACCCGCGCAAATCATAAATTAAACAATCGAATTGACCCGCTAATGCTTGGGCTGTACTTTCCCAATAACGACCTGACCCACCCCAACCATGTAAAAAAACCATCACAGGCTTTGGTGTATTCGTTTCTTCTGGGGATTTAATCCATTTAATGTAATGATTTACACCATTAACTTCGATATAAGATGTATTGATCTCGGGGTTCATCAGAATTTCTTATTACAACAATAGAAAATATCAAGTGACTTAAACCTGAATCCGGGGTGGTAAAGCATTTGCTTTAACCGGATCTCTCAAGCTCGATCTAATATACCAGAAGCTTTGATGATTGGGATTTTCCCAAATAAAGATTTAACCACACAGCCCCAGATCAATGACGGTATTGTGGAAAAATGATAAAGGTTGAACAACAGCGACAAGAGCGAGTTTACAGACGCTTTGACGATCGAGATAGACTCAAGAATTTATAATTCTTCAAACTTTTAATTAATCTGATAATTCTTTTTGATCATTTTTTATTACAGCCGCGACTAATAGTGAATAACAGATCTACAATATTAATATTAGTAAGCTATACAATTATTTGGTAAAGCTGGAGAAATCTAGATGCTGAGAGAAATACTACTCAATGTTATTGGTTTTATGCCTGATGGCAGTTGCGATTTGTGGCAACCTGGAGTAATAGCATTATCTGGTATTAGCGATGCCATTATTCTCTTATCCTATATCTCAATTCCTCTAACTCTTCTCTATATTCTCCGTCAGCGAAAAGATTTACCGTTTAACTGGTTTTTCTTACTAACTGCCAGCTTTATTGTGTTGGGTGGTTTAACTCATCTGCTTAACATTATCACTTTATGGTTTCCCGTTTATTGGATGGCTGGCATCATTCAAGCGGTTGCTGCAGTTGTTTCTTTCGTGACTGCGATCGCGCTGATTCATCTAACTCCAGAAATAACGGCTCTACCCAGTCCGGCACAACTCCAAGAAGCCAATGATTTATTAATTTCAGAAATTACTGAACGCAAGCAAATAGAAGCAGCATTACATGAAAGCGAAAATCGTTATCGTCAACTGAATCAAGAATTAGAAGAACGAGTTCAACGAAGAACCGCTGAACTTAAAACCCTAAATTCATTTAAGGATGAACTCTTAGAGCGGGAAAGAATGGCGCAAGCAGAGATTAAAATTTACGAAAATATTGTTAAAAGTTTGCCCATTGGTTTAATTGTATGGCGATTAGAACAGTTAGAAGATTGGAAAAGTCTTCGTTTATTTAATGTTAACCCAACCGCTGAACAATTACTGGGTATTCCTTTGAGTCTAGAAATAGGCCGATCAATTTTAGAATGCTTTCCCAATGTAGAACAGATTCATCCAGAAACAGCCAATCAATATGCAGAGGTGGTTCGGACTCAGACACTCTTCATTCAAGAGGAAGTGCTTTACGAAGATGATCGAGTTAATGAAAGTATGTTTTCGCTACAAGCTTTTCCTTTAGCCGATCAATGTGTGGGAATTGCTTTTGATGATATTACAGAACATAAACGAATTGAAACAGCTTTAGCTGAGAGTGAGCGTTTATATCGTTCAATTGTTGATAGTGTTCATGAGGCAATCTTTCAAATTAATCCTGAGGGTTATTGGATCTTTCTCAGTCCTGCTTGGAGAGAAATTACCGGATTTGAAATAGCAGAAAGTTTAAATCGTTGTTTTACAGATTTAATTTACGCCCCTGAAGATCGACAAACAATTGAAACTCTGTTTGAGAATTTGATTTGCGGGAAAGGGAAGAATTTTTTATTTGAATTTCGCGCCGTTAAAAAAACAGGGGAATTTTGCTGGTTAGAAATGAATACTCAGCTTAACCGCAGCAGTAAAGGAAAAATTCTGGGCGCTTGGGGAACATTAAACGATATTACCGAACGTAAACGAACTGAGGCTATTCTCCAATCTAAGGCAGAAGAATTAACTCAATTAAATGCTATCTTACTGGCAACAACTGTCCAATTAGAAAAGCGCAACGAAGAATTGACTCAATTTGCCTACGTCACTTCCCATGACTTGAAAGCACCTTTAAGAGCGATTGCTAACCTCTCAGAATGGCTAGAAGAAGACCTCGCAGACAAACTCGACGAAGACACCCGCTACCAAATGAAGCTGTTGCGAGGGCGAGTGCATCGCATGGAAAACTTAATTAATGCACTTTTACAATATTCTCGCGTTGGACGGATAGCACAAAAATCAGAACGAGTTGATGTGAATCAGTTATTGGCTGAAATCATTGATTCTCTCGCGCCGCCGCCTGAATTTAGTATTAATATTATCGGGGAAATGCCGACATTTATTACAAAACGCTTACCCTTGCAGCAAGTTTTCAGTAATTTGATTAGCAATGCGATTAAGCATCATCATCGTTCTGATGGTAAGTTAGAGATTACCGCTACAGATTTAGGTGAATTTTATCAATTTACTGTAACTGATGATGGCCCCGGTATTGCATCGGAGTATCAAGAAAAAGTGTTTACTATTTTTCAGACCCTCAAAGCACGAGATACCGTAGAAAATACAGGAATTGGCTTATCGATTATCAAAAAAGCAGTTGAGTCGATTGGGGGAAGCGTTAATTTAGAATCTCAGCCGGGAGAAGGCGTGAGCTTTCAGTTTACCTGGCCAAAAGATGATTAGAAGTTATTCCTCCTTTGAATTGTGATAGGCTCGAATCATGGCTTGTGTTCCCTGAGTTGAGCCTTGATCGAGCTGCTGCACTGCTTTAAACAGATCATCTGCCAGTTTAATCCCCGGAAAGTTGGAGTCTGGATCGAGGCTTTCTTGGACAAGGCGTAAATCTTTCACCATGTGTTTGATCATAAAGCCGGGATCAAAATCTGCGGTTGCTACTTTTTCCCCCAGGTTAGAAAGCGCCCAAGACCCCGCCGCCCCAGTCCCACAAACTTCTACAATTAAGCGCGGATCAACTCCTTGTTGTTGGGCGAGTAACATCGCTTCACAGATCCCCACCATATTTAGAGCAGCCAAAACTTGATTACACAGTTTAACGGCTTGGCCACTTCCGGTTTCCCCACAATAGCGAATTGTTTTTCCCATCGCAGCAAATAAAGGCTCACAGGTCTCATAGGCTGTGCGATCGCCCCCCACCATGATGGTCAGAGTCCCGTTTTTTGCGCCAATATCTCCGCCTGAAATGGGAGCATCTAGAAATAGAAGTTGACGAGACTGTAACTCAGTGGCAATGCGACGGACTGCTGTAGGCCCGATGGTACTAAAATCTACCACAATTGTTCCAGGTTGAGCAGATTGAACCACCCCCGATCCACCTAAAATAACCGCTTCTACATCCGGCACATCTCCCACACAGGTAAACACCACCTCAGCCGAGTTAACTGCTGCCTCAATAGAAGAGACAATCTCTGCTCCTGCATTGGACGCTATCTCAACTCCCGGACGGTTTGGGGTTCGATTCCAAGCCTTGACGGGGTAACCGTGTTGAGCTAAGTTAGCAGCCATATAACCGCCCATCACGCCCAAGCCTAAAAATGCTGTCTTAATCACCATCAGCCTGTTGTATGTTTACAACGTCGATCCTACCGGAAAACCATAGAAAAACTCTTAATTGGCTTAACTGTTGGGCTTTTGATCCTGCATTCGGCTGATTGAAATTAATGATTATTTAAGAAATTTTTTAAATACAGCCCCATAAACGCAAATTTTTGTTAAGATAAGTAACAATAAATAAAATCAGGATTTTTTACTCATGCCCTATACCCAAGAAGAAGGCGGACTTTTAAATAATTTTGCAGTAGAACCCAAAGTTTACACAGCAGAACCCCCCAGTAAATCACAACTGCGTAACTACTTTATTCTCGGGGGACTCGGAGTCGCTTTGATTGGTGGATTGTTGTATGTTGCAGTCGCCGTATCCTAGCTCCAGCAAGGCGAATTGAGCTATTTAACAAAGAAAGATATATATTTTCAACTCGGGGATCTGAAACCCTCAGATCCCTACTTTTAATGGCAACAAAACCGTGATTCACACAAGGCCATCGTTCGGTTTATCCTGAATTAGATGATAGGGAGTGAAAAGAGAAAGAGTCAAGATAATTGGCCACTTAAACCTCAAGTTATTTGAGTGACAAGTCGGGTCTAAGGTGAGATTGATCATCTTGATCTCAATACCTCTAACATTCATCGCTCGAATGCTTCCTATTAACGCTGTGTATCCACGGCTATCAGACGCTAACCAGCCAATCTACCATCGTTTAAAACAGGCGCTGTCTCTTGGGTTAAGACGGCAAATTCTGATTGCAGTTTGCGACAACTTAAACTTACGCGACACCCTCGTCAAGCGCTTAGAAACTGAGTTAACACAGTCTCAAACCACTTCAGCCTTAGTCAGTTTAAAGCTAAATTTAAATCAACCAAATCTTTGGTCTGCCATCTCCGGCTGGTATAGACAACATCGAGGCCATTGTGTGATGGGCTTCCAAATTTTAGGGGTAGAACATTTAACCCGACAGTCTCCGACCAAACAATGGTCATTTTTACGACATCTCAGAACCGTAGAAAATTATTTGCCTAAACTCGAAGACGCGATTGTTTTGTGGATCTCATCTCCGTGGCTGTGCTGTATTCAACAATCTGCTCCTGAGTTTTGGCGTTGGCGTACTGGGGTATTTGAATTTGTTGGAGAACCGACCCCAACAACCGAAGAAGAGAACCTGTTAGAATCCCCTCAAACAGACAATCCTGACTCCATTCAACCCGAACAACAACCAGAAAAACCCGCTACAGAAACAGCAATTAGTCAGACGCAACCCAAACAAAACCCGCTGCAGCAAGCATTAGCTGAAATTGAACAACTCCATCGCCAATCTATTTCCACCGAAGATCAAGCAATCGCTTATCGAAAATTAGCACAAGTGTGTCGCCATCAGCTTCAGAGCGAATCTTTACCCGCAGCCGAGTTGAGCGCGATGATCGAGGCTTATGAACACATTGTAGAAATTTTAGAAGACGAAACTCAAAATCCCTTAACAGAATCAGAAACCCTAGATTGGTTAAATGATTTAGGCACACTGCACTGGATGCGCTTTCGGCAACAACAATCTACAGAAAGTTCTAATTCAACCGCAATTTGCCATCTCGAACAAAGTATTATCTTCTATCAAAAAGCGTTGGTCAATAGTGATCCAGAAACCTACTCATCTGGGTATGCTAGACTACAGAAGAACCTGGGTGCAGCTTACAGTGATTTGGCAGTAATTCGAGAGCCAGTGAATAACCTGAGATATGCCATTGCAGCCTATACAGAAGCCACTCGCTACTTCCGGGCTGACAAAGTTCAAAACTCAACCCCCGAAAACCATTCACTCGCTCGTCCTTTTATTCAACAAGAGGCTTTGCAATATGCATCAACTCAAAATAATTTGGGAACAGCCTACTGGAATCTGGCTCAACAGATCCAACCGATTAATCATCTAAAAGCTGCGATCGCTGCCTACTTAGAGGCACTGCAATACTGCGATCCCACTCGAGATGTTTTGCAGTATGCCATGATCCAAACTAATTTGGGGACAGCCTACTGGAATCTAGCACAGCATAGCCCCTCTGAGCAGTTACTTCAAAGTGCGATTGAAGCTTATCAAAAAGCACTTCAATATCGAACACCCTTAACCGCTCCGGCTGCTTGCGCTAATACCCAGAATAATTTGGGAATTGCTTACTGGCATTTAGCGAACTATCATCAAGACGCTCAAACCCGAGTCGATCTGATAGATAAGGCGATCGCTGCTTACGAAGCTGCCTTAGAACTAGTGCAGCAACTCAGCCGTGACCAACTCAGCTTTGATCCAGGAGCCACCCACAATAATTTGGGACTGACTCATTACCATCTCGGGACCCAACATTATCCTCATTTAGCATCAGTTGATCGAATGTCTAACTTGAATGCAGCATTGCACCACCATCTGCAAGGGATCTTAAAATATCAAATTATCAGTCGTTCGGGTCACCAAGCGACCGCTGAAAACCAAAACACTGATGCTTCAGGCCTAAGGTGTACAGCGATGAGTTATCTGATTAGAACCATCCGTGCCTGTTATCGTGAATCTGGGCTAGAAGGGCAAAATCATGCACTTTCCCAAATTCCCAGTAATTTATTACCTGAAGTTTTGCGTTCTTTGTAACACTATGCAACTAAAATGACATTCATTTAAGTTTGAACTCAGGTTATACATTAACATTAAAGTGACTTATTATTCTTGCTCCACCCTCAACGCAACCAACGTGGTTATGGCTTCTGCAAAGATTCTTGTGGTTGATGACGACCCAGCAATCCGAAATTTAATTACTCGCTATCTCAGCCAACAGGACTACGAAGTTGAGGCGGCTAAAGATGGCCAAATAGCGCTCGAAATGTTTGACAAATTTCACCCCGATCTCGTAGTGTTGGATGTGAATTTGCCGGATACTACTGGTTTTGCCCTCTGTCAGGAGATGCAAACCCGCACCAGTGTATTTGTATTAATGCTCACCAGTTTGACGGGCGAAACGGATAAAATCAAAGCATTTAGTCAAGGGGCGGATGATTACATCACCAAACCTTTTGGCTTAGCTGAACTGGGGGCTCGAGTTCGTGCTATTCTGAAGCGACAACGCAGCGTTACCGATAACGAACCGAAGAGTTTGGTCTACGGGGATTTGCTGATTGATCCCAGTCGAAGAGAAGTTAAAATCAATGAAAAATTTATTGCATTAAGTGCCTTAGAATTTGACTTACTCTATTGTTTGGCCAGTAAACCCGGCCGCGCCTGGCGACGCTCTGAACTTTTACAGGAAGTTTGGGATTACGATTATGAAGGTGAGCAACGGGTGGTTGATGTTCATATTGGACAAATTCGCAAAAAAATTGAACCCGATACTGATAAACCCGCCTTAATTAAAACCATTCGGGGTGTTGGGTATATGTTCGATAGACGTTCTCAAGAGCGTTAAGGACTCGTTGTTAGGTTAAAGGAAAAAATAGGTTAAAATATGCCTGAAGAATGGCCTCTCCCCAGAGGGCTGTCATTGCGGCTCCTAATGCGAGGAAGGGGCCAAATGGCATGGGTTGCCGCCGATCCAATAACCCTAGGGCAATCGCACCCCCTCCGACTACTGCACCGATGCCACAGGCAATAAACCCAGCCAATAGTAGAAATTTCCAACCCAGCCAAGCCCCCATCATGGCTGCTAATTTGCTATCCCCTGCCCCCATTGCTGTTTGTCCTAAACTCAGAGACCCCACCCAGGCGATCGCATCAAGCAACCACAAGCCTAATACCGCTCCGATCATACCAAACATCAGAGCATGGCTGATTTCACTGGCATTAACAGAAATAGGACTCGCCTGAAAAATTTGAAATACTAACCCCGCAACTAGCCCAGATTGAGTCAGTGGGTTAGGTAAAGTAAGAGTATCGAGATCAATCAGCGATAAAGCCAGTAACCAACTGAAAAACGCCCAATAGCCCCAAGTTTCTACTCTGCTGGTTGATAGAGAGAATATTAATAAAAATAAACAACCTGTAACGGCTTCTACAATGGGATAACGGGTTGAAATAGAAGTATGACAATGTTTACAGCGCCCCTTTAACCAAAGCCATCCCAATACGGGTATATTCTCCGACAGACTCAACGACGTATAACAACTCGGACAACGAGACGGAGGATACAAAACCGATAAGCCAGCCGGGACTCGATACACCACGACATTGAGAAAGCTGCCGACAGAAGCCCCTAAAATAAACACAATTAAATAAGCAGGAAGCGTTACAAGAAATTCCATAGATGATTTAAAGGCTAATATTATATTCAGTCTGGATCACTAATACTGATAAAAGTCTGATATTCCTCAGATGAAATTTTTTGCTCCCACATCCCATAGCCTACTCCCTACTCCCTATTCCCTTCTAAAGCAATTGTCTATGAGCGAGTTTCCCACAATTTCACTGTCCGATCATAACTGCCACTGAGTAACTGTTTTCCATCTGGGCTGAATTTAACAGATAAAACATCTTGAGAATGGGCAGTAATAGTCTCCAGTAACGTCCCCGTTTCCACTTGCCAAATATCAATTTGACCTTTTCGGTTGCCACTGACTAATATTTGACTATCCGGACTAAACGCAACGGTGAAAATATCCACTTCATCCGCCCTTAGCGTCCGTTTTAACACCCATCGAGAGTCCTGAAGAGACCACACCTTAATCATGCCATCTCGACTGGCACTGGCTAATCTATCGCCCATAGGGTTAACTGCAATATCTCTGATCCAGTCCGTATGTCCACTCAAACGTCCTAATTCTTTCCCCGTTTGGATATCCCAAAATCGGATAGTTTTGTCCCGACTACCACTGACTAACCATTTTCCTTGAGGCTCAAACACTACCGTATACACTCGATCTGTATGACCGGATAACGTTAAACGTTGTCTGGCTTTGGCTAAGTCCCACAATTTAATCGTTTGATCTCGACTGGCGCTGGCGAGTCTTTCACCATTGGGACTTAATGCCACTTTTTCCACCCCATCCGTATGACCCATCAACGTAAACCAGCGTTTCCCTTTTGTCATATCCCAAATTTCAATTGTTTGGTCACGACTACCACTGGCGAGTATTTCACCATCTCGACTAAAGGCTAAAGTGGTGACCCAGTTTTTATGACCTGTGAGGGTATACCAGCGTTTTCCGGTGTTACGCCACCAAATTTCAATCGTTTGATCTTGACTACCACTCACTAGGTTTTTACCGTCTGGGCTAAAGGCAACGGCGGTTACTGCATTACGATGTCCGCTTAGGGTATATAAACATTGCCAGCTTGAAGTTTTTTGGGATGGGGATACTCGTTGCGGTTGGGGTTTTACTGGAGTTGAAACTCTTTGAGGTTGGGGTTTTGCTCTTGTTGCAGGGGGAGGAGAGGGCGGCGCAGGGGTGGCAATGGGTTCAGCGTAAGCTAAACTTTGAGCAATACCAGGGGGTAATGTTTGGGGATATAAATCATTGATCGCAGCTATTGCTGTGGGATAACGTTTGTTGGGTTGAGAGGCAGTCATTTTATCCAAAATACGGCCCAGTTGTGGATTGATTGATTGGCCCTTGAGATAATCTCGCCACACCCACCGATCCTCATGAATATCAAACAAATCAAAGGGGGAAATCTGCGTTAACAGATATAAACATGTTACCCCTAAACTATAAATATCACTGCTAAATCCGGCTTGACCACGGGCTTGTTCTGGGGCAATATATTCAGGACTGCCGATAATTGTCCCAGTGCCGGGAATTTGCTTTTCGTCTTTGACTTTAGCTGCACCAAAATCAACTAAGACCAATTGTCCAGCCGTTTTGTGGCTTAATAAAGATTGAGTGGTGCTAGAGTGACGACGGATAATATTAGCGGGTTTTATATCTCGATGAATCACTTGATGGTGATGCATGAAGTGTAATACAGGCAAGAGATCGTCGAGGACTTGGCGAATTTGTGTTTCGTTAAATGTACTGTTACGGCCAATTTCTTCTGCTAAATTGGAGCCATCGATATATTCTTGAACTAAGTAAAGATTGCCTTCTTGTTCAAAATGAGCCAGTAATTCGGGAATTTGTGGATGTTTACCCAATTCATCTAAGCGGACGGCTTCACGATGAAATAATTCTGCGGCTTTTTCAACGCTACTAGTGCCTTGAGTTTGGGGAAAAAATTGTTTAATCACAGCCGGAGGATGAGACGGTTTATCCTCGTCGATGGCTAAATACGTTTTACCAAATCCCCCATGCCCAATCGGTCGCACTGAGCGATATCGTTCTCGTAATAATAATTTAGCACCACAGGTGAGACAAAAGTTACTCTCGTTGGCATTCTGTGGGTGGGGGCAATGGGGGTTAAGACAGTAACTCATGGGGACCAAAAAATTTAAATTTAAAGGGAAATTGATGGGTGAGGTTGTCTAATCTGTTGACCTAAACCGGGTAGAATTTGTAACGTCCTCTATTTCTATCTTATATCGATTCAGAAGTGAGATAGGAAGTGAGTTTTATGGGTTAAAGACTGAAAGATTATGATGAATTCTCTCAAACCAGTAACAATTTACACTGACGGGGCTTGTAGCGGGAATCCAGGGCCAGGGGGTTACGGCGTTGTGTTAATGTACCAACAACATCGTAAGGAATTGTCCGGTGGGTTTGCCTTAACGACAAATAACCGCATGGAAATGATGGCCGCTATTGTGGGACTGCAAGCGTTGAAGTTTCCTTGTGAGGTGACGTTATATACAGACTCTCGCTATCTAGTCGATGCCATGACAAAAGGATGGGCAAAGCGTTGGCAGGCGAATAATTGGAAACGCAATAAAAAAGAAATGGCTAAAAACCCGGATTTGTGGCAAACTTTGCTTTTGTTATGCGACGGGCATCAGGTGCAGTTTGCTTGGGTTAAAGGTCATGCTGGAGATGCTGAAAATGAATGTTGCGATCGCCTTGCAGTTATTGCTGCCCAGCAGCCTGATTTACCTCCCGACTCGGGTTATGAAGCTGCATCAGCTTAATTGTTAAATAAATCTTTTCTATCGATTATTGTTGAGAGAAACCACCATAATTGTGTTATTACAGAAACATGTTGTCTTTTATTGCTATGATGAGAGATTTCTGTAACCTCATATTAAATTACATAAGTAAATAAGGAAGTATTATGTCAGATTTAAATCGTGGAATTATGAAGTTTAAAGGGGCAGATAATCCTGTCGTTGTCCTGGTTTCTTCTATTATCATTTTAGGGGCAATTGGTTTTCTGGTTTGGTGGGCATTACAAACTGCTTATTCCTTATAATTATCAGGATAAAAACCAGTTAGTTATCAGTTGGGTTCACAAGTAATAAGCCTGCCTATACCGTATGAAGGGGTACTGAGTATAAACCTTTGACAGATGATCGATGATGATTGATCATCTGTGATTAATCATTTACACCTGCTTTTGTTCGACACCAAACCCGGCTAAAACAACTTGTTCTAAAGGTTGATTTTCAGGCGGACGTTGATAGTTTAAAATCTTCCGAATTCGTAAATTGGGATTGACCATCTGGATTGAATCAACTGAAACTATCCGTGTATAATTAGTGGTCATTAATAATTCTCGAGTCAGAGGATTAAAACGGAAATGAGACACCATCGGTTTATCTTCTTCGTAAGCGCGATCCCGGAGATAATCTCCTTCAATCATAGAATCCTCCATTTTGCGCGGTACAAATAGCAAATTTAGCTGCTGAGACACTCGTTCTCCGGTCTCAGAAACCGTTTGAAACGCTAATTTATAACCCGGTAACTCCGCTAAATCTTGATCGACTGATATTTCGTTATCCGCTAACACCTGGGCTTTGATCTCCGATGAAACCGGATGAATGATAAATTCAGTATGCGATCGCTCAACTTCCTGTTGTCGTAGATAATGATAAGTGCGTTCGGTTACCCAGCTACCGACGCAGCGATCGAAAAAGGTTTTAAATTGAGAAATGGACATAACTTTGAGATTTGTAAATTTCAATAGCAATTATGAAACAGTTTTTAACATTTTTTTAGAAAAGTCCCAGAATCCAGATAAAATCTAAGCTAAATTCTCAGATTATTAAACTCTTGTGACTGATCTGGAATGTTTTCCTTATAGTACTGGCCATGCAGACGAAGGAGTCTGTTTGTTGATTCGGATGGGAAATTACCGCATCTTACTAGATTGTGGTATTGAGGACATCTCGCCTCTATTAAATGAGCTGGATCAACCCCTCCCGGCTGACTGGGTTATTTGTACTCATGCCCACGCCGACCACGCCCAAGGGCTGTTAGCCTTACATCAAGCCTTTCCTGAACTTCCGATTTTGGGCAGCGAGGTAACCAATCAATTGCTCGCTCTCAATTGGCTTGATGCCTCGGAGGCTAAAGATCCTACCTTTAGTCAGTCTATCCCCTGGAACTCAGAAGTTGAACTGGCACCGGGATTATATGTGACTTTGTTTCCCGCCGGTCATTTACCGGGAGCAGCGGCAATATTGTTACGGTATACGACCTCTAATCGAGATTATAAACTGTTTTACACCGGAGACTTTTTCCTGTCTAATTCTCGATTAGTAGAAGGATTTCCCTTGGGAGAATTGCGCGGACTTAAACCCGATGTCCTGATTTTAGAAGGAACCTACGGCACGGCTCGTTATCCCAACCGCCGCCAACAGGAAAATCAATTAGCTGAACGACTGTATAAAGCGATATCGGCAGGTCATTCTATTTTATTACCCACTCCGGCTCTCGGACTGGGACAAGAATTGTTGATGTTGCTGCGAAGTCATCACTATTTTACCGGGCGAGATATTGATATCTGGGTCGATGGGGCAGTGGCAACCGGATGTGATATTTACCTGAATTTACTGTCTCATTTCCCCGCTAGTGTACAAAACTTTGCCCAACATCAACCCCTATTCTGGGATGATCGGATTCGCCCCAGAGTCCGTCGGTTTGAACTAGAATATTTAGCTCAAGTACCCGAATCTCCTTGTATTTTAATCACAGAAGACAGCATCGATGTATTGGATTATTCTTTGATTCCAGACCGTTCTTGGGTGTTATTCTTGCCGGAACGACCCGGAACTCATTGGCAAATTCCCCCTGCCTTAGAGGCGGGGTTTGCTGGGGTTGAAACCTATTTTTTACCGGAACATTGTGATGGGGCAGGTACGACTCAATTAATCCATAACCTACGACCCCAACATATTATCTGGGTGCATGGCTCACCCACTTATTTAACTGATCTGACAAACTTAGATGAGTTACGCAATCGTTATCAACTCCATTGTCCGGCGGCGGGGACAACGGTTGAATTGCCCATTGGAGAAACTTTTTTACAACCCCCCATTGCTGAATCTCATTATGAAGGGGAAATCACTGAACTGGTTAGTCATATCCAGATTACTCTACCCCATGCCGTCACCAATGATCCGCGCTGGGTCTCATTTGCAGATACAGGATTAGTAGAGGCCCGCTGGCAAGGAGAAGAATTGGTACTGCGGAGTATTTCTCAACGGGAATTTCTGTTGCAACTGCGCGATCGCACAATTTCCCCTGAAGTAGAGTGTTGTGGTAACTGTCACTATTATCGAGGTCAACGCTGTTGGAACCCTGTTTCTGCCTTGTATAGTTTCAAGGTCACTTTAGATGGTTATTGTCAGTGGTTTGAACCGAGTCCGCGCAGTCTAGATAATGACACCTCTGAGTAGGCACAGGCACAGGAGTACAGGGTGGAGTCAGTGGGTGAATCGCTAATGATAAATCACAAATGTAAAGTTGGGATAGACTTGAATAGTATAAATGGAAAGATTATTGTATTCGCTATCCAATGGACAGTGGAACCCCAGAACTAGTAGAAGTTAAGCAACAGCTCATGACTCTCAATCGCCCGAAAAAGCCGAAAATGCTCGTAGTCGATGATGAGCCAGATAATCTGGATTTGCTCTATCGTACCTTTCGTCGGAATTTTAATGTTTTTAAGGCAGATAGTGGAATTCAAGCCTTAGATGTCCTCAAAACGGAAGGAGAAGTCGCGGTCATTATCTCCGATCAACGAATGCCAGAGATGAAAGGAACCGAGTTTCTCAGCAAAACAGTTCCTGAGTTTCCCAATACTGTCAGGATTATTCTAACGGGTTTTACAGATATTGAAGACTTAGTCGAAGCGATTAACTCCGGACAAGTTTACAAATATATCACCAAACCTTGGGACCCGAATGAACTCAAAAGCGTGGTACAACGGGCAGCAGAGACATACGAATTGCTCAATCAACGCACCGAAGAATTACAACGTGCTCATAAACAAGCTCATCTGCTCTGTCAAATTCTACAGTTAGCTCAAGCAGTTACCACTTTAGAGGATGGCTTAACACCCATTGCTGAGGCGATAGGTCGTAATTTTGATGCAGATGTTTGTATTTTACAAGCGGTTGAAAATCAGACCCTGAGTAAAATTTGCGGGGTCTACAGTCTTGAGGGGAGTGCTGAGAATTGGTTAGCAACAGATCCATTAGTGGCCTCAGCAATGGCTTCAATGACCATACAAGCAGTCGTTAATGTCAGCCGAGAGAAAAATTTATCCCAACTTGAACATTATCAATCCTCCGGAATTCAAGCTCATCTGAGCATTCCTGTGATTTACAAAGATAAGATGACTGGCATATTATCTCTACAGTGGAAACAACCTTGTCAACTCCACCCGGATGATTTAGACTCTCTCAATCTAGTCAGTCAAACCCTAGCTCTCGCTTTAATTAGCTTAAGATGACCCGCAACAGTGAACAAATTCAGGCTATTTTTAACCGCATTGCCCCAGTATATGACCAGATGAATGATGGGTTGAGTTTGGGGCAACATCGCATCTGGAAGCAAATGACAGTAAGCTGGAGCGGGGCCAGTGGGGGTCAGACAGGACTTGATCTCTGTTGTGGCAGTGGCGATCTGGCTCAGAAACTGGCTCAGAAAATCGGGCCGTCTGGAAAAGTGTATGGGGTCGATTTTAGCGCTCAATTGTTGGCAGTGGCAAACTCTCGCTCAACCCCAATTACAATTCCAACAGCTCCGATAAACTGGATCGAAGCGGATGTTTTAGCGTTACCTTTTCCGGAGAATACTTTTGATTGTGCCACCATGGGCTATGGCTTGCGAAATGTGGTAGATATTTCCCGTAGTTTAGAAGAACTACATCGTGTGCTTAAACCCGGAGCTAGAGGTGCTATTCTAGATTTTCATCGTCCCTATTTTGAACCGCTACGGCAATTTCAACAGTTATATCTTGACTATTTAGTTGTACCGATGGCGCAACAGATGGGCTTAAAACAGGAATATGCTTATATTAACCCCAGTTTAGAACGCTTTCCCAATGGTCAACAACAAGTGGCTCTGGCTGAAGCAGCAGGATTTACCACCGCCACCCACTATGCTCTAGCAGGAGGTATGATGGGAGTATTGGTCATTGAGAAATGATAGATTTCCAACTCACTAGCTCTCAACGCTGCGTTATCGCTTTTGACTGTGTCTAATTCTTTTCAACTTTGGGTGTACATTGCACCCCCTATCTTAGGTGGAATTATCGGCTACTTCACCAATGATTTAGCCATCAAAATGTTGTTTCGACCCTACAAAGCCGTTCGGGTCGGGGGACGACAGCTTCCGTTTACTCCCGGTTTAATTCCCCGAAATCAAGAACGACTGGCTAAACGGGTTTCTGATACGATTATGGGGTCATTACTCACCCCTGAAGAACTGCAAAAATTAGCCCGTCGCTTGCTGCAACTCGAACGAATGCAGGCCGCTATTCAATGGTTATTACAACTGGCTCTTGAACAATTAAAAGCCGATCAGGAGCAAAAAACGGCTAAGATTTTATCGGGTATTTTACAAGATTTACTCGGGGAATCTCTGCCGCGATTTTTACGCATTTGGGCCAGACAAGAAGACTTCCTCGCGCCTCAAATTAATCAGATTTTCGATCAAGTCTTATTAGAATTTCAGCTCACCAATAAACAGTCTCGTCAACTCGCAGATTGGTTAATTGATGTCGTCATTCCGCCGGAAGTCCTGCGACAAATTTTAATTGATTTTCTCACAGATCGCAATATTGCAATTATTGATGAAGGGTTTCGCGAGAAAAGCAGCGGCACTTATTGGGTTGTTGCCAATTTACTGGGGTTACGCAATAGTTTGACTCGTTTGCGAACGTTTTGTTTAGATGAAAGAGAAGAAACAAATCGCCGTCTGGGTGAACTGATTGTTGCCTTGAGTGTTCGCGATAGAATTCAAGAATGGTTACAAAATTTGTCGTTACAAAATTTACCTGTTTCCACAGTCCGACAGTTGCGTAAAACCTTACAAGAAATTATTCGTAATTATCTTCAAGATCGCGGCTTAAATTTAATTCAAGGGATTAGTCAATCGGTTGATTGGGAACAGGTTTCAACGCTAATTTTAAGACGTTTACAGGCTTCAACGGTACTGAATAATTCTCTGGGGTTAATTAGTCAAGAATTAGCTTTGGTATTAGAACGATATTTAGAAAAAGACTTAGAAAATATTGTCGCACAAGCGATTCCTATTCTTAATATAGATCAAGTGATTATTGAGCGGGTTCAGTCCACTTCTCCCCAGGAATTAGAAGTTGCAGTTAATGGTATTGTCAAAAGCGAGTTACAAGCCATTGTCAACTTAGGGGGTATTTTGGGCATTGTCGTTGGCTCCCTGCAAACCGTGATTTTGTTATTGCGGTAAAGGTAGTAAAATATACTGACTTTATTCCATCGTATAACTGATACCGTTATGTCTAAGCGTAAACTGAGTCCTGAACAATATGCTCGCCTCAAAGCCGAAAGTAAAGCCCCCTACCGAGGACTCAGACAGTTTGTTTATGTTGCCTTTGGTGCATCTGGCTTTATCGGGGCTTTAGTCTTTTTCTCTAAACTCCTCGCGGGCCAGGAAATCGCCTCAACTTTACCCAACCTCGGTTTGCAAGTGGGGGTTGTGGCCTTAATGGTGTGGCTATTTCGCCTGGAACAAAAAGCAGGTCGTCGTTCTTCAGGGCCGAAGTAACATAACTTTACAAATATCGACAAAGATCTATAACCTGTAAATAAAAGAAAATAAAGAAAACATTACGAAATACGCGATCCCCGTAAGATTCATGGCAAAATACGTGTATTGGATTAAATGAGGTCAGCTTAATAAAGACCTTAACCATAAATCGCTTTTAAACCTTGAATTGGGGTCAGCTTTTATAAAGACCCTAAAAATATCAAAATTGCAGAGTGCTCCTGTTCTTATTTTGAGGCAGGGGCACTTTGTATATTTAAGCACTCAGTACTACTCGAGGGCTGACTTAAGTTGAGCCAAAAATCAATACTTCTCTGTTGATGAAAAGGCGTAATTAGAGATATAATATTTTTCCAGGTTAATTACTGGATATAAGTAAAAATTACTAAGTAAATCTAATTGATCTAATCTAAAGATATTTGAAGCATTCGTATACTCAACCTCTTCTAAATCAGTCTTCATCAAGTTATTTAGGCCGCTACAAACTATATCAAGATTAGTTAAAGGAAATTGACTCTAGGGGTTGAGATATCTCTCAAATTTTCTATTAATTTAATCTAAGTCGGTACTAGACTCGCGATCTGCTAAAAAGGAGTTTGTTATGATAGACATTAAATTATTAAACTGTTGTATGAAATACAGTTCATCATAGCCTGAGTGAATACAATAGAATTAATACTTCAAAATCTTCAACTTAAGAGTTTTAAGATAAAGTCAGGAGGAAACTAGATTGAGTTTAAAGCAATTCAATAGTGAAGAAACATTTTATTACTTTGCTTACGGATCTTGTATGTGTCCAGTTGACTTGCAACGAACCATGGGAGAACCGACTTATGATTATGTTGTTGGGGCAGCTATTTTAAAAGGATACCGTCTAGGGTTTTATCGTCGCTCTCGCCGTCGTAATTGCGGGGCGCTCGATGTGGTTAAAGATGCTCAGGGAATGGTGGAAGGGGTTCTCTATCAGCTTCCCATCCGATTTTTAGATCTTTTAGATCAACGAGAAGAGGTACAGTTTGATACAGTTCGCGGGATTCATATCGGCGGATATCAGCCCGAATTAGTCGAGATTGATATTAAAGGAACTGTTTATAAAAATGTTCGGACTTACACTGTTATCAATAAATTACCTCAAGAATTAGCACCGAATGATTGGTATTTTAATGTGGTATTGCGTGGGGCTGTCACTTGTGGTTTAACTCAAGAATATTGTTGGAAATTATTTGAACATATGCAGGGTTTACAATCTCATAATTATCGTTCTAAAATTTATAAAACAGAGGAATTAAAGTCTTTCATTTCTTAGTATTTGTATTTCAATAAGTAGGATAAAGCAATAATGACGATTGAAATGAAGCTTAATTTTAATGCTATTTCTGGGGTAACAGATGAGCAGTTTTATCAGATTTGTCGGGATAATTTAGATATTAAATTTGAACGCAATGCAGAAGGAAAGATTTTAATTATATCACCGACGGGTGGAGAAACAGGAATTATAAATTTCGATATTATTGGTCAGTTTGGTTCTTGGAATAATCGCTATCGTCTCGGTTATTGTTTTGATTCTTCCACTTGTTTTAAATTCCCTAATGGTGCAAATAGATCTCCGGATGTTTCTTTTATTTTAAAAGAACGTTGGGAACAGCTTAGTTTAAAAGACAGAGAAAAATTTCCTCCCATTGTGCCAGATTTTGTTTTAGAGTTAATGTCTCCTTCTGATAGCTTGAAAGAAACTCAAGATAAAATGGCAGAATATTGCGAGAATGGGGTTAAACTGGGTTGGTTAATTGATGAAATCACAGCAGCTCCCGGAGCCTGCATCCGGGAGAACTGTGATCGGAAAAATCGTCAAGTTGAGATCTATCGTGAAGGTATAGAGAAGAAAGTATTAGAAAATACGCAATCAATTTGCGATCAAAATATATTACCTGAATTTGTTTTAAATCTTGAGACTATTCTGTAATTTTATTCCCTCGAATAGTGGCTAAATATTGACTTAAAAACGGTAGTCCTCCGACAGCCGGGAGAAAATAACGGGAAGTACAGAGTAAGCCTAATGCGGCTGCGGTGGTTGATGCAAAATAGGGTTGATAAAATAAGACTAACGCGGCATCTCTTGTGCCAACTCCCGCAAAGGTAAGCGGTAATAACCCGGCTAAAATAGCTAAGGGAGAAAGGGCTAAGTTTGTGAGAAAAGGAACCCAAGCTTTTAATGCTAGAATAAAAAACCAGATTTGTAGTAGATGAAGAAACCAGATAAAAATAGAAGTTATGCTAATTTTGAATAGTTGCCTTTTATTACTCCAAAAGTAGGTTTGCATTTCTCCCCAAGACTGTTGTAGTTTAAATAACTTTTCTCTAACTTTTTTAGGGGAAATTTTATGAAATATCTTAAAAAATAAATCGGCAAAAGGACGAGAAGCCAGTATTAAAGTTCCTAGAATTAAACCGATAACAATACCCGCCGTCATTATCCAGAAGATAAAATCTTTTTGCGGATAAAGTAATAGCCCAAAAGTACACCACAACAATAAAGATAAAAGATCGCAAGCTTTTTCAAATACAACTAAAGATAACGCTAGAGATCCACTTAAATGTCCTCTATCTTTCATAAAATAAGCTTTAGCAATATCTCCCATCTTAGAAGGTAAAACCATATTTAAAACACTGGCAGCTAGAATTAAACGATTGGCTTCGGGGAAGCTTAAATCAGTTCCTTTGGGGATTAATTGTTGCAGTCGCCAAGCGGTGAACATTGTAATCGGGAAAACCATTGCTAAACTGATAATCATCCAGTTGCGATCGCAATTTTGCAAGACTTCTACTAATCCTTGAAGATCAATTTTTGAGTAAATAATCGATAAAATTAAAACACTCACCCCAATTGAAACAAATCGCTTCATCCTCAATTCTCCATTTTTGGCGTTGGTTGAGTCTGTGGGAAGACTGCATGATTATTGTACGCCCTCTCTCGGCAATGCCCAAAATTGTTGAAAGGAAGATTGACTTGTTGGATAATTGCTTTTAGGCAGAACAGAATATCTGACAAAATTTCATTAAAAAAGTGACCCAAGTTGCTGTAAATTATAAAATATGGAGGATCAAGATTTAGGTTTAATTAACCCCCAAGACAGCTTTGAAAGTCCTTTGGATCATTGGCAAGACTCACAAGAGCCCAAACCCGATCCAGAGGAGATGTTAGTGCTGCTAACTTCACCAGAATCTCAACCTCGGATGATTGCAGCGCGGGCATTCTGCGAAATTCACGATCGCCGTGCTATTCCTCATTTAATTCAACTGTTGCAAGACGCTTGTCCCCTGGTGCGGGTGAGTGCGGCTTATGCTTTGGGACGTAATACGAGTCCTGAAGTGGTTGAGCCTTTAATTCAACAGCTTAGCCAAGATTGGAATGGATACGTGCGTAAAGGGGTGGTTTGGGCGTTGGGTAATTGTGGTGATGCCAGGGCATTAGCATCTTTAGTTAATGCTTTGAAAACGGATATTTCAGCAGTGCGGTTATGGGCAGCGAGTTCCCTGGGGCAAATGGCAAAAGTGGGCTACGATACGGTGGTGAAGGCTGTGCCTCCTGTGATTGAAGGTTTACGTCAAGATTCTGTGGCAGCAGTGCGGAGTAATTGTGCTTGGGCGTTGGGTCAATTGTGTCGGGAATTGCCGTCTAATGTGGTGTATGCTGGGGCAATTGATGGGTTAATTGAAGCGTTAGAAGAAGATGAAGATATGGGGGTACGAGAAGATGCTCAATCTTCTTTGTTACGAGTGGGTGACCCTAGAGGATTACAAGTGATTGAAGCATTACAAATGGATGGCTTATTGTAAGAAATGCTCGATTATATTTTATCAAATTTAGCATAACTTTGAGCGCCACGCTAACAGTTTTTCTCACTATAAGTGCGTAGCGCCATATATTAATATCCCAACTTTCTTAACACCGGTTGAGTCGAAACAACGTGTCGATCTAAACCCAACGCTTTCGGCTCAACACCCAAGGCTAAAGCCACCAATTGCGGTAAATGCAAAATGGGTAAACCGAGAGATTTCTCAATCACTTTTTCCACCTCAGGTTGGCGAGAATCCAAATTAAGATGGCACAATGGACAGGGGGTTACAATACAGTCTGCACCGCCCTCTATGGCTTCCTGAATGTGGTTTCCTGCCATTTTGAAAGACTCATTGGTTGCGTAGCTCGACAATGGCCAGCCACAACATTGAGTGCGTCCACGATAGTAAACTGGCGTTGCCCCCACCGCCCGGAAGACATTTTCCATCGACTCGGGTTGATAAGGATCATCATAGGGTAAATGGGTTTGAACTCTCAACAAATAACAGCCATAAAACGCCGCACATTTCAGTCCAGACAGTTTGCGAGTCACTCGACGTTCAATTTCCTCAATTCCATAGTCCGCTACCAACGCCCATAATAAATGTTTAACCTCTGTTGCCCCTGTATAAGGTGAACAGCTTTCCTGTTGTAGCAACGTATTCACCTGTTCAATATAACCTGGATCGCTTTGTTGAAATCCTTTTAGGCGTTCATCGACTCGACCAATTACCCCTTGACAGGTGCTACAGTGAGTCAGTAAGGGTAAATTGAGTTCTTCAGCCAGGGCAATATTACGGGCATTGACGGTATCTTCGAGGAGTTGAGAATCTTCTTTAAATGTCCCAGACCCACAACAAGAGGCTTTTTTTAACTCTATTAGTTCAATGCCTAAAGTTTGGGTTAAAAGTTGAGTAGATTGATATAATTCACGACAAGCCCCTTGGGCAACACAACCGGGAAAGTAAGCGTATTTAAGTGAGGCAGCAGCCATAATCTATTGTGTTCTCCTTGGATCATTGACAGACTATTTCTATCATCGCTTGTTTGTTTCAAATTAGCTGTAAAAGAAATTGGAAGAATTAACTACTTTTAGAACTGTTCTAGATCTTCTCAATCTTTTCTATAATAGTGACTGCATCTTCTGGTTCAACCTGATTGTACCACATTTCCTCGGGTAAAATCACCACCATCGGCCCATTACCGCAATGTCCTAAACATCCTGTTGCTTTAATCTCTATTTCGGAAGTAGCAACGGCTTGAAATGCTTCAAGGACTTGAGTTGAACCCTGTTTACGACAGGTACGGTTTTGACATACAAGAATTTGATGAGGCATGAGTAATTCTATAATTCAGTATTCAGTTTAAAGTCGTAGCAATTATATTATTAAATCAAAATCAGATTATCAACATCTTTATATTTATATAGCATTCTTAAATCCCAGACGAAAACTTTTCTTTAATCAACCACAAAGACACTCATGACACAGAGGGAAGACGATAGAGGATTTTTATAAAAATTTGAGAATTGCTATGTTAATGATAATTATAATATCTATTTTAACAATAACCAATTAGGAAAGGTTGACCGTTACATAATATTGAATTTATCTCATATAATGCTGAGTTGATATTAATATGTTTGTTGATTATAAAAGATAACACTAATATTTTTTTAAAATTAACTCACTTTTTTAGATTAATTAAATTATAAAATTTATTATTCCTAAAATTTACTTCGCTTTCCAGAAAATATTGGGCTAATACCAAAGTAAGGATATTCTGATTTATTTTATGAATGCTATGATTTATTCGGGAGATTCTGTGATTCAAGATTTATAAATTATTGCTCTTTATAATGCAGGAGATGCAATAGAGTGAAAAGATACTTATTTAGATATTAAAGCGATACTCGCAGATCAAACAACTGTAATTATTGAAATGAAACTCTGGAATGTAGAGGCTTTTCAATAATCACATTGTTTACAATTTATACAAAATATACGGAAATCAACTCTAAACAAAGTAAGGATATTTCGATTTAAATCCAGTTATTGCTTTAACCATTACTGACTTTAGTTTATTTCCATCAATTGAAAAAGTGATTACCTGTTTTTACTTTCAGGAAGCAGTCGAATATTTTGCTTATCAAGAAAGTGAGTTGAAAATGATATTTGTAGAACTCCCGAAATTTAAAAAGCAATTATAAGACTTATAAACTGTGGTGTATTAGTGCATCTATTTTCTTGAAAATGCTCCTATTTCAGAATTAATTCTTGATAAAATAAGGGAAAAAAACCGTAGTAACAAGCTTTAGTTATTGCTAATTAAGAGAATTACAGTATAGAATAATTAGCCATATTTCTGAAACAGTAAATTTTATTATGAAATAGACGAGGGGCATTGAATTTAGCAAAAATAGAAAGTACAGAACAGGGTAAAATAGAAGGATAAAGAAGTTTACTATTAAGATAGTTACAACGACGTTTTGGAGAACTAACAGATGATACAATCAAATTAATTTAAGCCTTAAATGCTCAAAATATAGAACGTTTAGCCGCATCTATCTTTGAATTTAATACTTGTGATGATTGACTAAATTGGTGGCAAGATCACTTAAATTAGTGTGGAATTATTTGTTCAATTACAATTTTTGCCAGTTTATCGGCAGCACCACTATTACCTCGAACTTGACGCAGGCGATCGCCCATCATTCTCAATTTTAATGGCTGTTCTAAATAGTCTATAACAGTATCGGCGACTTCTCCCGCTGTTATTCGCCCAACTAATTCTGGGACTATTTCCTGTTTTGCCCAAATATTTGGCCAAGCGTATAATTTTCCCTGTCGTAATACCCAGTTATTGATACCGCGAGCAAACCATGACCCCAAAATAGGTAAATTGGCTAAAATTCCGGGTATGCCTTCCTGAAGCCGCATAACGTCGAGCTGATAGGTGGGAATCAGCACCACCATGGGAATGGCTAAAGATCCTAATTCGGCTGTATTTGCGCCAATAGTGGTTAAACACAAGTGACATTGACGAAATAAATCATAGGCTGGGGTGGTTGTCCACAGTTGTACCCGTAACCCTTCGGGGGTTTCTAGATAAGGAATTTGATCGAGAATTAATTTAGCGGATAATCCTTCGATTTGTTGTAATATAGGATTATATTGCTGATTGGCATAGTGAGCTAACGTCTGTAAATCGACTGTCGGGGCAACGGGAATCACAAACCGAGTTTGCGGGCGGCGGTTGTATATGTGTTGGGCGATCGCTAAACTAAAGGGTACACCTAAAGCTAACTTCATCGGTTTAGATCCGGGTAAAATCCCAATTAATTCGAGATGGCTTTGTGTTCCGTCAATTTGTTGTAAATTAGATGAAGTCTTAGTGGCAACAGAAACATCCGCCATCAAATCCCCAATCACATTAAATTTATAATGATATTGAGGCGAAACAGAATTAAGAATTTCGGGTTTCATTACGCCAAAGCCATCTACCCAACGCCACCATCGCGCCTCCCATTCAGCATAAATCACGCTACGATATCTGAGACGTTTGGCGATCGCAATAGTAAAAAATTGGTCACCGCCGAGAAATAAAACCGCCCCTGTAGGCGACCATTCCCAGGAATTAGCAGTTTTTCCCCATAGCAAAAACGACCAGAAATCTGCCGCCTTTTGTACGCGATCAACTTCTGGATACTTTTCTACAACAGCCGCTTCGTTGCCCATCGCGTGCGGACAGGGAGATAAAATCACAGAAATTCGTAAATTTAAATTTAGTGATTTTTCCTGTTGTCGTAACGCCTTTACTGTTGGGCGTACCCAAGTGGTAATTTCTCCGGGGCCGTTAGATAAAATTAGGATATCAGTTAATTTGTCATTTGTCATTAGTTCTGATTAATTTGTCGTTTTACCCTATATAGCACTAGCACTATGCATATCGGTGCAAAACACTTGTAGAAGCTATTGGCGTAACGCTTCTGGGGGAAAAGCCTGTTGTCGTCAACTTCTGAATTTTGTACAGACGTATCATGCTATGTCTCTACTGCGTAGCACGCTAGATCACCTCGTCAAAACTTTCCTCTTTACTATATTGCGTTATCTTAAAAAAGCATCAATCATCAATCATCACCCCACCTTATGACTCAGACTGTTTGGATTGCAAGACATGGAAACCGGATAGATTTTGTTAACCCGGAGTGGTTTAATACAGCCCAGCGTCGTTACGACCCTCATTTATCCGATGATGGCATCATTCAAGCCCAACAATTAGCCAAACGCTTATCGTCTGAGAATATTAGTCATATTTTCGCTTCCCCTTTTTTACGTACAGTTCAAACCGCTTATGCCGTTGCAGAAATATTAGATATTCCGCTTAAATTAGACTGGGGTTTATGTGAATGGTTAAATGTAGAATGGATGTCTGAACAGCCAGAAACATTATCCGTTGAAACATTAGTTCAACAATTTCCCCGCATCGATCAAACTCACGTTACTCCCCTAACCAAATATCCTGAAACTCGGCAAGATTTTTTAAATAGAACAGGTGAAGCCGCCAGACGTTTAGTTGCATCTTATCCCGATGAAGACTTACTATTTGTCGGACATGGACTATCAGTCGTGGGAACAGCAATGGGATTAGTTCCTAGTTTAACGGCTTCCGATATTACCGCCAGCTTATGTTGTTTAGTCAAGTTAGTCCGTAATGGTTCAGACTGGACAGCAGAACTGTTTGGAGATACCTCCCATTTATCTGAGACAGAAACAACTGTTCGGTTTAATTAAATATTAGGTTAAAAGAATAAGGATAAACAGACCTCCTCTTTCCTTATATAGTATTTCTCGATACTCCTCTCTTTGTATCTTTGTGGTTTAATTCAATACAACTTCACTTCAACTTCATCAAAGATTGGGCTATTTATGACTGGACGGAATAGGGAACAGGAAAAAAGTATAAACTTCCCCGAACGATATCGTATTTCTCGATATTCCTCCCTTTGTATCTTCGTATCTTTGTGTGTTTGTGGTTTAATTCAATACAACTTCACTTCAACTTCATCAAAGATTGGGCTATTTATGACTGGACGGAATAGGGAACGGGAAAGAAGTATAAACTTCCCAGAACGATATCGTATTTCTCTATATCCCTCCCTTTGTGTCATAAGTGTGTTTGTGGTTTAATTCAATACAACTTCACTTCAACTTCATCAAAGATTGGGTTATTTATGACGGGAAGGAATAGAAAAAAGAGGATACACAACTATATCGTATTTCTCTATATCCCTCTGTTTATGTCTTTGTGGTTTAACTCAATTCCTCGAATAGCATAATCTAACAATTCTATCGGATGCATTAACGCTATTTCTTCTCCTTGTAATTCTAAATGCTTTTTAATTTGCAAAGAACACCCAGGATTAGCCGAAGCAATTAACTTTGCACCCGTATTCAGCAGATTTTCAACTTTCTGTTGACCCAACTCATCCGCCACTTCCGGCTGCAACATATTATAAACCCCCGCACTACCACAACATAAAGCAGCATCAACTGGTTCTTGTAATTTTACACCCGGAATTTGCTTTAATAATTCTCGCGGTTGAACACTTATTTTCTGTCCGTGCAATAGATGACAAGCATCTTGATAAACTAAGGTTAAATCTTTATCTTTTACCAACGGAGATAGAGAAGCTGTTAACCCTACTTCTGCTAAAAATTCTTGTACATCTTTAACTTTACCTGCAAATTCTTTTGCTTTCTCACAATACTCAGAATCATCTTTTAAGATATTGCCATATTCTTTTAAAGTATGTCCGCAACCCGCCGCATTAATAATCACAAAATCAACCCCCGTTTCCGCAAAACTATCAATCATTGCGATCGCCAAAGTATGGGCTTGTTCAGTTTGTCCTTGATGTTCAGGTAAAGCCGCACAACAACCCTGAGTTTTCGGAATCACCACTTCACAACCATTAGCCGTTAAAACTCTAACTGTTGCTTCATTTACAGGCGAGAAAAATAACCGTTGTACACAACCCAATATCATCCCAACGCGATAACGTTTTTCCCCTTTTGCTGGAATTATAGTCGGTAATTTATCCTGAAAAGAATCAGTTGTAATTTTAGGTAAAATAGATTCCATTGCCCCTAAACGAGGGAATATTTTCGGTAATAAACCTGTCGTGCGGACTATTTTTTGTACGCCTAATTTTTGATAGAGAAATAAAGGCAGTAAAAAGACTCGTAACCGATTAGGATAAGGAAATAAATTAAAGATTAATAGCCGAATTAATCTATCCGGTAAATTGCGGGGAATATTCCGTTCAACTTGAGGACGAGTCGCAGTAATTAATTTATCGTATTGTACGCCAGACGGACAAGTTGTCACACAGGCTAAACACCCCAGACAACTATCAAAATGTTGGGCAATTGTTTCTTCTAAAGGAGCATCTTGTTTATTAATCGCATCCATTAGATAAATGCGACCTCGAGGTGAATCCATTTCTTTACCCATCACCCGATAACTGGGGCAAGTGGCTAAACAAAATCCACAGTGAACACAGGTATTAATTAAGTCAGGATTAGGAGGAGATTGGTTATCAAAACCGGGAAATTCTTCGGGAGATTGTAAATGAGGATTTTGCCCGAGAAAGTTACTCTCTTTGGCAGGAACAGTTTTAGCTGTATTGTCAAATTTTGGATCTGAAGTTTGCATTTTATATTTATATGGATAATATTTTATTCTATAATTCGGTCTTCTTTTTTAGTCAGAGCGCATATTTTAGTACTTTTGTCAATACCCCTCGAAAGTAGAGTATTCAAAACTTGTTCAACCTCTAATATGTTATAGTCCCTTAAATTGAGTATTTATGACGAGAGTTTATAGAAGATAATCAGGGTTTGAAGCGAATATATACCAAAAATTAAGTTTGTAGGCATAGCACTACCCAACTATACGCTATGTTCAGCATGATACCAAACCCGACTTGAGCTGTCAACCCCCTATTATTTCGTTCAATAAATACCCTGAATTTTGGTCTGCAATGTCATCATTCTTTGACATATATATGCTTTTTTAATGTTTTATCTGCGATCGCTTAAACAAAAATTATCTATTTTGAGGATTTGAGAGATACATCTATAATATAGAATTTAAATTCCTCCGATAAAACGATGGGGACTAAAGATAGAATTAGGATCAAACTGTTGTTTAATTTGCTGCATCAACTTTAATCCATTTCCCGAATAACCCCAAACATCTATTTTTTGTTTCAGATCCATCGGAGCCGCTAAAACAGATAAAAATCCGCCTTTGGCTTCACACCATTTTCGCAGATTTAACAACTGTTCTGCCGTTACTGTTTCAAACTGCAACATTCCTAAACCCACTCCGGCATGAATCCATCCGGTTGTTTGAGATTGAGTTAATGTTTCAATCGCCGCGTTCGGACTTACTCCTATTTTGCAGATAATTTGTGAATTTGAGCCAGAAATACTCATTTGTTGATTCAATTGTTGCCATAAATTCTGCTCATCAGTATTAACTAAACCGCCTTTGAGTCCGAGTTTTTCCCCTACTTCCAATAGCCGAGAACTTTGTTGTTGAACGCTTTCAGTAATACTTTCAAATTTTACCAATAATCCTAAACCTGAACCTAACTCCAATTTCTCTATTAATGTGGGAGATAAAATATCAACCGCCACCGGAGTTAAAGCAGAAGATAATAAGGTTTGGCTGGCTTGAGTAATTGCAGCGGCATCTCCCGTTAACAATACCGTTGCTGAATCTAACGCCATCGGATAAAGCCGTAATGTCACTTGGCTAATTAACCCCAAAGTACCGTAAGATCCCGTTAATAGCTTCATTAAATCGTATCCGGCAACATTTTTCACCACTCGTCCGCCCGCTTTAGCGATTTTACCGTCACTACGAATAAAAGAAATCCCCAAAACCATATCCCGCACACTACGATAGCGTTGCCGTAATGAACCCGTATCGGCTGTGGCTATAATTCCGCCAATAGTTGCCGTCTGTGGATATGCCGGATCTATGGCAATAAACTGTCCGACTTTGGCTAAAGTTTGCTGCAATTGTTCAAATTTCATCCCGGCTTCAACCGTTACCGTCAAATCACCCACCGCGTGTTCAATTAAACGATTTAACCGTTCTGTACTCACCGCCAGATGTACATCCTCGACTAAGCCCCCCCAATGTAATTTACTCCCGCCACCATAAGGCAAAATACGATAACGATTAACGCTTGCGATCGCCACCACTGCTGCTAATTCTTCTGAGGTATTGGGGTAAACCACCGCTTGTATATGGGTTTCGGGTGTAACTGCCTGAGTCAGATTTTGTTGTAAAGCCGGGTTAAGATTGTCCCAAGGAATTACCCCATCGTTTCCAACAATAGCTTGTAATTCTTCCAGGTTAAGGGGTTTGGCGGTTTCAGTAGATGTTATAGTGCCATCCATTAATATTAAAATGCGGTTGATGATCTAAAAATATCTTTCTATTGTAGAAGAAATTGGACTCAAATCTACAGAATCAATTCTTTATAATTTTAGAATACAAGGATATATTCATCAAATATAACGGCTGATCTGATTGGACCCAGTTACATTATTAGGTATTGTCATGAATAAAGAACAGCTTCAGCAAGAGTATAAAGATGGACGTAGAGACTTCACTAATCTAGATTTATCCGGTTTAGACTTAGCAAAGATTAATCTAACTGGTGCTGACTTAAGTGGTTCTAACCTCAACGGCTCTAGACTTGTTTATGCAAAATTAACAGGAGCCAACTTAACAGGAGTAAATTTATCAGGTGCTTACTTAGGTATAGCCGATTTAACTAATACCAACTTAACAAGAGCAAACTTATCTAACACTAAGTTATATGAGACAAATTTCACCAATGCAAATCTGACAAACGCTAATCTCGCAAATATTGAATTTGAGAAGACTAACTTTAGGAGGGCTAATTTACAGGGAATTCAATTTGAAGGCACTTCATTCTTATCTACCAATTTAACTGAGGCTAAAAATCTTCCCTCGCCTATGTTCTCCCCCTTATTTATTCCAACAAATCACCCAGATACAGATCTAGTGAATTCACTTGGCTCTTTGACTGAAGGATTACTCTATTTCTCAGAGTCTGAGTATCTTTATGATATTTTCTTGTGGAATAGGGCGATTAGAGGAGAATTTACATTAGAGAAGTTTCTCAAAGAAATGGGACATTTAAAGCCTAAAAATCTTCAAAGTTTGCAGTCAGTTGAGTTTGATACCAAGCAGCCTACCAGAAAGTATCAAGTTCTGCTTGACAAAATTAAAGCGGAGTTATTTGATCTTGAAATATATCAATTTGAAACTAATTATATTAGAGAAGGTTGCTCTAAGTCAGAAATACCTTACATTATTGTAGGTCGTACAGCAGTAGGTGATTGGTTTGCTGCTATAATCGGTGATAACTTTGATGTCTACGGGACAAGCGATCGCTTCGGCGAAAATACTGACATCAGCACAGTGACTGAGATGAATGAAGCGCTCACCAAGGATGACGCAGCAATGACAAAAGCTGAACATCTCAATTTAATTTCTGCTGTCGAGGAAGCAGATGCTGAGATAGAAGGCCTGATTTGGTCATTAGCTGAGGATCGAGATCTAATGCTTCATAAATTACTTTTAGCCACTGATATATTTATGATCGAGGAAGATTATAGCTATGTAATTCAGGAAGATTATTATGAAGACTATGAAGAAGAGGATATGGGTGAAGCTGAGAAACTAGAACAGGAAAAGAGGGAAGTATTGGCTCAATTAGTACTGAATAATTTATCTAATATTCGGGTTTATTTTGTTGGAGAATTTGACATAGATGTATACTTAATTGGACAAACAACTAATCAAGACTGGCTTGGTATTCATACAAGAATGTCGTGTACTTAATCATATTAAATATAATTAGGTAGTATGGACTTAATAAAACTTTTTTAGGGTGCATCAATTACCCATTCTAATTATTCCCTATTTTAAATCTAAGAAATATTATGACTTCTTCTAAAACGCCACCTGTTAATGTTCCCCCAATGGATGAATATAACCACAAATTGGTAGAAAATTTACATCCTCCAAATTGGCAAAATCCCCAACCGCAAAACTGTTACAACTTAGTGGTGATTGGGGGCGGCACTGCTGGGTTAGTAACGGCAGCCGGGGCGGGTTTATTGGGGGCAAAAGTCGCGCTAATTGAAAAGCATTTATTGGGGGGAGATTGTACAAATGTCGGTTGTGTTCCCTCGAAAGCGTTAATTCATTCTTCGCGTATTGCTGCTGCTGTTAAACAGTCAAAAGTATACGGAATAAAAATACCAGAAGGAATACAAATTGATTTTGCGGCGGTAATGAAACGGATGCGAAAAATTCGTTCTGAAATTAGTAATAATGATTCGGCTAAACGGTTTAGTGAAGAGTTTGGGGTGGATATCTTTTTAGGAGAAGCTGAATTTAATAGCCGTAATACTATTAAAGTTGCGGGAGAAATATTAAAGTTTAAGAAAGCAGCGATCGCTACTGGATCTCATCCGGCAATTCCTAAAATTGAAGGGTTAGAAGAAGCCGGATATTTAACCAACGAAACGGTATTTTCTTTAACGCAACTTCCGCCCCGAATTGCGATTATTGGCGGCGGTTATATTGGTTGTGAATTGGCTCAAAGTTTTCAACGTTTAGGATCTCAAGTCACGTTATTACAACGAGGAGAAAGAGTTTTAAAAAACTCAGATCCAGAAGCTTCTTTTGTTATTCAGAAAGTCTTTTTTAAGGAAAATATTAATTTAGTTTTGAATACCGATATTCAATCTATTCAATTACAAAATAAAGAAAAAGTTATTCATTATATTGTCGGCGGTGTTGAATATAATGTTGCTGTTGATGAAATTATTGTAGCAACGGGGCGAGCGCCAAATATTAATAGTTTAAATTTAAGGTCTGTTGGTGTAGAATTTGATAATAAAAAAGGTATTATTATTAATGATTATCTACAAACAAAAAATCCTAATATTTATGCTGTCGGTGATGTTTGTATGAATTGGAAATTCACCCATGCGGCGGATGCGGCTGCTAGAATTGTGGTGCAAAATGCTTTATTTTCTATTGCTGGAATTGGGCGTAAAAGGCTGAGTCGTTTAATTATGCCATCTTGTACTTATACTAGCCCAGAAGTGGCTCAGGTGGGTATTACTGAAGCAGAAATTAAACAAAATCCGGCAAAGGTTGAAAGTTTTTTTGTGAGTTTAAAAGATAATGATCGCGCAATGATAGAAGGAGAAACTCAAGGGTTTATTAAAATTCATGTTCGTCAAAGTAGTGATAAAATATTAGGGGCAACTATTGTCGCGCCCCATGCTGGGGAAATGATTAGTCAAATTACATTGGCAATGGTGGGAAAAGTCGGTTTAAGCAAGATGGCAAACACGATTTATCCTTATCCGACTCAATCAGAAATTATTCGTAAAGCGGCTGATAATTATAGTTTAAAATGGCTGAAAGGATGGGTTAAACAGTTAGCCGCATTTTGGCTAAAAGCAAAGTTATAAACTCATTCAATTTCTGTATTCTCAGTTTGATTATTGACTAAAAGCTTAACGATCTCTAAAATTAGAATAGCGATCGCTAACCACACACTACCCATTGTATATGCGGCAATAATATCTGTCGGCCAATGCACCCCGAAATAAAGACGGCTAAGACCAATGAGAATAACAAGAATAGATGTAATGGTTAAAATCAGCCATCGCCAAGGTTTAAATTGATTCATTAAATAATAACAAATCAAACCATAAATTACAATAGAATTCATTGCATGGGCGCTGGGATAACTGAAATATTTAACCTCAAGAATTCTATCCCATAATTCTGGTCTTTCTCGACCAAAAAAATCTTTGATAAAATAGTTAAATTCAGCCGCGCCATTACCAATAATCAAATATACTATTGCCCTAGATCTCTGATTTTTTATCCATAGAAAAACAATAAAAACTAAATTAATAATCATTAAAAATAGAGGCTCTCCGAGAAAAGTAATGATAGTAAAAAATAGAGTTAAAAAAGTATTTTGAATTGATAAAAAATATTGTAATATAGCAGTATCAAATGTTGTGGTATGTTGAGCAAAAACCTGTTGAGAGAGAAATAAAAACCCTAAAGTGGCAATAATTGCGATGGCTAACCCACTAATGCCAAGAATAGAAGAAAATAGCGCTAAAAAAGATAGTTTAAAAAATGGCTTTGACTGTGTTTTCATGACCTAAACTTTGACTCAATATTATTTTGTGCGATCATCGGTAATTTCTATATAATCTGCAATAGATTCAATAATTGTTTCATTTTCTTCAAAAGTATCATTAGTATTTTCAGGCGGGTTAATTATTTCCATTGCATAATCGCTATCTACATTTTCTTCTAATTTATCTTCTGTTTTATCTGTTTTATTCTCAATTCTTAACCCCGGTAATCCTTCTAACTTTTCTGGACATTCTTCTGACAAATTCTGCGATACTAAAACAGTTAATTTTTTCGGTAAACATTCAATTTCAATGGGTGTTTCGCCCTCCATTTCTCCATCAATAGCTATTTTTTGATTAGGATTTGTTTTAATTGTAATTCGTCGAGTTCTAAGATAACCAATATCATCTCGTTGTGCTTTTTCATCATTCGCGGCAGACTGAAATAGATGATAAGATGCTGCAATTGCACTTAATTGGTTTTTAGGAGAAACAATAGTAACATCAAGTAAGCCATCGTCGATCACAATTCCAGCAGGTCCTTGGGCTAAAATTGATGAAGCGGGTGCAATATTTGCGACAGTAATTGCCGCTGCCTCGACATGAATAATTTTATCATCTGTTTCTAATTCTGCTTCAAAATTTTCCAGGTTTTGCAATTCATTTAAACCCGAAATAAAGTAAGCTAACATCCCCAATTGATCCTTCATTTCTCGGCTTGTCTTGTCAACCGTTTCGGCTTCAAATCCAATTCCCGCGAGTAATATCATCAGCTTCCCATTACATTTTGCTACATCAATTCGACGCTGATTTCTATCTAAAATTGTCTGACAAGCTTCTTCGATGGTATCTGGGATATGCAGAGCATTTGCAAATGCATTAGCTGTTCCTCGGGCAATAACGCCGAGTGAAATATCGGTTCCCACTAAAGCTTCTGCTACCTCAGAAACGGTTCCATCTCCACCGGAGGCAATAATACAACTCGCCCCTGCTTTAATCGCTTCATGAGTAAGCTGCTTGGCGCTAATTTCTTTTGTGGTATACTTAATTTTAAGCTCAAGTTTTGATGATAAATATTCTTTAATCAAAGATATCTCTCGATCCGCATCGCCTTGACCTGAAACAGGATTAAAAATTAAATAAGTGGGTTGATTCATCATGATCTTATTTGTTTTACCTGTCTAAATTTAGGTATTTAAAAACCATATTATTACTAACAATAGCAAAAATATTTAAAATTATTATGAGTTAGAGTAGGTTATGTCTGAAGAAAGATTAAATATTAGCTTTTTTATTTATAGTTTCCCACTAAAGAGAGAGGATTAAATATCCCTTAGGATAGACGATAGATTGAGGGTTTATTAGTAAACTATAGGTTATAGCTTTGTAGTAAAGCTGTATTAATAAAGAATTTTAATGGAGTAGTAAAATATGAGTAACGAAAATAAAGTAGAAGCAACCATGAAAAATATTGAAGGGAAAGCCCAAGAAATGGTTGGGGAAGTCACAGGCGATCCTAAAGATAAAGCGGAAGGACAAGCTAAACAAGCAGAAGCTTCTGCACGGCATACGGTAGAAAACGTCAAGGATGCCGCTAAAAAAGAAATTGATTCTCACTAATACCTCTAAAACTATTTGGAGATAGTATTAAAGCGTACTTTTCCTAAACTGTTTTAATAAAAATCTCTGATTTCCTATAACACTAACTGAGCGCGTTCAGCTAAAGTAGGAAGTTAGAGATTTTATCCTGTAAAACCCGATATCAATTTATGACAGAACAAAATTCACCCGAATACCAAGCAAAAGTTATCCCCGATCAACCTGTTGCCGCAACTGAACCCATTCCAGAACGTCATGATGTTGATGATATTGCCTCGGAAATGGGGGTTGAGATCGCCAATGAAGAACCTGTCCAAATGAAAGAAAAGCTAGACCAACGCGACGAGCAAAGATGGCAACTTGATCCCGACTCAGCCGAAGATCATTAGAAATTGATCCATCCACTTACTGTACTTCCGGAACTGTCTAGGTTAATCTTGATAAAATTCCTAGCTCATTTTCGTTTGTGAGGAGTCAGTCAAGTATGGTGAGTTGGAAGCCAGTTAACGATGCCAAACCAACCGGCGATCGCCTGAGTTTAGCCCTAAGAGGGGGTAGTGTGTCTGGGGGCATTGAACACCGGGCATGGGTAGAAATTAACCTTAAGGCGATCGCAAATAACGTCAAACAGATCCGAAAACTATTATCCCCCCAAACCGCTTTGATGGCAGTGGTGAAAGCAGATGCTTATGGTCATGGGGCAGTATCTGTAGCCAAAGCCGCAATAGAAGCCGGGGCAAAAGGTTTAGCCGTTGCGACTATCCCAGAAGGGATCGAACTGCGAGAAGCGGGTATTAGTCAGCCTATTTTAGTACTGGGGGCAGCCCATACCCCAGAAGAAGTCAAAGCCGTTGCCCATTGGCAGCTACAGCCCACCCTGTGTACGCCTCAGCAAGCCCTGTTATTCTCTCAAACCCTGAATAACTGTAACCACACCCTGTCGGTTCATCTCAACATTGATACAGGGATGTCTCGCCTCGGCACAACATGGCAGCAAGCCACAGAATTTGTGCAATTAGTACAGCGCTTACCGAATTTAACCATTGCTGGAATTTATTCTCATTTTGCCACAGCCGATAGCGCCGATCCAACGGTAATGAGACAACAACATCAACGGTTTAAGCAGGTTATTGATAAAATTAACAGGGTTGAAAACTGGGACTTTTCTCAACCGTCTCAGCGTCCTTGTTTGCATATTTCTAACTCGGCGGCGACCTTAAGCGATCCGGCATTACATTATGATTTAGTCCGGGTGGGTTTAGCCGTTTATGGATTATATCCAGCCCCCCATTTACAGTCAACAGTTCAGCTTCAACCCGCGATGCAAATTAAAGCCAGAGTAACGCAAGTTAAGACTTTAGATGCAGATGTGGGAGTCAGTTATGGCTATCGCTATGTAACAGAAAAAAACACGAAAATAGCCGTTGTCGGAATTGGTTATGCTGATGGTGTTCCCCGGAATTTATCTAATAAAATGCAAGTGTTAATTCGGGGTGAATTTGTATCTCAAATTGGCTCAATTACCATGGATCAACTGATGTTAGATGTCAGTCATATCCCGGATTTACAAGTCGGAGAAATTGTCACATTGTTAGGTCAAGATGGTGAAAGAAGTATTTCTGCTGATGACTGGGCGGAGACATTAGGAACGATTTCCTGGGAAATTTTATGCGGTTTTAAACATCGACTTCCTCGGATGATTTAACAGTTAAAATTGAGTAGAGGCGTTTTGTGTAAGCGTCTCTGCATCGGTATTCACTCTAGAACAATCTGGTAGAGTGCATTATTGACGCACCCTGCGATCTATAATTAATCCCCTGATACTATAATTTATGATTTCAAACTATTAGACAGCATCTATAATACAGTTATAAGCTAGGTTTCATAACTTCATTATTTTATATAATAGATTATGTCTGATAAGAACTACCCAAAAGCATGGCCTCGTTTTTGTTCCAAAAATCGTGACTCAGACAGCATATTGCCTGAAGATTTAGTGAATAACTTTGGTAATATATCAAGATGGTCAGCCCGATTTCGAGTCGCAAAAAGTTTTAAAGGATTAGATTTAGGGGATACTTATTCCGGCTCAGATACCCCCCAACTCTATTCAGCTATTACTACAATATTTCTAGTTTATTCCGCATTTTAAACTTACTGTAAAATTATCGGATTAAAGTCTAATAAAGAGTCACAATTCAAGTTAATTCAAGATGCTCAGTCACAAGAAAATGTTATTAAAATAATTCGTGATTTAGATCCTAAAAATACTCTCCCTAATTTTCTTGAACAACATTCTACGGGTAAAGATATAAGACAGATGATGCATGATTTCAAAGCAGGTGATGATATTAATGTGACTTGCTTTGCTAGAGCAATAAGACACGTTTTTGCTCATGGAGTATTGAGTGCGAATTCTACAGGCTTATCTCCTAAACGGTTTGATAAAATATCTTTAGAGATTTCCAGCTTCTTATTAGATTGTATGGATGAAGATTTTGAGCAGCGTGTACCATAAAACCTCACCCTATTATTTTCTGCGATCGCAATATAGTTTTAACGATATAAATTCAATCACAATACTCTAAAAAACCTTCTGGAACTAACGTTAACTCTCCTGATATAAATCTTGAAATCGGAACCCAAAGTGCTATCTTTTCTCGTTCTTTTTCGTAAAATTTAATAGAATCAATATTATAAAATTTAGCATCAGCAAAATCACAGCGATATAACTGAATTAATTCATGAGAAGGTTTGCCATTGTATTCAAATATATTCTCTAAACAACCGAGGTATTTAATATTGGTTAAAGCCGCTTGTAATTCTTCCTGAAATTCTCGTTCTAATGCGATATGACTGGGTTCTCCAAAATCTATACCGCCTCCTAAAGCCCGATAAAATGTAGTTTGTTTAACGGGATCGAATCCTTGAGAAATAAATAGACGGTCATTTTGTTGAATTAAACCTAACGCTAATACCCGAATTTTACCTGATTTTGCCATAAAAATACTCAGAATAATTCACTTAATTATAGTCAGCAAAACTGGCTTCTGGATCGTCTCGTTCAACTGGCCAATCTTCGTTTTCTCCCCCAACAATAAACTTTTCAATAATCACATATTCTTGACTGAGTTGAGTCAAAGCATTAATCAAAACATCAAAGGCAAAAGCATCGCTCGTTCCTAAATCCAACCAACAGCGCGACCAAATACCATTGTATTCAATTTCCCCCATATTATGCATTAACGCCATCATATTATCTTTAGATGAATTAACATCATAATTCATATAACTTAGATCTACTCCTGTATCTTGAACTTGCAAACTTTCGGCATTAAATCCCCCTAATTTCCCCAGCAAAAACCAAGAATTTAAGACCTCTTCTACATATTGTCGTTCAATGATGGAAGGAACAGTAGTAAATTGAATCCAAATCCATAAATCAAACGGATCGCATTCCCGGAAATAAACATTCATAATCTTGTTAATTCTACTATTTATAAGGTGGGCATTTGTTCTGCAGTTGGCCCCCATAGACCATCTCTTTCTCTAATTGTATCTCGAAGTGGATCGCAAGGCCGTTGAACTTGATCAATTCGATTTAAATTTTTACATTGTTCAAAAAAGATTTGTGCAACAACTCGTTTCGGTAATTGCTGGGGTTGGGCTAAAGCGGCTTTAAAATTGTCTTGGGCTGCCGTCAGTAAAGTGGGATCTTGTCTCTGTCCCAGCGACGCTAAAATCTGAGCTTTTAAATACAAAACTTCCGGGTTATTCGGCACTGTTTCTAAGGCTTGATCGACAAAATTTAACGCTTTTTCAAAGTCTTTCAAATCTCGATAACCGACAGCAATTCCTCGGTAGGCTAAATGACGCGGGCTGCCGTATGTTTCCAGTTTTGTAATCGCATTCTCTGGATTATTAAACGGTAAATTCAAAGATAAAAATAACTCTAAATAACCTCGGATTAAATTTAACTCTGGATCTTCGGCGTTAACGGCTTCGGCGGCATCTAAAGCTGTAAAAACTTCCTCTAATTTATTTAACGCTTTGGGTGCGCCTCGAAAGGTTCCTTCGGTGGCTAAAGTATGAGCGCCCTCCATAAAATGACCAATGGCAATATACAAATTCCCTCGCAATGCATCAGTCTGTTTTAAGCCCTCCGCAACTGTTAAAATCTTTTCACTATAATCAGCCAATGCTTGCCAATCTTCCTGTTGATAAGCAAACGTGGCTAACATTCCATAGACCATCGGTTCTTGAATATCTTCTGATTGGGCTTGTTGAAGATGCCATTGAGCATTTTGATAGTTTCCTTGCTCAAACATCGCTTCAAAAGCGGCAACAGCAGGCTCACTAATCATCCGCGCTTCAGTTGATGAACGAAACGGATCGAGCGCGATCGCACTACTAACATTTAACAATAAAAAGCCAATTGTTGTCCCGAGTAATTTCACCCGCTTAGATTGAGACCCTATACGGCAAACACTGGATAAATTCTGTAAAATCATCGGTTTACTTTCGCCTTAAAAAACTTCAAAATCAATTAAATACAATATTGATCAAGGTAATAATTATTGGTTTTCGATTTATTTAAAAATCACGGCATCAAGTCTCAATTAATGATAAAATTTAAGACAACAATAATACCCGAAACATAAACTAAACTCCTCGCCATACATTAATGCTGTATATTCAAGATTTACTGTATCATCCGGCGGCTAGCTCAACTCCGATTCTGAACAATGTGAATTTAGAATTAGCCCCTCAGCAGATGGGACTGATTATTGGTCAAAGTGGTTCCGGCAAAACAACACTACTCGAAATTTTAGCGGGACTAGCAGAACCGACAAAAGGAAAAGTGTGCTGGCGAGAAAAAGAACTGAATGCAGAGTATCTGCAACAGCTTGCGGGTTTGGTGTTTCAGTTCCCAGAACGGCATTTTTGCGGCAATTCTATTTTAGAAGAATTACGCTTAGGTCATCCAGAACTCAGCCTCGATCGGGTAAACGATGCCCTGACAGAAGTTGGACTCAGTCATCTATCCTTGCAAGGGTCTCCCCACGCCCTCAGCGGCGGACAACAGCGCCGTTTAGCCCTGGCAGTACAACTGATTCGCAAACCTCATATCTTGATGTTAGACGAACCCACAGCAGGCTTAGATTGGTCGATGCGACAACAATTGGTTAGTTTACTCGCCAAACTGAAAACCCACTGGACTTTATTCGTTGTCACCCACGATGCCGGGGACTTGATGGAGGTAGCCGATCGCTGCTGGACACTCAACCACGGAGACTTACAACCCGTTGAGAAGACGGTGGTAGGGAGTCGGAAGGACGGGGGAGACAAGGTGACAAGGTGAGGGGGAGACGGGGGAGACGGGGGAGACGGGGGAGACGGGGAGACGGGGAGACGGGGAGACTGAGTGCCTCATTCATAATTCATAATTCACAATTCATCATTCATATAACCAATTACCATCAAATCGTGTCATAATAATCCGGCAATCCCCAAACAGATTAAAGCTCGGATGGCTGATATCCCTTCTTCTTCTAATGAACTGGCTGAGGTTCTCAATGAATTTGCCGATCTAAATTTTGAGTTGCCCGATCCAGAAGATGAAGCAATTTCTGAACCTGATTTTGAACAACAAGTTGATGTCGCTTGGAAAGTATGCGATCGCTTCGACTTGCAAACCGAAATTTGGCGGGGGCGAATTTTACGGGCAGTACGCGATCGCGAAAAACGCGGCGGAGAAGGACGAGGAACAGGTTTTCTCAATTGGCTAAAAACACGAGAAATTAGCAAAAGTCAGGCTTATGCTTTAATTGAACTGGCTAACAGCGCCGATACATTGTTAGCAGAGGGACATTTGAACCCAGACTCAATTAATAATTTTAGCAAACGGGCATTTGTCGAAACCGCTAAATCTCCTCTTGAAGTTCAGCAAATGGTGAGTGATGCCGCCACCCAAGGCGATCGCATTACCCGGCGAGAAGTGCGACAGTTATCGGATGAATGGACAGCCATGAGTTCAGATTTATTACCCGATACAGTACGGGAAAAAGCCTCTGAAGGTTCCATGCCACCTCGGTATTTAGCGCCGTTAGTCCGGGAAATGGAGAAATTACCCGAGTCTCATATTGAAGAGTTGCAACGGGAAATGGTTGATAGTCCCGATGTTGATACCGTGAAGCAACTGACTTCTGATGCCCGGAATTTAGCGAAATATCTCGATGCTGCCGCCCAAGTCCAAACCCTTTCTCAAACGTCTGTAGACGTGGAAATGGCCCTAGAAGAAGCGTTGCGGGTGGGTTGCTTGAGTACTGCTGCTGATTTAGTTAAACAAGCCACTCAGCTTGAACAAAATATTGCCAAACTGTATAATACATGGAAGCGGGTCGGTAGTCTTGCAGATCGACTGTATGTCGATACGGGAGCAAGTACACCCCATCTGCGTTCATTATTGACCTGTTTAGAACAACTCGCGGGTCAAATTATAGAAGTTCAACTCGGCGACAGTAAGCAAGGAAAAGTTCGTCTACAAATTTTGTCGGATGTGGCTGAGTAAGTTTGTATTTAATTAAAATTCATTACAAAGCTACAAACTAAAAATAATGGTATTTATGATTAGGTGATGAACCTATTCTTAATTACAACATAATCAAATAATATTCTATTGATTACGTTAAATTTCTGTTAAATCAAATATATTTTGACTATTTTTGAACAGAGTTGAATATAATAGGGTGAATTAACTGGTGTATCACTGTTTCGACGCTAAAGTAGCTCTCTAAGTATTTATACTAAAATAGATAAGAGCTATTCCCTAAAATTAAATTGGGGATGTTAGCTGTTAGACAAGTATTTCGATCAACAAAGTTTATGAACTTGTTGTATTTATTAGAATAGACAAGCCCTGTGGTTTTGCTATTTAAAATTTTTCTGTCGGACATAAATACTCTTTTCGTCAATTAAGTTTAATCTTAAATAACCGCTATTGATTAAAGAGTATAATTATTCCTCAGTCGTACCTCTATTAAGTTAATATCTATCTATGGATACTTTGCCCGTTTCCGACTCATCGAGATTCAGCACAGCGCCATATTGTATATTAGAAAATCTTCATTTAGATTCTACAATAGAAAACTTATCTCCGGCTCAATGTCAGTTAGAAATGAGCTGTACGGGAAATGATTTAGAAGAAATTTTTAACTACAGTCCAACGCTGCCCGGAGTCATTTTAACCGATAACGGTCAACTCGTTGGGATGGTTTCTCGTCGTCAATTTTTAGAAATTATCAGTCGGGCTTATGGTCGGGAATTATTTCTCAAGCGATCGCTTCAAATTTTTTATCGCTTTGCCAAGAAAGATATATTAGTTTTACCCGGAAATACAAAAATAGTCAAGGCGGCTGAAATCACAATTCAACGAAAAAGTGATTTGATGTATGAACCGATTATTGTTGAAATTCGTCCTAAAAAATACGGTGTCCTAGCCAGTCAAACCCTGTTAATAGCTCAATCTCATCTTCACCAATTAGCAAAAAAATTATTACATGAAAAAACTCAAAATCAACTGATTCAAACAGAAAAGTTAGCAATGTTAGGGCAAATGTTAACCGGAGTTGCCCATGAAATCCGTAATCCTGTTGCTTGTATTGTCGGAAATATTCAATGTTTGTCTAATTATTCAGAAGATTTATTAAAGCTGATGCAGGCTTATGAAGATATTTTACCTGAGCCCAATGATGAAATAGAAGAACTAAAAGAAGAGGCGGATTTAGAGTTTATTAAGCAAGATATTCCAGAAGTAGCGAGAAGCTTACAAATATCATCTCAAAGACTCAATCAAATGGTAACCAGTTTACGAGGATATTCTCGAACAGATTCAGAAAAGCGACATAAAATTAACTTACATCATTGTCTAGATGATACTTTATTAATTCTAAAAAATAGACTTAAATCGAGGATAGAAATTATTAAAGATTATCATGATATTCCAGATATTTATTGTTATTCAGGTCAAATTAGTCAAGTCTTTATGAACCTAATTGCAAATGCAATTGACGCGATAGAAGATAATGATAAAAATACCAAGCCACCTAAGATTTGGATTAGAACACAAGTTAGAAATCTTTCTACTCAAGAACAAGAAAGCTTAGATATTAATTTTCCCAAGATCAATAATAATGCTTCTGATTCCTCTCTGATGAGTGGTCAGAGTCAATGTATCTCAATACAGATTATTGATAATGGCTCTGGAATTCCACCTGAAATTCAAAGCCAAATTTTTAATAACTTTTTTACAACAAAGCCAGTGGGGAAAGGGACAGGCTTAGGATTAACAATTAGTCATCAAATTGTGACCCAACGTCATCAGGGAAAATTAAACTTAAAATCTACAGTCGGAGAAGGTACAGAATTTGAAGTCGTATTGCCCCTAGTTCGATAGTTTGTGAATGAAACAATAAATTGAATCGATAGAATTAATTGATATTATACACTGAATAAAACCGAACTTTTTTTTATTTTTATATTTAACTTAATATGACAATATCTAATTTATTCACATTACCTGATGCGCTACCGAGTGAAGAATTATTTGAGGTTTTGCTGCAAGGAAATCATGTTAAAGTTGAGCGAATTATTTCCAGCGGGCAAGTGACTCCCCCAGAACAATGGTATGATCAACAACAAGATGAATGGGTGATTGTGTTACAAGGAAAAGCAATCTTGACCCTATGGGATAGAGAAGCCACAATTAGCCTCGAAGCCGGAGATTATCTCTTAATTTCTGCACATCAAAGACATCGAGTTGAATATACCAGCCGTAAACCCCCATGTATTTGGTTAGCAATTCATGGACAATTTAGCTAACTCAATTTATTCATGCAGGGACATCTCAGCGCCAGATTATTCGTTTTATCCAGAATAAATGTGAACTTTTTTAACGCTCACTCCGATTTACGCGACTATATTCCCCTTGTCTGCATAAAATATGACCATTAAGCCTTTTGTAATTTTTTAACATTGAGGACAAAAATTAAGTATGGCAAGTCGAGATCAAGAACTTATTCAACCCTATAAAGGTGATCCCTTCATTGGTCATCTATCCACCCCCATCAGTGATTCTGATTTTACCCGCGCATTTATTGGTAATCTTCCCGCTTACCGCAAAGGACTTTCTCCGCTGTTACGGGGATTAGAAATCGGTATGGCCCATGGTTATTTTATCATCGGCCCTTGGACATTACTCGGCCCTCTGCGCGATAGTGCCACTGCCAATCTCGGGGGGTTAATCTCTGGAGTGGCTTTGATTTTAATTGCCACCATCTGTCTGTCTGCCTACGGGTGGGTTTCCCATCCGACAGAAGTGACCCCAGGCACTGACCCACTCAATACTTCTGAAGGCTGGAGTCAATTTGCAGGTGGCTTCTTCATTGGAGGAATGGGAGGCGCTTTTGTGGCTTATTTCCTGTTAGAAAACTTTGAAGTAGTCGATTCTATTTTCCGAGGATTGGTCAACAATTAAACGTTGATGATTCATCAATAACTTTCTACCCATTCACTTTTGTAATTTCTGAAATAGGAGTATTTTAAATGACCGGATCATACGCTGCTTCATTCTTGCCTTGGATTATGATTCCTTTAGTCTGCTGGCTGATGCCACTGGTGGTTATGGGTTTGTTATTTGTCTATATCGAAAGCGACGCATAATCATAACTTGAGATCATGCTAGTCCTCTCCACAACAATTGGGGAGGATTTTTTACTGCATAATGGTTGCAATCAACTCCTCTACCCCATTGACTGCAATAATTTGGGTTTGTAGTTTGTCTGCGACTTCTGCCACACTCATATCATCGAGAAACAAAGTCATTCCTTCTTTCAACATCAACGACGGGATAATCACTGCATCTCCTAAAAATTGACCGGGCAAATTGGCCAGCAAATCTTCACCCGTGAGTAAACCCGTGACAGTGATAGTCTGTCCCCAATATTGACTCGCCAACGGCACAAAATGAAGCGTTAATCCTTCCACCTGGTTAAACTGTTCTACAATCGGTTGAAAAGCCTGTTGAACCGCATTCCCCACCACCCAAGTGAAGGTTTTAGGAGAAGTTCGAGACTTTCGGGGAAATTGTTGCCAAGCTTGATCGAATGCTTGTAGAAATTGTCGAATTGAACCCACCCCATTGCCAATTTGGGGATAATCTTCGTAATAGGCAGCTTCAGGAATCTGTTCACCCGCAATTAAAAACCATTCATCAGCCAGCCACACGCAAGTTGAACCCAATTGTTGCCGAAATTGATGTTGTAGCGCCTGGACTTGGTGAATCACTTCTCTGGCTTTTTCTGGGGTAACTGGGATTAATTCATCCTCTACCGGACGAAACCGAGTTAAGCCAAGCGGGACGACTGCCACAGAAGCCACTGTTGGGATGTCTCCGGAGTGAAAAGCGGCTAAATCAGTTAAAGTTTGTTCTAAATGTTGAGCGTCGTTAATCCCCGGACAGACCACAACCTGAGCATGAATTTGCAGATGATGCTGTTGAAACCAGTTTAACTGGTCTAAAATTTGACCCGCGCGAGAATTTTTCAGCAGTTGAGTTCTAATTTCGGGTTCAGTTGCGTGTACCGAAACATACAAAGGAGACAGCCGCATCTGAGCTATGCGATCCCATTCTTTTTGTGGTAAATTGGTTAAGGTCAGATAAGAACCATAGAGAAAACTGAGGCGATAATCGTCATCTTTGAGATAAAGAGTTTCTCGTTTTCCGGGAGGTTGTTGATCGATGAAACAGAAAGGACAACGGTTATTACACTGAATTAAACCATCAAATAAGGCGGTTTCAAATTCTAAGCCTAAGTCTTCGTCATAATCTTTTTCTAATTCGACCTGATGGCGCTGCGCTTGAGTATCTAAAACTTCTAGTTCTAAAACTTCATCGGCACAGAGAAATTGATAATCAATCAGATCTCGCGGACAAATTCCATTAATTGAAACAATAGCATCTCCCACCTCAAATCCAATCTCTGCGGCAATTGAATTGGGCAAAACAGACGTGATTTTGGCCGGACGAACAGAACGATTATTCATGAAAAAATGAGTCTAAATATTGGGTAAAGCCCCGCCTGCGATCGCCGCTAAAATCGCTACACCAAACGCCAAACGATACCAAACAAATACCCAAGTATCTCGTGTTTGTAGATATCGAATCAACCAAGCGATCGCTAAATAAGATGAAACAGCAGAAGCAATCAACCCCACTGTCAGCGCCACCCCTCCAATGTTACCAAATCCATTGTCAATCAAACCTTTTAATTCAATTAAACCCGCCAGTGTAATGGCTGGAATACCGAGTAAAAATGAAAAACGAGCGGCTGTAGCGCGTTCAAGTCCCATAAACAGTCCAGCGGTAATAGTTGAACCCGAACGAGATACCCCAGGAATTATCGCTAAGGCTTGGGCTAATCCCATTAATATACCGTCTTGGGTATTGAGTTGTTCGTAACTGCGTTGACGTTTGCCGATTTTTTCTGCTAACCCCAGTAATAATGCCATCACAATTGAAGTGATCGCAATGGCGGCGCTACTACGAACCGGGGAGTTATCGTAGTTAGGAACAAAACCCTTAATTAATAGTCCAAAAAATAAAATTGGTATTGTCCCCAATGCAATACCCATCGCCATCTGAAATTCTGGGGAATGATAATCCGATTTCTGAATTGCCCGGATAGTACCACTGACAACATTTGTCAAATCTTGCCAAAAATACCAGAGTACAGCCGCAATACTACCGAGTTGAATGACAGCAGTGAAAGCCACACCCGGATCGCCCCAACCCAAAGCAACAGGGACAATTTTCAGATGTGCTGTACTGCTAATGGGTAAGAACTCTGTTAAGCCTTGAACAATGCCTAAAACAATCGCTTGGAAACTGTTAATGTCTGCCGTTGTTGAAAGAGCGGATGCATCCACAATACCCATTTAAACTCCAGTAAATCATAACTCAGCAACACAGCTTCAGCTTGCTACATGTTCTAGTTTACCAAGGTTCTTATCTGCCTGTCAGAATATTTTAATTCAGATTAGAGAGAATAAGCTAAGATGCATTTAAACTGCATATCAGTCATGCGATCGCTGCCATCACCGCCAATCGGGGTATAAAGTGACAGGTTGCATAGTAACGGGTAGGATTTATGATGATAAGCAAACCACTCGGAAATTTGTGATTATAGTAACGCGGTCTAACCCGTTACCCGACACCCGCTACCCGTTACCCGTTACCTTGCATCAATCAGCAATTTAAAAGCGTGACAGCTTATCGATTGAATTATGAATTATGAATTATGAATAAGGCAACGAGCAACAGTTGATCTCTCTTCTCTCCCTTGTCCTCCCCCTCACCCAGTCTCCCCTCTCCCCCTCACCTTGTCACCTTGTCACCTTGTCACCTTGTCTCCGAAGTCCTTCCGACTCCCTCTGTCGTAGCCATAATTCAGCCAACAAATGAGCAATTAATGATTGAGTTGTAATTTTAAATTCAGTTTTTTAACAGATCTCAATATGGGATTGAGAAAATGACTAGAGATCTGTTTTAGATGTTACAGACAATTGGATTGAGAAAGGCAGTTAATTTTGATTGAAGAAAACGCTGCTCTGGTCAATTTTACTCAATACTACTTTTTTAGACCGTGAGTAAATCATCTCCGAGTACTTTAGCAACCATTGCCGCTCTTGAAGTGACTCCGAGTTTACCAAAAATTCGGCGTAAGTGGGTTGCCACTGTCCATGGACTAATTCCGAGTTGCTTCGCGATACATTTGTTGGGTAAACCTGCTGCCACTAACTTAGCGATTTCCTGTTCTCGTGTACTCAAGTTCATTAGCTGGTCAGGTTTTGGGCGAGCACGGACTAAATAATAATGTACACCATCAACGTTAGATTCAAAGATGATTTCATTAACCGATTCGTAATTCGGGTTCAGTACTTTATGAGCGGCTTCAGGAGTTTTTCCTTGACTCAGCAAGTAGCGTAACATCTCTTGAAAGTTCATCATTTGTTTTGGAGTCTTTCTAAAATTTGTATTCATGATTAATCCCATTAGTAGTCACCCCAATTAGACTCGCAATACAACCGACTTCAGCCTCTGTGCCGAACACTTGACAACAGAGAATCTCAGCTATCGGCTACTAAAGTGTTACAAGAGTGCCGCTATATGATCCGGATAATACGGAGCAAACTACAATATCTGTATTGCACTTCTCCCTTAAATTACGGAAATTTAGAATTACCGCAGTTACAAATGATACAGCATCACAGAACTTTCCGAGGTTTGAGTTGCGATCAAATAGATTGTAGCAAGATAACAGTATAAAGAATCCACCAATTTTAAGTTGATGGATGAAGAGCAAAATAATTAGATTTTATGTATTGAAAAACCTGTTAAATAATCCGATAAATGATAGCTCCGTCACTTTCTCTATTATCAACTTGAATTAAATCTTCTTGAATTAATTCTTCTAAATACTGACGGACTTCAGCCACAGGATGTCCAGTTTCTAAGACACAATCAGCCAGCGTCACAGCGCCTTGTACTTTAGCCGCTTTCAACAGTTGAATTTTAACCTTATCTGGATTCAATGCCGGAGTTTGTTGCTGTTGCAATCGTTTTTTCGCATGGCTTACAGATCGAATATTTTCTACCGCTGTGCCTGCACCATACAAAAACATCATACTTATGATAAAATCTTCATCTTCATCTAAAGAAGGTTCAGCCATAATACATAGCACAAGAATTCCGAAAAAAACTCCACACGTTTTAAATAAGGCTTTGTATCTACCCGTATACATATAGCCAATTAAAGGTGATAAAAAAGTGATCACTCCAGTTACTAGAGTGCTTTTGTGAGCCAGTTTATGAGTTCTTTCTAAATCTGAAGTCATGAATAATCCTTTGAAATTGATCAGTAAATGGGTGACATTGATCAGGCTTCAAACCCTCAAGCTTGAATATCAAAAGTGTTTGGTATAACCATTTTAGGAGCAGAGAAACAGTTGATCCCATCCCCTGTTGAAGCAATGATTTAGATTTTCCTGCAATTCTACTAGTTTACAGTCTCAACCTAGAATCATTTTTGCTGTTCTTCCAGCTTAGCCGATGCGCCTGGGTTGTTGCTGCTGATTCGTTGTCCTCATTAAGATTCTTGTAAAATAAGGCGATCGCCTAGCCGCTAAACTATTCTCAGCAGCAAAAGGAATAACATACATGCAACCCAACTGGATTAAATGGGGAAAAGCACTACAAGCGATCGCCCAAACCGGGCTACATTTTAGTCAAAGTGAATACGATACAGAGCGTTATCGGCAAATTCAAGAGCTTGCAGCAGAGATTTTTGCGGATCATAGCTTAACAGAGAAACAAACCATTCTAGATTTATTCTCAAAAGAGTCCGGTTACGCCACACCCAAAGTTGATGTCAGAGGGGTTGTCTTTCGAGACTCACAAATTCTGCTGGTTAGAGAAGTGTTAGATCGCCATCGTTGGACTTTACCCGGAGGCTGGGCAGATGTTAATGAAACCCCCTCAACAGCGGTGACACGAGAAATTTTTGAAGAATCGGGTTATCATTCCAAAGCAGTTAAACTCTTGGCAGTTTACGATCGCACTCATCAAGGTCATACCCCACCGATGCCGTATCATGTTTATAAACTGTTCTTTTTGTGTGAATTAACAGGCGGAGAAGCCACAATCAGTCATGAAACCAGCGAAATAGGATTTTTCTCAGAAAGTCAAATCCCTGAATTATCTCTTTCTCGGGTATTGCCTCATCAAATTCAACGATTTTTTGAATATTACCGCAATCCAGATTTACCCACAGATTTTGATTAGATTATCAAGGATAAAAAAATACTTTGACACAAAAGTGGTTAAACCGCTGGCTAGTCACTTTTTAATACAGGGTGAAAATACCTAAGTTCTGGTCTTGATGGAAGTTTTCAATATCAATAAAGTTAGTTCTTAAGATTGTTTCAATCTCTCTAGTGCTACAGTTTCCCCGACGAATCCAAATGACTTTTGGAGGAAAACCAAGCAGAATTACAATTTCGTTAAAATCTGAGTCTTTTGTAACTATCATGTAGTCATGCTCGCCAGCATAGTGCCACACTTCTTGGTCAGATACTTGCTCAAGTTCCAATAAAAAGAGGTGATTGGAATTAGGGAAAATATCAGCCAGTCGATTGACTAAGCGAGGGGATAAGTTGTGGTCAAATAATAATTTCATGTTTTAACCATCAAGGTTTGCCGTTCTCGCTCAGCGGCGTAGCTAAGACAGGCTAGAATATCTTCTTGAGTCAGATAGGGAAAATCTTCAAGAATTTCTTGATAGGTCATTCCAGAAGCGAGGTAGGAGAGGACATCATAAACAGTGATTCGCATTCCTCGAATACAGGGTTTACCGCTTCGTTTTCCGGGTTCAATCGTGATGATTTCTGAGTAGTTCATAGTGGGTTGATTTGAATTAAGCTAGACTTATTAATTTCCGGGGATGTTCTCAACTGCCTCCGTTTCCCCGGCATGATAGGAACTGCGAACCAATGGCCCAGAACGAACATGAGAAAATCCCATTTCCCTGGCTAATGTCCCTAAGCAATCAAATTCTTCGGGTGTCCAATATTTCTGTACAGGCAGATGTAATAAAGACGGACGCATATATTGACCCAAAGTAACGCGATCGCATCCAATATGTCTTAAATCTTGTAACGTTTGAAGAATCTCGGTTTCAGTTTCCCCATGACCCAACATCAATCCAGATTTGGTCGGTATGGTTGGATCGAGTTGCTTGACCATTCTGAGGACATCAAGTGATCGCTGGTATTTGGCCCCCCGTCGCACAGGCCCTTGTAAGCGTTGTACCGTTTCCACATTATGGTTATAACAAGCGGGTTTAGCTTTCACCACCGTAGCAATGCGTTGATGTTGTCGAGTCTGAGGATCGCCCCCCCCTTGTGCGCCCCAAAAATCCGCTGTCAGGACTTCAATTTGAGTTTGAGGGTTAAGCTCACGAATTGCCCCCATTGTTGCGACAAAAGTACCTGCACCCCCGTCAGAGAGATCATCTCGTGCCACTGCGGTCAAGACAACATACCGTAATCCCAATAATTGAACCGCTGAGGCTACTTTTCGAGGTTCAAGTGGATCTATTGCCATCGGTGCATGACCCTTATCCACCTGACAAAAAGCACAAGCACGGGTGCAAACAGGCCCCATGAGCAAAAATGTAGCCGTTTTCTGGGCATAGCATTCCCCTCGGTTAGGGCAGCGACCTTCTTCACAAATCGTATGAATTTGTCGCTTTTTAATAATTTGCTGAACAGAGGATAACTCGCTTGCTTTACCAATAGGTCGGCGCAGCCATGCAGGCATCGGTTCAATAGAAGATGGACCAATGGGGGAGGGTTGTGAGTTAGGAGTAGACATTGCCAATTAAAATTTTCAACAACTTTGCGCTTTTGTGCGGGTTTAGATTAATCTAATGTAGGAAACTACGCTAGACTTGTGGCTTAAGGATCAATTTTGATCCTGTCTATAAGTTCAAACATTTATCTCATCGGTAGGGGAGTCAGTCGTGGCAGGTCAGAAAATCCTGGTTATTGATGATAGCAAAGTCATCCGGGTACGGGTGCGAGAGATGCTACCCCCGGGTAATTTTGATGTCTTAGAGGCAAAAGATGGCAAACAGGGCTTAGACCTAATCCATCAAGAAAAGCCTAGCTTAATTATGTTAGATTTCTTACTCCCCAAGCTCAGTGGTTGGGATGTTTTTCAGCAAATTCAAGCCAATGAGGAGCTGCGAAAGATTCCGTTAGTTCTGATGTCGGGGCGTAAAGAAGAGGTCACAGAAAAAATCCCAGAGCCATTTAAATACTTTGAGTTTATCGAAAAGCCTTTTGAAAAGCAGCAATTGATTGGGGCAATTAAATCCGCCTTTCAAAAAGCAAAACTGCCCCGTCCGACAGCAGCGCCGATATCAAACCCATCTCAACCTGCTCCAGCCACATCTGCCGTAACAGCTTCGGAAGTTGAAGCGCTCAGAAAACAAATGGCGAAGATGCAAGCTGAAATCAATCAGTTGAAAAAGCAAGCCGCTCAGTTGAATGCAGTCAAAAAACTGGTCATTCAACTCAAAGCAATTGTTGTAAAACAGCGCAAGTCCAAGTAACTCTGGGTTATTGGGGTGTTGATATTTAACTAAAAAGTTGGATCAAGCTTAAACCCAGTCGAGATCAAACAATTAACCCTGATGCATTAATAGCGCTCTGGCATAATGATGTAATTCTTTGCGATCGCTTCTGGCTGAAGTGAGTCATTTATAGCGAGTTTGCGATATAAACTTTTGTTGAACCCGAGTACTGGACTATGACACCGGCTGCTGCATTTTTAAACTCGCTGCGCCCTAAGCTGACACCCCTGAAACAGCACATTGATCAATTCTCTAATGTCCGAGTTTTGGTGGTGGGGGATTTAACATTAGATGAATTTCTCACCGGTCAAGTCGAACGACTCTCTCGAGAAGCACCCGTCTTAATTTTGCGGCATGAAAACACTCGCAGAATTCCAGGAGGCGGCGCAAATGCAGTCTACAATTTAGCCAAGTTAGGCGCTGAGGTGGCGGTGGCTGGATTTGTGGGTCAGGACGAACAAGGCATCGCACTACGAGATCTATTTGAGGCGGTTGGTATTAATACTGAGGGAATGCTACTCGATCCTAACCGTCCCACGGTGACAAAAACCAGAATTTCGGGTCATGCTCGCCAGTCTGTGACCCAGCAAATTGTTCGAGTAGATCGTAAATCTGATGAATTGCCGGATTTAGATTTGCAGTTACAACTGGCCAAATTTATTCGTGACTCACTACCACACGTCTCAGCAGTGGTGTGTTCGGACTACGGAGATGGTGTTTTGACTTTACCTGTGATTAAAGCGGCTCTAGAGCATTCTCTGACGGTTGTAGACGCTCAGCAGGATTTACATCGTTATCAGGGCGCAACCGTGTTCACGCCCAATTTACCCGAGGCAGAGCAAGCGGTCAGATACGGGATTAAAGATCAACACACTCTCACTCAAGCAGGGGCAGATTTATTACAGTTAACCCAAGCTCAATGTATCTTGATTACTCGGGGAGATGAGGGGATGAGTGGATTTAAACCCACCGAGTTGGCTACCCCTTCATTTCATATTCCAGCTTTTAACCGGACGGATGTATTTGATGTCACTGGCGCAGGAGATACAGTGGTCGCTGCCTTAACGTTAGGATTGTGTACAGGAACTTCATTTGAAGATGCTGCCATTCTGGGTAATGTTGCAGCCAGTTTAGTAGTGCGGCAGTTTGGCACCGCAACAACAACTCAACAAGAAATGAAGGAAACTTTACAAACCCTTGTTGAGTCCTTCAGTTAAAGGAGGGAATGTCTAATCATGGCAAGGGCTGATATCATGATTCGGTTTCAACAATTGCTTTATCAACGAGCAGGGCGGGTAGCAGTCAGTACACTATTTTTATGGGGTAATGTCTTTAATGTCGTCGGGCGATCGCAAACTTTAGCATTATGGAAACCTTGTTTTGCAGAAACCGATGATCTGCCCTCTGCGCCCCTGTCTCAAACAGAATTTAGTACTCCCAGTCTTTGGTTAGAAAAAGATATCTACAGCGATGTCATTCAAGCAACCAGAAACCCTTCTCTGGGGAATACAGTCGATACAGAAGTAGATGAAACAATAGAGACACAACTCGAAGCCGAAAAGTCGGAAATATTGCCCCCAATTGAGCCAGAAACAGTCGATACAGAAGTAGATGAAATTGTAGAGACACAACTCGAAGCCGAAAAGTCGGAAATATTGCCCCCAATTGACTTAATTCAATCAGAGGATCAACTTTTAACCACTTGGTTTACCCAGAACAAAATCTGGCCTCAATCTTCTACTAACTTTGTCCGCGATCAATTAGTGACTTTGGTCGTTAATCGACAGAAATGGCAGGCTGAGCGTTATGTGGGTCAATATGTATTTATGAATCGATTTGGTACAACCGCTCGGGAATACGGTTACAATCTTCGAGTTTGTAATGAGAAAGGTGAGTCTTTAGGTTATTATTATTGTGAACTTGAAAAAACACCGATAGATTGCAATATTTCCCTGCGTTCAGAAGGGTTTCGATTAAGAGATTTCCGAGTATTTGAAGTCATCTCTCCGCCCTAGAGAATAGGATTAAATAGACCGACTTAATTCAGAACTATTAATTATGATTAACGGGTAAACAAATTGTAAACACAGTGCCTTGACCGGGCTGAGAATCGACTGAAATTGTCCCCTGATGCGCTTCAATCACCTGACGACATAAATGTAAGCCTAAACCATTTCCTGAACGTTTATGGTTTCCCTGACAAAATGCCTCAAAAATTGTAGCTTGTTCCTCAACCGGAATACCCATTCCTGTATCTTTGACTTTGATTTTAATCCAATCTGAATTCAGCGTTTTTTGATCGCTCTGATGAATATTCACAGGCGGTTGAGTAGACTCCCACAACACCTCAACTTTTCCCCTATCGGTAAATTTAATTGCATTTCCCAGCAGATTTGTCAACACTCTGCGTAACTCTATGCGGTCGCCTTTAAATTTTCTAATATTAGTTTTCGTCAGAGATTTACAATCTAAACTTAAACCTTTTTCAGTCGCCAGAGGACTCAATTCAGTTACAATTTCATGAATCAATTTTTCCAGATTAAAGTCTACAAAACTTAGAGTTTTACGACCCATATCATAAGAATAAACCGCTAATAAATTATTCAACATTTTGAGTAAACTTTCATTATTACTCATCATCTGATCTACAGCTTCATTTAAGTCTTTTGAAATCTCGCCAAATACTTTTTGTTTCATCAACCTTAACATTCGATTCGCTGCAACAAGGGGCGTTCGTAGATCGTGGGTTAAACAACGAACAAAGTTTTCTCGTTGATCAATACTATGTTTCAGTCGCAGCAATGAACGAACTCTCGCTTGTAATTCGTCAATTTGAATCGGTTTACGCAAAAAATCATCTGCTCCTTCATCTAATCCTTTCACCACACTGGATTGTTCATGAGCAGTAATTAATAAAATCGGAATATAAGGCAGTTTAGGATGATTTCTAATTCGTCTTGTTACTTCATAACCATCCATCTCTGGCATCATCACATCTAACAAAATTAAATCAGGGGGAGATTGCTCAATTTTAGCTAAAGCGCTTGCACCATCGCCCACCATAACAATTTGATGCCCTTCTGATTCTAATGTATATTTAACCAGAAGCAAGTTATCTGGAATATCATCAACTGCTAGAATATAACCGTTTGAATTCGTTTTAGGATTTAACATGGATCTTAGAAATACAATTGTTTTGTGTTAACTAGAATGCCTGAGCGGTATAAGATTAAGCTAGAATTGAACAATCACTCAGATATCGTGGAAATTTAATTATAAAAGTAGACCCTTTACCGACTTCACTTTCCACCTTTTTCTCTGCTTTCATCAAAGTAACAATTGAATCAACAATTGCTAAACCTAACCCTGTACCGTAGTATTTTTTCGTTGTTGTTTGGTTCACTTGCCGAAACGCTTCAAAGATATGAGCAATTTGCTCTGGGGCGATACCAATTCCAGTATCTTTGATCTCAAGAACAATTCGACTATCCTGTGTTTCGTAAACTTTCACCAACACTTCACCCACACTTGTAAATTTGATGGCGTTTGACAATAAATTTACCAAGACTTGGCGCATACTTTTAGGATCATTGATTATAAAAGGATCTTCCATTTCAATTTTGACATGGACAGTTAAATGCTTTTCTAGCGCCAGTGAGCGTAACTCCTCAACGGTTAGCCGAACTAACTGAGCTAAATCAAATTTTTGTAGTTGAAGCTTGACTTGACCTGCTTCAATTTTAGAAAAGTCTAAAATTTCGTTTAACATCGTTAGTAGATGTTGAGTATTGCTAAAAATTCGCTGTACCATATCCGCCTGTTGAGGGGACAGAGGTTGAGTCGAAGGACGCAACAGAAGCTGAGAAAATCCTGTGATAGAATTCATCGGGGTTCTCAGCTCATGAGACATGGTTGCTAGAAACTCTGACTTGAGGCGAGATGCTTCGGCTAATTTATGATTTTGCAGTTCGATTTGCTGCTGCTGCCGTTCTAACTCCCTATTTTTTCGTAAAAGAAGTTGATTAGTTTCCTGTAACTTTTGGTAAGCTCTCTCGGCTTTTTCTTCTGCCTGATAAACTCGAATCGCACTGCGAACGACTTGCCAAAGCCGCTCTGGAGAAACACGAGATTTTGAGAGATAATCTGATGCACCCGCTTTCATTAATTCAACTGCAATTTGTTCATCTCCTTGTCCGGTTAATACAATTAAAGGGACTCGAATTTGAAGGGCTTGCACTTGCTTAAGTAAAGATAACCCATCTTGATCGGGAAGACGGTAATCTAAAAATACACAATCAAATCTATTTTGTTGAAGCTGATTAATACCACTGCTACAGTTTTCGGCTTCACTCACTTCGAGTTTAACCCCTGCCTTTCTAAGTGCTCGCTGTACGGCCAGTCGGTCTACTTCATCATCATCTATAATTAAAATTTTTAACAGTTCTTCCATAGCGGTGGATTAGGCTTATGAGTTATGTATGATTCATAACTTTTAATGCTTAAGTGTAGTGAATACTATTTTTGAGTAAAGAATTAAGGCATCTGACAAAGTTTCCAGTAATTATTCAAGGTGACGATGGCCTCAGCAAACTTAGAAAATGTAACGGGTTTAACAATGTAACCGGCTACATTTAAGTTATAGGCTTCGACGAGATCGCGATCTTCATCAGATGTGGTCAGTACGATCACTGGAATCGCTTTAAGTTCTGGATCTGCGCGTAAAACTTGTAAAAATTCTAACCCCCCCATTTTCGGCATATTGAGATCGAGCAAAATTAATCGTCGTGTCTCTGGAATGACCGGAGGTTTATCTCCATTTGGACGTAGAACTTTTAAGGCTTCTAATCCATTTCCGGCGAAATAGAGAGGGTTCTTGATATTACTTTTTTTGAACGCCCGCTTGACATTCATAACATCAACTTCGTCGTCTTCTACTATTAAAATATTAATAGTTTTTTCCTCCATAACTAACGATAATTCCCCAACTTCACCTCAGCATTTTACTGTTGGAATCCGAGGTGTGAACAGATATTATTTAAGTTTTTTATACGTTCATAATAAACCTCTCTAAGGACTGAAACCTCAACTGTAGGGATGAACTAAATTTTTATATGTCTCTATCTTAAGATAGAGATTAAGCAATGGGCCATCCGCGACCGGGAAGTAATGGGTTAATAAAGTAAAGCGAAAAAATAATTCTCTCGATACTTGAGGACTTCGTGATTAAGCGAGTCTGGGCCAAAACTTGATGGCTTAATTGATTGACAAAATACAACAATATCCAGGCGTTGCGCTGAATAGAGAGTCGTAAACTTTAATAATTATGAATAAATAATTAAAATTGATATGGCAATATTATTTATTCTTTAATCACGCATAAATTTCAGCAAAATGGCTCTAAGGTTCTCGTAGAACATATCCTACACCTCGAACCGTTTGAATCAGTCGTTTTTCCCCTTCCTGTTCAATTTTGAGACGTAAATAACGAATATAAACTTCAATCACATTCGATTCTCCCAGAAAATCATATCCCCACACATTCTCCAGAATTTGTTCGCGGGTCATCACTTCTCGGGGATTCTCCATCAAATACTTCAGCAATTCAAACTCTTTCATCGTCAGTTCTATCGTACGACCGTTGCGAAAAACTCGTCGAGTGCCTAAATCTAACACTAAATCACTAAAGCGAATTTGTTGATGATTGGTTTGATCCGGCTGCAGGTACATCCGCACTTGCTGTAAAAATCCTTCCGCAACATAAGGTTTGACCAAATAATCATCTGCGCCCGACTCCAAGCAAGCAACCCGATCTTCAACCGTATCGCGAGACATAAAGACCAGCAGCGGTGTTCGATGTCCTTGATTTCTCAGATGACGACAGAAGTTCAGTCCCGACTCTCCCCCCAAAACCCGATCGACCACAATTAAAGCCGGTTGCAACTCAGCAATTTGATGTAAAGCAATAGTCGTATTACTAGCAATGACGGGATAGTAACCCGATCCTTCTAAATCTAGACTGACGTGTTGAGCGAGTAACTCATCTGCTTCTACAATTAGAATTGAAGCCGGATGAATCTTTGAAAATATACTCATACACTGATTTCTCCAATTAATCGTAAATTTGCCAATACTTCACTATTCGGCTGCAAACTTTCTCAATCCTGATTTGTATTTTAATCGATGGCTTCGCTTTTTCTCACGTTAAAGTATTAAGCGCCACGACAGACCCAGATTTACACCCGCAATCACTTAAAATGACACTTTGTGCGTCAAATGATGAGGAATTGATCCTTGGTCAATATTCAAGTCCGAGAAATGACTTTCACTGATATCGAAGCAATCATCTTTGATAAAGACGGGACATTACAAGATTCGCGAGATTTTCTCCGAAGTCTGGCGCTGAGGCGATCGCGGTTTATTGATTCAAAAATACCGGGTGTGGGTGAACCCTTGTCAATGGCATTTGGAGTCGAAGCTCACGATCTTAACCCAACTGGATTGATGGCAGTCGGTAGCCGACGAGAAAATGAAATTGCAGCAGCAGCTTACATTGCAGAGACCGGGGTCGGATGGTTAGAATCAAACACAATTGCTCGCCAAGCCTTTGATGAAGCTGATGAATGGCTGAAAAAAGATACAGTCCCCCCAGCTCTGTTTCCCGGCAGCTTGGAGGTGTTGAAAAGTTTACATCAAGCCGGGGTCAAACTCGGCATTTTATCGGCAGACTCACCCGAAGCAGTCAATCAGTTTGTGCAATATTATCAACTCAGTCCTTATCTTCAATTACAAATGGGGGTTGAAGGTGACCTGACTAAACCCGATCCGGCATTATTTTTGCAAGGATGCGATCGCTTAGGAGTCACACCCAGTGTCACTTTGATGGTGGGAGATTCCCCAGGAGATATGCAAATGGCAGCAACAGCCGGGGCAGCGGGCTGTATTGGGATCTGCGATCGGGCAATTGCTGATGCCTTTAAAAAAGCAGATGTAGTGATTACCAAACTAGACGACATTCAAATTAGATCGCTTTAACGTGAGTTGTCGAGCATAATATAAGCTAAGATGGGACGAATCATCATTTTTCTGCACCTCAAGCCAGCTAGTCTGATAATCTTCTAACAGGGCAAATCAAATCAATCTCAATCGGTTGAAAATTGCATCTCTTTTTGAGATGTTGTACAAAGCCGAAGCCAATTCGTACAAAGATCAAGGAGGATTTACCTTTGGTTAATCGTTATCTATTTACATCCGAGTCCGTCACAGAAGGTCATCCAGATAAGATTTGCGATCAAATCTCGGATGCAATTTTAGATGCTCTACTAACACAAGACCCCAAAAGTCGCGTCGCAGCAGAAGTCGTTGTTAATACAGGTTTGGTCTTAATTACGGGAGAAATTACCTCCAAAGCCAACGTAAATTTTATTGATATTGCTCGTCAAAAAATTACTGATATTGGCTATATTCATGCTGATAACGGTTTTTCCGCTAACAGTTGTTCTGTTCTGGTTGCCCTAGATGAACAGTCAGCCGATATTGCTCAAGGGGTCGATCAAGCTCAAGAAAGCCGAGAGCAACTCAGTGATACCGAACTCGATGCCATTGGTGCGGGCGATCAGGGATTAATGTTTGGTTTTGCTTGTAACGAAACGCCTGAATTAATGCCTTTGCCCATTAGTTTAGCCCATCGCATTAGTCGTCAACTGGCGGCGGTGCGGAAAAATGGCACTTTAGACTATTTGCGACCCGATGGCAAAACTCAAGTCACTATTGCCTACGAAAATGACCGCCCTGTTGGGATTGATACGATTTTGATTTCAACTCAACATACTGCGACAATTGGCGATCTGACGGATACTGCAGCCGTTCAAGAGAAAATCAAAACTGATTTATGGACCGCAGTCGTTGAGCCGGTTTTTGCAGACATTGAGATTAAACCCGACGATCAAACCCGTTTTCTGGTCAACCCGACCGGTCAATTTGTCATTGGTGGGCCTCAGGGCGATTCTGGATTAACCGGACGTAAAATTATTGTTGATACCTATGGCGGTTATTCTCGTCATGGCGGCGGCGCATTCTCCGGCAAAGACCCTACAAAAGTGGACCGCAGCGCGGCTTATGCTTGTCGTTATATCGCTAAAAATATTGTAGCGGCAGGATTGGCTGAAAAATGTGAAGTTCAAGTCAGTTATGCCATTGGTGTAGCTCGGCCTGTTAGTATTCATATTGATACTTTCGGTACTGGTAAAGCTGATGAAGATCAACTTCTACAAGTCGTCAAGCAAAACTTTGAACTGCGTCCGGCGGGTATGATTCAGGCCTTTAATTTACAACATCTTCCCGCAGAACAAGGCGGTAAATTCTTCCAAGAGGTTGCTGCTTATGGTCATCTAGGCCGCAGCGATCTCAATCTACCTTGGGAAAAAACAGATAAGGCCCAGATGCTAAAAGAAGCTTTACTGCAACCCCTATCTGCGGCTCGATGAGCGATTAGATCATTTTCAATCTGAGGTGAGGGATATTTCCCTCCCTGAAATTGGATTGTATTGATGAGAAAATTTTCATAAAGCTTGCATCTTCATCCAAATATCGTCACAATTAGTCAGAGAGATATCATTGCTCAATTTTAACGAAAAATCGATTTCGGCAGAGCAAAGAACACTGATCAATTATTTTTCAACTGAAACGAGTCATTTAGTCGGAAAATTAATTCGATAGCAACAGCATCACACTTGAAGGCGATAAATCGTTAGGGTTTAATTGTCCCTGAGATTATATCCTCGTATATAGCAATACTTTAATTCTCAACTTAATCGCATAAAACATTTTAAAGTGAACGATGTTGATTGATTTAATCCTCAAGTAGATCGCTTCTCAAACACTATGGCTGCTGACCCTATTTACACTCCTTCCTCTGATCAAAATCTACAGAATAAATTCGCTGAAGTCTCAGACCTCGATCGCTCTTACTTTCGTCTGTTTGGGTTGAATCTACTCAACTCTTCCTCCGGGAAACTCCATCAGCGCTTAGAATGGGGTTATTGGGTAGCCGTTAGTATCGGATTAGTCGGAGCGTTGGTGAGTGTAGCGGTGACTCATTATAGCCAAGCTCAAACCCGAGAACAACTAACCGCCGCAGAAACTCAAATTGACTCTCTCACTCGCCTAAAAACCGCAACTTTAGAAGCTGAAATTTATCGTTTGCGTTTAGCCGATACCCCCACAGATATTCAACAGTGGAATTTGGAACATACTTCTCTAGAAAATCATTTGCTGGAGGCGAGAAATTTACTTGATCAAATGAAAAATCAAGTTAATCAGCGTTTGATGGGTGGAGAGGTCGATTTAACGCCATTACAGAGTGTATTTCAAAACTACGTGAGTTTAGTTGAAGCTTATATACAAGATCAAAAAATTGAAGTCGAGACTACAAGTTCGAGTCAAAAATTACCGTTATTTAAGCTTTCGGCGAGTAATATACAGGCAGCTAATTCAGCTTTTCTGCAATCTTTGCAACAACTCAATGAAGAAATTACCATACTACAACAGTATATTCAACAACAACAACATCAACAACAACACAGTTTGGAGCATGCTTTAAATTTAGCGCAATGGATCATGGGATTGAGTTTTTTGCTGACTCTGATGTTAGTGGGAATCATAACATTTATGATCAACAGAACGACTTCTCAACCGCTGAATCAATTGATCAAAAAATTGCAGCAAATCGCTCCGGAGTTACAATGGCGATCGCCGTTAGCAAATCAAACAATTGCCACTTCTTCTCTATTGACTAATTTATATTATTCACTCGATCAAGTCACTTTCAAGATTGAACAAATGCAGCAAGATAAGGTGACAGCCGAACAAGCGAGTGTGGCAAAAAGTCAATTCCTCGCCAATATGAGTCATGAACTCAGAACCCCATTAAATGCAATTCTGGGCTACAGTGAAATGTTATGTGATGATGCTAAAGATCTGGGTAATACAGAAATGATGGAGGATTTAAGAATGATTAATACAGCCGGTAGACATTTACTGGCTCTGATTAATGATATCTTAGATCTTTCTAAAATTGAAGCAGGCAGAATGAATGTCTACTTAGAAAGTTTTAATTTAAAGCAGTTAATTGAGCATGTGATCGCTACAGTTAAACCTCTTGTTGCCCAGAATGATAATACTTTAGAAATGAATTATTATCTGCCCCAAGATATAATCAATACGGATGCAACTAAAGTTAAACAGGTTCTATTAAATCTGCTGAGTAATGCCGCTAAGTTTACTCAAAAAGGCAAAATCACCTTAACAATCTCTTTAGATCGCGATCAAGATTCTACCTCAGTTGAGTCTCAACACTGGATTTGTTTTATTGTCCAAGATACAGGAATTGGGATGTCACCCCAACAACAACAGCGTATTTTTGAAGCATTTATTCAGGCCGATTCTTCCACACCTAGTCGCTATGGGGGAACGGGTTTAGGATTAGCAATTAGTCGTCATTTTTGTCGGTTAATGGGGGGAGAATTAAGTTTAGTTGATAGTCAAACGGGTAAAGGATCGCAATTTAAAATGTGTTTACCCACCAAACAGCTTTCAGCAGAATCGTGTAGGCCCTGTCGTGAGTTGGCAGAGAGATAGACTCATCTAGACCTATCTAAATAGTCGTTCAATTGACTTATTTGAGCCTAGAATAATCATAATCATTCCGGGAGAAAATCGTTTATTGGGTAAGGGATTAATCTCTGTCTCCTCTGCTTGATCTTCTCGAATTGCGAGTAAGTTAATCCCGTACTTTTTCCGCAAATCCAATTCCATAATCGTTCTACCATAGAATTCCTCCGGAACTTTTATTTCTACCACACTATGCTGAGGATCGAGTTCAAATAAATCAATAATACGATTACGAGTCATCAGCCGTTGTCCCAATTCTCGTCCCATTTCATCTTCGGGAAAAACAACTAAATCTGCCCCGACTTTATGTAAAATCTTCATGTGGGTTTTAGAGGAGGCTTTAGCAACCACTTTGATCACTCCAGCTTCTTTTAAATTGAGTGTGGTTGTAATACTTTCAGCCAGGAAATTCCCAATTGCGACAATAACCGTTTCAAACTCTAAGATACCGGATTCTTTTAAAGCGGCTATTTCAGTGGTATCAAGTTGTACAGCATGAGAAGCGATTTGATCGTGTAACGCTTGACAGACTTTTTTTTCTTCTTTATCAATTGCTAAAACTTCGTAACCGCTTTCATGCAGTTGAGTACAAACAGCCCGACCAAATCGTCCTAAACCGATGACAGCGAATTGTTGCTTCTCAGTTTTTAAGTTGCGAAAAAAGTTTAGAGTAGAGATATCCATTCTTTTATTTTATCCGACTAGTAAATTGGCTTCTGGATAGTCAACCGAACTGGGTTTAGTCTCCTCAAAAAATGCAGAAATCAATAGTAAAATCCCCACACGCCCAATATACATTGTAACCACAATGATCAACTGATTCAGTGGAGAAAAATCAGCCGTAATTCCGGTGGATAACCCGACTGTGGCAAAAGCAGAAATGATTTCAAAAAAGATGGCTACAAATCCGAGTTCGGGTTGCATAGCAACCGTTAATAAAGTGGCTACACTAATGACAAACACTGATCCCACTAAGACTCCGACGGCTTTGAGGATAATGTAATTGGGAATTTTTCGCTGATGACATAATACTTCATCGCGGCCTTGGAGCGCCGAAAAAGTACAATTTAATAAGACTCGACAAGTGGTGGTTTTGACCCCACCGCCTGTACTGCCAGGACTGGCACCGATGAACATTAGAATTGCGGTAATAAATAAGCTAGCGGGAACTAATCCCCCTGTATTGATTGAATTAAATCCGGCTGTTCTACTGGTGACCGATTGAAACCAAGCCGCCATTAATTGTTGCGGAAATGCAAGATTTCCTAAAGTTTGCTCATTTTGAAACTCTGTAATAAAAATCAGCACAGTTCCTGCAATTAACAAAAAGAGGGTTGTACGGGTCACGACTTTAAAATGAAGAGAAAATTCTCGTCGGCTTTTTTGTCGAGAGAACTGATTTTTTAGCCATAATAACATCTCGATAATCACTTGATAACCTAACCCACCAAAAATAATCAGTATACTCATGGTTAAATTGAGTAAAGGAGAGGTGACATAGCCCATTAAGCTATTTGAAAATAAGCTAAACCCGGCATTATTGAAGCCATTAATACTATGGAAAATCGCTAACCATAACCCCTGTTGGAGTCCATAATCAGGCCGAAATACCCACAATAATAATATAATGCCTGTTAACTGAAACACTGCCATTGTGACGACAATATGCCGCAGCAGACCGACTACACCACCGAGTCCTGAGGTATCTAAGGTTTGTTGGAGGGCTACTTTTTCTTTGATGCCAAATTTGCGGCCAATCAGCATTAATAATATAGTAGTGGCACTCATGTATCCTAAAGCGCCAATTTCGACCAATAATAACAGAACAAGCTGACCCCAAAATGTATAGTGTTGGCCGACATCTACCACCGATAACCCCGTTACACAGACAGCAGAGGTAGAGGTGAATAAAGCAGTGATGAAACTATCCCAGCCTGCCGCTTGAGTAGAAAACGGCATCATCAGTAAGAAAGTTCCAGTTAAAATGACCAGGATAAACCCTAAACAGATGGTTCGGGGAACGGTCATTTTTTCTTTAATTTTGGCTTTTAGAGGTTGAGTCGGTCCCACTGTTGATTAAATATTCTCTTTGACAACAATTTTGTTAATCAGTCTAGATTACAACGTTTTCTGTGTTTGTATCATCTATATTGTGGACAGTGTTGAGTCGGTTCTATTCATGAGATAATTTTTTAGATAAATTCAACATAGCCTTGATTTAACTCAAAGTTCGTCACGCTTTCAATTACAGCAATGAGTTGTCTGCTTCGATCGGCCTCATTAATTGCAATAATTGCTGTTCCAGTGGGCAAATTAGTCGGTATATTATCTAGATCGCGGGTGAGTATTGCTTGGTATAAGTCACTGTTTCCCGGCAACAGCAGCGTATCTTCACGGGGATCAAAATCAGTAATCTGAGTGTAACCTAAATTAGAACGACTCACCCCGGTTAAGAAATCTTCCCCTCTATCCCCTAAAACCAGATCGCTACCACTGCCCCCAATGAGGCTATCATTACCTTTGCCGCCATAAAGGGTATCATCTCCTGAGTCGCCATAGAGTGTATCATTTTCGGCGTTGCCAAATAAGACATCTTCATCGTTATTTCCATATACTGTATCACTACCGCGATCGCCAAATACAGTATCATTTCCGCTATCGCCGACTAAGATATCATCTCCAATGCCGGCAAACATTAGATCATCGCCTGTTTCTCCATCAACGAAGTCATTCCCCCTAAAGCTAGAGAGAGTATCATTTCCCCGACGACCATAAATAGCATCGTTAGTCATTGTCCCCAACACCTCGTTATCTTGAGGTGTCCCGGCTTCTGTTACAGGAGGATTAAATAAGATAATTCCAAGCTGGTCACTATTATTTTGCAGGGCAAATTTATCAGCGCCATTTCCTCCTTGTAATGTATCGATTTCTGTTGTTAAAATCTGAATTTCTGAGAAGGGTATTGAACTAGACATTTTAATTCAAATAAATTGTGACTCAATTCACTGGGTGATTGAGTTGATTATAACCGATCGTAAAAATTAGTTAATTTTTTAATATTGAATTCATAAGTTAGTTCAAAAAGTTATGATTTTATCGGTTTATTATTTAGTAAGTTTTTGAGTGAATCCGTTTCAAAAATCCACTCTAATTTTCGACTATTTACGGCTTTAATTAATAGGTTATCTTGAGGGGATATCTGATTAGTTGGAATTTGAAAACTCCAGGAGATAGGTGATTTTGAATTGCCATCTAAAGCCAGGGGAGAAGATTGATGTAAGAATTGATTATTTTTTAAAACGATAATCGAGTCAATCTGACTATTTGGATTAATTTCTGAGACAAATCCCTCAAACTGAATAAAATTATTATCGGTTAAATAACAGTGTTCTAAACGTCCTTGGGGATGATGACTGAATTGTAATTTTGAGAAGTCATTTTTGGCTTTTTTTGTTACAAGATATAGATCTTGATATCGGCAAATTCCTTGATGAATTCGGTAAATCGTAGCTTGATGATCGCTAATCTGATGAATCACTTGCTCAACAAACTCTTCTCCCACATAGCTTGTTCCATATTCATTTACATCTAAATCATTACTCTCACTTTCCGGGATAAACAGAATTTCATCTGCCCCAATAGCCGCTTCATTGGGTAACAAAGAGCGATGGTGAACACTCAACATTAAAATTCCGTCAGGTGTGAGTAAGTTATAAAGCGTTTTCATCCATAATCTAAAGCTGTTTTCGGGAAGATGACTAAAAAAAGAAATTGCTGAAATACTATCAAATTTTTGATTTGTCTGAAAATCATTAGGCTGAGAACTTGATAGAATTCCCTGTACTCCAAATTGTTCGGTTTGAAAGGCAACGGCTGCCGGATGAATTTCTGAAATCCAGATTTTACTCGGCGAAATGGCTGGAGTGAGAAACCGGGTAAAACGTCCATAACCGCTGGCAAAATCGAGAAAAGAGGTAACATGATTCAACTCTCCAAAGTGCCATTGCATCACTTGAGAAACCGCATCAAAAATTCGTTTTCCATTAAAAAAATAACGCAGCGCTGCTTGTGATTGAGTCGGTTGATTTAATAAAGCAAACTGATACATTTCATCCGAGTTGTGGATCGCACTTTTAAATTGATGCGGATGAGAAAGTTGATCGAGAAAAAAGTTTTGTAGCGCCGGATTGATTGTTTCTGGATAAATCAATGACATGCAATTGCAGTAATATGTAAGCTTCAAGAAAATTTGAATCGAGCATATCCTATCATAAACAGCCACACACAACCTACCTCAGCCAGGGCCTAATCCTCAATTGGTTAAAAAATTATAAAAATCAAGCGTACAAAAGGGTAACCGGGCAGTTAAGATAGAAGTTATTGTTTTGAGTATGCATAACTAAATCACCAAAGCTATGCGAGTATACGTGTTGCTATTTAATGCTGGAACAGATAATGAAGGTATCCATACCATTCAAATGCGCGATCGCAACAAAGTGTTGATGTTTGAAAGCGAAGAGGATGCCACCCGCTTTAGTATCTTGTTGGAGGCTCAAGATTTCCCCTCGCCTAGTGTAGAAGCGATTAGCGATGAAGAGATCAAAGAGTTTTGCAAAAGTGCAGACTATGATTGGGAACTCGTCCCGACAGGTCATCTCGCTATTCCACCCGAAGACAATGTAGAAAAAGCAGACTGGGAACTGGACTCTCCACCGGACTCTCCACCGGACTCTCCACCTGCAGAAGAGTCAGAATTCGCACCGGATGAACTCGATAGTATTCGTCGTCGTTTAGAAGGCTTATTGTAGAAAATTAACAAATAAAATATGGAACCACTGCAAACACGGGGACATTTGTTGACTGAACAAAATAATGCTAGTAGTCAAAACCTCGATCAATTGAGTTCCCTGGAGTTGGTCGATTTATTTAACCGCGAAGATGTCCAAACTCTATTGGCGATCGCTCATTCCCGTGGGGCTATTGCTCAGGCGATTGATCTCACTAGCGCTGCCCTAAAGCAAGGTGGACGATTATTCTATGTCGGAGCGGGTACTAGTGGCCGTTTAGGGGTATTAGATGCGGCAGAATGTCCCCCAACCTTCTGTAGCTCTCCAGAGCTGGTACAGGGAATTATAGCAGGGGGTGCGGGCGCTTTAGTTCGCAGTTCAGAAGATTTAGAAGATAGCATTGCTGACGGTAAACAGGCAATTTCTCATCGTCACATTACAGAGTTAGATGTTGTGGTGGGCATTAGCGCCGGGGGAACTACGCCTTTTGTGCATGGGGCATTAGATGCCGCCCGACAACGGGGAGCAACCACTATTTTTATTGCTTGTGTCCCGGCTCAACAAGTCCCAGTCGAAGCCGATGTTGATATTCGTTTGTTAGTTGGGCCAGAAATTTTAGCAGGCTCAACTCGCCTGAAAGCGGGTACAGTGACAAAAATGGTGTTAAATATTCTTTCGACTGGCGTGATGGTGAAGTTGGGTAAGGTGTATGGTAATCGCATGGTTGATGTGGCGGTGACGAACCAGAAGTTAGAAGATCGTGCCTTGCGTATTTTAATGGATTTGACCGAAATCAGTCGAGACCAGGCAGCTATCTTACTTAAAAATAGCGGTCAGTCGGTGAAATTGGCTTTATTAATGCATTGGACAGGTTTAGATCCGCAACCGGGTAAAGATTTACTCCAGAAGTTTAACGGAGATTTACGACAAGCTGTTTTGAGTGTTGAAACTTCTTAAATGATGAGTTATGAATTATGAATTATGAATTATGAATTATGAATTAGGCATAAAAATGCTTTCCTGACTTATTACTCATAACTTCTGTACAGACGTTACTCCCTCATTAAATCTTAACTGAAACCCAGATGAATAATGAGTAGGATTTCTGATGATTGTCAAAGATTTACACTCATTACTCATAACTTCTGTACAGACGTTACATGTAACGTCTCTACTCCCTCATTAAATCTTAACTGAAACCAAGCCGGATACTCGATTTCAGTTATTGATAGTCTAAACTTCTTGCTCCTGGGTTGAACGCATAGTTGGAAACATAATTACATCTCGAATACTGGCTGTATTGGTTATGAACATTACCAAGCGGTCTACACCAATTCCCAAACCGCCACAGTTTGGCATACCCAAAGACAAAGCTTGAATATAGTCTTCATCCATGGGATGAGCTTCTTCATCTCCAGCAGATTTCTGTTGTAATTGCTCTTCAAAGCGTTGGCGTTGATCTTGAGGATCATTCAATTCAGAAAAACCATTGGCGTATTCTGTGCCGTGAATAAACAATTCAAACCGTTCAACAAAACCGGGTTTAGAACGATGACGCTTTGCCAAAGGACTCACCTCAACCGGAAAATCAATAATAAACGTGGGTTCAATTAAAGTAGATTCTACTTTTTGATCGAAAACGGCATAAAGTAAATAACCAATACTTTGAGTTTCCAACTTAGATAAATTTAAGTCCAGTTGCTCCGCTTTTTCAATTGCTTCTGTTAAGGTTAATTGTTCAAAATCTAACCCCGTTTTTTCCCGAACCGCTTCAACCATCGTTTGCACTTTCCAGTGTTTGCCTGTAAAAGTCGGATATTGCTCACTATAATCATAACTTCGTTCTAGTGATATTGTGTTTTCTTGATATTCTAAGGTTTCGATCTCTCCGAATTGATCCCGAATCACTTCACAAATCAGGTTTTCTGTCAAGGTCATAATATCAAAATAATCAGCATAAGCTTGATAAACCTCAATCGATGTAAACTCCGGGTTATGAGTGCTATCAATCCCTTCATTTCTGAAAACTCTACCCACCTCAAATACTCGTTCAAACCCGCCACAAATTGCTCGCTTGAGAAATAACTCCGTTGCAATTCTCAGATATAAATTAATATCAAGGGTATTATGATGAGTCATAAAAGGTCGCGCCGCAGCACCACCATAAATCGCTTGTAAAACAGGAGTCTCAATCTCATCAAAATCTTCCTCCCACAGATAGGTTCTAATACTTTTAAGAATTTGACTCCGAACTTTAAAGTTTTTAAAGGAATTGGGATCGCTAACTAATCCTAACTCTCGATGACGGCGGCAGATTTCTGGATCATTAATCCCATAATAAGAATCAGGAAAAGGAATGGTTGCTTTAGAAAGTAAATCTAATTGTTCAACTTGTACAGATAATTCTCCTCTATTGGTACGACAACCAATCCCCGAAACCCCTACAAAATCCCCAGTATCGAGATATTTTTTAATTTGATTAAATGACATACCGGGATCGCCTTGAACCAATTTTTTCTCTACTTTTAATTGAATCGTTCCGGATACATCTGTTAATCCAATAAAGCCAATACTACCACTATCGCGCTTAAACGTAATCCGACCACAAACCTTTAAAGGTCGTTTCTGTGAATCAGCCTCACCATTACTCAGTTCCTGCCCCGGTTGAGCAAATAAATCCTTAATCTCTTGAGCCGTATGCGATCGCTCAAATGATATGCTGGGATACGGATCAATACCTAGCGATCGCAAATCTGAAACCTTTTGAGATCGAACTTCTGTTTCGTTACGAGTCTCTTTCTGAGCCATATCGGGTGATGTCCTATTCCTATATGCAATTAAATCAGACTACTATCATAGCGGTTGGTTACGGCTGATTTATGATAAATCATAGGTTGTGGAAAAATATTTGTATAGAACCCGTTCGAGATCTTTATTAAGAGGATATTATCAATTCAGAATATATCTCTGTTGTCCTGAGTTAAATAATTTTTGCTTAACTGATAAAAGCTAAACCATTTAAAAAAGATATATCTGTCAAATTATCATGACATTGTAACGAGATGTAATGCATCTTGATTGCACGATTTTATAGGGGTTGACAGCTTCGCCTCGGATCTGATAATCTGTTGGCATAGAGTAAAATTTGAGAATAGTTCTGCCTACAAAGATAAAAATATAGTCAGTCTTCTCTTCAAACCCTGATTATCTCGAAAAAGCTATCGCTATATTCCTCATTTTTCACCTTTTCAGAACCCGACAAATAGAGCGCAGATGACAAACTTTGCTAGAAGGCGAATTTGACAAAAAAACTTAAATGTGTATCTACTCCATTTCAAATAGTATGAGTTATCAGAAGCTTTAACAACGCAATAACTATTGCGGCACAAATTCCGTTATTACCTGTTGCTGAGAATTACCACTTTTAACCACAATCGTTTCATTATTCAGTTCCCCCACTGCCGTATCTCCTCGTAAATCCAACGGCGGATCGCTTTGGCGATAAATCACATTACCAGTTGCTTCAAAGCTTTGTTGAGGAATATACCAGGTCAATTGATCGGTATTAACTTGAGCTTGTCGCTTTTGCCCAATCCCGACAACATTACCTTTAAGTCGAAACACTTCTTTGGCTAAATCTCCTGCTCCTTGGTTCGCCGTAAAAGTAACCCCTTCTTCAGAATGAATAATCGTAATCGGTTGAGGAGAATTAATCGTTTGCTGTTGATAATTCCAGTTTAATTCCTGTCCTCCAATTTTTAAAGAGGGTTCAGATAAAGCGATTTGAACATTTTGCTTCAGGGTCGCTAATTGAGTTTGTAAATTAACTTCTCCGCTTTCAGCCACAGCCCGATCTGTGATAGTTTGATCAAGATAACGATCAATTTTCAGGGGTTGATCGCTGACTAACTTTTCCTCTTCCCAATACCAAATAATATGATCTGTGTGTAATTTTACCACCGGATCTTTAGAACTGGCCACCACCTGATTCCAAAACTCTGCCCGTTTTTCTTTATTAAAAACCTGTGCTTCAGTGGCGATCGCCTGCATTTTTTCATGCTCCCCACTCACCCCATTACGAACAATTAAAATTTCTTGTTCAACAGTCCACTCTAATTCCTCACCCCGCAAGACTAAGCCATTTTGGGGATCTGTCGCCATTATTTTATCCCGTAATACAATGCGCTTACTATCTTGATAAACCTCCCCCTTTTGTGCTTCAATTTTATACAATAATTCTCCATCTCGATACAGCTCTCCTGAAGGCTGAATGACTAGAGCCACCCGTTGATCGGGACTGTAACTGGCTTGTTTGGCTTCTACCCGCCACAAGAGTTGTCCCTGCTCATTGGCTTGTTCTAAAGTGACATCATCCAAGGTCAAGCTATCCTCAAATTCTTTTTCTGGCGTTTGAGAGGAGTCTGCCGGTTCTGGGAGGGATTGAGATTGCGGCTGAGACTGACAACCCACCATGACCCATATCAACCCTAACGCCAATAGCATCTTACAGGAGGTGATTAAATACATTAGCGGGTGGGCTAACTTTAAGTAATCCCTCTGCAAGACATTAAACTGAGCATTGATAGAGTCAGTTTTCACCTTCATCCTTAGCTGTCAATTTGTCCATCAATAATGCCCATACTAGAGAGCGGACGATAGCTATAACTGGGGCTACGGGAAGTTTTCTGAATCTCTTCTTTGATAGCTTCTAAATCAATATAGCGATCTGCGACATTAATTAAGCTATCACTGGTCATCGATCTCAGACTCACCACTTCAACTCGGACCCCTCGGTAGCTGGCACAGTCTACAGCATAAGCGAGATCTCCATCCCCACTGACCAAAACCGCAGTGTCATAAGATCCAGCCAGCGCCATCATATCGACTGCAATTTCCACATCTAAATTCGCCTTTTTAGAACCATCCGGAAGTTGAACTAAATCTTTAGCAATCACCCGATACCCATTACGACGCATCCAGAGTAAAAAGCCTTGTTGCTTTTCATTGGTACGGTCTACACCCGTGTAGAAAAAAGAGCGTAATAATCGAGACCCAGCGGTCAGGCGACACAAAAGCTTAGTATAGTCAATCTCGATCCCCAACTGTAATGCGGCATAAAATAAGTTGGAACCGTCAATAAAGATAGCGACTCGTCCTCTATTTTCTAAGACTTGTTCAGGGGTAAAGATATCGCCCTGATTGATAGATTGATCGAACATGATTGTTATACCTCATTTATTAAACTTGATTTTTCAAACTGGAAAACAAAACTAAAGAAAAATGTTGCTCAGTGATATAATATTGAATGAGAGTTGATAGAATAATGATGAATAAATGTAATTTTTATTCAACCTCTATTCTTTGAAAGACAGGTTGCGGTTCACCTAAGGGTTGATTAGATGGAAGTATACCCCAACTTCCATGAACTTGGTAAGCTAACTCAGTGCCAATTGTGTTTATGTTTCTAAAGTCTAACGAAAAACCAAGCTGATGGTAAACTGATGTGCTAATTTCTGGAATAATTGGCGAGAGTAGATAAGCTGAAAGCCTGACAGATTCAAGTACACTATAAAGCACTTGACTGACTAATTCGAGTTTTTCTTGCTTATACAAACTCCAAGGCGCTTGCTCATCAATATACTTATTTCCGGCTTGAACAAGGGCTAAGACGGCTGTACAAGCTTCGCTAAAAGCCAAACTCTCGTAAGCATGAGCAACTGTTTCTCCTAAAGGAATTCCCAACGCTTTTAAGGGATGATCTGCCGCAATATCTCCCCCCTGACAGTCGGGAATACAACCCTTAAAATATTTGTGAGCCATTTTCAATGTTCGGTTGAGTAGATTCCCCAGATCGTTGGCTAAATCGGCATTGACCGTATTCACAAATCGAGTCTCGCTAAAATCTCCATCTTGGCCGAATTCAATTTCTTTGAGAAAATAGTAGCGCACAGCATCAGCCCCAAAGCGGTTGACTAAATCAACGGGATCAAGGGTATTTCCCAAGCTTTTACCCATTTTTCGCCCTTCTTTAGTTAGAAAACCGTGTCCAAAGATACGACCCGGTAGGGGTAAATCAGCAGACAGCAGCATTGCAGGCCAGTAGATAGCGTGGAAGCGTAGAATATCTTTTCCTATCAAATGGAGGTTAATGGGCCACCAGTGGCTCAGAGCGTTCTCTAAAGTGGGTTCTTGCTCGTCATCGAGTAAAGCAGTAATATATCCGACTAAAGCATCAAACCAAACATATAAAGTTTGACTAGGATCATTGGGAACTGGGAAACCCCAATCCACATTCACCCGAGAAATCGAAAAATCCTCTAAACCGCGACTGACAAAACTCATCACTTCATTGCGGCGGCTTTCAGGTTGAACAAAATCAGGTTGTTTCTGATACAGTTCTTCAAGCTGAGTTTGATATTGAGAAAGCCGAAAGAAATAGTTTTGTTCGTCTCGCCATTCTACTGCTTTATTGCTATGAATGGGACAATACTTCTCGTCAATTAATTCTCGTTTTTCCTTAAACTCTTCACAAGAGACACAATACCAGCCCTGCTGTTGACTGAGATAAATATCTCCTTTATCCCAAACCCGTTGAAAAAACTGTTTAACAATCACCTCATGACGCGGTGCAGTCGTCCGACTAAAGCGATCATAACGAATATGAAGCTGCTGCCAGAGCTGCTCAAAACTGTGAGCAATCGTGTCACAATGTGCTTGAGGACTTCGCCCCAAACTCTCAGCCGTCCGCTGGATTTTCTGGCCATGTTCATCAGTTCCGGTAATCAACAAGACCGATTGTCCCTGTAAACGTTTAAACTGAGCCAGAGCATCTGCTGCCATGGTGGTGTAAGCACTACCGACATGAGGAACATCATTAACGTAGTATAAGGGAGTGGTTAAAGAAAATGTGTTTTGAGTTGATTTCATAGGAAATTGGAAAAGTGATGACCTCTTAAATTAAGGTTGTGGAAAACAGCAATAGTAACAACTCAGCTCAAATCAAGTATTGTCAATCCATTTAATTTAGGAGCATCTGAGTTAGGAATTGTTGATTTTTCTAGTCAGGGAGACAATAAAGTGACAAACTTAACTCACTAGCCAGTTAGCAACTGAGCGATACGACCCGAGAGGTGCTTAATCACACTGCTTTCTCTGTTTGTTCAGAGGTCTTTCAACTAAAACCGGATCGCATCCCTTAAAAATGCTAATCACGAAAATTGATTTAGTCTCTTTAACCTGACTGACTGCCCTTAGCAGTGTCTCCTGGCAATCGGTGTCAAGCTTGACAGAACAAAGCTTTAAATGACATTGATTTGAGTTAACGTCTATAGATTTTATTTTAAAAGTAAGCTTCAAAATTATAGTACTTTTTCAATTAAAATCAAGGGGCATGGCAATCATCTTAAGCTTCTATCACAAGAGTTGAAGAATTAATAAATTTATGCTGAAATCTGGCGACAGCGGTTTAACCCAAAATCAGTCTTTAAATAGAGGTTAGCAACGGTTCATATTGATTAACTTTGAATAGTCATCGTCATTGCTGATAGTCCTGATTGACTTTATTTATTTACTTCTAAGCTATGTCTTCAACTCGAACAGTGCAAATCTCACGTACTTTACTCAGTGGATTTGGAACCCGTTTATTTTTATATAATCAAAATAGAATTCCTCAAAATAGCGCTGTGTTAATTGTCAGCAATCATCGCAGCTTTCTCGATCCGATTTTACTCACTGCTGCCATCGCTCGTCCCATTCGCTTTGCCTGTCATCATTATATGGGTGAAGTTCCTTTCTTAAAAGATCTGGTGACGACTTTGGGGGCTTTTCCCTTGAATGACGCTTCTAATCATCCTAAACACTTCTTTCAGCAAGCCACTGAGTTGCTGCAACAAGGGGAAGCAGTGGGAATTTTTCCAGAAGGGGCTGAACCGATGGTAAAATTTAGTCCACCCAATACAGTTGGCTCATTTCAACGAGGATTTGCTCATTTAGCCTTACGCGCAAATGTTGATAATTTAGCGGTTTTACCTGTGGCGATGGCGGCGTTTGAAGAAGAATCTATTTCATCAATGATTCCTCTACGACTGTTGAGTTGGTTTGACCCCTCAGAGCCGCTATTTGCTCAATCAGGTTGGCATCCTCTGATTATTTATCGTCGAGTCAATGTGTTAATTGGTCAACCTTACTGGATTACTCCTCAACGACAACAACAATATCGAGGTAAACAAGGGAAACAAGCTGCTTTAGAATTAACAGATCATTGCCAAACAGAAATTGCTCAGTTGTTGCAACAAGGTTGTATTTAATCAATTTTTTGTATTACTCTGTTTTGATAAATCGAGAAGTTACAGTTATTTTTTCATCAATTCATTCACCACTGTAAATTACTGCCTCGAATAAAATTTATCTCAGAATAACTCAGCGAGCAACTCTCCTCAAGAGTTCATCATCAAAATTAGAATTAAATAATGAGTTGAACTTCAATCATAATATCCCGGCTCTCAACCCCAGTTATGCTCCGTGATATCCCCCATTTATTGCTCGTCAAATAACTCCTATTTTTTATCGCCTTTAAGGATTAGCAAATGTATTAATTCTACCCCCGCCAATTGTCCGTCCTGGAATAGGACGTGGTACAGAAAAAGGTCGAGTAGCCGGGTTAAGATTATTAGAATTGCGAGGAACTAACGGATTGGGGGTAACAGTTGTATTTTGAATATTGGGTTGAGTCACTCCATAATTATAGTTCTGCACAGAACCTGAATTATTGTAACCATAAGCCGGATTTGAATAAACCCTTGAAGGAGATTGTCCGTCAGGATTTGTATAACCTGGGGTGATGGGAACTGTCGGTGGATTTAGAGGTAAATTTCGGGGAATTGAAAGATTCGTTTGATAAGGATTTTGGATAGGAATCGGCGCAATAGTTGGGGCTGATGGGGTATTTTGTGTCGGGTTTTTAGGAACAATCCAACTCGGTTGAGGCAAATTAGAAGAGGTGGGACTAGGCAAAGCTTGGGTGGAATTTGTACCCAAATTTAATAATAAGGAAGGATCGGAATAAGTGGGTAAAGCATCAGAATAATTGGCGGTATTTGCGGCAGAATTAGGATCTTCTGAGGTCGTGGTTTGAGTTAACTCAGAATCAGTTGAATCTGTAGCAGATGAATCAGGATTATATTGCTCCATTGCCGCTCCTAATGGAGTTTGGGGAGCTATATTACTGTCTGAATTAGGAGAAGAAACCGCCTGATTTTCTCCGGTATTAAGGTTGAAATTATCAGTAATATTTAAATTAGATGTATTGCCAAAAGTAGATGAATTTGGCGACAATTGCTGATTTTGAAAGAAATTAAAATTAGGTTTAGGGGGGATCGAATTCGATTGATCTGATGTCGAAAATTCGGGTAACAACAGATTAAATGATTTAGCAGAGTCGGAATTATTCCGAGACGGGCGAGCCGATTCTAATAGCGCTTCACCTGCTAAAATTGAATCATTAAAAGGATTAACTTGGGGAGCATTTGTATCGAGTTCCTCCAACAAGAAAGTAGAACTATCAATTTCTGCAGCAATAGAGCGTTCTTCATCTGAGAGTTGATTACTGAGGACAGTATTTGGGGAATTGGGTTGAGGATCGTTGACTTGGAACCATTCTGGATGTTCCGACAATTGCCAAACAAATATTCCCAACAAAGTCACAATTCCAACAGGCCCTAAAGTTCTGAGTTGACTCAGCGATCGCAGACGAGCCGCCCTAGAACGGGTAGACTCAGATTTAGCTTGGTATTTAGACATGATGATTTGATCCCAACCGACGATAAAATAACGTATTGAACCTATCAGAGCGAGAGCGATTGATATCTCAGAGCTAGTTTAGCTTAACAGCAATTCATAGCGCTGATGCAACTCTGCAGTATCGACTCAAATATCCGAGAGTTTAAGCTGAGATGTTATTATTTTATCCTTAAGCCAAGTCGAACAACTCGATTTTTATAATTATTATCTGTTCTAGACCGGGAAAAAAGCACAATCTATAAAATAAAGTTGTAATGAAAAAAACAGTTGAAGTCTTAGCCGATAAAGAAAAGTTGATCGAGCGATCTGTCGATATTATTTTAGCTCAAATCAAAACCGCCATCGAACAACGCCATCGCTTTACGATCGCGTTATCTGGGGGTAGCACTCCAAAACCTCTGTATCAGAAGCTGGCAGCGGAGAAATTACCCTTAGAAAAGATTCATATTTTTTGGGGAGATGAACGTTATGTCGCTTCAGATCATGCCGATAGTAATCAATTAATGGCTCGTCAGGCTTGGATCGATCGAGTCGCTTTCCCCTTAGAAAATATTCATCCGATGCCGACAAACAGCAATGACCCCGCTGCCGATGCTCAAAAATATGAAGCTGAATTGCGGCAGTTTTTTCAACTCGCCCCCGGAGAATTTCCTCAATTTGATGTGATTTTACTGGGTATGGGAGATGACGCTCATACCGCTTCATTATTCCCTCATACTGCCGCCTTAACTGAGCGTGAGCGCCTGGTTACTGTGGGAGACAAAGGGGGTGAGCCTCGAATCACTCTGACGGTTCCTACGCTGAATCAGGGTCGTTGTGTGATGTTTGTGGTCGCCGGAGCCAGTAAACGTCCTGCTTTGGCTCAAGTCTTTACCGACGAGGCCGATGACATGATGTATCCTTCCCGCCTCATCCAACCTCAAGGCCAACTGTACTGGTTGCTCGACACCTCAGCCGGAGAACAACTCACCACCACATAATAGGCCAGCGTCATCGGCCAGCGTCATCGGCAGCCGAGCAAACCAAGCCGATGGATGATTTTAGGCGGCGATCGCTGCGACTCAACTGGCTATAGTCTTTCTGATTTGTCACCCAAAGCCGCTGTTGTTGGCCGATAGAGCTGAGGTTTAAAGTACACTGGCCTCTATTTCCTCAGATAATTAAATGACTTATTACCCACCATCAAGAGAAATTAATGATTGTTTGTCCCAATTGTAATCATCAGAATCCGGAGGGAGCAAATCAGTGTGAAGCCTGTTATACTCCTCTCCCGACAACAGTTGCCTGTCCCAGTTGTGGGGCAAGCGTTCAGAGTGACGCGACATTCTGTGGTCAATGTGGTTCAAGTTTACAACCGGCCACCAGCGCCACACAACAGCCCGGTGCTGACATCTTACCGACCCTAGTGACTCCCCCAACACCCGACCCCACACCAGAGCCTACAGTTGAATCTTCGCCACTCTCGACAACGACTTCAGCCCCAGATTTAGAAAAATCCAGTTCACCTCCTCCCCCATTTCCCCAAACGACAGCAACAGCAGCTAATGCACCGCCTGCATCCCCTGTTCCTCTGGCAGGAGTGGCTCCGGTGACCCCCGCAACTCAATTGCAAAAACAGTCCGCTCAATTAGTGCATGTTCAAACTAATGCAGTCCTAGAATTACCTCAAAACTTATCCGTGATTCATCTCGGCAAACCCAATGACTTAGTTCCGCCAGATATCGATGTTTCAGGTTTTCCTAACTCAGAAATCGTTTCTCGTAAACACGCTGATATTCGGGCAGAATCAGATGCATTCTATATTGAAGATATGGGAAGTTCTAATGGAACTTATATTAATAATATTCCCTTATCCCCAGGAAATAGACACCGTTTAAGACCAGGCGATCGCATTTCATTGGGTAAAGGAGATAAGGTTTCTTTTATTTTCCAAATGACCTAAGCTTTGTAAAGTTATGGGCTGAGCTGTTTGATACATCCTTTGAATAGGTACAATAAAGATGTATGAGTTCAGCCTTTATCCGAATTTTGAGTAACGATTGATCGCTATCGATCCTTAACAATCTGCTGGATAAAAAAAGGTTGCGCTCTGCAATAACTTCAGGGTGCTGTGTTTGAATTAACGACTGACAATGTGATTAAGCTAACCTTGTTACATCCTTTCCAATCTATTCCTGTTCGGAGTTGGGCTTTTAAACAAGAACCGATTATCCGCATCGGACGATCAATGAAGAATCATGTCGTCTTGTACAGTGCTGTGGTTTCTCGTCATCACGTCGAACTGCGGCAGTTTGCTCGAGGCTGGAAAGTGTTCAATTTAGGAACAAATGGAACTTATATTGAAGGTGTGCAAGTGTCTGAATCTTGGGTAAAGAATGGATGTGTAATTCATCTTGCTATTTCTGGGCCCAAAATTCAACTCAATATCGATCCTCATCCATCTAACTCTCAGCCACTCGATGATAGCTTGGATCAGAGCGAACCCTTAGTTAAGGTTCGAGACCCTTACGAAATTAAAACTCAAATTACAACTGCTTCTCCATCCCATCCAAATGCATTAAACTTGCCGCAAACTTATGAAGAGATTACAGAAGTCGATCCATGTGATTGATTCATCCCAAGACAGCAATAGGCTTGAAAAAAATCATCTGTTTCAATATTTCAGAAATTAAAGATTTCTCGATAAACTTAATTTGAGGGTTAAAATCGAACGTATTGGTTTTTGCCGATCTTAAGACATTCAGGAGCATCTAGAAAAGCGTTTAAAATAGGGATTAGCCCAACCTGTGATTCATTCAATCGATTAAGAAAAATACCTGCAAACCCAAACAGCAACATTATATTATTGTGTGATAACTGCTTTGTGATTACAATAATTTTAATCCACCCAACTCAGCCAATTCCAGTCAACCGCTGGATGTTTAAAGAGAAATCGATTTTGCGAATTGGTCGCGCGAAAGATAACGATATTGTGATTTACAATTCCGTTGTTTCCCGCCATCATATCGAATTATGGAAATCCTCATCTGGATGGGAAATTGTCAACTTTGGAGCGAATGGAACCTTTTTTGGGGGGAAACCGCTAACTCAAGTGCCAGTGTCGGAGGGGATGGTAATTCGTTTAGGACATTCAGGGCCACGGTTATTGATTAAATTAACCGGATCGGAATCTGAAAATATTCATCAGTTCCCAACTGGCAAGCCGATTTCCATATCGCAATTAGATGAAACGGGAAGTATCGAAGATGAAACAGTTGCAGACTGTACCACCCGAGTTGAATATTTTGATCACAAAAAAACATGAGGCTCAGAACTTAACGGCAAAACCCGATGAATACCTCAACCAGATTTAATCCGACTTCAACCACTGCAGTCATTCCCTTGAGTGTTGCGCCAATGATGGATCGTACAGATCGTCATTTTCGCTATTTCATGCGTCAGATCACCCGTCGAACCTTATTGTACACAGAGATGGTAACCACCGACGCAATTTTACATGGCAATCGCGATAAACTACTGGGATTTTCTGCGGTCGAAAAACCTTTAGTTCTGCAGGTGGGGGGCGACGGGCAGACTGAACTGGCAACCGTTTCGAGAATTGCCGAAGACTGGGGTTATGATGAAATTAACTTAAATGTAGGATGTCCCAGTAGTCGGGTACAAGAAGGGCATTTTGGGGCTTGTTTAATGGCTCAACCCCAACGGGTCGCAGAAGCCATTCAGGTGATGCAACAAGCGGTTAAAATACCTGTTACCGTCAAGCATCGCATTGGCATTGATGATCGCGATCGCTACGAAGATTTGGTCAATTTTATCAAAATCGTCTCAGAACAGGGCGGGTGCAGGCGTTTTAGTGTTCATGCCCGTAAAGCCTGGTTAAAAGGGCTTAGCCCCAAGGAAAATCGCACTGTTCCTCCGTTGCGTTATGCAGATGTGCATCGACTCAAACAGGATTTTCCTCATCTGTTAATTGAAATTAATGGCGGCTTTACCGATTTATCCCAAGTTCAGCAACAACTACAACAAGTTGACGCGGTGATGATTGGACGGGCAGCTTATGATAATCCTTATCTATTTGCAATTGCAGATCAAGAGATTTTTGGGGAACAAACCATTCCTCCCACTCGCCATCAGGTGGTTGAAGCGATGTATCCTTATATTGAAGATTGTTTGAGTCGGGGGCTTCGTCTCAATAGTATTACCCGTCATATACTGCAATTATTTGCTTTCCAACCCGGAACAAAAGCTTGGAAACGACACATTAGTGAAAATGTTTATCGTCCTGGGGCAGGAGTGGAAGTGCTACAACAGGCCTTAGCAAAGATACCTGTTGAGAATGATGAGTAGGGTGGGGTTTCCGTAGAATAGCCTGTTGGACGTGACGCTGAAGCCCATGATAAACAGCCCCCAGAAAGTGGAGCGAAGAAGTTAGGTTATAGTCGTATTTATACTGTTTATTAGTTCTGCTGTTCCTAAGGAATATTGACAGTGAATTTTCTTGATTATTCTGATCTATTGATTTCAATTTAATATCTACTTAATTGTATTGAATTCAAACCAATAATCATCATCACATATCGCCATTGCGGAAAACGCGGAAAATCGGGAAATTAGAGGGTTCATTTCACACCCTCATCTCAATAATTTTGCGGATGACAGATTCAATACATTAATTGAATAATAGAGATAAGTACTTTATATATACAGAAATATCTGTACTCATTACTGAGTGGTGATTTAAGCGTTGGCTAGCCCTGGATGAGTTAGGAAATCAGTAGGATTGTCGAGTTACCCGCTTTAAACATTTGCCAACTTATATTCTTGACTGCGTAATAGTTTTGATAAAAAGATGTTAACTGCTCAATCTCAATTTACTACTCAAATAAAACATTGGCTAGAACAACTCCCGATCGCGATCGCTTTATTTGATCGTAACATGCAGTATATTCAAGCTAGCTTACGTTGGCGAGAACTTCTTGATTTAGGCAATCAACCGCTGATTGGATGTTGCTCAACTCAAACAATACCAACCCTTCCGACTGACTGGCTGACTATCTACAAAAACTGTTTATCTGGTTTAACTCAATCTTGGCAAACGGAGTGTTTTGGAGATCAAAAAAAATCATCAAAAAGTCTAAAATGGCAGGCAATACCTTGGTATGATGAAGCGGGTAAAGTGGGTGGAATTACTGTTAGTATTGAAGCAGTTATAGAAGAAAAAAAAGTTAATCAACCTCCCGAATTACAGACATTTCAGCAGTTTAAAACACTGGCGGGTAATGTACCGGGGATGATTTATCAGTTTCGCCTCGATCCTGATGGTACAATACGTTTTCCTTACATTTCTTCCGGATGCTGCTATATTTATGAACTTGAACCGGAGCAAGTGTATCTTCAGCCTGATTTACTGTTTGAAATGGTGCATCCGGATGATTTCCCTCTATTACAAAATACAATTGCTGACTCAGCTAAAACCTTAACAAAATGGGAAACCGAATGGCGAATTATTACCCCAACCGGAAAACAGAAATGGCTTAAAGGTATTTCTCAACCGCAATACCAATCCGATGGCGCTATATTATGGGATGGCTGTGTCATTGATATTAGTGAACATAAAGCGACAGAAGCTCAACGTCAACAGTCTCAACAGTTATTACAATCAGTATTAGATAATATTCCGCAATTAATTTTTTGGAAAGATCGTAACTCAGTTTACCAAGGCTGCAACCAAAATTTTGCTCGTGTGGCGGGTCTAAATTCCCCAGAAGAAATTATTGGAAAAACAGATTATGATCTGGCTTGGACTGATGAGGAAACCAATTGGTATCGCCACTGCGATCGTCAAGTCATGGCAGCGGGTCAACCCGAATTACATATTATTGAAACTCAACAACAAGCTGATGGTCGGCAAGCTTGGATAGAGACTAATAAAATTCCTCTAATTGATAGTCAAAATCAAGTCATTGGTATTCTTGGGACAGTTGAAGATATTTCCACCCGTAAACAAGCCGAAGAAACACTGAAACGCTACAATGAAGAACTCGAAATCCGAGTGCAAGAGCGCACGGCTCAACTGCAACAATCACTGCAAGAATTGACGAATCTAAAGTTAGCTATCGATAAATCAGCGATTGTTTCAATTACAGATCTTCAAGGAAGTATTATTGATGTCAATGATAAATTTTGTCAAAACTGTGGTTATTCTCGTAAAGAATTAATCGGGAAAAAACACACCATTATTAACTCAGGCTATCATTCCCCTCAATTTTTCCAGAAAATGTGGCGGAGGATTTCTCGAGGCAAGGTCTGGCAAGGGGAAATCAAAAATAAAGCCAAAGATGGCTCATACTACTGGGTTGATATGACTATTGTTCCTCTACTCAATAAAAAAAATCAACCCTATCAATATATCTCCATTAGCCATAATATTAGCGATCGTAAATATGCAGAAATCGCATTACAAAATAGCCAAAATCAATTACAGGCATTCATCAATCATTCACCCGCAGTGATTTACCTCAAAAATTTAGAGGGTGAGTATGCGATCGCCAACGTTGAATGTGGGCGGGTTTTACAAGCATCTCCCGGAAAAGTCTTGGGAAAAACAGACTATGATTTATTCCCGGAAGTTGCAGCATCTTATATCCAGCACAATGACCAAAAAGTCAGGCAAACAGCTCAACCCTTACATTCAGAAGAAGTAATTCCTCTGGCTGATGGGGAACATATTTATCAAACGATCAAGTTCCCGGTCGCTGATGCTGACGGCAATATCTACGCCATAGGCGGCATTTCAATTGATATTACCAATCGTAAGAGCGCTGAGAATGCCCTGAAACAGAGTGAAGCTCATTTTCAACGTTTGACAGCAAATATTCCCGGAATGCTGTATCAGTATCGTTTAGATGGCGATGGTAACTTTTCTTTCCCTTATGTCTCTTGCGGATGTAGAGATTTGTATGGATTAGAGCCAGAACAGATTCAACAAGATGCTAGTTTATTAAAAATTCACCCAGAAGATGAAGTTGAGGTGATGGCAGCGGTGAGGTTATCTGCTGAAACCTTGCAAGATTGGAAACAGGAGTGGCGAACAATTCTGCCCTCGGGAGAGGTAAAATGGGTGCAAGGATTGTCACGACCTGAACCTCAAGCAGATGGTTCGATAATATGGGATGGTTGTCTGACTGATATTAGCGATCGCAAACGTACTGAAGAACAACTCCACCAGTTTCAGCAGCGACTATCGTTAATGGTTGAACAAACTCCTTTAGGGGTAATTGAATGGAATACCGAGATGCAAGTTACCGCCTGGAACCCTTCTGCTGAACGCATCTTTGGCTATTCTGCCACTGAAGCGATGGGTCAGTATATGAATTTTATTCTACCCGAATCAGTACGCCAACAAGTTCAAGGAATTAATGCTGATTTACTGATGCAACAAGGTGGACGCTACAGCATCAATGATAATTTGAGGAAAGATGGTCAAATCATTATCTGTGAGTGGTACAACACCCCGCTCGTCACTCCAGAAGGAGAAGTGATTGGAATTGCTTCCCATGCGTTGGATATTACAGAACGCAAAATTGCTGAATTGCAACTACAACAAACCACTGCTGAACTGCAAGAAGCTCAAAAATTGGCTCATATCGGTAATTGGAATTATGACATTGCCACAGGAGAAATTCAATGGTCTAAGGAGATGTTTCGGATTTATGGTTTAGACGATAAAACCACCGTACCCTCTTTTGAAGAAGTCATCGCCTTGTCTCATCCTGAAGATCGAGAATGGTTTTTGAAAGTCGTTACCGAAGCCGCCAATGAAGGAATCTCTTACGATGTAGAAGTACGGATGATTCGTGCCAGCGGTGAAATTCGCCACGTTAACGCTAAAGGGGAAGCAGTCAGCAATGAACAGGGACAAGTGATCCGCCTGTTTGGAACGCTGATGGATGTGACAGAACGCAAAAAAGCCGAAGCTGAACGACAAAAGTTGATTTCTATTATTGAAGCCAGTTCAGATTTTATTGGATTTGCGACACCTGAAGGTCAGCCTATTTATGTTAATCCGGCGGGGTTAAAAATGGCAGGGTTAAGTAGTATTGAGGAAGCACAAACAAAGCCAATCACTGATTATTATTTTCCGGAAGATGTTCAAGTGTTTGAACATGAGATTTTACCCAAGGTTCTCACACAGGGAATGTGGCAAGGAGAATCACGACTGCGGCAATTTAAAACTAACAAATTAATTCCGGTCGATCAAAATGTATTTACTGTCAACGATCCTGAAACTGGGGAACTCATCGGCACAGCAGTCATTTCACGGGATATTACTGAACGTAAAAAAGCCGAAGCTGAACGTAAAAAGTTGATTTCTATTGTTGAAGCCAGTTCAGATTTTATTGCATTTGCTACCCTTGAAAAACAGCTTGTCTATATTAATCCAGCCGGCTTAAAAATGGTGGGGTTAAACAATATTGAAGAGGCACAAACAAAACAAATCACCGATTTCTATTATCCGGAAGAGATTCAATTGCTTGAAGACAAGATTTTACCTGAAGTTCTGAAAAAGGGAACTTGGCAGGGAGAATTACAATTCCAGCATTTCCAAACAGGCTGTTTAATTCCGGTTGATGAAACTATATTCATACTCCGCGATCCTGAAACTGGGGAACCCATGGGAATAGCGACAGTTACGCGCAATATTAGTGAACGTAAAAAAGCCGAAGCTGCCTTCGAGAAAACCACAAGAGATTTGCAACAAGCACAGCGAATTGCTCATATTGGCAATTGGGAATATGACGCAGCCACAGACTGTGTCACCTGGTCTGAAGAGTTATTTCACCTGTTTAAGCGGCCTGTAGAATTGGGATCACCGACAACTGAAGAGTCAACCTTACTTTATCATCCAGAAGACCGCTTGAGGCTCTCACAGGCGTTGGAAAATACAGTCGCCACAGCTCAACCCGTTGAATTAGAGTTACGAATCGGAACAGATCAAGATTTACGTTACGTCAATGTTAAAGCCGAAGTGGTTCAAAATCAATCTGGTGAAGTCACAGGTTTGTTTGGAACCCTAATGGATATTACGGAACGTAAAACTGCTGAAATTAGATTACAACAACAAGCGGAAATCCTACAAAAAACCCTAAAAGAATTGCAGCGTACCCAAGCACAAATGATTCAAAGTGAAAAAATGTCTAGTTTGGGTCAAATGGTGGGGGGAGTGGCACATGAAATTAATAATCCGGTGAGTTTTATTCATGGTAATCTGACTCATGCGGATGATTATATTCAGGATTTATTTGAATTACTCGATCTTTATCAAGCACATTATCCTGAACCCCCAATAGAGATTCAAGAATTACTAGACGAGATTGAACTTGATTTTATCAAAGAAGACTTTGAAAAACTATTGAAGTCGATGAAAATAGGGACTGAACGAATTCGAGAAATTGTTTTATCATTACGAAATTTTTCTCGGTTAGATGAAGCGGAGTTTAAGCAAGTCGATATTCATCAGGGAATTAAGAGTACGTTAATGATTTTACAAAATCGCCTTTTGGGTATTGAAGTTATTACAGAATATACTGAGTTGCCACAAGTCGAATGTTATCCCGGTCAACTGAATCAAGTATTTATGAATCTGTTGGATAATGCTATTTATATTTTAGAAAACACCCCCGATCATAAAACAATTCGGATTCAAACTGACAGAATTGATTCGGATTGGATTCGGATTAAAATTGCCAATAGCGGCCCTGAGATTTCAAACAGTATTTGTGATAAAGTTTTCGATCCTTTTTTCACCACAAAACCCATTGGTCAAGGCACTGGACTCGGACTTTCTATCAGTTATCAAATTATCACTGATAAGCATAATGGCAAAATTAATTGTTATCCACTTCAGGGTGAAGGGACTGAATTTAGTATTGAAATTCCTGTGCGTCAAACACATTAATTGAAGTAGGGAATAGCTGCTATATTGGGGTTAATAATTTTAGGATATTAATAATTAAGCTGAACAGCAAAGATGATTATTTACTGTGTTTATTACCAAAAATACGAGTAATTTTCTCACTCTAAAACGGGTATAACTCTAAAGGTTTTCGATCTGGCTTTTTAGCCGGATTTTTTTGTTTAATTAACCTCAAAAATTTGAGCCTTTTATTTCACCTTTTCAATCGCATTCATAGGGCTTTAGGGCATGGGCTTAGGGAACGGAAATCTAACGTAATGGCAATAGATTAATTTTGCATCTGCCTGTGGTAATCTAGTTTTGTACGAAAACGTACTTATATACGATTAAAAGGCATTTTTATAGAGTACTTTTTCGGATATTCAGTATCTTATTAGCCGAAATATACCATAGCTAGATTACATTTTTTCCAAAAAATAATAAGCAATTACTATCGCGGAAATGATTATTTTCCTATAGAATAATATTTTTAATAAATTCTTACTAGCTTTGAATATGATAAAATAGGCATACAAAATGAAAATTTAATAAGTGAAAATGATAAAAATAAATATTTTTTATATATAAATTAAAAATTCTATAGTTGTTTAATAATGCTATGATAAAAAAGTGATTTGAGAATCAACGTAACTTACGGTATATTTAGGGGTTATAAATATTTATCAAAAAAGATTATTTGCCATCAATTATTGATGGAAAAAGAAAAATGCCTTCTAATCACCCTCAACCCACCACCCAAGCGCGGCTTTGGCTAGAACAACTCCCGATGGCGATCGCTGTATTTGATCGTGATATGCAGTATCTTCTGGCTAACTTACGTTGGCGAGAATTGCTCAATTTAGGCAATCAATCTATCAATGGATATCAAACAATACCAACTCTTCCACCTAACTGGCTAACCATTTACAACAACTGTTTATCCGGTTTAACTCAGTCTTGGCAAACAGAGTATTTTGGGGATGAAAAAAATCCGTTAAAAAGCCTGAAATGGCAAGCTGCACCGTGGCGTAATCAAGCGAATAAAATTGAGGGAATTACTGTTAGTATTGAGACGGTTATAGAAGCTGAAATTGCCAGTCAACCGCCCGAATTACCGACATTTAAGCAGTTTGAAGTACGGGTTGATAATGTGCCGGGAATGATTTATCAGTTTCGCCTTAACCCGGATGGGACAAGAACATTTCCTTACGTCTCTTCTGGCTGCTACTATACTTATGAAGTTGAACCCGAACAAGTGTATCTTCAGCCTGAGTTACTGTTTGAAATGGTACATCCCGAAGATCGACCTCGGATAGAAAATACAATTGCTCACTCGGCTAAAACCTTAACAGAATGGGAATTTGAATGGCGAATTATTACCCCAACTGGGGAGTTAAAATGGCTCAAGGGTATTTCTAAACCCCAATACCAACCTAATGGCGCGATATTATGGGATGGCTGTGTGATGGAGATTAGCGACCGCAAACTGGCTGAAGCGGTACTTAAACAGTTTAATAAAGAATTAGAAACAAGAGTCGTACAACGCGCGGATTTACTGCAACAATCACTGCAAGAATTAACAAATCTCAAGTTTGCCCTGGATCAATCAGCTAGTGTATCCATTACAGATCTAGAAGGGAACATGATTTACATTAACAATAAATTTTGCCAACTTTGTGGTTATAATTATCAGGAGCTGCTCGGAAAAAACCACAGTATTATTAGTTCTGGCTATCATTCTCCCCAATTTTTCCAGGAAATGTGGCAGACCATTTCTCAAGGCGAGGTCTGGCAGGGAGAAATCAAAAATAAAGCCAAAGATGGCTCATATTACTGGCTTGACACCACGATTGTTCCCCTACTGGATGCAAAATATCAACCTTATCAATATATCTCGATTCGTCATGATATTAGCGAGCGCAAAATAGCTGAAATTACATTAAAAGAAAGCCAAAATAAATTACAAGCCGTACTAGATCATGTACCCGCAGCGATCTACCTGCAAAATCCAGAGAGTCAGTATATTCTCACAAACCGAGAATTTGAGCGGATTTTACAACTATCTCCCGGAGAAGCAATTGGTAAAACAGACGATGAGATCTTCAGGGAAGAAATAGCGGCTAGGCTGAAGTACAATTACCAACAAGTCAGGGAAACAGGTCAAGACTTATCTTTAGAAACAACCATTTCCCTCCCCGATGGAGAACACACTTATCAAACCATCAAGTTTCCGATGAGAGATACTGATGGCAAGATCTACGCCATAGGCGATGTGTGTGTTGATATTACCAGTCGTAAGACCGCTGAGAATGCCCTGAAACAAAGCGAAGCCCGGTTTCAACGTTTAGCAGCAAATATTCCCGGAATGCTGTATCAGTTTCGTTTAGATGGCGCTGGTAACATCTCTTTTCCTTATATCTCTTCGGGTTGTCGGCATATCCTTGGCGTTGAACCGGAACTTCTGCAACAGGATGCCAATATATTGAAAATTCACCCAGAAGATGAAGCAGAGGTGATGGGATCGATCCTGTTATCTGCTGAAACGTTGCAACTCTGGGAACATGAGTGGCGAATTGTTCTGCCTTCGGGAGAGGTGAAGTGGGTACAGGGACTCTCACGACCGGAAAAACAAGCAGATGGTTCTATTCTGTGGGATGGTTGTGTGATTGATATTAGCGATCGCGTTGCCGCAGAAGCACAATTACAACAGTTTCAGCAGCGACTGTCGTTAATGGTGGAACAAACGCCCCTGGCGGTGATTGAATGGAATACCCAAATGGAAGTTACCGCTTGGAACCCAGCCGCAGAAAGTATCTTTGGCTATACTTGCGACGAAGCATTGGGTCAATATATCGATTTTATTCTACCAGAATCGACTCGCGAACAGGTTCAAAAAGTGATTGACGATCTATTGATGCAACAAGGGGGATACTGCAACATTAATGACAATTTGAGGAAAGATGGTACAACCATTATCTGTGAGTGGTATAACACTCCGTTAGTGACGGATCAAGGAGAAGTGATTGGGATCGCTTCCCATGTGTTGGATATTACAGAACGTAAAACTGCTGAAATTAAACTACAACAGCAAACCGAAACCTTGCAAAAAACCCTACAAGAATTACGATGTACCCAAGCACAAATGATTCAAAGTGAAAAAATGTCAAGTTTGGGTCGAATGGTGGGGGGAGTGGCGCATGAAATTAATAATCCGATTAGTTTTATTCATGGTAATCTGACTCACGCGGATAATTATATTCAGGATTTATTTGAATTATTAAATTTATATAAAACACATTATCCTGAACCCGTCGCTGAGATTCAAGAATACCTCGAAGAGATTGATATTGAATTTGTCAAAGAAGATTTTAGCAAACTGTTAAACTCGATGAAAACAGGCACAGAACGGATTCGTGAAATTGTTCTATCGTTAAGAAATTTTTCTCGATTAGATGAATCTGAGTTTAAACTCGCCGATATTCATCAGGGAATTAATAGTACATTGATGATTTTACAAAATCGCCTTTTGGGTATTGAAGTGATTACAGAATATGGAGATTTACCGCCAGTTGAATGTTATCCGGGTCAACTGAATCAGGTATTCATGAATATTTTAGAGAATGCTATTTATATTTTAGAAAACATCCCCGGTGACAAAATAATTATAATTCAAACTGAAACAATTGATGCTAATTGGATTCGGATTAAATTTGCTAATAGTGGGCCTGAGATTTCAAGCAGTATTTGCGATAAAGTATTTGATCCGTTTTTCACGACTAAACCGATAGGTGAAGGTACGGGAATCGGGCTTTCTATCAGTTATCAAATTATTACAGATAAACATCATGGTAAAATTGATTGTTATCCTGTTCCGAATGTAGGGACTGAATTTATCATTGAAATCCCTGTGCGTCAAATAGGTTAATTGAAGTAGGTAAAACCCTTGAGACCTCTCCCTAACCCTCTGCTTGGAAGAGAAGGGAAAAGAGGACTATTAAAGATATGGAAATAGCTTTCTATCTCTTTAAAAAACGATGAAAAATTAGAGTTTTAAAGGGGCTTAACAAACCCTAAATAACTTGACGTTTTATTCTCAATATGAGAATATTGAAAGGAAACTAGATTTATGGCGCTACGCGCTCTTAGAACAGGGAACCTTTCGACAGGCTCAAGGCGGCGCAGGGAACAGGAAACAGTAGACCCTCAGAGAGTTTTAGGATTTAAGAATGTCCTAACTAAATCTTGTACTGCTATAGTTAAACAATGTGCGTGTCATTAGTCGAAAGATTCTCCGGGATTACTGTCAATCTCATGCAGATGCCTGTGATGCCCTTTATAACTGGTACAGAGTTGCCTGTAAAGCACGATGGCAGAATTTAATAGAAGTCCAAGCCACTTACAAAACTGCCGAAGCCGTCGGTAATTTCACGGTTTTCAACATTAAAGATAATCGCTATCGTTTAATTGTCGATATTATTTACAAGCATCAGAGAATTTATATTAAGTATATTCTAAATCACGCCGAATACGATACGGATAAATGGAAAAATGACCCTTACTATTAATCCCTCAGACTACGGGCAGTTACTCGCCAAATATCAGCCAAAGGTGATTGAAACCGAGGCAGAAAACGAACGCGCTATTAAATTGGCACAAGAATTAGAATATAAAGTTAATCGCAGCAACGAGGAAGATGCCATCCTCGAACTGTTAGTTACTTTAATCGAAAAATTTGAGGACGAAAATTATCCTCTCGACGAAGGAACACCCCATTCTATGCTGCTACATCTAATGGAATCGGGTAATATCAAACAGGAAAATTTAGTCGGTGTAATGGGTTCGAGAGGTGTTGTCTCTGAAGTCGTTAATGGTAAACGCAGTATTAGCAAAGCCCAGGCAAAAGCTTTAGCTGAGTTTTTCTCAGTTGATGTGGGATTGTTTATTTAATCTAACTTTTGTAAGGGTACTTTATTGGGATCAATAATTCTAGGATTAGAATAATCAAACTTAACTGCTAACGATAATTTACTGGGTTTATTACCGAAGATATGAGTCACTTGTCCCACTCCAAAACTGGTATGAAGAACGCGATCGCCGACTTTCCAATCTTCAGGTTTAGTAACTTTTAATGGCTTTTTCGATGTCTTTTCCTCAGTCTTTTTCGGTTTAGTTTTCCGCTGAGAAATAGGTAAACTTCCAGCTATTAATTCTGTCGGTAATTCCTTTAAGAACATCGACGGTACACAAGGTTCTCGATATCCCCACAAACGGCGTTCATTGGCATGAGAAATAAACAATTGTTCTTGGGCGCGAGTAATCCCAACATAACATAATCTGCGTTCTTCTTCTATCGCTAAAGGATCATCTAAACTGCGGAAATTGGGAAATAAACCTTGTTCTAAACCCACTAGAAATACAATCGGAAATTCTAAACCTTTGGCGGAATGTAAGGTCATTAAAGAGACTGCTTTTTCACCTTCTTCTAAATTATCTAAATCAGAGGCTAAAGCGGCATTAGCGAGAAACGCTTCTAAACTAGAATCTTCATTATCTTCTTGAAATTGCGAGACTGCATTACACAGTTCTTTAATATTTTCTAAGCGATTTTCTGCTTCATCTGTTCCCTGTTTTGTTAAGTCTTGAATATAGTTTGAGTCTTCTAACATCCCTTCTAATATCTCCAAACCCGATAAGGTATTAACTTTAGTTTGCCACTTACTAATTATCTCGGCAAATTGATTTACAGCCTTCGCAGAACGTCCCGCTAAAGTATTAACAGAATCAGTATCACTAATAATTTCCCATAACGGAATTCCCAACTGTTGCGCCGCATTAACTAAGCTATCAATTGTCGTTTTACCAATACCGCGACGGGGTGTATTAATGACTCGTAATAAACTCACACTATCGGCGGGATTAACTAATATTCGTAAATAAGATAAACTATCTTTAATTTCTTTGCGATCGTAGAACTTTAAGCCGCCAATCATTGTATAGGGAACCTTTCCTCTCAAGGCATCTTCCAAGGCACGAGATTGAGCATTTGTGCGATATAAAATAGCAAAATAACCATAACCAATTTCTGGGTTATCATGCATTAATCCCTTAATTTGATTCAGAATAAACTGTGCTTCTGCGGTTTCATTATCAGCGCGATAACAATAAATCGGTAAGCCTTCACTCCGAGTCGGACGCAGAACTTTATCAATTCTTTCGGTATTATTTTGAATTAAATGATTAGCCACTTCAAGAATATTAGAACGCGATCGATAATTCTCTTCTAACTTAATCATCGTCCGGGTATCATCATCCCCTAAACCATCGCCAAAATCTTGCTGAAATTCCAATAAAATAGTATAGTCTGCCATCCGAAAAGAATAAATCGATTGATCCACATCCCCGACAACAAAAATAGAGCGATTTTTCCAATTGTTAAACTGTCGAGGATTTTCCCCATTCGTTGCCAATAACCGAATTAAATTATATTGAGTTCTATTTGTATCTTGATATTCATCCACTAAAATATGACAAAACTTTTGATGCCAATACGCTAAAACCTGTTCATTCTGCTGAAACAATTCAACCGGAACCCGAATTAAATCATCAAAATCTAACGCATTATTTGCCGCCAAAGCATCTTGATAAATCCCATAAACCTCAGAAATTACCCGCCCTTGATAATCTGGGTTTTCAGCCGCATAAACTTGTGGTGAAAAGCCTAAATTCTTAGCATTACTAATTTGATAACGAACCTTACGCGGATCAAACTTCTTATCATCTAAATTCAGTTGTTTCGTAACAATCTGCTTCACCAAACTCTGAGCATCAGACTCATCAAAAATCGAGAAATTCCTTTGCCACTGCCGCCCTTTTTCATCTTGATACTTATTAATATCGTATCGGAGAATTCGCGCACATAAACTATGAAACGTCCCCATCCATAAATGCTTCGTAATATTGCGATAAATTTGCGACTTTAACCGAGTTTGTTCCTCTGGCTTTAACGCCGAAAACGGCTTATTGAACTTAATTTCAGCCTGTTGCTGGGCAAAAACCATCTCTACCCGGTCTTTAATCTCCCGAGCCGCTTTATTGGTAAACGTAACCGCTAAAATATTACCCGGATCACAACGATGACTGTGAAGTAAATTAGCAATACGATAAGTCAACGCCCGCGTCTTTCCAGACCCTGCCCCCGCCACCACCAACATCGGGCCGCAAAAATGTTCTACAGCTTGGCGTTGGGCGGTATTGAGTTGGCTAAGGAAGTCTATCGTCTGAGTCATGGGTTATCGGTTAGCGCGTTATTGCTGTTTATATCACGTCCTCCCTCATTATAAAAACCACAAAGACACAAAGAATCTCTCTGTGTCCTCTGTGCCTCCGTGGTAATATTCTCGCTATCCTAACAAAACAGAACTTAACTCACCGGTTCAGCATTTTGCCGATACCAGTCAATGGTATTTTTCAACCCATCCGGAAATTCAACTTCCGCTTCAAAGCCAAACCGTTCTTTAGCCCGTTGCGTATCCAAACAGCGCCGGGGTTGACCATTGGGCTTGTCCGTTTGCCAAACAATTTCCCCTTCAAACCCCATCAACTCACAAATGAGTTCGACGAGATCGCGAATTTTAACCTCATGGTTTGTCCCCAAATTCACCGGATCTGGGTCATTGTAAGATAAAGTCGCTTTCACGATACCACGAGCTGCATCCGTCGAATAGAGAAACTCCCGCGAGGGGCTGCCGTCTCCCCAAACCGGAAGGGTTTTATCCCCTCGTTTTTGGGCTTCGTAAACCTTGCGAATTAAAGCCGGGATCACATGAGAACTTTTAGGATTAAAGTTATCCTCTGGGCCATATAAGTTCACCGGGAGCAAATAAACTCCATTAAAGTTATATTGCTGACGATAAGCTTGTAATTGTACCAGTAGCGCCTTCTTAGCGATGCCGTAAGGGGCGTTTGTCACCTCCGGATACCCAATCCATAGATCATCCTCTTTGAAGGGTACAGGGGTCAAATTGGGGTAGGCACAGATTGTCCCGACACAAACAAATTTTTCAACCCCCGCTTCATAAGCGCTATGAATGAGCTGAGTCCCCATCATCAGGTTATCGTAGAATAACTCTGCGGGTTTTTCCCGATTCAAACCAATGCCGCCGACATGAGCCGCCAAGTGGATGACAATATCTTGTTGATCGACAGCCCGTTGACAAGCTTCCAGTGTAGTTAGGTCGTAGTCACGCGATCGCGGAATTAGAATTTTATCTAAATTCGCCCCTGCTTGCACCAGTTGCTCAACAACCTGCCGACCCAAAAAACCAGCCCCGCCTGTAACAACAATTCGTTTATCTTGTAAATTGAGTGATTCCATCCGTTTCGTTTAGGTATGAGGGTTAAGCAATTAATCGAAGCCTTGACCTTGTTGTTTGCGATTTTTCAATAAAAACAAATCTTCATCCACCATCAACTGCACCAGTTCTTCAAAGGTTACAGAAGGTTCCCAGCCCAGTTTCTGTCTGGCTTTGGCGGGATCGCCGATCAGAATATCCACTTCAGCCGGACGCAGATAGCGTTCGTCAAATTTAGTATATTTTTCCCAATCTAAACCGACATAATTGAAAGCAATTTGCAGGAATTCCCGCACGGAGTGGGTTTCATTGGTGGCAACTACATAATCATCAGGTGCGTCTTGTTGCAGCATTAGCCACATAGCGCGAACATAGTCTTTAGCGTAGCCCCAGTCCCGCTTAGAATCGATGTTACCCAGGTAAATATCATTTTGCATTCCCATTTTAATTCGAGCCACTGCTCGGGTAATTTTACGGGTCACAAAAGTTTCACCCCGCCTCGGGCTTTCGTGGTTAAATAAAATACCGTTGCAGGCAAATAAGTCATAAGACTCGCGGTAGTTAATGGTTTGCCAATGGCCGTATACTTTGGCGCAGGCATAGGGACTACGGGGATAAAATGGGGTAGTTTCTTTTTGGGGAATTTCCAGGACTTTACCAAACATTTCCGATGAACCCGCTTGATAAAAACGCACTTCAATACCCGTACGTTGTTGGTAGTCCCGAATGGCTTCAAGTAAGCGTAACACTCCCATACCCACCGCATCGACTGTATATTCAGGAGAGTCAAAACTAACCCGGACGTGAGACTGAGCCCCTAAATTATAAATTTCTGTGGGTTTAACTTCTTCTAAAATCCGGCGTAGAGTCGTACCATCAGTTAAATCGCCGTAATGTAAGAATAAATGGGCGTTGGGATCGTGGGGATCTTTGTAGAGGTGGTCAATGCGATCGGTATTAAAACAAGAACTCCGACGGATAATTCCGTGAACTTCGTAGCCTTTCTCCAGTAACAATTCACTTAAGTATGATCCGTCTTGACCTGTGATTCCGGTAATTAAGGCGCATTTTTGTTCTGTCATCTCAAATTTCTCTTCTGGCTAATAACTGGATAATTTCACCACTGACTAATGGTTGTTAGACAACCGCAATGGCAGCAATCATACACACCCTTGATCAAGCTATCTCAAACATTAGTGGAGGTGAGGGTCATTGTCTGTTCTCCATGAACTCCCAAATGTTATACCCCCACAAGAGATTGAGAGTAAAGTTGACCCTCAAAATTTCTCGGTTAGGATAGTTCATTTCTGTTTTAACCTATTTTCTCAGACTTTATATCAAATTGAGAAGCGGCTAAACAGCTTCGCTGCCATTGCAGCCTCGGGAATTCTGGATCGACAGACAATTCACCATTACCTTAGTGTTAGTATGCCCCGTTGTTTTTCGGAAAGATCACCACACCGATAGTTTTAATCACAATCAATAAATCACTCGAGCAGTTTTTAAAGTTGACATAATGTAAATCAATTTGAACTCGACGGGGATAGGGAATGTCATTGCGACCGGAAACTTGCCACAGACCAGTAATTCCCGGTTTAATGGTCAAAATCCGATCCATGTGACGGCCATACTTGTGTAGTTCCTCAGCCACCAGAGGCCTAGGACCTACAACACTCATATCCCCTTTGAGTACATTCCAAAACTGAGGAAACTCATCGAGGCTGGTCATTCGTAAAAATTGACCAATACAAGTAATTCGCGGATCTTGTTTGAGTTTAAAGTTATCCTGGAATTCCTGCCGCAGATGGGGAGAGGTTTCCATCATCTGGGCTAACACTTCGTCCGCGTTATTGACCATCGTTCTGAATTTAATGCAACCAAAAGGTTTGCGGTTTTTCCCCACTCTTTCTTGAATATAAAATACTGACCCAGGTGAACTGAGAGCAATTAACAAGGCCAGTAACAAGTAGACCGGGGCAAACAAAATCAAAACCGACAGGGAAAACACGATGTCAAACAACCGCTTATAAACCTCTCCGTTCAAACTCCTCAGAAGAGAGCGGCTTCGGGTTTGGATCTGACGTTGCTCCGAAAGGGGAACAAAACCACGTCTGATAAGAGCACGTCGAAGTCCCCTACCGAAGATGAGTTGGCTGTTGGCAGTCATCTTACTCCTTCAATTCACACCACACACAGTCCTGATCATAAAGCCTCACGCGGCAATGTATCAGCAAATGAAACCCTGTTTGCGTCCGTTCCCGGATCGCGCCCAGTGGGATAGGCTCGAGCAATATAGGATCAAATCCTGATTATTCCTACAGCTTAATAGCCCGGTTCGGGCTATTTACAATGCTTTGGCATTTTATCGGATCTTGTCAGATGAAAATGTTTCAAGGCACTCATAGACAAATTTAGAGTAATTTTGCTCAAACTGCTTTGCATTAAACTGCATTGCGTGAGTCTGAGCAATCTCAGAGCTGAATTTTTTTTGGTATTGCTCAAAAATTTTTACCCCTTCGATAATATCGCTGATGGTCTGGTGAGGAAATAATATACCTGTCCCAGAGTCGGGATATTGCCGTAAATCTCGTACTGTTTCCTGGGCACCTCCTTGACCATAGGCAATCACAGCAGTCCCACAGGCGGCAGCCTCCACTAATGCCATGCCAAAATCTTCGCAAGCCGCGTAGACAAATGCTTTAGCCTGAGCCATATAGTGTTGAACGACTTCATCGCTTTGCCAGCCGAGGACTTGGATATGAGATCCAGCCAGTTGTTGAATATGCTTTAATTCTGCTCCTGTACCAATAATCACCAGGGGTCGTTTGAGTTGGTTGAAGGCTTGGACAATTAATGCAATTTTTTTATAGCTGACTAAGCGACAAACAGTTAGATAAAAATCTTGCTTGTTGGGTTCAAATTTAAAGCGCTCTACCCGGACAGGGGGATAAATGACTTTAGCTTCGCGACGATAACACCGCCAAATTCGACGAGCGGTATGATGGGAATTGGCAATAAAATAATCGACTCGGTTGGCTGAAATTACATCCCATTGCCGCAACTGATGCAACAGATAACGGGTGAATAACCCCGCTAAACCGCGTCCTGCTTTTGTGCTGTGCAGATAGTCAAAGGTGAGATCCCAGGCGTAACGCATGGGGGTATGACAATAGCAAATATGCAGTTGCTCGGGGCGAGTTAGAATCCCTTTGGCGACTGCGTGGGAGGACGATAAAATTACATCGTAGTTTCGTAAATCTAGTTGTTCAATGGCCAAAGGCAACAGCGGTAAGTATTTTTGTACGCCCTGTTGGGCCATCGGGAAGCGTTGTAAAAAGGTAGTGCCGATAGAACGCTTGAATAAGTAACTCTCTGGATTAATAGACTCAAAATCAATCAGTGCATACAAATCTGCTTCGATTAAATTGAGGATTTCTTGAACGACTAGTTCAGAACCACCCGTGGCTTTTGGTGTTAGCCATTCGTGAATTAGAGCATATTTTAAAGACACAATATTTTTGGGTATTAGGCTGTAGAATTAATGGGAAATGTTAAATAGAATACTTTGTAATCCGATCAAAGTGATAGGGATTAGTCGATGCCAAATCATTAAGAGCTTTATAAAAAATCATAGTAGAGATGTAAAAAATCAAAAAAAATATTATAATATAATACAGATTAACTGGGTTATATGTAAAATCCATCAGTCTGTTTTCTCTCCTTGGCCTGAGTCATTACTGTTACTAAATATGCCCGGGTGTTAATCGTAGAGATTAAGGATATAAGTCTATACAAACCATCTTCGAGAAGTGATGGGTGAGGTAATAGGGTTTGGGTGTATCGAGTCATTAGTGCGAAGTAGAGTCTGATAGAGGCATGAATCAACAACTGTCCCTGAGGAGCCGAAAAAATACAATTCGGTTTGACCTCAGATTGATGATGCCCGTATTGAACAGCGTAGCGCTGTGATGGAATATTGCTCTTGGGCAGACCGCCCCAAATACAACAACAATACCAGTGAAATGACAGCCATCATTTCAACTGTTTTATATCCACAAAATCAGGGTTGACTGACTCATTGAAGCACAAAAGATGATCCATTTCTTGTAGACTCAAGTCAGTCGAATGAGCAACTCGATAGCTTGAACATTAAAATTTGATCTTCCCCGTCATTGACACAGAAGATCCACAAAAGGTTTCAGAGAGCCTGCATTGATTTTACGTCCCATATTAAGCGACTATTGCCCTGAAGTCATGCCGAATAACCTTTCACTCCAACGAATGCTGAATGTCCAACATCTTTATCAACAGATCCAACGTCTAGAACAGGAAAATACTCAACTTAAGGCTCAGCTCGAACAAGCACAACAGTCAACTATTAATCCGAAGCCGAATAATACTGTTGCTGCTGTTGACAATTTCGAGGTTTTTCAAACCCTCATGGGTAATATGGCGATACCGATTAGTGTGAGTCGAGTCGCTGACGGTAAAATTCTATATGCCAATGCTTTATTTGTTTCCACTCTCGGCTTATCGTCTTGGGCAGTCCCCAATTATACTATTACAGAATTTTATACTAATCCGGCTCAATACCAAACATTCATTGCACAATTGAATCAATCCGAAGCGGTTTATCGTCAAGCATTGAGCATTAAGCACAAAGACGGGTACTTGCTGCAGACCACAGTGTCGGTTCTACCATTCAACTTTAATCAACAACCCGCTTTACTCACCATCTTTCATGATATTGGTGATACCCCGTCCGACTCACCCGGCAAATACTCCGCTGAGCCATCTGATCTACAACAGCAGACTCAGTCCCTACGCTGCCAAAGCCAAGCCATGCGGGATTTGTGTCATTACAATACACTCCATTCCAAAGACCTCAAGGGCGTGATTCGCCATATTACAGAAACAGCCGCCCAAACCCTCAACGTAGAAAGGGTAAGTGTATGGTTACACCCTATTTTACAGCACTCTCTGCTAGATCCAGATGGCTTTACCAAGTGGTTGGAAACTGCCCCTCTCTCAGCTTCTCCTTGGTCAAATATCTTAAATTTAAAGTTTGTTTGTCTCGATCTCTACGAATATTCCAATCATCGTCACTGGATAGATGGGCAGCTACCCATACAGTCTTCTTGTCCGTTTGAAGTCGCACTCTTAACTCAACACCTGATCGAAGTCAATTTAACGACAGGCAAAGATCTCAGGTGGGATGAGACGGCAGACGCAGGTCAACCGACCGCTCAAACTTCATCTCAGTCTTTGCAAATACCGATCCGACTCGGAAACGAAATTATCGGTATGCTCTGGATAGAGACGCATGAGCCGGAGCGCAACTGGAGCGTTGAAGAACAAACTTTTGTCGAGTTTTTGGCCCATTTTGTGGCTTTATCGCTAGAACAATTTGAACGACAACTGACAGAAAAAGCCCTGTTTGAAGTGAAGCAACAGCTCGAAGAGCAAGTGGAAAAACGCACCGCAGAGTTGAAACAAGCCGTCATTCAACTGCGCGAAGAGATGGTCGAACGCATCAAGACAGAATCAGCTCTAGAAAAGGCTTTAGATGCCACACAAGCTGCCTCACAGGTTAAAAGTACATTTATTGCCACCATGAGTCATGAGTTTCGCACCCCATTACACATTATCCTCGGCTATGCCGATATGCTGCATGAAGAGGCAACAGAACAAAATTTGACAGATTTTGTCCCCGATGTTGAACACATTCGTCAGGCGGGTCAGAAACTGCTGCATTTAATTGACAATATCCTGGATTTAGCCAAAATTGAAGCACGTCAGATGGTAGTACAACGAGAAAGCATTGATCTAGAGTTATTGACGGAGGAGTTGCTGAGTTTAGTTTCCCCCCAAGCTGAACAAAATCAAAATCAGTTGATTGTCGATCGTCAAGCAGCAGCGGAGTTTATCTATGCAGATGTCAATAAACTCAGACAAATTTTACTCAATTTATTAGATAATGCCCTCAAGTTTACCGATCGCGGTCAAGTCAAATTGACCCTCTCTGAGCAACAACGCCATGGTAAAAATTGGATCTGTTTTCAAGTCCGTGATACAGGAATTGGTATTGCACCAGAACAACAGCAACACCTGTTTCAGTCGTTTACTCAGGTTGATCCGTCTCTGAGTCGTTCTTATGGGGGAATGGGATTAGGATTGACTCTCAGTTACCATTTTTGTCGGTTAATGGGGGGAGAAATCACAGTGTCGAGTCAACTCGGATCTGGATCGACTTTTGCTGTTTATCTACCGAGGGAAGGTGATTCTTGTTAAGGGTTGATCCGCACGTTTGTCTATTTCAATGTTAGCCTATAGTAAAGAGAGATGAGTAACTATTCAATTCATTGATACGGTTCTCTCGAATCTGCTACATCCTTCTTTTCCTCAAATCGCCATAAGCAACTGTTAACGAAAAGGTAAATATGTCTAGGTACGACTCCCATCTTCGGTGTTCTTTCTGTGGTAAATCCCAAGAACAAGTTCGTAAGCTGATTGCAGGCCCTGGTGTTTATATCTGTGATGAGTGTGTAGAACTGTGCAACGAAATCCTAGACGAAGAGTTTTCAGACATTGATGCAGTCGCTTCTCAACTGACTTCTACTTCTGTTACGGAAGGATTTGAAATTGCTGCGGGTTTAAAGCCTTCTGTGCCTGATGCAGTTAAACCCACCGAGATTAAGCAATATTTAGATCATCATGTGATTGGGCAAAATTTAGCGAAAAAGGTGTTATCGGTTGCGGTTTATAATCATTACAAACGCTTACGATTAGATCAAGATAAAAGTCGAAGCCAGAGTGAGGGAGATGATGACATTGAACTGCAGAAATCTAATATTTTATTGATGGGGCCGACTGGGTGTGGTAAAACGTTATTGGCTCAGTCTTTAGCAAAACATTTAGATGTACCGTTTGCGGTTGCCGATGCTACGGCTTTAACTGAAGCGGGATATGTGGGGGATGATGTAGAAAATATTTTGTTACGGTTGTTGCAAGTGGCTGACTTTGATGTCGAAGCGGCGCAGCGGGGAATTATTTATATTGATGAAATTGATAAAGTTGCCCGTAAAAGTGATAACCCTTCTATTACGCGGGATGTTTCGGGGGAAGGGGTACAACAGGCTTTATTAAAGATTTTAGAAGGAACGATAGTCAATGTGCCGCCGCAAGGGGGACGTAAACATCCTTATCAAGAATTTATTCAAATTGATACTAGCAAGATTTTGTTTATCTGTGGCGGGGCTTTTGTCGGGTTAGATCAAGTGATTGAACAACGCCTCGGTAAGAAGTCTCTGGGTTTTGTTCAACCGGAGAATCAATCTCAAGCGGCGGAGGGTTCAACGACGGTTAAACCGGAAGAAGTTCTACAACACATTGAACCGGATGATTTAGTCAAGTTTGGTTTAATTCCTGAATTTATTGGTCGGATGCCTGTTTTAACCATGGTTTCTCCTCTTGATGAAGCGGCATTAATGCGGATTTTAACTGAACCGGATAATGCACTCGTGAAGCAATATAAGAAGCTATTACGAATGGATAATGTCCGCTTAGAATTTGAACCGGATGCACTACAAGCGATCGCTGTTGAAGCTTATCGTCGTAAAACCGGGGCGCGGGCGTTACGGGGTATTTTAGAGGAGTTAATGTTAGATGTGATGTATGAGTTACCTTCTCGTAAAGATGTGACTCTGTGTGTGATCACAAAAGAAATGGTAGAAAAACGCTCTTCTGCCGATTTATTATGGCATCCAACCTGGCAACGGCAACATGAATCTGCTTAAGTTTGATGCTTAAATATTCGATGGAGTTGATGCTTTTTCCGGTTGAATAAACTTGACTTGTTTACCAATTAAACTTAAAAAGTTTGACCCAAAATGTTGGATTTCGAGGAAGTTACTATTAGCCGGAGATGGCTTATAAATTTTAAACGTTTTCATCATTCCTAAAGTCGCGGCACTTTCAAGTGGTCCAATAAAACTACAATCTCGATCTAGAAAATGAGGTTGTTTTGTCCAATATTCTAGTTGTTCGGCATTGATAAAGTAACAACCGGAGTGGGGGTTTAAGGTTCGTTGAAATTGAATATTTTGTTCCATTACTCGGCCAGAAAATTGGGGTTTTTGTTGAATATTTTGAAATTTTGCGGTTAAATGAGGCAGTAAATTTCCATCAACATACGCTTTGACCACTGGGCCGTTATTTGAGATTTCGTATCGATTAGGTTGGAGTAAACAATCTTTTCCGGCGTGTTGGATAAACCAATTTAACTTAGTAAAAAACCACGGATCGTGTAAGATTAAATCATCTTCTAAATAACAATAATAATCATATTCACCTAAATGATCTCGCAGTACGGCTTGACATTCAAACCCCAATAACATCGGTTCAACTTGGGTGGGATGATGGGTATAAAAAGGTGGTGAAACGGGCAGATGAGACAAGAGATGATAGTTTTGGGTGGTACAAATAATAATATCAACTTTACAGCTTTGGGCAGTATTAACGGGCATCGTAATACATTTGCCAATATCAATCATACATTGTGCCTGACTGTAGAGGCCGCGTAGGGCAGTCATTGCCATATTTAACCCAATTAATCGAGGTCTGGGATCTTTGTCTAAGGAAGCGTGTTTGCGATCGCCTTCGGGATTATAAAAATGGGCAATAGTAAAGAGAATTCGCATATTTTTTAATGATCTAATTTATAAATAATTCCGGGACACGCTGGCGTAGTTCTTGGTTGAGTTGGGGGATGCGATCGCGCAATTGCTTATACCATTGTTGTCGTTGCGAGTAATGTTGACAGAGTAAGCGGTGATTTTTCACCCAATCATAAGCATTATTTGCTAAATCATATCGTAATTCAGGGTTTGTGATCAATTCATGTAGTTGAGTTTCAAATTGTTTTAAAGTTCGATAAATTAACCCGGTTTCTCTATGAATGATTGAGTGTTCATAGACTGTGGGACTGGCCAGGACAGCGACTCCATGTCCGGCACATTCTACAAATTTTAGATCGGATTTCATTAAGTTAATGGGTGTGGGAGAAAGGGGCAGTAAAGCGATATCGCAAGTATGAAGAATTTCTTGATAACGTTCATAACGACAAAACGGTTCAAAGGTTTTATTTTCTATTTCTAAACTGTTATAAAAGCGTTGGTCGTGAATCACTTTTGCTTGGATACGAGTTTGATATTGTTGCAATACTTTGTTTAAAATTGCTATGATGGGTTGCCAATCTTGTTCTCGGTTTAATGCCCCAAAAAATAGGGTAATAGATGAATCTTTTTCAATGTTTCGAGGGAAAGGTAGATAGGCTAATTGGTTATTAAAAATAGCAACATTGGGATTAAATTGTTTTAAAAATGTGGCGAGTGGCGCGGTTGAAGTTTGGACAGCATGACAGCCGCGATAACTCAGGTAATTGTTATCGGCATATTCTTTACGGCGCAATGGATTATCATCAATTTCTGCAATGATTAAATAATCTTGTTGTAAGAGTTGTTTTAATAGGGGTAAATGCTGTTGATTTGACATCATTGTGCGTTGCCAAATAAACACTTTTTCTTCTTGCGGTAAAGGCGTGACTTGAGGGTATGCTTTAGCGGCTGATATTGCCCGAATTCCTGGCGTTGTTATACTTAAACGATCCGGTTCGAGGACGCGAACGCGATCGCAGGCTGTCGGAGCCATCATTGCCGTCTGAATTAACAAACGACGAGGGGGTGTAGATGTTTTTGTGGCGCGAACAATATAGCGTTGAGCAGCAGTCTGAGTCGCAAACTGATTTTCTTCGATACCTAATGATTGAATAACGGGTTTAAATAAATTGAGAAACTGTTGAAAAGATTCCTGTTTTTGTCCTCGGGTCTGAATTTCATAAATTTGCAGTCCGGCTTGGCGAAACAGGTTTTGAATACTTTCTAAGGTAAATTGATATTGCAGCGAGAGTGGTGTTTTTCCTTGCAGCAACTGGGCAATATTTTGCCAATATTGAGTATTAATGAAATTAATAATAACTTGACCTTCTGGTTTTAACCACTCTCGATGAGATTTTAAGGTTTCTAGAGGATTAACGAAATTTGATAAATTTGGCGGATAAACGATACAATCAACTGAATTGGGGGCAATATTAGTAGCATCCAGTTCAAAATCTGATAAGTTAGTCACGCTCACCCGATCTAAGTGTTTCTCAGCTAGATTTGCAGATTCTCGATTGGACTCTACTCCTAAATAAAAACAATGGGGATTAATTTGTTTATATAGACTTGCCATTGTCCCCGTACCGCAGCCAAATTCTATGATTAACTGAGCATTGGCTGGCAATAAATATAATAAATCAGTATTGGGTTGATGAGTTTGATGTTGCTCCAGGTTCATTGTTAAAATTAACTGAATGCTTATTTCCTCTAGCCGAGGTTATATAAAGATGCTACGGTTATGTTAATCTTACACGGTTTTGTCAGCAAATTGGAAATTCATCTTTGATGCCTAAAGTCTCTGTTATTCTCCCCACCTATAATCAGGAACAATATATTTCTGCTGCCATTGAAAGTGTGCTGCATCAGACTTATCAAGATTTCGAGATTATTGTTGTTAATGATGCTTCAACTGATCGAACGGTTGATTGTGTTCAGAGTTATACAGATTCCCGTATTCATTTGTATTCTTTGAAACAAAATCAAGGAGAAAGTGCAGCCACCAATTTTGGCATTCAACAAGCACAAGCAGATTGGATTGCTATTTTGCATTCTGATGATATTTTTGCTTTGAATAAGCTAGAAAAGCAGATTGAGTTTATTGGGCAAAATCCTCAGTTCAGTGCAGTTTTAAGTCAAGTTGAAGTTATCGATCAAACAGGACAGCTTTTACCCTTCGGAACACATCCACTTCAGCGTATATTTTCTCAACCGAATAGAACCAGATTTCAGTGGTTAAATCACTTTTTTAATAAAGATAATTGCTTGTGTCAAACTAGTGCAATGATTCGTCGTCAATGTTATGAAAACATAGGCGTTTATGATTTACGATTTCGTCAAATTCCGGACTTTGATTTTTGGGTACGTTTTTGCTTACAATACGAGCTTCATATCCTCTCTGAACCTTTAACTTATTATCGGGTTCATGACTCTAATATTAGTGAAGTTAAACCGGAAACACTAATTCGCCATAATTTAGAATTAACTCAAATTTTAAAGCATTATTATTGTGCTGAAGTCGATCATAATTTCTCTGCTATTTTTCCTAATTCTGCCTATAATAGTCAGATTCAAGCAGATTCAAGTTTAGCAGAATTTGGTTTAGCTATTCTTGCCTTAAGAACACAGCGATCGCCTCATCAATCTTTTGGGCTAGATTTACTTTATCAAGTATTTCAATATCCAGAAAAAGTGCAAAAAATTAAACGGTTTTGTAATTTTAGTTTATCCGATCTTAAAAAGATAACAGGAGAAATTGATCTATTTAAATTTGTTGCAAGTCAAACCCTTAAATCTCAAATTAGAGAAGCTCGCTCACAATTAAAGCAGTTAGAAGATCAACATCAGCAACTATTATCTCTTCAACAGACATTAGTTAAACCGACTCTTAATCTAGACTCAGAAAATTCTCTACCGTTAGTCAGTATTCTGATTCCCACTTATAACGGAGAAGCATTTATTACTGAAGCGTTGCAAAGTGCTTTATCGCAAACTTATCCTAATTTAGAAATTATTGTTTCTGATGATAACTCCACAGACAATACTTTAAATATTGTTCATCAAATTCAACGCAATTGCAATTTTAATTTAGGGGTTTTTACTCATCCTAACTATGGTTTAGTGGGAAACTTAAATTTTTGCATGAAGCAAGCCAGGGGTAAATATATTAAGTTTTTATTTCAGGATGATTTACTTGAAGCCAATTGTATCGAAGCAATGGTCAATTTAGCAGAAATAGATCCCAATATTGGCTTAGTTTTCTCTCCCCGTAATGTCATCATTGCATCCGGTTCAGAGTCTAATCCATCCTGTCAAGCGGCTTATCGCGGCACTCAAGATTTACATCAAAAATGGTCGAAATTACAATCTATTCAATCAGGTCAATCTTTACTGGCTGATCCCAAATGTTGGCAGGGAACACCGAATAAAATTGGAGAACCAACCACTGTTTTAATTCCGAAATCAGTTATTGATAAATTAGGTGATTTTGATGCGACTTTACACCAGTTATTAGATGTAGATTTATGGTTTAGAATTTTAGGAAATTACAACGTTGGTTTTATCGATCAACCCCTTTCCTGTTTACGCATTCATTCCGGTCAGCAAACTCAAAAGAATATCTCAAAAGGACAGAATATCAAAGATTATCAGAGATTTTATCAAAAATTGCTATTGCACTCAGAATATGATTTTCTCAATTTAAAGTTTAAACAGCAAGTACTGCGTAAGCTACTGGCAAAATCTCAATCTTATTTAATTATTCTTCCTGACTTAATTTACCAATATCATCAAACACCCAATGAAACTATTACAGGTTTACTGCGTTATCTCCGTCAAATGATAGCAGAACAATGGATGAATATCTCAACGGCAAATTTAGAGTCTGCTTACCCAGGAGAGTTAGGAAAAGCACATCAATTTTTGCGAAAAAGTAATTTGCAAATTGAAGCTTTAACCCCCACAGAAAACACCTTTGTGACATCAGTCAGGCAGCAACTCAATAAAGGGATAAAATCTCCTTCAGGAATTCAATCTCTTTTAGTTATGATGCTGTTTTACTATCCTCATCAATTACAGCTAAATTATAAAAATATTCCGATACCGAAGTATTTATTTCAAGATTTTATTGATTATTTAATTCAGCCACCTTCACTTTTCTCTCAAATAGGGGGATCGAAGCAATACCTAGATTATTATCAAGAACTATTGCAGTACATTACAACTCACTTATCCTCTGCTGCGAATGAGGTATGGAAATATGTAGCTTCTATTTATACTCAGTCTAAACCACCAGATTTTTTAAGAAATTATGACTGTAATTTAAAAGAAGTATTGATAAATAAAGCTAAAATTATTAATTTTGAATTGAAGAATAGAGATAATTTAACCGATTTTCATTTTAATAAAGCAGCAAATAAGTCTAAGATTCGTTTAGGAATACTCATCGATCAAATTAATCTAGATTTGTCAAAATTTAGTATAATTCCTATTCTAAAAAAATTAGATCTTGCACATTTTGAAATCATGCTGTATGATTTTAATATAGAAAATGATATTTTAGGTAAATACTGCCGCAAGCAAGATATTCCGCTTCAAGAGTTACCTGAAACCCTGGCAAAGCAAGTAAAACAGCTTCGAGACGACTCCTTAGATATACTGATATTCGCCTCAAATCTAGCCGATACGACAAACGAAGTTTACAAACTTGCCTTACATCGACTTGCACCGCTACAAATACTCAGCGCAATATCCCCCCTAACATCTGGGATGAACTCAATTGATTACTATCTCGCAGGTAGCTTGACTCTGACCTCTCCTAGCCCTCAAACCTATTATCAAGAGCAATTAGTTTCCCTTCCGGGATCTGGACTGTGTTGGAGTTTTCCACAAGAGAATTCTCAAGCTTCTAACATCCCAATTCGTCAACAGTGGCAAGTCTCGGCTGAAACAACCCTATTTATAACGTCCGCCCGTTTAACATCGATTTTACCGGAACTGAGGCAAACCTGGGCGCAGATTTTAGCGGCTGTCGAAGAATCAATTTTAGTGATATGTCCGACTGAGAATCACAGTGATGATTTTCCCACGAATTTATGGATAAAGCAAATGCGATCGCAGCTTAGTCAATCTGGAGTAGATCCGCAACGCTTGTTCGTCGAGGCTGATACAACCTGGGAGAATCAACAGCAGTTTTTTCAGCAAGCCGATATTTATTTAGCTGGCTTTCCAGATAGTAGCGTCGCATCGGTTGTCGCGGCATTGCATAACAATTTACCTCCTATTGTGCGAGAAGGACAAACTCCCCATTCTAAACAAGCCGCTGCAATATTAAAAGAATTAGGAATACCTGAGTTAATAGTGGCAAGTGAGCAAGATTATATCCGGCTGAGTCAACAACTCGGTAAAGATTCACAATTACGTCAATCTTACTGCCAGCGTATTCAGCAAAAAATGCAAAATCAGCCACTTTTTATGAATAGTGAAGCCTATGGCGCACAGTTGAGTCAGGTATTAAAGCAATTATGGGAACAACGCCAGTCAGTATAATTGTAATAAGTCCTATTTTGAATCAGTCTTAATTATATAAGAGTTAAAATGGACAGTTTTGTGGAATTTAAAAAATGCTATTCAAGTATAGTATAACTCTGAACTTAAGTAGAATATAGTTATTTCAACTATAAATTAAATTCATATCATCCTGAAAATTTTATGGGCAGATTTATTAGTTGTGAAATTAATGGTCAGTATGAAATCGTTTGGAAATATGGGTTTGGCGTTCAAGATTCAGAAATGTACAGAATTAATACTGAGTTAGGTATTGGAGAGTATCATAGAATTCGATATTTAAGTAATTGGGAGCATGAGAAAGATAATGATGAGACAGGGCTTGGGTATAAATATTTATCTAGAGATGAGCCTGCATCAGACGACATACTTATTTTAAACAGAAGTGATGTTAAAAAACTGCAAATACAGCTTAAGTTTTTGAAAAACTCTGCTCAGCTTAATCAAGATAAGTGGTTTATTGCTATGATTGAAAGCACTATAAATTTTATTATTGATCACCCGGAACAAGATAAATTTATTCTAGAAGGTGAAATACTCTAACCGAACCTAAGTTTAGTAATATCCTCATAGAATTACAGTCTAATTTCTTAAACTCGTAATCGTCAATAGAAGGTTTGTCATGTCATAGTAATTTTTAGAATAATTAAAGAATAAAAAGATTATCTTTTGACTCAATATTCACTACAATATTTGAGGGAAATAAATATTTCCTCTGAATGCATGCAGTCACTCTGAAATTATTATGGATATTCAAACCCCTAACTGGGTGAAACACGCGGTTTTTTATCAAATTTTTCCAGACCGCTTTGCTAAAGGTCAACAACCCCATCATTTGTTTAAAACAGTTCAATGGGAACCTTGGGAAGCGCCACCAACCGTACAAGGTTATAAAGGGGGTGATTTATGGGGAGTAATTGAAAAGCTAGATTACCTGCAAGATTTGGGAATTAATGCGATTTATTTTACCCCTATTTTTCAATCCGCTTGTAATCATCGTTATCATACCCATGACTATTATCAAGTCGATCCAATTTTAGGCGGAAATCCGGCATTAGAAGCGCTGTTAAAAGCCGCTCATAAACGTAATATTAAAGTGGTATTAGATGGGGTATTTAACCACTGTAGCCGTGGCTTTTTCTTCTTTAATGATATCTTAGAAAACGGCCCTAATTCTCCTTGGGTGGATTGGTTTAAAATTGAAGGCTGGCCCCTATCTGCTTATGATGGAAGTTTGCCTGCAAATTATGTCGGTTGGATCGGAAATCGGGCGTTACCGGAGTTTAATCATGAACATCCGGATGTGCGGGAATATATCATGAAAGTAGCTGAATATTGGATTGAATTTGGCATTGATGGTTGGCGCTTAGATGTTCCTTTTGAAATAGAAGTTCCGGATTTTTGGCAAGAATTTCGTCAACGAGTGAAAGCAATTAATCCTGAAGCTTATATTGTCGGAGAAGTCTGGACAGACTCTCGTCAATGGCTAGATGGAACCCAATTTGATGGGGTAATGAATTACTTATTTACAGGCCCCACAATTGCCTTTAGTGCAGGCGATCGCGTGCAAAAAGACCTAGTAGAAGCCCCGGATTATACCGCTTATCCGGCTTTATCAGCGGCTGAATATGGGAGTAAAATTCAAGACTTATTGAACTTATATGATTGGCAGATTCAATTAACACAATTAAATCTATTAGATAGCCATGATACTGCCCGAGTGCTTTCTGTTGTGGGGGACGATCAAAAAAGTGTTGAATTAGCTACTTTATTGTTATTAACGTTTCCGGGTGCACCCAGTATTTATTATGGCAATGAAGTGGGTTTAGCGGGTCGAACTGATCCTGATTCTCGACGCAGTTTTCCCAGTATTGAAAATTGGGATAAATCAGTGCTTGAATATCATAAAAAACTGATTGCTATTCGACATCGATATCCGGCATTACAAACAGGACATTATCAAGTATTGTTTGCGGAAGGATTAGTTTATGTTTTTGCTCGGATTTTAGGGTCAGAAGTGGTTATTGTTGCGGTTAATAGCGGTACAGAAGCGGAGAAAGTAACGGTTTCTTTGAAAGGTTTACCCGCTTATCCGAGTCAAGTGGTGTATGGAGATTCTACAACTCACTATTTAGCAGAAAATCATGAACTAGAATTGAGTGTTGCTGGCCGGAGTGGTTGTATTTTAGCGGCTAGTTAATGATAATTTAGTAGAGATATTTATAATTATTTCTACATTGAGGTGCGTCATAATATTTAAGTGAATTCAACTCAATGAAATTCTATAAAATTGACGCACCTTACCTGCTTTGAGTGTAGCTTTCCTAATTTATCCACCCACAACAGCGCCGCCATTTGGATGTAACACTTGTCCTGCGATATATGAAGAATCTTCTGAGGCTAAAAAGACAAAACACGTTGCAACTTCTATCGGTTGACCCGGTCGTTTCATGGGAACTTGTTTACCAAATTCACTCACACTTTCGGCATCAAACGCATCAGGAATAAAAGGTGTCCAAATCGGCCCAGGCGCAACTGCATTGACTCGAATTCCCTCTTCTAACCAAGACTGAGAAATAGAACGGGTGAAGGCTAAAATTGCACCTTTTGTGGTAGAATAACTCAAAAGTGGAGCATTACCTTTATAAGCATTAATTGAAGTGGTATTAATCATTGTACTTCCCGACTTCAAATGCGGTTTTGCTGCTTTAGCAAAGTAAAACATCGAGAATATATTAGTGGCAAAAATACTCCCTAAACGAGCAGAATCAATGTCATCAATTGTATCTTCCATATACTGTTCGGCTGCATTATTCACCAGAATATCTAAGTGACCCAACTCATCAACTGTTTTTTGAACTGCTTCTTTACAAAACGCTTCATTTCGGATATCGCCGGGAATTAAAAGACAACGACGACCATAAGATTCAACGGCTTTTTTTGTTACTTCTGCATCTTCATGTTCATCGAGGTAAACAATCGCAACATCTGCCCCTTCTTTAGCATATAATACTGCGACAGAACGACCAATACCGCTATCGCCGCCTGTGATTAACGCTACCTTATCTAACAGTTTGTCACTGCCTTTATAGTTGGGATCGTCGTATTTCGGTTTGGGAGTCATTTCCGACTCTAAAGCAGGTTTTCTATCCTGAGACTGAGGTGGAATTTGATCGGGTGTAATTGTCATATAAAACTCCTAAAATTTTACAAAAATCTAACTTTCACGTACAGTTATTAAGTGAAAAACAAATATGCTTCGATATTTATTCTGTTTATCATCCTAATCAGAGCGCATACAAAGCTCATCAGTCTTTGAGTAGAGATTGATAGCAGAGTGCGATCGCAGAATCTCTTCTTATCGTCCTATTTCATAGGTTATAGATGAGTAATTTTAGAGAAACTACGCAAAAATGAATATTTATTATTTGTACTTTGATAATTTATACTAAAATAAAACTGATATCTGTTCATACTTTAATACTGCACAGAGGCTATCTGAATTGACAGACAATCAAACTATCCTCCAAAAAGCGGCTCAAACTGTAACAAGAAAACTTGCTGATAAACCTACTCCTCAGTCAGTGGTCACAGCTTTACTAAATTGTGAAAAACAGGCGAAAAAACAATCAGCCGATGCTGAATTTCAACAGTTAGTTGGATGCTGGCGACTTTGCTTTATTACAGGCACTAAAAAAGCACGCGATCGCGCTGGAATTGCATTAGGTGCGGGACGGTATCTAGCACGGTGGGTAAAAATTACAATCACTTATTCGGCATTAGATACTGAAAATAAGGGTTTACAAAACCCAGACTTAGAATGCGGTCAAGTTCAAAATTCTGTTACAGTTGGAGGATTGAATTTGATTTTAAGTGGCCCTGTTAAATTCATTAAGCACAAAATTCTGGCTTTTGATTTTACTCGAATAACAGTTAAATTATCTGGATTTAAAATCTACGAAGGAAATGTTCGGGGCGGGAGAGAAAAAGAAGCAGAATTTAATTCACAACCGCTTAAAAAACAAGCTTTTTTTAATTATTTTTTAATTAAAGATGATATTATTGCGGCTCGAGGTAAAGGAGGGGGTTTAGCGCTTTGGGGAAAAGAAGTATAGCGTCCTGAGAAGTGAGAAGTATTGTCATTTATGAAAAGGGACGTTCAAGAATGAGCGCCCCCCATACTTCAGATTACTTGCCGTTAGAATTGGCTTTAGCTTCTAAGTTTTCTAAACGACTTTTTAACTCTTGGTTTTGCTTTTTCAGCTTTTCTAATTCGTCTCGTACCTGTTTCAACGCTTTATCTGAACCGATATTTTTCTGTACTTTTTGTACTGCTTCTTCGGCACGTCGTTTTACTCGTCCATCTAAAGCAGACTCAACTAAACCATTTAAAACTGCGATCGCTTTTGGTGTTTCCATACTCCCTAAAGCGGCTACAACAGCAACCTGAGTCAGGAAAAAGTCTTCTCCCGCAATATCTTCTAAACGTTGTAAAATTCGCTCTAAATTAATCGGATTTTGACCGCTAGAAATACTTCCTAAGGTTCGGATAGCTGTTAAACGTAATGCTTGAGGTATACCTGCTACTGTATACTTCAAAATTAGATTTAATGCCTCTTCTGAAGTCTTCATTTTACTCAGTCCAGAAATAGCGCCACAACGCACGACTTCATTCCAACCGGCTTTATCTTTTAAGACTGATTTCAACAGCTTAATTGCTTTTTCTTCAGTGGGTTTTTCTTCCGTATTTCCTGCTGCCATTTCACCTATTGCTATCGCAGCAGAGGCTTCTACATAATAGCTATCATCTCCTTTTTCAATGATTGACTTTAAGGCTTTATAACTCTCGTCAGTTCGGTTTTTTGCGAGTGCATTAACAGCCGCTCTTCGCACTTTGGGGTTCTCATCTTTCAACCCAACCATGATGCTATCTACTACTTGATCAAGCTGAATTCTTGCTAATTGTTTAATAATTTCAACTTTTACCCCCCAAAATTGTTCTTTCTCTAATGCATTCGTTAGTGCTTTGACTACTGCTAAACCGCCTTTTTTTGCTAAAGCTTGCGCTGCATAAATTTTAGAAATGGGATCGGGATCAAACTGAACTTGAGCCTTTAATTCAGCGATAGGATATTCTAAGCTTACCGTTTTTAAGTAATGATTACCAACATCAAAACTAATGAATTTCGGTTTCTTTTCGAGGGGAAAATAAAAGGTTTGTTCTTTTTCATGAACTCGGACAGTAAAGGTTTTTAATTCCGAGTGATTATCTGATTTTGAAACATAGCCAAACCCAATCGGAATTTTGAGGTCAAATAAATGTTGTTCACTGAGTTTTTCACTGTCTTTAGCCTGTTTTTGTCTAACCGTTACTTTAGCTAGATGACTTTCACCATCCCAGGAATATGAGATTTTATAATCAGGATGTCCGCCTCGATAAACATACTGATCAAATAATCCGAGAAAGTTCCGTCCGGTTGCTTTTTCAATTGCTCTTAATAAATCAACGGTTTCAACAGTTTTATGAGCGTTATCTTGGACAAAAGTATGAATGGCTTTATTAAATAATTCATCTCCTAATTCATTACGAATCATGTGATAAACACAAGCCCCTTTTTCATAGAGATGTCGATCATACAGTTCAATTGCTTCTCGGTAGATATTAGTGACAATTGGACGACGATAGCGATAACTATCTTCTGATAGATAATTTCGGGCTTCATTTAAACGATAGTAAGCGGCTTCGGTTTTTCCGTATTCTTTTTCTGTCCACAAAACCTCAGAATAGGTTGCCATGCCTTCTTTGATCCAAGCATGAGACCAATGTTTAATAACAACTAAATCCCCAAACCATTGATGGGCTAATTCATGGGCAACTAAACTTTCTGAATTACGGTTATCCCGAGCGGCTTTTTCATCCAATAAACACCGATCTGTTAATAAAGTTGTGGAAGTGTTTTCCATCCCACCAAAGATAAAATCACTCACACAAACTTGAGCATATTTAGGATAAGGATAATCATAACCAAATGTTTTTGAGAAAAACTCTATCATGTCGGGTGTTTTTCCCATCGTGCGGAGTAGATCATCTTCTCTATCTTTTTCAGCATAATAAGTGACCGGAATATCATTCCATTTTTGCTTGATTTCGGCAAAATCTCCTACTGCGAGTGTCATTAAATAAGTGGGATGAATTTGCTTCTGATACCAGTGATAAATCTTATTTTTCCCTTGCTTCTTAGTATTAATCAGTTCCCCATTAGAAATAGCGGTAAATTCTTGAGGAACTTTGACTTTAATTTCTGAAGTTGCGAGTTGTCCAGGATAATCAAAACAAGGAAACCAAAAGCGAGAATCTTCATCTTCTCCCTGTGTCCAAACTTGTGTCGGTTTATCCGGGTAATCTGAAGTGGGTTGAATAAAATATAGCCCTCGTTGTGGCTTTTCAACGCCATATTCTATGGCAATTTTGATGATTTCATCGGCTTTTGTGGGCTGCTTGAGTTCAATTTGAAGCTGTTGATTATCATAGTCAAAATCTTGTTCAACCTCGGCAATTGTAACCGCTTTAATATCCAAATCAACGGCATCTAATGTTAGGGTTTTAATTCCACTACGAACAGGGTTAAGATCAATAGTGCAAGTTCCTTCAAAAGATTGATTAGGAATATCTAGGGTTAAATCTAAGAAAATATGTTTGACTTGCCCTGGACGATCTGGATTATAATGAGGGCGAGCGCCTGGTAATTCAAAAGATTTACCAGAATTAGATTCAGGATCAAAGTAAAGATTCAGCATAAGTAGTGAGTCGTAAATAATGACAAGAAATGAAATTTATATTATGGATATCAACTTATTATAGATGAATTTATCCCGCTTGTAATCTGTTATTTGTTAAAAAAATCAGAATATAAAAGATATTGTAAAATGCACTTTGATTGATTCAGTGTAGCCGAGCATCATTTAATTCTTTATGTTAATACGACTCAGGTTTGATGTCAAAAACCTTAGATAAACTTAATTATTTTAAACAGATTGAACTGAAAATTGTACAGGATTGAGGTGAGTGACTGAAAAAATTGCGATCGCATGACGCTGCAATCGTAAATCTTTAACAAATCTTCAAGGTTTAGTGCCATTTGTTCTTTCCTCGTTCAAATGAAAGTGTTATCATGGCTTGACATCTATGGTTGCGGGTTTATTCCCTTCCCTCCTAAAATCTAAAGTCAATCGTCATGAGCCGCAGAGAATTGTAACAATGAAATTGGCAGCGCGAGTAGAAAAAGTGACCCCTTCCCTAACTTTGGTGATTTCAACGAAAGCCAAAGCAATGAAAGCTGATGGTATTGATGTCCTCAATTTTAGCGCCGGGGAACCGGATTTTGATACCCCCAAACATATTGTCGAAGCCGCGAAAACGGCCTTAGACCAAGGTAAAACTCGTTATGGCCCAGCCGCCGGGGAACCCAAATTACGAGAATTAATCGCAACTCACCTGAATCAAGAAATGGGCTTGAATTATCAAGCAGAGAATGTGATTGTGACCAACGGGGGGAAACACTCGCTGTATAACTTAATTATTACCACAATTGAGGCCGGAGACGAGGTGATTATCCCGGCACCCTATTGGGTAAGTTATCCGGAGATGGTGACGTTGGCTGATGGCAAACCCGTTGTTGTCCAAACCACCGCAGAAACTGGATATAAAATCACGCCGCAACAGTTACGTCAAGCCATCACACCTCAAACTAAACTATTTGTATTAAATTCTCCTTCTAACCCCACGGGAATGGTTTACACGCCAGAGGAAATTAAGGCATTAGCAGAAGTGGTAATGGAGGCCGGAATTCATGTGGTTTCCGATGAAATTTATTGTAAGATTTTGTATGATGATGCCAAACATTTAAGTATCGCTGCGGCCTTACCCGAAAGTCATCAACACGCCTTTATTAGTAGTGGATTTGCTAAAGCTTACGCCATGACCGGATGGCGACTGGGATATTTAGTGGGAGATGTGGAAGTAATTAAAGCCATGACTCGCATTCAAGGTCATAGTACCTCTAATGTTTGTACGTTTTCTCAGTATGGCGCAATGGCAGCCTTAGAAGGATCGCAAGATTGTGTAGAAGAAATGCGTCTGGCGTTTGCGAAGCGGCGAGAAGTAATTTATGAGGCGTTAAATTCAATTTCTGGTATTAGTTGTATTAAACCCGATGGCGCATTTTATATGTACGCTAATATTAGTGAAATTGGCATGAATGCAATGGATTTTTGCAATGCTTTATTAGAAGAGAAACAGATGGCAACAGTTCCCAGTGTGGCGTTTGGAAATGATAGTCATGTGCGGATTTCTTATGCCACAGATTTAGCCAGTATTGAACGGGGAATGGAACGGTTAGAGGCATTTGTCAAAGCCAGGATTTAATCGGTTGTAGAGTGCAAAGCTGTTTGATTCTTGACCTCAATAACCTCTCCCTAGCCCTCTCTACCTCACCCTGCCCTCTCCTGGGAGGAGAGGGGAATTGTGTCCCTAAGGGACTGTTTTTTAATGGAGAGGGAAAAAGAAGAAAGTTTTTAAATAGTAACTTTAGAAAATATCGGGTAAAAATGTTATGAAAAGTTTAGAATAGATGCAAATTTTTGGTTTTTATCCTAGAGGTTAACAAACGGTTAATAGTGATGTGGATATTTAGGTAATAAAAGGATAGTACAATGACTTTAATGGCGTTACTACAGGAAAAACGAGACGAAATTATCAAAATTGCAGCCCAACATGGGGCTTTTAATATTCGTGTATTTGGTTCAGTAGCCAGACAAGAAGAGACAGAAAGTAGTGATATTGATTTTTTAATTGATTATGATATAGAAAAAACGACACCTTGGTTTCCCGGTGGGTTATTAATGGATTTACAGGATTTGTTAGGTTATCCAGTCGATATTGTCACAGAGAAGGGTTTAAGTCCTTTAATTCGCGATCGCGTTTTAGAGTCGGCAAAGCCATTATGAATCCAGACAGGGATCGTATTTATCTTCAGCATATTTTGCAGTGTATTGAAAAAATACAAGAATATACTTGTGATGGCAAAGAGAGTTTTATCAGTAATTCTTTAATTCAAGATGCTGTTTTAAGACGGTTACAAACGATGGCTGAATCTACACAACGATTATCAGATGATTTAAAAGCTAATGCACCAGATGTAGACTGGCGGGCGTTGTCAGGATTCAGAAATATCTTGGTTCATGATTATTTAAATGGGGTTGATTTAGATCGAGTTTGGAATGCAGTTACTGATTATTTACCGGGGTTAAAATCTGCTGTTCAGCAACTTTCTAGGTCTTTAGATTAGAAATATTATCAAAATAATCGATAACAGAAAAGAGATATTATCAAGGATCACTCATATTACAACCCCAACTGACGCTTCAATGCTTCGGGTACATTCATTGCTGTTTCTAAGCCTCCAACATTCTCCCAGTTTGTGTATTCATCCCATTGAATATTTTCAAGGTTTGCCCCGCGAAGGTTTGCGTCACTCAGGTCTGCGCCATGAAGATTGGCACTACTGAGATTTGCGTAGAAAAGGTCCGTAAGAATAAGATTAGCCTCACTTAGGTCTGTCCCACAAAAATTAGCACCATTGAGGCTAGCGGACATAAGGTGAGCACAACGAAGATTAGCACCCAGGAGGTTAGTGTCACTCAGGTCTATACAAAGAAGGTCAGTATCACTGAGATCTGCCCCACTAAGATCTGCCCCACTAAGATCTGCGCCTCTGAGACTAGCACCACTGAGATTTGCGCCTCCAAAGAATTGTCCAACTGTTTCTAAAAAGCAGGACTCTCCAACACAACAGCTATAGCCAATTATCCGATATAAACGAAACTCATCCTCTAGTTTTCCTTGACTATTCAGTTGACCACAGGGATGAAACATCAATTTATCTTTTAACTCTTCCTGTTGTTGACCATAACGATGTAACTCTAACAATAAAATCATCACATTCAACCCAGTATAAACATCTACCTGTCGTTGACCGAGTTTGATATCATGCTGTTGTAATTTTTGACATTTTTTTTTGGGTATAGTTCCTGTTGGACTATCAATAAATTCTCCATCACTCCAACGTAAATAAAAATATTCTAACCGTTCAAATAATTTAGAAAAAGGAAATGCCTCACTTTCTATCAATAACCCCATGAGATATTCCACAATTTCCGGGGTGAGTCCGCCATATCCCAACAAATCATAAACTTCTTCATAGAATTGTTCATCTTTGAGGTTATATCCTCGTCCGCGTTTACCCGGTTTTGTCCATTCAATCAAACTTTCCTGTAAGCGTTTAGCACAAAGAAACTCACTAAAACTTTTATGAAAAAACTCAACACCGCCATCGTTATCTGCTGCTGCGGGTTTAAGATAAAAAGCTGCTAAAGCATTCTTTAAAACTTGATCTCCGCCTTGACTACGCGCCTTTTTAATCGGCTTAACGATATCATTATCCAACCGTTCTTCTATCATCTTAAATTTAGTATATTCACCCCCAGACTGCACCACACACAACCCTGCTTCGATTAAAATACAGCGTAAATCTTCTGTATCTAATCCGGTAATTTGATTCTGTAAAGATTGAGGTCGCTGCTGTGTTAATACCCAGTCCAGTGATTCTTCATAAATCACTATTTTTGCCTGGGTTTCGTTTGTTTCCTGAAATGCCTCTAGGTTTAACTTTCCATCTCGATGCATCGCTGCTAACAAGTATAATAATAACGGTTCCTGTGCTAGTTCTTTTACTTGTTTCGTGCAATTTTCATCCTGTAAAAACTCTTCAAAAGCATCTTTTTTATCTGTTCCCACCAGCTTTTGCCAGCGGCTTAACCACTGCTGTTTTAGGTCTTCGTCCATTACCTTGATTGTAACCTGTGCGAAATTATCGCGCACATATTGTTTAACCCCTTGGAGGGCAAGCGTACGCCCGGTGACAATCACTCGATGACCCATATCTTTACTCATGGCACTGTCTTTTTGGAACTGTTCAACTTGTCTGAGAAACAGTTCTAAACCGCTACTATTTCGACCTTCAATAATTAATTCATCAAACCCATCTAAAAAGAATAAATAACGGGTATTTCGGTCAGTTAACCAATTATTATCACTAGCAAAGTTTGCATTCACTGCTTCTCGTAAAGTTTCCCGAAAACTATTTTGTAAATTAGGAATATCCCGTAACCGAATTAAAATAGGTATCCAAATCGGATAAAGTTGTTGTCGTACCCAGTCTGCAAACATCTGACAAAATAGACTCTTTCCTCGTCCTGGCCCTGCTTGGATAAATAAAACTTTATCCTTGTTTTTCAAAGAAAAAATTGTTTCTTTTGCCCAAGTTTCTAAATTAACAAGTTCTACTCGTATGTGAAATTTACCTAATTTATGAACCGATTGAGCTTTCAGTGGCACATAAATATCCTCAAAGGTAAACTCTTCTGCAAATACATTTTCTAGAGGTTGTGTAGCAATTTTTTCAGTTAGATAATCCGTAATACTTTGATATTTTTCCTGTTCTTCTCGCCATTCAGCAAAGCTGGGTTGGGCTAAATGTTTAACTGCTTCTCCAGATTCTGCCCAGGCTAAAATCATGTAACGGTGAGTATTCCATTTGACTCTAAGTGTTAATACTTTTGCTTTATTTGTACTTAAACCTGCCTGTATTAACCGAGCGAATAATACATTTTCAAAAACTTTTGCTAATTTAGATTCATGAAAACAAGTAACAGCATTTTTTGCATCATCATCGCTAATTTTAATTTTTTCTAACAGTTTAATTTTATCTTGAATGTCTTTTGATACTGTAATATGTCCAATGCGGTTTAATAAAATTGGATCATTTTTCAGAAAATATTTTAAACTTTCTAAAAAAGCCGCCTGACTCACTAACGCCACACATTGCGCTAAAGTCGGATCTTTCTGTGTTTTTTCCAGGTAAAATGTCAGTAACTTAGTGGCGATCGCAATAAATGGTAAACCCGCCCCAGTAATTTCAACTAAAGGAGAATTTAATACATCCAGCAACGATGAAACCGGACTCAACATCCTTACCAATTCCGGCAGTTTGGTCTTGTTTTCTTCTAGCTTTTTAGAGAATTCTATGATCGCTTTTGCCGCCTCAACTCCCCCCGTCACAGTATCAGCAGAAAATATATCTTTAATATCTGTATTTAAAAAAGCCCAAAGTTTAGATGACATAATCTATATCATTGCCTCAAAGTACTTAACCCAATCAACACCCAATTGATTTTAAAGATTTGTCTATTTTAACAGTTGTGATGGTTGGGTGAGGCGATATATTCTGATAAACAGGTTTTGTGTGTCATTACCCATCTTCTGAAGAAGAGATCTATTGATAAACTAGAAACGATACTAATTTCATTCAGTGACTTATTTTATGTTTGCCGAAACATCCTCACGCTACGTTACCCGCAACCCTAAAATTTTAAGTGGAGAACCCATTATTATTGGTACTCGTACATCTGTTCGAGCTATTGTAGGTTTATGGCAGTTAGGTATAATGCCAGAAGAAATTTTGAACCACTTACCTCATCTAACTTTGGCACAAGTATTCGATGCTTTGAGTTTCTATCTCGATCATCAAACAGAGATTAATCAGTATATTGAACGTAACCAAGTGCCGGATGAGTTGGTGCATCCTTGCGTGAAGTCTGCCTTGTTGGTACTCTAGTTAGCGTGCTAACGGCTGAGGAAATTAGGAATCAGTTGTTATATGCCTAAATTGTTTGTTTTCTCATCGTACAATTTCAAATCCCTGCAACTCTTCGACTTCCTCATATTCCACTTCAACATTTTTCGGTAAAGCAGCCTCTGGGCCATGATGACACCATTGAATCATCTCTTCAATATTTGTTAAGGTTCCCTCGAATACCGCTTCTACTCGACCATCGGGCAAATTTTTCACCCAACCGTGTAGATCTCGTTGCTTGGCTTGGTGTAAGGTAGAAAATCGGTAGCCTACGCCCTGAACTCGTCCTGAGATCCAAACGTGAACCCGAGTCATTTCTGAATTTAGGGAGTTGCCTGTAGAGGATAGGGAAGGTAAAGACATTTATATTAGTATTTATAGCGAATTATTGAGAGTGGCATTCTATGGATATTGTTAATTTAGTGATGATGCTGGTCATCGGCGCATTGGCTGGGACAGGAATTGGATATTGGAGTTGGCAAAAACGACTCCAGAAGCAGCAACGAGAATATGAAGCCAAAATTCGGCAAAGGGTTGAACAACTCGAAAGAACCCATCAAGATCGCATTCAAGCTCATACTAGCGCTTTAAAGGCTGATTATGAAACCCAATTGCGCCAGCAAGCAGAAGCCGCAGAACAAAATTATCAAACCCGACTCGAACAAGCCAATAACCTGCAACAACGGCAATTTGAGGTGCAAATGACTCAGATGACTCAACAGTTAGAAGATCGTGAGTCATTGTTAATGCGTGCGAACCAAACTCTATCAGAATACGAAACTCAGATTGAGGATGTTAGCGCTCAACTCGACACAAGCAATGCTCAGTTGCAACAAGCTTATCACTCCATTGCCGATTATGAAACTCAACTGGGGGAAGTCTCTCAACGGTTGCAGCAGGGTGATGTGCAAATGGAGGAAATGAATCAATCACTCAGAGTCTATGAAACTCAGTTGGGTGAAATGGGTCAACAATTGAATCTGAGTAAGGATCAAGTCGGTCAGATGAATCAGTCTATTACTCAGTATCAAACAGAACTGTCATTGTTGCGTCAAAATGCTGAAAATTCAGACCAACAAGTCCAACAAATCAATGATGCGATCGCTCAATATAATACTGAATTGGATCACATTACCCAGGAAAGCACCGCCACCGAAACAGAAGTACAACAACAGATGGCAAACCTGCAACAGCAGCATCAAACCGAAATGCAACAGTTACGGCAAGATTTAGAATACAATCAAGCTGCACAATTGCAAGGGGCGATAGCCGATATAGAGGGGCAATATCACAATCGTATTCGCCAAGAAACTACACAATTAGTCCGGCGGATGGAAGAAGAGGAGAAATCTGCTAATAATAATGAAATTGAAGCAACTGAACCTTTAAGTTTATCGGATGCTTCTGCTGTTATAATGCCGCCAAATAGTGAAGTTGAGCAAGCGACAGAAGAGCTATTAATTCTGGCAGAAGAACAACCCGAAATGATCGCTGAAGAACCCCTCATTATTCTAGAAGAACAACCCGAAATGATCGCTGAAGAATCATTAATTCTTACAGAAGAACAACCCGAAATCACCACCGAAGAATCATTAATTCTTACAGAAGAACAACCCGACGAAGTGTCAGCACCAGTGGTTCATAATCCATTTCATCTTACTCCAACTCTGAATCAACCTAAAGCTGTCTCTGAGTTAATTACTAATATTCAACATCCTGATAGTCAAGTTCGTCAGGAAATTGCTTCGAGTTTAGGTAATTTAGCAGCGACTCAAGGAATAACAGCAGAGGTTAAACGTGGGATTCCAACACTCGAAAAACTGAGTCAAGATATCGATCCGATTGTCAGACAGCAGGCGATTATTGCATTAGGAAATATTAAATCCGAGCAAGTTATTCCTACCTTACAAAAAGCATTACGAGACGTTAATCCTCAAGTGGTTTGTGCTGCTAGTGCTGCTTTGAGTAAGTTTAAGTCTTATGCAATTAAGCCTAAAGTGAAACCCCAAAATGTAGCCTTACAAAAAGTTAACTTAGAACCACAATAAGCCGTTGAGTGCGTTACTCCTGTTCTGACTTGTAACTTCTGTACAGAACTGACATGTAACGTCACGAGATCTGACTTGCTGACTTCTAAGTGACGCACCTCTGATTTTAATCTTAAAATTTCTTACATATTGACTGAGAAATATAAAGATGACTCGATGATATTAGAAATAGGCGGATAAAGTAAAATTCTACTGAATATTATTTTTATTAGTTCAAATATTTATCAATTATAATGATTCCAACTTTTCATAATTTAGAGAAACTTCCTCTCTCTCGTCGAACAGCTTTAAAAATACTAGGAGTAGGTGCAGTTGGGGGAATACTGGGATATTCACGTTTTAAGAAACCTCAACCCACTGTTTATCAAGCCGATCAATTTAATTTACCGCGCTATTTATCTCAACCCAAGCACGTTGTTGTTGTCGGCGCGGGTTTAGCGGGGTTAGCTTCTGCTTATGAATTAAGTCAACGAGGGTTTAAAGTAACATTGCTGGAGAAATCACCCCAACTCGGGGGAAAAATTGCCAGTTGGCCGATTAAAGTCGGAGAAGAAAACTTTAGAATGGAACATGGATTTCATGGTTTCTTTCCTCAATATTATAACCTAAATCAGGTGGTTCAAGAGCTAGAAATTAATGATAATTTTAAATCATTAGAATTCTATTCTGTCGTCTTTCGCGATAACAATTATCAACCGGAAGTATTTCGACCGTCTCATTCTGCTTTTCCTTGGAATATTGTAGATTTAACCATTTCTTCTCCCAACCGTTTACGCTGGGGAATTAACTTAACTCATCTTAAACATTGGCAAGTATTTCGAGAAATTAGCGGCTTCAAAGTACCCGAAAGTTTTCAACGTCTCGATCATCTTTCTGTGGCCGAATGGGTTGATAATGACTTTCCTCAAGGCTTATATGATTTATACTTTTTACCCTTTGCTAAATCTAGTTTAAATGCACCGGATAAACTCAGTGCTGGTGAATTAATGCAATTTTTTCATTTTTACTTTTTTGGTAACCCTGAAGGCTTAGCATTTAATGGTACACGACAAGATATGGGGACGAGTTTAGTCCAGCCGATTGCTAATACAATTCAACAGAATAAAGGAGAGATTTTAACGGATGTTACTGTAGATAATATCCACTGGGAAAATAATAAAATTGATTCAATTTCTTATATTCAAGGATCGGTGAATAATTCGGTTCCTTTTTGGGTCAAGCAAAATTCAGTATTAGCGGATAATTCGTTAGAGTATTTTGGTGCAGGAGATGAAGTTTATGCTTTATATCCTAATCAGAAAGAAGCTATTTCTTTAAAATGTACTCATCAAGGTTGTACGGTTCACTTAGCAGAAGATGGTCAGTTTCATTGTCCTTGTCATGGTGCAGTTTATGACAGTAAAGGCCATGTAATTTCAGGGCCAGCACAACGAGATTTAGACCGATTTAAAGTGATTCAATATCAAGATGATAACCTACAATTAGTTTCACTCAATCCTGATTCAAAAGCCGAGGATAAATCCTTAACTATTCAAGCCGATTATTATGTATTAGCGACTGATATTCCGGGAACACAGGCTTTATTTAGACATACAAGCGGTGAGGTTAATTCTCAAACTCAAAATCAGGTAGAACAGTTAAAAACAGCCGATCCGTTTGCCGTTTGTCGCTTTTGGTTTGATCGAGATTTTCCTTGGGAGTATAGTGATTTTACCTCGTTATCCGGTTATCAACTGACGGATAGTATTACCCTTTATCATCGTATCCAAGAACAGTTTATACAATGGCATCAAAAAACAGGCGGTAGTGTTGTAGAATTACACGCTTACTGTTATAAAGAAGCTCAATTTCCTACACAAAATGATTTAATTAAAACCTTTGAAAAAGAACTGTATGAAATTGTACCTGAATTACAATCTGCTAAAGTATTACATCGGGAATTAGTTAATCAAAAGAACTTTGCTGGCTATCCACCCGGAAGCTATCAACAACGTCCTCAAACTGACTCTGGGGTGAGTAATTTAACCTTTGCTGGAGATTGGGTTAAAATGCCATTTCCTTGTGGTTTAATGGAACGAGCAGTCAGTAGTGGGTTACTAGCAGCCAATCATATTTTACAGCAGGAAGGCTTACAGCAACGCAGTCTATTTTCAGTTAATCCTGAAGGGTTTTTAAAGATTTGAATGATTTGAATATTTATGGCAAATTATGAGATTAGACAGCAGGGAATTAATCCAAATCATTGGTATGTAATTGCCCGCAGTGATGAGGTAAAAAATAGACCTTTAGGGGTGAAACTCTGGAATCAAAATATTGTCTTATTTAGAGATAGTCAAGGAATAATTCAGGCTTTAGAAGATCGTTGTCCCCATCGCCACGTTAAACTAAGTCACGGTAAAGTGATTGATAATACCCTCGAATGTGTTTATCATGGTTGGCAATTTCAACCGAATGGTTTATGTGTAAAAGTTCCTTATTTAGCCTCTAATCAAAAATTACCATCTTGTCAATTGCGTTGCTATCCGGTTAAGGAAATTGATGGGTTTATTTGGCTGTTTCCCGGAGACTCTGATTTAGCGCCTCAAATTCAACCCTTAGCCATCCCGGAATGGGAACATTTAAACTATATTGCAACGGTGTCTACAATTCATTGTCAAGCCCATTATTCCTTTCTGATTGAGAATTTAATGGATATGTATCATGGACATTTACACCAAAGTTGGCAGGCGTGGACAGATGCAAAGTTGGAAGCAATACAAGTGAATGAAAGTAAAATCGATGCTATTTATCAAGCGAAAAGCTATTATAAAATTGATAAAATCTGGTCAATTTCTCAGTTATTTTTTCCTCAACTTAGAAAACTACATCCCGAAAAATTAACGGTCAGTTACATTTATCCCCATTGGTATTCTACGCTGGGGGAAGACTTCAAAATATATTGTTTATTTTGTCCGATTAGTTTAACAGAAACTAAGGCTTATTTAATTCATTTTACTTCTCTTAATGCTTTTTGGCGATTACATAAACTGCCGATCTCTTTTCGTAAATTTGTCAAAAATAGTTTATTTGGATCGGCTAAAAAACTATTAGATGGGTTAGTTAAACAAGATATACAAATGATAGAAGAAGAACAACAGGCTTATGAAAATAATACTCAAATAAAAAGCTATGAATTGAATTCAGCCGTTATTAAAATTCAGAAATTTATTCATCAGCAAGCTCAACAATTATAGTTTGATAAAGCATTTAACTATTGGTTTTCTAAGTTTTGAATTAACCATGTAAACTTAGCTTCAGCTAAAGTGAGAAAATTAACTGTACTTTGATTAATATCTTGCATATCAAGGTTAGGATCGTCATCTTCAACTGCATAACCTAAGCGTCTAACAGTGCCTCGCATCCGACTGGCTAAACATAAACAAATTCCTTGATAAAATCGAGAAGAAAATCCAGAATTACGGTGAAGTTGTAGACTTAGTGCATATCGAGGAATGACTAAAACTTCACTTCTTTTTATTGCTTTTACGGTTGCTAAAGGGGGGCGGCTATCGACAAATGAAATTTCTCCTACCACTTCTCCCTCAGGCAATAACGCCAATTCGGTCTTACTTTCAGTAGAAATCGAAACACTGAGTAATCCACTTAAAATAATATAAAGTGCATTGATAGCCTCTCCTTCATAAATTAATATTTCTCCTGGGGAAATCACTTTCTTTTTACTCCGATTAATAATCCATCTTAAATCATTATCATCTAATCCACCCAAAATAAATAGTGCTTTTTTAGGTCTAATATTCATGATGTTTTTATCCAGAAGTGTTATTGTTAACTAATCTGATTCAATCTGTATTAAACTTCTAGTGATTTTTTAGTAAATTTAAGTAGAGCCTCATGAAATTTATTAGTCGCTTTCATATAACAGGCGTGTCCAACTTTAGGTAAAATAATTTTTTGAGCAAAAGGCATTAAATCAACTAATAGCTCTGCGTGTTCTAGGGGAATAATTTGATCTTCGCTGCCCCAAATTGCTAAAGTCGGTAACAGTATTCCTTTCAGTTTTTGACTCATTTTCATGATGCCAACCGGAGCAACGGCAACAAATCCTTGAAGCTGTTGTGTATGCTCTACTAAAAAAGGTAAACTATAAGTTCCACTCATTGAAGGAGAAACTAAAATTGCTCCGGTTAAATTTAGTTTTTCAAAGACTTTAGGCAGTACCTCAGCTTGATATGTAGAAATTCTATCTGACTTGCCATAACCCGGTAAATCTAAAGCAATGACTCGATATCCTTGGTTACTAAAACGTTTTAATGTGCCTAAATCTTTCCAAGTTTGAGCGCTAAAGCTAGCACCGTGTAACAATAGTAGTGGCGGATGGTTAGAATCTCCCGCTTCTAAATAATGCAGATTAGCAGTTTGAACCTGAATGAAATTTGATAAAATTGAAGATTCCATAAATTAAAATTGTTAAAAAAGAAAACAGGTATTAATTTGAAAGCAAATAATTTTATCACAACTTATCACATTTCAGCTTTTGTGGGGGATGAGATAATATAAAATCCCTTTAAATTTCCGACAAAGGCGCAAATCGATCTATATTATTTTTCTCAATACTAGATTAGATTCCAATTACAGCAAAAATAGCATCTTTTGCTACCCTAAATTATTAGGCATACAACCCTATAATTTTGTAACGTTTATGACTATCGAAGATTCATCTTTGCCCCCTGCGGTTTCCCCCGGCGATCCCCCTTCTTTACCCAAGGTGGGTTTATTCACCATGCTACGTTTGGGACTATTCCAAATGGGGTTAGGAATTATGTCTCTCCTCACTCTCGGGGTAATTAACCGGATCATGATAGATGAGCTAAAAGTCCCTGCTTTAATTGCAGCCGGGGCAATTGCCATGCATCAGTTTGTCTCTCCGGCGCGGGTTTGGTTTGGTCAGATGTCTGATGCTAAACCCTTATTCGGTATTCATCGCAGCGGTTATGTGTGGATAGGGGCAGCCTTATTTACCACTGTCTCATTTATTGCTCTACAAGTGGTTTGGCAATTAGGCGGTAGCTTACAAGCCAATGGTTTAAATGCTCTCACCTACGGCTGGGCGGCAATTCTTGCCCTGGTTTTTGCATTATATGGTCTAGCCCTTAGCGCTAGTTCTACCCCCTTTGCTGCCCTGTTATTCGATATCTCCGACGACGATAACCGATCTAAATTGGTCAGTATTGTTTGGTCAATGCTGATGGTGGGGATTATTATTGGGGCAATCATTAGTTCAACAGTGTTAAACCAGCCAGAACTGTGTGGAACAGACATTTTATCCTATAATCCTACAACCTCCGGCAGCGCCACAGATATTACTCAACTCAAACCCGCTGTTAATTTCTTATTTACTATTATCCCGGCTTTGGTTTTAGGGCTATGTTTAGTGGCAACAGTGGGAGTCGAAAAACGCTTTTCTCGCTATAAAAATCGTTCTACAGTTGCCCAACGAGAAGATCAAATTACCTTAAAACGAGCCTTACACATTTTAACCGCTAGTCGCCAAACGGGATTATTTTTTAGTTTTCTATTGGTGATGAGTATTAGCTTATTCATGCAAGATGCTGTTTTAGAACCGTTTGGAGGCGAAGTGTTTGGGCTGTGTGTCTCTGAAACCACTCTGTTTAATGTATTTTTTGGCATGGGAACTTTAGTGGGAATTGGCGCAACTGGCTTTTTAGTAATTCCCAGAATTGGTAAGAAAAATACGGTTAAATTAGGCTGTATTGGTGCAGCGGTTTTTTTAGTTTTATTTATTATTTCCGGTTTAACCGTTAACTTAGAATTATTGAAAGGTTCCTTACTCTGTTTTGGACTGAGTTCAGGAATTTTAACGGCTGGGGCGATTAATTTGATGCTAGATTTAACCGCAGCAGAAACCGCAGGCACGTTTATTGGCGCTTGGGGACTGGCACAAGCCATGGCAAGAGGACTGGCAACCGTATTAGGAGGGGCGGTTTTGGATATCGGGCGAAGTCTATTTAATATTCCCGCGCTAGCGTATGGGTTGGTATTTGCCACTCAAGCAATTGGGATGATCGTTGCAATTACATTACTGCGCCGTGTTAATATTCAAGAATTCCGTGATAATGCCAAAAAAGCCATTACCACAGTCCTCGAAAACGAATTGGATTAAACCGTAGAAATGCCCAAGATTTTAGCGATCGCAAATGGTAAAGGAGGGGTTGGCAAAACCACCACAGCCATTAACCTAGCTGCCATCCTCTCTAAAAACTTTTCTACGATACTCGTTGATACAGACCCGCAACAGTCGGCTTCTTGGTGGGCAAATCAGGGAAAAATGCCGTTTGAAATTACCTCTCACACCGATCCGGCTGATTTACTACAACTGCAAAATTATCAAGATGCAGACTTAATTGTAGTGGATACTCCCCCCGCATTAAAATCAGAAGCGTTATTATCTGTGATCCAACTAGCCGATTATTTAGTCCTTCCCAGTCAACCCGCGCCGATGGACTTAGTGGCTTTAATTGAAACCGTTAAGCGGGCGATTATTCCCGCTCAAGTCCCCCATTCTGTACTTTTGACCAAAGTTGACCCCCGTAGCCTTCCCGATGCCATAGAAGCCCAAAAATCCCTACGAGAAACCGGAATTCCTGTGTTTGATAACTTTATTCGTTCCTATAAAGCTCATGAACGTTGTCCCCTCGAAGGTGTTCCCATTATCTATGCCAAGAGTAATAAAGCCCGTGAAGCCGCTTCTGATTATCGTCGAGTCGGGAGTGAATTGTTAAGTCGTTTAGCCTAATTCCAGCCTGACGATTAGGATTTAACAAACTTCTCATTCAAGTTGACAGCCTGTTGAGGAGTTTTCTCATCAAATTCAGCGTTCAGCTTAACCTCTGTTGGTAATGCAATAGAAATCCCTTCTTGATTGAAGCGTTCTTGAACCATCATGATAAGATCTTCCCAGACTTTCCAAAAATCAGGGGTTTTGACTATGAAAGACAAGTTAACTGTCACGTAATATTCAGCGTATTCCCATACAAAGCTTCCAGCTTTCAAAGTCAACGGGTGTGATTCACCAATCTCGGCCAGAATTCGTTTCACTTCAGAAATATTCTGGCTAAAAGGAATTCGGATTCCCATGCTTCCCTTACGAGTGTCTTCAGCCGTCAAATTTTTAATAATACTACCCCAAATCATATCATTGGGGATGTTAATCATTTCGCTTTTCCAGCCCTTAATTTTTGTATTCGCCAAGGTAATAGAGTCCACATAACCCCAAATATCTCCCACGATGACTTCATCACCTGTGTCAAAGGGTTTGTAAACCATCAGCATTAAGCCGCTGGCCAGGTTGGCGAGATTGTTTTGCAGAGCAAATGCTAAGACGAAACTGGCTCCCCCAACTAAGGCTATAATCGGCCCCAGACTGACTTCTAAGGCAGTTAAACCCAGTATACAGCCCAGAAAAACTCCGCCTCGCTTGACGAGCACAATCACAAATCCTCGAAAAATATCAGAGGTATTACCAAACTGTTTCAAACTTCGATTAATAATTAGAGCCAGAATTTGAGAGATAACGACTGAAATAATAACAATACTGACAAACTTGCCGAGGTTCATTGCCCAACGTAAACCCCCTTCTTCAGATTTTAGCCAACCCATTAAACGGACAGCCAAACCGTCCGTATCTTGCAGGTCTATTTCAATCCCACTAACCGCTTGAATATAGCTTTGATACGAGGTAATTTCACCGCCTTTTTGTTCAAGTTCATCTAATACCACTTCAAACCGATCAACAATTGCCGTACGCTCAGATTGCAATTCTGTGACGTTACTGACTAATTGATTCTTTAATTCGGCATCGGCTTCAGCATTTTCTTCCAACTCTTCCGTGGTTTCTTCCAGTTTCTCTTGTTGTTGATCGAGATTTTCCAGGTTTTCTACCTGAGCCACTGAACTAGCAACCATCGTCTCTAAGTTGGCTTCTATTTCCGTATTTTCGAGGGCATTTGTGACTTGATTAAAGTTGCGAGAAGATTGTTCATTGGACGGATTGGTATTCGTCTGTTCAATCGCTTCTGTTGATTGTATAAGCGTATCCTCTGCTGCTTTGAGTTGTTGCGTGGCATCCTCATATTCCCAAGTATCGGGCGGTGTATTTTCTTTAAGTTCTTGAGCTGTCTCAAAGGTTTCAATTGCAATTTCTAGACGTTCAATCTCAGCCGTAATATCTTCATAGTCATAAGACCAAGGATCTATATTTTCTCGCTGTTTTTTAGCATTTTCCAGCACTTCATAAGCCTTGTCTAATTCCCCTGCTTCTTGAGCGTCTTCAAGAGCAGTACTTAACGCTTCGTCGGCAACGAGTTGTTCTTTAATTACTGCGGCTTCTTCGACTGCTGCTTGAGCTGTTTTGAGGTTGTCTTGAGCCTCCTCAAGCTCTCGGGTTGCTGCTTCATATTCCGCTGAACCCACTGTGGCAGCCGATTTACTTTCTTCAGCCGCTGAGAGGGCTTGTGTCGCTTCTTCTAACGCACTTGCTGCTTCAAGTTGTTTGTTAATGGCTCGATTTTGACGTTTGACAACAATTTCAGCATCGCTAATTTCTTGAACTTTTTGTTGCAGTAAATTCTGCCAGGCTGCGGCTTCAGTTTCTAATTGGGACTGTGTTAATGGCTTCACCAATAATTCGAGTTCATCGACAGGAATTTCAGGATCTGCTATTGTTATCGCTACAGTTTCAACAGATTGAACTTGAGTTTCTTCTCTAAGTTCTTGAGAGTAAACTGGAACTCCCCAAGAGACAGCAGTACAGGCGATTGCTGTGAGACAAAACGCACGGATGTGATAGTAAAACACCTTTTTTCCCCTACAAGTTTTATTTTTAGGGTATTGGCCTATCGCTGTTGAAGCCAACACCTTAGTTGACTGAACTAATCTGCAGAATTACAAAATTTAGGATTTCAGTCTAAGATAACAACTCTTTTTATGAATGTCGAGCATATTATCAAAAATAATACTGATGTAAGTGCGGCTTTTATGTTAAATTATCAGCGATTAGATGTTGAATAAATAACAAATTATGATTGAAATTGGAGACACAACTGTTGCGGCAGGACAACAACAACAGATTGAAATTCCGGTTGCCCGCTTACCGACTCAAACCATGATTTCTTTACCCGTGATTGTAATTAATGGCAGTCAACCAGGACCAATATTGTGGCTGAGTGCCGCTATTCACGGAGATGAGATTAATGGGGTTGAAATTATTCATCAAGTTCTCAAGAAAATTAGCCCTCAACAATTATGCGGTACAATTATTGCAGTCCCCATTGTTAATGTTTTTGGCTTTATTGAACAATCTCGTTATTTACCCGATAGGCGTGATTTAAATCGTTCGTTTCCCGGTTCAATGCGAGGTTCTTTGGCTTCTCGGCTGGCTCACTTATTCATGACAGAAATTGTGAGTCGTTCTACCCATGGAATTGATTTACATACGGCTTCGGCTCACCGAACGAATTTACCTCAAATAAGAGCTAATTTAAACGATCCGCAAACCTATAATTGTGCCAAAGCTTTCGGGGCACCTGTGATGATTCATTCTCAAACTCGGGATGGTTCTTTACGGCAAGCAGCAACTCAAAAAGGTATTCCGGTATTACTCTATGAAGCAGGGGAAGCGTTGAGATTTGATCGTCAAGCGATTCAAATTGGAGTCAATGGTATCTTACAGGTGATGACAAGTTTAGGAATGTATGAAAATCAAATATTACCCGAATTAATAATAGAAAAAACTCCAACAGAAATCAGGAAAACCCATTGGGTGAGAGCCTCAAAAAGTGGGATTTTAATGTTAAGTGTGGGACTGGGAAGTAAAGTTGAGAAAAAGCAAATTATAGGCGTAATTTCTGATGCTTTTGGGAATGAAAGTGTGAAAGTGCGATCGCCTTATGATGGCTTAGTGATAGGAAATCAAGAAAATCCGTTAGTCTCTCAAGGAGATGCAGTTGTTCATATTGCTGTGTTTAATCCCAATGCAATTTATCAGGATTAATAGTGATCAATAGTCATTACTTACCCTGTTATTTAGATTCCCTTCGAGGATAAATGCATACTTTTGTATTTTTGTCAACTTCGGCATGAAAGCAGAATTGTTAACATTGCCCTGGCTGTCTCATTCTAAAACCACCAAAACTCAGTTTAATAGTGTTGATCTACTCGATATAATCAGGGTTTGAAGAGAATAATTCTGTTATTCGAGTTTTTGGGCCTGGGAATATCTCATATTACTCTATACGCTACATAATACAATACCCCCGAGTCGCTGTCAACCCCTATAAATTCGTGCAATCTCTGTCTATTACATTCTGTTACAATGTCATCAAAGCTTGACAAGCATATAAATATTTAATCATTTTGCTGATAGCAGTTAAATATAAATTATGAATTCATTGATTTGAGTTTACAGTTTTGACGGGTGATACCTGGATATCGAGATTTGCGATAAGTTGTATATAGCTGATTAGGGTGAGTTGAAAGAAGAAGCATTATCGCACGTCAGCTTCAGGAGTGGGGGTTTGAGAAATAGAATCTGAAGTAACATCTTCTTCAATCGCTGAATTTTGGTAGACCTCAGAATAGTCTGTGGTTGATGTTTGAGCAGTAGGCAACCGATTAATATCACGGCGTTGTTGCACTGAAGCCGGGGGAGGTGGAGACGGACCGGTAAAAGTTTTCCAAGCCACTCGCACCCCTGTTAAAAAGCCGCTGGTAGAAGTTTGAACCTGTTTGGCTTGCTGTTTAGCGTTATCAAGACTTTGATCAACTTGCTTCACCACGTTTCCCGCACTTTGTACCCCTTCGGTGACATTATCAGTCAATTCACTAATTTCTAAGCCCGTCATCCGAATCGCTTCTAAGGTGGGGGGAAATTCACGGGATAAAGTATCTGCTAATTTCTCAAGACTGCGGGCTGCTTTGGCAGCAGCTTGTAATGCGGGTAATGCCGCCACTAACACCGCTGTTAGACTCACCGCAACCAGTAAAATAGATAGCCCCAGCCAGAAGATTGGATCGCTCACTTAGTATCAATAGACGACAACAAGATGACAAAGTTTAAGCTCCCCGACATTAATTCAATGTCAGATGCATAGATTTAACTATAACGATTTTTGAGCGTTTCGACAGGCATCGGGCTGACGGCTTTACTGTTGTCAAGAGCGATCGCCTGTAGAATTATAGGGTATGGCTGCGGATGGATTTTCTTGATCTGTAAAGACTTGTCGCTCTGGCTGACTCGCTTCAATACCTGCTGCGATCGCGCTTTTGAGTCGAACTAGAGTCCCTTCCCAATTGCGCAATGCTGAGTCGGAAAGACGATCGGCTTGAATAGCCACACTACTTGAGAGATCTTCAGCTAACTCCGGCAAAGCATCAGCAGACTTTTTGAGAAGTTGCCGAGTTTGTTTCCCCGATTGGGGCGCAGCCAGTAAACCAGCTACAGTACCAATGGCAGTCCCGATGAGAAAACCACTAAAAAATCGTTGTTGACGGTTATTGGACATTGTTGTTGTCTAATCAATTCTCTAAGATCTATTGTAGACAGCGATTGTATCCTTGACGAGTACAGCCCATTTTAACTAAATTGATTTTCGTCGATTCAGCCAATACCAGACAAGAGTTTGACTCAAACTCAATAGTGCCATCACTTTACGAACCCGAATAATTTGCTGCTGCAAAGACTGATACTGTTTTTGAGCTTGGCTACCCCCCAGTTGTCCCCGATTAATTAAAACTGTTGCTCTACGCAATATCGCTTCAATGCGGCGATCTAGTCGCAATAGCAGCCGATCGGTACGTTCTAAGGAGCGTCGCAGTCGCCAAATCCTAGTCGCAATCACTAAACAGAAAAGCGCAATGATGACGTTGATGAAAACAACAGTAATTAACATCAATCACACCCAGGTTATGTATAACTTAGGGTAGCAGATTTTTAGCCATAATCGTAGGTTCAGCCCGTAGCGCCCTTAGAACAGGGTTTGAATTAAGTCTGTCGTGACGTTACATGTAACCAAAGTACGGGAGTAATGAGTAGAGTTTATGATCATTGCCCGTGGGTATGAATTGATAATTCATCACTCATCACTCATAATTCATCACTCATAACTCATAATTCATTTATGTATCGTAGATCCGTGCTTCTAAGGCATCGGGGTGTTCTTCACAATATTCATCAAAGGCAGTTTTGACGATAGGTTTGGCTTGCTGGTGAGCCGCTTCTGCCTGTAATTCTTCCACAATATCCCAAGCTGCGGCACAATCTTTAGAAGTGGCTCCTTTTTCTGCACAAACTGCCCGAGCTTCTTCAATCGCTTTTTGAGTGAGATCTTGCAAAACCAGACTTTTGGGTTGTTCAACAAAATCCCCTTTCGCCAGAATATCCCCAATAGAAATAACACCCATCAGATGATCTTTGATCACGGGAGCTAAATGAATGCGAGTATTGGCAAATAAACGCGCCACATACTCCACGCCCAAATCGGGGTTAACAACAATGCAAGGTTTTGTCATAATTTCATAAACTCGCATTTTTTTAGGATCTAAGCCATAAGCCACGACTTTGTAAATTACATCAGTTTCTGTAACAATACCGTAGGCATCTTCTGATTGGCGACGTTCTACAATTAGAGCACGTTTTCCTGCTTCTTTCATCAACTTCACCGCTTCTGCGACTGTTGCCGATCCTTTAATGGTTGTGACATCAGTTGTCATCACATCTTGTGCTTTTAACATTATCCCTCCTGGCTTTTCAGCTATTTCTCTATTTCTAGCTTGCCTCATTTTGGGATCAAAAAAAAGGATTGATTTTCTGTAGCGCAAACTGTTAAAATATAGGTTTGACTAACCCTGTTTAAATTACACTCACTCCAGCCATAGATTTAACAGACTCATCAACTCAATTGAGTCATTATTTTATTTCTCAATTAATCGAATAATCTGGGCAGTCTGAGCTTCTAAAGGAAGGTGTTCTAGAGAATTTCCTAATTGTTTTTGTATGGCTTGAGTCAACGTCAAAGAAATATCAGAATCAGGCTGATATTGCAAAACAAACTCCGCTAGATCCTTTAATCCGACTGTATGTGTTTTTCGTTGGGAATAAGAGAGTTTAAATCGATCATTTTCTTGTATTTCTTGTGCTTGCATTCCTTGTTTAATGCGTTGCTTTAAATGCTCTATTTCAGAATTAAATAACTGCCATTGTTGTTGAATTTCTTGATATCTGTTAATTAAATCAGATAGATTTTCATGACTCGGGTCTGGAAAGCAAACGTGATTGAGATGGAGTAATTTGTGATAAACCACTTTCAGATAAATTACATCCATTTTTGCATAATTTAACTGCATTTGAGTTAAAGGACGTTGTCCCCAATCACTTTGTTGTTCTTGTTTATCAATTTCCTCAAAATCACCTAAAGCTAATGCTAACGTTTTGAGCTGATAGTTAGAAACAGGCAAGCGATAAAAAGGGATTTTTTTCGCCATCTCTAACGTACAAGTAATATTTTTACCGCGATTTTTCCCTAAAAACCTCTGGTCAAATTTTGCATTATGAAAAACCTTCTCAATCTCTGGATTAACCATCACTTTCTCAATCCAAAAATCAACTAAATCAGGATATTCAAATACATCTAAAATATAAACTGATTCAGGCGTTTCAGGATGAAAATCAGCCAATACTTGAATTAAAGATAGGCGAGGATTACGAGTTTTATAATCTGCTATTTCAGTATCAATCCATAAAATCGATGCTGTTGCACAACTTTCTATCGCTGCTTTTATCTGATTCCGAAGCGTTATATTAGGCATAATAATTATGGAATTTATTGATACTAAATTTAACTAGATTTTAGCGAACTTCGGGTAATATTGCACCTCTAATATTTGCATCTCGTAAGTTAGCTCGATCTAACTTGGTATCTAATAAAATCGCTTCAATTAAGTTAGCTCCACTCAAATTAGACCAGCTTAACTTAGTGCGATATAAGCGAGCGCGACTGAGATTTGCTCCCCGCAAAGTTGTCCAACTGACATTTGCAGAACGTAGATTTGCTTCACTTAAATTTGCTTCACTTAAATCTGCACCAATCATGGTAACGCGGGTCAAATCTGCACCTCTAAAATTAGCAGCCATTAATAATCCACCACTTAAGGTAGCATTCATTAAATTGGCTCTTTCAAGAATCGATTCTCGAAAAATAACATTTGTTAAATTAGCATTATCTAAAATGGCTCCCGTCAGGTTTGCTTTAGAAAAATTAGCCCGAATTAAAGTAGCATTAGTTAAATTAGCGCCGACAAAATTAGCGCCTGTAAAATTCGCTTCTGTTAAATTCGCTTCTGTTAAATTCGCCTGTGCTAGTGCAATATTACGAGACGAAGATCCTCTCAAATTAGCGCCTTCAAGGTTAGCATGACCAAAATCAGCATGAGTGAGATTTGCACCAATTAAATTCGCTTCATATAAATTTGCCCCATTAAAATCAACCCCCATCAGTTGAGCTTCTCGAAAATTTACCCCGGTCAATTCAGCATTAATTAAACTCGTATTTTGTAAATTGGCTCGAATTAACGTTGCTTCGCTGAGGTTTACTCCACTAAGATCAACCCCAATTAAATTAACAGACCGAAACATCCGCTCACCCGCCTCATATTGCCGCAGCAATTCATCAACTTGCATATAGATCCGCCTTGTATTTAAGTATATATTAAGTATTCATTCAGCTATCTAAACCTTAGCCTTCCCTAAATTTTGGTTTAAATTCACACCCTAACCGCCTTGATCCAGACTCACTAATGCTAAAATCCTAACGCTTCAACTTTGGGATCGGCACGTTTAGGAGTCTGTATGCATTTGTCATCTTTTAGGCGAGTCAAGCTATTTGATAGTATCAGTCAATCCACTAATGCAGGTATAACACAACCTCGGGAGACTGACAGGAGTTGGCTGTGATTCGATCGCAACAACAAAATCGCACTCACTGACTGTTTCAAACCGCATACAGTGGGAAAAGACGTTTGTTAAAAAGTTGTTGTATCCGTTTTATTTTTATGGAGGAGGACAATGTCCGATAATTTAAGAAGTCAAACAATTACTCAAGGAAGTCAACGGACTCCCAACCGGGCAATGCTGCGGGCGGTGGGGTTTGAAGACGGAGATTTTACTAAACCCATTGTCGGAATTGCCAATGGCTATAGTACCATTACCCCCTGCAATATCGGCTTAAATGATTTAGCACTGCGGGCAGAAGCCAAATTAAAACAAATTGGGGTAATGCCTCAGATGTTTGGTACGATTACCGTCAGTGACGGGATTTCTATGGGTACCGAGGGGATGAAATATTCTCTGGTTTCCCGAGAAGTGATTGCAGATTCGATTGAGACGGCTTGTAACGCCCAAAGCATGGATGGGGTTTTGGCTATTGGGGGTTGTGATAAGAATATGCCGGGGGCGATGATTGCGATCGCGCGGATGAATATTCCGGCTATATTTGTTTACGGGGGAACAATTAAACCCGGTCACTATAACGGTCAAGATTTAACCGTTGTCAGTGCTTTTGAGGCGGTCGGGCAATACAGCGCGGGTAAAATTGACAATGAAGAATTATTGCAAGTCGAACGTAACGCTTGTCCGGGGGCGGGTTCTTGTGGTGGGATGTATACGGCCAATACCATGTCTTCTGCGTTTGAAGCGATGGGAATGAGTTTGATGTTTTCTTCGACCATGGCAGCCGAAGATGCCGAAAAAGCAGATAGTGCCGCCGAGTCAGCCAAGGTATTACACGAAGCCATTCGTCATCGACTCCAACCCCGCCACATTCTGACTCGTGAAGCGTTTGAAAATGCGATTGCGGTGATTATGGCAATTGGTGGCTCGACCAATGCTGTGTTACATTTATTGGCGATCGCCCATGCCGCAGAAGTCAAACTCTGCCTCGATGATATTGAAGCCATTCGGGGAAAAGTGCCTGTTTTATGCGATCTTAAACCCAGCGGTCGCTTTGTCACCACAGAATTTCATCAAGCAGGCGGTGTGCCGTTAGTGATGAAAATGTTATTGCAACAGGGATTAATTCACGGGGATGCTTTAACCATTACCGGGAAAACAGTTGCCGAACAGTTAGCTGATATTCCCACAGAACCTGCTCAAGATCAAGACGTGATTCGTCCTTGGAATAATCCAATGTATGCTCAAGGACATTTAGCCATATTAAAAGGAAATCTAGCAACAGAAGGCGGTGTTGCCAAGATTACTGGGGTGAAAAACCCTAAAATTACTGGCCCAGCGCGGGTGTTTGAATCAGAAGAAGAATGTCTTGATGCGATTTTAGCAGGTTTTATCCAAGCCGGGGATATCATTGTGGTGCGTTACGAAGGCCCTAAAGGTGGCCCAGGGATGCGAGAAATGCTAGCCCCCACTTCTGCCATTATTGGCGCGGGTTTAGGGGACGCTGTCGGGCTGATTACCGATGGTCGTTTCTCTGGAGGCACTTATGGCATGGTCGTCGGTCATGTAGCGCCTGAGGCGGCTGTCGGCGGCACTATCGCCCTGGTTGAAGAAGGGGATAGTATTACCATTGATGCCACTCAACGACTCCTGCAGGTGAATGTTGCCGATGACATCCTAGAACAACGTCGTCAGAATTGGCAACCGCCCACCCCTCGTTATACAAAAGGGGTACTGGCAAAATATGCCAAGTTGGTGTCTTCGAGTAGTGTGGGGGCTGTGACAGATTTGAATTTAGGATAATCATACCGAGGGCGCATTTCGGTGCGCCCCAATGTCATAGGAGTTGAATTTAATGACGCTTTAAGTTGGAGACACTAATGACTTGTCCTGTGTGCGGATCGATTATCTGAGAACGACAAATCTGAACTGATGTTGAAGAGCAGTTTTCAAATTTCTGAGGAGTAAATTTTGTTGTAGCTGATGAGTGGGGGGCTGCATTGATGCTGATTCCACTTAAAGTTGCTACAGTTAAGCTGAGTCCTATTCCGATACAACTTAAACTCTTCATCATCTTATCCTCTAACTTTTCTAAGTAGATACTAACGAGTATAGAGTTCCCCAATAATAATAAAATGAAATCAAAATGAGAAGTTTTTCATCTAGATTTAGCAATAATTCTCATTGTTTGAATGCACTGTTATAAAGCTCTGTAAAAATGAGATGAATTTTCAGTTTTTCCGATTTATTGTAGATCCAGAATCATATTATCTCCGTTAAGTTGAACACGATTAAAAATTCTATGACGGCGTAGAGATATTATCGGTAACGTCTCTATAGAATTATTGAGCAGCCGGATATCAGATCACAAAAACGAGTCCCCAAGCCGAGCCAATTTATGTCTTTGTTTGCTTGACACCTGCTGAGAATCATGTATAGTAGTAGCAGTGTGAGGAGTGAGGTCTGTAAGAAGAGGTATTTGGGGTCGAAACTCGGCCAGACTCCCGAATACCTTTTCTGTTATTCTCTCCGTTTAGTGAGAGAACAGACTTATTTTAGGTAACCGTTTACGCCAAGCGTCGAGTTCAACAATTTAATACTGTTGGTGACTCTGGGTTTTCTGGAGTTATCTCATGTATTATATTTCTGAGTATTTTGTATAGCGCTGGTGAGTTTCATCCAGCTCTCTACATTTGAGTCCAAGCCCACTATACAAATTGAGAATGCCAAAATTCCCCCGTTGAGACTTCAAGGATATAGGCAACCCGTTTTTACCATAAATCAAACTGATAGGACTAGAGAAGGAAACCGATACAGATAGTCCCTCTCTAATCATCAATCCCTTCTTCTCCTAGATTTCAGCGTAGGCACGTTCAACTAAGCGACGTGCTAATGTTTGAACCCCAGTATGAGTGTAATAATTAGTTGTCATATCCAGGAAGGCCGCAACATAATCTAACTTATCATCGCTAATATCGACAAAGCTTTGTAGATTATTCACCACCTTATCTGGCGTTAAACCTCTTTTGGCGACAAAATTACTCATCCAACCTTGAACTGAGTCAAAGCTTTCTTGAATAAACCCTAATTTAGCCGCAGGGTTGCCACCGGGAATTAAATCATTCACTCGTTTAAACCCTTCATTCTTTTTAATGTCTGAGGGACTTAAATTAGAAATTGTACTACCGACTGCTTGTATAAAGTTGGGCCCCAATGGAATTAACCCATCTAAACAGACTAAAGCTGCCATTCGCATTAAAGCTTCATTGCCATAATTACCCAATGCCCCTAAAAATTCCCCAATACTATCACCCGGAATTCCATTAATCTGACAAAACGCAACCAATTCAACTACCACTTTTAAAGATAAATCAATGGCTTGGGCTTTATCCGCTTTAGGAGTTAATTTATTAATTAGTCCTAAAAAACTAATTTTTTCACTAATTTTATTCGCCAGGGCAGCCGTTCCTAAAGCGGTTCCGGCATTATCAATATTTTGGTAAAGCCATAATGCTCGTTGATAGCCTTCCGACTTATCATTATAAAGCCATAAAGCCCGTTCACTAATATCTTGAATTAAACCGGGGTCATCTTCTCCGGTGACTGTCCGAACAGTATTATCAAACCCGACTAAATTGTTCCATTGCCCCGGCACAGCGAAATCCAACCCTTTTAATACCATCACGGTAGGGCCGCCAGTTGGTAGATTATCAACCAATTCAATAATGGATTTACTCATAATAAATAATGCTCCTGCAAAACTTTTTTTTTCTCAAATCCTAGTTATTCCAGCTCAAAAAATCATCGATATTGAGCATGATTGTTTGATGATTTTACCTATTTTAAACGAGCTAATCCAGTCAGATTAAACTGTTTTAGCCATTGTTCACGATCGCTGGGTGTAAATGAATCCGAATTAGATTTAATTTTAACCTGATAGCGATCGCTAACTAAAATTGCTGTGGTATTTCTACCTTGATTTACAGCCGGATAACCCGCAATACTTTGACTGCTACTATTAAATTTATTCGCGGCACTGGGATTATTTGCTATATCATTAATAGAGAGTAATGCAACATCGCTACCCGCTTGAGACAATTGTGCTTGAGCAAATCCTGTTTTTTCTTGACGAAATGTCACGTTATAATCTCCCTTACCTTTGGGGAAAAACTGATTAAAATCTCCTCCCGAGACAGGTTGAGCCGCGACGGGTTGAGAGACTTGTTCAGTCGAGGTGGGGTCGGCTGTGGGGGGAGCAGAGACAGTTGCACACCCGGAGAGCAACAGAAATAGCGCTAAAATGCTGGCAATAAAGGTTTTCGGCAAATATTTTAAAATCATAGGTTTTATACCTTCATTCGGGAAATTAATAATTTTGATCAAAATTTGACTGTTCGATTTTAGTTTAAATTGCTCTTTGCTACTGCCATCATGCAGTAGAGAGCAGCGATCTAACATCTCTACAAGGGTATAAGATTTTTGTTCAGTTTTGTTTACCTGAGTCAACTCGTAACACAAACTCGACTACTTCAGCTAACTGTTGAGATGCGGCTTCTGGGGTGTAAGGCGCAATAATGTCTCTTGATTTTTCACCCATTTCTTGACTCAGGTGAGGTTTTTCTATAAACTTCAGCATCAGATCGGCTAAATGTTGAGGTTGGTTGGGATCAAACACATAACCATTTTTACCCGTTTGAACTAATTCAGCCGAACCCGCACCTTCAGAACAGAGTATAGCTTTACCGAATAACATCGCTTCTAAAGTCACCATTCCCCAGGTGTCTTCATAGGTGGGTAAGACAAATACATCTGCGTTGCGGAAATAATCCCCCAATTGATTATAATTCACCCATCCCAGCCATTGAACTGATTGCTGTAGTCCTTGAGTTTTAGTCCATTGTTCTAATTCTGGGCGTTGTTCCCCGTCTCCAATAATCTGTAAAGTATAGTTAGAATAGTTTTGTTGTTGGAGTGTGGCACAAGCTTTTAGCAGTTGATCGAGTCCTTTGCGAGGTACGACTTGACCGACAAATAAAAAGACTCGATGAGTTAAACTCGGGGTAGAATCATTTACGGTTGCAGTTTTCGCAAGTAAAGTTTTGGCTTCTGCCACTTCGTAGGGTCGGGCAAATATCTTTTCCGGTTTAGCTTGTAGAGTACTCGTCAGATAAGCTTTTCCCCGTTGACTGTTGGTAATGAATGCATCTGCCATTTTTACCATAGCGCGTCGCAAATTTAGACGAAATGGAGAATTGAGATAATCAACTGTGGGGGAACTCCCTTCATAAGCAATAATAACTCGCCATCGTCCAATTGATTTAAATAATAATGCCAGTAACGTCCAGAAGGAAAAACCATTAGTGAAGATAACTTTTGGTTTAAACTGCAGTAGTTCGTTGACAATGGCAGGAGACAGTTTAATAAAGCCTTTGTTATAATTTGCACCACTGGCTTTTGTTTCGATAAAACCCATCTGACCCACAACCTGAAGATCAAAGGTATTTTCACATCCAGCAGTAAAACCTGACCACAACCCAGTGTAGATTTTTGTCTGAGGATAAAGCTGAGAAAATTCACGAAATAGGGGTTGCCAATAGTTTCCCCGCGCGGTGGACGGCAACAGCCAAGCAATACGACAATGTTTAGATAGCAATAGACTTGGGGGTGAGTTGATCAGCCATTCCAGTCTAGCAAAGAAGAAAAAGTGGGAAAATTAGGAGGGGACAGGGAAAAAATGCTTCATTAACCCTATTCCCCGTTTTCTCAATTAAATTAAGCCTAACCAACTTAATAAGCCTTGGTTGGTCAAATATTCAATGGCTAATGTAATGACAAAACCAATCATAGCAGCGCGGCCATTCAAGCGTTCGGCATAGCGGTTAAAGCCAAACTTCGGTTCTTCTAAATTAGGGGATACTGTGGGTGATGGTTGAGCCATGCGTCTAAATCTCCAGGTCAAATCATTAGTTCAAATATTATTGTAGTAAACCTTTTACCATTTTTCCTCAGTCTAAAGAGAGGGGACAATTAATTCTACTTTACTTCATGATTAGAGAAAGTAATAATTGAGCGTTCTCAAATACTGCAGATTCATAAGATTGAAAGGTAATGATCAAAAAGTTAGTGATTATAACAATAGGAATTATTGGCTGTAGTCTGGGAATTAAGTTAATCATCTCTCACGCTTCTATTGCATTTCCTATTTCTCAGCAATCCTCTGAAGTTTTATCTCAAGGCACGGAAATTATGGCAAATGAAATGGTACAAGCACAAGCAATGTTTGGGTTTAAGTTATTTAATCAACTCACTCAAGTACAAGAAAATAAAAATGTCTTTATTTCACCTAGCAGTATTATTTTAGCTCTTTCTATGCTTTATAATGGTGCAGAGGGAGAAACAAAACAAGAAATTGAACAGGCTTTAGAATATCAAGGAATGACATTAGAGGCTGTGAATCAAGCGAATCAGAATTTGCAGCAGCAATTAAACCAAACTACACCAGATATTCAATTGGCGATCGCTAATAGTTTATGGTTACGAGAAGGTTTTTCTGTTGAAGATAAATTTTTACAAAATAATCAAGATTTTTATCAAGCAGAAGTTGCTGAATTAGATTTTGATTCTCCTGGATCTGTTAAAACAATGAATCAATGGGTTCAAGATAAAACTCAGGGAAAAATTGATCGGATGATTGATCGAGTCAGTCCGAATGATATGATGTTTTTAATCAATGCGATTTATTTTAAAGGCAATTGGACAGAAAAGTTTCAGGAAAGTCAGACTCAAAACAAAGTATTTTATTCAATTGATGGCACAGAAAAGCAGCATCCTTTAATGTCACGGCAAGATCAATTCTCGTATTTAGAAACAGATGATTTTCAAGGTATTTCTTTACCTTATGGAGAAGATCAGCGTTTTAGTCTATATGTGTTCTTGCCTAAACCCGATCAAAGCATGAATAATTTTTTACAAGCATTAAATATGGAAAATTGGAATCAATGGATGCAGCAGTTTTCTATAAAAAAGGGCAAAATTGAGTTACCTCGATTTAAATTAGAATACGATATTGAATTAAATCAAGTTCTACAAAAGTTGGGTATGACGAGTAGTTTTAATCCGAGTCAAGCTGATTTTTCTAAGCTTAGTCAATCTGAAGATTTATTTGTTAGTGTTGTGAAGCATAAAACCTTTTTAGAGGTGAATGAAGAAGGAACAGAAGCTGCTGCATCTACTGCAATAGGAATGAGAACGACTTCTATTGAACCGAATCCATTTTATATGATTGTTAATCGTCCATTTTTCTGTGCTATTCGAGATAATCAAACTGGAATTATCTTATTTATGGGAGTGATTTATAACCTGGAAAATTAGGGCGCATTTGTCACCTAAACATTTATGATTAAATTATAAAATTAGGGCGCATTTGTTACCTAAATATTTATGATTAAATTATAAAATTAGGGCGCATTTGTCACCTAAACATTTATGATTAAATTATAAAATTAGGGCGCATTTGTCACCTGAACATTTATGATTAAATTATAAAATTAGGGCGCATTCAATGCGCCCCTACGGTTGTTTTTAAACGATTTTATAAACAATTGCTCCGGTTTCTAAATTATTATCTATTGTTAATAATCCCTCATGATATAATTCATTTAACAAATTTTTAACTTCAGCAATTGGCTTTTCTGTTGTTATCACACAATCTGCTAAGGTTACTCCTTTGGGATACGCTTTAGCTAACCGTAGAATTGTATAAGTGTCAGATTGTTTAGGTGGGATTTTTTGGATAAATTGACTTTTCGGTAAATCCTTAACCACTAACTCTTCTGTTAAGCGTTTTTGCGGCACACCATTTTGAGAAAGCTGATATTTTAGATTCTTCTTTTCAATCATTCCCGGAATAAAAAATAAGTCTAAAATTTGACCAATTCCGAATAATCCCCCAGTGAGTAACCATAACAATCCGGTACCATATTTCCCAGCATAAAAACGGTGAACTCCACACGCCCCAAAAACCCCTGTACACCACAATAGATAAGCCAGTCCTGTACTTCTAGTCGATTCTTGATTTTTCACGATATTTCCCCTCAGTTAAAATTAATCGATATAGATTTATACTAATAATTCTGTTACTTGTATGACTACAATTTTTTTCGGTTAGATTACGGAATTAAATCACAACAGATGAAGATGCAATAAAAGCCTGAACTCTTTTTCCCACCTGTACAAGTAAATCCGGAGAATCTGCATCAAACCACTCAATTTCTGGGATGCCCCGAAACCAAGTCCGTTGTCGTTTAGCAAATTGACGAGTGTGTAAAACTGTCAAGGCGATCGCCTGATCCAGAGAGATTTTTCCGAGTATATATTGTATCATTTCTTGATAACCTAAAGTCTTGAGTAAAGGTAAGTCTTCGCCATACTGCTCAACCAGACTTTTGACCTCATCAACTAACCCCATTTCTACCATCATTTTAGCGCGATGTTGAATCCGTTGGTGAAGACGATCACTGTCTAATTGTAACCCCAATTGTAAAATCGGATAATTGGGCGGGTTTTCTCCTTGTTGTTGAGAAATTGGCCGACCTGTAACATAATAAACTTCTAAAGCCCGTTGAGTGCGGACGGCATCATTGGGATGAATTTTCTGGGTCGCGTGGGGATCAACTTGTTGTAGCCAGTGATAACATTGATGTTGACCCAACTGTTGAAACTGCGATCGCAACTGGGGTTGAGGCGCAACTCGAGGAATTTTTAAACCCTTAACAATTGCTTTAAGATAAAGTCCTGTTCCCCCCACCAGTAAAGGATTTTCTGTCTTCGCAATTAATGCTTGAGCTTGTTGCTGATAATCTGCTACAGTTAAAGTCTCAGTGGGATTGCAGATATCAATTAACTCATGGGGGACAAGCTGCTGTTGAGCAGAGGTGGGTTTTGCTGTACCGATATCAAACTGCCGATACACCTGACGAGAATCCGCGCTGAGAATCTTCGTATTGAATTGCTGTGCTAAAGCGATCGCTAATCCAGACTTTCCCGTTGCAGTTGCACCACAAATCACAATTAACGCCATGATCTTTCTCAACTCCTGAGTATCAATTTCTTCTAACGAGCGTCCCAGCTGATCCAAAGGGGATGTATCCCTAAATAAATTTGATCGGAGAAACCTCTCACGCCGTCTGCAACCCTTTTATGCTACAATTTTGGATGTATTCGTCATTTTTTCGTTCTAAGGGGCAATAGCCCTAATTTTGGAGCATTAGATACATGACCAGCACTTACAGCGCCGATCAGATTCAAGTATTAGAAGGTCTAGAAGCCGTCCGCAAACGTCCAGGGATGTACATTGGTTCAACCGGGCCACGTGGACTCCATCATTTAGTATACGAGGTTGTTGATAATTCCATTGATGAGGCGCTGGCGGGTTACTGTACTCACATTGAAGTAGACTTTAACGCCGATGGTTCCGTTTCCGTGACCGATGATGGTCGAGGCATTCCCGTTGATACTCACTCGAAAACCGGAAAATCTGCTTTAGAGACTGTAATGACCGTTCTTCACGCAGGCGGTAAATTTGGTGGGGGGAGTTATAAAGTCTCAGGTGGGTTACACGGTGTGGGTGTATCAGTAGTCAACGCTTTATCAGAATGGGTAGAAGTTCAAGTTTTGCGGGATAAAAAGCAACACACTCAACGATACGAACGAGGTGTACCTGCTGATGAACTAAAGACAAAATCAACCAAAGAGAGTCAAACGGGAACATCAGTTCAGTTTTTACCCGATACTCAAATTTTCACTAATGGTATTGAGTTTGATTATACCATCATTGCCAATCGCTTACGGGAACTGGCTTATCTCAATGCCGGGGTAAGAATTACCCTCACAGACAATCGTTTAGAACTGTTAAAAAGCGATCAACCGAAAGTCGATACCTATTGTTATGAAGGGGGAATTCGGGAATATATCGCCTACATGAACCGGGAAAAACAACCTCTGCATGAAGATATTATTTATGTCTCTGGTGAACGCAGTAATGTTCAAGTTGAAGTGGCGCTACAGTGGTGTGTCGATGCCTATAGTGATAATATTTTAGGCTTTGCTAATAACATCCGCACCGTTGATGGCGGGACTCATATGGAAGGGTTGAAAACAGTCTTAACCCGGACGATGAATAATATTGCCCGCAAACGCAATAAGCTAAAAGATAATGAATCCAATTTAGGCGGAGAAAACGTCAGAGAAGGCTTGACCGCAGTCCTTTCTGTTAAAGTTCCCGATCCTGAATTTGAAGGGCAAACGAAAACAAAACTCGGTAACACTGAAGTTCGCGGTATTGTTGATTCTTTGGTGGGAGAAGTCTTAACCGAATATCTCGACTTTCACCCCAATGTAGCCGATACAATTCTCGAGAAAGCGATTCAAGCCTTTAAAGCCGCAGAAGCCGCCAGACGGGCGCGAGATTTAGTCCGACGAAAATCCGTTTTAGAATCTTCTCCTTTACCCGGAAAATTGGCAGATTGTAGTACTCGAAATCCAGAAGAATCTGAGATATTCTTAGTAGAAGGAGATAGTGCGGGTGGCAGTGCCAAACAAGGACGCGATCGCATGACGCAAGCTATCTTACCGCTACGAGGAAAAATCCTCAATATTGAGAAAACTGATGATGCCAAAATCTACAAAAATAATGAAGTTCAATCCTTAATTACTGCCCTCGGTTTAGGCATTCGCGGGGAAGATTTTGATCCGTCTCAACTGCGCTATCATAAAGTGATTATTATGACGGATGCTGATGTTGATGGCGCTCACATTCGGACTTTATTACTCACCTTTTTCTATCGTTATCAACGAGAATTAGTTGAACAAGGTTATGTTTATATTGCTTGTCCTCCGTTGTATAAACTAGAACGGGGACGCAATCATGTGTATTGCTACAACGACCAAGAATTACAGCAAGCTATTCGGGAATTTCCCAGTAATGCTAACTACAATATTCAACGGTTTAAAGGGTTAGGAGAAATGATGCCGACTCAACTGTGGGATACAACCATGAACCCAGAAACCCGGATTCTCAAGCGCGTTGAAATTGAAGATGCAGCCGAAGCCGATCGGGTATTTACGGTGTTGATGGGCGATCGCGTTGCCCCTCGTCGGGAATTCATTGAAACCAACGCCCCCCGTTTGAAAATGGCAGATTTGGATATTTAATTGCTTTAATTTTGTGCAATCATCACCATTTTTATCATATTAAGACTAGGCTTTTTGAGCCTAGTTTTTTTTATTATATATAAAGGGATTCAATCATCTTTTAGGAGGTTATAAGAGAACTAATTAAGATGGATCTATAAAACCTCTGTAGTGAAAAGTATTGAAGTGCTATATTGGATATAAAATATATCAAAAATATTAGCAAAGGCTTCAGATGAGTAATCAACTATCTCCTCCTAATCTACAACAAGCAGATACTTTATTATCTGAGCTATTTCAAGAAGTTCAAAAATGGGAAGGAACTTTAGCGGGGGGAACAAAATTGAGTATGGGAGCAGAAGCGGTTAACAGTTTGCGTCAATCAAAGGTTAGTTTCGGCAATCCTAAAGATAGGTTAATCCAACTCACAGAAGAAATGTTTAAAAATCATGGTATTGAGCTGAACGCCCTCTATAAGCAGCAAATGCAGGAGCAATTTGACTTCTACTATATGACAATAACAGTTGATTTACGTCCTGAACGAGCAGCTAAATTTTGGCGCTTAACCTGTAAATTTGATTTTACTCCTAAAGGCAACAACGAAGCAATTATTCAAAGTTTATTTCCAACGCAGTCGTGGCGCTCAGTTATGAGTTTTGGGGTGGGGATGGAGGTAGGATTGAATGGCAACCTGGACTGGAATATCGGCATAGATAGTTCTCAATTCGCTAAATTAATTGAACAACTTCCTACTGAACTAAAAGCAAATGTAGTAAATAAAGATGATTTTAAAGCCTTTCTTGCTATTCCCGCTTATAAGTATGAACTGGGTCATCCTGAAATACTGACAACTGGTGAAGGAAATTCTACTTGCTATTGGCGTATTCAGGATCAAGAATTGCAGAAAATTGGCACAGCAAAATTTGCAATCGTTTTCAAAGTACCAAAGGGAACAAACTCTATTAGTCTTGAAGGTCAAGTTTGGGCTGAACCTAGTATGAACTGGTTAACGGAGAATCTAGAAGACGTAGCAGCTCAGTTATCAGAGAAATTCCAAAACTTGCTAGGACAAGGTAATGAGGCAGCAAGCCGCTTTGCTTGTGGAGATTCTGAGAGATGGACTCTAAGCCTTCCTTCTGCAAATTAGCTTTAAATTTCAGTGACTGAAAAGCAAAATCTATGGCTAAAACTTACTATACATTTCGTATTCAGCTTGCTAACGATCAACTTGTTCAGGTAAAGAAGTGGGACAATCAGCATCAATCTAGAGGAGAACCTTCTAGACCTTGTCGATATCGAGAGAAACGAGAACAGATTGCTTCCTTGCTTCAACCCGTTCTTACCAATCAACTCAATAACTATAAACAAGCCCAAAAATTAGGAGAAGTTCTATTTGAGGCAATCTTTGACGATGTACTGTGCCATGAGTTGATCAACTTCTATCAAGAAGCTGTGCGCAACAAAAAACAGCTTTTGCGGATCGAGTTAGATATTGATGAGCAAACGATGCCGGAAGTAGCGGCATTACCCTGGGAATTTATGTGCTTACCTGCTAGTGCGAATGTAGGCAATCGCTGGTTAGGTACAGATCCAAATATTGTATTCTCTCGTCGTCGGGCATTATGGCATTCTGCTAGCCCAATTCAGTTAGAAAAGGGAGAAAAGTTAAGGATTGCTCTGGCGATCGCAGCTCCTCAAGATTTAGGTCATGTTGAGTATGAACAGGTCAAAGAAGCACTAGAAAACTTGGCGAAAGATCAGCCAGAAAAAATTGAACTTCTGCCTATTTTAAATCCAGCCACTGCCACTGCTATTGATAACTTACTGGAACAAAAACCTCATATTTTCCACTTTATCGGTCATGGACAAATGCAGCATGAAGCAGGGGACGAGGTAGGGCAAATTGCCCTTGTGAAGAAGGTTTTCAACACAGCTTCGTGGATAAATGCAGGTGCGTTTAGCGAACTGTTCAATCGTTGGAGTCCAGGAGTTGTTCTGCTGCAAGCCTGTGAAAGTGGAATGCTATCTGCTTCGAGAGCTTTTGCGGGTGCTGCATCCAAGATAGTCAACATGAATATTTCTGTTGTTGTTGCGATGCAGTATGAAGTTTCAAATATGACGGCAAGCCAATTTGCCTATGAATTTTATCAACGTCTCGCTAAAGGGGAACCTGTTGATGTTGCCGCTCAGAATGGTCGGCGTACAATTGGCTTAGAAACTCAGCATCGCAAACGTGATTTTGCAACCCCTGTTATTTTCATGCGTGTGCAAGATGGCTATTTATTTAAGCGAGAGAATAAAGAACGCAGTAATGAAACTGTTGGGTTTTATAACTCATCACAATTGACAACGAAGGAGGAAAAATCGCCTATAGCTTATACTCTTAGCCCAAACATAAACAGAGTAGAGGAACCACAAAATACTCAGTTAATTATCCCGTCAGTTCCTGGTACTCAAACCTTTGAATTTACGACGGTTATCATAGATGCTCACGGCAAAGAAATTAGTCGTTCTCAAAGCCAGAATCACTTCCTAATAGAAGATTTGGGAAATGGAGTGATGTTAAAAATGGTTGTTATTCCGGGAGGAGAATTTTTGATGGGTTCACCGGACTCTGAAGGATCGCGATACTCCAATGAAAGACCTCAACATTCAGTTACTATAAAGCCATTTTTAATCAGTAAATACCCAATTACAAAAGCACAGTGGAGAGAAGTTGCTTGTTTACCAGAAGTCCATCGAAAGCTTAAACTTCTTCCCTCACGTTTAGGAGGTAAAAGCCATCCTGTCACAAAAGTTTCTTGGTATGATGCGGTTGAATTTTGCGATCGCTTATCTCGAAAAACAGCTCAGCAATATCGTCTTCCGAGTGAGGCTGAATGGGAATATGCCTGTCGTGCCCGAACTACAACCCCATTTCATTTTGGCGAAACAATTACAACAAGTCTGGCTAATTTTGATGGTCGATACCCTTATGCTTCTGAATATCAAGGGATTTATTTAAAAAAAACTACTCCAGTAGATCATTTTAATATTGCTAATAATTTCGGGCTATTTGATATGCATGGTAATGTTTTAGAATGGTGTTTAGATCACTGGCATAACAATTATGAGAATGCACCAACTGATGGTAATGAATGGTTAGACAATAGTGAGCATGAAAATCGTGTAAAACGTGGTGGTTCGTGGCGTAATGAACCTCTACTCTGTCGCTCTTCTAGCCGCAAACCAGATAATGCTAGTAAACAAGCCCCAAATATTGGTTTCAGAATTGTCTGCTCTTTGTAGTTCCATCTATTCTCAGATGTTATTGATTTTTCTCCTGTTTCTAAGCTGTTTTATTAATAGTTGTATCACCCGATTGTTTTCGTTCTGCTGCTTGGGTTTTTCTATATTCATAGGCTTGTGGTGCTTTTTCAGATAACAAAATTGTTAAAGCACCTGTCTCTGTCTCTATTTCTTGTATAACTTGCTCAATTTCACTCAATTCCACCTTAAAAAAATCTCGACGTTCATTGACAATATTCACTCTTCTATCATTAAATTTATCATGCAAATACTGTATTGTTTCTGAAGCCTCTTCTGAAAAAATCTTAAAGTGAATATCAAAAGGAAAGGGAACGTAAGGCTTCATTGATCTAACAAATGCATCCGGAGTGCTATTTTGAGTCATAAATATTCTGTATATTCCTCGTCCGAGAGAACCAATATTTGAAATTATATAAATATAACCCGACTTCAGCCTTTGAGAACGTGATCTTGCTTTTTCTTTATCAAGATTAGCTTGATCAAGCTGCTGCTCTAAATCTTTAATTTTACGATCATACTCTTCTCGTGCTAAGCCGACAGCTTTTTCTTTTTCTAAATGTACTTTTTTAAGTTCTTCCTGATATTGCTTTTCTCTTTCTTCAGCTTCTTCCTCTTCTAATCGTGCTTTTTCAATATCTTCACGATCTTTCTTTTGCTTTTTCAGTTCCTTTGATCTTTCTTTTTCTATCTCTTTTTCTTCCTGCAGTTTTTCTTCGCACTCATATTTAAGATATAGCTCTTCTCTTTTAAGTTTTAAATATTCTTCTGAAATCCGAAAGTGTATTGTTTGTGAATGCTTATTTATTTTATCAAAGGTATTACTAATTTTTTTATTAATGCTATCAACATTATTATATTTAACTTCCTTTATGGCATACTTACACTCATTCTCAAATGCTATCTTGATAATCTCAAGGTGTTCTTTAATCATTTTATTACCTTTTCTCTTATCATTTTCTATTGTCCACTGAGCATCACAAATAAATGCTTGTTTCTGATCTCGCATCTGCTTCTGCTTCAATTTATTCTGTTGTATTCGTTGCAGATAATCTTTAGAATTGACAAAAGAGTACTTCGGTTCATATTCATCTATACTTATTAAATATTCTTTAGCGTGAAGTTTACTCAGTTCTTCTAGTTCAGTTCGCTTCAACTGAATATTTGCATCTAACTGCCTTTCAGTTTCTTCTTTAGAAGGTAAACTTCCATATCGACGCAGATCATGCTTCAATCGATATAACTTTTGCTTCAAATCGTCTCGATTCCGTCGGGTTTCTACAAATTGGACGAACACATACGTTAATGCAAGACTTAAAGATAATATAATTAAAGCTAAGAGGAGTGGCGTTGACAACATCAATCAGTATTAGTGACTTCGCAGATTATCTTCTATTTTATAAGAGCTTTAGCCTGTATGCCAAGTCTTCATCCAAAATTAGGAATACCGTTTCTTAAAGACTAATCTGACTCAGAAGTGAGCCGAGATAAGTTACTATCTTGAAGTTGTTGATATTGCCATTGTGCAACGCTTTTAAGCGTTCCTGCTAAAAACTGTTGACGACAAACCCGACGCTGAATTTTACCGCTACTGGTTTTCGGTAAAGTGGCAGGTTTAAGCAAAGCAACACTATAAACATCAACAGTATGATGGATATTAATTGCTTCTCGAATCGCTGTAATCACTTCTGTTGAATTCAATTGACGGAAAAACCGACGTTCAACTTCCGCTGCAATAATTAATCGTTCTTCTCCTTCTATTTCAATTGAAAACGCAGCAATACAACTCGGACGCAAAGCCGGATGACATTGTTCAACTGTTTGTTCAATTTCATGAGGATAACGATTTCGTCCCCAAAGAATCATCATTTCTTTAATACGTCCGGTGATAAACAATTCTCCATTGTGTAAAAACCCTAAATCTCCCGTTCGCAAAAATGGCCCTCGTTCCCCGAGAGTCGCCTGAAACGTGTTTTGTGTCTCTTCTGGTTGCTGCCAGTACCCTTTCCCAACGCCTGCCCCCTTAAACCAAATTTCCCCAACTTGATCCTCTGCCACAGCGGTTAACGTTTTTGGATTAACAATTACGACTTCATCCCCATACCACGTCTGACCACAACTCACCACCCCTACCGCGTTTGGCTGCCCGGAGTCCACCAATACAATATTATTTTCTTCTAAAGCAACACCATCTACCCATAACACCACGGGAGATACAGTTTTTAGTCCTCCAGAAATGAGTAAGGTGGTTTCTGCCATGCCATAACAGGGGTAAAATGCTTCGGCGCGAAATCCGCAAGGGGCAAAAGTTTGGGTAAATCGTTCTAAGGTTTGGGGACGAATGGGTTCAGCCCCAGAAAAAGCCACTTCCCAATGACTCAGATCTAGTGTTTTTAACTGTTCTGGTTTAACCTGACGACAGACTAAATCATAAGCAAAATTTGGCCCGCCGCTGGTGGTGGCTTGATAACGGGAAACGGCTTCTAACCAGCGTAACGGTTGCTGGACTAAAGCAATGGGAGACATTAACGCCACTGGAAATTTACCATACATTGGCTGAATCACACCCCCAATTAATCCCATATCGTGGAACATGGGTAACCAAATCACGCCTTGACTGGCTGGGGTATGTTCAAAACATTGATGAATAATGGCAGAATTATGTAATACATTGCCATGAGTTACCATCACGCCTTTGGGTGTTCCGGTTGAACCCGAGGTATATTGCAAAAAGGCGATAGTGTCTGGGTTAATGGAGGGCTGTACCCAGTCAGTGGCGATGGATAAGGGTAAAGTATCTGTGGCGATCCAAGGAACACTGTTAACTGAAGCTGCTAATTCTGGCTTTTTACTTAAATAATGCTTCAGTTGGGTGAGTAAAGATTCTGTTGTTAACACCATTGAAGCTTCGCAAGCCTGGAGACGTTCGAGAACCTTGGGAATTGTATCACTTTTGGTCGGCGGGTTCATGGTCACTGCGATCGCCCCGGCATACAAACAGCCAAAAAAGGCGGCAATAAATTCTAGTCCGGCGTTATAAGGATATATCACTAATATCCTTGCCCCAGGAGTCAGCTGAGTTTGCAGCTTGTACGCGATGGCAGTTGCTTGGCGGTCGAGTTGTTGATAGGTTAAATTGCCAGATTCAGTTTGACCATCGGCTAGAAATGTATAGGCTAATTGGTTGGGTAATTGTTGGGCGCGATCGCGTAGCAATTCGACTAATGATAAAAACTCAACCATCAACTCCGTCCTAAGTTATCTGTTGTTTATTGATTCGTTATGGATTATTCTAGCTGTTGCCGGAATACCGACTCTACTCAACATCTGACACAAAAGCGGCATCTGATAATCCATTGCCAAAGTTTGGCATAAGTTGGGCTGTATTTATATATATCAGTATGGAACCTCAGACATTGTCAAGAGTGCGATCACACTCTTGCTGTACCACAGCATATATTGACAACTGTAATGGACAGCTATTAACATTTGCAGGCTTATGATGATTGAGCAGTTTAACCTTTGGCTGGGGCAAGATGATTATAAGCCGGATTAAGATTTATGTTAAATGTCCGGATCACAGTGTCAAAGCCGTGACTGAACATACTTTCATTAATCCGAATCATCACTCAATTTTTTATCTTATAAATATCTACTTATTAACAAAAATGCGAACATTCTGGATTGTCTGGTTAGGGCAAGTTGTATCAACACTAGGAACAAAAGTTACAGAATTTGCTTTAGGAGTGTGGGCCTATCAGACAACCGGTTCAGTCACTCAGTTTGCGTTTATTCTTGTTTTTAGTTATCTACCCAATTTTCTTATTTCACCGTTTGCTGGGGCTTTAGTTGATCGTTGGAATCGTCGCTGGGCAATGATCCTGAGTGATTCTGTTACGGGATTAACGGGATTAAGTCTGATGGTGTTGGTGGCATCTGGACATCTAGAAATCTGGCATATTTATATCGGTGTTTCGATTGGATCTTTGGCCAAAGCGTTCCAATGGCCAGCTTATGTTTCCTCCATTCCCCAATTAGTGCCACGACAAAACCTCAGTCGGGTCAACGGCATGGTACAAATTTCGCGAGGAGTTGCCAGTATTCTCGGCCCGATTATTGCCGGATTTTTAATTGAAGCGATCCAAATTCAAGGGGTTTTACTGGTTGATGCTGGGACATATATCGTTGCATTATTAACTTTATGTAGTGTTCGCTTTCCTGCTGTTTCCCACGCTAAAGCGAAACGTGAATTGATCAAATTTAGTCAACTGTGGGAAGAAATTGTCTCGGGCTGGAGTTATGTCGCTCAACGTCCCGGTTTGCTAAGACTGATCTTGTTTTTTATTGTGACTTACCTCACCGAAGGAATGGTTCAAGTCTTATTTTGGCCATTGGTGTTGAGTTTTGCTTCCGAGTCTCAATTGGGTATTGTTCTTTCAATTAGTGGTTGTGGAATGTTACTCGGTAGTGTTGTGGTGAGCGCTTGGGATGGGTTCAAACGTCGGATTTATGGTGTGCTATTTCTGGTGGGTTGGCAGGGATTGTGTTTATGTTTAGCAGGGTTTCAGCCTTCAATTCTCACTGCAGCGCTTTGCGGGTTTGGCTATTTATTTGCCCTACCGATTATTGTCAGTTGTAATCATACGATTTGGCAATGCAAAGTTCCCATTGAGTTACAGGGGCGAGTCTTTGCCCTGCAAAATCAAATTGAAAAAGCCGTTTTAATCCTGACTCAACTCAGCATCGGGCCATTAGTAGAAGTGGTATTCGAGCCATTAATGATGCCGTCGGGTTTACTCGCCGATAGCGTTGGACAGGTGATTGGAGTTGGTGCCGGACGAGGTAGTGCATTGCTTGTGATCATTGTTGGTATTACGAATATGTGTGCAGCAATGATCGCTTATCATACCCCTCGTCTGCGACGGGTTGAACAAGAACTGCCTGATGCAATTATCAGTTGAGATGGGGCGCTACACTTAAAGTGTTGTGGCTCTTGCGATCACTCAGACGGGGAAGACTCAGCGCCTGTCGTCCTCGATGGAGCTTGATAAAATGTCTCTAAGCTATCGCGGTTACCCACATAACGCCAATGCCACGGTTCATAACTCACCCCTTGGGTATTACCTTCAGGAAAGGATAACTCAAAACTATGGAATGCCGCATTTTCAGCCAGCCATTGAAAGGCTTTCGTTTGTTCAAAATCTACACTGAGATGGGTATCAGGCTGATCGCGATCGCCGATATCAATCGCATATCCGGTATGATGTTCACTATACCCAGGCGGCGCACTGACTTCTGCCCGTTTGCTGGCATTCTGGCCCCGTTGGGCTTTAATTCCAAAAAAGAGATATTCTTGGTCTGCTAATGTCCGAAAACCAGAAATCGGCACTAAATTAATGCCTTTAGCACGGGCTGCATCCGACATCTTCAAGAATGCCTCGGCGGCTTCGGGTTGAAGTTTAATCTCACCATCGGCTGTTACTTTTTTGAGGTCGTCGGGAGATGCTTCCTCGTAGGGCAAATGTCCGAGCAAGTTATCTGAATTACTGCTTGAGTCTTTCGCAGGTTGTGAGACCGTTTCTTGAGGGACCCAGGGAGTTTGAGAGCCATCAGAAGAAGGGGTTGAGATAGCAGCGGTTTGACCGAAGCGGCTCACGAGCAAACTGAAGTGATCATAATAATTTAATCCGATTGTCAAGGCAAAAGCTAAAAGACCCAATCCCAACATCAGCCCAAATCGCCACTTCCGCTTAGACTGACTCATACTCGTCGGTTCAGTCTCTTTTGGGGAAAGATCTCGGACAGCCTCAGGAATATCGTCCACTGTGGCTTCAGAAAGTGTGTGGGAATTATTCGGCAGACCCATATTCTTCAAAAGTTTTACTCCTGCACATCTCATCAGAATTAACCTTAAATGATTTTAGCTTGATTCAAAACCTCAACCCACAAAACCCACTCTCTCTGTTGAAATTTTTACGATCACTTAAGTGATCGTTTTGGTATCAACTCAATCTTTTGAAGTGTCTGTCTATTCGGTGCATGAGTGATGTTGTAGAAAATAGTTCATCTTGCACAAACACATTCTTGACAAATAACCTGTAACCCTTGTAGATGCTTTGATCCCCGTACTCAAGAATTTTTTTTCAATTCTGTCGTATTTTCTCAAAGTTCTGCTATAATAATAAATCGTTGAGAAAAACAAGGGTCGGTGCCCGAGTGGTTAATGGGGGCGGACTGTAAATCCGCTGGCTAAGCCTACGCTGGTTCAAATCCAGCTCGGCCCATCACTCAACGATAGTTTTCGCAGAGCGTGAGAACTGCCCGTGTAGCTCAGTGGTAGAGCGCACCCTTGGTAAGGGTGAGGTCACGAGTTCAATCCTCGTCATGGGCTTTTGACAAACTTGCTGACATCTTCAGTTTTTAAGGTTGAGCAATTGGGACACGATTAACGTCTTGTCTGCTAGTCTCCTTACTTATACTAGGATGGGTAATGTCTTAAATTAACGTTATGTTCTTGCTTAACTCCATGAGCGCCAATTGTAGTGAATCTCATCGAGTAGAACGATTCTAAACAATGGTTGATGATAGCGGATAACAGCGGGGCCATATGACTCAAAAGTTTGTATGTAAATATACAGACAATTGAGAAACTGATTCAGAAAACGACAAAAAGTATCAGTAATTTACTCACTTGCGATAGAAAATAGTGACATACTCCCACACTAAATCATAGATTATAGTGTGGGCTACGAGCGCGACTCTTCTATGAAGACATAAACTGAGCTAGAACCGGATGCCCCTCGGCTCGTTTTTTGATATTTATCGCGGCATT
>JBARZE010000065.1:0-101647 GCA_049649525.1 Microcoleaceae cyanobacterium
AAGGGAACAAGATCTGGTTTTTCCTAATTCTCTAACTTCTTCTTCCAATCTGGGCGAAGGAGGACAAAGTTCGGCTCCCCTCTCTTCCTCTGGGAGAGGGGCTGGGGGTGAGGGTTTTCAATCTGGAAAAGGGGAACAAGATCCGGCTCCCCTGTCTTATTCTGAGATAGAAGCGGGAGGTGAGGGCATAGCAGTGCCGCGTTTTAGTAAAATTGCCCGCTCTTATTTGCTGCACGTTGGCAGTCTTGACTGGAAGCAGATCAATCCCGATATCTTTGGATCGATGATTCAGGCAGTGGCAGACGAGGAAGAACGAGGGGCGCTAGGAATGCACTATACCAGTGTACCGAATATCCTCAAAGTGTTGAATCCGCTATTTTTGGATGATTTGCGCTCGCAACTAGAAACCGCAGAAAATAATAGCCGCAAGTTGTTAAATTTACGGTCTCGAATTGCGCGAATTCGGGTGTTTGACCCCGCTTGTGGATCGGGTAATTTCCTCGTTATTGCGTATAAGGAAATGCGCTCAATAGAGGCAGAAATTAATCGTCGTCGGGGAGAAGAAAATCGTAAATCAGAGATTCCTTTAACTAATTTTCGCGGGATTGAAATTCGCCATTTTGCCGCAGAGATTGCCCGGTTAGCGTTGATTATTGCGGAGTATCAATGCGATGTATTGTATCTGGGACAACTTACAGCTTGCGAACTGTTTCTGCCACTGAAAAATGATAACTGGATTACCTGTGGTAATGCCTTGCGGTTAGATTGGTTGAGTCTTTGTCCGCCAACGGGTACAGATGTAAAGGTGCAAGGTGAGGATTTATTGAGTTTATTGCATGATGAAGCAGAGATTGAGTTTGAAAATGAAGGCGGAGAAACTTATATTTGTGGAAATCCGCCCTATTTGGGTTCTACTTGGCAATCGAAAGAACAAAAGGATGATTTAAAACAAATCTTTAGTGGACGAACTAAAACTTGGAAATCCCTTGATTATGTGGCAGGTTGGTTTATGAAAGCGGCAGACTACGGAACACAGACAAAATCTGCGGCGGCGTTTGTATCTACTAATTCAATCTGTCAGGGGCAACAAGTGCCAATTTTATGGCCGTTAATCTTTAAGACAGGACACGAAATTGCTTTTGCTCACACTTCTTTTAAATGGGCAAATCTTGCGAGTCATAATGCAGGGGTAACAGTCGTTATTGTCGGAATTTCTAATCATGCTGAGAAAAATAGACAGTTATTTTCTATTGATGAAAATAGTGAAACAGTTGTAAAGGAAGCTGAGAATATCAATGCTTATTTGGTAGCTGGGTCTAACGTTATCATTGAAAAAACCTCCATACCATTTGCTGATATTAATGCTATGGATTTTGGAAGCAAACCCGTTGATGGTGGAAACCTGTTTCTGAATTTCTCTGAAAAGAAGCAGCTTGTCGCTTGTGATGAAAGTTCTTCAAGATTTGTTAGACCGTACTCAAATTCTGAAGAGTTTATCAACGGGAAGCAAAGGTTTTGCCTCTGGATCGAAGACCCAGACTTAAAGAATGCACAAGAGGTTCAAGAAATCTCACAACGACTTGCAAGTGTTGCTAGTATGCGAGAGTCAAGTAAGAAAGCTCAGACCAATGCAAGTGCAGCTTGGCCACATCGTTTCGGAGAAATTCGTCATCAAGACAGCGAGTATATACTTGTAATTCCACGGGTTAGCTCAGAGAAACGTGCTTATCTGCCTATCGGTATTGTGAAAGGTCAAACAATTATCGGCGATCGCAACTTCGCCCTCTACGATGCCCCTCTGTGGAATATGGCACTCATTGCCTCCCGCCTCCATTGGGTCTGGATCGGCACTGTTTGCGTCCGGCTTGAAATGCGTTTCTCCTACTCCAATACCCTTGGCTGGAACACTTTCCCCGTCCCCACCCTCACCGAGCAAAACAAAACAGACCTTACCCGTTGTGCTGAGGATATTCTGCTAGCAAGAGAGCATTATTTCCCTGCCACTATTGCCGATATGTACGATCCAAAACGTATGGATAACGAGTTTCCTTTAGTTCGAGAAGCACACGATCGCAACGACGAAATCTTAGAGCGAATTTATATCGGTCGCCGCTTCAAAAACGATACGGAGCGATTGGAGAAACTGTTTGAATTGTATACTAAAATGACCAGACAAATAGCGTCATCGAAAAAGTCTGCAAAAAGGAAAACTCAAGGAGGCAAATAATGAATATCGCAATCGAGCTTCCGATGAATAAAATTACTGAATTTTGTCAAAAATGGCAAGTAATAGAATTTGCCCTATTTGGCTCAGTTTTGCGCGATGACTTTCGCCCCGACAGTGATATTGATGTGATGGTGCAATTTCATCGAGATGCTCACCCCAGATTTAGTACTCTAGATCGGATGGAAACAGAACTCAAAATCATATTTGATCGCGATGTTGACCTGATTACCCGTCAGGGTATTGAGACCAGCCGCAATTACCTACGCCGTCACGAAATTTTATCTTCTGCCCAGGTAATTTATGCAACGAGATCTACAATTTCTGCTTGATATGCTGCAATCGGCAGAACTAATTATCACCTACACAAACCAGTGTGAAAAAGATGAGTTCCTTAATAACATTCAGCTTCAGGATGCAGTCATTCGGAGACTTTTGGTAATTGCTGAAGCCGCTAGACGAGTTTCAGAAATAACTCAACAAACTTTACCAAATATTTCCTGGCAAGAAATTAACGGCATGAGAAATCGATTAGTTCACGAATATGATGATGTTAATCTTAATATCGTTTGGGATGTGGTTCAGTTCGAGATACCGCAGTTGATTGAAACTTTAAAGGTTAAGATTCCACCTGAACCTTAACGATTGGGTGGTTAATGCCTCAGCAAGTTAAAATCGAAATCAGATCCTCGCAGGATAGAATAATGATTTCAGTTCCGAGTGATTCACCACGGAATATACAGACGTGGCTACAATGCTAGAAGCGTGGCGGGTGGAGAAATATATGTGAATAAAATGTTCAATTCTCGTATCCATCAATGACTACGCTCATTATAGAAATACGCCGCAAATTTACTCTTGAGCAATTTGAATTTTCAAAGCACGCTGTTGATCAATCTATCATACGGCAAGTTCGAGTTCAAGAAATTAGGGAAGCCATTGCCAATGGTCAAGTCATTGAGGATTACCCCCAAGATAAATATGGCCCGAGCTGCCTGATTTGTGGCATCACGGAAATACAACGCCCGATTCATGTCCAGTGTAGTTATCCGGGTCGTACACTTATCAAAATTATCACAGTATATGAACCTGACCCCCAACGCTGGAATGCTAACTTTACCCAAAGGAGACAGACTCAAAATGACAACTGATTCGCAAGAGACCCTGGTTGAAAAAACCGTAACCTACATCCTAAACCTGGATGGTAAACTTGTCCTGATTGAGAATGTGCCAGCCCGTGTTAACGAAGAAACCGGCGAGCAATTTTTCTCACCCTCAACCGTAGAGCGTTTGCAGCAGACTATTCTAGACTCCCCAAACCCCGATCATTTTATTAATGTTCCTGTATACAACTATTGCTGAAGATGCGGCATAACCTCAAACACAGTACCCTAACTGTTGCGGCACTTTTCTATGAAATCTCAATCTAGCCGATGAATCATCCTGTTTCAATCCCTGCTGTTTCCGTCACCTACGCCAAAGATGGCACTTCCACAAAATCAAACGCCTTCGGAATGCGCCCGATGCAGGAACGTGCTTATCAAAAACGCGGTGAACAATATCTCTTGATCAAATCGCCCCCTGCTTCCGGTAAAAGTCGGGCGTTGATGTTTATCGCCTTGGATAAATTAGAAAATCAGAATCTCAAACAAGCCATTATCGTTGTCCCTGAGAAATCTATTGGTTCGAGTTTCCATGATGAACCCTTGAGTCAGTTTGGCTTTTGGGCGGATTGGCACGTTGAACCGAAGTGGAACCTCTGCGATGCGCCGGGTGGTGACAATGGCGGTAAAGTCGATGGGGTGAAGAAGTTTCTCGCTAGCAATTCTAAAGTATTAGTCTGTACTCACGCTACCTTCCGTTTTGCTGTAGAGAAATTTGGTATCGAAGTTTTAGATAATCGCCTCATTGCTGTGGATGAATTCCACCATGTTTCGGCTAACCCAGACAACAAACTCGGCGATCGCATCCGCCAACTGATGACCCGCGATCAAACCCATATTGTAGCAATGACAGGTTCTTACTTTCGCGGCGATGCGGTTGCTGTGTTGTACCCCGAAGATGAAGCCCGCTTTGATACGGTTACCTACACTTATTATGAACAACTCAACGGCTACCAATACCTGAAGCAACTCGATATCGGTTACTATTTTTATGCGGGTCGCTACACCGATGAAATTATGCAGGTGTTGAACTCAGAAGAGAAGACAATTATACATATTCCCAATGTCAACTCCCGCGAAAGCAGCAAGGATAAAATTCGTGAAGTTGAACATATTATTGATGAATTGGGAGAATGGCTTGGAAGCGATCCTCAGACTGGATTTCAACAGGTCAAAACTGTCGATGGCAGGATGCTTAAAATCGCCGATCTTGTAGATGATGACTCCAGTAAGCGGGATAAGGTGATTGCCGCCCTCAAAGATCCTGCCCAAAAGAATAACCGCGATTATGTTGATATTATAATTGCCCTGGGTATGGCGAAAGAAGGCTTTGACTGGATTTGGTGCGAACACGCCCTAACGATTGGCTACCGTTCCAGTCTAACGGAGATTGTACAGATTATCGGTCGTGCCACCCGCGATGCACCAGGGAAAACCCACGCCCGCTTCACGAACCTGATCGCCGAACCCGATGCTACTGAAGTCGCTGTTACCGAAGCCGTTAATGATACCCTCAAAGCCATTGCTGCCAGTCTGTTGATGGAACAGGTACTTGCGCCCCGTTTCGAGTTCAAACCCAAGCACTCTACGAACCAAGCGACACCGGGCTTTGATTACGGGGAAGATGGCTATAATCCGAGTCAATGCAACGTTGGTATCAACCCAGAAAGCGGTCTAATTCAAATGGAAATTAAGGGGTTAGCCGAACCCAAAAGCCAGGAAGCCGTCCGTATCTGCCGCGAAGACTTAACCGAACTGCTAACTACCTTTGTCCAAGATAAGCCTACCGTTGAGCGGGGTCTATTTGATGAAGAATTAGTGCCGGAAGAACTGACTCAGCTACGCATGGGCAAAATCATCAAAGAGAAGTTTCCGAGTTTAGAGGATGAAGATCAAGAAGCTGTCCGTCAACACGCGATCGCAGCCCTCAACCTTGTGCAACAAGGTAAAAAAACCCTGAACGAAAAGGGTGGGGATTATGCTATAAATTCTGGTGAGAGTCTGATCGCAAAAAATACGGCTCTGATTGATGGGGTGCGGCAGTTTGCCCTTTCTGTTACAGAACTTGATATGGATCTGATTGATCGGATCAATCCTTTTGGCGAAGCCTATGCTATTCTGGCTAAGTCCATGAGCGAAGAACGACTGAAACAGGTGGCGGCGGTAATTGCGGCTAAGCGGGTCAACCTCACCGTAGAAGAAGCGCGAGAATTGGCAAAACGGGCATTAAGGTTTAAACAGGAAAAAGCTAGGTTACCCAGCATCACCGCAGCAGATCCGTGGGAAAAACGAATGGCAGAAGGGATTGCTTTCCTGCAACGAAAAGTCAAGGAGGAGAACGATGCCTAAGCATACGACTGATGATGATTTAGAGTTGCTTGCTGAACTAGGTATAGACACCGCAACCCAACCTGTAGCTAAACGTTCCCCAAAAGAAGAACGAATTATCGCTGGCTTTGAGGAAATTGAGCGGTTTGTGGAAGAATACGGCAGACTGCCCCAGCATGGAGAGGATGGGGATATTTTTGAGCGGTTATATGCAGTGCGGTTGGAGCGCTTACGGGAATCTGAGGAATGTTGCGAAGTCTTGAAACCCCTAGACTCACACGGACTATTAGACGCGGGCAACGATGTTCAACTCGCAACTGAAGATATCCCAGATGAAGAGTTACTTGCTGTTTTTCAAGTCGAGATCAATCAAGACAATGATGTGACTCAGCTTACTCATGTGCGTTCGCGCCAGGAAATTAAAGCAGCCGAAGATATCGCCCAGCGTACTCCCTGTCAGGACTTTGATGAATTTAAGTCTATCTTTAAACAAGTGCAGCAGGATCTGGAGACAGGAGTGCGGCAAACGGTGAAATACCAAGACAATGCAGCAGTTAATCAAGGGGATCTGTTTATCCTGGATGGGCAAAAAGTGCTGGTTGCTGATATGGGTGAGCCATTTATCAGTAACTATGGGCGGCAAGATCGCAGGCTACGGGTCATTTACGATAATGGTACCGAAAGTGATTTGCTGTTGCGATCGCTCCAAAGAGCATTAAATAAAGACAAAATGAGCCGCCGCATCACTGTTGTAGATTTTGGCCCCCTATTTTCGTATATTGAAGCTGAAGACGACATCACAACAGGGTATATCTATGTGCTGCGAAGTCAATCAGATCATCGGTTTATCGTTGAAAATCGGTCTGTTATCCATAAAATTGGTGTAACTAAAGGCAATGTAAAAAAACGGGTTGCAAATGCCAAAAAAGACCCAACCTACCTACTGGCAGATGTAGATATCGTGGCTAACTTCAAACTGGCAAATATTAACCCCAAGAAACTGGAGGCACTGCTTCATAAGTTTTTTAGCAATGCCCGTTTAGATATGGAATTGCGCGACCGCTTCAATACACCAGTGCAACCAAGGGAATGGTTTCTCGTTCCGTTAGAAGTGATTGAAGAGGTGATTGAGAAAATTCAAGCAGGAACTCTCGATCAATTTCGCTATGATCTAGAGACAGAAAATCTCACAAGAGTGTAACGCTATCCGAGGAAAAATCCCTACCACGAAGACGGCTCAACTAGAATGCTGTACTTTTCTCCAATTACGGTTTAGTTCCTCGAAGTAAACCAAAGCGAATTAACCCTCGTTCATAACCCCGACTCATCAGTCCCAGGGACAAAGCGCCTCGAATCGTTTGCCAACCGCTAGTGAGTAAACCAATAATTGCCTGGGGTGTTATGGCTGAATCAATTACAATATTCCAAAACGGCGCAACCGCTTCAGACCAATCTGCAGTTCGTAAATCTTGAAAGCCTAAATCAGTGGCGATCGCTTCATACTCAGGTAAAGATATCACATAAGGTAAAGCATAAACATCATAAATTTTAGCTAAATGCTGACGTTCACTTTCGGTTAAAGGACGAGTATTATTATCGGTTGAACGATGACACCAAGTCGCCATCATCAATGTGCCACCGGGTTGCAACACACGATAACATTCCTGTAAAAACTTGACCTTATCGGGCATATGTTCCCCACTTTCGAGTGTCCAGACGCAGTCAAAAGAATTATCCTCAAACGGCATTTCTAGGGCATTGGCAACGTCGAAAGTGACCCGAGAGTCTAAATTTGCCTCTTTAGCGCGTTCGGTGGCGCGTTGGGCTTGTACGGGGGATAAAGTGATTCCGGTGGCTTTTGCGTTGAATTTGTCCGCTAGATACAGTGTACTACCACCAATCCCACAACCAACATCTAAGATCCGAGAGAATTGTCCAGAATGCGGTGGAGTCGCCCAACTAAAGAATTCATCTATTAAATCAATTTGTGCTTGTCGGCGGTCTTTTTTGAGGGTTCCTTCTGGCCCGTAATAACCGTGATGCATGTGTTCTCCCCAGATTTGTTCCCACAAACCAGACGAAGCATCGTAAAAGTTTTGAATCTGTTGATAAAGGGTTGAAGTCATAAAAAATCAGTGATTTGTTACTGGTTATTGTAATAACAAGTTGCTCCTTTTTAACCTCTGCTCCTATCGATCAAAAACTTAGTAATTAATTCAGCTAAATTTTAGGTCAAAAGTTCGCTATGATTAACCCATTCATGCATTGTCATAACCATCATTAAACCGACTACAGAGTGATGTCTTCAACAACAGCCAGTTAATCACTCTCCTCAGCGGCCATCCGACCTACTTCTCTCCATTTGCTTATGTTGCTATTCGTCAGTACGTTTATCAAACGGCCCGTTCTAACCACGGTCTGTACAATCCTAATTGTGTTAGTGGGTATGGTGTGCATTCCCCTACTCCCTATTTCTCAACTGCCTCAACTGGCAAACACTCAGATTAACGTCACAGCGGCCAATATCGGGGCTGATGCTGAAACGACAGAAACAACTGTTACTACCCTAATAGAACGAGAAATTAACGGGGTAGAAGACATGAAATACATTACCTCGAATACAGGAAATAACGGTGTATCGAATACTTCTGTGATTTTCCCGGTTGAGGTGGATAAAGATATTGCTCAGGTGAATGTTCAAAACCGGGTGGGTCAGGTAGAATCGAGCTTACCGGAAGTAGTGCGGCAGACAGGGGTTACAGTCGAGGCCGCATCTCCGAGTATTTTGTTGGTGCTGGCGTTTTATTCCGATACTGACGAAAACGGTAACTACATTTATGATGATATTTTTATCAGTAACTATCTCGATTTAAATGTCATCGACCAACTGAAGCGGGTGACAGGGGTCGGTCAAGCCCAACTATTTGGAGAACGTAGATATGCCATGCGAATTTGGCTCGATCCTCAACGGATGGCAGCACGAGGATTAAATGCTCAAGATGTGGCAAGTGCGTTGCGAGAACAAAATGTTCAGGTTGGGGCGGGAAAAATTGGCCAGTCTCCGACTCCTGAAGATCAACTATTTGAAATTCCGCTACAGGCAGTAGGACGTTTGCAAAATGCCACAGAATTTGAAGAGTTAGTCCTAAAACGAGGAGAAGATGGCAACTTAGTCACCGTTAGAGATGTTGGTCGAGTGGAGTTGGGGGCAGAAGATTACAGCACTGTGGCAACATTTAGAGGTCAACCGACAGTCGGAATTGGGATTTATCAACTTCCCGGTAGTAATGCCCTTGAGGTCGCCCGTCAAGTCAAGGAAACAGCCGCAGAATTGAGTAAAACGTTCCCTCCCGGTATTCAGTATGAAGTGCCTTACGATACGACATTATTTGTTTCAGCGTCTTTGAAAGAAGTTGTCACCACTCTAATTCAAGCGGTTGCATTAGTGGTGCTAATTATCTTTATCTTCTTACAAGATTGGCGAGCGACTCTAATTCCTGCAATTGCCATTCCAGTCGCCTTAATTGGGTCCATGATTGGACTCAAGGTGATGGGATTTGAATTAAATACTTTAACCCTATTTGCTTGTACCTTGGCAACGGGTTTAGTAGTGGATGATGCCATTGTAATTGTAGAGGCAATCTCACTCAAAATTGAACAAGGCATGAAAGCCCGTCAGGCAGCCCTAGACGCGATGCAAGAACTGACCGGGGCAACTATTGCTACTTCTTTAGTATTGATGGCGGTGTTTATTCCGGTGTCTTTCTTTCCGGGCACAACCGGAATTATCTTTAAACAATTTGCCCTGACGATTGCTTTTGCGGTTGTATTTTCCACCTTTAATGCTCTCACCTTTTCACCCAGTATCTCAGCTTTGATTTTACGCAAAAAGGGAGAAAAGACGGGGCCGTTGGGTTGGTTTTTTGATAAGTTTAATCAGGGATTTGGTTGGGTACAAAAGCAATATACAAGGCTGATTAACTTCCTTGTTAGCATCAATACTTTGGTGATGGGGATCTTCATTGGTGGCTTAGTTTTAACCTTTTTAATGTATAGCTGGGTTCCCGGTGGATTTGTCCCGGAAGAAGACCAAGGCTATTTTCTCGTAATTTACCAAGCCCCAGATGGAGTTTCTCTCAACTACACCTCAAAAGCAACGGATAAAATTACCGACAAAATGTTAGAAATTCCCGGTGTTAAAGCTACTTTTGGCATTGCTGGATTTAGTTTTCAAGGGGTTAACCCTAGCCAAGGGATAATGTTTGTGCCGTTAGAACCGTGGGACGAGCGAGAAGGGGCGGAAAACTCGGTTTATGGGTTACTCGGACAAGCTAATGCGGCTTTACAAGAGATTACAGAAGTACGAGCTTTTGCGGTGAATGCCCCAGCAGTTCAGGGTTCAGGAAGTGTAGGAGGCTTTGAATTCCAACTCCAAGATCGCAGCGGTAACTTACCCATTGCCACATTACTCGAAAATGGTAATCGCTTAATTGGAGCCGTCAATACTGATAAATATCCCGCTATTGGCTCCGCTTTCAGTCAATTCTCCGCCAGTAAAGCCCAGAAACGGATTGAAGTATTACGCGATCGCGCTAAAGCTTTGGATGTCAATATTAGTGATATTTTCAGTACCTTACAAACCTATTTAGGGTCGTCTTATGTGAATGATTTTGTCCTAGGACAGCGGCAATATCGGGTTTATGTCCAAGCAGAAGCAGAAGCGAGGGTAAGTCCGGACGATATTAATCAACTCTACGTTCGTTCTCAAAGTGGGGAGATGATACCCTTGGGTGGTTTGATTAAGATTACTGATTTTGTTGGCCCAGAAACCATTACCCACTTTAATGTGTTCCGTTCGATGAAAATTCAAGGGACGGCAGCACCCGGATATAGTTCAGGACAGGCAATTGCTCAAATGGAACAAGCAGCCGAAGAAGTGTTAGACCCAGGATTTGGTTATGCTTGGCAGGGAACGGCTTTAGAGGAAAAGGCTTCCGGTGGGGCAGCGCCAATTATTTTCGGTTTAGGGTTTGTGATGGTATTCTTGGTACTCGCTGCTCAGTATGAAAGCTATATTGATCCGTTAATTATTATGTTGGCGGTTCCTTTGGCGGTATTGGGGGCATTAAGCGCAGTTTGGTTCCGGTCTAATATTTTGATGGCTGGGGGACTATGGCCTGTTATCACTAATGATGTTTACTGTCAGGTGGCGCTGGTGATGTTAATTGGGTTAGCCTCGAAAAACTCGATTCTAATTGTAGAATTTGCGAACCAACTGCAAGAGAAAGGGTTAAGCATCAAGAAAGCGGCGATACAAGCTGCTGAACAACGATTTCGACCGATTCAAATGACGGCGATTTCTTCTCTAATTGGCTTCTGGCCCTTGGTGGCGGCTAGCGGGGCGGGTTCAGCCAGTCGTTGGTCTTTGGGAACTGCTATTTTTGGCGGTATGTTAGTGGGAACAATTCTTAGTTTATTAATTACTCCTAACTTATTTATCGCGGTTAAAACCTTAGAAGCGCGTTTCCTCAAAGGAGAAAAACCCAATAAGAAAGATAAATCAGGCCCTCCTTCTAATGGGTCGGGTTCATCGGGTAATCACAATCAAGGATCAGACAATGAACAAGCTTTAGCGGGTTCAACCTCGGGTGCAGGAAGTGCTCGTCCTGAAATTAGACCCTCTTCTGATATTCAAGGAGAAGGAGTATAGCTAAGGAGTAAAGAGTAATGGGGAATGGGGAATGGGTAAGGAGTAAGGAGTTGTCGTGATGTTATATGTAACGTCTCTATACGCCCGTAGAGTTTATGATGATTGCCTGTGGGTATGAGTTCATCATTCATAACTCATCATTCATAACTCATCATTCATAATTTATTTACTTGTGCCATGGTTCAACCTGCTTTAACCTTCCAAAAGCCCGATCGATCATGGAAAATGAGTCTGATCAATCAGATAGCATCTCCTCTAGCTCGTAATGGTATCCCTGGTGTTGATTTAACCGCATCATCCTTGTTAAAAGATGCTCAACAACAAACTCAACTCTCCGACTGGGGAGATCCACATTTTCGAGTGGCTTTAGAAACTTTACTCAATGCATTTGATACCGAAGCGCGTCTCAATTTTTTAGGGCGATATTTTTTACGGAGATATTGCCTCAACTTATTAAAAAATCGTCTACAACTGCAAGCGGATTTCAAACACTATCCAGAAATTCAACAAGTCCCCATTCAACGTCCTTTATTTATCCTGGGTTTACCCCGAACCGGAACCACTTTTCTACACAATCTTTTGTCTCAAGATCCTAATAGTCGCTGGCTACGAATGTGGGAGTTGTACTTTCCCGTTCCAGCACCAGAAGAAAATGACCCTAACTGTCCTGCTCGTATTGAAGCCGCACAGGCGATGATTGATTCGGTTCAAAAGCTAGCCCCGAAATTGGCGATCGCCCATGATTTAAAGGCGACTAATCCAGAAGAATGTAATGTCTTATTTGAGCATGAGTTTACGAGTTTGTTGTTTGGATTACGAACCCATATTCCCTCTTATACTCAGTGGTTAGATACATTAGATTGGACTCCATTTTATCAGTCTTATCGCCAACAATTACAGTATTTATCTTGGCGCTATCGTCGCGATCATTGGGTGTTAAAAGCGCCAGTACATCTACTACATTTGGATACATTACTCAAGGTTTTTCCAGATGCAAATATTGTCTGGAATCATCGAGATCCGCTCGAAACTTTGCCCTCAGTCTGTAGTTTATGTGGGATAATTCGCAGTATTTACACCGATCATATTGATTTAAATGAAATTGGTCAATATTGGCTTAATCGCTTAGCTGATGGGGTAGAGTCGGCGATAGTGGCGCGTCAGTCCGTCTCAGAAGAACAGTTTTTTGATGTGAATTATTCAGATTTAACTCAAAATCCGATTAATACGGTTCGCCGCATTTACGATCATTTTGATTATCCTTATACTCCAGAAATGGAACAAAATATTAATCGTTGGCTAACTGATAACCCCCAACACAAACACGGAGTACACCGCTATTGTCTCGAAACATTTGGACTCGATGCCGAGGCGGTTAATCAACGATATCATTACTATCGGACTCAATTTAATGTTTGAATCTATCGCGCTGGTAATAGTTTCACACAATCTGTCATTGAAATCGATAGGACTGGGTATTCTACAATTATTGAACCTCAGTTCTATGTGCATCTATTGCAGCGTTACCGTAACAGTCCTGACAGAGGGATGAAATTAATATCATCTCTACCAGTTATAATCTTGTGATTCGACACAAGGTAAACAACTGATCGTCAGGTTAATGCGGAACTTCTGTTTAATGTAGACTGTACTATAGGCTGAGGTTAAGATTATAGAGAGTTCAGGAGTCTTACCTGTGTCCGAACCTGTTATTTCTGTTATTATTTGTACTCATAATCGCGATCCCTATCTCGGCACTGCTTTAGACAGTGTCCTGGGGCAAGATTTTGAGGATTATGAAGTTGTGGTGGTGGATAATGCCTCTACCGATAATACTCGTCAAGTGGTTGAAGAGCGTTTATCTAATCCTCGTTTGCGATATATTCATGAACCTAAATTAGGCTTGAATGTGGCGCGTAACCGAGGTGCAGCCGAAACTACAGCGCCTTTGATCGCTTATTTTGATGATGATGCCATTGCCCCACCGACTTGGCTGCAAGCGCTTTATACTGCTTTTCAAAATAACGAAAAGTTGGGAGTCGCGGGCGGAAAAGTGACTTTAGTTTGGCCAGAAGGATATACTCAACCTCAATGGTTATCACCGTCTTTAGCAGGGAATTTGGGCGCTTATGACTTGGGAGACAGCGAGGTTAATATCACTAACCCCGGAGATACTCCTCGTGGCTTAAATTATGCTATGCGGCGCACCGCTTTGGAAGAAGTGGGCGGTTTTCAGCTTAATCTTGATCGAGTGGGTAAAAACCTGTTATCTCACGGGGAACTTTACATGACTGAAGTGGTTCTCAAAAAAGGATGGCTTGTGGCTTACCTACCTGAAGCAGAAGTGGGTCATCAAGTGTCTTCCGAACGACTGAAACAAAGCTGGTATTTTCGTCGGGGTTGGTGGCAAGGCATCAGCGAATGCTATCGAGAACAAATTGCTGGTTCTGCGGGCTTACAGCAGTTACCTCGTGGGGGTGAACGGCTAATTAGAGGTTTGTATAACGTCGTTAAATATATCAGCGATCCGGCCTGTCGCTTTGATAATGTGATCTATGCTTACGGTCAACTGGGTTATTTAAGTGCAGCGGTTAAGGGAATGCTATCTAAACCGAATTCAACTCAACAGCCCCATACCAGTTAAGGGTATAGGGTTATGAATGACTGCCTCAACTGTATACCGTATTATTTGCTTACAATTTTACTATGATCTCCACCCGTAAAATTCCCATTTCAGTTTTAATTCCAGCCAAAAACGAAGAACAAAATTTACCCGCTTGTCTTGAAAGTGTTTCGCGGGCTGATGAAATATTTGTTGTAGACTCTCAAAGTAGCGATCGCACCGCTGAAATTGCTCAACAACATGGTGCGGAAGTGGTACAGTTTGATTTTAATGGTCACTGGCCGAAAAAGAAAAACTGGTCTATTCAAAACTTGCCTTTTCGTAACGAATGGGTGTTAATTGTAGATTGTGATGAACGCATTACCCCTGAACTTTGGGATGAAATTGCCATTGCGATTGAACAACCGAATTATTCGGGTTATTATCTGAATCGACGTGTGTTTTTCCTGGGGACTTGGGTTCGTCACGGCGGTAAATATCCCGATTGGAATTTACGCTTATTTAAACACAAAGAGGGTTATTACGAAAACCTGAAAACTGAAGGGGTGCGTAATACTGGGGATAATGAAGTTCATGAACACGTTGTGATTTCTTCACAAGGTCAAGTCGGGTATCTCAAACAGGACATGATCCATGAAGATTTCCGCGATATGTTCCATTGGATCGAACGTCATAACCGTTATTCTAACTGGGAAGCCCAGGTTTACTATAATATCCTGACCGGACAAAATGATAGTCAAACGATTGGTGCAAACTTGTTTGGTGATGCGGTTCAACGTAAGCGATTTCTGAAAAAAATCTGGGTAAGATTACCCTTGAGACCCTTGTTAAGATTTATCTTATTCTATTTCATTCGCTTAGGATTTTTAGATGGACGCGCGGGCTATATTTATGGTCGCTTACTGAGTCAATATGAATACCAAATTGGGATTAAACTCTATGAATTAAGTCAGTTTGGGGGTCATTTAAATGTTTCTCAACCTCAACCTAAACCGACTGTTATTCCTCCTGTGGTGCAGGCTGTTGGCCGGGAGTAGGCAGAAGGAGGGAGTGGGGAGATAAGGAGACAAGGGGGATAGAGAACGATGAAACTGATCTATCTTCCTCTACTGCGATGTTCAGTAGCTTCCCCTGGAAGTCTGTCTATCTCTTATCTGCTGTTCCCTCTAATAACGAATAACTAACAACTCATGACGAATAATACAACCCCTTGGGTAGATTTGCGTCAGTATGATCAGTCTTGGTTTGATCGGGGAAAACCGGGTTGGTTTATTCTACTGTGGTGGTTTATCCAAGCTATTACATTTCCCCTAACGTTACATCCAATGAATGGGATACGGTGCTGGATTTTACGATTATTTGGCGCTGAAATTGGCACGGGAGTTGTGATCCGTCCGACTGCACGATTGACTTATCCCTGGAAAGTGAAAATTGGGGATTATAGTTGGATCGGGGATGATGTGGTTTTGTATAGTTTAGATTCTATTACGATTGGTCAACATTGTGTGATTTCTCAGAAAAGTTATCTTTGTACAGGGAGTCATGACATCAGCGATCCGGCGTTTGGCTTGAAAACGGCTCCCATTCAGGTGGAAAATGGCGCTTGGCTGGCGACAGATTGCTTTGTGGCACCGGGTGTCAATATTGGTGCAAACGCGGTTGTTGGCGCTCGTAGCAGTGTCTTCTGCGATTTACCCGGCGGTTATATTTGTATCGGGACTCCCTGTCGTCCTAAGTCTCCTCGACAGATGCAGAATTAATCGAGCGCGATCATCTCGAAGTATTGCCTTAAAATTATATCAAAACCATACCAGGCGTAGAAAGCACAGAGAGAATATCTTTGTGTTTTTTGTGTATTTATTATTGTCTTTTTTCTCAAAAAATACATAACTTCCGTTTTGTCATAACTATTAATGAGTAGAACAGTTAATTAATAGCTACATCTTTAAATATTAGCCGAGTTTGAGATGGAGCGGGCGATGCAATTTAAGCAAAGCCATAATGCTCATTCAATTTTATCACTAATCTTTTTGGATGTAGATGAGAGGACAACAACAATGATCAAGTTTACTTTAACCGCATTACTGATTCAATTTCCCGTATTACTCATTCATACAACTGCGATCGCAACCCCTCAAATATTACTCGCAACTGAGTTATCAAATACAGTGTCAGAAGATGATGTGGTTCCTCCTAAAGTCGTTATTCTGCCTTATGATAACGTTGAAGATGATGTGGTTCCCGCGCGATCATTCTAGGTGATGTTTATTTGGATTTTTGCAGACGTTGATGAGCCATGGCTCTCCAGCCTTCTAACTCAGGAAGTCGCCAAGGAGAATCTTTATCTTTTTCACCGAAGTTATCATATTTTAGGGCATTTGACCAAAATTCTATTGCGGTTTCTGTTTCTCCTTTGGCTTCTAAAACTTTTGCCATGAGATAATGAGCTGATGCATATTCTATATCCAAATCAAGGGCTTTTTGTAATGAATCTTCAGCTTCTTCATAACAGTTTTGCATGAAATATGCCCACCCAAAGTTCTTATAAATAAAAGGTTTCCATTTGTCTTCTTCCGCTCCCTTTAGTGCGGATTGAATCCAACTCATTGCCATCTCAATTTCTCCATCTAAGATATCTAAACGGCCTAAATTATTTTGAGCCAAAACTGCCGATATACCAGAGCCTTTTGCTGCTATTTGATAATGTTGTCGTGCGGATTGATAATCTTCTAGTTCTTCATAAGTTGAACCTAGATTATAATGGGCTGGAGCTAGATCTCGATTAAATTGAATTGCCCAGATTAAATACTTTTTAGCAACAATAAAATCACCGCTAAGATATTTATTTTGTCCCATTTTATTAAGTTGCTTGGCAATTTGAATATAGGTAAACGGTTGTTCAGGGTAGTCATCTACTGCCAATAAAATAGGGTTAATCATCCCTAAATTAGTTAAAAGCTCTATTTTATTAATCTCATTTATTTGTTGATTTGCAATCAATTGAGACATTTTTTCTCGCACTTTATGAATCACATATTGCTTCATCATCGGTTGTATTGCCCATTGGAATTCTCCATTTTCAGTGATAATTATCAGCAGCGATCGCCGCTTGAGAGAGTCTAGGGCATTGAGCATATCTGATGAATTTCCTGACGGGGAAAAATGAGAGTACAATTGATTGGGAGTGACGGGATTTTGATGCAGCGCTAAATCATATAAAATCTGGTTTTCTAAACTAGACAAACGAGATAGCATCTGTTGCAATTCTTGATTTAAAGCCTCTCCTAAAAAGAAATCATGTTGCAGAAATTGACTAATATTTCCATTAAATAATTCTCTAATTGTGGTAGCAGTTGTTTTTAATGCAAGAGGATTTCCACTATATCGTTGAACAAGCTGATTAATCTCTGTAGAGGATACAGTCGAACCTAAAATAGATTCAACAATAATCTGAGTATCGGCTTCAATTAATCCAGTTAAAGATAAAGTCCGTATCGGTAAAGTTTTCCCTGCCATTATGGCTAATTCTAAGGGTTTTTCTTGAGTGATAATCATTACAGTACTTTGATGTTGATACTCTCCCACTCGTTGCAGTAATTGTCGATAATTTTGATAGTTTTTTTGGTAGTTTCCGGCGAGTTTTTCGGCTTGAAACAGAGATTCAAACTGATCTAAAATTAATAAACAGCGAGACTCTCTAAAACATTCAATTAATAAGTTCAATTTATCCTCTAACGTTAGAGGAATAGTAATGAATTCATCTTGAGTAAAATGTTGTAACCCCTGTTGTAAAACTTGAGTGAGTAGGGTTTTTTCTCGTAAATTCAACCAAAGAATGAAATCAAATTCATCTTTAACTTGTTGGGTAAAATAAACGGCGAGGGCTGTTTTTCCCATCCCCACCATTCCGGACACTGTCACTAACGGACAATAATCTTCAATTATCCATTGTTGAAGCGTTGTAAGATCTGCTTCACGACCCCAAAAACCCGACACACAAGGTGCATTTCCCCAGTCATGAGGGGGAGGTTGGACGGTTGAAGACTGAGGCGTTGCAATGGAAGTGAGAGTTGAGGGTTGCAGATATTGTTCCAGTTTATAGCGCAATGCGGCTAATTTTCCGGGCCCTTTACCCGTGATATCAAATTTACTATAAACCTGACCCAGACGCTTACGAATGGCATCTGGACTACAGCCTAACTGCGTGGCAATTTCTGCTGTGGGTAAGCCATCCAACGCCAGAGATAGAGTTACCCATTCAGTATCGGAGATCTGATGAGCATCCGCAATAGTTTTCAAAGAAGCATTCATCTACAGCTAAACTCTGAGTGTAAGGTTAATTCTTCTATTGTACTCACTATGTGAGAAAAATATCTCACTTATGATGTAAATTTGAACAAAAGAATATGATGTTACTCATCCCTGTGAAGAGAGTAAATGCTACCAACAGTGATACTTTCTGTTTTAGTCCCGAAATATCATTGTCTTTTGCTGAAAACTGCCATCCTCTAAACTTGAAAGTGTAGAAAGCTTGGAATAATCCTGAAAGCTGTATCCCGGTCACAATGGTAGGATATCAACAGATTTATACAGAGAACGAGCAATAGCGCATTTATTGGCAGTTCTAGAAAATCTCCCTTATCTTCTTGACTAAGTCTCACATTATGTTTATTATTTTTATGTGAGATATAACTAATGAGGAGTAAACGGTTTACTACGTCTCACTTAAGCCACTCAAAGCCCAGTTACCCAAAATTGCTATGTCAACTTATCCAGATGGTTCAGAACCGATCAATCAATTACTTGAGCAAGTCCGGCATATTCTGTTACAGACTTGGACAGAAACAGGCTTTGGACATATTGAAATCGATAGCGAACGAATTAGACAAGATAAAGTAGCGGTTACCCTGAAAGGTTCAACGTTTTATCGTTATGTGATTCGTCAAACGGATATTGAACAATGCACCACAGAATCAGGTGACTGCTGTAATCATTCTTCATAAAAAATAATGCTGTTAAACTCAATCTCATATTAAACTGCATAGTCGAGAGGATTAGCAGATTTGAGATAAAACCGTAAAAAATAGATATAAATATACCCTCTGGTGATTGATGAGTGAGAGTCTCACAAGCCGGCGAAGTGCAATTAATGAATGTACCTTGCTGGTCTTTTTTGTGACAAATTATCCGCTTTCACACAGGAGAATTCTAATGGTGTTTCTACCCGATAATACAATTACAGGTTTACCCAATGATGATGTGATCATCGGTACGCCCGATAGCGATGAGGTTTATGGCTTTGTTGGCAATGATGTGATCATTGGCGCAGAAAACATTGATCTACTTTACGGTAACGAAGATGCTGACTTACTTTACGGTTCCCAAGGAGACGATACGTTATACGGGGGTCAAGCAGATGATGTTCTGTTCGGCGGTCAAGGCAATGACTTCTTATCCAGTAATAAAGGCAATGATACTTTGTATGGCGATCAAGGTGCAGATACTCTAATTGGGGGTATTGGCAGTGATGTGATTGTTATTGGTCGAGGAACAGGGGGTTCTAACCTCGCTACAGCCGATGTTATGACCGATTTTGATGTCACACTTGATCAAATTCAATTATTGGATGGTTTATCTTATTCAGATTTAACCATTGAAAGTACCGGAACAGGTGGTACAGTTATCAGTGAAGCAATTACTGGGGAAGTCTTCATTGTTTTAGAAGGAGTAGCCCCAGTTGCGTTAACATCGGATCGTTTTATACCTATCCTTCCGCCACCACCACCAGGACCTGGCCCACTACCGGAGCCTCTGCCTCCAGACGTTGACTTGGATGTTGACCTGACTCCACCCACACTTGAAGCACAACTGGTTAACGATACCGGAAGTAGCGATACGGATAATATTACGTCTGACCCCACCATTAGCGGAACCGTAACAGATAGTTCAGGCATCAGAAATCTAGAAGCCAGCTTTGGGGATGAAGATGAGTTTATTGATGTTTCCGATGCACTGGAAGCTGATGGCACATTTACCCTGAATTTAACTGAGTTGGAAGAAGTGTCTGGCGGTGAATTAACTGATGGAGACTATACATTACTATTGCGATCGCAAGATACAGAATTAAATACTTCACAACCCATTTCAGTTAGCTTCAGCCTGGATGCTACCGCGCCAGAAATTACAGCCGAACTTGTAAACGATACGGGTGATAGCGATAGTGATGGGGTAACCTCAGATCCTACAATTATTGGAACAGTTACTGAGACTGATACTGTTGTGTTACGTGCTGGGTTTGGTAATACACTCACGAATATTTCCAGTCAACTGAGTGCAGATGGCAGCTTCACCTTGAACCCTACTGAATTAGAAGCAATATTAGGAGAATTCTTAGATGAAGAGAGTTACAGTTTGCAATTGGAAGTTGAAGATGATTCGGGTCAGGTTTCTGAAGTAACCGTTGATTTCAACCTTAAACCTGAAGAAACTCAACCACCGGAAGAAGATGAAGGAACTCCAGCCGATGAAGGATTTATTGTTGACGTTTCTGAAATACCAGGATTTGAACTTCTAGATGAGCCAGTGGAAGTTGAGCCGGGTGTATTTTTCCTCGGAACTGGACTAAGTCCCGAAGAGTTACGCATAGCTGTACCATCTAATGTCTCCGCTGCCGATACAACAAACGCCGATCAACTTTGGGATGGCAATAGGATTAGAGGGTTGGGATTGAATTTGAGTGGTGATGGTATCACAGTTGGCGTTTGGGATGGAGGTAATGTTCTTAATACTCATCAAGAGTTTGGTAATCGAGTTATTTTAGGTGAAAATTCACCCGGTGGTTTTGGCGATCATGCGACCCACGTTGCTGGAACAATTGGTGCTTCGGGAGTTGATCCGGATGCAAGAGGAATGGCAAATCAGGTTGAGATTGTGAGCTATGATTACAATGATGATTTGGCAGAGATAGAAGCAGCAGCATCTCAAGACCAATTATATCTCTCTAACCATTCCTACAGCTTCCATGTAGGTTGGGAAACAAGAGCAACCTGGCCGACAATTAATGGCCCGGTTGATACTTGGTTTGGTGATTTAAGCCTTTATACTGAAAGTCAATTGTTTGGTAGATACAGTGGTAATACTGCCGAATATGATCGGATACTCTATGACAATCCTGATCTTTTAAGTATTTGGGCAGCAGGTAACGAGCGAGATGACAGTTTCAAAGATGTATCACGTCAGGAAGGTGTTACTGACGAAAGTGTTTACGTTACATATAGTAGTGCAGGGCCTGCTGGAGAAGGATGGTATCAAATAGAAGAGGAGGCGTTTGTAGTTGATACGACCACTAGCCTAGTTGCTCCTCCACCTCCTGACAACTTTAGTAATAATGGTTATGATACTCTTTCCTACAGAGGCCAGACTGCAAAAAACACCCTTGTCGTTGGGGCAGTTAATGATATTACGGAAGATCCTTATGATAGTGGAGATGTTTCGATATCTAGTTTCTCTTCCTGGGGGCCAACAGATGATGGACGAGTTAAGCCGGATGTTGTTGGGAATGGGGTAGGTGTTTATTCACCGATTGCAGAATCTAACAACTCATACGACAATAAACAAGGCACATCAATGGCAGCTCCCAACGTCACAGGAACAGCAGCACTGTTGTATGAACATCACGAAAATCTATTCGGCTTCCTCCCCACAAGCGCAACGGGTAAAGGATTGCTAATTCACACTGCTAATGATGCTGGAAATGTAGGGCCTGATTATATCTATGGTTGGGGTGTAGTTGATGGTGTTCAAGCGGCTAATTTCTTGACAGAAGTTGCTGACGATAATCCAAACGAATTTATTGTTACAAGTACCTTTACGAATCGTCAACTGACGTATGATTTTGACGTTACATCTGCCGATATTCCTTTAAAAGCAACGTTAGTCTGGACAGATCCTCCGGGTCAACCTCAATCTGGACTCGATGATCAGACTTCAGTCTTAGTCAATGACTTAGATTTGTGGATTACGGATGAAGAAGGAACCATTTACAATCCCTGGACACTCAATCCCGATAATCCCACAGCACCGGCTCAACAGGATGAACCCAATGTAATAGACAATGTTGAACAGGTGTTCTTTGATGCGCCATCTGAAGGAACTTACACTATTCATGTGGGTAGCCGTAATCGTGTTGGGACTATCTCTGATCAAGACTTTTCCTTGCTTGTGAGTGTTGGAGAAGATAATATTCCGGTTGGAGACGAACCACCGCCGGAAGAACCGCCGGAAGAACCACGTCGTCGTCGTAACCCTATTGAACCACCTCCTGAAGATCCAGAGCTACCTCCCCTGATTCGTATTGATATTCCTCGTCCATTCTCTAGGGTTACTGATACTGACTTATATACCTTCAGCTACTCTTATGGTGGTAGGGATGGAGATGTCTACTATGGTTACACCTATGAACCTGAAGGCACTTACTTCCCTGGAGAGTTTATATTTGATCGCCTTGACAATGAAACTGGCTCTGCTGGATTTTACTACATTGAAGAGGTATTCCCCGGTTGGGGTAGTCGCCGAGATGAGGGAGATGTCTATGTTACCTCCTATTTTGACAGAGATTTCACGAACCGTTTCTATCAACCTTATGACAACTTCTACGGCTTCCCATCTGGTGAAGATGGTTTAGGAAGTGAGTACGATTTCATCTACAAATCCTCTCCACGCTTTGGCTCCTATTATGAGGAATTTGGCTTGAATTATTACTCAGGTTAAAAAACTGGCTTCTTTGTTTCAACAGCAAGAAAATCACTGTCAAAAGCGTTGTCTGTTCAGTTGAAAAATGATCTGTGGTTATTCGCTTTACAGATATTAACTTTGATTAGCCATAAGTTTAATCAAAGAAGCTCAACATTCAGTATAAAAAATTTCGCTTCCGTTTCTCTCTAAGTTGATAAGATTTAGGGAGTTTTTTTATCTATCTAAATCTATTTTTTTCAAAACAAACGTGAACAGCGATAATTTTCTAACCTACAATATAATTAAAGAAACTCAACTTCAGCTTCTAGAGGTGATACAATGCACTCCACTATTAACCTAGAAATTCCTATTCCGACTTCTATTATTCTCCATGTCACACATGAACAATTTACCGAAATAGCGATTAACAACCGCGATTTGAGATTAGAACTAACTCACACGGGAGAATTGATTGTGAACCCACCTACTGGCGGCGAATCTAGCCAACGAAATAGTAGCATTACTGCACAGTTATATCAATGGTTTGAGAATAATGATAACTTAGGGGTTGTCTTTGATTCTTCTACTGCATTTGCCCTTCCTAATGGTGCAATTCTTTCCCCGGATGCGTCTTGGGTGAGTCGTGAACGTTGGGAAGCTTTAACGCCTCAACAACGTCGGGGTTTTGTACCATTATGTCCGGATTTTGTTATCGAGTTACGTTCGGCTACGGATAGTCTTTCTCAATTGCAGAATAAGATGCAAGAATATATTAATAATGGTGCAAAGTTAGGCTGGTTGATTAACCCTCAAAATAAACAAGTAGAGATTTATCGTCCTCAACAAGAAGTAGAAATTTTAGAAAATCCCATGGAATTGTCGGGAGAAGATATATTACCGGAATTTACATTAAATTTAAAACGAATATTTCGATAATTTTCGTGAACTAGTTAGCACCCAAAGCGGTAAAGTTCGCACTAAAAGCAATATTGAGAGTTTCTAAGGATTCTATTAGCCAGGTGACTTGATCTTGGGGAAATGTTGCATAGTGATTAAATAATACAGCAAATCTTTTTTCTAAATCTGCTTTGACTTTACGACAAATTAATACCATTTTAAGCAACATTCCAATCACTCGACTCCCTCCTAAGTTACTCATTAAATCTAAAAATACAAAGTGGCTAGGATTTTGATCGCTTTCTATCACGATGAAATTAAACAGTTTACGGCAAGTACTGGCGAGTAATGACTGATTAACAGTTTGACTATGATTATGCGGTAAGGTTTCTTGTAGAACTTGATTTAATCTTTGGCTAAAGCGTTTCTCACCATATTTGACTTCTACTGTTGAATTGAGATAGTCAAATAAATCTTCTTTAAATACTCGATACGGACAGCTTTGAACACTCTGCTTGAGGAATAACTTGGCAGATTCTTGGTAAGTGTATCCCCCATCAACTCGGCCTGTAAAGTGCTTCCATGCGGTTCTAAACTTAGGTTCACTTAATAATGTAGGATTTGCGACGGGTGGTAAATGAATTCTTTCATCTGGGTGAGTTCGATGATAAGCTAAATATTGAGATAAATCTTCATTGAAGTTCTGTTGAGCTTCTCGTCGCATATTGCGAATTTGCTGCCTTTGATCATCGGTGCTATCATCAGTCAATAAACACTGTTCGTACAAGAAAGGATACCGAACCATCAAACTTTCTAAGGTTTGAGTGTGGGGTTGGGTAATAATGGAAGGGGTTTCACTATAAATTTGAGCAATTCGTCGTAGCGCCCGATATTGCTCTGTGTCTCGAAAATCTTGAATCAGCGATCGCAAACATTTTGCAGTCCAACTAGAAGGTAATCCCTGGGGAACGATATCAAATAAATCAATTAATGTTGGAATGGCCCAATAGAGTCGGGAACGAGTTCGCCAACGGTTGATTAAAATATAGCAACAACGGTTGAGAATAAAAGGGAATGTTTGATCGACAGATCCTGCGTCAACAATTCTTCCCAACGCTTGCCATACAGAGGTTTTGGAATGCTCTTTTTCTCCAAAAAACAAATTACGGAAATCAGTAATCAGTTCTTGAGGGGACTCAAATGTATCAACACACCATTGAAAATGAGCAAACAAAACTTGCTCATCATCGGAAGGACAGTAACCAAACCCAGAATCAATCACAGTAAACTCTTGTTGTAATTTTAGATAAAAGTTGACTGGCTAAAACCACCCAGGTTTCGACTACACCCATACAATTGTTTTCCTCTAGTCAGTTGAATGAGCTTCACCCGAGTCTAGGAAGACTATAATGGGTTGCCCTGCAATTGATTGCTTAACAACAAAAGCTATTCGGAAAAGTTATCAATTCAATGTCAACCATTGGTTGCGCTATAACAAGTTGTTACAGTGCATTGAGCGATGTGATAATAACCATTTCAATCTCTGAATTGCATCTGATTTAACATGAATTTAATTTTAGTTTAAATGAAAACTAAAAGGAATTTCATAAAGTTTATATTAAACTTGACTCAACTAATGTAAAGATTCTGTAAAGCTCTGCGGAAAAATAAAGATCTCCTCAGTCACAAACCATCATTTGTACAAAAAAGCAACAGACAATTATCAGATATCCTAATCCTGTTTAAAAAGATTAAAATATGAGTCGAATTAAAATTTAAGAAAAAATTCGTATTTAATCTGACTTAAACGCTCTATGCTCAAAGCAGCGAATCGCCGCGACTCTCTTGATCTTTATATTGATTAAGAGTCAAGTTACTAACTCTATTATTACTTTTTTTCAATGCATCGAATCGCCGCAACTCCTGGAGGTTGGGATCCTAATACTGAAGGGGTAATTTTTGTTGAACAAACTCCTGCACCGATTATATTTTTAACTGCAGCCGATACAGATATTCAAACTTTAGCTGCAACAATTAATCAGTTACCCGAAGATTTTCCGAGTATTAGATCGACGAATTTACTGAACTTACAACAACAACTTTCTATTGATACTTATGCTGAGGATATTTTACAACAGGCACAAGTAATTGTTGTTCGGTTATTGGGGGGGCGTTCGTACTGGTCTTATGGTTTAGAAATCTTACAAGAAGTTGTTGAAAATAGTAATATTCAATTATTGCTTTTACCCGGTGACGATCGCCCCGATCCGGATTTAATGAGTCATTCAACCGTTCCTCTGATAGTTGTTAATCAAGTCTGGCGTTACTTGATTGAGGGGGGAATAGAAAATATGACTCAAGCGTTACTATTTATTGCTCAGAATTGTCTGGGGAAAGATTATCAACCTCATCCACCGATATCTGTTCCTAAAGTAGGAATTTATTCAAGTCAAATCAATTCAACTCAATCTAAATATCCCCGAGTTGGCTTACTTTTTTATCGCGCTCATTATCTCAGTGGAAATACTAAACCCATTGATGCTCTATGTCAAGCTTTAATTGAACAGAAATTACAACCCGTTCCTGTATTCGTTTCCTCTTTACGCGACCCGGATATTCAAGCAGAAGTTATACATCAATTAAATCAGGTTCATTTATTATTGAATACAACGAGTTTTTCAATTAATAATATTACAAATACTGATTTTAATCTGGCTCCATTATTCAGCTTAAATATTCCGATTTTACAAGTTATTTTAAGTGGAGGAACTCAACAACAATGGCAAGATAGCTTTCAAGGACTTTCTCCTAGAGATATCGCGATGAATGTCGCTTTACCAGAAGTCGATGGACGGATTATTAGCCGGGTAATTTCTTTTAAAGCTACTCAAAATTGGAACCCTGACTTAGAAACAGATGTTATTGGTTATATTCCTCTTCAAGATAGAGTTAATTTCGTTGCTAATTTAACGGCAAATTTGATAAAGCTAAGGCAAAAATCTGCCTCAAAACGGAAAGTTGCTTTAATTTTAGCTAATTATCCAAATAAAGATGGACGCTTGGCTAATGGTGTCGGGTTAGACACTCCAGCAAGTTGCATTAAAATCCTCGAAGCCTTGCACCAGCAAGGATATAAGATTGATGAAATTCCGATAAATGGGGATGAACTGATTCATAAACTAACAACTGGAGTGACAAATAATCTAGAATTAGATGATTTTCGTCTAATTTATCAACAGTTGAGCTATCAAGAATTTCAACAATATTTCACAGCTTTACCACAACTTGCTCAAGTTCAAATTCAACAGCGTTGGCAGTCTGAATTTAAAGTGGATAATTTTGCGATTTCGGGCATCCAATTAGGCAATATATTTGTGGGAATTCAACCCTCTAGAGGATATGATAAAGATCCCAGTTTAAATTATCATGCTCCAGATTTAGAACCGACTCCAGACTATTTAGCCTTTTATTTTTGGTTGAAAAATGAATTCCAAGCTGATGCAATTATTCATGTTGGTAAACACGGCAATTTAGAATGGCTCCCCGGAAAAAGTGTGGGTTTATCTCAAAATTGTTATCCTGAAATTGCTTTAGATGCAATCCCTCATTTTTATCCATTTATTGTCAATGATCCGGGGGAAGGATCTCAAGCGAAACGGCGATCGCATGCCGTTATTTTAGACCATTTAACTCCACCAATGACACGAGCAGAATTATATGGCAATTTACAACAATTAGAAGGATTAATTGATGAATATTACGAAGCACAATCGTTAGATCCTTCCAGATTATCAATGATTAGTGAACGGATTTTAGAAGTTATTCAACAGGAAGAGATCAATCAAGATCTAGGGCTAAGCGATGATATCAATTTATCTAGTTTAAATTCTATTGATGGTTATTTGTGTGAGTTAAAAGAAGCCCAAATTAGAGATGGTTTACATATTTTTGGACAATGTCCTCAAGGTCGTCAATTGCGAGATTTAATTGTAGCGATCGCCCGTCAACCGAATCTAAATAGAATGGGTTTATCGCGGGCAATTTCTCAAGATTGGGGTTTAAACTTTGATCCTTTAACGGCTAATTTTGCTGAAACTTTTTCAACTGCTTTGATGTTGTCAGGTCAATCTTGCCGAACTATTGGAGATGCGATAGAAGTAATAGAAAATCATGCTGCAATATTGATTGATGATTTGATTTTAGGAAAACCGCCGCAAAATGTTGGTGTTAATACTAAAAAAGAATTGAATTGGATTAACACAGAATTGTTACCCAAATTACAGAAAACAACTGAAGAAATCACTTATTTATTAGCTGGATTAAATGGTGAATTTGTTCCCAGTGGCTCTTCTGGTGCCCCAACAAGAGGACGACCTGATGTATTACCCACAGGACGTAATTTTTACTCGGTTGATATTCGCGCTATTCCCACAGAAACGGCTTGGCGAGTCGGTCAATTGGCGGCAGAAGCCTTGATCGAACGCTACACTCAGGAGAACGGAGAATATCCTAAAACCCTGGGTTTATCGGTGTGGGGAACCTCTACTATGCGGACAGGCGGTGATGATATTGCTGAGGCATTGGCGTTGCTTGGAGTACGTCCGGTTTGGGATCGTCCATCACGGCGAGTCGTAGATTTTGAAATCTTACCTTTGTCAATTCTAAATCGTCCTCGGGTGGATGTTACATTACGAATTTCTGGGTTTTTTCGAGATGCTTTTGCGAATTTAATTGATTTATTTCATCAGGCTGTTATTGCTGTTTCTAATTTAAATGAACCGATAGAAAAGAATCCATTAGCGGCACAAGTTCAACAAGAAACTCAACATTGGTGTCAGGCAGGACTCACGTTAGAACAGGCACAAAACCGCTCACAATATCGTGTATTCGGGTCAAAACCGGGGGCTTATGGTGCAGGATTACAAGGTTTAATTGAAGCCCAAAATTGGCAGAGCGATCAAGATTTAGCGAGAGCATATTTAAATTGGAGTAGCTATGCTTATGGTCGTTCTACCGCTCAAGGAGTCTCAGTACCCGAAACTTTTAAACACCGTTTAGAACAGTTACAAATTGTCTTACACAATCAAGATAATCGAGAACATGATTTATTAGATTCTGATGATTATTATCAGTTTCAAGGGGGAATGACAGCAGCAGTGCGGGCATTAACCGGGAAAAATCCTCAGACTTATTTTGGAGATCATTCTCAACCTGAAAACCCAAAAATTCGTCAACTCAAAGAAGAAATTACCCGAGTTTATCGCTCTCGTGTTGTTAATCCTAAATGGATTTCTGGTGTGATGCGACATGGTTATAAAGGGGCGTTTGAGTTGGCTGCAACAGTCGATTATTTATTTGCTTATGATGCTACCGCTAATTGTGTGGCAGATTTTATGTATGAAGGCATTGCTAAAGCTTATCTTTTGGATGAAACCGTTCAACAGTTTATTCAACAGAAAAATCCTTGGGCGCTGCGAGATATGGCTGAACGTTTATTAGAAGCTCATCAACGCCAGCTTTGGAAATCTGCACCTTCAGAACTAACAGAAGCGTTACGAGCAATTGTACATGAAGCTGAGGGAGTGATTGAAGGTAAAACAGGGTAGAACTGATTTAGAATATTCATATTATAATAAGATAGGATGGCACTGAATACAGCATTGCTAATAAATGAGTAAAATTAGATATTTTTAACGGGGAAGCTGACATTGTATCCAATATTTATGCGGCTTCAAAAATTAAGTCAAATTATGAAATTATAATTTTTATCGTAGTCTTGACTTAACTAACATTGTATATGTATCGGTTATACTTTAGTTATACTCAAATGGCAATCAATATTCATCGTTATTAAAATAGTAGCATCTTTAAAGATATAAAATAATGTGATGGATCAGCAAGACTTTTACAATCAAGGCTTAGAAAAAATGCGTCAGCAAGATTATCAGGGCGCAATTTCAGCGTTAAATCAAGCGATTACAATTAATCCTTATGAAGCAGAAGCCTATTATCAACGAGGTTTAGCTTATTTTGATCTCGGACAAATTCATGAGGCTGTATTTAACTACACGAGAGCTATTGAAATTAATTCAGAAAATACACTAACTTATTATAGTAGAGCTTTAGCCCGCCTTAAACTTAAAAATTTACCGGGTGCATTGGAAGATATTGATCGTACGATTCAATTGAATTCTAAGTACGCATCTGCTTATCAATTACGGGGAATTATATACCGTAAACAGGGAGAAATAACCCGTGCAGTGACTAACTTTAAACAAGCAGCAAAATTATACTTAGAACAACAAAATAAAGCAGGTTGTCGTCGTTGTTTAGAACTGATTAAACCGTTACAATCTCAACAAAATATTGTCGCTCAATCTTCTCCCTCACCTCAACCGATTCAGATGATTTCCGAGGCAGATTTTTATCAACAATTAATTGAAAAGGCTGAACAGGGAGATTGTAGCGCTGCATTGCGAGAGATAGAATGGATATTACAGGTAGATTCTCAAGATGGAAATGCTTATTGCTGTCGGGGAATTATTCACTATAAATTAGAAAATTATCGCCAAGCGATGACAGATTTAAATCAAGCATTAAAATATAATCCAGGTGATGTTTTAGCCTATCGAAATCGGGGGAAAGTCCGAAGTAAATTAGGCGATCATTTAGGGGCGATCGCAGATTTTAATCAAGCATTACAATCACAACCGAATGATATTATGCTTTATATTGCCCGAGGAAATGCTTATCAGTTTGCCGGAAATTATTCAGATGCGATTCAAGATTATACCCAGGCAATCGAGTTAAATCCAAATGATGGTAACCCTTATTATCAACGAGGCTTAGCTTATGCTTGTTTGGAAGAAATGAAATTGGCGGTTACAGATTATCAACACGCTACTCGCTTATTCTGTGAACAAGAAAACTGGGATAAATATCAAACTGTTTTAAATCATCTTCGACGCTTACAAAAAAGTGTTCCTCAGACACATTCTAGTCAAGTTTCTGATGTATTACGTCAGCGATTGTTAAGATTAGTGGGAGGACATTGGGCGATTGCACAACGATTAATTGAACAAGCCGAGTTTAATTATCCTGGTATGCCAGAAGAATGGTACATTGAAAAAGTTATTTATGATATTGAACGAAACCAATAATATTAGTTCAATTTCGGGGTTGAGTTTGTAATAGATTGATTCATCATTGAGTAGCAAAAGTATTAATTTTTTTTAAAATTAATAAAAGTACTAATTACTACTCTTTATTCACAGATAAATTAAAGTTAAATGACGAGTTTAATCTCTCCTGTCCAGCATTTAATCCGTCAAGTTTCATTGCGATCGCTATTGACAATTCCATTTATCATACAGGTTGTGAGTGCTGTCGGGCTGACGGGATATCTAGGGTGGCGAAATGGACAGAAAACATTGAATGATTTAGTGACACAGCTACAAGATGAAATTATTGATCGAGTAGAACAAGAATTAAATACTTTCTTAGAAATACCAAAAATCGTAACACAACTGAATGAAGTTGCAGTAATTTCTAATGATTTAGACTTACAAAACTATTCTGAAGTACAACGTCGTTTATTTAAACAAATTCAAATTTTTGATCCGATTAGCTATGTTCATTTTGCAATAGAAAATGGTGATTTTATGGGGATGGGAAGACGCGCCGATGGATCTTTGTTTTTAGCAGTCGAAAATAAAGAAACACTGGATCAAATTCTCACTTATCAATTAGATCTAACCGGAAATGCGACTGATCCCTTAGATTTAACCGTGGAAGCTTATGATCCTCGACAACGATCTTGGTATCAAACAGCGTTAAAACTGAATCAACCTCAATGGATAGATATTTATAGTTGGCTGAATCAAGCAACAGTTAGCTTAACCTTTGTTCAGCCGCTACGCAATCAACAAAACCAGGTTATTGGGGTAACAGGAGCAGATGTTAGCTTTTCAGAATTTAATCAGTTTCTGCGAAATCAAAAAGTTGGGAAAACAGGTAAGATTTTCATCATTGATCGCTCAGGATTATTAGTGGCTTCGTCTAATAATGAACCAATTTTTAAGGTTATTAATAATCAAGTGACCCGTAAATCTGCTTTTGAAAGCGATAGTGTTTTGATTCAGTCAGCCGCCCAATCTTTAAAAGAAGAATTTGGCGATTTTAGTCAAATTGAGGCGACTGAGCAGCTCAAATTACAGCACGAGAAAACATCTAAATTTTTACAAGTTGTTCCCTTTCAAGACAGTGATGGATTAGATTGGCTGATTGTCATTATCGTCCCCCAAGCAGATTTTATGGGTGGAATTCATGAAAATACTCGTAATACTATACTGTTGTGTCTAGCGGCTATTGGTGTAACAATTATTCTCGGCATAATTATGAGTCGATGGATTACAAAACCTGTGACTAAATTAACCAATGCAGCTCATGCTTTGTCTGAAAAAAATTGGAATCAAACTGTTAAAATTAGTTCAAATCGCGAGTTAAGTATTTTAGCAAGTACATTTAATCACATGAGTCATAAATTGCAGCAATCTTATCAACAACTAGAAGAATATTCTAAAAGTCTAGAGCAAAAACTTACAGAACGAAATCACACATTAGAAGAGAAATTAGAAGTTCTAGAAGCGGCAAACTTAGCATTACAAGAATCTGAAACAAAATTCTCTACAGTATTTCGCAGCGCACCCAATCCAATTATTATCACTCGTTTAAAGGATGGAAGTTACTTTGATGTTAATGATAGTTTTTGTAAAATTACAGGTTATAGTCGTCAAGAAGTGATTAACCGTCGTTCTCTCGATTTAAACATTTGGGTCAGTCAATTGGATTACGATCAGTTTTATAAAACTTTGAATTTACAAGGGAAACTTCGTAACTATGAACTTAACTTTAGAACCCGATCTGGTAAAATTAGAACAGCATCAGTTTCAGCCGATAAAATTAATATTAATGGAGAAGCATTATTACTGGCTAGCAGTCAAGATATAACAGAACGAAAACGGGCTGAAACTGCACTTAAACAGTCAGAAGAAACTCTAAAAAAACAAAACTTAGAATTAGAAAAAGCCAGAAAAGTAGCGGATGCAGCTAATCGTGCGAAAAGTACATTTCTCGCTAATATGAGTCACGAATTGAGAACGCCGCTGAATGCTATTTTAGGGTTTAGTCAGTTGCTCAGTCAAAATCCAGAATTTGCTAATGCCTTAAAAGATGTAGAAATTATTAACCGCAGTGGTGAACATTTACTCTCGTTAATTAATGATATTTTAGATTTATCAAAAATTGAAGCAGGCAAAGTCACTTTACAAGAATATTCTTTTGATTTATATGCTTTATTAGAGACTTTAGTCGAAATGCTAAAGTTACAAGCTGATGCTAAAGGAATACAACTGATTTATCAACCGGGTAAATCGCTGCCTCAATACATTAAATCTGATGAGAAAAAACTTAGACAAGTTTTAATTAATTTACTCGGAAATGCGATTAAATTTACAGAAACAGGACAAGTTATTTTACGCGCCGATATTAAACAACAAAAAAATGAATTGCCAACAGCAACCATTCAGAAACAAACGCTTCAGTTTGAAGTAGAAGATACAGGTTTTGGAATTTCTACTCAAGAGATTTCATTAATCTTTGATGCCTTTGTACAAACAGAAGCCGGACAAAAGTCTCAGCAAGGTATAGGCTTAGGTTTACCCATTAGTCAAAAATTTGTGCAGATGATGGGAGGCGATTTTTTAGTTAATAGCGTAGTCGGAAAAGGGAGTCTATTTAAGTTTGATATTCAAGTTGAACTTACTTCTATAAAAGACGTTGAAATAGCAAAACCACCTCGGCGTGTGATGGGTTTAGCGGCGGGTCAGCCGGAATACCGAATTCTTGTCGTCGATGAAGTTTCAGAAAATCGTCTTTTAGTCAAGAAACTATTAGAACCTGTTGGTTTTAAGGTGTATGAAGCAGAAAATGGACTCGTTGCAATTGAGGCATGGGAATGTTATTCTCCTCAACTGATTTGGATGGATATGCGGATGCCTGTGATGAATGGATATGAGGCGGCACGACAGATTAAGGCTAAACCCAATAGTGAGAAAACAGTGATTATTGCTTTAACAGCGAGTGCGATCCCTGAAGAAGAACAAGAAATTTTCTCAGCCGGATGTGATGATATTTTAAGAAAGCCTTTTAAAGCGGGAAATTTATTAGATAAAATGGCACAATATTTAGGCGCTCGTTATATTTATGATACAGATAGACCCGATCCGATTATCTCTATTGATTCAACTCAATCTTTAACTTCAAAAGCTTTAGAAGTGATGCCTTTAGATTGGCTGCAACAACTCTATCAAGCGGCTTTAACAGGTGATGATGGCTGGGTTAGTCAACTGATTACACAGATTCCCGTATCGAATTCTCAACTGAGTCAAACTTTAATTGCTTTGGTAGATGAGTTCCGCTTAGATATTATTAGTGATGTTACAGAGGCTTTAATTAACTCTGAATCTGATAGAAACTGCTGATATTCTAATGATTGATCAAAAAGAAGAGGGTTTTAAATCTGGGATGTCTACAGATACAGCCGTTGAGATGGCTCAAAGATCTTGAAATCAAGGAAACATAATTGCGAGATTAAATTTAAACAATTTCCCCTTTGAAAATTGCTGACAAGGCAAGACATTAAAGACTCTACAATCTAGATTTCCTGCCCTTGATTAGATCTCAATGTGAAGCGAATCATCAACTACAATGTTTCTTCGGGTAAGTAAAACTTGTACAAACGGTAGAGACAGAAAACAACAAAGATTTGAATACTCCAATGAACGTATGCAAAACTCCAAATAAAGCAAGCTAAACCTGTTAATCCGGCTAAGACAAAGGGAATATCTTCCGATGTTTGTGTAGCAACCCAAACGGAACAGAGCGCGAAAATCATTAAGATCAGATAGACCGAATGCATGGGCGTGACCTCTCTTGGGGGTACGTCAGTCATCAACTTTAATAAAATAAAGTAGATGATTACTTATAAGAGTAAACCCCAAACTTCAAGATTTGGTTAAGAATCTAAAAATTGTTACAAAAATTGATAGAAAATGCCGATCTCTACACTCATCTTTACATACATATTCAGTTTGAAGCTATCCCAGTCGCTTTAGCTTCAAGATGTTGTCTCCCACTCACTTTAAGTTTTATGATCTCTGTAAGAATCGATTTATTATTTTTACTACTTGATAACTGAGTATAATCTAAAATTGCAGCATAAAATCTATAGATAAATCTGATCAATTCAAGCCATTTAAAAAGGGGAATTAGCCTGATATTTGGGTAAAATAATCACTTTAAAACTTGATATTATTTAACTTAAAAATGATAAAATATTGACTGATAAAATAGTACAAAATTTCTTCGTTGATTCAGCTTAAGAGATAATATAATCTATGAAAAATGATAAATTGATACAGGTTTCTCTGGCAATTCTTTATCAGGAAAATAAATATTTAATGCAACTTCGTGATAATATTCCAGGAATTGCTTATCCGGGAGTTTGGGGACTCTTCGGTGGACATATTGAAGTTGGCGAAAGTCCATTAACAGCACTTCAGCGAGAGTTAGTTGAGGAAATTGGTTATGATGCGCCCCAACTGATTGAGTTTTGTCAAGATACAGAAGCAACACTAATTCGCCATATTTTCTATGGCTGTTTGACAGTGGATATAGAGCAACTTACCCTAAATGAAGGTTGGGATATAGGATTAGTGACTCTAGATGAAATTAAGGTAGGAGAATGCTATTCTCAAAAAGCTGCAACCACCCGACCTTTAGGTCATCCTCATCAGCGTATTTTGTTAGATTTTATCCAGTTTATTCAGCAGTAATCCTAAAGCTAAATCTGAGCCAAAATCTTCAGTAAAGTACTGATTTCGGCATTGGGTTCGAGGAAAGAAAATAAATGTTTGTATCGTAAAACACCGTTTGAATCTAATATAAATTGAGCAGGTAAAGGAGCGCCTAAAGCTTGACCCACCGCGTACTTACGAAATACTCGACAACTAGAATCACTCAACAGCGGCATTTTTAGACCTAAATCCTGCACAACAACTTGACTTTGTTGAGTATCTGTACTGGTAATCATCAATACTTCAACACCACGATTTGTGAATTGTTCGTATTGTTCGTTCAGCGCTTTAATGTGAGGATAACAAAAAGGACAATATTGTTTTTCAGTAAAAATTCGGGTAAATGCTAAAATGACCGGACAATCTTTTCGATAGCTAGATAAGCGAACGCTACGATTGTTTGTCAGATCGGGTAGTTCAAAGTCTGGGGTTTTTAGACCAATCTCTAGTGAATTACTGGCCGGAATCGGTAAAAAGTTGTTAAAAAATCGTTGGTTTAGTAAACCGTTGAAATCTGTGGAACTCAGCATGATCTAAAATTGCAGTTGAGAAGAATTAGACAGGGCAGCGGTAAAACCGCAATTGCCCTAATCATGACTCAGAATTAGCTTATTGCTTCAAAGAATACTTTGGATTTAACCGGATCGGGGTTCATGGTTTTTTCACCCGGTTGCCAGTTGGCGGGGCAAACCTCATCTGGGTTGGCTTGAACATACTGAATGGCTTGCAACGTTCTGAGGGTTTCATCGACATTGCGACCAAAAGCTAAATTATTGATAGTAGCGTGTTGGATAACTCCATCTTTATCGATGATGAATAAACCCCGCAGCGCGATTCCGGCTTCTGGGTCTAAGACGTTGTAGGCGGCGCTAATTTCTTTTTTGATATCGGAAACTAAAGGATAATTCAAATCTCCTACACCACCCGATTTACGATCTGTTTGCACCCAAGCGAGGTGAGAAAATTCGCTATCAACAGAAATCCCCATGATTTGAGTATTGAGTTTTTCAAATTCTTCAGCGCGATCGCTAAATGCTGTAATTTCAGTGGGGCAGACAAAGGTAAAATCTAGGGGATAGAAAAACACAACGACGTACTTGCCGCGATATTCAGAGAGTTTGACGGTTTTGAATTCTTGATCGACAACTGCTGTTGCAGTAAAGTCTGGCGCTTCAGTGCCAACGCGAATACATTCGTCTGTCATCGTTAGTTTTCTCCTTTACGAGTCGATTTTACGATTTGTTACGATTATATCATACTCGGAATGACTACAACTAAATAAAAATTCAACACATATAACCCCACCGCACGGGTAGGGAGATAGAGAATATCCTCCGACAATTTCCGGGAAAAGAAAAGAATACTTTCTTCGATTTAAGTGGCTCTGGCGGGATTTGAACCTGCGACCTTGGGCTTATGAGTCCCCTGCTCTAACCACTGAGCTACAGAGCCAAATTATCATCAACGGTTCCCTATTATAGCATATATCGGTAAAAAATCCCTCAATTCATTTAAAAAATTTAGCTATTTTTTAGACTCGCACCTGGATTCAGTCGGTGATCCCCGGAGCCTCACCGAACCGAGAACATCAACTCAACTGACATCGCACTTAGTATTGAGAGAGATTTGACCGTTCTTGAGGTAACAGCGCCATCGGATTAACAGCTCCGGTTCCACTGGGATGAATTTCAAAGTGAAGGTGAGGACCTGTGCTGCGGCCCGTACTGCCCATCTCTGAGATTTGTTGACCCTGAACGACTTTCTGTCCCTTATTAACCAGAATTCGGTTGTTATGGGCATAAATAGTCAAGCTACCGTCGGGGTGCAAAATTTCAACTAAGTTACCATAGCCGCCGCTATTCCAGCCGGCAAAAGAGACAACACCCGGAGCTGCAGCCACAATGGGTGTGCCGATGGGGCCTGCAATATCAATTCCTCGGTGCATCCGTCCCCAACGCCAACCATAACCGGAAGTCAAAATTCCTTGAGAAGGCCAAGTATACCCCTTGAACTGGGTTGAACCACCGGGCAAATAAGCATCGGGCCCCAATAGCGGAGGCAGTTCCGGAGAAACAATCCGACCAATAGCAGGATTTTTCAATGGGTCATAAGCGCTAGAACTCAGGGGAGCGGTGGCGACGACCTCATCGCTGTTCAACTCGGAAGCATCTTGAAGCTGTTCAACAATTAATTCAGGCTCAGCCGATTCTGTTTGATCGATCTGTTGAGCAATACGGGGGTCAGCCTGAGGAGCAAATTCTGGATTAGTACGTCGCAGACGATCGGCTAACTGAACCATCGTTGGTGTTTGGGCAACTGCTGGCTCTGTTTCTGCAACGCTGTCCCAAGATGCGTTGACTAATTTATAAGCTGTTTTAGCTTGATATTCTGCTCTCAAACGATTCACTTCTGCCCGCAGACGTTGGGTGTAGACTTTCGTTGAGCTGCGGGTTTCAATCGCACTAAGATCTTTAGCACTAGATGCACCGATCGGAGGTCTTCCCAAGCGGCGCTCATCTGCCAGTAGAGGCGCGTCAGACAACGGCAGTGCCAAAGGCTTAGGAGTAGTCTTTTTAGGCTGGGATACATCGAGGGCCAAGACAGTGATCGTGTTTTGCTGTTGATTTGCTGTCTCCGTTGACATTTGAGACAATACAGAGCTTCCGAGAGGCACTGTCAATGGTTTTTGTACCAAAGGCTGCTTTACTTCAGAAGGCAGCACTGAAGGAATGACAGCACGATTAAACAACCGCCCGGTTGGAACCGCAGCCGGAGAGAATTTACTCTCTGAAGCATCGGATTTAGCAACAACTTGAGATCGCTCAGATGGGGAAGTTTGACTTCTTACCGATTGATGAGGAATCCTCAGCCTTTGATTAATTTCAATATGGTTCGGATCTCTCAGTCGGTTCGTCTCAATGAGCGCCTCAACGGGTACTTGATACTGATTGGCAATCTGAGCTAGGGTATCGCCTGAGGTAACATTATAAACCCGTGAAATGGGAGTCGCACTCAGGTCAGATTCGATAACGACTGTACCGGGAAGCTGGGATTTTCCTAAAAATTTGGTCCGATCTGTTTTCGGCTGAGCATAAACCGTTTGGGGAGTTGGGTAGGCTGCTTCAGGCTTCCACGAATTAGACGAGGGTCTAGAAATTTCTATTCTAGGAGATTCGGTTACATCACCAGCGGGTTGAAATGTGTTGTGGATTTCTGATGGTGGCTGAGGCAGCAGCTCTTGTGAACCCGCCGTTTCGGTTAGCTCTGGTGCAGATTCTACTAGACTTTTGTCAACCTTACCCTCTGCTGCTGTCTGACTGGAAAAGCCACTATTGTGGTTCATCTCAGAAAGATTTCTGAGTAAGGCAGGTTGCCAAGGCTCAGAAGCTGTCTCATCCGTTGTTGATGCAGCAGAATGATCTGAGTCTGTCGATGGATGTACCAGTGGGGTAGGTGCAGTCCCAGACGGTTCAGTTGTAGCGTTACCTTGATCGGGAAATAACATCCCTGAGGCAAGAGCTAGACCTAAGCAAGCCGCTGAGGTATAAACTTTACTGCTACTAACAGCAACCTGCTGTGAACTGTCTACGTGTGTCTCACTCTGTAAGAGTTCAGGTGTAGAAACCGATGGATCGTTATATGGAACTGTCCCTTTCAAAGAACAACCTCCTAATGAAGAAGCGCTTAACAGTCCTTGAACCGCTCAAGGATTCGTCAGTGACATCAGTTGAGCTGAATCAGCTTATTGATGTAATTAAGATCACTGACAATAAATCTTGCTTACGTCAGATTACCTCGCTTTTCTGATTTCGACAAGTAAAAAATTGAAAGAAATAGATTGCTCTGCTGTTTGTCATTGATACCATCGAACTATTATACAGTTCTAGGTTGACAGGCATGGTAGCGAGGTGTACCTCAGTCAGGAAAACTAATAATGATTTTAGTTCAGATGTGACTTTACACCAATTCTTCCCAAAAGTACAACTTAACATTTCACAAAACCTTCACACTAACTGAGTCATATTCTCTGATTCATTACCCAGCCAAAGGGGTGAGTCGGTTTCGCAAACCCTAGGTGTTAAGCTCTTTTCTGCTGAAAAAGCAGTGTATTTTAGGCGGGCTAAACTCTATCACGTAGACCCGGGATCTCTATCCGGGAACTGATAAAAAATTTTTATTAATCACATCAATCAGCTCAACGGGAAGTGACAGCAATTTTTTAACTCATTTGACCCAGTTGTTTACGAGCCTCAAACAGTCCGACAGCAACACTGACAGACAAATTTAAACTCCGAACCGCAGGCTCTGCCATGGGAATATAGAGAGCTGCGTCGCACGCTTTGAGTAACTCAGGGGGTAGTCCTTGGGTTTCGCAGCCAAACAGTAACCAATCCTCAGCTTGATACTGAAATTGAATATAGTTCTGATACCCCCCTTTACTGAACCCTAACCAGCGGCCACCGTAGTGCTGATGGTAGTTTTGGAAGGCTTCTATATTAGGGTGATATTTAAAAGGAACGTAAGGCCAGTAGTCAAGCCCGGCTCGTTTTAATTCCGAATCGCCAATCTTGAAGCCCAGCGGCCCAACTAGATGTAATTCAGTGCGTGTCGCGGCACAAGTGCGAGCAATATTACCCGTATTAGGCGGAATTTGAGGCTGGATGAGTACAATTCTGGGCATGATGATTATCAACTATTGCTGGTCAATTGTGAGTCATTTATTTAGACCCACAATCACAAATAATAAATGTAGCGCTGCTACAACAACAGCGATGAATCACCTTTGACATTCCTATAGCATATCCGACTCACGTCATGATTTTTCTATAGGTTTTATTTATATTTCAGCCACTAAAATCATTGATAAGATATTCTGAACTATTTTTATCAATTCATGTCAAATTAAGCAGCCAGACTTTGACAGATTTTATCCTCTAGATCTTGTTCTTGTTGGGCCATTTGTTGAATGGCCTGTTGTACAATAGTGCGGCTTTCTACCCCTTGTTGATAGTGCTTTAACCACTGCTGGGCTGTATTTCCTTGCCGTAGTAGCGCTCTGATCGGAGAGAGAAAGCAACTAAAGCCATGTTTTTTTGCAATTGGCCAAACTTCCTCATAAAGCGATCGCACCCAATCTTGAGCCGAAATCAGTTGGCCATTTTCCCAATGAATTAATTCAGCCTCCAAACTGTGACGGGCGACTGCTTGCTCATTTTGATCGGCCTGTCTCATCAATTGCTCGGCGCGGCTCGAAATGGGTAAGTGGCTTTTCTGTAGCGGATCTAACTCGGGATTTTCAATGACCTGCCACAACCGCGCTTCGAGTAATGCAGTAACGGCCAGCAATGCGATGGGGTCAACCATCAAATCACAAATTCTCAATTCTAATCGATTTAAATCATAAGGACGACGGTTACCATTGGGCCGCACAGAAGACCATAAATGACGGACATTCTGCATTGTCCCGGCCACCAGTTGGGCTTCTACCCATTCAATATAATGTGCATGGCTTTCAAACAAAGGCACTTCTTTGGGGGTTTTGGGGAAAACGTGCCAGCGGCTAGAATGATAACCAGTTGCTTGCCCATCGAGAAACGGTGAAGCCGCGCTGAGGGCTAAATAGAGGGGGGCTTCAACTTGAACTAAGCGAATGGCCCGCATCAGAATTTCCGGATCGCTGATCCCCACATTAATATGAATGCTAGCGGTAACCACGGTTGTACCATAGGTTTTTTCGATATAGTCGTGGTAAGGATTTTGCGGATCAGAACGGTAAAAGCGATCGCTTCCCCCCAACGCCAGCGTACTACCGGGTAATAGGGTATAGTCTCCTAATTGTTTGAGGTATTGTCGTAGTTTGCGCCTGGGGCGTACTAAGGCACACAATAGACGGTCATAATTACACAAAGGGGCTGTGGTGTATTCGACGTTGCGACTATCGGGCTCTCGAACAAAATCTTCTAAATCTGCGACAATTCGATCGGACAACCCCACCACATCGCCAGTTGGAGTGCCTGTAAACATCTCAACTTCAAAACCTTTTGAAAGCAGCACTTATGTTCTCCTAATGCCGGGAAATGACTAGTTTCTGATGATTTTTTTATACCGTATAACCACTTCTAGATCAGTTGATTTGAACATGGGTTGATGAGCGAGTAGGCACTCTCAACTAACGGCTCGATTTCATCATTTCACGGTTGATAAATGTGGAATTATATTAACATATATTCGGTTCCTGAAGGAAACACACTGTCGGGTTCTGAGGTGTTGTAAATATAATCATAGTCGAACTCCAATGCTCGAATATGACGGGTAATACTAAAGCCAAAGTGAATCACTTGCTCGGTTGTGAAGGTGGCGATAATCAGTTCAATCAGTTTTTTAGTAGTCACTTGAGGTTGTTTGATAAAGTAATCACGAGAAGCAAAAAAAACTTTTTCATCTTTAGGAACAATAATTCCATTCAGACGATGAGTGTTTTGAATCGGTTTAATATAGACTTTAATAAAATCTTCTTGATTTCTCTGAAGCTTTGCTAAGCGTTCATGCTGATTCCAACTCATCTTGAACATGAGTTTTAGAAGTTCAAAACCTAAAACATAATAAAAGGCTTTATCTTTATCTTTCGGATTCAGAGATAATTTCAAAGCCGATTCTAAATAGTAATCTGGTTGACAACGGACATCCTGGGCAGAATGAATATAAAATTGACGAATATAAGCTCTTAATACAGTTTCTGTTAATTGAGTTTTAATTTGAAATCGAATTAAGTATCGTTTAACCCGATGAATTGCAGCACTATCTTCTAATAATTTAGAAACCAGTCCATCTGCTGTATATTCATCTAAAAATTCTGCTTGGCGATCGGGAGATGAACTACATAGAATATAACAAAGAGATAACACATAACGTCTTTCATTCCACGGCAAACTTTCAGCCCATTTCTGAACTTCTTTAGGAAGTTGATCGTATAAGCCGTTGCCTGCTAATTCTCTAAAAAAAGTCTTTTTCTTTAACAGCTTGGTAGGGTTGCTCTCCATTCTAAATCTGATTAAATAATTTTTAATAGTCTGATGTGAAATTGAATTATCATCAAATCACTGATTATATACTTAATTATAGTTAGCATACTTTAACTGCGAAAACAGCATATCACGGCTTAAAATTTTGCCATTTTTTTACCTCTGTTCAAAATAATATGACTTTGAGTTTTTATACCGTTATTTCAGTAATATCACTGAAAAGTTATACAGGGCTATATAATAAATAATCAAACACCAGAAACCGAGTTTTTTCGGAGATATCAATTCAATTCTTGAGTTTTGAGCTGATTTCTACTATCACATCTATTGTGTCAAATCAGAAGAATTATCGTCAAGTCTTTTTTTTACATTACTTTAAACTTGACGCTAGAAAGCCATAAAAATAGATATTGTTGTATTAATTTTTGTTGATTACTTAATTTATCAAACACTTATAGTTGCATCACTTCTTGAATAGTATTCAAAAACTGACGTAAAACAATTGATGTATCATTTTGTCGCCAAACCACCACTGCTTCTCGAGTTAAGCCCGTTTCTTTGATAGATCGATAGATTATATCTTCACGATAAAGCACTTGCCCATGATCGGGTAAAATTGCCACCCCAATTTCTGCTGCAACTAAACTTAATATTGTGACAATTCCAGTGACGTGGATATTTTGAACAATATTAGGTTCAAAACCTGCTTGCCGACAAAGGATAATAACTTGCTGATAAAATGGCAACACTTCTAAAGAAGGTAAAATAATTTGTTCATTTTTTAAAGCAGAAAGAGAGATTTCATTTTTATTTGCAAGAGGATGATTTTGAGGTAAAATTAACATAAATTTTTCCTGTAAAATTGGTAAATAATCTAAACCTGAATCTTCATCATATAAACTCGTAGAATTATGAAATACAACATCTACTTGATGATTTTTTAACAGTTGTATTTCTTGCTGAACCGGAATTTCACGTAACTCAAGTTCAACATCTGGAAAACGACTTTTGAATGTTTTTAGAATTTTAGGTAAAATACTGGTTGCGAATGAAGTATACATGCCAATTTTTAACCGTCCAATTTGACCAATACTTGCTCGTTGTGCCTGAGTTACCGCTGTTTCAAGATGCATTAAAGCCAATTGAACTTCTGCGAGAAAAACTTTACCCGATTCTGTCAGTTCTGCAGGGTGTTTACTGCGATCCAACAACTTAACTTCTACTGCATTTTTACTAGTTTTTAAAGATTGTTCTAAAGCCTTAATTCTTTGACTAAAAGGAGGCTGTTTAATTCCTAAACGTTGTGCTGCTTCAGTAAAATTATTATTAGCTTGTACTAATAATACAAAATAACAAATCTGCCGCAGTTCAAAATTTGCCAGACGTTGAATATCCATTAATTCCTCTCCTAATATCCTTGACGATATTTTACTATATCCATCTCGAGTGAGTAAGATATTAGTATTCTATTCATTAGCATAGTCTAATAATAATCATGAATCTCATATCTGATAAAAATTCTAATCAATTCCAATTCTGGGTAGATCGCGGCGGTACTTTCACAGATATTGTCGCTTGCAAACCCGATGGTACATTAGTGACGCATAAATTACTCTCAGAAAATCCAGATCGTTATTCAGACGCAGTCATTCAAGGAATTCGTGACATCTTAGGAATTACTGCCGATCAACCGATTCCCAGTGAACAGATTTCTGAAGTTAAAATGGGGACAACAGTTGCCACAAATGCCTTACTAGAACGTAAAGGCGATCGCACAGTTTTAATCATTACAAAAGGTTTCCAAGATGCCTTGAGAATTGGTTATCAAAATCGTCCTGATATTTTTGCCTGTCAGATTATTTTACCGGAGTTATTATATGAACAGGTCATAGAAGTCGATGAACGATACGATGCAGCAGGAAACGAACTAAAAGCAATTGAAGTAGAACCCATTAAAACGGCTTTACAGAGTGTTTATAGCCAAGGAATTAAAAGCTGTGCCATTGTATTAATGCATAGCTATCGATATCCAAATCATGAACAACAAATCGCTAAAATTGCAGAAGAAATTGGCTTCACTCAAATTTCGGTTTCACATCAAGTTAGCCCATTGATGAAATTAATTAGTCGAGGCGATACAACGGTCGTTGATGCTTATCTTTCCCCTATTTTATATCGCTATATTGATCGAGTTTCTCACCAACTCAATTGCAATAACGAGCCCGTTGAATTGATGTTTATGCAATCGAATGGTGGTTTAGTTAATGCTAATCAATTCCAAGGAAAAGATAGTATTTTATCAGGGCCAGCGGGGGGAATTGTGGGGGCAGTTCAAACTAGTTTAAGGGCAGGATTTAACAAAATTATTAGTTTTGATATGGGGGGAACTTCAACGGATGTCGCCCATTATAACGGCGAATATGAACGACAATTTGAGACAGAAATAGCCGGAGTCCGGATGCGAACTCCCATTATGGCCATTCATACGGTGGCGGCGGGAGGCGGTTCTCTCTTGGCGTTTGATGGGTCGCGATATCGGGTGGGGCCAGAGTCTGCGGGGGCAAACCCAGGGCCAGCTTGTTATCGAATGGGGGGACAACTCACCGTAACAGATTGTAATGTGATGTTAGGGAAAATTCAGCCGCAATTTTTCCCAAAAGTGTTTGGAATTAAGGGAAATTTACCGTTAGATGGGGAAATTGTTCAGCAAAAATTTACCGAATTAGCGACTAAAATTAAACAACAAACAGGAGAGACGAAAACACCCGAAGAAGTTGCCACTGGGTTCATTACAATTGCTGTGAATAATATGGCAAATGCCATTAAAAAAATATCTTTGCAACGGGGATATGATGTCTCAGATTATACGCTTTGTTGTTTTGGCGGGGCGGGTGGTCAACACGCTTGTTTAATTGCGGATACCTTAGGCATTCAAACGATATTTATTCATCCTTATGCCGGAGTTTTATCTGCTTATGGGATGGGATTAGCAGATGTGCGAGTGATTCGAGAACGGTCTATTGAAATAGAATTAAATTCTGAAACTTTTTCTAATCTTAAAACTATATTATTAGAGTTAGAAACAGAATGTTATCAAGAATTAACTGATGATAAAATAGAGACTACGGCTGTATTCCAAGCCAACTTAAAATATATCGGAACTGATTCAACTTTAACCGTAAATTTAACTGATTCAGTAGCGGATATCATCACAGAATTTGAACAAGAACATCAGAGTCGTTATGGGTTTATTAAACCGGAAAAAGCTTTAATTGTCGAATCTGTTTCTGTTGAGATTATTCAGCATTTAGCTGTCGTGGAGGAACCGCAATATACACGCAATCGTTCTCAAATAGCTGAACCGATTTCAACTGTAAAAATGTATACAGCAAATCAATGGCAAGATACCCCGTTATTTCAACGAAAAGATTTGCAACCCGGTGATGTAATTGTAGGGCCAGCTATTATTACGGAAGGAATCGGAACCAATATTATTGAACCCGATTGGCAAGGTAAAGTGAGTGATAAAAATCATTTAGTTTTAACCAGGCAATCTGCTAAAGTACTAGAGAATATCGCGATAACTGTAAATAAAAATACCTCAAAACCCGATCCAGTCCGTTTGGAGATATTCAAAAACTTGTTTCAGTTTATTGCTGAACAAATGGGTATTGTTTTACAAAATACTGCTTCTTCAGTCAATATTAAGGAACGGCTAGATTTTTCCTGTGCCATTTTTGATCAAAATGGGGAATTAGTTGCAAATGCACCTCATATTCCCGTCCATTTAGGCTCAATGAGTGAAAGTGTTCGCAGTCTAATTGATGCTAAAAATAAAGAGATTAAACCGGGAGATGTTTATCTCTTAAATAATCCTTATGAAGGCGGAACTCATTTACCGGATATCACAGTCATTACGCCTGTTTTTGATCGAGAAAAACAACAAATCCTGTTTTATGTTGCTTCTCGCGGTCATCAAGCGGATATTGGCGGAATTACACCCGGTTCGATGCCACCTTATAGTACACGAGTTGAAGAAGAAGGAATTTTATTAACTCATTTTCAATTAGTGAATCAAGGAGAATTCCAAGAAACAGCATTACGAGAAACACTGAGTTCTGGAGATTATCCCGCCCGGAATCCTGAGATGAATTTAGCCGATTTACAAGCCCAAATTGCAGCGAATAAAAAAGGAGTTCAAGAACTGCATCAAATGGTGAATCAATATGGCTTAGAAACAGTTCAAACTTATATGGGATATGTTCAGGATAATGCAGAAGAATCCGTTCGCAAAGCCATTGAAGTTTTAAAAGAGGGCGAGTTTACTTATCCGATGGATATCGGTAGTCAAATCAAAGTTAAAATTACCCTTGATAAAAATCAACGAAATGCCATAATTGATTTTACCGGAACTTCTCCTCAAGTTGAAAGCAATTTTAACGCACCGAAAGCCGTTTGTATGGCAGCCGTTTTGTATGTATTTCGGACACTCGTAACCGATAATATTCCGTTGAATGCGGGATGCTTAAAACCACTCAATATTATTATCCCGGAAGGCTGTATGCTGAACCCTCGTTACCCAGCGGCAGTGGTGGCAGGGAACGTGGAAACCTCACAAGTGATTGTCGATGCGTTATATGGTGCGTTAGGCGTTATGGCAGCCTCTCAAGGAACCATGAATAACTTTACCTTCGGTAACCAACGCTATCAATATTACGAAACCATTTGCGGGGGTTCGGGGGCCGGAGTTGATTTTGAGGGGACAGATGCGGTACACACTCACATGACCAATTCTCGCTTAACTGACCCGGAAGTATTGGAATGGCGGTTTCCTGTATTGTTGGAACAGTTTAGTATTCGTCCTAACAGTGGCGGTTTGGGACATCATCGCGGTGGCAACGGTATTATTCGGCGAGTTCGGTTTTTAGAAACCATGACCGCAGCAATTTTATCCGGACATCGTCAAGTTCCTCCCTTTGGTCTCGAGGGCGGAAAACCCGGTTCAGTCGGACACAATACAGTGATTCGTCAGGACGGAACTATCGAGGAATTAGGCAGTACAGCCACAGTTGAAATGCAGCCAGGGGATACCTTCGTCATTGAAACCCCCGGAGGCGGTGGCTACGGTGATACTTCAAATAAATCACCCCAAACTTAATCACTCAGAGATTGAGAAAAATTGTTCTCGACGCAGAATAATTTCCCCATGTCCTGCCACCCATGCCACCCACTCTTCCTCAGAAAGAGGACACAGCAGTAAGGCTTCGTCGTCGCTATAGGGGTTGGGTCGTTCCCAGAGATGAACCCAACTTCTAGGTTCGGGGGCAATACAACACCGCAGTCCAGGAATAACAGAATAGTGAGGACTGGTAGTGCGGGGTGAGTGAAGCTGCAAATTGAGTTTGGTCATCGTCTTTCCATTGAACCCCAAGAAAAATTTAGTCATTAAGGAGTGAACTTCCATAGAAAAATTATACTTATTTCTGTATTAAAAGATACATAATATATATTTATCTTCAAGGAATTTTGCAAAACTTGATGATTTTGTGAGGAAAGCATCATAAATTAATCTCCAGATGGGTGAAAATCCTCTACAATAACTTTTGTTAAGAAAATCAGAAGTCTATCAATTCAATTTAGGAGAATACAGCTATGGCTTTATCTGTTGGTACAAAAGCCCCAGAATTTACCACAAAAGATGATACAGGCAAGACAGTTTCTCTGTCTGACTTCGCGGGCAAAGTCGTTGTGTTGTATTTCTATCCCAAAGACGATACCCCAGGCTGTACAAAAGAAGCCCAAAGTTTTCGGGATAACTACAAAGACTACGAAGGCAAAGATATGGTCGTCCTGGGTGTCAGCATGGACGATGAAGCCTCTCACAAGGCATTTAAAGAAAAATATGGCTTACCGTTTAATTTGTTGGTAGACTCTGATGGCGCAATTACCAAAGCTTACGATGTAGAAGGCGGCGGCTATTCTAAGCGTGTCACTTACATTATCAATGGTGAAGGCATGATTGATGTAGTCGATGAAAATGTTAAAACAGGGACTCATGCTCAAGATATTTTAGCTAAAATGAGCTAATTAATCTGCTTGAATTAACAATTTGAAATATTATTCAGCCGCCTTTTCAGGAAATTGAGGGCGGTTTTATTATTGATGTAAATTTTTATCAGCTTTAATTGCATTGTCTATCTCTTAAAATCCTTCATGATAAGATCATGGAGAGTTTGAGAATGCTCTGATATGAAAACTGATACAATTTTCTATAGCCTATTTCAAGAGTTTCCTCGCTTCTTTTTTGAACTGATTAACTGTTCTCCTGAGGAAGCTTCTGCTTATGAATTTACCTCCCGTGAAATTAAGCAACTTGCTTTTCGGATTGATGGTTTGTTTTTACCCAAAACTGAAGATTCAGTTAAACCTTTTTATCTGGTAGAAGTTCAATTTCAACCCGATCCTGATTTATATTACCGTATTTTCGGGGAATTATTTCTCTATTTACGACAATATAAACCCCCCCATCCCTGGCGTGTTGTTGTTCTTTATCCCAGTCGCAATATCGAAGTCGAACAACCGTTGCAATTTGAGGAACTACTGAACTGTTCTCGTGTGCAACGAATTTATTTAGATGAGTTAGAAGCAACCGCAGAACGTTCAATTGGCGTAGGAGTTGTTAAACTAGTAATTGAACCCGAACAAACAGCGGGAGAGCAAGCGAGGCAACTGATTGCCCAAGCGAGACTTCAACTCACTGATGTTAACGTTCAACGGGATTTAATTAATCTGATTGAAACGATTATTGTTTACAAATTACCCCAAAAAAGCCGTGAGGAAATTGCTGCTATGTTAAATTTAACTGAAGAGCTGAAACAAACTCGATTTTATCAGGAAGTTAAACAAGAAGGAATTGAGGAAGGTCTCGAACAAGGTTTAGAACAAGGTCTCGAACAAGGACAACGTCAAGCTCAGTTAAATGCGATTCCGCGTATGGTGAGTTATGGATTAAATGCGGAAACGATTGCTCAATTATTAGATTTACCTTTAGAGTTTGTTCAGGAAACAATGACTGAAATTCAGCAGGATGATTCTTTATCCTCCTAATTCTTCGGATGGAAAAGAACACTTGACTGTGATTTTCAGGTTACTTTTTGCTGTTCCTTTTGTCACGTAGGGAACCCCCGCTTCTCCGCCCACTTCCACACCAAATTCTAACGTTACTTCTTCAATATTGGCAACTGCGATTTGCTTAAAAGCATTTAACGTAAAAGTTGTATAAGCTTTTATCGTATTTTCTATCGCTTGAAAACTTTGGCTGGCTTCTTGTGTAATTGAATCGGTTTGTTGTTCCAATCGATCTCGCAGACTCTGATTCCTATTATCAAAAAAACCTTTTTCTCTGGGATTTTCTACTTCTAAAGATTCATTAGTTTGAGAGGGTTCAGAAACCGGAATATTAATATTTTCTGTGGCTTCAATATAAATTGTTGTTCCGTCTTCCAATTGAATGGGAGTCAGTTGAACCATATCTAAAATTATCCTCAAAATTGTTATATCTAACTTTCCAGTTTAAGCTAGAACAGAGAGGAAAACTCATAAAGTTCTCGATCGGGAGGAATATGAGGAATGAGTCGAGATGCGTTGGTGGTTGGGATTAACTATTACGAAGACAAAACCCTACAACTGACTGCACCCGTAGAAGATGCCAAGGCGATCGCCAAACGTCTCCAACAGGATGGTAACTTTAAGGTGCGAACCCTTTTGGCTACCTCAGAAAATAGCAAAATTCTGTTAACTCAACTCGAAGATGCACTCATTCGACTGTTTCAACCCGGCGGTAACCAGATTCCGGATACTGCTTTATTTTACTTCTCTGGGCATGGTTTACAGAAGAAAAAAGCTTTTTCTGAGGGGTTTTTAGCCACCAGCGATGTTTATCCGGATGCTGGACTTTATGGACTTCGGTTGCAGTGGTTACAGCAACTGTTAATCAAAAGCCAAATTAAACAACAGATTATCTGGTTAGACTGTTGTCATAGTGGAGAATTCCGGGTTACAGAAGCCAACCCAAAAGACCAAGGACAAGCCAGAGATCGTTGTTTTATTGCCGCTTCTCGTCAATTTGAACCCGCTTATGAAGGACTGAATACTCCCTATAGTGCGATGACAAAGGTGTTGTTAGAAGGACTCGATCCAACTCGTTATCCTGATAGTCGCCTCACCAACTATACTTTAACCACGTATATCGATAATCATCTTAAAAATACGCCTCAACGTCCAATTTTTACTAACTTTGGGGAAGTCATTGAACTGATCCGTCCCGATACTACCCCAGTTGCAAAACCTCAGATATCCGCTTCTGATATTTGTCCTTACAAAGGCTTAGAATTTTTTACCGAAGAAGATCACGAAGATTTTTATGGACGGACGCAACTCACCGATAAACTATTAGCAAAAGTCAGTCAAACTAATTTTTTAGCTGTTTTAGGGGCATCTGGAAGCGGTAAATCATCTATATTGAGAGCAGGACTATTATATCAGCTTAAACTGGGTCAACGTATTTCCGGTAGCGATCAATGGCGTTTTTATATTTTACGACCCGGAGAACATCCGTTAGATAATCTCGCTTTAGCATTTCTCGATCCGGCTTTATCAAATATTGAACGCGCTACCCAATTACACCAGGCAAAAGCATTAATTCAACAAGGCGCAAAAGGGTTACAAAATTTAGTTCAAGCTACTTCAGCCAGTCGAGTTGTTTTGATTATCGATCAGTTTGAAGAGGTGTTTAATAGTCCTGAGAAAGAACAGTTTTTTGAATGTATTTTAGAGGGCAATATTTCTCAGTTATGCATCATTATCGCCATGCGGGCAGACTTTTTCGGTAAATGTGTCGAGGCAGAATATAGCGGACTGGCAAAACGAATACAAGATAACCAAATTATTATTATTCCGATGAATACTCAGGAGTTGGAAACAGCGATCGCACAACCTGCCAAGGGAGTAGGATTAGAGATTGAAACAGAACTCACTCAACGGATGATCGCGGATGTTGACGGATCTCCGGGAAGTTTACCCTTGTTGCAATATACCCTAACAGAGCTATGGAAACAACGGCAGGAAAATCGCTTGCAATTAACCACCTATCAGCAGTTAGGCGGCGTAGGCGGAACCCTGGATAAACGGGCAACAGCAGTTTACAATCAATTAAACCAAGCGCAACAAGCCATAATACGGCATATTTTTCTATCGTTGACGCAGTTAGGAGAGGGAACAGAAGATACCCGCCGACGAGTGATGAAGTCAGATTTAATCACGGCGAAACATTCAGAAGCGGTAGTGGATACAGTTATACAGAAGTTAGCGCAGGAGAAGTTATTGGTAACCAGTGATCCTGGAATAACGGCTAGCAGTCAGCCTCAAGGGGTAGAAGTTGTGGATGTCCCCCACGAAGCCTTAATTCGTCATTGGAAACTATTGCGACAGTGGTTGAGTGAAAGTCGAGATCATTTAAGGAAAAAACGGCAAATAGAAGCCGCCGCCGCAGACTGGCGCAACCATCAGCAAGCAAAGGATTATCTATTGCAGGGAAAACGGTTACAAGAAGCCAGGGAATTTCAGCGGGAAAATGCAGAACAATTTCCGTTATCGAAGCAGACTGAGAGGTTGATTCAAGCTAGTGTTAGGAGTCGGCGAAATAATCGGGTTAAATTAGCCAGTGTTTTGATGATTCCGGTAATGATTGTTATTGCAATTGTTGAGCCACCCATGAGACAAGCAAGAATTGACCGGATTATATCTATGCTAAGAACAGGAGAAGGAGGAATTAGAGAGTTAGAATATCTTGTTGAAGGCTGTGATGTGCAAATCAGGACTTTGCTACCAAAAGATCTAGCAAACTTTTTATTTGGGAATTGTGTTGATTTAACAAGCTTTAAATTTTCTCAAGGCTTATACCTTGTGAACGCCAATCTTAGGGACGCTAGCCTTGTGAACGCCAACCTTAGGGACGCTAGCCTTGTGAACGCCAACCTTAGAGACGCTAGCCTTAGGTTTGCCGACCTTAGGAGCGCTAACCTTGGGCTAGCCAACCTTAGGGACGCTAGCCTTGTGGGCGCCAACCTTAGAGACGCTAGCCTTAGGTTTGCCGACCTTAGGTTTGCCGACCTTAGGTTTGCCAACCTTGGGCTAGCCGACCTTAGGAACGCCAACCTTGGGCTAGCCGACCTTAGGGACGCCAAGCTTGGGAGCGCCAACCTTAGGGGAGCTGATTTTACAGAGGATGAAGTTTGGGGAAAAGTCAAGAATTTAACGCCTGAACAGATCAAATCTGCTTGCTATTGGCAAGAAGCAAAATTTGATCGGGATTTTCAGAAACAATTAGAGTCATCTCCTGACCCAGAAACACCGCCAGATTGTAGTTTTTGGGAGGATATTGAGAGTCAGGATACACAACAAAAGTAAGACAATATTGTAGGTTATCGGGTGTGGGGTGTCTCACACTTGCGGGTATCAAATATCAGGTATCTGACTCCTTGGACAATAAATTGAGTGTCATGTCATTATGCTAAATAGCATCTAAACGAGTTGATTAGGACATGGGTAATTATGGATTCTCTCAGTGGAGGGAATGACAGTTTATATTTTGCCCTAACTATTTTATTCTTTAGTAGAAATAGCATCTAAACGAGTCTTTCACTAATCTACCGATTGTTCTATTGCCGAAGCATCACTCAGAGAAACTAATTCTCGGATTCAATCATCAAAAAACTCAGATGTACAACTGTTGATAATTAATCGTTTCATGCGATTTTAAGGAGTTATATCTACTGTTGAAATGATACGGGATTATAGCATCAGTGAATCTGAAATGAGTTGAGTGATGTTTAAGGTAAGGCAATAGAAAATAGTTAAAAAATTATCAGTGATTTATTCAAGATGACTACCACTCAAATTTCTCCTCTTACCGAAAAGCACTTACAATTAGAAATCACTACAGATACCTTATTTAAAGCAAGTCCTGTTGATTCAACAGCGCTAAACGAAACAGAAAAAACTGTCCTCAAAGCGGGTCAAACGTTGACAGTTATTAAATATGGATTAGTCGATGGTCATTTAAAAGTTTTATTAGAAGAAAGTCTTCCGGTTGTTGGTTCTTTCGGTTATATTTATGCTGAACATATCAGTTCTCGTAATAAGCAGGAGCATTTTGATTTCGATTTTGAGCAAGTCACTGATACAGATATTCATGCTGAGCTGTGGATTACTAAAAATACGTTAATTAAGAAACAACCGATTGACAGTTCTGTTTTAGAATCCGATCAGTTAACTACACTGTCATTAGGACAAACATTTGTTGTTTATGGATATGCCTCTATTCAAGGACATTTTCGGGTCAATTTAGCTGACTCTATTCCTGGATTTGGTAATGTTGGATATGTTTATTGGCAACACGTTCGTTTACTTCGAGATGGCAAAGAAATTCCTTATAATCCTGATGCCATTACAATGACAGTTCAACAGGAAACTGTGATTAAAAAAGTACCGAAACAGATCGATCAGTTAGACAGTTCGGAAAAAGTAATATTATCTGAAGGACAAGTTTATAATCTGAATAGTTATAGCGTGAATGAAGGTCATATAAAAGTAGCTTTAACTGAAGAATTATCAGATTTTGGTGAGATGGGTTATGTCCTACCCAAAAATATTAGTTTTAAACAAGGCGGCAAACCATTTAATCCTATTCCTCCCCATTTAGAGTTAAATATTCCCTATTTTTCTCAACGAGATAATCCGCGTTATTCCTGGTCTACTTGTAACGTTACATCGATTGCGATGGCGCTATTTTATCATGGATTACGTTCTCGTTCGGGCGGACAATTAGAGGATGAATTATTACAATGGTGCTTTGATTATGCAGGCGCAGACTCACAAACCGATCACAGTGTTTTATCCGCACTCATTCAGGCTTACAACTTTAAAACCAGTTTTAGTACAACCCGAAATTGGATAGAAGTAAAAGAAGAATTAATTAATCGTCGCCCGGTTGTTTTAGCGGGAGATTTTACCCCATCCGGTCATATTATTACCCTGATTGGTTATAACGAACAAGGCTATATTGTTCACGATCCTTGGGGTGATGCTTATACCAATTACTCCAATACAGAAGGTAAACGGCTGTTATATTCTTACAGTTATCTAGATCAAGTTGCAGGGCCAGAAGGCAATATCTGGGCGCATTTTATTAGTAAGTAATAGCAATTCGACTTCGCTCATTGCAAGGGGTGTGGGGTGTGGGGTGAGTGGGTGAGTGGGTGAGTGGGTGAGTGGGTGAGTGGGTGACTTGGTGAGGAGAGCGTTTCTTCATCTCCAATATCTCCCCGTCTCCAATATCTCCCCATCCCCCTTATCTCCCCGTCTCCGGTATCTCCCCGTCCCCCTTATCTCCCCATCTCCAATATCTCCCCATCTCCAATATCTCCCCGTCTTCAATCTCAATTTCCCAACTGAGTCTGTTTAGATAAACTGCGATGAGTCGCTTCTACAAACTGACTGACTCGGCTGGGATCAATGGGCTGATCAATTTTGCCATGTCGTTTGAGGGAGCTAGACACAATTACCCCATCAGCCATCGACATCATTTTATGAATGTTATCGTAGTCAGCCCCGCTTCCGATAAAGATTGGAGTATTTCCGGCCGCCATTCTCGCCACTTCTAAATCCTGCAAACTAGGCGGCTTGCCTGTTGTCCAACCGGATAAAATCACCGCATCGGCTAAAGCTCGTTTAATCGTATCTTCAATAGCATTACTGAGGTTAATATTACCAACCGGGTGAGCATGTTTGACTAACACATCGGCTAATATTTTAACGTCACTTCCCAACTCTCGACGGTAACGCAATAACTGATTAGCATTGCCTTCTATAATGCCCTGATCCGTTGCCATCACGCCGTTGAGGACGTTAACTCGAATAAATTGCGCCCCCACACAAGAGGCGATCGCCAACCCGGCCTGAGCGTCATTTCGCAGCACATTAATCCCAATGGGTAAAGTGACTAAATTCATTAACCGATGCACAATTAATGTCATGGCACTAATTACCACCGGATCAACCTGATCTTTGGCAAAAGGTGCATCAAAGAAATTTTCAACAATAATCCCATCAACACCCCCCGAAGCTAAAGCGGTTGCTTCTTGTTCAGCGCGATCAATAATAGCTTTAAGATCTCCTCCCCAGCGCGCAGAGGTGGGTAAGGGTAATAGATGTACAACCCCGATAATCGGATTGTGTGTTTTAAAAATTTGATACAAGTCCACAGATTTACCTAAAACCACCAAGAGATCACTCGCTATTCATCTCAAACCCGACTGAATTTGAGACGTTATGCATTCAAGAGTCTATCCGATTTGACACGCCTCACCTTAGAATAGGCAAGGAGCATCAAACTAGCCATCACTCAGTCTATCAATAAAGCAGATCAATTTGTAATTCTATTTCAATGGGGTAAGGGAAAAGTTGTGAAAGTGGCGATAATTATATTGGTAGGAATTATAGCTGGAATTATTATCCTTGAGTTGGCATTGCGACGAATTGCAGGGTTTGGTAAGCCTTTAATTTATATCTCTGACCCCGAGATAGGCTATCTTTTGGCCCCCAGCCAAAAAACCCGGCGGTTGGGAAATTCGATTGAAATTAACCGCTATTCTATGCGAAGTCCAGAGATCACTTTAGAACCCTCGGAGTCTACCTTACGCATCCTGTTACTGGGAGATTCAATTGTTAACGGGGGGTGGTGGACTGATCAAGCCGATATTCTCTCGGTACAAATTCAGCAGCAACTCACCACAGACAATACAGTAGAAGTGCTGAATATGTCGGCTAATTCTTGGGGGCCACCCAATCAACTGGCTTATCTACAAAAGCATGGCATATTTCAAGCCGAAATTATCGTTTTAGTCATTAATACCGATGACTTATTTTCTAAAATTCCTAACCCGTTAATTGTTGGACGCGATCGCAACTATCCGGATAAACTGCCTCCTTTTGCCCTCTGGGAATTCTTCAGCCGTTACTTTGGGTCAACCTCCCCGGTACCTGAGCCCCCTCAACCTGAAGCGGTAACGAAAGATCCTGTAGGATTTAATCTCGATAAAATTACTAAAATTAAACAGCATATTCTCTCAGAAAATGCTCAGTTTTTACTCGCCATGACTCCTTTATTACGAGAAATTGGTGAATCTGGGCCACGGGATTATGAAGTCAAAGCCCGTCAACGCTTAACCGCATTAACTGAAGAAGAAAATATTACTTTTATTGATTTTTTACCCTTATTTAATCAAATCCCAAATTCAGAAACATTATATCGAGATCATATTCATTTAAGCGTATCAGGCAATCAAATTGTTAGTCAAAAATTATCTCAACAACTTAAAGAATCATTTAATAACTTACCTAATATAAGAGAAACCTCACCCTAAATCCCTCTCCCCGGAGGCGAGGGACTTTGAATTTTCCCTCTGTGTTCTCTGTGGTTCCTCATTTTTCCCAGATTGCATCCCATTACAGTAAATTCCTGTAAATATTTTATCGTCATAAAGTATGGATCAATTAATCTATTTTTATTTAGAAGATTCTGACTATTTCGTACAGCAACTTACCTTAAAAGATATTGATATCTTTCAAAAACTCTATGGACAATGTACAGATTTTATAGAATTAACTTATGGACATCCTCCTTCACCCACAATTGCTCGTGAAGACTTTAATGACGTACCAGAAGGAAAAACAATAGAAGATTTGTATATTTTAGGTTTATTTAATCCAGATAATCGTTTAATCGGTATTATTAAAGCAGTTCGATATTATCCCGATAATAAAACCTGGTGGATCGGGTTAATGATGCTAAATCCTCAACACAGAAAAAAAGGAATAGGAACAAAGTTTTATCAAGCGTTTGAACATTGGATATTAAAGCAAGACGCATCAACAATATCTTTATTTGTAATTAAAGCCAATCAATTAGGATTACAATTTTGGAATAGAATGGGATTTGAAATTATTCGTGAAATTCCGCCACGACAATTTGACAATAAAACCCATGAAGGTTACGTCGTCAGTCGCATTCTAAAGCCAACCTGAGATTTAAATTCCTCTGGTGTATCCTAATCGCCTTTGTGGTTTATCTATTCTCTGAAAAATACGGTTGCCTATAATTTTGAGCAAAATTATTGAGGAAGATAATAGTCACTACGACTAAGGTTTGACATCTTATCCTCCCGACCTCCCCCTCTAGAAGAGGGGAACTGATTAACGGCGCTTAAGCTGTGGAAAACGATTGATCTCAGCCGTACCATAAAACACAATAGACTCATTTTGCAGTCGCATTCGATCAACCTTTAACTGCGTCCCATCTAAAGCAAATTTATCCAAATCAAGGATATTATTCACATGACCAATTAGCGCTTTGCTTAAATTCACAGATTCTTCGTCTCCTTCGTAGTTGACATTGACAAACTGAATTTTACGCCGATCAATCACATCAACCTCTGTCTCAAAGTTAATTTGAGTCGGTTCAGCAGCATCCCCAACTTTGACCTGAGATTGTAATTTCAGTGTCTTATCGGGAGTGATTGTCATATCAGTATCACTGAACTTGAGAGATTGATCGTTATATTGCAAACGTTGCAACTTATCAATCACAAAAGGTGTATTAAACGAAACAGTTAAATCCTCCTCGGTTAGTACAACTCGCATCGTTGCCTGAGTGGGTTGCCTCAGTTTCACCTGACCTGAAAATATAGCACCAAAGTCAATGGAGACAGCTTGTAAATACAACTCCATTACAGCAATGCGAAGGCCATTATACATGAGCATCCCATTACCAATGAAGTCAAATCCGTCTATACTGCCTTGGAGCAGTTTCGTTACCGGTTCGGCACGGACGTTCGCCTCGGCTTTATCAGAGCGCTTGAATAAAGCTGCAATTGCAGTCCCTACCGCTTTACTGACTAGGCGATCACCATTGTTAGGTTGAAAAGGGGTGCTTCCAAACAAAGCTTGTACCATACCTCTGCTCGTAACATCACACGACCCATTATAGCGGCTTATTAAGTTTTGTTACGTTCCTAATGGCAGATATTTGTAATTTAAATACCCCCGAAAGCTATAGATTATCATTAGGTAAATCTGTCTCTGCTGCCTACATTTCCTGAAAATACTGCGATTGTCCAATATCAGGGGGGCAGTCTCAACCAAAACAATACACTCGAAGTACGACAAAAATATGACTCAAGACGTAGTTTTGATTGGTGGAGGTCATAGCCATGCCATCGTTCTCAAGCAATTTGGCATGAATCCGATTCCCGGTGTTCGTCTCACTTTAATCACAGATATATATCATACACCTTATTCGGGCATGTTACCCGGATATATTGCCGGATTGTATGATTTCGATGATTGTCATATTGATTTGCGTCCCCTGACTCAATTTGCCCGAGGACGGATGATTCAGGATCAAGTAATAGGATTAAATTTAAATCATAATCAAGTCTTATGTGCCAACCGTCCGCCCCTGACTTTCGATATTCTCTCAATTAATATTGGTAGTACACCTAATCAATTAACTGTTGCGGGGGCAAATCAATACGCAATTGCAGTTAAACCGATTTCAAAATTTCTGCAATATTGGCATCAAATTAAAGAGACAGTTGTTCAATATCCTCAACAAAAACAACGTTTAGCCATTGTCGGCGGCGGCGCGGGTGGAGTAGAATTAGCCTTCTCTATTCAATCTCATTTACACCGAATTTATGACTCAGCAAAACAACCTTTTGATAATTTAGAATTACATTTATTTCATCGCGGAGAAAGACTGATTCCGGAACGTCATCCGAGTGTGGGTAAAACATCACAAGAAATTCTATCTCGTCGCGGTGTAAAACTGCATTTAAAAGAAACTGTTACTGAAATTCAGTCGGATGACAATCATAGTAAAAAAATATATTGTGAATCTGGATTAAAAATTGAATGCGATCATGTTTTTTGGGTAACGCAAGCCGGGGCAGCTTCCTGGTTAAAACAATCTAAATTAGCGACAGATGAACGAGGATTTATTCAAGTTAAAGATACATTACAATCGATCTCTCATCCTCACGTTTTTGCAGCGGGAGATGTGGCGACAATGATTAATCATCCCCGTCCTAAAGCGGGGGTTTTTGCTGTTCGTCAAGGAAAACCGTTATTTGAAAACTTACAGCGAATTTTACAAAAAAAATTACCTCAACCCTTTATTCCTCAACAGAAATTCTTAATTTTAATTGGCACAGGAGATGAAAAAGCAATTGCATCTAAGGGTTGGTTTCGTTTAGGGCCATATTCATTTTTATGGCAATGGAAAGATTCTATTGATCGTAAATTTATGGATCAGTTTCGGGATTTATCCGTTAATATGAATGAATCTAAACAATTAGAAATGCATTGTAATGGATGTGGCGCAAAAGTTAGCCGTTCTATTTTGCATCGAGTTCTCAATCAGATTCAATCTTCGACTCAACGAGAAGATATTATAATCGGATTAAATCAAGCAGATGATGCCGCAGTGATTAAAGTTCCAGAAGATAAAATGATGGTGCAAACTGTTGATTATTTTCCGGCATTACTCGACGATCCTTATTTGTTTGGAAAAATTACAGCAAATCATTGTTTGAATGATCTATTTGCGATGGGGGCAAAACCTCAAAGTGCATTGGCTATTGTGACGTTACCTTATAATATTTTCGATAAACAAGAGGAGATACTTTATCAACTCTTACTCGGGGCAATAGAGGTATTAGATTCAGCCTCGGCAGTCTTAGTAGGCGGACATACAACAGAAGGAGAAAAGTTAGCTTTTGGTTTAACTTGTAATGGCTTAGTAACTCAGAATAAATTATTACGAAAAGATGGATTAAAACCCGGTAATGTATTGATTTTAACCAAAGCATTAGGAACGGGAACATTGTTTGCAGCAGATATGCTTTTAAAAGCAAAAGGACGATGGATTGAGACGGCAATTCAATCAATGTTATTATCGAACCAAGCGGCTGCAAATTGTTTTCAACGTTATCAAGCTACAGCTTGCACAGATATTACAGGATTTGGTTTACTCGGACATTTAATAGAAATGGTAAAAGATTCTGATATTACAGTAAAATTAACCTTAGAAAATATTCCGATTTTACCGGGTGCAGCGGAAACGATAAACCAAGAAATTTTTAGTTCGATTTATTTAGAAAATTCACAAGCTTATCAATTCATTCAAAATCAAGAAGAAGTCCGTTTACATCCGCTTTATCCCATCTTATTTGATCCTCAAACCTCGGGAGGATTATTAGCAGCTATTGCGGCTGATTCGGCTGAAGATTGTTTGCAAGAACTTCGTGATTTGGGATATAATGCTAGCTGTATTATTGGTGAGGTTCAATCTAAAATAATAGATGATTTACCGATTAAATTTAGTAATTTTATGTAGAAAATATACTAATATCGTTTATACTGAATTTACAGAATATTGTTAACAGATAAATTACGAGACGGCAGTGATTATCATAATAATAAAATTAAATCTGGATCTGAATTTACAGTTAAACAACAATATGGGAGTTTACACTATTTACTGAAGCACTAAAGGTTTGATAAAATATAGTATCGATCAAATCATCAGTTGTCTCAAAGTATTAGAATTGATTCGATGAAAATTTAAAAGAATTGAAAAATGTCAAATGTTGAACAGATTCTAGAGTTTTGGTTCGGAAATAAAAATAAGGCTGATTATGGCAAACCGAAAAAGTTTTGGTTTACTAAAGATCCTAAAGTCGATGAAGCAATAAAACAACAGTTTGCAATGGATTATGAATTAGCAAAACAAGGTGTTTTAGACAGTTGGAAACAATCTCCCCGAAGCTGTTTAGCATTAATTATACTCTTAGATCAGATCCCTCGTAATATTTTTAGGGATCAACCTCAGATGTACGCCACCGATAAACAAGCCTTAAGTCTTGCTAAATTTGCAGTAAAACATGAATTCGATCAACAACTTATTCCTGTTAAAAGATGGTTTATTTATCTGCCATTTGAACATAGCGAAAATCTCGATCATCAATCTCAAGCTGTTGCTTTATTTCAGACATTAAGCCATGATCCAGATAGCGCTGATGCAATAGATTATGCAATTCGTCACTTTGACGTTATTCGGAAATTTGGACGTTTTCCCCATCGAAATCAGATTTTAGGACGAGAAAATACCCCAGAAGAAGCAGAATTTCTCAAACAACCCGGTTCTTCTTTTTAAGGATATAAAAGATAGAAACAACTGAAGATAAAATAGACGTTGTTGAAGAACATATCTATTTATGTTGTAGTTTTGCATTCATTGTTTTTTCAATGGAGGTCAAGAAATTCGTCAGAATGTAGAGACGCTTCGCTTATGGCAAATCATGTAACAGGAAACGTCTCTACAGCATGAATCATTAACCCAATATTCTACTATTTATCGATGGCGAATATATTCATAAATTTGTACATAGTCTGTACCGGGATTATTCCATGAATAGTCATATTCCATGCCCTGAAGCTGAAGTTTTTTAAACTCTTTAGGATAGTGATCGTATAACCCAATTGCCCGATCCATTGCCGATTCTAACGCCTGATTATCTGTTTGATAGAATACATAACCGTTGCGTTCTTCTGGGGGTTTTGTTTGACAATAATCTCGGTCAAAGACGGTACTGACTAGCCCGCCGACACCCCGAACAATTGGTACTGTTCCATACTTTAACCCAATCATTTGAGTTAAGCCGCAAGGTTCGTAGTTACTGGGAACAATGATCAGATCTGAACCTGCATAAATTAAGTGGGCTAACTCCTCATTAAAGCTAATTTCCAAGTGACAATCAGGATTATTATTTAAGAAACCCTTTTCATGCAGAAACCAATTATTAATAGCGGGTTCAGTAGCAGATCCCAGTAGAACAAATTGGGCGTTTCGCTGCAAAGCATAATACATCGCATGATGGACTAAATGCACCCCTTTCTGTTGATCTAAACGACCAATAAAGGCAATAATTGGCCGATCAACATCCCGTAGCCATAATTTTTCCCGCAGGGCTTTCTTATTTTTTTCTTTCCCAGTTAAATCATCTAAACTGTAGTAATAGGGAAGATATTGATCGACTTCTGGATTCCAAATATTGTAATCAATCCCATTGAGAATTCCACAAAACTTACTTTGATGAATATGTAGCGTATGACCCAATCCATACCCACATTCTCCTTGATGGGCTTCCCAAGCATGATGAGGGGAAACAGTGGTGACAAAATTAGAATAAGTAATACCACCTTTCATGAAATTGAGGGCAAAGGCACTAAAATTATCCTGCAAACGGTCATACTGAAAATAGTAATTTTCTCGATTCAATCCCGTTGCCCATAATGCCTCAACACCTGCTAATCCTTGATGTTTGAAATTATGAATGGTAAAGCAAACTCGGATATTTTCCATGCCATAATATTTGTACATTTCATACAACATCACAGGCACTAAACCCGTTTGCCAATCATGACAATGGAGGATATCAGGACGCTTTCCTGTTTTTAATAAAAACTCTAAAGCCGCTTTAGAGAAAAAGGCAAAGCGCATATTATCATCATCACAACCGTAATAGCAGCCTCGGTTGAATAATAAATCAGGTGAGTGGGCATCGATGAAAAAACAGAGTCGTCCATGTACCCAACCGCACAAAACATCACAATGAATTGCCCCACCAAACCACGGAACCCATAAATCTCGGTAAGCTTCATGCAGTCCCCAAATTTGGTCATACCGCATACAGTCATACTTGGGGAGAATAATCTCAACCTCATGACCTCGAATTTCTAACTCTCGACTTAGCCCATAAACAACATCACCTAATCCGCCAGCTTTAATTACGGGGGCGCATTCTGAGGCAATCTGTACAATGTACATACCGACTCCTAAACTTCACAAAAATTTATATCGTATTTTTCTATTCAACCACCGAAAGCGAACGAATGGCTAGAAAAATCAGTCTAAGGTGAGGGAGTGGGGAGATTTGGAGATGGGGAGATATTGGAGATGGGGAGATGGGGAGATATTGGAGATGGGGAGATAAGCTGTTGCCTTATTCATCATTCATCATTGATAATTTATTGCGATCTATTAAGGTCTATTTCATTCCGTCACAACTGAGGCAAATATGCCCCCCTCTCTCCCAACTCCGTGATACCATCTCACTTTATAACAACGAGATAGACAGGAGAATACCTTTGACTCTACGGGTTGCTGTTATTGGATCGGGCCCAGCAGGTTCCTCTGCCGCTGAGGTTTTAGTAAAAGCCGGAATTGAAACTTACTTATTTGAACGTAAGCTGGACAACGCCAAGCCTTGTGGAGGCGCAATTCCCTTGTGTATGGTGGATGAATTTGATCTACCCCCCCAGATTATTGACAGGCGAGTACGGAAAATGAAGATGATTTCCCCATCGAATCGGGAAGTCGATATTAATATTGAAAACGAAAACGAATATATTGGGATGTGCCGCCGGGAAATCCTGGATGGTTTCATGCGCGATCGCGCCGAAACTCTCGGGGCAAAGCTGATTAACGGAACAGTCCATAAACTTGATATTCCGATAAATAATACAGATCCTTATACCATTCACTACAGCGATCATTCTGAAGGCAAAGGTCGCGGTATTGCTAAAACTTTAAAGGCTGATGTTGTCATTGGGGCCGATGGGGCTAACTCCAGAGTCGCTAAAGCCATTGATGCCGGGGATTATAACTATGCGATCGCCTTCCAAGAACGAATCCGCATCCCGGACGACAAAATGGCCTACTACGAAGATCGGGCGGAAATGTATGTCGGTGATGATGTCTCGACAGACTTCTACGGCTGGGTATTCCCCAAATACGATCACGTCGCCGTGGGTACTGGTACCATGAAGGTCAACCAAGCCTCCATTAAACAATTACAGGCTGGTATCCGCGCCCGCGCTGCCCGTCGAATTGAAGGCGGTAAAATTATTAAAGTTGAAGCCCATCCGATCCCCGAACATCCGCGTCCGCGTCGGGTTGTGGGTCGAGTTGCCCTGGTGGGAGATGCTGCCGGAACAGTTACTAAGTCCTCGGGTGAAGGGATTTACTTTGCGGCGAAATCTGGCCGGATGTGTGCTGAAACGATTGTTGAAATGAGTAACAATGGTGCGAAGTTGCCCACAGAAGCCGATCTCAAGCTTTATCTGAAGCGGTGGGATAAACGCTACGGTATGACTTATCTGGTTCTCGATGTATTGCAACGGGTGTTCTATCGCAGTGATGCGACGCGAGAAGCCTTTGTTGAAATGTGTTCTGACCGGGATGTCCAGAAGATGACGTTTGATAGTTATCTGTATAAAACCGTGGTTCCGGCCAATCCTTTGGTACAGATGAAAATTACGGCTAAAACCATTGGTAGCCTGCTACGAGGGAATGCTTTAGCTCCCTAAAAGCGAGAGATTCGGTTAATCTAGAGACGTTATATACAACACAGATAACGTCTCTATGCTGTTTGATTAATAACTCATGACGAGTTCTGAAGTTGAGGCTAAAGAAACCAGTTTTTCCGCTAAGGTTTTGACATACTGCTCACTGTTGTAATATTGTTGCACCAATTCATAGCCTTTTTGTGCGATTACTTCAGCTTCTTGGGGATGTTCTAGTAGATAAGTAATAGCTTGAGACATTTCTTCCGCGTTACCCGGTTGGACTCCAATAATCACCCCAGCATTAGCAAATTTTTCCGCCAGTCCAGGAGTCCGAGTCATCACTACAGGTCGCCGACAAGCCATGGCCTCGAATAATGTCGCAAACCCAGCCTGGAAATTATGAGGTTTGAGGCTAATCACGACCACATCAGAATCTCGATACAGTTGTCGTAGATTTTGCCAGTCATAATAATCACAAGACATATTTTTCGGCAATACATTCGGAAAAGTATCTGGGTAAGTTCGGGCAGTGGGAGAAACGGCACAAACCTTGACATCAACATCTAAGTTGTGTGTGGCCAAGGCGAGTGTGCAGTAATCTCGTTGTTCTAAGCCACCACTGCCGATGATAGGGCGCTGTTTATTTGTAGATTCAGAACCGGGGGTAAAAAACCGAGTATCTGTTTGTTCATCCAGCAAATACACCTGTTGAGAGGTGATATTGAGATATTGCCGCAGAAAGTCCGCTTTAGCTGCAGTATTGGTGATGAATAAATCTATCCGACTGGCCAACTTAAACAACTTCATCGCCAAACGACTGCGAGGGCGGTTAGCATTATGAATCAATACAGCGATTTTAGGTCGATTTTGAGGATCGCACATCGCAGCAATGGGATAACCGGAATCTTCACCAATACAAAATACAATGTCATCGCTGCTGAGTTTAGCGGCTAAAGTCCTTGCCATGGCCCAATGTTGCGGTTTGCTGCCTCCGGTTAATCTCGATAGCATCCGGTCCGAACTTGTGATACAAGCCACATATTCACTCGGATCATGAACAATTGCATTTAGCTTTAGACTCAGGGTTCTGAGGGTATGGCGAGGAGATTTATCAATTAAGGCTTCCTGTTCAAATCGTTCTAAATCGAAATGACGGCTTAATAAAATATGATATTTCATTTTTAAGTCAAGGGATGGATGAGCGTGAAATTAAACTATATACAGATTGTTATCTGGATCTATCTCAATCATATCCTGGCTATTTTACTTGGACATAAAATTTGAAAGAAAAATATAACAATTCTGTTAACATCTTCCTCTATTTAACCCCCCGAAACCCTCCTTTTTCTATTCTTATAGTTATTTCAACGACTCTTGATAATCTCTGCCCGAACCATACTCCCAAGCCTCTAGCCAACGATGATAATAATATTGTTGAACGGGTGAAAGGTTTTTAACGATAGGTTCCAATGTATTTCCCAGCGGATTAAGAAGACTATAAACTCCTAAATTAAAGTAATGACCTGTCCAACGGAATAAACTGCCTATTCCTGCCTGTGGAATCACCGGAAATACCACATTGGGATGAAATAAACCTGTTTTCACTAAAGCTTTTGTTAAGGCGGGAAACTGCACCACATCTTGTAAAAAGGGTTTAAGAATCGGTTCGCCGAGTTGTTGCATTTCACAGAAAACTGCCGCCAATAATTGATTGATTTGATCCGGAGAAACAGTTTGATTCATCCCAATACTCATCGACCGTTGAAATAGCCAAGTGACTGATAAACTAGGTTGATAAGGTTGTAATAGAGACAAGGAAGTCTGACTTAAACAATCTGTATTTAACGCTTCCTCAATTCCCACTGTTAAGCGGTTTAGGTGGCGGATCATTGCTCCAAATCCCCCAAAACTCAACGGAGATTGATTGGCGCTGCTATCTCCAACAGGTAAAATACGATCCCAAGGTGTCTGTAACGGGCTATCGCGGTAACAAGGAAAAAAGCCAAATAAAGCCCGTTTAAACTGCAATTTATCTAGTGAAACCTGTTGATAATGGGGTAATAAACGCAAATATTCTTCAAATAAAAACTCTAAACTAAATCGATTAGGATCTGCATCAATATAAGTAAATAAATAGGTTGTGCGTCCATCGCGGGCGGGAAACGCTTCCCAAAAATATTGACACTGATTTTGGATCGGCGTAAACGAAGCAAAAATATCTCCAGTTTTATTACTCGGATATCCTGTCGCACAAGTTCCCACAACTAAACAAACTGCATCGGGTTTTTGTCCGTTTCTGGCTTGCTTAACAATTGGGGAAAAATGCCCCATCCCATCTAATAATAACCGCGTTGTTAAAGTTGAAGTGGAAGTCTTAACAGCAACACCGTTAGGATGAATAGTCGCCCCCACATAAGCTGTATTTTCTAATAGAATTCCCCCAACTTCTAAAAACCGAGTTTTGAGAGTTTCGAGTAAATAAACCGGATCAACTCCAATGTTAAGTACATTCTCAACCCAAATATCAGGAGTATTAGGAAAACTCAGTCTAGCTGGATTATATTCTGTGGCGATCGCAGTTTCTAATTCCTCAATAGAAAGTAAATTCAATTCCACTAAAACATTCAATTCTTGACGAGAAATATTCCATTCCTGATCTCGTCCTCGTAGTTTTCCCCGTTCAATAATAGCCACTCGCCAACCGCGCAAGGCTAAGGCTGTACCAATAATAATTCCTAACGTCCCGCCACAAATCGCTATATCATATTCAATTGTTTGTAAGGGTGAGTTGTCAATTTTAACAGTATGAGGAACTGCCAGGGTATTGTGTCTGAGGGAATGCCATAACTGATCGGCTTTTTGTAGCCCAATATAGGGGTTTCCAGGTATCTGAGAGAGAATTTGTTGCGTTTGAGACATCGAATCAAAATGAATGCGTCATCTACTATCTTATAAAAGATTAACGATAGCTGTAACTATTTATGCAGTTATGCTTAACGCAATTCCTCTTAAAATATATTAATTGATGATTATTTTATGAGTTAATTTATTGATTGTATTCAAGTAAATATAGTATTTTATATCATATTTTCTACTAAAATTAATGATAAAAATTCAATAATGATATTTATTAATCCTAAAATTGGTTACGCTTTTAAAAAGATATGAAGCAAGAAAACATGATATTGCCCGGAATTTACTGAGTCAACTCAATAATGAAGCTATTGCTGCTGCTACTGGGTTAAGTTTGGCAGTAATTGAGGCTTTACGCTCAGAAATCAGTAATAATCAATGAAGCTTTGGGAATATACTTTAAGTACATTCTTTATGCTCTATAGATCTTTTTCTATCAATGATTCCATAAAACGTATTACCCCATCAAAATAAACAATGGCAATAATTCTTAAGAATAACTCCTATTCTCGGCTAATATATAACCGTTTAAAACTAAGTCTATATCGATTATTACTCGTTATTATTTTCTCCATGCTGAAAAGGTAAATCTTGATTAATATAGTCAATTTCTTGCTGTTCCATATTGTTAATTTTATCAATATAAGAATGTAGAAGTTTTGCTAAACGGCGATCGTAAAAGCGGTGTAAACTATAATTAGGCAGTGCTGGAAAACCCCGACGTTTTTTGTGTCGTCCGCCTGCCCCTGGATCAAAGATTTTAATTCCGTTGTTAATTCCCCATTCTATGGGTGAATAATAACAGGCATTGAAATGTAAACAATCTATTTCTTGATAGCTGCCCCAATAGCGTCCGTAGAGGCGATCGCCTTTGGTTAAACAAAATGACATTCCCAGCGGTTTTTGGTCGTCCTGTTCGCTATAAGCAGCCGCAAATACCACCCGATGACGGTAATTGTGATGTAATTCTTCAAAGAACTTTCGAGTCAAATATTTACTGCCCCACCAGCCAAATTTATCACAAGTATCGGCATAAAAATGATACATTAAAGAAAACATTGACTCAGGAATTTCATCACCCGTTAAGGTTTTCATTTCTAATCCGGCTTTATTAATCGCTTTACGTTCTCTTTTAATATTACGGCGTTGATTAGCATTAAAAGACTTTAAATAATCATCAAAGGTATTAAAGCCTTGATTTTGCCATACATAACTGTGATGCAACCAAGCCGTATAACCGTGATTTTCCATCAACGCTTGCCACTCTGGGTCAACATAAAGAAAATTGCAACCGGAGAAATTATGTTCGATGCAAAAGCGATCAATTTCATGTACCATTAACCCGGTTAATTCCGCTTCCGATTCAGTTTCCGCAATTAAAAATCGATATCCTTCAGCCGGAGTAAAAGGCGACATTCCCAATAGTTTAGGATAATATTCTATCCCCAATTGATACGCCACATCTGCCCATTGATGGTCAAAAACAAACTCACCCCGGCTATGACTTTTAATATACAGCGGTGCGATCGCAACTAATTGGTTATCTCGCCACACCGTTAAATGATTAGGTAACCAACCTTTCCGCCTCGTGGCGCTACCAGAAACTTCTAAATTGTGTAGCCAGTCCCACTCAAAAAAAGGCGTGGTTAGAGGCTGGGCTAAAGCGTCCCACTCAGCTTGAGGGACTTGGGAAATCTGATCGATCCAGCGGACAGAATAGGGTGAGTTGTGCTGTTTCACCATGTTTTTGACAAACCTGTAGAGACGCATCTTTTATAGGGTAATGTAATTCTCAATGTTTTAGCCGCCTGCTGCTTATTTTTACACCACAGGAGACGATGTGGCTGTGATAAGAGCGGATACCGTTGAATGATTCTGAGTTATTATAAATGACTAGCTTAGCTGCATTAACTGTTCTGTTTCCGATGGATTGTCAATTACTACTTTCGAGCCTGGGTTCAATTCAATTGCCTGTTCAAAAGCAATAATAGCTTCTCCTAGTTTACCTGATTGTCTCAGAGCAAAACCTAAATTATTATAGGTATTTGAATCTTACAGTTATACAGCGGATCAATATTAAAATTATTTTATCTAAGTCAGAGATTGACTGATTTGTATTCAAGAGTATATTTTTAACCTTGATAACATTTATACTTGATTGACAAAAACTAAGCCCCCAAATCCATAAAATTGAGGGCTTTGAACTTGTAAGTTTCCCTAGAATTCAGCAGTTAGATAACTAGACGGTAACTCAGTCCACCCGTTAAATTGCTTGTTTAATTAAGGCTTGTATGGCTAAGCGATTAAATGCCATAAATTAGATTAAATCTTGCGCTGACGCTTTGCACCGATTCCGAGCGCTCCGACAAGGAATAAGCCTAGAATAGTTGCTGGTTCTGGGGTTGATGCCGTTATAACTCGATCTGGTGTCACAATTGTTACATCGTCTAACCCAAAACCATCACGCTCGATGGGGCCATCAGCCAGGAATTCCACACTGGTGAACTGCTTCTCTGTATTGAGATAACCGAAGTAAAGTTGTGCGGCATTGGTACCACCGTGAGGAATATCAATCGTTTCAGTGGTATCGTCTGTAAATGAGATCTTTAACCCGAAATCATTATTTCCGGCATCTCCCATATCTGAGGCATAAAAGCCAAATGCGGCTTGAGCCTCACTAAAAGCAATAGAGTAAGTATCTTGAACCTCTTCAGCAAAAGTTAAACTCCAATATTTTTCACCCGATACTGCATTAAGTCCATTAAACTCAGCATCCCTGACAGCACCACCCCCGGTTAAAGTGGCTGTACTATAGCCAAAGTCGAGGATAATCGGATTATCAACAGATGCTTGTTCTCCGACAGGAAAATCTTCAAAATCTACGACAAAAGCATTGTCAAAGTTAGATAGAAAATCTGCCTCGACTTGAGCCGCTTCATCTACAGTATCATCTGGTAAAGTTTCTCCAAAAAACACTTGAGCAACGGCTGGAGCCGAAGTACTGAGCGCTGTGAGAAATACCAAAGTAGATCCCATTAAAGTTGTGATTTGCTTCATGTTAATGTTTAAGTATCTATCACCATAAATTATAGAGCAACCCCCTAAAAAACAATTAAACTTTGCCCAAATCAAATTAATTTTTTTGGGTAACAGGGAGCGGAGACCGGAGACATTTCTTGTTTGTTATATCTTGTTTATAAGCACTTCGGAATGATTCACTCATGTCATCCCTCTTTGGTCGTGATTATTAAATAATTCAGACCAGTGCATCACTAACAACGAATAACTTTGAACTCATTTGATCCCACGGGCAGTTGCAGCATTCCCTGTTACCAATGGATGAACTAATGAACTAATTCTATCGCTCGTTTCGTTAACGCTTCTGCCGTTATGCCATTAAATTCCATTAATTGACCCGCGCTGGATGTGGTTTCGCCCCGTCTCCAAGCAAAGGTATCTCGCTTGGCGCTACTGCGTAACATAATCGGTTCTAACATTAAACTAGCGCCCCCTATCACCCCAATTAAGGCATCGCCACCAAACATTTGATTGAATTCATCATCTGAGAGGAAATCACCGTCAGGCTGGCTACAAGTATCCCAGGCCACATCTGTGGGACGATACAACCGCCGAGGGTTAACCACAGACACAATACGAACTCCGAACCCTTCTTTTTCCAGAGATGCCGCCGCTTCAAATACCGGAATTAAAGTCATATCGCCAATAACGGCAAACACAACTTTTTTATCCCCTTCCGTTTCCTGCAATGTTACCGCCCCTTTCTCCAAGGCTTGACGGGTTTGTTCAAAGGTTGTCCGAATGGGTAAAGGAGACTTACTCGCCGTAATAGTAATTCCTTTATTTTTAGTGGTTAACGCCCATTCATAACAAGCCTGAATACTATTAGCATCGGTGGGAAATAGCGGAAATATATTCCCATTTCGCATCATTGCCGCAAAATAAGCCTCAATTTCTGGCCGTTGGTGTGTCCAACCGTTACGACCTTGTTCTAATGCCCCAGCGGTAAACAGTGTAATAGTAGAAGGAGTCTGACGGCGTAATTCTGCCATTGCCTGTGTGACCGTTTGCCATATCGGTAAACCATTAACCGCAAAAGACTCATAAGAACACCATAAGGTTCGCGCCCCCATTAATGCTAAACCCGCCGCCATTCCCGCGCAAGCATCTTCACTCAAGGGTTCATAAACCTGACCTTGTGGCCCCTGGAAATACAGGTCATCGGTGGTGGGGTGAATAATTTTCAGGGCTTGGTTAATATTATTAATCCCAGAAGCTGCGTTACCGTCAGCATTGGTGACAATAAACTTCGGATCTTTTTGTCCCACATGGGCAACTAACGCCCCCATTGCAGTCGTCGCCACTTTTTTATCACCGCCAACGGGATATTCATCTAACGGTAATTGACCAATTTCTGCCAGGGGATATTCAAACTCAGTTACAACGGTTTTGGCTGCTGGCCCCCCATTTGAACGTTCGGCGTTTTTGCGGACAAGTTGCCAGACTTCGGTGGGTAAAGCCCGTTTTTTCAGAGTCTCCATCATGTGAGGACTTTCTAACGTATCTTTAGGATAGAGGTTGTGGGATTTTGAACCCAGCGCATGAACCCCAGCCCCTTTGAGTTGTTTAATAATAAAAACGGTTAATGTGCCGCCTAATGCTGATTTTGCTGCTTTATCAACCCCTTCTAATACCGCTTGGGTAAATTCCATCCGCTTCTCAAAAGAAAAAGCCGTACTATCAACATAAGCTTCCGGTTGGTTTTGATCGTCAAAGTCTTTAGCATCGACTAACACGACTTCCGCGAAACCGTTGCCTTTCCAAAAAGCAATCATTTCTTCATTAGTTTTCGTCGAAACCATACTGTGATGTTCTTGACTATAACCATTCCAAACTAATATAGGTAAGAAGTTAGTCACATCCGGATAAGCAGTATTAAAGTGCGCCATACTACTCATGGGATAAGGTTCCCCGATACCGCCATCTCCGAGGGTGAAGGGAAATAGGGTATCGCGATGTAATAATGCCGCTGACATGGCGAAATGCTGCCCTTGTCCTAACGGCCCCGCTGGGTTGAGGAGGCCAGGAATACAGCCAGATAAATGTCCTAACAAACCATGCATTTCTCGGAAGCGATCGCGCAGTTGCTGAACCGTGGAAATTTCCATATCCTCTAAGGAACGGTCAATAAACATGGCGCTATAAAATCCGGGGGCATGGTGGCCCACTTCTGTCATAATATTCTTGTAGCCCAACATTACCAAAGAGGCATAAGCTTCCACCTGACTGGCAAACCCGCCGGGGTGTCCTGACGCTTTACTACTCGTGACTTGCAGAATGAGATAACGCAAGGCATCAGCCATTAACAGGGTTTGATAGACAGCCGTGTTATCTGTCGGGTCACTAATGGCTACATTGCCTTCTGAAATAACAGGTGTTTTCCCGTAGGTATCAAATTCGGGGAAAGTCTCGCTAAAATACTGAATTCCTTGACAAAACTCAGGGACGGCTGAGGCAGGCTTGGAGATTGCTGCTGTCATATCTTATACCTTTTATATTTTTACTATTCTTGCAACTTAAGGTTAATCTTACAATTTCCCGGTCACCTCAGAGTATTTAATCTACTGTGGCGAGTAATAATTGAAGCTAATTCTTAAATGGGTACAGAAAATGATTGTATTGCCAATCTTGACTAAACGTTTAATCATTCGGCCATTTATCCCTGAAGATTTACCAACTTATTTAGAATTTATGTTAGATGCAGAATCAACAAAATATTTAGCCTTTGAACCCGATCAAAAAACAAAACAAGGTGCAACTGAGTTATTTAATTTTGTATTATCTTCATATCATACAGATTCTGTGATTCATGCGTATGCGATCGCTCTAAAAGATTCAAATCAATATATAGGATCTTGTGGGTTTTCACCCTATGAAAATACTATTTTTGAATGTTATTATTCAATCAATTCTCAGTATCAACATCAAGGTTATGGTTTTGAAGCAATGAAAGCTTTATTAACAGCTATTCAATCGAGTGATGAAATTACAGAAATACGAGCTTATTCTCATCCTGACAATTTAGCTAGTATGAAGTTAGCAGAAAAACTAGGAATGGAATATCAAGGAGAAGCAATTCATATTCATTCAGGGTTAAAAGGTTTATTATATCGCCTAAAGTTTCATTGATTATTATTTAGAATCAGTTGTAATAGTTTATTTATCAGCTTTTTGTAGTCATGAGAGTTTTGCATGAACATTCGTAAATTTTGTGCTATGTTTTAAAGTGAAAAGCTTTAATCTTGTTAGGAACTGATTTAACAAGATGTTATTTTACAGTTAAATGTTACCAATCTGGTGCTATCTAAAAACTACGGCACAAATATTAGTTATGCCGCTTCGGACATGGGTTAGGGTGTAGCTAAAGCGTATCTGTGATTTTTTAAGAGAAAAATAAACTTTTAAGTGGGTAAGTTAAAAAATGACACAAGAGCATATTTTGGAACTTAGCTTATTAGAGAATGGTTTAGATTTCATCATTAGAGGCATAGATGAACTGTACGAGTTGGATGACTACGACAAGTATCGACAGTATATAGATCCAATCTCCCAACCTCAGAAGGATTACAAGTATGGTGTACTTCACCTTTTCTCTGGATTCCTTTTATTACTTAAAGAAAGGCTAAGATATCATGGGCAAGAACTCATATTTGAAGGCAAGATGGAAGAAGTAAGGAAAAAGCTAAAACATGGTAAAGAGCCAAATACGGTTAACTTGGATGAAGCTTTAGAGCGATTAGAAATTGGACCAAGAGTTACTTTTTCCGAAGCTGATACTAAAATAATCAGGAAAATGCAAGGTTATAGAAATCGTTTTGAACACTACAACTTTTCTGCAAATAAGTTTGAACTTAGCAAAACAATCATTAATTTTATTGATTTAATTGATAGGTTTCTGATTAACGAGCTAAAAATAGATATCACTTCTACTTCACTCACTATAGATCCAGAAATTAGGATAAAAGTACAGTTAATTGAGTCAGTTTATAGGCGGATAACAGAGCAACGTAAGCGTGAGCTAATGGCTATCGGCGAAGAGAAGTTGAGAAAATTCAACCGTAACAGAGAAAAAATTTTAGAGGAATTAGAAGATACAGCATCATATTTTGCATTTGAAGAAGAAGGAATTGGTGATTTCACAATGGAATGTCCTGTGTGCGACCAAGAGACTCTAATCATTGATGGAGAGTTTACCGGAGTTTGTTTCAATCAAGAGTGTAATCATTATTCTTCAGTTAAGAATTGTGATAGGTGTGGAAGACTAACAATAGGGTATGACTGGGAAGAGACATGGTGTGACTACTGCCTATATGAAATCCAAAGAATGGTGGATCGCGATGACTAAATGCTTTTTATTTTTCAAGAGTAATTCAAAGAAGGCTAAATGAAGCCGAAGGACAAAATTTATGGAACAAGTCACAGACGGTTTAACAATGCTTCAATCTGAGGTTGGAGCATTGGAATATTAACACTAACCGCTGACCAAACAATATCAAGATCGATTTCAAAGTAGTTATGACTCAGAACATTACGCATTCCTATTATCTGTTTCCAAGGAATTTCAGGGGAAAGTTCTCTAGTTTCTTTAGCTAAAGCACTTCGCCGCTTCTCCTATTATCTGCAAATGCTGAATAAACCAAGTCTGCACCAGCTCATCAGTCTCAAAGCGTTCTCGTCCTAATACAACATAACGGTTAATTCGCTCAATTGCTTCTAGAATATCATGCAGTTTTTCTGGGTCATCCCTCACAGCTTAATTGCCTCCTGAAGGACGCGCGAGCGAATACGTTTCTTCAGTCCATTTTCAGTTACAACATCAACTTCACAACCTAATAAGTCTTGTAAGTCCATTGTCAGTCCTCCCAAGTCAAACAAACTCCGTCCTCTTTCAAGATCAACCAACAAATCAAGATCGCTGCTAAGATTATTATCTCCTCTGGCGACAGAACCAAAAATTCGTAAGTTATAAGCGCCATAAGTTCGAGCAATTTGTAGGATAGTTTGCCGCTGGGTTTTCAGTTGTTGTGGAATAAAAGTGTATTCATTCATCGAAATTCTCTTAGCTTGAGTGAGAGTTTATCAAAATTATATCCCTTCTGAATTAGTCAGCGATCAACAAATCATTTATGTTAAATATAGGTATTATAGACTCAAACAAAATTGTGATGAAAGCAGAATTTACAGCAATCATTGAGACTGCCGAAGAAGGCGGATACTGGGCAATTTGTCCTCAAGTCCCTGGCGCAAATGGTCAGGGTGAAACTATTGAAGAAGTCAAAGAAGATCTGAAGCAGGCAATTCAATTAATTCTAGAGGATCGTTTGGAAGAAATTCGTAAAGGATTATCCAAAAATGCAATCGAAGAAACAATTTATATTCCATGAAACGAAAAGAATTAGAAAAGAAATTGAGAAAGGCTGGCTGTTGTTTAAAACGAGAAGGTGCATCCCATTCTCTGTGGATAAATCCTAAAACTGGTGTTGTTGAGGCTATTCCACGACATACAGAAATTAAAGAATTACTCGCTAAAAAAATTATCAAAAATCTAACTGCTGAGTAGGTACATTATTTGGCAGTGAACTTCTTACTTCAAAATATACTGTAAGTTTAGGGTGAGTCTGGGTAGGACTTGTTCACTCTGAGTGATCTATCGTTGGTCAGAAATAGATAATTGATAGCGATGTTGACCTTGAGCGCGATACGTGCAGACCCACAGACTACGCCACCGCCAACAAAGACCTGATAAGTGCCTTTTGTACCATAACCGGAAAATTGTAACGTTCTCTGTCAATACCCATTATCGTTGGTCAGAAATAGATAATTGATAGGGATGTTGACCTTGAGCGCGATCGCCGACAAAGATTTGATAAGTCCCTTTCGTGCCATAACCGGAAAATTGTAATGTCCCACCAGAGGCTTGAGGTAATACACAATAGCGTCCGGCTGGCCCTTGTATTAAGAGTGTGGGTGAGCCAGTGGTTTGTACCGTAATTCGCCAATAGGGTAAATCTTCCGTTACTTCGATGGTATGATTGGGTGAATTTGCAATATATCCACAATTTCCGCTATTAACCGTTCCGCCAGATGTACCCGATGCAGAGACAGGTTGACCGGGAAGGACTTGCTGGGCTAAAGCCGCTGGGGTGAATGAAAGCAGAGTGAAGCAAGACAGTGTAGCGATGAAATTGAATAACTTCATGTTTATTTTAGTTAGGCTGATATTAGTAAAATACGGAAAGAAGTACAAAAAACAGGTTGGTTTACTGTAGTTGTATTCAACGGTCATTCAGACAAAAGGACAATTCTCATGAGTTATCAAAACGACAAAGATGTCAAACGCAAGTTAGAAGACTTAGAAGCCGAATTTCACGAGACTCAACCCCTGATTAATTCTGACAAATTCTCTGAACCGATAAAAAAGGGATATCAACAATTTTTAGTCTGGTTTAAAGATCTTCCCAAAATCGGACAAATTGTGGTAGCTGTATTGGCTGTAGCCGCCGGACTGATGCTATTACAAACCGTCGTTAGATTAATTTCTTTGGCTATTACCCTTGCAGTTGTCGGGATAATCGTGTACATAGGGTATCAGCTTTTCAAATCATCCAAATTCTTTAAAGACTAAGTCCACTATGGCTAGCCCAACTGTCGGTCAAAGCGATCATTCAACGGATACATCCTGGACTACTCAAGTTCGTCAGGTCCCCCTCTGGGTTCGTCGATGGGGGGCATGGACTGTAGAAATTTCATTAGTGGTCACCAGTGGGTTAGTGCCATTAACTGTTGGGGCATTGTGTAACCGCAGTCCTCAAAATGTGCCTCTAAACCCCGTCTTAAAAGCCACTTCTGAAACAGTTGCTGCCACTTTAGCGATTCCTGTGCGCGATCGCAACCCTCAAGTCACCACTTTAACCAATTTTTTCTGGTCAGCGGCACTCTTAACCCCGATGATAGTAGGCGGATGGCAGCTTTATCTCCTCGCCCGCAGCGGACAAACGATCCCAAAACGCTGGTTTGGCATTCAGGTCGTCAATGACAATAGTCAAGCGCCGCCTAGTCTACTTCGAGTATTTTACCGCGAAAGCGTCGGACGCTGGGGAATTCCTTTGGGTATTGCTTACACGGTTTGGCGGTTTACTGGGGCATTTCCTAACCTGCTGTTATTTGTCGGGTTATCTGGGGTAATGTTACTCGTTGATGGTTTAATTGGCAAACGGTTTAATGGTCGTACAGGACATGATTTACTCGCGGGTACGAGTGTGCGTGAAGCAGGCTTACCGTTTCAGACCAATCCCTTCACCAGTTATGATTTAATGGATGATCAAGATGCGGTTCATGCCATCATTCATCAACCCCGATTTAAAGCCTTTCAAACCAGTTTATGGGCATGGATGCAACAACGTCCTGGTATGACATTATTGATTGTTGGGGGGGCCAGTTTGGCGGCAGTATTGGGTACATTTGTCGGCACACAAGTTTATATTCAAAGCCAAGCCAACCGCAGGGAATTTCAACATCAAGACAACGAAGTATTTCTGGCTTTAATTACTAAATTATCCCCCAGCGCCCCCACAGACCCAGCCCAACGACGAGGGGCAATTTTGGCTTTAGGAACATTACAAGACCCTCGGGCTATTCCGTTGTTAACGGATTTATTGGCTCAAGAAAGTAACGAGATGTTGTTGGATGTGACTCAGCAAGCGTTAGTGAGTACAGGCCCCGAAGCATTACCTTATTTAGCCCGACTCAACCAGGCCTTAAAGAATGATTTAGACTCAATGGAATTTGGGGCAAATTCAGAAGAGAAACTACTCGTTAGCCAACGTTTACAAGCGACACAACGGGCGATTGCTAAAATTTTGAAAGTTTATGGCGGTAGTATTGAGCAGGCGGATTTAAGCCAAATAGACCTCTCTCAAGAAACGTCTCCCGCGACTCAATTTAGTCTGGTTTTAGACAAAACTGATTTATCGGGATTGAATTTTCGAGGCAGTTTACTTAATAATGCGAGTTTGAAAAGTAGCAGTTTTTATAGCGCGGGTGAAGATGGTCGTTACCAAACTTATGATGATTGGATTGCTGATTTAAGTGGGGCTGATTTAAGGGGAGCTGATTTAACCAGTGCTTTTCTGTCGCGGGTATTTATGAAACGCACTAACTTTTTAAATGCGACATTAAACCAAGCAAATTTAACTGAATCTGATTTATTGGGAGCGAATTTTAGTAGTGCTAAACTGTTGGGAACTAATTTAGAATCGGCTAATTTAAAAGATGCAAAATTCACCGGAGCAGATTTAGCAAATGCCAATTTATCCAATGGAAATTTAGAATTAGCCCGGATGAAAGAAGCAAGCGCTCAAGGTGCTCTATTTATTTCTACTAATCTTAAAAATGCAGATTTAACCGCTTCAGATTTAGCCGGGGCTGATTTTCAACGGGCTAATTTACGCAATAGTAATTTAACTTCAGCACAATTACTCGGAGCTAATTTAGCCAATGCTAAGCTACAAAATGCTAATCTACAAAATGCTAATTTGAGTTTAGTGAATTTGAAAGGCGCGAAGTTACGAGGGGCAAACTTTAGCGGCGTTATCTTTACTTCAGAACCTGTTAATCCTGAAGATCAATTTATTACAAGTCCTGAATTAACTGAATCCAATCGGTTTAAAGGGGTTAACTTTTCTCAAGTTCAAAATTTAGATAGTAATCAAATTACTTATATTTGCAATCAAGGCGGAAGTCATCCAGATTGTTCGCAGTAATATTTGAGCTATTATCTGTAGAGACGTTATCTGTTATGGGGAAATATTACATATAACGTCTCTGTTTTTTATCTTAATTCATTCAACAGACAGAAGATAATAATTAAGTGTTATCCTGATTAATGACTTAGAAACTCTCGCATATATTGATTCACTAATTCCGGCTGTTCTTGTTGTACCCAATGACTACAATTGGGGATATAACGAATCTCTAAATCATTGACATATTCATCAGTTCCGTAGGTCAATTCTTTTCCTAATGCAGCATCTTCCTCTCCCCAAATCATTAACGTCGGAACATTTAACATTCCCCATTCTTGAGTTTTATCGGGGTTAAAAACGCCTTGAAAAATATTACGATAATAATTAATCATTGCGGTTAATGCACCTCGTTTTGCTGCCGCATCTTTATAAGCATTAATATCAGCTTGGGTAAACGCAGTTTTATCAATCGCCATCTCCACAAAACTAGAGGCAATAGCCTGATAATCATTGGCTTGAAAGAGTAATTCCGGTAATATAGGAAGTTGAAATAAGAAAATATACCAGCTTTTTTGTAATTGTTCAATGGTCCATAACCCATTGGCAAACTTAGCCGGATGAGGAAGATTCATCACAATCAGTTTTTCTAATAATTCTGGGTAAGCATAAGCAAAACACCAAGCAATTGCGCCCCCCCAGTCATGAGCGACTAATACACAAGATTCATACCCTAAACCCGTAATTACCCCCTCAACATCTGCAACTAATTCCTTCATTTGATACGCTGAAATATCTTGAGGTTTTTCACTATGGTTGTAACCCCTTAAATCTAATGCTACCACTTTATAATCTTTAGCAAATTCTGGAATTTGATGCCGCCAAGAATACCAAAATTCGGGAAATCCATGTAACATTAACATTAATGGCCCTTCACCTTGAGTCACGTAATGTAAGGTAACGCCGTTGGTTTGAATATATTCGCTTGTCCAAGTTCCTTGTAGTACAGACATCAGTATTTCTGGATTTAAATAAAAGTGAATTTAAACTATTATAAAAAATTCTAATAAAAAAAGACGTTCAATATAGAACGCCGGGATAAAATTTAAAAATGTAGTATTCTAGTTTTTACTGGAAGTTTCAACTTCTTCAGTTGCAGTCGTATTTGAAGCTGGGTTTTCTTGAACCAAACGGTTTAATGTCTCTTCAAGTTGCTGCTTGCGTTGTTCAAATTGAACTTGTAGTTCTTGGCGATCTTGGAGTACAGTACCTGCTAAATGGGCGATCGCTAACACAACGGCTCCAAGTGATAAAACATAGCTGTGTATTGTATACAGTCTCAACAGCGTTGCTGTACTAATGCCGCCACCACCTGTAATAATTTCTCGTAGGGTTGAACCGATAAAGGGAATGGCTTCAATGGTTCCCAACTCAACCGATAACCGCCAAAATCCGGTTTGTGTCCAGTCGAGTACCATTGCAGTCCAGTCTAAACCAATGGCAGTCAAGATAAAACCAATCACTGCTATCCAAGCAATTAACCAATTTCGCTTGAATTGACGAGATAAAAACATTACCACCATCTGAATTAAACCCAGTGCAATCACAAGGTTTCCAGCATAATGATGCATGCCTTCAATTAACCAACCAAAATTAGTATTATTAGCGATTTGTTGGAGAGAATGATAACTCGCCCCCGCTGCGGGTTGATAGTTAAAAGCAATTAACATCCCAGATACGGCAGCTAACAGAGTCATGGTTAGGATGCCAATTGAAAGAATTGTTGCAGTCCGCCGTAAGGCAAACATCGGGTTAAAAGGTCTAATCATGGAGGAGATATATAAATAAAGGTCAAGAATATCTAAGAATTACAACAAATCTAGAATCAGCTTTAATTGGCTGTAATCCTTTTCATTCATGAGATTGATGATAAAATTGCCCTCTCAATTCAATTTGAGAGATGAGCAGAATTATGTAGCTATATTCATAATCCTAAATAAATCTTAACATAATTTTTGATAATGGGGGACACGAGTTAGATGTCAGATCTTGTGATGTTATATGTAACATCTGTACAGAAGTCTGGATAAAAAACTATGACTAATCTTGAAATTAAAGCAGCTAGTGCCGCAGACTTAGCCGACTTAAACCGTCTCTATGCAGAAATGGATGGTTTACCGTTGTTGCCTGAAACTCAGATGCTGTCATTATTTGAGCAAATGAATCAATATCCTAACTACACCATTTATATTGCCTTGTTGCACTCACACCCCGTGGGGACTTTTAGCCTATTATATGTGCCGACAATAATGCATCGGGGATATCATAAATTTGCAGTCATGGATGCAGTCACGGTGTCTGCTGCTTATCGTAATCAAGGAATTGGTAAAGCCATGATGCAGACAGCCTTAAAACTGTGTCAAGCTGCGGGATGTTATAAAGTAACGTTATCTTCTAATATTAATCGTATTGATGCCCATCGTTTCTATCAGTCCCTGGGGTTTGAGCAACATGGCTGGAGTTTTAGTCTTAAACTGGCGACAGTGGATTGAAAAGATCAGTTAGGGTGAGAGGATTTGTGATTAATCGCTTCGATTGCGAATCAATGGTAATTTAACAACTAAAGTCTTGTATCAAACTGATTAATTATGCCTCAGTTTAAAATCCCTCAGCTTTCTGGACGGGTTTATTTATTACTTGCTATCTTAATTTTTGGGGCAGCGAATGCAGTCACTCGTAAACTCACTCAACTCGGTGCAGAAAACTTAATTAATGGGCGTAATCCTATTTCTTTTTGCAATGTTCTATTTGTGGGTAATTTGTGTGCCTTAATTTTATTGAGCATCATTTACTATCGTCAATGGCAGCCCAATATATTAAATAAGATCACCTGGAAAAACTGGTTAATTATGTCATTTGTGGCGATTTTAGGCGCTGCTATTGTTCCGACATTAATCTTTATCGCTCTATCTTTAACCACCGTGAATAATGTGGTTTTGATTGGGCAAATTGATACACCAATCGTATTAGCATTATCTGTTTGGTTGCTAGGAGAAAGGGTCAATCCCTGGGTAATTAGTGGCGCAATTGTTTCTTTTGTCGGTGTCGCCCTGACTGTTTTATTACAACCTCCAGGCAGCGATATGATGGCAATGAATATGGGGATTGAGATCGGATGGGGAGCTTTACTGACAGTAATGGGAGCGATTTTAAAAGCAGTTTCTAACCTGATTAGTAAAGTCAGCTTGCGGCAGATTCCTCTCGGAATTTTTAGTGTTTTTAGAATGTTTGTCGGGACTGTTTTTTTCTTTGTCACAGTGATGATTCTTTATGGCCCGAGTCACTTAATGGATGTGACTGCCCCGTTTTTATGGCAATGGATGTTAATTTATGCAGCAGTCATTGTCGTGGGGGGGCAACTATTTTGGTTTAGCGGCCTGAAGCAAAGTACAGCAAGTGAAGTCTCTCTGGCAACCGCTTTTAACCCCATTGCAGGTATAATATCAGCCTACTTACTGTTGTCGGAAGCACCAACCACCGCTCAATACATTGGAGGAGGTATTATTTTAGTTGGGATTATATTAAATCAAATCGGTGTACAGCGTCTCAAGCGAACTGCAACCGCTCAACCCTCAACTGACAACGAAATGAATCAAGCGGTTGGGTTTAAAGGTATTTGATCGTATTATATACAAGTATAAATACTTACGTTGTAAACAGAAGATAAATTTCTCTCTTGCCTCCGTTGCGGATGTGAATTGATCGTGGTAGAGGCTTTAACATATAAAACTTAACTAGAGAGAAATTTGTAATATTTTTCTGTAATTGGGAACACATATGTTAACTTAACTAAAGCAGGGTGTTATAATGCCCTAGTTGATATTGCGAATGCCATTTCATTCAGAACTCAATAATGACAAAGACTACCTCGGCAGTTAGGGCTTTTATCGACACTTTTGACAGAGAGCCATTGACACACCAGGATTTAAATCAAGCTGTTGAAGCCATTTGTGGCAGCAAACCGTTTAAAAACTTGCTACTTTCACTGATTGAAAGCAAAGCCTTTTCTCCAGAATTAGGGACAGAATTTGCATCAGCAGGGGCAATTGAAGGTTTGTCTGCTTGTCGAAGCTTACGAAGCTGTCTCAACTTCTCACTCAATCGTTTTTTCAGTTTGCTAGCTGAATTAATTACTAGCTTTGACCAGACGGTGGGTGCGGAGTGGTCTGCATTTGCCGATCAGATGCACCAGTCCAACAGAGGCAGCCGTAAGCTGCTGGATCGTCTTTCAAAAACTAAAGAGGGTAAATATTATCAGGATTTAGCCGACCGTTTGGTTGTCGAAAATCCTCATGCTGTTTATCCCACTTCCAGTTACCGTGAAGGTCGTGGATCTGTTGTCAGCACAGCAGATGACCAAACCATCGAAGCGGTGGTGAGTACGAGTACATTCACCTCGATCAAACTGGTTGATAATACCTTAGATCCTGAACAATCTATCCTCAGAGATACTTACGTTCCCTTGGGACGTTGTGTTTGCCTAGTGGACAAGAATGTTGAGAGCTATTTCGGTGAGCAGCTCGAACATTACTTTGACTATCACGGTATCCACCTCGATAAGCTGGTTTATCGGGCCATGGAAGTTGATAAAGGCATCAGCACCGTAGAGCAAATGCTGGGTGACTTCAAACGTTTAGGCGTTTCTCGTAACGAACCCGTATTAATCGTCGGGGGTGGAGTGTTAGCCGATACCGGTGGATTAGCTTGCGCCTTGTATCACCGTAATACTCCTTACGTCATGCTTTCGACCTCCATTGTGGCTGGAATTGATGCTGGCCCTTCTCCACGTACTTGTTGCGATGGTTTCGGATATAAAAACCTCTTCGGTGCTTATCATCCCCCCATTCTGTCCATTACAGACCGCTTTTTCTTCAAAACCTTGCGAGAAGGATGGCTCCGTCACGGGATTATCGAGATCGTCAAAATGGCAGTGGTCAAAGATGCAGAATTATTCTGTGACCTAGAAAAAGCTGGCCCTGAGTTAATTACGACTCGTTTTGGTACAACTGAGTGCGAAGCCGATAGTGAAATCAGTACCCTTTCTCAGAAAATCTTAGGGGGCGCGTTACGCAGCTACGTTGCGGCTGAATACGGTAACCTCTACGAAACTCATCAATGTCGGCCTCATGCCTACGGACATACTTGGTCGCCTGGGTTTGAAATCGAAGCCGGATTATTACATGGACACGCCGTCTCTATTGGTATGGGCTTTGGGGCTTATTTAAGCTACCGTCTCAACTGGATTAGCCTTGAAGAATGTCATCGGATTATGCGGCTGATTAGTTCTTTTGGCCTGAGTCTGTGGCATGATATCCTGCACAATAAAGAAACTTTGTGGTCGTCTCAAGAAAAAATTGTTCAGAAGCGCGGTCAGAATTTAGCAGCACCTTTACCCAAAGGTGAAATCGGTAAGTGTGGTTACCTCAATTCCCTCACCCGTGACGAGCTTTACGAGGCAATTGACGAGTATAAACAGATTTGTGCAGACTATCCCAGAAAAGGTTTGGGAATTGAACCCCATTGTAGTGATGTTGGTCTAGAAGATCCCTCAACTGTAGGGGTTGCAACAGAAATAGCATCCACTTACACAGAAGAATCCGAAGAAGCATTGTCTGCTGTATAAAGAAACTTCTGTTTAAGGTTATGTCACAACAAATTTTTGACTTTGTAATTCCTCTCTACCGCTTGCGTTGGAATACCAGAGCAGTGCTAGAAGCAATTACAACCCACTACGCACCTCGGGCGATCCATGTGATTGCACCTGGGCCTGAGGCGCGATTACTTCAACAGATGTCTCAACAGTGGCACACTGCCCCCCTATTCGCCCATGAGGAAGAGGGGTTTTTTCAAAAAAGCGGTTTAACTAAAGACAAAATTTGTGCTGAGTTGGAGTTAGGAAAATCTCTCTATACTCCAGGTTGGTTTTATCAACAGCTTTTGAAACTGGGTGCGGCTGAAGGCATTGATAATTTGAGTCAATGGTATGTTGTTTGGGATAGTGACTTACTCCCGGTTGCGGCTTGGCCATTAATTCGTCAGGATAACCAAAAAATACAACATACTTTTGCTTTGCTTCAGCACAATCAATGGGGCAATCCTAATATTGTCTCAACCTGGGCGGAGTGGATTCGTTCAGTCCTCGGTGTTGAACCGGTGACGGATTCTGAAGGGACTTTTATACCCCATCATCTCTGGTTTAAGCAACAGCATCTCAAGTCGTTTCAGCAGCAGGTGAGCAACTATTATCAATCCGACGATCATTGGCTATTGTTGATGATGCGATCTGCGCTAGAATTTGGCACATTTAGTGAATATTGGTCATACATCTCTTGGGTGAGCGCCACTGCCCCAGAGGATCTGGCTTTCTATCCCTACCCAGAATATGGGGCAACCACTGAACGCTTTTTTGATGATGGTACGGGTCTATTTTCTGCAGCATTAAGGCGATATCAAGCCGTTCATTCTGAAGCTGTCGAACGTGATTTTTCTCCTTCCTATCTCGAGATAGAATCATTCATCATCGCCGAGTACGGTTCAGATCCGCTGCCGTCTTCTCTGTCTTTTGAAAGCAGTCCTAGACATCTGAAGAAAAACAAAGAGAATATGCATATTGAAGAATTACGTTCTCGCTGGAATCCGCGTGAGGCTCAAGTCTCAGCCGTTGGATGAAAATTTTGATTTCTTCTAACTAGGATCGTAATCCTGCCCAAATTAATTCGTAGGATTGAGTGATGATGACTCTTCGTACGAAAAATTAATACCCTCGTATCCGCCGTTTTCTGATTAATAATTCCTCGATCTAATGCAACTGGTGTTAAAAGATTGGGGAAATCTTTTTATGATTTTGCTCTTTAATATGTAAGTCAATGGTATCTTAAGATTATTAATGTGGGTGATTAACTAAAAAGATTAGTTTATGCGATTCAACAAATTACAACAATTCCTTAAACCGATTATCCAAGACATCGGCTACAAATTTATCATTAAAAACAGAATAAAACAGATTCCAATTATTCAGGAAATAGAGCGTCTTCAAGCCAGCGATCGCTATCAAAACCCTAAAAGTTTAGTTCCGTTTGGTAGTAAAGTTTATTCTCAAAGTGATGAAGATGGCATGATTAGAGAAATCTTTAATCGGATTGGTGTTACCAACAAAACATTCGTAGAGTTTGGCATTGGTAATGGTTTAGAAAATAATACTTTAGCGTTACTGTTTGAAGGTTGGCAAGGATTATGGATTGATGCCTCTACAAAATCTGTTAATAAAATTAGAAAATACTTTAATATTATTATCGAAAAAGAACAGCTAAAAATGGTTGAATCTTTTATTACAAAAGACAATATTAATCAACTGATTTCGACTAATATTGATTCTGATGAAATTGATTTACTCTCAGTCGATATTGATGGAAACGATTATCATATTATTGATGCGATTACCTGCGTTAGTCCTCGGGTGATTGTATTAGAATATAACGCAAAATTCACACCGCCTATATTGTATTGCATGGACTATAATCCGACACACAGATGGGAAAAAGATGATTGTTTTGGAGCCTCTCTCAAATTCTTTGAGGTTAATTTAGAAAAAAAAGGATATGATTTAGTCGGTTGTAACTTATCCGGTGCTAATGCCTTTTTTGTTAGAAAAGATTTAGTAAACGATCAATTTCTCGCCCCGTTTACAGCAGAAAATCATTATGAACCCGCTAGATACTATTTATCAGGATATTTTGCAGGTCATCCAGCCAGTTATCAAACCTTAGCAAAATCATTATCAATGCGTTCTATTTCAGATAATTGATTTAAGCAACTGCGCTCCTTAATACTTTGGGTTTATTGATATGTTAGTATAATACAACTGTAACGATTGCAATAGCTTGTATCATCAATCAATCTGTCTCATTTGCAAGAATGTTATAATTTGCGTTACGCTTAAACTTAGAAAACTCACAAATTAACCTCACAATTACTATCAATGGGATTTTTAAATAACCTAATTCCTAAAGTCGTTCAACCCACACCGAAAGCACCCACAATAAAAAAAAGCCGCCGAGGAATTCATCTTAAATCAGCCTCCGAAATTGAGATTATGCGGCAAGCAGCGCTCATTGTTGCAACTGTTTTGAAAGAAATCTCTGAAATAGTTCAACCGGGAATGACCACCGCAGATTTAGATGAATACGCCGAAAAACGGATTCGGGAAATGGGCGCGACTCCTAGTTTCAAAGGATATTATGGTTTTCCTGGGTCTATTTGTTCTTGTATTAACAATGAGGTGGTTCATGGTATCCCTAGCCGTCGCAAAGTGATTAAAACCGGGGATGTTTTAAAAGTTGATACAGGCGCTTTTTATAATGGCTTTCATGGAGATTCTTGTATTACAATTGCTGTGGGAAATGTGAGACCAGATGCTAAAAAATTAATTCAAACCGCAGAAGAAACGTTATATAAAGGCATCGAACAAGTAAAATCGGGTGCTCATTTACTCGATATTGCGGGCGCAATTCAAGATTACGCCGAAGCCCAAGGATTCAAAATTGTTGAAGAATTTACCGGGCATGGTGTCGGTCAGAATTTACATGAAGAACCTTCTGTTTTTAACACTCGTACTCAGGGTTTACCCAATGTTAAATTAAAAGCCGGAATGACACTGGCAATTGAACCGATTTTAAATGCGGGTTCGCGTTATACTCGTACTTTATCAGATAGATGGACTGTTGTAACGGTTGATAATGCATTGTCGGCTCAGTTTGAGCATACCGTTTTAGTCACAGAAACAGGTTATGAAATTCTCACAGATCGCTCAAAAGTTTAGTCTATAATTTTTAATTAGCCTAGCTATTTAATCTGGCTAGGTTTATTTATTTTATAGCGCTACACGCTCTTGAAATAGGGAATAGGCAATAGCGGTTAGACCGGGCGAAGGAATGTAATTATTATTGCTTTTTCTTATTTTTCCTAACTTAATAATATAGCTGCTAGTAAAGTATTTTTAATAATATTTTTATTTTAAATTTCATAAAAAATGAATCATTTAAGTATTCAGGTTGTGAATTATATGGTTGAAAATTTAGCTATTCAAGCCATTCGACATCAGGTATTTGAAATTGAACAAGGCATTGCTCATGAGTTAGAATTTGATGGAAAAGATGAAACAGCTCAGCATTTACTCGCCTATTGGAATCAAAAACCAGTCGGAACCACTCGAATTCGGTATTTATCTACTGAAATTGCAAAGATTGAACGATTAGCTATATTGCCAGAATTCAGAGGAAAAGGAGTCGGAAGTGAGTTAATGAATAAAGCCTTAGAAATCATTCGTCAGACTCAGGTGAAACAAGTCATTGTCCATGCTCAGGAATATGTAAAAAAATTATATCTTAAACTCGGATTTAAGGTGATTGGAGAATGTTTTTATGAAGCCAATATTCCCCATTTTAAAATGGTTTACACTAATTCTGCAATGTCTTAATTGAGTCAAATTTATAGCGGAAAAATGCCCTTAAGTTAATATCAAGCTGTGCAACCATTTTATATTGATTAACAAATTCATTTTGATCTGGCTACCAATAGACTTAATTGTTGGATTCACAGCTTGATATTAAAGATAAGAATATTTCAGGAAAATTCTAATTCAAAGAATGTTCAGGAGTCGGCTGTTCTGACTTCACCTGATTTAATAAACCTTGCAATTCTTTTCCTTCAATTACCTCTTGGTCTAAGATTTTTTGAGAAATTTCCTCTAATAAATCCCGATGACTTTTGAGAATATCTCGTGCTTTTTGATGGGCTTTCTCCACAATATCTTTTACTTCTTGGTCAATCGCTTTTGCGGTGTCATCACTCACATTACGGCGCGGATTCATCATCATATTATCGCCGAGGAAGCTATTTTGTTGACCTTTTTCATACGCTAACGGCCCTAACACCTGACTCATACCGTACATCGTCACCATGCGTTCAGCCAAATCAGTCGCCCGTTGCAGGTCATTGGCTGCGCCTGTAGTAATGCTACCAAACACAACCTCTTCAGCCGAACGTCCCCCCAGTAATGTGGCAATTTCAGCTTGAATTTCTTCGGCACTGAGTAAAAAACGGTCTTCTGTCGGCAGTTGTAAGGTATAGCCTAACGCCGCCATGCCACGGGGTACAATCGAAATTTTAGCAATTTTTTCCGGTGCCCCCATCGCAGCCCCCACCAACGCATGACCGACTTCGTGATAAGCCACAATCGTTTTTTCCTTCTGGTTGAGGACGCGGCTTTTTTTCTCCAACCCTGCCACCACCCGTTCAATGGCTTCGGAAAAGTCAGCTTGAGAAACCGTTTCTTGTTTGTTACGGGCAGCCAACAACGCCGCTTCATTCACGAGGTTAGCTAAATCTGCCCCAGAAAACCCTGGGGTACGGGTAGCGGTCGCCTTTAAATCAACATCAGCACCTAATTTGACTTTTTGAGCATAAATTTCTAGGATTTCCAAGCGTCCGGATAAATCAGGTCTATCCACCAAGACTTGACGGTCAAAGCGTCCCGGACGTAATAACGCTGCATCCAAGCTTTCCGGGCGGTTTGTGGCCGCCAACACAATCACCGTGGCATCTCCGGCGGCAAACCCATCCATTTCGGTGAGTAACTGGTTGAGGGTTTGTTCTCGTTCGTCATTACCGCCGTAAAATCCATTCCCCGCGCGAGATTTACCAATGGCATCTAACTCATCGATGAAGATAATACAGGGGGCTTTTTTCTTGGCTTGTTCAAATAAGTCCCGGACGCGGGCCGCCCCAGCCCCGACAAACAGTTCAACAAATTCTGAACCGGAGATACTAAAGAAAGCCACTCCCGCTTCCCCAGCAACGGCTTTAGCGAGTAAGGTTTTTCCGGTTCCAGGTGGCCCCACAAGTAAGACACCCCGAGGAATACGCGCCCCTATTTTTGTATAACGTTGGGGTTCTTTAAGAAATTCGACCACCTCTTCTAATTCAGCTTTCGCCTCTTCAACCCCAGCCACATCATTAAACGTCACTTTAGTTGATTCGTTTTCGACATAAACTTTTGCCCGACTTTTACTAATTGAAAGTGCCCCTTGAGGCCCACCAAAACCACCCCCGCGATTTTGCAGAAAACGACCGACACCAATCCAAATCCCGACAAAAATTAAGGGAGGAATTACCCAACTCAAAAGAGTTGTAAACCAGGTATTCCGAGGCGGCGGGGCGGCGGCAAACTGAACGCCTTTCTCTTCTAAACGCTTCGGTAAATCGAGGTCAAAAATTGGGGTTGTTGATAAAATCTGTCCTGTTTCTTCCGAGTTTGTTTCGTTTTCGAGTTGGTAACGAATTTGATCTTGACCAATATAAACTTGAGTGACTTTACCATCTTCAACTTGGTCAATAAATAAGCTATAAGGAACTTGAGGAATGTTATTACCAAATAAATTCGGTAAAAAGATATTAACAATCAGCAGCAAGCTACCTAACCAAAACAATAAACTCCCAATGGGAATATTTCCTGGGAATCTCGGTTTATCATCTTTAACAGCCATGAGTATTTATTCCTTGTTTAACTTTAACAAACCGATTTTAAATTAGGTCGGTTGATGTATTTTTCCTCATGTTAATCAATCTTGAACCAGATAAGATGATTGTGTCACCTTTCTCTAGACTGAACTATAAGTTGCAGTCCGTTGCGATGCTAATTGAACCGATAGCAAAGTTTTGGCTTTCGTCGTGATAATTTTTACTGACTGTTGATCGGGAATATTTGAATGGATTTAAGCTAGATGAGCAACCCCATGGTTTACCTGTAAACTAATTGGTTGGAGGATTGAACTACCCTGTTTAACGCCTCTTCAAACAAGTCAGTGGACTTTTCCCAAGTGAAGCCTTGGGCGGTATCATAAGCAGCATTAGACATAGCGACCCAGTCTAGCTGACTCATCTGACAAATCTGCTCAATTCCTCGGGCCATTTCTTCGGGGCTTTCGTGGGGGACTAAAATTCCTGTTTCGGGGGTGATGATTTCTGGTGCGATTCCCGCTGGGGTAGCAATCACAGGAGTCCGACAAGCCATCGCTTCTAAAATCGGCATACCAAATCCTTCTAAGCGACTGCCAAACAGCCAGCCATCGCACTGGCTATAGAAATCCTTCAGTTGAGATTGAGGGGGTTGCATCACAAATTCAGCGCCTTCTGGAAGGGGTAACTCCGGGACAAGATCGTGCATGGAGAAAGCAACTAACCGCAGATTCGGAATTTTTTGACGGGCTAAGGAAAATGCTTTTAGGCTAATATCACATCCCTTCCAATTAATTTTTGAATACATCATGCCCACAGTTGGAATAGCTTGTTTTCCTCGGGGTACAGCTTGAAATTGATTTAAATCAACGCCGATATGTACTTTAGAAACATCGCGATCGCCGTATTCATTGGCCATGATATTCACCAGCCAATCCGCGATTGTAATTTTGTGTAGTGGTAGTCGATAAGTTGCCGCTGCTCTTTTTTTGTCTACATAATCATGGACTTCGTGATGTTGGACAAAGTAGGCTTTTGCACCTTTTGAAGGGGATAAATTGTTGACCCAATAGGCGGTTTCCCACCAGGATGCGATCACCACATCCGCATCTGGCAAATCTACATCCGTAATAGGTGCAGTATGATTGAGAATTTGCCGAGGGATATCCGTATGATCAAAATGAGAAAGACCTTGATTTTGGCTAGAAATCCTGCCTTTGCCTTTAATTAAAGAACGAATTTGTTGACGCAAAGAGGGTTTATCTTTGGCAGGGCAAACAACATAAACATCATGACCACGCTGTTTGAGGAGACTCGCATAAATAGCGATGGATCGAAGTCCACCATTTAAGCTGACCCAAGTTTTTGTAACAAAAGTAATTTTCATGAATAGATCCCAGATCAATATTATCTATGTATAATTTATCAAACAATTAGACAAACTAGATGAATTTGACAAAAAATTAAATCCTGAGCAGCGTTACTCTATCAAAAAATCTAATATATTAAAATTTAATTTAGTTATCTCTCTTATCTCTCAATATTCATATAGTACTCTGATATTTTTGTCTGATATTTTTTAGAGCAAAAGAGCAGAATTTTTTTAAGTATTCAGTGATACAGAGATTAAAAAATTTTGAATGTATTTTCCTGAAACTCCAAAAAAGACAGGACAATAAATACCTCCTGTTCGATTTCGTTATGTTTTCAATAGCTGGCTCTACAGACTATATGATAGTTGGGTATCGATGGTGAAATTTACCACAAGGAAAGATTCATGTATTTAGAAAGTGGGTGGTTAGCGATGGCCACCTCACCTTATAGGATGATAATATGAAGCTAAAAACGCTAAAAAAAGGCAGGCAAAAGAAAAAATTTAAAGTTTTAGCAGCAGATCAAGGCTACGAATATAACAGATAAATGTGCTGCTTTGATCCGATTTATTACCCTCCATTACCCACCATTAAAAATTAATTTTAATGCCTTTTTATCTCTTGCTACTATTTACATCTAGATTAATAAAATATTATTAGCCCCAGAGATTTATAGACAAATAAACATTAGTGCTTGCAGCTATAAAATAAAATAGAGTTAATATTAAAATCCTCATAAAAATAAGCTAAAATCTATCTCTGGAATACCCTTTTAACAGTATTATTTAGGTGGAGAAGGTGCTAAAGGAACAGAACATTGAGTGCGGGTAAATTGTGATAATTCTGTTTCTGTTGGAACGGCTAAAATTTCTAGTTTCCCATTCATTGAACCCAACAAAGTTTGATTCAGTAATAGTCGCATTCCCGGAGAAAGTTTAATATCGGCTTCAACCAGATGATCGGTTTTGACTGGGGTATTATATTCCTGATTTGCGGATAAAGTTGATTGAATAAGTTCCCATGATTCACTCCAAGCACTAATCGGACGTTGATCATCAATCCAAATATTAATATATTTCAACTTCGGGTCTGGATGAATAGAAACTTGCACTTTTCCTTGCTCCATTTGAGCAATGGCATTATCAACTAAACTGACTAAAACTTGTTGTAATCTCGATGGATCTGCCATCACATAAATATTAGGATCTGGGGTGTCAATATGTAGACGAATACTCCGATTAGCCGCTTGTAAATAGGTTAACTTTTTCAGATCTTCAAAGACTTCTGCTAATTGTAGCGGTTGTAATTTTAGTATTTCCGTACCATGATCAATTTTAGCGACTTGAATCACTTCATCTAAAATTGCGATCATTTTCAAAGCCGACTCATAAGCTTGTTGTAAAAATTCTCGTTCTTCTTCTGGAGTTTCACATAAATCTGCTAAAATTAGTTGTATCGTGCCAATTATACTGTTAATTGGAGAACGCAATTCATGAGAAGTTCTTGCTAAAAATCCAGCTTTAAATTGGCACATTTCCGATGCCATTTGATAAGCCAGTTGGGTTTGTTGAAGTTGCTTTGAAACAATTCGGAATTGCTCTTGTTGCTGCGTTTGATCGACACTGACTTTTGGTAAAGGTTTAATAGGGGGAGACTGATGTGGCTGGTTAAACGATTGACCAACGTTAACAGCAGGCTCAGCCTTAAAACGACGGAGTAATCTATTACTCGCTACACCGACTCCTAAGCCTACCGCTAAATAAACAAATTCTGTCCCATCCATCAGCTTACTTACATCCCATTTAATCTTTCTTATGATTCAGATTCTAGCTTGACTGCTCCCTGACGCAGAATATTCCATTGAGAGTCATGCCATTGAAGGACCGTAGAAGGAATCGCGGATGGGGTTTTGTTAGGTGAAGAGTGATCTGATGCTAAAGTTAACACAGTGGGAAACTGAGTACTAATTTCTGTCAAGCTCAATAATGGCGGCTGACCCGATAAATTAGCACTTGTCGTCGCCATGGGGCCAGTTCGTTGTAAGATGTTTTGAGCAATTTGACAGTCCGGTATCCGAATTCCCAAAGTTGTCGGATTCGTGGGGTTCATCGCATGGGGAACTTGTTCGGAAGCGGGTAAGACTAATGTTAGCGCCCCTGGCCAATATTGATCCGCAACTTGTCGCCAAATCCTCATCTCTTCATCCGTTCCTCTAACATAAGGCCAGAGAGACTCAGCAGTTGCCCCCATCAAAATTAAGGGTTTATCCGGGGAACGTTGTTTAACACGGAAAATCAGTTCGGCTTTATCTGGACGAACAGCTAAAGCGGGGACGGTATCTGTCGGAAAGCTAATCACAGTGTCTCCCGATGTTGCCTCCCTCACTAATTGATCAATAGAACCTTTCATCTTTTTTTATAAGCTAAAACAAATCGATCTAACCCAGCTAAATCAGACATCACCTGAATTTGGGTATAACTTCCTTGTTGATGTAATAACGCCGCAACTTGTTCCCCTTGTCCTGCCATCATTTCAATTAACCAAACCCCGCCTGGTTTTAAATAAAGGGGTGCTGTTTGGACTAAATGACGAATACAGTGTAAACCATCTTCACCGCCATCTAAGGCTAAATGAGGTTCATGTAAGGCAACTTCTGGCTGCAAAGTGGTAATCATCTCACGGGGAATATAGGGAGGATTAGAAACCATACCGCTAAATTGTCCTTGCAGAGTTTTAACGGGTTGCCACCATGACCCCCGATCAAACTGAATTCTATGGTCTAACTGTAATTGTTTGGCATTGAACCGCGCGATCGCAATCGCATCAGGACTACAATCAATGCCATGAATTCTAGCTTGGGGAAACACTTCTGCTAATCCCAGCGCGATCGCCCCGCTACCGGTTCCTAAATCCGCCCAATATCCTTGTTGCAGTTGGGGATCGGCTTTTGTGGCTGAAACTGCAGTTTCAATGATTAATTCTGTTTCTGGGCGAGGAATCAATACCCCAGGAGCCACTTTAAGCGTAAAATAACGCCAGTGAGTACGTCCCACTAGATATTGAATCGGAACCCGTTGCTGAAGGCGTTGTTGCCAAAGTTGGATGATTTCACACCAAGGCTGCCTGAGCTTAATGGTTGAGTCAGATGAGGTTGAGTCTAAGCGCAGCTTTAAGAGGTCTACATCCGATAGTTCCCGTAAAAGCCAATCCACCTCATACGGTTCGATCTCAGCCGTTCGTGCCGCTTCTTTGGCTTGCTGGTACCATTGCCGCAGTTCAATCCCCTCAATTTGATGATTCGTCATTTGTTATCCGTTAAGACGATCGGGCGGAGGGCTTTTCACGAGTCCCCACACCCCTACCCCCTAAATCCCACACCCCCAAAAGAGAATCCAACAACATGTCCTAACTCAATAACGGGGCTGCTATTTCAGTTAATTGCTGGGTTGTTGTTGTTTAAGAAATTCAACCGTTTCCCGTGGTGGAATTAAAACAATACGGTTGAGAAACTGACTGTCCTCCCCATCTGTTTGCAACGCTTGTAGCAACGCTTCTAATGAAACTACCTCAATTTCAACCGCTGAAATTAAATCAGGTTGATCATCTTGAAAGTTTTCCAGCATTCCTTGTAAATCTTCTTTGTTAAAAAATGTTGGGATAATTTGATTCCCGCCCTGCTGAATGGTTAAATATCCACCATCTTCTGTGTTTTGTCGGGCAATAAATAAGGGTACACCTTGAAAGTCTTCAGTATTGAGTAATGCTTTAGCAGAATTGACTTGTTGCTCAACCGGAACATAAGCAAATTGCAGCTCACTCGGATTGTTGCGAGCTTTCAGACTCATCTGATAAACTTCACCCAGAGAAACAGGTGTCACTTGAACCGCTGAGGCGAGATCTGGGTTATTTTGTTTCAGATTATTGACAAAATTTAAGGCATCTTGACGACTAATAAACACACCTGCAACCGATGAAGCGTCACTTCCTTCTTGAGGAACAGTTGCCACCAGTGGCGCACCATTGGGATCAGTTACTGTAAATACAGGCACAGAATTTAACTTCTCTAAAATCTCCGCTTCAGTTAAAGCAACCGCAGGAGAAGTTCCCAGAAGAGACGAACCGATAAAACGAGAGGGTAAACTTGGGCTAAGAAATAAATGACTGCTTAACAGTCCAAACACCACGCCAAAGCGAATTAGTGATTTTATCATCTTTTTTACTCTTAATATTGGGATAACATTATGTCAACGGACTGGGGCATCCGTTAGGCGCTCTGCTGTTGAGTCAGTTGAAATCATTCAGGTCTAAAAAATGGCATCAACCAGCCTAGGATATTGACAGTTGCCATAGGGATAAACGTTCACTTTACAATCAAAGTTAGTCAGTCAAACCTTGAATTGGCTCACTCAGCCTAAGATCGTAATTTCTGAGGATATTAGCACACCTGGACAAATTCTACAGAAAATATCTGCTCTCATCTGATGATTACCCCACCCTAAGTTTAGTTATGAATTTACCCAACCTCATCACCTTTTCTCGTCTTTCTGTTGTTCCTTTTCTGCTGTACCTTTTACACGATCCCAACCCTAAGCGTTATTGGATCAGTGTAATTTTATTTGCGATCGCCGCCTCAACCGACTGGTTAGATGGCTATCTCGCCCGCAAACTCAACCAAGTCACAGATCTGGGCAAATTCCTTGATCCTTTGGTGGATAAATTACTTGTTCTTGCCCCGTTACTAGCTTTAATTGAACTAGGAAATATTCCAGCTTGGGGGGTTTTCCTCATTTTAGCGCGAGAATTAACGGTTGCGGGATGGCGAGTGAATCAGACTAAAATTTCTGGGGCGAATATTTGGGGCAAATTAAAAACTGTGGTTCAAATTTTAGCAATTTGTTTTTTAATTGCACCATTACCCGCCGTCTGGGAATTACCCACTTTAATTTTATTCTGGATTTCTGTCGCTTTAACCCTAATTTCTGGGGCAATTTATCTTTGGCCAAAAACCAATTCTGAAGCCACAGTTTAATTTGAAATCATTTGTAGCGCTACGCGCTTTTACCCATAGAGGAAGAGGCTAGGGAGACAAGGGAGATAAGGGAGATAAACTGTAGCAGGAGTGCCTACCTCATAATTCATAATTCATAATTATTATGATTCAAACATGACCCGAATGGTTTCGACGCGGCGACGATTAACTCCTAAATCTGATTCTCCCAACCGAGAAGCAGAACGCACTTGAATCACATCCTGTTCTTGATTGATATAAAATTCGACATCATCGACAAATCCCAAGATAGGAGTCGTAAATTCTGCATAAAGATAAGTGTCTTGTTCTGTAATAATTTCGGCATTATCCATTGTTTCAATCACCATTTTTAACTTTTCAAAGCTTTTATCAGTCGTCTCTTCAACATTCAAAGGTTCGATTTTATGCTCGGCATCTAAGCTTTCACTCGAAACACAATTCGGAGAATCAGGACAAGGTTTTAAATGCCCATTTTCAATTCCTAAATTATCAGGTCGATTACCGGAAAATGAAAAGATAGACCCTATTAAATAAGAAGAACTAGGTTGAGCTAAAACAGGTTGAAATAGTCCAAAAAAGCTAACTGTTGTGATTAAAAGAGTTGCCATTAAGACAAACATCGTAGAGGTCAACCATGTAGTCAATAATTTCTTCATCATATTTGATGTTCTAAGCGTTATCTTCATTTTCCCTATTTTATCAGCGTTTTTTACTCTTATGTTAATCAAAGTATAATTTTAAGCATATATTGTCGTGTCATCAGGATCAGTGAGTGGATCAGACAGAATCAACCCCAGATATCGTTATTATTGGCAGTGGAATTGGTGGATTATGCTGTGGGGCATTACTGGCAAAATATGGCTATCAAGTCACCCTTTGTGAAAGCCACTCCATCCCAGGCGGGGCAGCCCACGGGTTTGAACGCAATGGTTTTCGGTTTGATTCCGGGCCATCGTTGTATTCTGGCTTATCCTATAGTCCCTCTGCCAACCCTCTGCGACAAGTTCTAGATGCCATCGGAGAAGAACTCCCCTGTAAAACTTATGATACTTGGGGTTGTCGTTTACCTGAAGCCGATTTTAACACGACTGTTGGAGCCGACGGGTTTTGTCAGATTTTAGCCCAACTGCGGGGCAACTCAGCAGTACAAGAATGGCGACAACTTCAGCAGGTGATGCAACCGTTAAAAGAAGCTGCAATTGCCCTTCCTCCCGCTGCTTTGCGATTTGATTTAGGGGCTGTTTTAACCATGGCACCGTTTGCCCCTTCACTGCTGCAACACGCTTTAAATGTGTTTCAATTAACCGGCCCGTTTAACCGAATTATGGATAAAGTCATTCAAGATCCATTTATTCGCAACTGGTTAGATTTACTCTGTTTTTTGTTAGCCGGAGTTCCCGCTGATGGCATTAGCGCCGCAGAAGTGGCCTTTATGTTCGCCGATTGGTATCGTCCGGGGGTGACCTTAGATTATCCCGTCGGAGGCAGTGCAGCGCTGGTGGAGGCGTTGGTACGAGGACTTAAACGGCATGGCGGACAGATCAGATTAAATGCCCATGTTGAACAAGTCACGATCAAAAATAACCGGGCGGTTGGGGTACAGTTACGAGATGGAAGCATAATTAATGCAAATATTGCTGTTATTTCTAATGCCTCAGTTTGGGATACACTAAAATTATTACCCAAAGGTGCTGTTTCTCCCCAATGGCGGACTCAACGACAATCAACCCCGGAATGTGACAGTTTCATGCATTTGCATTTAGGGATTGATGGGACAAATTTACCCCCCGATTTAGCTTGTCATTATATTATCGTCAACGACTGGACTCAAGGTGTCACTGCCCCTCAAAACGTAGTGTTAGTTTCCATTCCTTCTGTCTTAGACCCCAGTTTAGCCCCGACTGGCAAACACGCCATTCATGTTTATACCCCCGGCAATGAACCCTATGATTTGTGGCAAGGAATGAACCGCCTCCACCCGGAGTATCTTCAGCAAAAGCAACAACGTTCAGCGGTGATGTGGCAAGCCTTAGAACGAATTATTCCTGATATTCGTCAACGGTGTGAGGTAACACTGGTGGGAACCCCTTTAACGCATGAATGGTTTTTGCGTCGTCATCGTGGCAGTTATGGCCCCGCTATTCGGGCAGGAGACGGGTTATTTCCGGGGCCTGGAACACCGTTACCGGGATTATATTGCTGTGGAGATTCCACATTTCCCGGAATTGGACTACCCGCAGTCGCAGCCAGTGGCATGATCGCAGCCAATACCTTAGCGCCCGTACGACAGCATTTAGCCTTACTGAATGAAATAGGATTATAGATAGTTATAAATTTAGAGTGGTTTCTATAAATCCCACACTATGCAATTGAAAAATATCATTAAAAAAATTAAAAAATGGCTCCCGAAAGCTAAAGAACAACTTGAAGATCAAGCCAATGAATTAGAAGCCAAATTAACCGACTCCGAACTCAATCCTTTACCCCCCGAACAACTCGATCCAATTCGGCAGGATATTGCAGCTTTACCTCATCCAGAACCTTATAAAGCTGCGATTGATTCTAAATTAACTGAACTTTTAAATAAATGGCAACAAGGCAGTGGTTGTAACTGTTTAGTTGTGTTATCCCATGCTACTGATACAATTAGTTCTTTATTGCATCAAACCCTTTCTGCCAGTTCAATCGATGATTCCCTCGTTATCCATTCCTTACCTTGGTCTCATCGCCCTCAAGATTACTCAACAATTTTAACGCAATTACAACAAGAAATCGAGCCGAAAAAATCCGATTCTCCCTTTCATCAATTAAGAGTAATTCCCGATTTAAGCTGGTGTTTTTTACGCTGTCTTGAAGGTTTAGATGGAGTGGAATGGCTGCAAGAAACTTTGTTTCAAGATCAGTCTCAATTTTGGTTAATTGGGTGTAATTATTGGACTTGGCAATATCTTAACTGTGTGTATCAGTGGAGTGATTATTTTGAGACTACCTTAGAATTATCTGCCCTTGAAGCACTGCAGATTAAACAATGGTTACAACCCGCAATTGAAAAGTTAGACTTTGATTTTGAACAGGAAACTGACTCATCTGAGTCTGAAGATGATGATGAGGATGAATGGGAGTCTAAAGCCGAACGTAAGTATTATGAACGTTTAGCAGATATCTCTCTTGGGACTCGTCCAGCAGTTGCTCAGCTTTGGCTGAATTCTCTGCGACAGCAAAATCCCGAAGACATTGAAGAAACATCTGATGCTCATATTTCAGCCGAAAGTGAGTCGAGGCCAATTGTCCTAGCTCGGGCTGATTTACCTAAATTTCCCAAATTAACCAAAGAAGATCGATATTTACTCTTTTCTTTGGGATTGCATGGTAGCATGACAGTCAGTCAACTTGCAATTAGTTTAGGCGATCTCGAAAGAGTAGTACAAGCTCAAGTCCAGATTTTGCTGCGAGAGGGTCTCATTAAGAACAAACAAGGGTGGTTATCTCTTGATCCGCTTCATTATCCTCGGTTAAAACAAAGTTTAGAGAATAATCAATTTCTATTCGATTAAATGAAGATCTGCAAAAATTATGGGCAGGGAGGGACTCGAACTTTACCTTTTCTTTTCCAGAGGCAGTTATTCCCCTTCTTGCAAGGGCTTAACCTTCTTCTTATAAGGAATTGACACTTTAACGACTCAGTAAAACCTACAAATTGAGCCGACAATGAGCCGAAATGACAAAATAGGTAGAAAGGGGTCATATCAGTCCTTTAACGACTTATTAGCCTTCTATCACCGTAAACCAAAAGAGTA
>JBARZE010000066.1:0-52337 GCA_049649525.1 Microcoleaceae cyanobacterium
TGGATATTGTTTGTGTTGCGCCTGTACGAACGATTGTGAGACGAGAAGAAGAAATTGTCTTAGTTCGTAAAGTTAGAAAAGTTGAAGAAATTGATGCCAGTCCCGCTTGTCCGGTTAGCACCACTCAAATGTCGCCTGTACAGCAAGAAGGAGAAACCGTTTATACTGAAAAAAAAAATCTAACTGATATCGTTTAATCAAGCATTATTAAAGTTTTAAAATGGCTTTAGTGAACTATTTTATACCGGGTTAAGACTGAGCATAGGAACTCATATCGGCTTGATCTTAACCAAGCCGAGCTAGACAAAAAGTTCGGCTAATTTTTTAAACATCCTGTTTTCCTATTCTTAAATATCTAGCTTTAATTTAGTACGCACGATACCCGCTCAAGCTAGATTATCTGGCAAAAACTGACAGTAATTCAGCTTGATTTACGTTACTCAGCGCTATCAAAATGTTTTTGATTATTGGAGCCATTATTATTGCTGCATTTGTCGCCATCTGTACATATTTGTATTTAATTCAAACGCGATCGGATCAACAACAAAATAAAGCTGAGAATTATACTGAAGAAGAGATTAATTGTTCTCAAGAAGATGATTATACCCAAGAAGAGATCAAGGTTTATGAAGAACAAGACGATAATCAAGCAATTACAATTGATCCTGAGTTATCAGAGACTTATTATCATCGGGCAAATGCTACTTATGATCGGAAAGACTATCAAAAAGTAATCGAAGATTATAATCTAGCTATTGAGTATAATCCTCAGTTTGCTAAAGCTTATAATAATCGAGGAAATACTTATTATTCTTTGGGAGAATATCAAAAAGCAGTTGAAGATTATACTCAAGCAATTAATATCAATTCGCAGCTTTATCGAAGTTATTATAACCGCGCAAATGCTAATTATGCCCTAGAAAAGTATCAACAAGCGATAGAAGATTATAGCCAAGCGATTGAGATTAAAACTGACTATGCAGAAGCTTATAATAACCGAGGAATTGTTAATCAAAAATTAAAGAATAGTCAAGCTGCACTTGAAGATTATAGTCAAGCAATTGAGATTAAAACTGACTATGCAGAAGCTTATAATAACCGAGGAAATCTATACTATGATTTGCAAAAATATCGGCAAGCCATTGAGGATTATAATCAAGCTGTTGCGAGGGATGAAGATGATTCTAAAGCCTATAACAATCGAGGAAATGCACTGTATGAAATCGAGCAATACCCAGAGGCAGAAAAGGATTACACTGAAGCGATTACTCTCGATCCCAATTATGCAGAAGCCTATTATAATCGAGGATTAGTCTATCGCAAAATGAACAAAATTCAAACTGCTAATTTAGACTTTGAAACAGCAAAACAACTGTCTCAAGAACAGCAGAACTTTAGTCTTTATGAAAGATTAAAAAATGTATAATAATCAAACAAAGCTAATGTTTTTTCTATTAAAATAGAAGCGTATTTATTAATCAAAATAGTTGAATTTATAAGGAGATTAAAATGGCACGAGAATTGACAATTGATGGTAAGAATAGTTGTTATGTGATTCCCCCAGAACACATGGCGGCTTCTGGTCAACCCAATATGCAATATTTAGAACAGCAAGTGGCTAGTTCTAAAACCTTAGAAGCTGGAACTTATACCATTAAAATTACTGAAGGTTGGTATAGTTATTCTGGACAAAAAAACAAAGGAGAACCTTTAGTTATTCTGTGGTTATTCGGACATGATGAGCAAGGTTTTATCAACCTCAATACTGGGGTGGAAGTCGGCACTACCTGGACGACTTTAAATGGGTTTAAAGATCAATTAAAAATTAGAGTTAAACCGAATAATAAAGTCACTGTTTGTGCTTTGTTTTTTGATGTAGAAAATCAAACCAGTAATAGTGGAGAAGTGAAGCTGTCTATTACCGATGCATCGGGAGCCAAACAAGAGGCTTTAGAAGTTAAACCCAATAACTGTTGGAAACTGAATTCCTCAAAATTAGCAGAAATCAAAAAAGATAATTTTAACTATATTTCACTCCCAAAAGGTGAGTATAAAATCACAATTAAATCCGGTGAAATTAGTTATTGGGGAGACAACAAAAAATTCAGTTTAGAACCCTGGGCGTTACTTTGGATAAAAGGGGGTAAATTTATTCCTGAATATCCCGAACAAGACAATACTTATACGGTTTCTGAAAGTTGGTGTTCTCTGAATGGACGAGGTGAACAAAAAGATAAAATCACCTTAAAAGTTTTAGAAGATACTACCATTACCGGGTTATTTTTTGATACCTTAAAAGAAGATAATCAAGGACAAATAGTCCTCCAAATTGAAGAAGTTGCCTTACAAAAACCTGAAGAGATTAATCAAACTATTTCTACTCCCCCAACATTAGTCAATTTGACTTGGGATAGCTTCCCTCGTTCTAATGCAGATATCGTTTGTGTTGCGCCAGTCCGAACAACTGTCCGCCGAGAAGAAGAAATTACAATTATTCGTAAAGTCCGCAAAGTCGAAGAAATTGACGCAAGTCCAGCTTGTCCTGTTAATACCACTCAAATACCCTCTTCTCAATTAGAAAACTAAGTTTTAACTTGAGTTTTTCATGGGGGATTTATTGTATTGCCCTCTGCTGTTTTAATCAGCACTATTTAACTCATTTTCACTCAGGTACAACTCAACTCTTAACTAAATCCTTAACTCCATTCAAATCAAATTTACAATTATGACCCAAGCATCTAATAATACCAATCCTGCCGTCGATCTCGTCATTGTCATTGACACCAGCCCGTCAATGCGAGACGAAGCCCAAAATCTCTCCAAAGCCGCCGCAACCGCCATTAAAGCTGCTGCATCAAGTTGTCCCTCAGACTTGAGAGTGAGCTGGTTTGGTATCGAGGGCCGTTGGAATGGAACAAACTTTAACCGCACAGTCCGTAATTACCTAAGCCAAGTCTGTAAAGTTCCCGGCAACCAACTACGAGGACGACAACGAGGAGAATTAGCCTCAGCGGGTGCTCAAGAAGATGGGGCGCGGGCTATTGAAGATCTCGCTACCCACTTTAACTGGCGAGCAGGAGCTGCTCGTGCTATTTTCTATTTGGGAGATGAGGCGCTAGAAGGGGGCGGAGAGAAAACCGAACAAGCTGATATTGACGCGGCAAACCAAGCAATTGAAAAAGCCAAAGCTGCCGGGGTGAAAATTCACACTTATTTTGGTACTTCAAAAAGTAAATATAGAGACGGTATCCTGACTGAATATCAACGCCTCGCGGCTGAGACAAGCGGACAAGCATTTAACGATCAAGATAGTATCGGCGGTTTCGCTCTTCTCTTAGAAAAAGTCATTTGTAGTAGTCGTTTAACAACTATGATCTCCTCCCAAACTCCAACCCCTTTAAAATCCGGTGTTGCCTATGTTCAAGATAGCGTTGCTGGAGAAAGCAGTAAACTCTATCGCTTGGATCTAGCAACGGGCAAAGCGACTTTGATCGGTTCAACCACCCCAGAAGTGGCAGATCTAGCCTTTGTGGATCGTCAACTTTACGGAGTTGCCATTAAACCGGGTAGTCAAACCAGTCAACTACTAAATATCGATCCGGCAACAGGTCAAACGACAGTGGTCGGTAATACGGGCTTCGCAGTGACTGGCTTAGCTTATGATCCGGTTCGTCAGACTCTTTATGGCACCACCGCCAAACAACTCATTTCCATTAACCCCGTCACCGGGTCAGGTCGCCCAGTTATGACTGTTGCCGATCAAAAACACAACTGCGGAGAAATTGCCTTTGACCGCCAAGGAAATGCTTATATTACCTTAATTAGCACAGAACGTCGTAAGTTTCTCGCCACCTGTGACTTAACCACCGGAAATATCCGATCTATTGGTGATATTGGCTTCCCGAATTTAGCCAGTATGAAATTTTATGGCAATACCCTTTATGGTGTAACGGGTAGCTTTTTTAATCTCGGTAAAGATGGTGAACTGATTCAGATTAACACCAACAACGGCAAAGGTAAATTAGTTGCAATGAGCGATCCCATTGGTCGCTGGGCTGGATTTGAGATTTATGATCAATTGCCGCAGAAAACCCCGGTTTCTCCCACTCCGCCCGCTAATACACAACCCACAACTCCTGCCGCCACTTCTAACAAACCGCCCGCAGCCGTTGCATCCCCCATCTCTTCTCAACCCACAACCCCGACTGAAAAGACCCCAGTTAACCTCGGTAAAACCCCAACAGATGCACCCATTCGTCCTCAGCAGTCTGTCTCTGTGAATTTGCAAAATATTAGTTTTGATAGCTTTGAACGCAATCCTCAACAGGATATCGTTTGTGTTGCGCCTGTACGAACCATTATTCGTCGAGAAGAAGAAATCACAATTATTCGTAAAGTGCGGAAAGTAGAAGAAATTGATGCCAGTCCCGCTTGTCCCACAAATACAACCCAAATTTAACCTTGTTGTTAACATCCGGGTTAATGGGTCACAAAGAATAGCAAAATTGGGTATATTAATGCCGTTGGTAAATAGTGATAAACAGCGAATATGACTTTTTTGCTGTCATTCCACGGTAAGCCAATTGTTCTCGGACATCAATGAAAGTCCGGGAATTTATTTTGTTGACCCAGAGGTATAAATATGTTCCCAATTAACGGCACAATTTTACAATATTTTCACTGGTATATTGATGCCGAATTAGAGTTGTGGGATCTAGTTAAAAATAACGTTCAGGAATTAGCGAATAAAGGAATTACCGCCCTGTGGTTACCGCCTGCTTTCAAAAGTTTTAACCTGCAACAACCGGGACGATGTTGGGATGATACGGGTTATAATCCTTACGATTTATTTGATTTAGGTGAATTCGATCAAAAAGATGCAGTCCGCACACGATACGGCACTCGCCCGCAGTATTTAGAAGCGATTATTGCCGCTCAAACAGCCGGATTACAAGTGTATGCGGATGTAGTTTTTCATCATAAAAACGGTGGAGATCTACCAGAAATTGTGGAAGCAGTTGCTGTTGCTTGGGATAACCGTAATTATGATATGAGTTTTCTCAAGCATATTAAAATTTACAGTCAGTTTAATTTTCCGGGGAGAGGAGATAAATATTCAAAAATGAAATGGCGTTGGCAACATTTTGATACCGTTAATCACAATGCCTATAACTGGGAAAATGACTCTGTTTATCGCCTTAAAAATAAGCAATTTGAAACACCCATTGATCCACGTCATGGCAATGAAAGCTTTCTGATGGCTTGTGATATTGATACCTCTAATCAAGAAGTACAACAAGAATTAAAAAATTGGGGAAAGTGGTTTTTAAACCTAACAGGAATTGATGGATTTCGCCTCGACGCTGTTAAGCATATTCAGCCAAAATTTGTTAAATATTGGTTAGATGAAATGCGTTATGATTCCCCCAAAGAATTGTTTACAGTCGGAGATTATCGCAGTAGTAATATTGAAGCGTTGCATCAATATATTGCCCTGACAGAAGGACGACTTTCTTTATTTGATTTTCCCTTACATTATAATTTTCATCTTGCCAGTCATATCGGTCAATCTTACGATATGCGAAAGATATTAGATCGCACTTTAATGCAACAACAACCCACATTAGCAGTTACTTTTGTAGAAAACCATGAATCTCAACCCCTGAGGGCTTTAGAATCGGTTGTAGAGCCTTGGTTTAAACCCCTTGCTTATGCTATTATCTTATTAAGAGAAGAAGGATATCCCTGTATTTTTTATCCCGATTATTATGGCGCTCATTATCTAGATAGAGGGTATGAAATTGGGATGGCGAGCCATCGTTGGTTAATCGATAAATTCTTATATGTTCGTCAACATTACGCTTATGGAAAACAATTAAATTACTTCAATCACCCCGATAGAATTGGTTGGACTCGACTCGGTAATGACTTACATCCTCAAGGGGTTGCTGTGCTTTTAAGTAATGGCCCAGGAGGCAGTGAATGGATGAAAGTCGCTCAAGCTAATACTCAATTTTATGACTTGACTGAACATATTTCTGAACCTGTTTATACCAACGAACAAGGCTGGGGAAATTTTCATTGTCCGGGGGGTTCAGTTTCCGTTTGGTTACCGGATTTGAGATTAATGAAGCCTACTAAGGATTAACCTGAATTTTCCCTTGCAAACTTAAAGCGTTAGCGTCTAAAATTAATTGTTGAATTTCAACAGAGGAACCACAATCTAGGGGATAATCTGCTAAATTAATCGCAGCAATTAAAGGGGGAGCCTCAAACATAGATTGAGTAAAAACTATAGTTTGAGCATCCAGCAATTGAGGTTGAGTTTGTAGTTGAAACGGATAGGATCGATCGGCAGACACCAGCATTCCTTCTATGATAAAATATTGATTACATAGGGTAATAGATTGAGTCACTATGTTTTGAATAGATTGGCAAATCATTTGAGATTGTAGCCAGGGTTGTAAGAAATCTCCCAGCGCATTCGAGAGTAAAGGTGAAGAAACAGAAGCATTGAAGTCAGCTTGAGTTTGAATCAGTTGACAAACAACATCAATTGGTTCAAGTAATTGCAGCGGCTTGCCTTTAAGGACTTGACTTAAATTGGTCTGAATTCGAGTCGCGTTGAGGTGGATTTGACTGAGGTGTATTCCCTGATAAACACCCACTGCTGCCTCGATCGCGATCTGGGGTATTTTACCTCGGACTAAATCTCGATGTCCGACATTGATTTGAACCTCTAACTGTTGTATCGAGTCAACTTGAGATTGTAGCCAAAACCTGACTGCCTGAGATACAATCGTGCCTAGCCACCGAGACCGATTGTGGTTAGGTTGTCCTGATGTAACTGAATCGCTCGACAAATTTAGCAACTCTCACTCCACTCCACATCCTGTATAGTAACGCCCCTATTATTGAGATGACAAGGATACAAGAGCGTTATATGCTATAACTCATCAACTCTTTATCATTAATTCCCACTGATTGATTAGTCCAACGAAGGTGATGATGAGAATATCTCCATAGCGTCTTTGACAAAAACCTGATGATCCCAACCAACTAGGAATAATTACTGATTGCTGTAATATTTGTACAGAGTCCGTAAAATTGTGACACAATTTAGCGTGAACTCAAAACACCCTAACTTTTATCTCTAACTGATCTTTGACATGGAGGACAGGCTACAAAAAATTATTGCACATTGGGGAATTGCCTCCCGTCGTCAAGCTGAACAAATGATTCAAGCAGGACGAATTCGTGTCAATGGCATCACAGCAGTCACCGGACAAAAAGCAAATCCATCCCAAGACTGCATTGAAGTAGATGGTCAACCGATTCGAGCGTCACATCGACCTAAGCCCGTGTATCTCTTGCTCAATAAGCCGTCGGGAATTGTGTCCACTTGTAATGATCCCAAGGGAAGACTAAAGGTAATGGATTTATTACCCCGCTCCTTACAAAAAGGTCAGGGAATTCATCCTGTAGGCCGTTTAGATGCTGAATCGACCGGAGCGTTGCTATTGACCAACGATGGAGAACTGACCTTCCACTTAACCCATCCTCGCCACCATATCCCAAAAACCTATCACGTCTGGGTTGAAGGATATCCACCCAAAACCACCTTGCAAATCTGGCGACAAGGTGTCATCCTATCCGGCAGGAAAACCTTACCTGCAGTCATCAGACAGATAGGAACTTCATCGCCCGGTCAAACCCAACTTGAAGTGATTTTATTTGAAGGTCGCAACCGCCAGATTCGTCGGGTCGCCGAACAACTCGGATACCCTGTCAAAAAACTCCATCGGGTTGCGATTGGTTCGGTTCAACTGAATCCGAAAAATCAGCCCTTACTATCTCAAGGAAAATATCGTTTTCTCACCGAGACTGAAATTCGTTGTCTCAAACATGAGTCACAGCCCACTCTGACGAATCATCAGGGAACTGCTGTAACCCGATCAATGTGCCATCACCCTTTGTGCGAGTAGATCTCCCAGTTAAGACCCAGGAGTACCGTGTATGAACAATAGCCTATTTTCTTCAGCACTCCCAAACAAAAATACATCTCAAAATCCCTCGTTTTCTCAAGCCGAATTGGTTCAGCGATTGGTAGAAATTGGAGAACAACTTCGTCAAACCCGTCAACATCAGTCCTTATCGATTAACATGGTTGCGGCTTATACCTTAATTCGAGTCCCATTGTTGCACGCTTTAGAACAAGGTCAACTTGAATACTTACCTGAACCCGTATATACCCAAGGCTTAATTAAGCGATACGCTGATGCATTGGGGTTAAATGGTTCTGATTTGGCTCAATTCTTTTTGCCTGAACCGATTGAACCGTCCGTTAAATCTCCTCTGAAGTTGTTGTCTTTACCTCCGCTACGACCCACTCATCTCTATTTAACTTATATTTTGCTCGTTATTTGTGCTGTTAATGGTTTATCCTACCTCGTTAAATCTAATCCTTTGACAAATATCCCCAATCAACCGATTGTTGCAAATGCTAGTCGATCTGATCCGGCTCAATCCTCTACTTCTAATCCAAATTCAACTGTAATAGAAGGCCAATTAGTCGCTCAGTCAAATGAAGCTGTGGCGGGTCATTCAGTCTCCTCTGAAGTCAAAGCCACTTCTAATTCTGTTGAGATTGCCTTAACAGTTAAAGATGAGTCTTGGGTATTAATCGAAATTGATGGTAAAACTGAATTTCAAGGTATCCTTGCCGGAGGAACCCAGCAAAGCTGGAAAGCTAGCAAAGAGGTTGTTGTCGTTGCGGGGAATGCCGGGGGAGTTTTGATTACTGTCAATAACGGAGAAGCCAAACGCTTAGGAGAACCAGGAATGGTAGAAGAGGTGGTGTTTACTTCAGAAAATCCGAGTTCTCAAGCGCAAAACCCGAAATCGTGAATCAGGAGTAATGAGTTAGGAGTCGAGGGCGCGGGGGTCTGAGCGCTACTCATTACTCAATTGATACCCAAAGTGTAAGAGTGCCTCTTTTAACTGCTCGGTAAGCGTCCGTAGGTTTCTGTCCAGAACTTGAGGCGATCGCCTATTTCATCGGTTAAAGATCCAGGTTCAAATCGCCAAGCCCAGTTTCCGGCTGAAGTACCGGGTTTATTCATCATCCCCTCACTCCCGAGTCCGAGAATATCTTGTAATGGGAAAATGGCTTGATTGGCAACAGTTGCTAAGGCCAAAATAATTAAATCCCAATGAATCCCGTAATCTGAAGTTGAACCTAAATATCGGGTCACTCGCGCCCGACCTGGCAAATCTCGGCTATTAAACCAACCAAGAGTTGTATCATTATCATGGGTTCCGGTATAAACCACCCAATTCGGACTGACGTAATTATAGGGAAGATAGAGATTATCTGGGCCTGAATCAAAAGCAAAATGTAAAATCTTCATCCCAGGTAATTCAAACTGATCTCGCAGGGCTTCGACCTCTGGAGTAATGGTTCCTAAATCTTCTGCAATAATCGGTAAGCGCCCCAATTTCTCCTCTAACGTCTGAAAAAAGGCCTCTCCGGGTGCCTCAATCCATTCACCATTCATGGCCGTCGTTTCTCCCCTTGGAACTGCCCAGAACGCCTGTAAGCCTCGGAAATGGTCAATCCGAATCAGATCGACAAACTCCAACATCGCCTGTACCCGTTGTACCCACCACTGGAAGTCTGATTGTTGCAACTGTTCCCAGTTATACACTGGGTTACCCCAAAGCTGCCCCGTTTCGCTAAAGTAATCGGGTGGGACTCCTGCCATTAAAGCCGCTTCTCCGGTTTCTTCGTCTAAACAGAAAATTTCGGGATGAGACCACACATCTGCACTATCATGAGCCACATAAATAGCCAAATCACCGAAGATTTGAATCCCTTGATTATTGGCATATCTTTTCAAGTCAGACCACTGCCGGAAAAACTCATATTGCAAGAATTTGTGGAATAATACTTGCTCTTTGAGACGTTGGGACCATTGTTTCATTGCTTCTGGCTGGCGACGGGCAATGTCTTGATCCCAAGTATGCCAGCTGGCGTTATTACAGGCTTCTTTGATCGCCATAAACAATGCATAGTCATCTAACCAGACTGCTTTGTTCACACAAAACTGTTTAAATTCTTTTTCAAGATCTGGGTTGGGATCTTTCTGAAAATTTTTAAATGCTGTTTGAAACAACCCCATTTTATAAGGTCGAACCGCATCAAAATCCACTTGATCTCGGGGAAATAACGGCAAGTCTGCTACATCTGATTCTGTGAGTAATCCCTCTGCAATCAGCCTGTCTGGGCAAATCAACAACGGATTTCCGGCACTGGCTGAATATGATAAATAAGGAGAATTACCGAAGCCCGTCGGGCCTACAGGCAAAATTTGCCACAGTTGTTGCCCAGTATTTTTGAGAAAATCAACAAACTGATAGGCATTTGATCCAATCTCTCCAATCCCAAACCGACTGGGTAAAGAAGTGGGATGCAGTAGAATACCGCTAGAACGTGGAAAGGGCATAACAAACCTGGAATAAATGTAGTTTTTAGAGTATGTGTCAATGCTGGATCGAGACTGGGGTAAAAATGCCCCGATTGTGGCGATCCCCTGTTGATTCATCTTACTCGGTGTTGAGACCTGCGTTAATATTCTCACCCGTCAACTTTAATCAATTCTCTCTTGCGGTAGAGAGACTCAACAGTAACAAGTCAGATTCTTTTGCCGATATTCCAAGCAACAACTTAAAAGTAATAACATTTTCATCCACCCGCTCTCCAGAATCTAGGTGTAAAATAAACAATATTAGGTACACTCATGCTTCAGCTAATATCTAACTGAGGATTATTGGCAGTTAAATGACGATTGAGCGTAACTGAATCGTTGTGAGGAATGAGAACCTGTTATTTTTATTTGAGTTAGGCTTGGTAAATCATTGTCTATGAGTCGCGTGCCCCATCAACACACTAACCCCAACTCTTCTCCCCCAGAACCCGAGAATCCCTGGGTAGAAGGATTTAAGACGATTGGGTTGAGTATTATCTTAGCTTTGGGAATTCGGACGTTTGTCGCAGAAGCACGTTACATTCCGTCTGGATCAATGTTACCCACCTTAGAAATTAATGATCGCTTAATTATTGATAAGTTGGGCTATAAGTTTAGCGATCCTCAACGGGGAGATGTGGTGGTGTTTTCACCTACCGATGCATTGAAGCAACAATATAAGGATGCTTTCATTAAACGGATTATTGGTCTACCGGGGGAAACTGTCGAGGTAAACAATGGAAGAGTGATTGTCGATGGTGAAACTATCGCGGAAAATTATATTGCAGAAGAACCTCAGTATGATTGGGGACCACAAACTGTTCCGGAAAATAGTTATTTAGTTTTGGGAGATAATCGCAACAACAGCTTTGATAGTCATTCTTGGGGGTTTGTTCCCTATGACAATATTATCGGACGGGCTGTGGTGCGTTTCTGGCCATTAGATCGACTCGGAGGCTTAGATAGCGAACCTCTCTACCCGACTGAACAATGAACCAATTATCGAACCCTTAATTGCTGATTTCTCCAGATTACATCACTAAGACGACCAATAGGACTATTTCTTACTATCGATTGCCTCAGTCTATCTGGAGATTAACTTAAATGTTTTTGATGAAAAGACTTGACAAATTCTGATAATTCTGTAATGATAAATAGATACGCATGCGGGTATAGCTCAGTGGTAGAGCGTCACCTTGCCAAGGTGAATGTCGCGCGTTCGAATCGCGTTACCCGCTTTAAAGTTAAATATTTAGATTGAATGAATCTCTGAGTCATAAACCTCAGATCAGTTGATCAAACTTAATTAAAAATTCCCACCCTACTGATTCAGGGTGGGTTAGTTTATCTAAACAGAGTTTAGTTTAGAACAGACCTAAAGTTAAAGACGTGTCGATGGGTAAAGCCGCCCCAATTCCGAGCCACAGTGTTACAGCTGTACCAAAGAGGAACATCGCTGTTGCAACCGGACGGCGGAAAGGATTTTGGAACTTATTAACGTTTTCAATAAAGGGAATCAGCATTAACCCTAAAGGAATTGAAGACATCAACGCAATTCCCAAAAGTTTGCTCGGAACAACCCGTAGAATTTGGAAAGTCGGCCACAAATACCACTCAGGCAGAATTTCTAAGGGAGTTGCAAAAGGATTAGAAGGTTCTCCAACCATCGCCGGGTCTAATACGGATAAACCGACGACGAGTGCAATTGTTCCGAGAATAACAACGGGGAACACATAGAGTAAATCATTGGGCCAAGCAGGTTCACCATAATAGTTGTGACCCATGCCTTTAGCGAGTTTGGCGCGCAATACAGGATCGCTGAGATCCGGCTTTTTCAAAATGGACATAACTGAAATTATTCTCCTTTTTTCTACTGTCTTTGCCTCTAGATTGGGCCAGACAATCTGTGTTAACTAATCCATTGGGATGGCAAAGCTTATCTATTTAGTTTAGCAGGAATTACTCTATAACAGCGATGATTCACCCCATAGAGCAACCCCTGACTTGAAGCGATTCACCTTACAATGGACCTGAAATTCCTTGCTTACGAATCATTAGGAAGTGCAATAACATAAAGACTGCAATCAACCAAGGTAAAACGAAAGTGTGTAAGCTGTAAAAACGGCTCAGAGTGCTTTGACCCACAGCAGTTCCACCCCGCATCAATTCAACAATCAATGAACCGACAACAGGAATCGCATCGGGTACACCCGACACGATTTTGACCGCCCAGTATCCGACTTGGTCCCAAGGCAAAGAGTAACCCGTAACACCGAAAGAAACGGTAATTACCGCTAAAATTACACCGGTGACCCAAGTTAATTCACGGGGCTTTTTAAAGCCACCTGTGAGGTAGACACGGAAGGTGTGCAGGATCATCATCAACACCATCATGCTGGCAGACCAGCGGTGAATTGAACGAATGAGCCAACCGAAGTTGACTTCGTTCATGATGTACTGAACTGAAGAAAACGCTTCTACTACAGTGGGTTTATAGTAGAACGTCATAGCAAATCCAGTGGCAAACTGGATCAAGAAACAGACCAAGGTGATTCCACCCAAACAATAGAAGATATTGACATGGGGCGGAACATATTTGGTTGTAATGTCATCTGCGATCGCCTGGACTTCTAGGCGTTCATCAAACCATTTGTAAGCTGAAGATTCTGTAACTTCCTTGGAAAACATGTAGCTGAAATTCCTAGAATTTATAAATTGCTGTCGTTTTACAGTAAATTGGGCGCAGTAGTAAAAGTGGTTAAACCACTGTCGCTATTAAAACTAATGCCCTAAACCGTCCAATTTTTCAGTAGATTCGGCGGCTTCGATCAGTCAGAAGACGGAGGAGAAGCACGAAATCACTCAACAGAGATCCGGTTTGGCTCTCTCATAAACTGAGACAATTAGGGGACTCACAGAATAGGGCTGACAGCTTAGGTAATTTCCCATCTGTGTTACCCCTTCGATAAAAAATGTAACATAGCTTTAACTAGAATTTCAGAAAAGTCGTGGGAAATTCTCCGAATCATCTAGGGGTGCAATCCACCCCAAATGCCCGATACTAGAAGAAACTTAACCGTTCTTCAGGCGGGAAATCCCCGTTTAATCAATTGTTAAGAAAATTTAAACATATTGTCTTATGTACAAACCCATTATTCAGATTGCTTTCGTCTTATGGTTTGCCCTGGCTCAGTTATTGGGAGGGCCAACAACACCTGCTTTAGCTTTGACCGAAGAACAGAACTTGGTGGGTGAAACCTGGCGAATCATTAATCAAGCCTACATTGATGATTCATTTAATGGTCAGAACTGGTGGTTTGTACGCAAACGAGCCTTACGACAACCCCTGCGAGATCGCTCTGAAACTTACGAAGCAATTGAAACCCTACTCAAAAGTCTTGATGATCCATTTACTCGTCTGCTGCGCCCTGAACAGTACCGCAGCTTACAAATGAGTACATCAGGAGAACTCACAGGGGTGGGTTTGCAAATCGCTCTCGATGGAGAAACTGGACAATTAACGGTCATTGCCCCAATTGACGGTTCTCCCGCTTCGGATGCAGGAATTGTACCGCGCGATCGCATTGTCAAAATTGATGGAGTCCCAACCGATCAACTCACCCTCGATGAAGCAGCCGAACAAATGCGAGGGCCTGCCGGAAGTACTGTCATCCTGACGGTTCAACATTCTGATACCCCAGAGCCGGAAGAGATTAAGTTAGTGCGCGATCGCATTAGTCTTAACCCGGTGTTGGCTGATTTGCGAATAACTTCTGGACAAGTCCCTATTGGTTATATTCGCCTCAGTCAATTTAGTGCCAACGCCACAGAAGAAGTGGCTCGTGCCATTACCCAACTGCAACAGCAAGGGGCGAATGGTTATATTCTTGATCTGCGTAATAATCCTGGGGGTTTACTGCAAGCCGGGGTTGAAATTGCTCAAGAGTGGCTTGATGAAGGGACTGTGGTTTATACCGTCAACCGTCAAGGCTTTTTAGGCAGTTTTGAAGCGGCAGGCACTGCTTTAACTCAAGCGCCATTAGTGGTATTGGTTAATGGTGGCACAGCCAGCGCGAGTGAAATTTTAGCCGGGGCACTGCAAGATAATTATCGGGCTGTATTAGTGGGTGAAAAGACGTTTGGGAAAGGGTTAATTCAGTCCCTATTTGATTTGTCTGATGGTGCAGGTTTAGCCGTCACAGTTGCCAAGTATGAAACTCCAGCCCATCACGATATTAATAAATTAGGTATTCAACCCGATTACGTTGTACCCGCGACTTCCTTGAAATTAACAGAAGTCGGCACCGCAAATGATCTGCAATATCAAAAAGCCGTTGAATTACTCAATTCTGGCATGGTTTTAGCCGATGCTGATGCCAGGTAATCTGAGTTTTGTGAATCAGTAAAATCCGCCCGTTGTTAACCCTTAACTCGTTTATCCAACTTAGCTTGATCTCTGTAGAAAACTTAAATTTCAATCGTAGATTTACAACACTGTTCTAAGTCCGTTTTAATCAGCAATATTCAATAGCTTAATTCACGATTGAAACTTTTCATCCGAGATCGGGCTAAGTCGGTGGGTAATATTATTAAGCACAATCGCTTAACAACAATTACATTCAGCGCAAACAACGCCCCTAAACTTAGTAAGGGTTTGATCTCGGTTTGCCACTCAATAGTATTGCGCCTCTAGCAAGAGGGAGTTAGGGGTGAGGTCAAATGTGGGTGAGTCACAGTACTGAATCTGAATAACGAGTCAGTATGATGAAGCAAAGACAATCTTATTGCAATCTCAATGGGCCACCGATCTCGAACACGACTCACTTTGTTTCATACCACTGCTATTGCTGTATTTAGCCTTTTTTTCAGCGGGCTAGTTCATGCTAAGCCACTCAACTCTACATCAGCTCCAATTTTTGAGAATATCACTCTTTCTCCCAATTTTCATCCAGACCCGCTCACGGTGCGAGGATTAAGCGGAGGGGCAATCTTAGCCGAGAAAACGGCAGGACGATCCCAGACCCCAACTGGCCCCTGTATTGGATTTATTGACGGGCAGCCCGACCATACATTAGTCTTGAATAATTTTTTTAATTACTTAAGTTTACGGGTTAAGAGTAATGCTGACACAATTCTGGTGATTCGCGGGCCAGGAGGAAGTTGGTGTAATGATGATGATGCAGATATGAATCCAGCAATAACAGGCCAATGGCTGTCCGGAACTTATCAAATTTGGGTCGGTTCTTATCAGCCAGATGCGTATCATCCCTATATCATTAATATTACGGATAATCCTTAAACCGATTACTTCTTTTATAATTTGTCTTAGGTGCTAGCAATTAAGATTGAAAACTTTATCTTTTTGTTTAGTAAATAGATAGAACAGTATATTTTATTTGTTTAGGTTAATTTTATTAATAAAAAAAATTAAAATATTCATCTATCACATTAATTTTTATGTTGTATTTTTTAGAATAGTTAACAATTAAGAGAGATCTAAACGGATAAAATACTCAACAGATAATTTTTAATTATGTATATTCTTGAGTGAGTTATAATCGCGTTGGTAATTATAAATCGTGTCTGGTATACAATCAGATCTACAGTATTTTTGTGTTTGTCACATTATAAATTCTATGGCGACTATTCCACTGACCCTTAACTTAATTCAAGGTTCTGTTTCATTGCGCTTTACTCCCCAAGCGGCACAGGACTTAAAGACAGCCTTAAGCGAACTCCTCGATAAACTCAAAGTTGTCGCCACTCGAACGACTCCAGGAAAGCCTACACCACAGAAACCCATAGAATATCAATACATGGGTGATGTTTTTTTAGAAGTGTTTTGTAATCCCAATATTTGGCCCAGTCCCTTTGCTGCCAAAGTGTTAATTACGGTACGAGATGATCGAATTAAGGTTAATAGTGAAGCTGAACTGACTCGTATTTTAGAAGATGTCAATCAATACCTAGAACAAGTTTGACGGTTTTCACCCAGACTCTATGCCCGCCATGAACTGAAGATCTGCCTAAAGTAGAGAATATCTCCTAGTTTTCTGTAAAGCCAGGTGCTAGAATAAGAACTCATGCGATAGGCTTCTGGTCTGTCATCTCTATGTTACTGACTTAATTACTGGTTCTCATGAATGTCGATAATTTGACTCAAGTACTCCAAACGGGCTTTCGTGTTACCCTTGGCGCAACTTCTTCTCTAGTTGAAATGCTACAAGATGCTCAGAAGCGAAATGAGAATCTAGATAAAATTCAATCTGAACTGAGTCAACTTGCTGAAGAATGGGCAGCTAAAGGCGAAGTCACAGAACATGAAGCGCGTAAGTTTATTGACGCTATGATGGCCCAATCTGTTGACTCCAATCGAACGACGGTTAACACAGAACCGACTACAATTCAAGTCACGACTCCTGAAACACCGTCTACAGATCCCAGTTCAGTCGCAGAAATTCAAGACTTAACTCAAGAAATTGCCGATCTTCGTTCTGAGTTAGAAGACTTAAAAGATTAAAAATTCTCATTAAATTAACTCACCCAGGTTTTAAATAAAAGTTCAGTTTGAGTGAGTTAATTTATTGTTTATAGTTTTGATATTTAATCTCTGTTTTTTATAATAACAGAAGTTAAATCATTGTTTTACCTTATTTTTATTTTAGCCTAACAAATTTTTAGACTAAATCGTTATTCTTTTATCCTTGATATGAATTGAGCTGTAATTGTCCGCTAGGTAGATGTGAGTCATGTTTTTTGAACAATTAGACTAAAATCATAATCAATTTGTTCATTGACTCAGTGGGATGCTTAGCTACCGGAGGTAACCCAATTCAGCACATGAGTTTTGTTGAGCTTCAACCGTGAAATGTATAAAATCTGAAAAATCTCTACTAATTGCGGAAGTAATTAACTGTTGGGATCAGTCATTCTCCCATTTTTCGCAACCAATTAGATCGCCAATTCGATCTCGAAGCAGATAATCACACTCTTCTAGCTCTCCTTCAACACAGATCCAGTCTCGAGCTGGAATATATTGACAAAGTGTGTATATCGGTTGCTGACGACTGACAACTCCTTTGTTAACGAGTTGACGTGCTTCGTCACGGATAATATCAAGTGAGTACTGAACAGTGGTGTAAGTCATAATTCGCCCTCTTGGGGTATTTGCCTATAGTGTTTATGGCATCAATATCCTATGATAGTCGAAAAATTGAGATTAGGGAAGGGGTTTTGTCAGTATAAGTGAATACAATTTTACCTGTCTTTATGATGAAAAAATGTTTTAGCCGAAAATCTCATAAACTGACCCTAGTCATTGAAACCAGAGTGTTATATAGTATGTTTGAGCTGTTGTTTCTTAAGTTCAAGAACTTCTGAGAAAATTGACTGAAAACTTAAGTAAGTCCAACAAGGATACAAGCTTAGATATTGATACCCATTTTTTTTAAGGAAGCTTGCTCTTGTGGGCCTAAGCTATAAGAGAGGTAAAAATCTGACCCCTGAGTAAATACTGACGACTGACTACTTTCTTTCACTCCTATAGTTTCAGATGTGGATCAACCTCTGATGACAAGGGTTTAGATGTTTGGAGTCTGACCATCAGTAAAAACCTATGGCAGCTTAGCGAGGTAATCGGGGATGAATTATTGTAAGCTCTCTAAGCATAGATCGCTACAGCCGATCATTGTGAATTTTTAACAAAAATTTAAAGCAATTTGTAGCCACTTAGGTTAATCTGGCACTGCCCCGGAAAAGATTGCTTGCGGGACTGGGGCTGATTTTCCCCTGAAGTGATTTTTTTATTTAAATTCTCCAAATATTGAAGTTTGTAGCCTTTTTGTTTCGGCATAGTGTTGGCATGAGTGTGTTAATCCAGCAAGTCAATCATCAAAAACATGATCTATCATCACAAGGTTGTGTGCTTAAAATCACCTCATTCATAGCCGAAATGGACACAGAATCACCTAAGCCCAATCAACCTGCTAAAATTTGTCATGTCAAAAAAAACACTCAAAAAAAACACTATGAAGTTTTGAGTTATGATTCTTCCAAATCGTCATATTCTGAATGTTCCTTTTCTTCGGAGGAAGGACGACGATTTACTTGATTAATCAGCGACAAAATTTGATCGCCTCGTTCCAAAGAACGATCCTCAACGAAAACAATTTCAGGCGTTCGTCGCAGTCGAATCCGTTGACCTAAATAGGAACGAACATAGCCTTTGGCAGAACGTAAGCCTTCCATTGTTTCTTGGCGGGCTGTTTCTGTACCGTAAATACTCACAAAAATTTTAGCGTGTTGCAAGTCTCCGGAGACTTCCACATCGGTGATACTCACCATTCCACTGCCAACGCGGTCATCTTTAATATCATGGAGCAATATCTGGCTGACCTCTCGTTTAATCAAGGCAGCAATACGGGACACACGACGACCTGTAGCCATGATGATTACCCTTTTCTCTAAACTGATAGGACTATATTCATAGTATCTTTGGATGAGCTGATGACTGTATCATTTAGTTGAATCTTAATAATTTGCGGACACAGCTAAAAATTGTTAAATTAACATAAAATTGAATAACATTTGATGGAATGTCTATCTCTCGGTTAAAAATCAAGTCTTTTATTCGCTGAAACAGCAAATGTAGGTATGTCAAAAGAGTTTGTTATTCACCAAAAAGTTCGCATCATTACCTTACCCCCCTATGTTAAGACAGCCGAACCTATGCCGATTTTACGCCCTGCTAGTGTATTGAAGTTAGGGGAAGTGGGAGTGATTTTAGATCGCCGTCCTGGGGGATATTGGGGAGTCCGATTTGAGAAAGGAGCATTTTTGATCGAAAGTGAATATATTGAACCCGTTGACTCAGAAAATATTGATGAACAAGCCTAACGCCTTGAGTTGCGCTTAACGATCGGATGACGTGACTTCAAATTCAAGCAATAATAGAAGAAAACAGATTACTGATCTGAGCTAAAAAAGGGGTTATGTTGAAGTATATCATTGTCGCATTGCTAACGTTAGAATTGATTTTATTCGGTTCCGTATTGTTCGCGCCAGCTAATGCCACCGAAAGTGAGCCTAGCTTTTATTTATGGGATTATGCCTCAGTGGGTTTTGCCCAGGTGGTTTGTAAGCAGATGGTGATTCATTCTCAAGAGCGTTCTTTGCCGGTTGGTGTAGAGATGCAGGCTGCATCGCTTCAATCTCATCAAGTAGATGACCATTATTGCAGTGCTTTGACTAAGCCCGCTGCTTAGTAAACGTAAACAGCAATCACTATATTGAGTTGGGGTAATGGGTACGTTGCCCCAATTTTGGTAAGAGGTAAATAGGATTTTCTTCATCACTCACCATTGACCCTGTAGAACCGATGTTGATTTTAAATCGCTGTTACTCTATATTGATCCTGAACTTTTCTATCTTTTTTCCTGAACTACAGCAGCCAAATACCCCAACTCCTGAACTTATCCCTATCGACGAGTTGAACATGATCCTTCAAACTAGTAAGTAGGTATCGTATCAACCTCATCTCATTAATAGGAGGGTGGATCGTTTATGAATACGGTGTTAGTTGTTGAAGATAACCCAATCAACTGGAAAGTCTTTGAGCGTATTCTCACAAAGCGTGGGGGTTTGGTGGCGTGGCACACTGAGGATGTTGAAACAGTTCTGCAACTGGCTAACTCTCAACAAGCCGATCTGATTTTAATGGATATTTCTTTAGCCAATAGTTATTACGAAGGCGAAGCGGTTGATGGGATTAAAATTACTCAACTGTTGAAAGCGAACCCACAAACGGCAAATCTTCCAGTTATTTTAGTAACCGCTCATGGGAGTCGTTGGGATCGAGAATATTATCTTAACCGCAGTGGTGCTGACGGATTTATTTCAAAACCTGTCATCGATCAACAAGATTTTTTAGCACAAATTAAGGCTAAGTTAGTAAACCCAAAAAACTCTAACCTACAACCGATTTCCCTCTCTTAAGCTAAACCTCATATTGTTTTGCGATTGGTTCGTTTGTTTCTATTTTTCTGAACTTTCAGACAAAAAACAATTCACTTCACTCAAGTTACCTCTCCAAATCTGAAACGACTTTTTCTTTGACTGCAATTTGATTAACTCGATGGGATATTGTCAACTTCTCAATTTATCCCCTGTTTAAACAAAGATAAACCATTGATCAACTTTTCTCACCCCGGCCCAAGGGGAAACCATCCGTTCCTCCTCTTTTAGGAGACGGGTTTATGAGGGGGTCGCGCCTCCCACTGAAATTGCCTCAATACCCCACCCCAATTGTATTTAAGGAGTTGACGAAATCATCAAGTTATATTATAATTAGATTAAATAGACAAATAGCGCGGCCCCAATTGAGACTTGGGAATCAGCGCTAAACTCTCAAAATTTGATTGTAAATAGGATAATATCATAAAATGAGCCAATCTGCTATCGCCTTGGAAATGCCGCAGTATTGTGGGATCGGTGTGGTTCTGGCCTCAAAAATACAGACCCCAGAAATTTCCCCTTTAGTCCCTTGTGAAATTCGAGTTGAACAAATTACAATCGTGGGTATCAGTCATACACCTCAGCTTATTTATACAACAAAGAAAGGACGCTGTAGCACTCTAATTTCAAAAGCACAATTGATTCAATGTTGCCGTGATTTACTGGCTCTGCAGGGGATGTATTTTGATACAGTGGAGCAGATGAAGATTGATGCAATGGGGATAACATTCAATACAAACAGGGGTCAATTTTCCATAACAGCCAATGTTGCCCAACAATTTTTGTCCCGTTATAATCGAGTTGCCCTCGAACCTTTAGCTGTTAAGTTGACCGCAACTGAGGCACTAGTTTGGAACCCTCAACATCACAGTATTTCTGTTGTTGATGAAGAAGGCTGTAGTTGTCCTGACTGGCAATATCGCTCAACTCTATGCAAACATCAAATTGCTGTGCAACTGTGTCGTCGTTAGTGACGAGTCGCACGAAAAAAATGCAAAGCAGGAGATGACATTACGGCAAGAGATGGGGAGAATATTAGAATATAATTAATCTCTCCGTTTCCTGATTTTCGGTATCTTTGATCGCTTATTCATTGCTGTTAAAATAATATGACCTGCCCCGATACTTTTAGGATTAGGGCAGGTTAATGATTGTATTTCTTTTTGAAATAATTAATCGAGCGGAAAGTTGCGCTGCGACTCTTCGTGCCAAGTTGAACTTTTCAAGAGCTAAACTTTTTAAGACAAAGATACAACGAATAACTATTAATTTTCCGGGAATTTCTGGAGTAATTCACTATTAATACAACCTCCGAACCAATTCCAGCCAGAGCGCTCTGTTTTCGGCACAAAATGAGCGACTACATCAGCAGAGTTGACCTGATAAAACTTATCAATTTCTGCTGCAGCCCAGATTCCCCAGGGCGCTCTGACTCTAATTTTATCCCCAACATTAAATACATCGCCGACTGCATTTTTAACTTCAGTCAATTCGGGTAGCTTCTTCGGTTTCGGCTTAGGGGCTTTAGAAGGTCGAGAAAATGATTTCTGCGGTTTGGGACGACTAACCGATTTACTCGTGTTTTCGGTTAATTGTTTTTCCTCTTTTACCTCAGTGGCTTCGGGTGTTGCCGTGGGTTCAGGCTTATTGGGTTTGTTAACAGCTATAATTTTATTAGTCATGCATTCACTCTGCTTCTGGGCTGCCCAACAATTTTGTGTTTTTAATTGATGTTCTTATTTTAACATACTCACCATCTGAGTCAAATCCGTGTAATTTAAATTAAACTGTATAAATTTAATTCATCAAAATATCCGGGTGATGAACAATCCGGCTTGAATAAGCACCGAGAGAAAATCGGAATTTTTGCTAATTTAGACAAATTTAATCGGTTTTATCTATACCATCTGAATGGGTCTTTTGAAAGCTGATTATACATTTTTGAGACCTGATTACAACTGATCGGGATTTATATTATAAAAAATTTAAACTGGGTTACTTGTCATCTGAAGTGATTTGAACTAAGACCAGTAACGCAAACGCTAATAAAATCAAGGGATAAGGTGTTAACTCTCTTCAAATAGATTGAACTTCCGCCTCAGAGCTTGCTACAATCAATTTCGGTATTAGAGGAGAATCGATGAGTTGGATTGGCTACGTTGCGATTGCAGTTGTTAATACAGTAGGAGTCGTTGTCGGGATCATTTTTGTTCCTTGCCCTGCAGTTTTGAGTCAGTACGCACCTTCACAATCTCAAACCGACCGCCTCGATATCCCCAGAGATGAATCTCAACCCTCTATTTTGACGACACCGACTTTAGAGATGACGGAAGTCACACCACAATCTTTAGAAGAATTATATCAATTGCGCTCCAGCATTTCAGCGGAATTAGCAGAGAAATCAGGGCCGCCGAAATTTGACTCCTCTGTGGCAGCCTGGGAATACGAATTACAACGTCAACGCTACGAAGCTTTACTCCAAGCCCAGGAAACGACTCAAGCCCGGATTCAAATCGAACAACTTGCCAATCAAATATGGGAATCTGCCTTACAACAAGCCATAGAGGCTGTTACAGCGGGAGAAAGTAACAACTGGGAACAAGCCCAGCAACACTGGTTACAGGCGATTGACTTCTTGCAGCAAGTCCCCGGAGATAGTTTTCTGCGGCCGTCTACCATTGAGAAAATTGTAGAATATCAAGGCTATTTAGCCATCGCTACCTATGAACTGGCTTTAGCTAATCAATCTGAAGTTCAACCCCAACCGTTACAGCAAACTGTACCACAGTCTCAACCGCAGCCTCAACAAACGGTTGCTAATCCTCAGTTTTCGGGTTTTGCAATGTATGGAGATAGTAACCGGGATGGAGAAATTAATGCATTAGATGAAGTACCTCCTCAACAATGGTCCATGGCAGCGGGGCCTTTAATTTTATTTAATAATGATGATGATAATCGGGATAATTTGCCCGACTGGAAAGATCTACAAGTCAATGGTGAATATGATGCTGAAGATTTAGCGTTGATTCAGTTTAAGTTGTCTCCAGAATATCAAAATACAGAAATTTATATCACCACCGACACTGAAACACAACCTTATATTAACTTGTTTCAAAAAACTGTTCAGGGCTGGCAACCCGTAGATTTATCGGGGCAGCAACCTTTGAATTTTAGTGATGAAATTGTGCTGGGAATTGAAGCGAAACAATTTGCTCATCGCAACTGGACAGGACGGGTTACACTGACTGCAACAGCGCGTCAAAATGGTGAAGAAATTGCTTCAGACTCTATTCAAATGGGGGTTGCTCCTTGGATTATGTCGCCCGATACGGCCCCGGTGACTCAAGTTCATTTAAGCGATCGCAATAATAATAAAGAACTGATTAATCAAGTTAAGCAAATTGCGGAAGCCACCGGAGCGACGACGAAAATAACATCCGGGGAGACGGCATGGATGCAAGATACGACAGAAATTGGTTATGTTCAGTTTCCGGATGCTTCAGGAATACGTCAATATCCTGTGAGTTTAAAAGGGAATATAATAGAGGAAGACCAAGACTATAGTCAATCTTTAATGAGTCGAAATTTTGGTTGGTTTGAAATGGGAAAATCGCGTCTTTTAGATCCATTAAATCAATGGTTAGATGGATATAGTAATCTAGCCGTTACACCGCCTTTGCCCAATTATCCAATGGGGCGAATTTATTATGGTAAAGCAGAAGATGAAACGTTGCATCCTGATGTGATTGATTTTCTAAAAGCTCAAAAAGTTCAGGGGCCACCTATCCCCATTGATACGTCTTGGTTGATGTTACGTCATGTCGATGAAATTATTAGCTTTATTCCGAGTCAAACCGGAGAACCTTTACTATTGGTTGTCAGTCCAGAAGCGGGGATTAAATTATTAGAAGAACTGGCAGAAAAAGGTTATGAAGGAGCGGCATTGAATCGGGGATTAAGTACTCAAACCACTGTGAGAGCAGCGTTAAATAATCAAGTTTTGATGCAATATAACCTCAATTTACAACGACAAAAAGTTAATCCGATTATCAGACAACTTCAGCAAGAACTAAACTTAAAAGACGAACAAATTATTTCTGTTCCTGTTTTGTTTGGTTATGGTGGTTATGCTTGGTGGCCTAATTTGATTAATTCAGTTTATATTAATGGAGAATTATTAGTTTCTAATCCTCGTGGCCCGTTGATTGATGGTCGGGATTATATTCAGGAAGACTTGAAACAACGACTGGCGATCGCAGGAATTAATATTAACTTTTTAGATGATAGCTATTACCAAGAACTCAAAGGTAATATTCAAGGAGCAATCAATACGACTCGTGAAACCACAGAAATACCTTTTTGGCAAGCGTTACCCGAAAATTAAATGTGCTAGGAATAGGTGAGAATGTTGTTTATTATTTTAAGAGAATAAGTAAGGCAATAGGATTGTTTTTGTGTCTCAATTTCCTACTGCCAACGCCTGAGAAACTTAACCCACAAAGGATAAATCTGTACCTTGGTTAAATCCTGATCCACCAATATAACCCACTAAGTCATCTTTGGGATCTAAGCCTGCAAAACCGTTATTGCGGAAGATCAGAGACGATCCCGCAAACAGATAGTCACTGGCGCTGCCTTCGAGTTGGATTTTGTCGAAACCGCTTTGGAAATCAGTCACATAAGCATAGCCTTCTAAACCAAAGGGAGACTCATCGAGGTAGAAAGAAGTTTCGCTATCACCCAAGACAAATTTATCTTGATCTAGCAATGTTGGGAATAAAATCGGATCTTCTATCGCTAAAGACTCGTCAGCTTCTAATGAGAGAGACTCACGAGTTAAACGATCAACTTGAATTGTATTGGTTTGGGCGCTACTTTCGACTAACGCTTCAATTTGACTGAGATCTTTAAATTCGGAAGCGCTACTCTCAGCGACTGCTTTTTCAACTTCTAAAGGACTCGGGAAAACCCAAGGGAAACCACCCGTCAACACATCGAGTTCACCGCTACCGGGTTGGCTACCGTCCCCTACTCCGACAATATGATCGTCACCCCAACCCCCTTGAACCGTGTCATCGCCTGCGCCACCTTGGACAGTATCATTACCCCCATCGCCTCGGACAAAATCGTTGCCGTTACCCCCGTCAACGGTATCATTACCCCCAAAACCGAAGATATTGTCATCGCCACCTAAACCGGAAAGGCTATTATTGTTGTTATCTGCGGTAATTTTATCGTCGTTATTGCTTCCTGTGACGTTAACAAAGTTCTCAACGGTGAATTTTATATCTCCTAGAGTAGGAACCCCTTTAACTAGCAATTGTTGAGAAAATAGATTAGCTTCGATAGTGGCATTATTTCCACCTGTAGTAGAAGCGTCAATCGTGTTTGATTCGTTTAGGGTTCCTTTGACAACTTCAACCTCAAAAATCTGATCTGTCCCTGATTTTCCTTTATTAATCTTACCACCCGCTTCTAAAGTTATAGCTTGGTTAAAGAAACGATAATCTGCTGTATCAGTTCCGTTTCCACCGAGTAAAATATCGTTGCCACTGCCATCGACAAAGCGGTTACCACTCCATTGGCGGAATTCATCGTTTCCACCATCACCAAAGGCGAGATCATCACCGCTACCATTATAAATTTTATCGGCTCCTGCTTGAGCAAAAATTAAGTCATCTGATTCTAAACCAAAGATATAATCCGGTTGATTTGTACCCAATAAAAGATCTGGGTTTGGGGTGCCAATTTTCAGAGAAATAGGAAATAAAATAGAATCCGATGCTTGTAAAACGGCATCAGAGGTAAAAGATTCTAGCTGCGCTGCACTATCGGCTGTTTTGGATATCGTATTATCTGAATCTGTAATACTGAGTAAATTAAATGCTTCTGAGGTAAATTCTGATGGGATTTCTGCTATTTCACTCACGGCAGAAACCCGATCTGATTCAAGTTGAATATCATCTTGATTGATTTCTAATTGATTAAATTCCATGAATTCTCTCCAGCTCATCCTTTTTTCTGCTGTTTCAATTCTCAGGCCATGAGAGAAGAATATGTTGCCGAATTGGCAGACTTAAAGAAAGTTTATTTTTTAAAAAGTTTAGTATATTATCTGTCTTATCTATCAAAAATCCGTTTTAAAAACTTGTTATTCATACAGATAAATTACATAAAAAAAGCTAGGATAAATTATCCTAACTTAAAGAGTATTGAAGTGTTTTAATTTTATTCTTTTAAGATTGTAGATTACTGAACTCGAGTAATTTCAGCTACAACTGCAGGTTTTCCTTCGTACTCCGCCTCAATTTTTTGCTTCAGTTCTAAATCCCAAGTTAGATCATAATCTCTTTCAAATTCTGCGACAACTAACTGAATCACTTCACCCGTAATTTGAACATCTTCTCCTTCTTCAAGAACTAGCTCATTCTGTAAGTTATTAACAGATAAAACCAGAACTTTATCCTCAAAAAACAGGTCGTCATCGTCTTCAAGTATTAACGCATCTGGACTCAAAATCTCTTCTACTTCTCCAGAAATAGTAACAGTTTGACCAATCAATTGATCCGCGTTTTCTGCAACATCATCTATATCAGTAACGGTTTCGACTCCTTCTGTTTCTCCTGCACCGGTTACTTGTTGCTGTGCGGTATTAGCAGTGTCTTGAACTGAATCACAAGCTACTAAAGTTGATGCTAAAACTGTTAAAAATAAAGTTGTAGGTTTCTTTAAAAGATTTAATAGATTATTATCTAATTTCATGTATATTTCTCCTAAATAAATGATTCAATAATATAATTTTGCTATTTACTGAATCTATACGCCTTTATGATATTACAATAAATAGTGACTATTTGCGATCTGCCTTAAGGATTAATTACCTATACCTTAAGATAGAAATACGAATCATTAATGATCTTCTTTTAGCTCAATATTATCTTCCTGCTAATTAACCCAACCTTCTGCCTTATAAATCAAAAAGCTGGGTTAATTAATATTATCTAATTAGATTAAATCAAATAAACAGTTAGGACTCTGCCTTTTCAAACTTTAGCGCTGCAGAATTCATACAATAACGCTGACCGGTGGGCGCGGGACCATCATTAAACACATGACCCAAATGAGCATCACAAGCAGCACATAAAACCTCTGTCCGGCGCATAAATAAGCTATTATCTTCTTTTAACTGAACATTATCTTCATCCGCAGCTTTCCAAAAGCTTGGCCAGCCTGTGCCGGAATCAAATTTTGTCTCAGCATCAAATAGCTTTGTGCCGCAGCAAACACATTTATAAATACCGTCTGCTTTATTATCGTGGTATTCGCCCGTAAAGGGTCTTTCGGTACCGTGTTTACGAGTCACTTTGAACTGTTCAGGTGTAAGCTGCTGCTTCCATTCTTGCTCTGTTTTTTTAATTTTATCAACCATAGCGCTTAAATGTACTTGATGTTCAAAATAATCAACCAAAATGAATTATAGACAATCTGGCTTTTTTTTGCATCTAGCCTCAGAGAGAAGTGACAGAATATAACTGATTAATTCTTTCCAGCTTTGAATGTATGTGAAGGGATGGTTTGTAGAAAATATTGTCAAACAAGACAATCGAAAATATTACTTTAATCGACTTCTGACTAAAATTTTAGACCTAATTGTAAGCTTTCTGCGGGTATAAAATCACAAGATAAGTCGGTTTTTTGCACAAGATTTAACTTAGAGTTTGATTGTCCCGGATGTTGTCCTTCATTCGATAACCATTGCTGAAAAACTTGCTCTCGTCCATCAGTGGGTTGAACTAGAGTATAAACTCGGATTCTTTTTCGCTGTTTTGTTTCAGAACGAACACATTTAAGTTGATAACCAATCTGAGCAATTAAACGGCTTATAACAGTAATAGGAGTAGCATTTTTAGCCAGTCCAATTCCTAAAATAGACTTAATTGCTACTCGATCTTTTAATGCTATTCCTGCCATATTTTGCAGGTCAATATCTGTATTTTTTAGTTCTCGTTCTGAATCATTCAGTAATGCAGAAATTCCTAATAAATCTAATGTACCAATGACAACACCGAGTTGAGAGCGATTGAAATCCGGAGCAAAAATACTACCCTGTCCTTGTTCAATTAATTGTTTAGCAATCTCTAAATCTCGTCCTTCTAAATAAGTGCGTCCTATAGTTAGAAAATAATGAATTCTAAGTTTTTGATACCAACCTTTATCGTCTTTTTCAACTAGTTCTGAAGTGACGGGAATACCGTAGCGTGATTTCAATTCATACTTTCGCTGACAATGACGTTCTAATGGTGTTTTTACCATTTTTTTTGTTAACTTTTGGTATTGATAATAATTTAATGTTTCTGCCGTGGCGATCGCCTGACGTTCTAATTGATAATTTTGGTCTCGAACGGCAACAATTAACTCTCCTAATGTGGGTCTTTTAACCGTTTCTTGTAAGTGCTTTTCTAAACAATTATAGGTTTGTTTATCACTAATTTTTTCTGGAATATCTTGATTGATAATTCGGTGACCTTCTGCTACAAATGCAGACAAAATTGAGGTACGATATTGACTCATTCCGGCATTAAATCGAGCTGCCATTTTTGCCCAACAGAGTAAAGATTCTGCTTGAAAACCGATTTCAATATCATCAATAGTATCAAAATCAGATTGCTGTAATAAACGAATATTTAATTGGGTTAATTTATTTCCAGAATTCAGAACTTGCTTCAGAGAAATTGAACCATTACTAATCTGATTAAATCCATGGGTTGCTGCCCAGAAAAAACGAGGTAAATTCTCTCGAACTCTTGCCAAAGCTTGACGAACAGAATTCTCTGATTGAATGCCTTGAGCAATACCCCAAACGGAGGTAAAATGTGCTTTAATATCAATACTAACTCCCGTCTCAATTACCGGAGAAGCTAGAACAATATCATACTGTTTCAACACTTGATTAAGATGCTTCATACAACCATAAGCAGGATGTGTGGGATCGGCTAAAGACTCTGAATCTATTCTAAGAATACTGTGGCGCGGAAATTGAGTTTTTAGATATCTTTCTAAGGTATTTGTTCCCCATTGACTGGCTTTTTTTTGAGCAGATAAACAAATAAATGGTTTACCGCCTTCTGCGATATGTTGTTCTAAATCTTTAACCAGTTGCTTGGGTGTATTTCCTTGATAATTATAAATATTCCAGGCTTCTTTCGGACTGGGTTTCCAATTATTTTTAATGATAAATGGGTTTTGTTTAGTATGGGCTAAAGTCTGTAAATAATCAATTGAAGTATCGCTTAAATCTGCATCAGCCACAATAACTTTGCCGTTTCCACCTAAGACATTCTGGATTAATTTTTTAAAAGATTTGAGAATAGCCACTCGATGATGACGACAAGTATCTGAATTTAAACCATGCCATAAAACCTGTTCAACTTCATCAATAATTACCACACCATCTTGCCAATTTTCAGCCTTAAATTTTGCTAATGAATTAGGATGCAAAGAATCAATACACAATCCATAACCCGGTTCTTCCAAAGATGGAAAAGTAATCACTTTCGTTTCATTTTCTGACTTAATAGATTTTAAGCCAAATCGTTGACACAATGCTTCAACTAATCGGGTGCGATGACTAATGACTAATACCCATTTTTGCTGTTGAATTGCTGCTTTCACTAAATGTTCTAAAAGTTTTGTTTTTCCGGTTCCTTTGGGTGATTTAATCCCGATTAATTTAGCGGTATCCGGAACTTTAATTTCCGGTAAATATCGACTTTCCACTTGACAATTAACTGGATAAGTGAGACGATTAAAACAATGTGCTTTCCAGTTCTCAAAGTCCAGTGCAGATTGATAAGCTTGTTCAAATTCTGCTAAATTGTAATTAACAATTAAATCATCAACACCTTTCCCTAATTGCGGATTCCAAGTAATGACTTTGACTAAACAATTTGCTTGAGTCAATAAATAACCCAATTGTTGAATTGCATTTTGAACCGATTTAATGGTATTCTGCTTTGTATCTTGATCGAAAGTTAGGTAAATTTGCCGTTGAGCAGTCGCGAACTTCTGTAATTGCGGAATTAAACGACCCGGACCTATCCGGTTTCCCCATTCATCTTTCGGGACTCGATAACCGCTGTAAATGCCCGGTAACGCGATGGCTGCATATCCGGCGCTGAGTAAAGTTCCCGCTTTTTTCGCCCCTTCTGTAATGCAGAGCGGCACTTCAGGATGATTAATTACCCAGTCCCAAAACCCTAAATCGGGTTGGTTGGGTTGTACTGCTGTGGGCGCAATTTCTATATTGTAACGATGGGCAATACGTCGCCAAATCTCTGGGGAAACCCGCAATGCAAAAATACCCGTCGGAGTTTGGGGAGGATGTTCATATTTAATCAGTTTCTTCTGGTCGCGGGTTTGTCGAGGTTGTAGCGGCTTGAAACAGCCCCAGATATCGGCTTTTCCGGTTAAAATATCAACCCCAGAACACCACCAGCCCCCAGCATAAACATGATTATAACGCTTCAATAGAGCGCTTGATAGTCTGCCATCGTTGCGTCGGTGGAGGGTATTAGCAGACAACAGATAATTTAGGGGATGATGACCCGTTAACGGGATCACATTCAGTTGGGTCAGTTGAGGATCGACACCGCTTGCGTCCCACTCATCTAGATAATTTACAGCCATTGGACAAGATTCCACTCACAAAGGGGACTCTTAGGATAACTCTATATGTAGTATTTTGGCTATTAATTTTGATAAATTTATCTATATATTGTGTTTACGGGGGAAATGCTCGCTATGTTCTCGTTAACCTGTTGAGGCGTTTTGCTGATTCTCAGTCTTGCGGAAGATGACAGAACTGACGTTATTTAAAATAATCAGAATATTCTATAAAATCAATCGTAAAATAACTTAGTTAATGATGAAATTTAAGTTTTTCATTACCTATATTTTTATAGATATAATTTCATATTAATGAAAGACTAGACTATTTTTTATGCAGTAATGCCGATTGATACAATTTGAACAAATAGTAAATATAAATCCACTTCAAAAGCAGAAAAATAATTAATTAATAATACAAATTATCTTAATTCTTTGCCTGCTGTTGTCCGTTGCCTGTTTCCTGTTGCCGACTTCTACAAGAAGTCCAGTAAGAAGCTATTAATGATAAGATATGAAAACGAGTGAATCACTAATAATTTAAAAAATTGTGCAATCTGTTGACTTGACGACGCTGACTGCTGCTTGTTCAGAATTACGTTCACAATGGCTTCCGGCGAGGCTTGAACAGGTTTATCAGCGCGATCGCTACACCATTAGTCTGGCTTTGCGAACCCTAAAACGACGGGGTTGGTTGGATATTTCTTGGCATCCTCAAGCGGCGCGGGTTTGTATCGCCGATCCACCGCCTCGTAAACCCGATACTTTTACCTTCAGCGATCAACTGCGTCATCAACTCGGTGGCTTAGCGTTAGTAGCGTTAACGGCTGTGTCTCCCTGGGAACGAGTTTTAGATTTACAATTTGCCAAACGTCCCGGCGATCCGGTTTTATGGCATTTGTATGTCGAAATTATGAGCAAATATAGTAATGTTATTCTTACTGAAACCGATCAATTGGTGGTAACTGTGGCTCATCAAGTCAGTGCACAACAGTCGAGTGTTCGTCCGATCCAAACCAGTCAACCTTATGAATTACCACCGAGTTTAACCGATCCAATACCGAGTTTAGATGAATCATACGAGCGTTGGCAAGAACGAGTTAGCCTGATTCCGGGTGCTTTAAGTCGTCAATTATTAAAAAATTATCGCGGTTTAAGTTCGCCTTTATTGAATGAGATGATCCAAGCGGCAGGATTAGATCCAAATCAATCAACTGATAGCCTCACAGATGAAGATTGGAAGCGTTTATTTGACTGTTGGAAAACATGGTTAATTTCATTAGAAAATGAGAAATTTAAACCCCATTGGACAGCAAAAGGTTATGGTGTAATTGCTTGGGAAAATCTATCGAAAGAAGCAATTGAAACCTCTCCCGAAACTGTTAATCAACTGCTGAATATTTATTATAATCAGGAATTAAATCAACAGCTTTTCAAACAAATACACCATCAAATTCGTCAGAAGCTGAATAATTTACTGAAAAAATTACGCCAAAAAGCCGCAGGTTTTCAACAACGATTACAACAGTCGGATGATGCCGATCTTTATCGTAGCTATGCTGATATATTGATGGCTAGTTTACAACAGTGGCAACCGGGAATGAAGAGCATTACTTTATCAGATTTTGACACAGGGGAGCCGATCAAAATTTCTCTTGACCCGGAGAAAAATGCAGTTCAGAATGCTCAAGCCTATTATAAACGTCATCAAAAGTTAAAACGCGCCCGTGTTGCCGTTGAACCGCTACTCGCAGAAGTGATGGAAGAGGTGAATTATTTAGAACAAGTTGAAGCCGCAATTGAACAAATTGAGACTTATCGTCAGCCCGAAGATTTACAAACTTTAGAAGAAATTCGAGAAGAGTTAATTCAACAAAATTATTTAAAAATTGCAGAATATCGTGGTTCATCTCAAGATGCAAAAACAGAGTTTTATCATTATCAAACTCCGAGTAAATTTGAAGTATTAGTGGGGCGAAATAACCGTCAAAATGATCTGTTGACTTCTAAAATTGCAGGGGATTATGATTTGTGGTTTCATACTCAAGAAATCCCTGGGAGTCATGTTTTACTCCGTTTAAATGCAGGAGAAGTGCCGGAAGATACAGATTTACAATTTGTCGCTAATTTAACGGCTTATTATAGTCGTGCGCGTCAAAGTGAACAAGTCCCTGTGATTTATACTCGTCCTAAATACGTTTATAAACCGAAAGGCGCAAAACCGGGGATGGTGATTTATAAGCAAGAGACCGTAATTTGGGGCAACCCGCAACAAGCTGAGGTGGGCCAAGTCAAAGATTAATCTTTTGATTAATCATCTCAACCCAGTGGTTAGACCCCGCTTTTACCGATTATTGAGTGTCAAACTATAGATAATTTTTATATTCTGCTGAAAATGGTGTGCTGTTTGTTACAATTGAGCAGGATAAGATTTGAGAACGCCCGCCTGCAAGCTTAATGGGAATGCAGATATTAGGTTTCCTCAAATCGAAATAATAACGGTAATTTTTTTAACAAGGCCAGTTTTGATACTGGTCTTTTTATTTCGGACTCCTCAAACACCTGATTCAGGATCGCAGCGAATTTCAACTAAAAATCCATCTGGATCGTAAAAATAGATTCCTCGTCCAGTCAGACGACTCACAGGGCCGTGATCGATTGGTACATTATGACTTTGCAACACTTCCACCGCCCGATCGAATAGTTGCGGCGCGATGTCAAACGCTAAATGGCTGGCCCGAGTAAACTGCACTGTTGGATCGACGTGGGGAGGGTTTAAATCCGGTTCAACAAACAGGTCTAAAACCGTCCCATCCGGCGTAACAAAGTTAAGCACTTTTCCCGCTGCCACTAAGGATCTTAGGGTACTGGGAATTTCTTCTCCTGTCAGTTCATGCAGCCCGAGAATAGTTCCGTAAAAATGACGAGAGGCATTCACATCTGAGACATTTAAGGCGACATGATGAACTCGTCTTAAACTACCAACTGAGAGCGTTTTCATTTCAGAAACTGGACTCACCTGCATGACAATTGCTGTGACGGTTGCAAAGTTAAGTATAAATTGTAATCCAAAATGTCCCACTTATCCCAGCAGTTACAAAACTTAAGCTTCCCGTTCTAGGATTAATGTCACAGGGCCATCATTCTCAATGCTGACCTGCATCATTGCACCAAACACGCCTGTTTCTACCTGTAAGCCACTCAAACGTAATTTTTGTACAAACAAATCATATAAAGGTTGAGCTTGTTGGGGAGGCGCGGAGCGGTCAAACGAAGGACGACGACCTTTTTGACAATTACCGTAAAGGGTAAACTGACTGACCACTAATAATTCACCGCCAATCTCTTGAATGGATTGATCCCAACGTCCTGTATCGTGATTAGGATTAGGAAATAGACGTAAATCTAAACATTTGCGAACCATCCAATCGAGTTCAGTTTCTGTATCGGTTTTAGCAATACCAACCAGTAAATTTAATCCTACACCAATTTTACCGACTACCTGAGCGTCTATAGTGACTTGAGAGGATTTAACTCGTTGAATAATGACTCGCATTGGGAAAATTTGATAACAGTTTGTCGTCCGGCGCGATCGCCATTATAAACCGCTTCAATTTTCTTGTCAGATCCAATGGTCAACTACTCGAAATTGCCACTGATTGTACACTTGAATAAGAGGAGTTTTCTGTCGTTATTAATGTCGCTTGCACATCTGTATAAGTATTGTCACCTGTGGCGCTGGCGAAAAAGCTAGCACTGGCAGAATTGCCGCTAAACTGAGGAAAGTTCTGTAACCAATTAGGCCAATATAACTCAGCCGCATTACCTCCAATGACATCAATTTTTGAGTCTATTAAGCTGAGATAATTTAAATCACATATTTTCATCGACTTTCTCCTAAATGAAATGAGTGTTTCTCAACTCATCTCTCACTTTATATATTAATTTCTGAGAAGATGAACCCTGATTGATATATTAAATATAGTAATCTGTAAATTTATCGTTGTGTTGCCAAATTGGCAGATTTTATCGTGTAACATCATTAGAATAGCCCCTATCTCAATCAGTCTTCATGAGGTAGAGGCTATAAAATTTGATTGAATTTAAACTAAACGATAATGATTATCGAGTAGTGATTTCCTGAGAAGCTGGGGAAAATCTTTCTGCAAAGTACTTATTGAAAAATGTACTCGCGAAGGATAAAATTACAGGGGCGATAATAAAGGCTAAGATACCTGTAACTTGAAATCCTGGAACAACAACAGAAGCCAACCAAAAACACAATCCATTCACGACCAAAGCAAAAGCTCCCAGGCTTAAAATGGTTACAGGTAGAGAGACTAACTTAAGAGCAGGCTTAATTGAACCATTCACCACTCCAATTACAATAGCCGCTACAATAGCCGCCGGGAAATTAGCAAGATTTACCCCAGAAAATAGAATATCAACAACTAACAAACTTAGGGTAGTGGCTAATATTGTTAAAATGTATTGTACTTGTACCATAGGTACTCCTTAACTTTAGTTAAACAATAATTTGTATACTTCTTTTAACTATTAATTTAACAAACTTGGTAAACTTTATACTCATCCCTAAGACAGATTGGCTTTGTAACCAGAGGTGTAATTTTTTAGTTTATTTTGGTGGAATTAAGCACAGTCCCGAACCGAATCTGTTGTAGAGCGTATTAAGTTTAAGGGTGAATATACGGATAGACATAGACTATCTGTGATTGTTAAAGTAGAGAGTATATATAAGTTTAGCGATAAAATTTCAACTCAATTCGGTCAAGATTTTTCTGAATTAAATCTATTGAAAATCTTAGAATGTTCAGGGATAGATCAATAATAGAATATATATAGAATAGCTTGATTGCAAAAAATGAATGGAATTTGTACTCTTAGTAACGATTTTGTTTACGATCAACTGGTTGCTTTACTTAACAGTATTGAGGTCAGATTAGGTTCAGATACTCCCGTCTGTATTTATCCGTTTGACGATCAACTTAAAAAAGTTAAAGCTGAAGTTGAGAAACGACCCAATGTATTTATCTATGATGATGTAGAATCGATTCAACGCTGGGATGATTTTATGTTGAAGATTGCACCAGAGCGACTGAATAAAAAAGTCAGACTTTATGGTGCTCACCGACGATTTTGTGCATTCGACGGCCCGTTTGAGCAATTTGTTTACATGGATGCAGATACATTATTGATGAATTCACTCGATTGTATGTTTGAAAAATTGAATGACTATGATTGGGTGGTTTATGATTTTCAAACTTCAGATCCTAGCAAGATTTATAATCTGAACTCGTCTAAGCTTCAAAACGTTTTTGATCAATATAGAATTAATTCAGAAATATTTTGTTCTGGATTTTATGGCTCCAAGCGAGGGTTATTTAATGCAGAAAGTCGAGAGCGATTCATCTCTCTGCTCAATCAAGGAGAAGTGGAGATTTTATATGAAGGAGCCGGAGAGCAGCCTGTACTGAATTATATGGTCATGCGATCTGGAATTGCTAGCTATAACTTTGCTCAACAGTTACCCCAGGCGGAAAAGGCGGGATGTTGTGTCGTCTCAAGTCATTTTACAGAAAAAGATCATATTTTGTATGACAAAGGGAATCGTTTAACTTATGTACACTATATTGGTATTGCTCCTCAGGTGATGCAAGCGGTGTGTCAAGGACAAAATATCGAGTTTCCCTATCGAGATTTATTTCTACACTATCGTTATCTGCATCAACCGGAAAAAAAACCAATTTTCACAACTCCAGGTGTTCCTTATAATGCCATTCCCCAACCTAACTTGTTCAAACGAATCCTGAAAAAATTGAAAGTTGTCAACGGGTAAAAATTATGAAACGTGGAATTTATATTGTTGCTAATGATCGTGTGATGGAAAATGCCATTACATTGGTTAACAGCATTCGCCAATACAATAGCGATATTCCTATTATTTTAATTCCTTTTAATGATGAATATTATCAAGTCGCAGAACAGTTAGGAAATTTGCATCAAGTTGAGATCTTTCCAGATTTAGAATTCCTCGATCAATTTACTCAGAAAATTGGTAATATTTTTGATCGAGATTTTCTCAAACTACCAAATAAAATGAGAAAACTGGCGGCTTGGTTTGGCCCACTAGATGAGTTTTTATATATTGATACAGATATTGTTGTATTTGAAGATATGGCAGTAAATTTAGATCAACTAAAAACTGTTGATTTCTTCTGTTGTGATTTTCACTATTCTGGAGAGAAATTACGGAATATTTTTGCACCTTATGTATTAGAACATCAAATTTTTACAGAAACAGAATTAGAAGATGTTTTTAATAGCGGATTTTGGGGTTCCAAAAAAGGAGTAATTACCCTCGATCAAATGTATGAAACCCTGAAAGAATGCGCCCAACATAAAGAATATTTTGATTTTACTGAAGGGGTTACAGATCAACCTGTATTGAATTATTTGGTATTAAAAAATATGCCAAAACGGAATAACTTAGTTAAAACTCCAGAAGGCGCACCGGGAAATTGGGGCGGTTCATCTCACTTCAAAGAAATCGATCATGTACTTTATGATAATAATAAACGATTAAAATATATTCACTGGGCGGGAACTCCAATTAAACCGGGTGGTTCTTATTGGAATATTTGGGAATACTATCGTTATTTACATGAAGATACATCCCCATTGCAGAGAAAGCTACAGCGTTTAATACCCTTCATGACTCGTACATAAAGTATTAGGAGAAAAGATCGAGTAAGGTGCGTCACTGACACACCCTACTGATTTTATATATTATCCAGTTGCTTCTACTTGTTTATCTTCTTCTATTTGTTTTCGTTCTTTAGCTTCAAAAGCCTTCCATAGAATCGGAGAAATTTGATTATTTAATCGTCCTGAACGAATGAACTCAGCATAAGTATCGGCTTCGATATCAATCATATCTTCTAGTGTCATTTCCATACTGAGTTCTTGTAAAGGAAGATGTTTTTCTTCCATTTCATCTAATCTAGCCTGAATTCGTTGTAATTCTCCTTTAACTAATTCAGCTTGATAGCGATAAAACTCAGAATCAATTTCTTGTTTACGAACCGCTTCAGAGAGGTAATTTTGTACCCGATTTAAAGCAATTCGACGAGCAATTCCTTCTAAATATTCCTGACGTAAGGGTTGATCGCCAATTAATCCTAATACTTGTAATAGCGGTTGAGTGGTTAATCCTTGGACGAGTAAAGTGAATAAAACCACACCAAAAACAGTCGCCACTAAATCTTCTCGTCCGGCTAAAGTCGTCGGTACACTCAGCACTAACGCAATAGAAACAGAACCTCTCAGTCCGCCCCACCACAACACTGTTTGATCTTTAATACCAATCTTAGAATCAGCCAATCCATTACTAACTGCACTGAGTCCAAAAGTACTAATTGCCCGAGTAAAAATTACCGCACCAATTGTGACAAAAATTGGAACTATATTATCTGCTAAATGAATGAATTCAATTTGATCGCCAATCAGTAAAAAGACGATAGAATTGACAAAAAAGGCGATAAATTCCCAAAACTCACTGACAATAATTCGAGTCCGAGGATTCATCCCAATTCGAGAACCAAAGTTCCCTAAAATTACTCCAACGGTGACAACACCAATCACCCCAGAACCGCCTAAATTCTCTGTGAGAACATACGTTCCATAGGCCGAAATTAAAGTGAGAGATTGTTCAACTAAGGAAGAATCAAATCGTTGCGTCAGATAAGAAATACCAAAACCAATTAAACTCCCCACACCAATCCCAATACTGACAAAGGTAAAGAATTTAAGTAAGGTTTGGGCTATGGAAAATTCAGTATTTCCGAGTGGCAATCCCACCAGTAAACTAAAGGCAACAACAGCTACCCCATCATTAAATAGGCTTTCTCCCTCCATTAATGTTCGGAGGCGTTGACTGGCACCAAGTTCTTTAAACAAGGCAACAACTGAAATCGGGTCTGTCGCGGATAAACTCGCCCCCACTAACAGCGAAATCGCTAAGGGAATTCCCGCTAGCCAATTTAAGCCGAAGGCAATGCCAACAATTGAAATAATCACTCCAATGATGGCGAATAAGGTGACGGGGACTAAATCTCGTTTCAACTCCCGCCATCCCATATTCCAACCCGCTTCAAACAGTAAAGGCGGTAAAAAGATTTCTAAAATCAATTCGGGTGAGAGATTAACCAGTCGGATATCTTCAAAGGCGAGAATTAACCCGACAATGACCAACAATAAGGTGAAGGGAATTCGACGAAACCAGACAAATAAACGCGATAACGTCGCCACACTGAGGGAGACGGATAAAACCAGGAGAAATTGTTCAAGATTTTGCTTAATTGCAACTTCGCCAAGGGCAGCTTCTGGAGTCATTCGATTTTGAGTTAGAAATATGGGTGGGTTTGTAGTTTAAAGCAGTCCTAGCTGATTGACTAGGAAACAAAACACTGACATATCTTATCAAGTTCTTGTGATTCAGTGTATAAATTAAGCCAACCCTTCTCGGTGATTCTGAGAAAGATCGGCTCAAAACATTAAGAACTGTTATTTCAGTCTTCCCTAGTTTCGTTCGTTCAGAAACGTCTGTACTTGTCTAAGCGCTGCAGCCCCTATATTAAAGACAGCCCAGCCTCCTGCTGCTAGAATCGGCAGTAGTACAATCAGCAAACGAAAGTCAAAGTCCATCTGATTCTCTCCCAAAATTTATTATCATGTTTCTCATAATCTTAGTTTTATCTTATTTTCAGCATTTCCTCAAACGAAATTAGGCAAGACCAACTCACATCAGGCAAACCAGTGGCTTGCTGCATGTTGATTCATCATAGATGTACATTGATTGATTTAATCCCTAACAGAGATCAGTATCGACACGCGGGGTGAGTGACGCTCGTCCCCGGCAGCGCAGAGCATCTTGTGCCAGTTAATCCGGGCCCTTACCCTCTGCAGATCACAATAATTGAACCGGGTCTAGTACCCGTCAACAGCGTCTGCGTTTTAAGATCTCTATCAGTGATGAGATTTTTATACCCATTGTTGTGATAATAAAGCTTATGGTTTTTTTAATCAAAAGATTAAAATATGCAGTAACCTGTGGAAAAGTCTGCTATTTATGTGGAAAAACTGCTGATTGATGTGGAAAACTATTCTAGAATTGATCAAGTTAAGCTGCAATCATGGCTATTTTTCTGGGATAATATCAATCAAAAACCACGATGGATTATAAAACAGCTCACGACTTTCTCATCGATCAAGGAACAGCACTCGAAACCCGAAACAGTTCAGATGCTTTCTTGGTTCATCTTGAACAGGGTCAACCTCCCATACCCGGACAGGTGACTTCTATTTTACTCGCCCTTAAAATTGCTGACGATGTATTAAAAAAACAGCCAACCATTGAGCGAGAATTAGTTTTAGCCTTGTACCTGCTGGCAATGGAGAGTCATCAGAAATTTGAAGTGGGAAAAAACAAAGGGGTACAGTGGCCGCCGTTATTGAGGGAAGATTTGAGACGAATTGCCACCGGGGTAAAAAGTATTCTGGCGGGTCAATCGTTTGAAACAGGTATATCTTAATCCGCATTTCAACTATTTTTGTTCTCAAATTTGTATAATTTGTATTAAATTCAATAGGATAATGGTTTTGAGCAAAGATACTACCCGTACATTTCAACACCTTTTATTTTGAGATGAGTCATATTTTGTATAAAAAGTAGCAGAATTAAAGTAGATGCAGTAGTACCAGGTGATTAAGACACAAAAGTATCATTAGTTATATTGGAAATGCTCCATTTCTGTGACTTAGCATAAAACCTTATGAATAGATCTCTACTCAACGTTAAATTTTTCTTATTCGTCTCATTGATGTTATCTGCTGTTATTTTTAGTTCGCAGCAGGGCATACAGGCTCAAACTGCTGCAGTAGAACTAGACTGGATTACTCAAGTTGTTTATCCCCCAACAGAGGATCGAGGTGCCCCTTCTAGAACGACTGGTTCAGGTACGCGGGGCGAGTGCAGTGCGTCTATGGCCAATTCTGAGACTGATAAACTAACGGCTTTAACTCCACTCAATAACATCAGTACAACCCTGGATCCTCACCCAACCCTATATTTTTACGTCCCTGCGGTTCAACACGTTCAAGCTGAGTTAACCCTATATAATTGGACAAAGCGCGATCGCACACCCGTGTATCAAACTCAACTCAGTTTAAACTCAACTCAGGGCATTGTTAAAGTCACTTTACCCGACACGGTTAAGTTACAACCTAATTTGACTTATGCTTGGAACTTTAGTATTTATTGTGATTCCAACCCAACTGAAACGGCTCAATATGTGGATGGATGGTTAGAACGAGTGATTTTACCTCACAACAAACAAGCCAAACTGCAACAACTGCAACAACAACCTTTAGCTGTTGCCCAACTTTATGCAGAAGCCGGGGTTTGGAATGAAACATTAGAAATTTTGAGCCAAATGCGATTAACCTATCCTCAAGTTTGGAGAGAGTTTTTAGCATCAGTTGAACTAAATCATCTCGAGGAATATCCTGTGATTAATTCCGATGACAATTAAAAAGGATTAGTATGACCTATCCTCGTGTCCTTGGAATTGGCGAAATGTTATTAGATCGACTTTGCGATCAACCAGGCAAACCCTTAGATGCTGTTGAGTCTTGGACAGACTATCCGGGTGGGGCACCTGCTAATGTGATTTGTAGTTTAGTAAAATTAGGAACCCCTGCGGGTTTAATTGCCTGCATTGGACGAGATTCAGCCGGATCAGCTTTAATTCAGGTTTTACAAGACGTTGGAGTAGATCAAACAGGTATCCAACGCCACAACAGCGCCCCGACTCGGATTGTTTACGTCACTCGCGATCGCCTAGGAAATCCAACTTTTGCCGGGTTTGGAGGTTTGGCTGCTGATAGTTTTGCTGATGCCCAATTGCAAGGCACTCGCTTACCGATTGATCAGTTACAGCAAGCCGAATTTATCGTTACAGGAACCCTGGGCTTGGCTTATCGGGCGAGTCGAGAAGCTCTAGCACAAGCTATTTTATTGGCGACTCAGTACGGAACACGGGTATTTATTGATATTAATCGTCGAGATGTTTTTTGGCCAGAAGGTGAATCTTCTGTAGCGATTATTCGGGATCTGGTTCAATTTGCTAATTTTATCAAACTCACCGAAACTGAAGCAGAATGGTTATTTAACACAACCGATCCGGCTCGGATCGCCACTACATCTCGTAAAATATTGGGTGTATTTGTGACAGCGGCTGAACAAGGTTGTCGTTGTTGGATGATGGGACATTCTATTACAGTTCCTGCATTTACCGTCCCAGTTGTCGATACTACCGGGGCAGGAGATAGCTTCACCGCAGGTATTCTACATCAGTTGTCTCAGCAAGGACTCGGTGCTTTTTCAACTTCAACCGCAGTCCGGCAACTGGTTCGTTATGCCACTGCTGTGGCGGCTTTAAGCGTCACTCAACCGGGGGCGATCGCATCCCAACCGACAGCGGCAGAAGTAGAGAATTTTTTACAAGAAAAGCAATAAGTCTATTTCTAAGGTCTTCCTTTGCTCAAGATAATAACCTCTGAGGGTTGAGTTGAAACAAAGGCTCAGTTTTGCTTTTACATGACTATTATCTACAACAATATATTAAGCTTGATTCTGTTTATGGATCACGACTTGAATCGGATCAAACTCACTCACAGAAATATTTCATATATTTCATATCCCAATTCAACGAGCATTGTTCTACAACTAAGCAATGCATTGCCACCTGTGCCATATCATCTGACACTTTATCCCCAGATCAACTAACTTTCGTGATTTTCGTAACCGAGAATTTCTCCTCAGCCGACAGTAATAATTGTTCAATGTTCCTATTCCATAATTGCTCAAACAGTCAGATCAATCATTCTCACTAATGGCAAGGGATAAAAAACTTTGAAGATTTTCTCTGCAATTGAAATTCTCTCGCCACCTGAAAAACAGAATTTATATATCATCAGCTTACCACTGATTAGTAATAACAACGACTAAGATTGTTGAGGGCGTTAACAAAACATATTGAGCTATTTAGGATAAATGTTTAAAAGAAGTTGAGTCGGAGCGGATCGCGGTCAAATTTATATCTACTTTACAGATGTACCCCATTTGTAAAGCTTCAATAAAATCTCAGTAAACCTATTGAAATTTATTGTTCTAATGTGTCATATTCAATATCAAGTTCTGCAATATCTAGGAAATTTCCTGGACATTCTACATCGGAATCGATCACGCCATCGCTACCGTTTCCATAGATTCACCTAAGTACATAGGCCAAGAATCTGAAGGGTGTTACCAATTCAATTAATCTGTGATTGTCTAGCTCAAGTTTAATTCTCGTAATTTTATTCTCTCGGAGAAACCGATTCATGTTCATCCTTAACGCACTTAAAGTTTCCGCTCTCACCGCTAGTTTCGCTACTTTGTTGTTTGCCGGATCTGCCAAAGCCGTTACTTTTTCTACAGGCACTCCGAATGATCTTGTCACTGATATCGAAGCAGAATTCGGTGGTGATTTAGATTTACTGGCTGATTTTACCGAAACAACAGGTAATTTTGAAACCTTCAGAACCTTTAATGCTGAAGTGGGAGATATTCTATCTTTCAACTTTGATTTTCTCTCAGGTGAAGCAGTTTCACCCGGTAGCTTATTCCAAGATGGTGGTTTTTACACTCTTAATGATGAAGCTTTCCTAATCGCTGACTCTTCAGAGATGGGTAGTGTCAGCTTTGACATCACTGCAGCGGGTGAATATACCTTAGGATTTGGTGCGTTCAATGCTACTAGCCAAACAATTCCACCGATTCCGGGTTTTCCTTTAAATCAATTTGATAACGAGGCTTCTACATTATCTATTACCAATGTTCGGCAAGAGTTTGCTCCTCAAGCTGTTCCTGAACCCGCTTCAATGTTAGGTTTAATGGCTGTTGCAGCACTCGGTGGTCGTTCTGTGTTTAAGCGCAAACATAGCTAAGTTAGTTACAGCAGGGATTTAGTCATTTAATCTCTGCTGTATAAGCCAAGAGTCTAATGGGTGTTACCAACTTAATTAATCTGTGATTGTCTAGCTCAAGTTTAGTTCTCGTAATTTTATTCTCTCGGAGAAACCGATTCATGTTCATCCTTAATGCACTTAAAATTTCCGCTTTAGCTGCTAGTTTTGCCACTGTCGCGTTTGTCGGCTCTGCTAAAGCCATGACTTTCTCTACTGCTGCTCCCAATGATCTTGTCACTGATATCGAAGCAGAATTCGGTGGTGATTTAGATTTATTAGCTGATTTCACTGAAACCACAGGTAATTTTGGAACGTTCAGAACCTTTGATGCTGAAGTGGGAGATATTCTATCTTTCGACTTTGATTTCATCTCAGGTGAAGCAGTTTCACCCGGTAGCTTATTCCAAGATGGTGGTTTCTACACTATTAATGATGAAGCTTTCCTGATTGCTGAGGATTCAGAAATGGGTAGTATCAGCTTTGATATTACTGCAGCAGGTGAATATACCTTAGGATTTGGTGCGTTCAATGCTACAAGTCAAACAATTCCAGCAATTCCGGGTTTCCCTCTAAATCAATTTGATAACGAGGCTTCTGAATTAACTATTGAGAATGTTCAACTTACGTTTGCTCCGACTGCTGTTCCCGAACCCGCTTCAATCTTGGGTTTAATGGCTGTTGCAGCACTCGGTGGTCGTTCTGTGCTCAAGCGTAAGCATAGCTAATTTAATTACAGTAGGGATTTAGTTATCTAATCTCTGCTGTAATAACTTCCGCTCTAACTGATTTAAAAATTTGAGTTTATCTAAGTATAGGGGTGATGGAGACATCATCCTTATTTCATTTTGCTTTTGCAACAGAGAATACATATAGCATTAGGCAGATTGGCACAAGACATTTCTATATCCTGATCAACTATGAGTTATGAATGATGAATTATGACTATAGTTAGAGTTTGTTACTTCTGACTGATTACACTTAATTCAAAAAAGCAGATCTAAAGCCAATTTTGCCCTAGTCTGCACCGCTAAAGTATCATCCTGCTGAGTCATGTCTTGCAAGCGTTTAACCCCAGTTTGCCACCACGAGGGTTGCTGATTGGCAGTCGCTTGTTGCAGCCCTTGTAAACCCACAACAGCCCCATAACGCACAATCCATTCTGGGTCTTTACAAGTTTGAGAAAGCGTCTCAAAAGCCCGTTTTTGAGCGGTTTGCTGAACTTCTGAGGGTAATTCATGCCAACGAATGGCCCCTAATCCCCTTGCCGCCGCCCGCCGCACACTGAGGGCAAAATCACTACCCGCCGCTTCTAACAACACATCTAAACCACGAGGATCACCAATTCCCGATAACGCCCGCACAGCCCAAGCCCTCGCCCCATAATTATAACCATCTAACTGTTCTAAAATTGGCATGACTGCGGGTTCACCAATGATAATTAGTCCATCCACCGCTGCGACTGCGGCACCCGGATTATTAAACCCCAATACTTCAATTAAAGTGGGTATTGCCTCGGGTAAATTTGCTGCGGCTAAAGCTTCAACAGCATCGAGTAAAGCATCAGAAGAGTCGGCTGTTTCAACTGCATTAATGAGTTCGGATGAGGTCATTGTAGGGAGTAGGGTATAGGGAGTGGGGAATAGATAATGCAATCACTCGTTATCACTCTTCCTGTCATGAGTGTGTTTGTGGTTCTTTCTAAACTTACAACTACAATAAAGAATCCATCAAATTCATCACTTCAACTGCTTCGGGCGAAAGGGGATTAGAATCAGTATGATTCAGGTGATGTTCTAAAATACCTTTGAGAGCAATTAATTTTAAACTATTTTCTGCTAAAGTTTCAGAAATAGCTTTGGCAGCAGGTAAATAACCAATTGCACCTAAATCGATTAAAACAGATCTTCGCAGTTGCAGTTCATTACTTCCCAACGCTTGAGTTAAACCTTGCCCATAAATCTCATTTTGAGTCAACTGATACATGGCGCGTAAGGCTGAAAACTGCACCCGCTGAACCGGATGTTGAATAAAAGGCTCAATATAAGAAATCGCTTCTGTTAACCCAATCGTACCCAAAGCTTCTAAAATAGAATCATAAGGTTGCACCAGGTGAGGCTTTCCAGGAACGGGTTTAGCCGCTTCTACACCGCCCTCTAACAGCTTTAATAAGGGCTGAACACTCAGGGGGTCACGTAGCATTTCTAACGACTGTGCAGCGGCTTCTCGCACGTAAACATCATCAGATTCTAAACAACGAATCAGTGGCTCAACCGCTCTTTTATCTCCTAACTTCCCCAAGGCTCTAGCCGCATTGCGCCGCAGAGGATAACCCCCATCTTCTGTGCGATCGGAGTCGTCCTCTAAAGCGGCAATTAAGGCTTCGACCGCAGCCGGTTCAGATACTTTAAATCGTCCGAGCCACCATGCTGCATAATAACGGCGACCGAGTTCTTCATGGTGAAGATTTTTAATCGCCTGTTCAACGCTTAGCTCTTCAGGAGGTTGACTAGAAAGGTCAAACTGTTCTGAAGTTGTCATCATGTCTTAACCCGTAATATTTGCGGTTAGTTTTCCCCATCGGAAGATTCAGATGAAGATTCAGACTGACCATTTTCTGCTTTTATCTGCTGGGCAGCAGTTGCCTGCATTTTAGCTTCGCTACTACCATCGACAGTCAGAGGTTCAATACTGACAATCTTACCGCCCATGCGATTAATCCGTTGCATTTGTTCGCTCATACGACTATAAGGCACAGTGAGGTAAACCTTGCCACTGCTACGGATGGGATAGCTGATGCGGTCTGGATTAACATTTTGCCCCATACCTTCTACTTCTAAGCGAAACATACGGTTACTGCTGTTGCTGAGGGTAGCGCTACCAATGGATGTATTTTGACCAAACATTGTAATTAATATGACTCCTAATTCGTCTTTTTTTATTTCAAGAAATTTCTTATAACAGAATGCTAAGCTGTTTATCCCCATCACTTACCATCCTTCAAAGAGTGAAATCTAACTCAGTTAGGCTTCACGGACGTTGACAATCTTGCCACCACTGCGAAGAATTTGTTGTATCCGATTGGATAGATCGTCGTATGCTACTAGATAAGTTTTATTGGAGCGACGAACGTTACTATCCTTGAGAGAAGCACCAATGCGGTTAGTCACTTCAACGCGATAAACCCGCTGCTGACGATTTCCGAGTCCACCAAATACTTTATCTGGTGTCTTCTCACTTGAAGGCTGAGTAATTGAACTGGCTTGGTTACGGGCGACTTCTTTAAACAAGCGACCATTTTGACCTCCAGCTTGACCCCGGTCATTATTGGCATAACCCCGATACAGTTGGAACATTCGGCTAAACCCAACGGTTCTTGATCCCGCTAACACTTGGAATCCTAGATAATAAGGAATAACATTATCACCGAATTTTTGTTCGTATTCTTGGCTCTCGAAGTAGGAATTAATTTCAGCATCGTAGCCTTCATCTTCGACTAAACGAGTATGAAACGCGAGTTCTGCTTCATCGTGGGGGGGACGACCTAAAAGATGCTTGAAATTGAGTTCAACAAAGCGTTGATTGTTATTGGGATAAAAGAACTTTTTCTTGTACAGTTCTGAAAGGGCAATTGCTCGGACAAAATCGCGAACAGTAATGTTACCTTGTCTGAGTAAGGATTCGGCTGAGGTGAGTCGTTCAGCCTTCATGATATACTCATTACCCAGCACTTGTTTATAAGCAGCGCGGAAAATACCTTGTAGGTCGGTTTCTGTCCAGTCTGGACGTAATTCTACACAGGTTCCGTCGAATGCGTCTAAACCCAACCGCCCAGCTTGCTGCAAATTGGCAGGCACTAGCGTTGTTGCCATGATCATTCTCCTTGTAAATAAATTTGATTAAAAAGGTTTGTCGTGACGTTATACATAACGTCTAAAGTTGATATTTTTGTTCTTTTTCTGATTGGGGCTTCTTCGGCCTTTTTGTTAAATCTAAAGATGTCCGGAACCTTAGATAACTGTTAACCCAAACACTGCAAGTGTGCTAACGGCTACCTATTGTTCCGGACATAAATGGCTCTATAATTAGCTTAGAGCGTTGATGGCGTAGTCGATGTAGGAATTGGCTTCAACTGCTGGATCTCCAGTCAAACCATGGTTAGATCTGATGTGCTTGAGGGCTTCGATGTACCAACTGGGGGACAGATCAAAAGTCCGGTTGATTTCATCAATTCCAGCAATCAGGTACTCATCCATGGGGCCTGTACCACCTGCAATTAAGCAGTAAGTTACCATCCGCAGGTAGTAACCGATGTCACGAGCACATTTGTCTTTACCCCGTTGGTCGGCTGCGTACTGAGGCCCTTGCATTTGAGTGGTGTAAGGGAATTTGGAGTAAACAGCTTGAGCTGCACCGTTGATTAAGCTATCTGCTTTCTCTGTTAAAGCTTTAGCAGCTTTCAAACCCGCTTCAGCTTGACGAAAACGACCAAAAGCAACTTGGATTTCGGTGCTGGTGAGGAAACGGCCTTGAGAATCTGCCGTGGTAACTGCTTCGGTTAGGGGAGTTTTCATGTTGAGTTCAGTAAGTTCCTTTTTAAGTGGACAAAAGTTATTAAATTTTAGAAGGGTACTGTTGCAATTGCATTGACCACAATTGAACAGAATCGACTCTGCTCAAGATCAATAATTAACCTACTGCAGCCGCTGCACGGTCAAAGTAGCTAGCAATTTCACTGTACAGTTGAGAACAATCACCTGAGGTAATACCGTTGGGGTCTTTAACAATGGCTAAAGCTGCTTCTTTCATTTTGCCTACACCAGTGGCAACCGAAGAACCCGGAGTACCTAAAGCTAAATAAGTCTCGCGCAGACCATTTAAGCAGCGATCGTCAAGTACGCTAGCATCTCCTGCAAAAATAGCATAAGTTACATAGCGTAAAATGATTTCCATATCACGCAAGCAAGCAGCCATCCGACGGCTAGTGTAAGCATTTCCACCCGGAGCAATTAACTGAGGTTGCTCGGCAAATAGATCGCGAGCTGCATTAGCAACAATAGTTGAAGCACTACCCGTGATCCGGTTGACTGAGTCTAAACGCTTGTTACTTTCTGCAACCATAGCGCTAAGAGCATCAATTTGGCTGCTGCTGAGCATTTCACCGCGAGTATCGGCTTGAGAAACAACCTTGGTAAAGGCGTCAAACATGGATTAAATCTCCTACTTAAATTTCGAGTGTTGTTTGGGTGAGTAGCCGTTGAATCGACTAATACCCGTTGAATTCGGGGGTGACAGTGACCAATCTACCGACTGATGCACTTGATTTGCTGGAATGTTTCAGATTGTAATCTCTCAGGCATTCTGAGCGCTACAACCCGATCCCTTCAGAAATCTTAGAAAATTTTACGGGATTTATGAAAGGAATTTAAAATTTCTTAATAAACAGACCGCTAAATTAATGGCTCTTTGCCTGTTATTTTTTTCCTTCAAATATAAGTTATACAATGATCCTGTATCTTATGACGTTACAAATTATTAACGATTTCTGCTGTTATGTTGCGAAATGTTAAGCGGGTTCGATTAATCCTATTGCTTGAGTAACCCCTGACATAACTGCCGGAAATGATCGCCGCGATGTTCAAAGCTGTTGTACTGATCGAAACTAGCACAGGCAGGAGACAGCAATACCACCTTTGCCCCCAATAAGGGAGCAATTTCTGCCGCTTTGACAATAGCATTATCTAAACTCTCAACGATTTCAACCGCATCATAGTTAGAGGTACGCAGGCGCTGGGCAAACTGGGGTGCCGCCTCCCCAATTAATAAAACTGTAGCCGCTTTGGCGTGAATCGTTTGTATCCATTCTGTATCATCTCCCTGTTTCCCTTCCCCCCCCGCAATCAGAATCACAGGCTCTTTAACCGCCGCTAAACCGACCTGTGCCGCATCATAGTTAGTGGCTTTACTATCATTAATCCAATCAATCCCATTAAAGCTACAAATCTGTTCTAAGCGATGAGGAACCCCCGGAAAACAAGCAATAGCTTCAGCAATAGCTTCCGCTTCAATCCCAGCCAAGCAGGCAGCAGCAACAGCCATCAACAAATTTTGCCGGTTATGGCTACCCACCATCGTTAATGCATTCACCGCAACAATAGGCTGATTGTGTTGTTTTACCCAACCGTCTTCAATGTAAACCCCTGTTTCTGGGTGAGCAACTAACGCCCCCTTTCCCTTTACACTTGTCCAATAAGCCTGGGGCCACTGTTGATTTGCTGTTTTTCGTAAATAAGGATCATCACCATTAATGACTTGTTGCTGGGAATGGTTTAACAGCTTAGCTTTAATTTTGTAATAATTCTCCAAAGTATAGTGACGACTAAGGTGATCTGGGGTAAATGTAGTCCATACTCCAATTTGAGGGGCAAGAGTAGAAGCAGACTCGATTTGATAGCTACTTAATTCTGCAATCACCCAGTCTAAAGATTTTGCTGACTTTTCCTGCTGTTGTAAAGCCAATTCACAAGCGGCGTTACCAATATTGCCACAAGCGGGGGCATGGAGTCCGGCCGTTTGAAAAATTGCAGCAGTTAAAGCCGTCGTGGTCGTCTTACCATTAGTGCCTGTAATTCCTACCCACCGAACGGTTGACAGCGATCGCCAAGCCAGTTCCATTTCCCCAATAATTTCAATTCCCAGATCGCGGGCTGTGTTCAAGGCAGGTAGATCCCAGGGAACACCTGGACTCACCACAACTAAATTAATCGAGGCATCCGGTTCAAAATTTTGTCCAAGATTAACTGTAATCCCTTCAGCAATTAATTGTTGCTGTTGCTGTTGAAGTGATACTGAGTTGTTGCGATCGCTCAGTGTCACCTGCCAGCCTTGATGTTTTAATAATCGTGCGGCGGCATTGCCTGATCGTCCCAAACCAATGATAGAAGCTTTCGGCAACATAATATAATTTTTCCGGGCGTTGCACCCCTTATCTTATAACAATTTGTTCCATATCCTAAACCGTGAAAACCGATAACCATAGCGATCGCTTCACTCATCCGACGACTGACTATAAATCGTTAATCTCCAGTGGAAACTTTAAACAATTCGTGCTTAAATCGAAGCCCGACTGTACCACCTTAATAAAACCTGGGCTAAGCGTTGGGAATTATGACGTAAATACCCCGTGATTTCATCGACTTCAATGATATTAGTTAAGATAATACGTCTGCCTAAGTGTTTGACGGCCTCTCGGTCTAATACAACTGGATGAGACTCTTCCTGGGCATAGCGAATGAGGGCCTTGGCAGAAGGCACTTTTCCTTGGACTAAAACCGCATCAAACAATTGATAACCGCAAGCCTCATCAATGGCCTGAATATGGTCAGCAACAGTGTAGTCCTGGGTTTCTCCCGGTTGGGTCATCACATTGCACACATAAATACGCGGCACCACACGATTGGCGATCGCCGCTGCAATATCCGGCACTAATAAATTAGGAATGACGCTCGTATACAAACTGCCCGGCCCGATAATAATAAAATCGGCTTCATCAATGGCTTGTAGCGCTTTAGGTAAAGCGGGAGGATGAGGCGGTGTACAGCCAATTTTAACAATTGTGCCATTAGCTTCTGTAATACTCGATTCTCCCTGAATCCAGCGGCCATCAGCCAATTTTGCCCAGAGATGGACATCAGACAAGGTTGAGGGTAACACCTGACCTCGAATCGCTAAAACCTTAGAACTCGCTGCGATCGCCCGCTCTAAATCCCCTGTGACTTCGCTCATGGCCGTCAGAAATAGATTACCGAAACTATGACCCATTAACCCATCTCCGGCTTGAAAACGGTATTGAAACAATTCTGTTAATAGCTTTTCCTCGTCAGCTAAGGCTGCAATGCAGTTGCGAATATCTCCGGGGGGTAACACCCCTAAATCCCGCCGCAGTCGTCCAGAAGAGCCACCATCATCAGCTACGGTAACAATTGCGGTAATATTAGCACTGTATTTTTTTAATCCCCGCAGCAAGGTCGATAACCCAGTACCCCCCCC
>JBARZE010000067.1:0-11999 GCA_049649525.1 Microcoleaceae cyanobacterium
AATAAAAGATAACGGCTTCGGAATGTCAGAAGAAGTGCAACAGAAAATCTTTGAACATTTATTTACCACAAAACCCGTCGGCAAAGGCACAGGTTTAGGCTTATCAATTTCCCGACAAATTGTCGAAAATAAACATAGCGGCAAATTAAAATGCCACTCACAAATAGGAAAAGGAACAGAATTCATCATCACAATTCCTATTCACTAAAAAATAAGCCCTCTGTGTCAAGAGTGCCTTTGTGGTTCGATGATTACTAAATAGGGTGCATCTGTCGGACACACCCCACCCATCTCATTAAAGATTACCAAACTCCAGAGAACCCGTATATCCTGATAACCTTGCCAACTCATCTAACTGTCGTACACCAGAATATTGCTCACCATTAATTTCCCAAGTGGGATATCCAGCAATATTAGCAGCTTGACAAAGTTCAGGTTGAGGATTTTGACCACTAGAATCACACTCAATATAAGGCATTTTACTAACAGCTTGTTGACCAAATAATTCCTTTTGAGTTAGGCAATGATCGCACCAATAAGCGCCATACATTTTAGCATCTATGCGGGTTAAATGTTCGGCTAAAGCAATATTAGCAGATGCAGAAGCAGTGGTAATATTATAACCATTTCCAACTTCTGCCACCGGATTATTCAACGGCGCATAAATCGCTAAAGTACCGATTATTGTTACCATTCCCACCACTAAAGCCGTCATGATTAATTGACCAAGATCTTCTAATTCTCGTCCAATAATCGTAAGAATAAATAAACCCAATGAACATAATGCTGAAAACACACAATACAGACAAAAAGACTGTATTTCAAATACCATTATATACATTAAATAGCTGCTAAATACCATCATTGCGGTTGTCCCCGCAAATAACAGCAACCATGTCCATTCTTCAACTTGAGTGCGTAGCCTTTTCTGGGTATCTGGATTAATTAACCACGGTACAACTGCCGTTATTCCCATGCCACTGTAAGCCAAAAACCCGAACAGTGCTAATGGCAAACCAAAGACAATCGCATAAGGACTTTCTAGCACCTGATCGCAGCCTGTTACTGGACAAGCCGCAGTTCCACCCGTTAATTTAACAATCGCTATATAAGCTGTAATCACAGCCCCAAAAGCCGCAATACTGGCAATAATAAATCGAGATTTTTGATGAATCCAAGGGGTTGAACGTTTTCGTAGCATCGGATTTATATCTCCAATAGAAAAATTAGAAAAGGTCTGCTTATTAAAGTCAGACCTTGGTCCTGATTAAAAAGTATTTCTTATAGTCTACTCAATCGTAATCGACTGAGGCCCGTTATTATTGTTGCTATCATCTATATCAGTAACAGTAGCAGAAACTGCAGCTCCTTCTTTTTCTAACCAAGTTTTCACTGGGTCATCATTGAGATTCAGTTTAAGTATTCCTGAGACAAATCCACCTAAAAATGCAACAGGTTGTTGGGTGAGTTCTTTTAAAATTGGGGTGAGTTCATCCATTGTGACAAATCGCTCCTTCGCGACAGACTTTAATAATTATTGTAATATCTAGAGTCGTAATCATTGTAATAACCCGAGTCGTAATAACCGGAATTGCGACTACGCTGAGGTTGACCATAATAGCGATGGTAATCGGGGTCATCTCGACGAACGGCTGAATTGCCCGTGACCAGAGTTTTGGGTCGATGGGGTTTGGCTCTAATACTGCCCTCATGCTCATCCAAATTAGGAATATCGGGAAACTGAGCTTCTGGCATATCTTCCAATTCAATCACCCGCCGCATAAACTGCCGCCAATTATAAGCCGCCGTTTTACTTTCTCCCCAAGTCGGTTGATTATCGTCATTCCCGAGCCAAACTCCGGCCGCAATTTGAGGAATATACCCAATAAACCATAAATCCCGTGCGTCTTCTGAGGTTCCGGTTTTCCCGGCCACATTCCGGTCAGATAGATAAGCAGCCCCTCCCGTCCCACCATTAACAACCCCTTCTAACATCCAAGTGGTAATAGAAGCACTATCTTTATCTAACACCTGTTTCGGTTCAAATTGATCTTCGTAAATCACCTCATTTTTAGCATTAATCACCCGACGAATTCCGTGGGCGGGGATGTGCTTACCTTCAGCCGCGAGCGTACCATAAGCATTGGTGAGTTCGAGTAGATTCACCTCATACGCCCCGAGTGCCAATGCATAAGTGGGTTGTAGGGTCGATTCAATTCCCATCGCCCGGGCGAGTTTAATGGTCGGTTCAAAACCCACATCGACTAATACCCGTACTGCAATCACATTGACTGAACTACTGAGGGCTGTCAGCATTGAACGCCAACCCCCATGGGTTTTACTGTAGTTCATCGGTCGATAACCATCTACTCGGTAAGGTTCATCTTTATAACTATCATAAGGGCTAAATCCAGCGGCGATCGCAGCAGCATACACCAACCCTTTAAAAGTCGAACCCGGTTGACGTTGGGCTTGAAATGCCCGGTTAAATTCACTCTCTTCGTAATCTAACCCTCCCACTAACGCCTTCACTTCTCCGTTGCGAGGGTCAATGGCCACCAATGCCGCTTGGTCAAATCCTGAACCGGGGCCATCAAGTTGAACAGCCTCAGCCACCACCTCCTGAGCAATTTTTTGCCATTCTAAATCGACTGTGGTTTCTACCGTCAATCCCCCAGCTTCTAAGGCTTCTTGAGAAATATATTTCGGCAATTCCTTACGGATATAGCTAGCGAAATAAGGAGCAGTTACAATTAAGCGCTTGGGGGGACTCGGCTTCACCGCTAAAGGCTGTTGTTGGGCGGCTTGTGCTTGTTGTGGCGAGATTACCCCTGCGTCCTGCATCCGTTGCAATACCACATTGCGCCGATTTTTAGCCGCTTCCGGGTTTACCATCGGAGAATATTCACTCGGTGCGGGGGGTAAACCTGCCAACGTTGCCATTTCTCCCAAAGACAAAGATTTCAATGGTTTACTAAAATAAACCCAAGCCGCATCAGTCACACCATACGCCCCTGACCCGAGATAAACGATATTAAGATAACGTTCTAGGATTTCTTCTTTACTCAGTTTTTGTTCTAATTTCCTCGCCAGCAACGCTTCTCTGAGTTTACGAACCATACTACGTTCTTGGTTTAAAAATACCACCCGTGCCAACTGTTGGGTAATAGTACTTCCCCCTTCTACCACACCTCCAGCTTTTACGTTTGAGGAAATTGCCCGTAGAATGCCTTGATAGTCTACTCCTTTGTGTTCATAAAAGCGGCGATCTTCAATGGCAACAAAAGCTTTAATCAATTCTGGGGGAATTTGTTCTAATGTAACTTTTTCCCGTGTTGCTGGCCCTGATTGTTGAATGATACTACCATCTCCTGCTTTAATCGTCAGGGTATCATCCCGACTAAAAGCGGATAAATCGGCCACTGCCGGTAAATCTCGATAAAGGCGATAAAATTGCCAACCGCCATATCCCAAGACGCTACCCCCGACGATTAATACCCCTAAACTACTCATTAACACCACTCGACGATACCAAGGTTTTCGGCGAGGTTTATCGGGTATTTGAGGATCTCTAATTGCGTCTAATTCCTCTGTTTGTGGCACCGTGCCATCAGCATCTGAATATATATCAGCTTCTGGCGCGGGAGAAACTGCTTGAGGAATGGGTACTAAATTCTGTTGCTGTACCGCTTGAGTGGGGGGTTGAGTTGAAGCAGAGTGCCCAAGCGATCGCAATAAGGCTCTTTCTTCTGGTAATAAGGGGGATCGATTAAGTTCATGATAGGGTTGAGTTGAGGGGATACGGCTGTATTTTCCCCAATTCTGTTTAGACTGAACTAGATCGTCTCTATCCTGAGAAAATTGCGTCACGTAAGGCTCCCTAAATCAATTCAACAATCTGTTTTTACCCTTGAGAGGGTTAAACCGCATGACCCAGCGCTAAACCCACTACCAGCATTCCAAGAACGAGGAAAGGCTGAGCACTTGCTTGATATTTAACATCATTTTCCAAAGGATTGCGCAGAAAATACATATCCTGGAAAGTTATTTGAGGAATCACTAACAATAGCAGTATCACCGCATACAAATTTTGCTGAATACTGAATAAATATATTGCCATTCCAGCTTGAAATATATCAATCATTAATACACAAATCCAAGCCGCCCTCCCCACGCCAAACATCACAGGTAGAGAATCTAACCCCAGTTGGCGATCGCCTTCAACACTTTTAAAATCGTTAACAATGGCAATCCCTAACCCAGCTAAACTGTAAAACAGGGTAAGAATCATAATCGTTGGGGTCAGTTGGCCAAACAAAGCATGACCCGCCCACCAAGGTAAAGCAATATAACTTGCTCCCAGGGCATAGTTCCCAAGCCAACCATTCTTTTTCAGCTTTAACGGTGGGGCAGAATAGATGTAAGAGACAAACGCACCGCCAATACAGAGGGTTGTCATCACCGGAAATTCATGTCCAGCCCACACATCCAAGGCGTAAGAAACGGCAATTCCTGCAATTAACAATACCAGAATTTGGGTCACCACTTGCGCAATTGAAATCGCCCCGGATGGGATGGGACGATAGGGTTCATTAATGGCATCGAGATCTTTATCATAAAAATCGTTTAACGTTTGGGTATATCCCGCCATCAACGGCCCCGACATTAACATACAAGCGGCTGCAATTAAGACATATTCTAACGTCCAGCGATAATTCCCAGAAGATGCCGCCCCACACACCACACCCCAAATTAAGGGGATCCAAGTGATAGGTTTCATCAACTGTAGGCGGATTTTCCAGATGGAAGTTTCCCCGGCGGCTGCCCCCTTCATCCCCAACAGTTGCCGGGTTTTCCCACTACGGTCAGGGGCTGGATTTTCCGAAGTAGACTTGTTTGAAGTTGGAGATGATTCAGGCATGAGTCAATTTAATTCAACAGAATAATTTTAAATTTTAGCGACGGGCAACGAGTCCTTTTACCGATGATCAAAAGGAAATGATCAAGGATTCATTTTGAAATTTTGCCCCTGTCACTGGCTTTCCACGCAGAGATGGGGGTAGAAAAATGTTACGTCGTTGATCGGCGGCTTCAATTGTTACCTCTGGGCCATATTGAGTGAGTTTGATTTGCTTTTTATCAAATCCCGGTAGAAATAAACTCACTTGACGATTTGCCTCATCTATGGTAATAGGCCTCGGTGCGATCGCCGCTTCTTGGCTAAAGTCTGGTAACGCCTCCATTAACGGCTGCCAGTCTACTGAAGAGCGTTGGGGGATAGAATGTATTGAGAGGGGTTTAAACGTGGCTGCAACGGTGTTATTCGCCCCGCCTTGGTTAAGTAAGACACCGCCTACCGTTAACCCTACTTGTTGGGCGCTTCCCCAAAGATAACGGGCAGTTGCCACCGCCGCCTCATCCTCTGTGGTGACGAGATAAGCCATCATTCGGTTAGGATCTGCCACCGCCGCTTTACCTTGATCTAAGATATTGTTAGCGGGGTTATTTTCTTGGGTGAATTTCTCAACTGAAAAATCTACACTCAATACCGCACTAGTAACGGGTTGGACAAAGGGAGACACAGACCGCCAAAAATCCGACTCCAGAAACACCCGACGAAACCGACGCAGATACCAACTTAAAATTTCTGGCATTCCCAGCATTCGTAGCGTATCTTGGCTGGTTGTACCATCAAAAACAATTACATCATACTCACCGCTACTGTCATATTCTCGCAGAGCATTAAGAGCCAGCGCACTGTCCATTCCGGGTAAAATGCCCAATTCTTGACCATAAACATTTTTAAAGAAAGGGCTACGGACATATTGTTTTTCTAACTGTTTCACTTCTCCCCAACTTTTTTCGAGTGATGGGGCACTTTGGAGAGAAACCGCTTTTAAGTTTGTTTCAATCTCTGTGGGTTCAGCAGTGACTGGAGTTCCCAATAATATACTAAATCCTGGGGTAAGATCTTGACTTGCAAGTAAAACCCTTTTCCCCGATGCTGCAAACCGCTTAGCCGCTGCGATCGCGACTGTTGATCGGCCTGTGCCTCCTTTTCCCAAAAATGTCAAAATCAAAGACATCTATAAATCTTCCTAATCCAAATCCCGTTCAGTGTGATCATTGAGAACACTTAGGAGATTCTAGCGTAAATTTTTATAAACACTAAAGATTATTGCAGATTTCTCACTTAAGGGCTAGAGGCAGACGAGGAGAATCAGACAACAAGGAATGCCCTGCAATAGCTGCAATAGGAGTTAATCATGAGTTATTATCTCCCCTATCTCCCCATCTCCCTTTGTTCAACTAGGTTGCTTCAAGTTCATCCTCAAAGAACCAGGTAGACTTGTTGTTATCGAGTTGAACTACATAGCCCACTCCACTCCCATCTACCATTTTGTAGTCTTTCACAGTACCATTAGGATTCTGCTTTAACTGCTCGACTATATCATCCGGTACTCGTTGTCGAATGCGCCGTACCTTGACTTTCTGACCAATTTCAATCGCCACTACCAGTGTTCTCCTTGAATATTAACCAATTCCACAGTTTATCTGAATCTGTGTCCTACCTCTACTTTTATTTAATATAGAGTTATCAACATGTTGGGGAGATGTTTGAGACAAGAAGGTAGCCAAACAGGTCAGCTACCCGTATCAGATCAACTCATCACTGATGATTAACCCTTCATAACCAATCGCTCAATTTACGGTAGAATTGGGGACTAGACAACTTCAGACACATCTTCATCACATTGCAGTTTTCATGAATATTATTGAATTTTTTGAGTTGAGTGCGGGTAAATGGTTTTCACAACGAACCGTTCATGATTTGGTTTCGGGAAAGTTACAGGCGGGAAAATCTAATTTAGTGATTGAATTTTTACCTTCTAGTGATGCTAATGTGGTTCAATTGTGTCAACAGCATGAGACTGACCCCAGTTTAGTTTGGGGGGGGTTACAGTTGAGTTGGGAAGGAACTGTTGATGGTAATCCTAAAAAACAGACGGGTTCTACTACGTTGGTTGCAGTTCGCCATCGTGAACAAGAAAATGAAGGGGTATTATTACAATCTCGACCCAATTTTAATAATCAAACTTTAAAAGGGCGCTACATAATGGGGGAGGATGAAGTATTAACTTTAATTACTGAATCAGTTGATTTTTATGCAGAGGAACGGTTTTGGTATTTAATCCCGAATTTGAGATTAAGAACGAGTATGGTTAAACGAAAAGATGGATTAAATCATGCGGCTTTTTGTTCGGAAATTCGGATGCTCACACAATCTAAATAATTAGGTGTGGAGATATATGGAGATATATGGAACCACACTAGGCACTCTTGATACAGAGAGATTGTGTTTGGGTTTTTATGGGTTTGGCTTATGAAGCAGTTTAAGCGTATTTTTCTGAGTATAAATGATATTGAGATAGAGGTTTGTCAGGATTTAAGGGGGATCTATTTTGTCCGTCATCATGTTTATTGGTATATTGCTGACGGGATTAAAAATCTAGATCCTGAACGTAATTGTATTATTTATAATCTGGAGTTAATGGTTAATAATCGTGTTAATACTATCGGATGGGCAGGTTATCAGTTTAAATTTGAAACGGTCTATTTTGATGATGGGATGGAAGTCAATACTGTTTTAATTCCTTTGGGGATGTTTGAGGATTTTATTCAGTTTGAAAATAGTAATTATGGCGGCACTCCTCCAGATAATGATTGTAAGCTGTCACGCTTTTAAATTGCTGATTGATGCAAGGTAACGGGTTAGACCGCGTTACTATAATCACAAATTTCCGAGTGGTTTGCTTATCATCATAAATCCTACCCTTTACTATGCAACCTGTTACTTTATACCCCGATTGGCGGTGATGGCAGCGATCGCATGACTGATATGCAGTTTAAATGCATCTTAGCTTACACGGTTAGGAAACTGGCTTAAAGATCATTCCTTTAAAGAACACCTAGAGACGTTATCAGACTAAAGACTATTTTGAGGGAAATTTAGGTGTATATTGACGCACAATACAAGAAGTAATTACAAACTTAATTAGAGTTGACGATAATGATACAGCAATTGGGATTTAATTTCATTCGGTTGATATTTCTCAGTCTAACCACTAGCTATCATTTTGGTAAAACTTTACTAGAAAATCGGCAATCTCCGCCCGGAAGTTTAATTGATATAGGAGGATATAAAATTCATCTATATACAAAAGGTGCAAAAGGTGAAGGTTCCATTACTGTTATTTTAGATCATAGTTTAGGAGGAATTGATGGCTATTTTTTAATTGATGAAATTGCTAAACTCACACGAGTTTGTATTTATGACCGTCCGGGATATGGCTGGAGTCAAGCCAGTCCTCAACCCCGTTGTAGTGAAGTCATTGTCCGAGAATTACATCAATTATTACAACAGGCAGAAATAGAACCTCCTTATATTTTAGTGGGTAATTCATTCGGCAGTTACAATGTTCGGCTGTATGCTCATTATTATCCAGAGGAAGTGATAGGGATAGTCTTAACTGATGGGTTATCTGAAACGTTGATGTTAAAGCTACCTCTGGCATTAAAGATTATTAAACTATTTTTCTTATCAGGATTTCTAGTTTCTATTTTGGGTTCAATATTAGGCTTAGTTAGAATACTGGGTAATTTGCGAATGTTTGAATTCGTTAAACCGGAATTACGGCAATTTTCTAGCCAAGTTTTAACACGAGTTAAAAGATCATTTTATCGTCCTCAACATTGGCTAACCATGGCAAGAGAACTCTGGAATTTAGAAAAAAGCGCTCATCAAGTTAAAGTCGCCAATTATTTTTCAGATATTCCCATTATCAATATTAAAGCAAAAAACTTCTTTAAACCTTCTCCGTGGAATTTTTATCTGCCACTCAATCAAGTTGATCGATTTAGAGATAAAATGCACATTAACTTATTACAACTCTCTAACAATACAACTCAGCTTTCGGCTTCCCAGAGTAGTCATTTTGTCTGGATCGATCAACCTCAAATTATTATCACCGCCATTCAACAGTTAATCAGTCAAAGTAGTAAGGAGAATATTCATAATCAGTGATTTTTGTCTGTAGTCTACGATACAAGTAGCGGTTTGAGTCCGAAAAATGTTATAAAATCATAACCTAACTGTCATCAGATTCAATAGTCAAGCCTAATTAACCGATAACTTTCCACTATTTATTAATAGGAATTATCTGATTTATCAATAACTTTCTCTTTCGTTGAAGTTGCAATTTTTGCCGCAGTTAAGTTATACTTACTATCAAGTCGCGACGCGCATACCATAGGCAATGTATAATTTTAACATCTTAATTCAGTAATTTCGCGGAAAAGCTACTAACCTGAGGTTGATTTAATGGCTGGATGTCTTTGTCTATAATAACTTTGAATATAGTAGTAAACCTCTATTTTAAGATTATGTGTATAAAATATATCAATAGCAGCCGAATTTGAGGGTAAAAGAATCTCGCCACAGACCCTCATGTGAACAAATTTTTGAGTGGGTTAACTGCAAAGTGGGTGATGAAGGAAAGTTATATGAGAGTCGATATTATTTGTGATATGGAAGTGAAGCTGTTTTCACAGTATATTTGTTGTGTTTGATAATTGTCGTCTGTGATTATAGCGATCGCGTAGGCGTAATTGAGTTGTATCCCAGAATATAAAAGTGACAGATTATGATTTCTATAATAATAAACCTGACTTAATCTGATATCAGAAGATAACTTTGAGAGACATTCGGGTGTAGAATGCCTCCTGGATAAAACGGTTTAGATAAACTGATTCAAATCAATATCAACAGAGTTAACCTGGTCTAAAGTGGCTAAAACTTGATTATTGAATGCGATCGCAGTACTATTACCATCTTGAGTAATTTGTAATTGATTGAAATTAATCCCTTCTAACATTAACCGATCTTGACCGATTTGAAAATCTGTAATGAGATTATTTCCCAAATTAGGATTAATTACAAACGTGTCAATTCCTTCTCCTCCGGTTAAGGTATCATTTCCCTCGCCACCAATGAGAATATCATCTCCCATTTCACCTAAGAGTAAATCATCACCCAGACAACCAATGACTAGATCGTTATCTTTACCGCCGTGTAAGGTATCGTTACCGAGATCGCCGCAGAGAGTATCTTGACCTTCGTCTCCATATAATATGTCATTGCCTTTGCCACCAAACAACATATCTTGTTGACCGTTATCGCCGACAGCAGGGGAATTACCATCATCGATTTGATCGCCTCGCAGGGTATCATCTCCTTCTCCACCACAGAGGGTATCGTTACCAATATCTCCGGATAATATATCGTTGCCGCTATTACCGAAAACAAGATCATTGTCTTTACCGCCGTAAGCGATATCGTTACCAACTCCGGCGACAAGGGTATCATTACCTTCGTTACCGTCGATGAAGTCGTTACCCGCTTCACCAAATAGTAGATCTTTTCCGTTGGTATCACGGGTGGGGTCATTGGGATGGTTGCTAGTACCACCGAGGATAGTATCATCTCCTTGTTCACCATTAAGCGTATCATCTCCTAATTCCCCGAGTAGCCAGTCATTATCTTTACCGCCATGAAGGCGATCGCTACCTTTCCCGGCATAGAGAGTATCTCGACCTAAATTACCAACGATGACATCATTACCCGCATCACCAAATATTAGATCTTGGTCTCCTATTTCTCCTAAAGGCACGTCGCCACTGGGACCGCCAATAATCGTATCATTACCAAATTCTCCGAAGAAGATATCATCTCCGGTATTACCGTAAAGTAAGTCATCGCCTTTGCCGCCATGTAACTCATCATCACCATTTCCAGCAACCAGAGTATCTAAGTTTTGGTTACCGTAAAGGGTATCATTTCCATCACCGCCAAATAGTAGATCTCGTCCGTTGACATCTTCTACTGTAACGTTACTGGTACCGCCTAATAGAATATCATCACCTTGATCTCCGGTAAGAGTATCATTACCAATTTCACCTAATATATGGTCGTTGTCTTTACCGCCATGAATGCGATCGCGTCCCTTCCCACCATGTAAGGTATCATTACCTAAATTACCGCCAAGCCAGTCATCGCCATCATCACCAAACAGATGATCTTGTTCGACCATATTACCAATAGGTTGATTACCGCTAGGACTACCAACAATAGTATCGTTGCCGCTATCTCCTTTAAGAAAGTCGTTGCCATTATTACCAAATAACAAATCATTTCCAGATCCTGCGTAAGTGAGATCGTTTCCATCTCCAGCAAGCAAAGTATCGTTACCGTCGAGTAAGATAATTTCGTCATCTCCAGCTTCGGCATCGACAAAGTCATCCTCGTCAGTGGCGGTTAAATTATCGTTATTATTACTTCCGACAATAGTGGCATTATTGCTATTGGCAATTTCGGGAAACATTAACGCTTCTATTGGGGGTTGTGTGGGTAAGGCGATCGCATTAATAACGGGAATATCGGGACAGTCGCAGCTTTTATCCTCTGGCGTCGTCGTCGTCGTCGTCGGGTTATCAATATTGACGGTAACAATAGCGGTATCGCTGCCGCCGTTATCGTCGGTAATAGTGTAGGTAAAGGTATCAATTCCGCTAAAGTCAGCCGGAGGAGTATAAACCAGTTGACCTTGATCTAAACTGACTGTACCGCCGTTGCTTGAAGTTGAGTCGAAGCTGTCAATCGTAATGCGTTCACGAAGTGTTGCGTTAGCAGTATCGCCATCCGAGTCGCTATCGTTTTCTAAGACATCAACGGTAATGGGAGTATTGACGGGAGTATTAATATTGTCGTCGGTGGCTATAGGGATATTATTACTATCGTTATCAACCGGAATTTCATTTTCTACTGCGATCGTAATAGTTGCAGTACTGATACCGCCGTTGCCATCGGAAATAGTATAGGTAAAGCTATCAACTCCAGTGAAACTAGATGGGGGAGTGTAAATAAAGTTATTGCCATCAAC
>JBARZE010000068.1:0-153918 GCA_049649525.1 Microcoleaceae cyanobacterium
CCTGTAAATCCAGTATTAGGCGTATAATCTACAACATCATCACTCGGGTTAGCCGGAGTGCCGTTATCGTTGATAGTGGCTGTACCATTTGCTGGAGTTGTAACGGTTGTAATTGTGAGTGGGTCACGTTCGGGGTCTGTGTCATTAACTAACACATTAACCGCCACCGGAGTATCTACAGAAGTGGTTTCTGTATCGTTGACGGCTACTGGGTTACTGTTTTCACTCGGTTCGGCAAACTCAATAATCGTTTCGGCTGTATTACTGAAGCCAAAAAAACCGTCTAAAATCTCCACCTCAACTCGCTGTGAGTCACGGTCGGGGTCAGATGCAGTATCGTTGTAAACAACCTGTCTAATTGCGGTTTCAAAATCTTCAACAGATGCACTACCCTCTAAAACAATACTTCCGATAGTTGGATTATAATCAAAAAGGATTTCGATCCCTTCTGGAAGGTTGGCCTCAGATACGGATAAAGATTCAGTCTCTCGACGAGGATTGTCTAATGTATCGTCTAATGTAATGTAGACTGTATAGTTGTTAATCAGATCTTCATCAGTAATATCAACATCGACATCTCCAATAGAAATCGGACTACCCGTAAACTGGGTAACGAAACCCGTCTCCGTGTCAAAATCCTCAAAATTACGGTTCTCAGTGGTGCTATTATCCCCATCTAAATCTAATCTTAGACTTGTATCTGTACCATCAGAATTATCAGAAGAAGTATAAAGAAAACCCCCTTCAATTAAGTCTAAACCTCCATTTGAATTATTAGTAGTTCGGGGATAAATATCCGTGTTGGTAACATCAGTTAAATCTGGATTTTCTATAGGGTCACCTTGATTATCTTTGGCAACATCATTTGCAAATAGAGAATATCCGTAGAATTCATCAGTTGATGCTAAACCGAGATCTTCAAGACTCACATACACCCCAAGAACCTCTTGTGGATTTGGTATATACTGGCTAGTGTCTAAGCGAACTTGATTATCTGGATTATCCGCGTTTAGAGGCATGATGAGGGGCTCAACATTTACCCCTGTTCCTCCCCAGTCACCGGTATTAACCTGATGTAATTTCCCGAATGCTGAGGGTTGTCCATTATCAACGGCGGTAATGGCAGCAATTTGAAATCGGTCTCCCTGAGAATTTCTTGACCGTTCTAAAATTAAGATTCCGCTATCGCTAGTATTTTCATTTCTCAGCTCTTTTCCAACTTCGCTGAAATAATCAACCCGCTCAATATTGTTGCTGTTGTTATCGCCTTCATTCGTAAAGACATTATCTGTTCCTGAGTTAATTGATAAACCCGACAGCACTCCCCGCATGATCTCATCTGGATCGGTGACTGTTGCTTGCTGTCCGTCTATTTGAATACCTTCATCCGGAAACGGAGACTCAGGAAATTGAGGTTCAAATATATTAGCATTATCTGTCTTAATATCTCCCTGTTCATCAATCTCATTTCCGTCTTCGGCTATTAATGCATCAACATCTACATCAAACCAAACAAGCTGTTTCTTTCGAGCATCAGAACGTTGGAGTTTAAAATCCTCAAAGAAACCTGAGTAATAGAATTCCTGACCCTCAATCTCAAAGCTCTGAACAACTAAAGTCTCACCTGTACCAAAGGTAAATTCTTGGCCATTTTCATTATCGTTATCCTTAAATATTAGGACTTGCGACTCATTTTCAGATTCGGAAATATTGAAAATATCGACGGGTGTCCCTAAAACCAAACTATAGCTTTCTTGAACTTCTGGAGTAACGGCTAATTCTACATTAAACTCACTGGTTTTAACTGCTAAATCCCAGTCTCCGCCTAATGCTTTACTTCCTGTTGGATTGGCTGAGGCGGCAATTTCTGCACCTATTAAATAGTGTAATTTATCAATGAATTCTGTTCCGGCATCTCCGACGGCAACATGACAACCATACAGCAGTAAGTGTTTAATTGACCAAGTTTGAAGCTGTTTTTTATATTTTTCTAAGGTATCTAAACTGAGGTAACTCTTCCCGAGTTGCAGACTACCAGGAGAACCATGAGAAATGATATGTAAGGATGAAATCGAGGGAAAATATTGTAGCGCCTGGGTGATTTGTTCGACACCATCTTGATGGAAATTTAAAACTATAGTTGAAGCGTTAGGAATAATTCCCTGCAATAAATATTCAGTATTTTCTACAGCGGAATCAATGATAACTAAAGTTTTTGTATTGATTTGAAGGGATGAAGAGTGAGAAGATAACATCTGAGAGTTTAGGGAAAAATCACTGGGAGTTAATGTGGAGATTTTTTTCGATTGAGTCGGAATGGAAGAGGTAAATTCACCTTGAACAGATGCGATCTTTTGGAAAGCGAACATATTGGGAAATACTCCTGAATAAATGGTAGAAACAGTACAATAGTGTGCAGAGTTATTTAATGAATGATTAATTCATTCAAACTGAACACATAAACTAGTAGTTTGCTCTCTGATTAGATTGTATGAATTTATTCTCAGGTGAAAAAGTGCTGCTCAATTTATGAATTGAGTAGAATAAAATGGCACTCTATGGTAAATCAAAGTTTAGATAGAATAGACGATGATCTACAGCTTTTCTATCTAAAGTATTATGGCTAATTCACAGAAGTATAGCTTTGTAAAAAAGAGTGGGTAAAAATCAAGCAGCATGAGAAAATAGACTATTGACTCCCCTGATAGAAGCCCATGATTTGCGAAGACTAATGATTGGCTAAATTGACTTTCATCAATACCTGCAAGTCAATTATTTTGAAAAAATCTCTGCACCCTAAGGTAATTACTTGTAGCTGATTAATCTCTAATTGTCAGTAGATTTGGAAACACCCTAGGTTAGCTAGCTAAATTTGTTATCTAGGTTAATTATAACACAATATTTTGGCATGTCAGTATTTTCCCTGATATTTATTTAACCCAGTACTACACTTAAAAAAATAAAGTAAAAAAATATACATTATTTCGATTTAATTATACAGGTTTAAGAATCAGTAAATTCTCTGAAGATTATAGCCGTAAAGAGTTTGATTGTCTGAAATTAACGGAGTTGTATTAGTATCATTTCTAACAATAAAATCCGCTCACTTTTTCCAATCATTAACAAGCTGCCTCAGTGGGTGACGCACTACGGGTAAATTTAGATTAGAATCCGAGCTGAAAATAAAAAGTAAATTCCAATTTAACAGACTTTTGTGTTGATCTATTTGAGTGACCCATATGACATTGACAAATCGAAGGTTTTTTCAATTTTTTGCGGTCAGCGCGGTTTTGGGTTTTGCAGTGGCGATCGCACTCGAGACAGCTTTGGCTAAATCCGATCGGCGTTGCCTGCATAACTTCCAGGTGGTGCAAACCCAAGATGAAGATGGCTACGTCGATCTGTGAGAAAGTGCGACGAGCGATAGTGCGATGATTGGCACTTTAGATAATCATACCGAAGCGATCGCCAGTACTTTTGATCGATCGGGCCAGTGGGCATCCATTCGCGCACCGGGCGATGTGATGGGTTGGGTTTCGACAGAGTTTTTAGTGGAGAGTCCTGCCGTGATTGAGATCTATAACGGGTCGATGGAAATCAGAACCTTAGATGGCGAAAGGGTCAACATTCACAGCAACCCTCAACTCGGTACTGAAATTGTCGGCACGCTCAATCATGGTGAAATCGTTGAGGTTTTCGATTCTGTTGGGTATTGGCGGGAAATTTCCACAGCCAGTGGCATTCGAGGTTATGTTGACAGTTTGTACGTTGTGTGAAGCAATTGATCGCGATGAATGTCTCTACATTAGTTGTAATTAAATAAACACATAAATCGGGACTCTTTTATAGGCTGGAGTCCCACTTAAGGGGTCAATATTGGCGTGAAATAAGATATTAGCTTCTGGGTAAAACATAAACGCCGTGCCTTCTTTGACTGCGCCGCTAATGATTTCAATATTATCTAATTGTCCGGCATTTCCTTTCACTTTCACCTTTTGATGTTCGGTAAAACCTGCTTTTTTAAGATCTGCCAAATTCATTAAAATACAATGACGGTGAGGCATTCCTCGATACTTATCTTCTAAACGATAAACGACAGTATTATGTTGGGCATAACTTCGCCCTGTACCTAATATTAACAGAATTCCTTCGGTATTACTATTTATTCCTAACTCTTCTTTTGTCGGTAAAGAGAGTTGCGGTAATGGGGTAACAAACATCTTCGCTTTACCAGAATCTGTGGCAAATTTTGGCTGGTTAAAAATCCTTCCAGAAATGGTAAATTCTGATCCAGTATTATCAATTTCTCCGATTTTATCATAACCGGGAATAGTCTGAGCAATTAATTTCCGCACATATTCAGTATCTTGTAATTTCCGCCAATTTATCGGTTCATCTCCTAAACAACGATGGGCGATTTCTGTTAATAATTCCACTTCAGAAATTAACTCTCCTTCACTCGTAGAAATATGACTTTTACCGCTATCATTTAACCGGACAAAATTATTACCCGATTCTGTTGTTGTCCGATGAGGATTTTCAAACCGATTAAATACAGGTAAAATGATAGTATTTTCTTTTGCTAATCCATGAAAATGTCCTAAATTAGGCTTTGTGGAAATATAGAAAACTGTCTCTATGTTTGAGAATGCATTTTTCGCTTGATGTAAATCCGGGTTAGCCCCATAAAGATTACCGCCCAAACACAATAATGTATCAATTTTATCCGCATCGGCTGCGTCAATTAATGCCCTGGCATGATAACCTTTACTGGTATCAATTTCTTTTTTTAATAAGATAGAAATAGCTTGTTTAATCTCTTCTTTGAGGCGAATGGTAACCCCCATCGAACCAAATCCTTGTACATTAGAATGTCCGCGAATGGGCATTGTGCCTGCGCCGAGTTTCCCCGCATTTCCAGTTATTAAAGCAGTATTAGCAATACTACGAACATTATCAACGCCATTGGCTTGTTGAGTAATACCCATTGCCCAGGCAAACACAACGGATTTTTCAGTACCAATAATATAAGCAATTTCTTCGATTTCTTCTTGAGAGATATCACAACCTTGAGTAATGGTTTCCCAAGCAGTTTCTTGAGCCGCTTTTAATATTTCTTCCCAATTTTCAGTATAATTTTTTAGATAATCATAATCCACTAAACTTTGCTCAATTAGTGATTTTTGTATCCCGATAAATAATATAGTGTCACTGCCGGGATTAGGTTGTAAATAATAAGTAGAAATCTGATTCCCACCTTTCAATAATGATTTAATTGGAAAAGCAGGAGAGGAAAATTTCACTAACCCTATTTCAATTTGAGGATTAATAATAATAACTTTACCGCCACGCTCTTTTAATTTAATTAATTCATTCATTAAACGAGGATGATTTGCGGGGGCATTAGAACCAATTAAAACCACGCAATTTGTCTGTTTAAGGCTGTCTAAACTCACCATAGAAGTGCCGGAACCAAACACACTTTTTAAGCCAACTGTAGAGGGTGCATGGCATAAATCCGAACAATCTGCGAGGTTATTACTGCCGAAAGCCCGGAGAATTAATTGTAGTAAAAAAGCGGCTTCATTTGATGAACGTCCCGAACTATAACTGGCTATTCTATCAGGATGTTTATTAAAGGCTTTCTCGGCTATTTGATAAACCTCTTCCCAACTAATTCTACGATAATGAGAAGTGCCTGGTTGATATAATAATGGATAACTTAATCTACCTAAACGGTCACATTCTTGAGAGGTTAATTGTTGTAATTCTTCTATATTATATTGCTGAAAAAATTGGGAATGAATAGCAGGTTGTAATTCAGCCGAAATCGCTTCTACACTTTTAGCACAACGTTGTAAATATTCCCCTGCTTCGTTAACAAAGCCGCCTTTTTGTCCGCCTGTCCCCCATGCACAAGACAAACAAGCACTTTTATGATTTAAGGTTTTCCAGATATCTATACCTTGGAAAGAAGCACTTTTTTCTAGCCAATATTTAAGCACAGGTAAGCCGCCACCAGTCGATCTCGGTAAGGATGAAGAGTCTTCTTTCATAGGTTTAGTTGAATTGAATATACAGGACTAAAAGATAATTTTATAGAAACAAGCTAAGTAAAAATGACTACTATTAACAGATTAACAGCTTGTCTTAATTAGAATTATATCAATTCTTTTATCCTTGGAATAATAAAATTACTCCAAAAATCGCAATTAATGCTCCTCCAATTGCCTGTAAACTGACTTTTTCTCCCATTGCTGCTGCTATCGGCAAGACAAATAAAGGACTAGTTGCCAGTAAACCTTGGGCGATGCCTGCGGCGGTAAATTTGAGGGAGGTTTGCTGTAACCAAATTCCTAAATAAGTCCCGAGAAATGTAGCAATAAAAATAATAGAAATAGTTTTTACAGATTTTAAAGGTTGTATTAATACCGTTAAGTTTTGAGGACGAGTCATAAAATAAAGTAAGACAACAACTATACCCCCAATTAATCGAATTAAACTACTCCATAACGGACTAATTTCTGTTTGATTGAGGGCAAAATGTGATAAAATTACACCTGTTGCTTGACAGAATTCTGCAATTAAACCGAATCCAATTCCTCGCCAAAAATGTACTTCAAAAGATGTAGATTCATTAACTCGTTCACTGATCACCCAAGCTATTCCTAATATAGTTAAAAGAATACCACACCAAGCCTGTATTGATAACCGTTCTCCGAGGAAAACAAATGCTAGAATGGCGGTTAAAGGCGGTGCTAAAGTTTCGAGTAATAATCCTCGTCTTGCTCCTAAATCTTTTAATGTGGCAAAATAAGCACTATCTCCAATACCAATACCAATTAATCCACTAAGTAGTAAAATTTGAATGGTAAAAATAGGAACTTTTGGAAAGCTTTTCCCTTGTAATATAATAGTGAATATTAATAAAGCGATTGCAATAATGCCTTTAATTAAATTTAATCCAATCGGTGAAATCTTTTGCCCAACCCGACTATACACAACGGATGCCAATGCCCAAAATAAAGCGGCGAGTAATGCCGCAATTTCTCCCTGAAATGGAATGAGAATAGACTTCTCAATCATAATTATTCCTCAGTTATCAATCGTTATTTTAGTCTAATCAAAAAAGATTTATTCGCTATCATACTTTCAAATTACTTGTCTTCACCCATCAGAGGAAAGAGTAGAGAGGGACGGGTTTGCGGACTTTTTAGGCTTGATTAAATCTTCTGGTTTGCTATGGATGTAAAGTTTTGTAAAGTTTTGAAGAAGTCCGTAAGAATTGGCTGATAGCTCTGTAATGGTGATTTTTTAGGGGTTGAAGCCGTCGAGTCTCAGGTAATTTACTGAATGATAAACAAAAGAGTCCATAATTCGTAGGCTAACGCATCGGTTTACGAATGATTGATTTTAAAACAGTCCAATCTACCATATTTGATGTCTAGGAGAAAACGAAAATGAGTCGGATTTGTGACATTGCTCAACAAGTCGTTATGAAAGGTTATCTTAGTTTAGAGGATGAACGCAAACTGCGATCGCTGCTGAGCAAAAAATATGATTTGGATGATTTCAAAGCCTTTATGAACTTACAATGGGCAGTAATGGATGGTCGAGTTAAGCAAGAATCTCTCGAACAAATTCGCTCTTGTTATCTGCATCAACCCACTCTATTTTCTCAGTAAGCCAGGGTAATATTATTCACCTAACTTTTAACAGCGACTCTTTTAAAAGATCCCTCAGTAATGATACAGTGAGGGTATGAATGTTAACTTTCGATTTGCAGTTGTTAGCGACCTTCATATCGCTCTGTCTCATACGATTCAAGATTCACCGAAACGCTTCCATTTAGTCGAGGTGAGTATTCCCGCCTTGGAGTTAATTTTAGAAAGGCTAGCGACGTTAGAGTTAGACTTTTTATTACTCCCCGGAGATCTGACGCAAGATGGTGAAATTGACAATCATTTGTGGCTGAGTCAGCGCCTCGCCCAACTGCCTTACCCAGTTTATGTAGTTCCTGGTAATCATGATGTCATCTACCCAAGCGGGACTGAAGAGATAGTCGGACTGACTGATTTTCCTCAATATTATCAACAATTTGGCTATACTGACCCGACTAACCCCTATTACACCCACGAAATTCTACCGGGAGTACGGTTAATTGGGTTAAACTCGAATAATTTTGACGAAAAAGGCTATCAAGTCGGCTGTTTAGACTCGCAACAGTTTAACTGGTTACAGCAAGTATTGGCTGAGAGTAACGATGAATTAATATTGGTAATGATTCATCATAACGTGATTGAACATCTGCCAGATCAAGCCAGCAACCCATTAGGACGGCGTTATATGTTAGATAATGCCCCTCAACTGTTAGAACTTTTCCAGCAATACGGAGTCCGGCTAATTTTTACAGGACATCTTCACGTTCAAGATATCGCCCAATGGCAAGGAATTTACGAAGTTACAACAGGTTCATTAGTGAGTTATCCTCATCCTTATCGAGTGATTCAAGTGAGTCATAATCATCAAAATCAACTCACCCTAAATATTGAATCTGATTGCGTCAAAGCTGTTGCCGAATGGCCAAATTTACCCGATACATCTCGCCAGTGGATGGGCGATCGCTCATTTCCATTTATGGTTAAATTATTAACAGTACCCCCTCTATCTTTACCTTTAAATGAAGCGGAACAACTTGCCCCGGAGTTACGCAACTTTTGGGCAGATATTGCGGGTGGAGATGCGGAATTTAATTTCCCTAATTTTCCGCCTGCTGTTCGTCAATATTTCCAACGCTTTAGTACAACAAAAAAGATAGATAATAATGCTACTTTAGTTTTGAGTAAGGAGTAAAATTGATGATTATAATCAAAGAATTTTATTCATCATTCATCATTCATAACTCATAATTATTTTTTCTTTTTCATCACTTTCTTAACTAAACTCGGAATTTCAGACGGACGTGTGGCGAGTGGGATTTTAGCTTTTTTAAATGCCGCAATTTTACTTTCTGCTGTACCCGAAGGTAATTTTTGAGCGACAATACGAGTCGTTAAAATACTATTAGCATGACCCATTAATTGTGCTTGAGGCACTTGCAGACCCGCAATATAAGCGACAACGGGTTTATCAATCGCTTCAGTAATATATAATGCAGCTTCTTCTTCGTGACTTCCTCCCACTGCCCCAATTAATACAATTACTTCAGTGGGTTCATCTTCATCTAAAATTTGTAACCATTGAATGAGTGAAGATCCGACAATTAAATCACTCCCAATACTCACACTCATAGACTGCCCTAAATCCGCTTGAGTTAACGCTAAGGCAATTTCATAATTGAGGGTGCTACTGCGGCTAATTAACCCCACAGAACCGGGCTGATAGCATTCTCGCGGATAAGTTCCAAGTAATAATTGATCGGGGATAATAATTCCTGGACTATTAGGGCCAACAACCAGAGTATCAGTCATTTCTGCTTTTTGAACCAGACGAACCATATCAAGAGGCGGCACACCTTCAGTCAGAATCACAAGCTGTCGAATACCTGCATCAATTGCTTCTAAAGCAGCATCTAAGACTTGATAAGGAGGCAAGAAAATCACAGACGTTTCAATTGTACCAATCGCTGCGATCGCTTGTTCAACTAAATCAAATACAGGAATATTATCTAACTTTTGGTTTCCTCGCCCCGGACTGACACAAGCCACCACATTTGTGCCATAACTTTTCATATTTTGTGTGGCTTGAATTGAAGAACGAGACGTATTAATACCTTGAATTAAAATTTGACTATCTGGGGTTAATTGCATTTTTTTTATGATAGGGAATAGGCAACGGGGAACATGGAGATTATCACTAAAAACTAATTACTAAAAACTAACAACTAATGACTCATCATTCATACTTATTTAGCTAAATTCACAGCTTGTTTAACTGCATCATCTAAACTCTGATAAATTTCTATCGGTAAATCAACTAACTGTTGTTGATTAATTTCCGAGGGATACAATGCTAAACGCAGCACAACAGAAGGAAATGATTGTTGATAGGTTTTTCGCTTCAAGTAACTAAGAATTTCTGACATTAAGGTGTGGCTAGCATTTTGATGAGTGACTAAATTAATTAATATCACTTTAACCTTCGTTGACTGACTCACTCGATCTAAACCTTGATATAATCGTTCTCGACCACTATCTGTCAGTTCAAAGTAATCTTCCCCACTTAAGTTAACAAAATTAGCAGGCTTTCCCTGAGCTTGAATGATTAAGTCTAAGGTGGATAAACTTAAAGCTGCACCATTGCATAATACTCCAATATTGCCTTGGAGTTCTACAAAGTCTATGGTAGGGGATATTTCATTTCTGGCATTTTTCAGAGCAGAAACAGGTAAAAACGACCCATTTTTCATCGGCTGAGACGGCTGAGACGTTAAACTATTGGTCATCAGTTCGATCAGATCCCGGTGGCGTTTTAATGCCATATTATTAACGATGACTTTGCCATCGAGTGCCATCACTTCTCCCTTGGGACTAATACCGAGTGGATTAATTTCAACTAAGTCAAGATCTTTTTCAATAAATAGCCGATACATCTTTTCGACAATCTCGCTGACAGCCAGAATCAGATGATCTTGCAATCCCATTTTAACCATAAGTTTACGGGCATAAAAGGGAGAAAATGCTTGATCAACAATGACTTGTTGCACCTCAGATAAAGTCGTTTCGAGATCGACTCCGCCTTGGCGAGATCCCAATAATAAAGGACGACGGCTAATCATATCTAACACCACTGCTAAATATAATTCTTGATCCGCGTCATATTTGGCCTCAGCCAGCAATACCTGAGGATACTCATTAACAATAGGTAGATTAAAAATTGCCTGGGCAGCGGCGACTGCATCAATTGTATTTTCAACAAATTTGATTCCCCCTGCTTTACCGCGTCCTCCTGCCTTGACCTGGGATTTTAAGACTACGGGATAGGGAATTTTTAACCCTTTAATATCCTGTGCCTGATCAATCCGCTGAGAGGGTAAAACAGGGATATCCATCTGACGGAATAGGGTTTTAGCTTGATACTCTAGCAGATCCATCGAACTTCCTCATTGAGCCGTTTCATGACCTTGATGAACAGTTTTCACCCATTTTAGACGCTTCGGACGCATTGAAATCCGGGTGGTTACACTGCCGATCACGATAAACCAGTGAAACATATACAACGTACCACGCAATGTTTGTCCTAGGTTGATTAACAAAGTTCGCAGCGGTTGACGTTGAATTATGGTTTGATTTAAATTGGGTTGATCGATGCTATCGGTGGGTAAACTTAATTGCGACTCAGCCATTTCAATAAATTGTTGTTTGTGAGTCCGACGCAAACCCAGAAACATACTGATACCCGACAACATCAAGGCGAGTATTGTCATGGGACTGGTGATGGGAGGACGACGCAGAAGAATTGCCATCAAACAATCTGGAATGGCGGCTGTGGGTAGGAGATATTGAAATAGAAGGAAATAGAATAAATCCCATTTTTTCAGGAAATTCATCCGTTTGCGAAAAATCAGCTTCCAGTAGTCGAGATAACGTTGATAACCTCCTTCTGCCCAGCGGTTGCGTTGATGCCAAAGGGCGGTGGCGCTGGTTACCCCTTCTTCGCCGACAGGGGGAAACATCATTAATTCAATATCCCACCGATCTAAATGCAGACGGAAGGTGAGATCGAGATCGTCGGTAATCGTTTGCTCATTCCAACCCCCACAGCTTTCTAAGGCTTGACGGCGGACAAATTGACCATTTCCCCGCAGTTCTCCCATCCCACCGAGAGCAACTCGTTTTTGTTGTAAAGTGGTATCAAGGACCATTTCAGCGGCTTGACTTCGCGTCCAAAAGTTAGTCGATTCGTTAGCGATCGCTTTACGAGTCTGGACACCGCCGACTTGTTGATGTTCAAATAAAGGTAATACCCGACGCAACATATCCTGAGACACTTTGGCATCGGCATCAAATACCCCAATGATTTCTCCTTGGGTGAGGGGTAAAACTTGATTCAGCGCCCCGGATTTTCCGCCGCTGTCTGTGGGTTTGCGCCGTAGAATATTAAGCTGTTGATATTCTGGCATCATTTCATCAATCAGCCTTGCTGTAGAATCACTGCTGTTATCATCAATTACCCAAACTTCGTAACAGTCTGTGGGATAATCTAGGTTACATAACCCTTGAACTAGATTCTGTATCACAGCTTCTTCATTCTTGGCAGCCACCAACAACGAAACAAACGGCCAATCACTTTTGGCTTCTCCCGTCCACATCCCAGGGAGTTTTCGCGGGGCGGTTAAGAGGAGACGAAAGACATGAATTGAAAGTATACCCGTTAAACCTAGAATGAACCAAGATCCCCAAGAAACCAAGTGTAAGGTAATTGTCCCCCCCCAAATCATGCTCAACGCCACAGCGGCTTTGCATCGTCGTCCTTGATAATATTTAGGTTGGTTATAAATAGTGGTTGATTCTACAGTTGAATCAATAATGGGGTTAGAGTGTGCGATATATTTTGAATCCTTCATACAATTTGAGTTAGACAGTTGAGGGCTATAATTGACAGGATTAATCCCGCCCTGAGCTTGTTGAGTAGTAGCTTAATTGTGTTTATGTATAATTGTTATTCGCTAGCCTTAATTTTTCTTGCATATATCTTTTAATTAATTTAACCTTCAACTGTCATCAACGCTACAGTTGAGCATACATAATCGCGCTCAGCCACGGGTTAAACCCGATCTCTGCCCGGATCGATCTCCTCATAATCTATGCGATCGCGTTGGCGCGCACCAATCTATGTGGTATGCATACCCATCTCACACTGTTATATAGTATCCAACATCTTGAGCCATTTTTGGCAAAACCCTGAGAAACTTATGTCAAGGGGAGTAAAACCGCAAGAAATGGGTGGTGCTTTGACTGACTTCTCTCTAAAGTGAGTCTAGTTGAAAATTTCCAAGGATATCTTTTTTTTGACAAACAATGACTTCTATCCTTAACCCTAATGCCTCTACTGCTGAGGATTACAATCGGATTGCTGAAGCGATTGGTTTGATGCAACAACATTATCACCAACAGCCTAATTTAGCCACCCTAGCAAACCATGTTCACTTGAGTCCGTATCATTTTCAACGACTGTTTACAAAGTGGGCGGGTATTAGTCCTAAGCGTTTTTTACAATATCTCACGGTTGAGTCGGCATCGCGGATATTATCTGATCATAGTGTACTGGATTCTGCTTTATCGGTGGGATTATCCAGTTCAGGACGGTTGCATGATTTATTTGTTACTTTGGAGGCGATGTCACCGGGTGAATTTAAGACTCAAGGCGCTGGGTTACAAATTTATTATGGTATTCATCCGACTCCTTTTGGTTTGGCTTTAATTGCGGTGACGAAAAGAGGAATTTGTCATTTAAGTTTTCCGGATGAAAGATATTTACAAAATCCAGAACAAGTTTTACATAAAGATTGGAAAAATGCAGAAATTATCTTAGATTCTTCTCAAACTCAACCATTTATTCAGCAGATTTTTCATTCTGATGTATTTAATCATCCTAAACCGTTAACCTTACTTGTCAAAGGAACTAATTTTCAAATCCAAGTCTGGCGTGCATTACTGAAAATTCCATTTGGTGAAACCACAACTTATCAAAAAATTGCTCATAATATTGATTATTCTACCGCTGCCCGTGCTGTAGGAAATGCAGTGGGGCAAAACCCTATCGCCTATTTAATTCCTTGTCATCGTGTAATTAAAGCGGATGGAAAATTGGGCGGCTATCGTTGGGGTAGTGAGCGTAAAGCTATTATTTTAGATTGGGAATCTACTTCTATTTAAATGATGAAATATTTAGAAATTGCGGGCTTTTTATTGCTGGCTGCATTATGGGGGGCCTCATTTTTATTTATGCGAATTTCTGCCCCCGTATTCGGCCCTGTTTGGTTAATTGAAATTCGGGTTTTATTAGCGGGTTTAAGTTTGCTACCAATTTTAATTAAGCTTGATTTATTCAAACAAATGCGCCGCCATTGGAAACCTTTATTTATTGTCGGTTGTATCAATTCAGCGATTCCTTTTTCTCTCTATGCTTTTGCTTCATTATATTTACCCGCTGGGTTTACTGCAATTTTAAATGCAACTACTCCTTTATTTGGGGTTATTATTGCCTTATTTTGGTTAAAAGAAAAACTAACAATTTATCGAATTATCGGATTGATTTTAGGATTTTCTGGGGTAATTTGGTTGGTGGGGTGGCAATCAACTGAGGGGAATTTAATGATTCTGACAGCTATTTTTGCCGGAATATTAGCCGCTTTAATGTATGCGATCGCCGCTCCTTTTGTCAAGGTGAAGTTATCAGGGGTTCCGGCTTTAGTAATTACAACGGGTAGTTTATTGGGCGGGGCTATTTGTTTACTGCCTTTTTTACCTTTTACTCTGCCTCAAAATCCGATGACTTTTAAGGCGATTATTGCTGTTATTTCTCTGGCATTATTTTCTACTTCGTTGGCTTATATTATTTTTTATCGACTGATTCATAAAGTGGGTTCGACTCGAGCTTTAACTGTGGCTTATTTGGTTCCTATATTTGCTATGATTTGGGGTGCGGTTTTTTTACAAGAGGCTATTACTATCTCGATGATATTAAGTTGTGGTTTAATTTTGGCGGGAACAGCTATTGCGAATATTAGTTCTAATTAAGAAGAGTGATTAAACCACAGAGGTGATTAGAACACAAAGAGAAAGTTGTTAGGATTTATGAGCTATGATGTAATAACGCCAAGGAGCGGGATATCCTTCGAGGGTTAAGCTGGGGTTTTTGGGATCAATAAATTGTTCTAGGCTATCAATATTTGCCCAGGGTGTACGGCGTTGTTCTTGGGTGGATAGGGGTTCGGCGAAGAAGCATTTTATTTGATTAAAACCGGATCGTGCGATCCAATTTTCTAAACAGGTTTGGGTGGGTAAAAACCAGATTCCTCTAGCATTTGCATATCGTTTTCTTGGGGTTAATGCGATGGGTAATTCTCCGGGAATGCCTTGACAGTCGATGATGATTTCGCCTCGAGGAGAGAGGGCGTTATACATTTTTCTGAGTAGACTAATTGGGTCGGTATGATGATATAATATTCCCAGGCAAAATATCGTATCAAAAAAGTTAGGATATAAATCAATATGTTCGACTCCGAGTAATTCAAAATGTAGCGTTTTTTGCTGGATTATATTTTGAATCAGTTGAAAGTTCCAGAAGTGTTTGGCGTAAGGTTCAAATCCAATAACACAGTCAGGTTGTTGATGCGCCATCCGAAACATGAAATAACCATTATGACAGCCAATATCGGCGATTTTACGATGTTTTAGAGAGGTAATATGAGGTAAGATTCTTTGCCATTTCCAGTCCGACCGCCACTCGGCATCAATTAAGGTTCCAAATAGTTCAAATGGGCCTTTTTTCCAAGGGCAAAATGCGGTTAAGCTTTGATGGAGTTGCTGTTTATCTTCGGATGAAAGTTCTTGGGTTTTCCCTATTTTTATAACTGCATCTGATAAGTCGATATTATTAGTTTCTAGATGTTGAATTGCTTGAACGGCTTGATAATAAGGTTGCGTGCGAGATTCAAATAAGCGAGATTGTCTATGCTGACGAATGCTAATAATTTCGTCATGTTTTAAGTGGGTATTATAATATTCTAAATAGTCAGGGGAATAATAGCCAATTTCATTGTAATTCATTCTATCTATCAAAATAATTTAACTAGATTTCAAAGCCACAAATGAGACAAAGTTATGGAATTTAATTAACGGATCAACAGATTCAAACCCACTATTTCGTAGCATTTCAACTTGTTCTGTTTCAGTTAACGGAATTAATACATTTTCTAGGGCTTCTTTTTTGCGTTCAATTTCTGTTTCCGCATAGCCATTTCTCGCCTTAAACTGTTCATAGTGAAGCGTAATCGTTTCTTGAAATTGCGAACAACTAGAACGGACTTTTTCGCTTAAAAACAGTAACCCACCCGGAACTAAACCCTGATAAATCATTCGGAGTAATTTCTGTCGTTGCGCTAGCGGCAAAAACTGTAACGTATAGTTCATCACCACAACACTACTATTTTCAAATGAACAATTTTCAGCTTTGTCGCAGATTAATTCGACTTGATGTAAGGGTTGAATATGTGCTAATTTCTCTTTTGCTTTAGTTAACATCGGCTGAGAATTATCAATCCCCACTAAAGTAACAGGTTGTTTCGATACACGTCCAAATAGTTCTAAAAAGGTTCCGGTAGAACAGCCCACATCAATGATGCCAGTGCCAGTTTGATAATAAGCTAATGCCCAATGAACCGTTGCGGCGATTACTTCAGGGTAAAGTGGCACAGAACGCGATACCATGTTATCAAACACTTGAACTACTTCTTCATTGAATACAAATGGTTTGGGCCAGGGTTCTTGGTCAAATAGTTTATCTTGTTCAGAACTGAGGTAAAGTTCGCTTTCTAAAAAATCTGTCATCTCATCTCTCAATATCACGTACAGGCTTATTCATTATCATGTAGAGATATTATATGTAACGTCCCCACGTCAATTACCCAGTTTTTGAGCCGGATGTATTTCAGGGAGATGAGATAAAAAATGAACCCTGTACACCTTGAGAAGGTCTATAAGATCCGGTTCTATCAGACCTTATCAGCAATTGTGGCTCAATGGGGACAACGAACCGTTACGATAGCACCGCTTAACAATAGCAGATAGTTCCGGGAATTAGGGGATAGCGTGTGTATAAATCCCCGATGAAGCTAAAATTGATTCTGGAATTGCAGACTTGATCGTTAAACTAAAATCTATTATGCGTGTTTTATTGAATTTACGGGATTTATTGGCTGTAGGAGTGAGTGGAGCAACGAGCTTGCTGTGTGTGAGTCAAGCAATGGCAACTCCAGTAACCCCCGCCTCTGGTGAAAGCAGCTTTCAAGAAAATCTTTTCAACACGACACGCTTACAACACAAAACATTTCACACTAAAACCTTTGAGCAAGATGTTAAAATCGACAGCGAAACAGAATCAGTCGTGTCTCTATTCAAACCTTATAAGCACAGGGCTGTAAATTCACTCAATTCATTCTCTCCCCTATTCAATACGGTTCAATTTGACCCGAGTCTGTCACTGACTCACGCCACGAAACAGAAAACCACAATTGCACAAACGCAGTTATCGAAACCGATCGCTAAAGGCACTGAAACTGCACTTTTAACCATCAATAACTCAATCCCATTTCAACTGAATTCTGTCTCTAAACAGTGGGATGGGACGGGGGTTTCTCAACAACCTTTTTCTACCGGACTGACGCTGAAGCCGCCATCACAGCCCGCTACGTGGAAGTTTGATCCAGAGAGTAAACAGGCAGTTGAAACCAGCCCCGAACCCCAACAGTTTGAGCTGTCGTTATTTTTTCCCCCTACCTTAGATTTAGAAAATACCCCTGTATTAACTGATGCCGCTACACTTCAAACCCGCCCCATCGCAGTGAGTTGGGAGTCTGCAGTGCCTGTGGCTAGTGTATTACCCAGTTCGACACCCGCTACTTTTATATTTGTCTCAACTCCGACTCAAATAGCCCAGCAAGAGGATATCAATGAGCTGGATTTGCCTGATTTGAATCCTCCGGCTGAACCCTATCCTCAACCCGCCCCAGATGGCACGTTACAAACCAATCCACCCCCCATTACCCGCCCGAGCGCTAATCCGTTATATCGCCCCAATGCACCCGAACAGGTAGAGATTCAGGAAACAGTCCCCATTACCTTAGAACAAGCCCTTGATTTAGCTCGGCGAAACAATCCCCAAATCAGACAGTTTGCCTTACAAGTCGAACAGCAGTTAGCGGCTCTGCGAGAAGCCCAAGCCGCCTTATATCCGACCTTAAGCTTCACATCGACCTTAGCCCGTACAGAAAGCGCTCAGACAACCCTAGGGACTCGTGCAACCAATCGTCGTCTTCGCAATGACAGACGAATAGAGCAAGCCAGAAGAGATGGTATTCTAGATCAACAACGAGAGATCTTAGAGGGCATAGAACAAGGCATAATTGACCCGAATGAGGTTAACCCCGATGTATTTGACCCAATTGAGTTTCCACCCTTTCCTCCTTTTGCGGTTCCGTTTGGAAACACAACGTTTAACAATACCCTGCAATTGGTTTATGATTTTGGTATTGATGGCCAACGAGAAGCCACTATCCGAGCCAATGAAAAATTACTAGAGAATACTCAGTTAGATCTCGAACGAGTGGTTGAGGATTTACGCTCCAGTGTGACTGAGTCTTATTATGATTTACAACAAGCCGATGCTAATGTTGAGATTCAACGCTCAGCGGTTCGTAATGCTCAGAAAAGTTTAGAAGATGCTGAAGCCTTGGAGCGTGCCGGGGTGGGAACACGGTTTGAAGTCTTACAGGCGCGGGTAACGTTATCACGAAACCAACAGAATTTAACTAATGCCGTCAGTCAACAACGCTCAGGTCGGCGAGCTTTGGCAAATGTGGTCAGTGTGAGTCAAAATGCTAATTTAGTCACGGCTGATCCGATTGAACTAGCGGGGGCTTGGGATTATACCCTCGATGAAACGATTGTTTTAGCTTATCAAAACCGAGCGGAGTTAGAAGAGGAATTAACCAATCGTGATATTGCGGCACAACAACGCCAAGCCGCTCTAGCAGCCACTCGTCCTCAGTTAACTGCAGCGGCCAGCTATAATGTATTGGGACAAATTACCGATAACCCCGATCCCTTCGCCAGTCGAGGTTGGGCGGATGGTTACTCGTTACAGCTTCAGCTTCAGTGGAATTTCTTTGATGGAGGAGCGGCAAAATCCAGAGCCAGACAACAAGAGATTAATATTGCCCTCTCAGAAGAACGCTTTTCTCAATTGCGAAATCAAATCCGTTTAGAAACTGAACAGGCGTTTTATGATTTACAAGCCAACTTTGAAAATATTGGTGTGGCGAATTTGGGGGTAGAAGAAGCCACAGAAGCGTTACGTTTAGCACGGCTCCGGTTTCAGGCGGGTGTGGGGACTCAAACGGATGTGATTAACCAGGAAACCGCTTTAACTCAGGCTCGTAACCAGTTACTCCAAGCCATTATCGGTTATAACCGTTCTCTGTCTCAGTTATGGCGTGCGGTTAGTAATTTACCGGGGGGAAATCTACAAAATAGACGTTAGATTGGCTGGGCTAATTGTGATCCTAAAAAATTCATCTGGGTGAAAGAAAGATTGTTAAAACCTTTGATTTTCTAATCCAGATGAACTAAATGCGAGTCTTTAAAGATGGATGAGTCTACAGTTGAAATCTTAAGAATCTGCGTTCATTGTTTGCACAGTCACTTCAAGCTGGGCGATTTTGGCTAAAGCTTCTCCTAAGGCTGATTTGTGTTGTTCAATTAGTTGTTGCTGATCCTTGATGGCTTCGACAAGAACGGGAGTTAGACGGGAATAATCAACGTATTTGTAGCCTTCTGCGTCTGTCGTGACCACTTCTGGACAAATCGCTTCTACTTCCTGACCACCGAAACCGATTTGCGGTTCTTCTCCAAATCCATGATTCGGGAAGGCTGCTTGATTCCACTGATAACGCATACCCTGCATCGATAGGACTTTGTTGAGGGAATTTTCCAGCGGCTCAATATCAGTTTTATACCGTAGGTCAGAACAGGCTCCAATGCTGCCAGTGTAGCAGATACTGCCTGCGACATGAAGCTTTTGGGTAGGACTCGTTGTTCCGATGCCAACATTCCCGTTTGGCTGTAACCTGATTATTTCTTTACCATCGACAGGAGTACCTGAAACATGATCAACAAAAATGAATCGGAATGCATCATTCGTATTGTCTCCCCATGCCAGTACAGAATCTTTGCGATCATTGCCTTGATCTTTCAATCCTAAAAATACATTATCAGTATTCCAAGCAACTTGTATTCCTCTTGTCATCCAGGGACGATTACCACCCGCTAATCCGTCACCAATTTGCAAGAGGGATTGTGGATTAGTCGTGCCGATACCAACATTGCCGCTGTCATCATTAATAGTAACCCTGGTATTACCACCACAGTTGCCATCATTTGCCTTGAAATTTAAATTTCCGTTGGCTTCAAGACAGATATTAAATCGCTCTCCACCATTATCGAGATTCAGTGAACTCGTCATAATTTTTATCCTCTCAAAAATAGAGTGTTTTGGTAAATGCAAGGTTTAGCTTTTTGACTAAACATTTTGCGCTTTCTTAATATCAATACTATCCTTGAAATTATGGATGTGTAATGAACTATTTTTAGATCATTATCGAACTAAATATGAAGTATTTGTAGATAATTTTATTGTTTAACTATATAATTTTTCGTTGATTCAATTATAATCAATATCTGATTTTTTTAAAAAACATCAAAATCAGCATTTAGCCAACTGAAACATTATGGAATAGGCGGTGTGTTAGATTTCATTAACGCACCCTACAAGATCGGCGGTCGCACTATTCTTTGTTAAGTGAATTGATAATGAAATATCTTTCGGTAATCATAGAAGTAATCATTAATTATTTTTAGGTAATATGATATCCGGCTGATTAATGCTCCTGTAGAGATGTTTTATGCAACGTCTCTACGCCGGAATAGAATTTTTAAGATCAATTGATTTGATGGATATGATATAGTTTTAATTTATTTATGTCTATATAAATTGTAGTTTATTCAGTTATCATAAATATGAAAAATATTCAAAAAGCAGCAGTTAGTAACTGCCGAAACAATTACTCACTACTGTAATATTTTACAAACCGATTAATCTACTTTTTTTAGCGTCTGCCAGCAGTCTGATAATCAATATCGAGGCGTTGTAATTCGCGGACAACTTCGTCCAGTCCAACTTTTTGGATGTAAGAATTTAGTGTCTTACCATTTCCCTTGAAAGCAAAAGCATGACCTCGTCGAACCGATTTTAAGATATGATGCCGATGTCCAGCATTACCGTAGGCGCATTTAATCCCATAGTGAAAAAGGGCGCAATTATTCCGGTCTAAAGAGCGTTCAGCACTTCGGATATCGTGCGGTGACATATAAAATACATCAGGTTTATCCGGCTCTGCAATGCTGTTTTGTTTGTTTCCTTGAGCTATAGCGGGGTTACTCGCAGTTAAGATCATTCCCCCTAACATCGAAGCCAAAACTGCACCACTAAATAAGGCACGGCGTAGATTGATTTTTTTTGTTGTTAAGTTCATCATGGTATCCTTTACATATAGAACTGAATTGAATTGAAAGATTAGCTAAATTGCTAATGCTTAATTTCTTTGTTACTATTAATCTTATCTTTTTAAAAATAGATTAATAATGAAATATTTTTAGGTATTCATTTATTTTTTAATCATAGACTTGACTTTATTATTGCAGTTATGAGCAGTATATATTGCAGTTATGAGCAATGTATCTTGCAAGCTGAATTCTAGTTTTATTCAGAAACATCCTGATTTAAGCTTGTTTTTTTATAACAAACTTAGAGTCAGGTTTCATCACACTCCACTGACCTATATTGGGATCTCGACAGGTGGTAAATGGGTTAGTTTTTCAAGGCTTTTTAGAACAATTCCGTTGCTGTCCTTTTCTCCAAGATCGAGGAGTATTTTTATGGTACTTGCGAAACTGAGCGTAAAAATGATTGAGATTTTGATAACCTATTTTAAAAGCAATCTGTTCAACAGAATATTCTGTTTCTAACAGCAAGCGTCTGGCTTCTGTTATCCGGCGTTCGATAATCCAATTATTGACTGTTTTTCCGGTCAGTCTTCGGACTAAGTCGGTTAAGTAAGCGGAGGAATAACCAACGGCTTGAGCAACTTCTTTGAGTTTAATACTTTGATGATAATTCAATTCAATGAACTCGAAAATATCACCCAGTCGAGGAATAGATGGAAATATAGATCGGGGAGTATTGGATGCTTGACTGTTAGTGGAAGCAAAGAATTCTTGATGTGCTAAAGGAGTATGATCGATTACTATAATATTAGTCATTGATTTGAGATAAATTTAGGTTTGCTCTACTATTTACTCGCTGAAAAGCAACCCTTTTTATCTGAAATACAACAGAGTTGTCACAAAACTTTAGAATAAGTTGATGCACTTCGTGATTCTATGACCCATTCAATCACAGAGGTACTTGTCATTATCTGCAATATTGGGATTAGTTTTGAGATAATCTCGTACCCAATCACAACCTAATTCTAGTAGCCTGTCTATATCTAAATTGTCCTGCCAATTCCATAAAATGACTGTTTCGTCTTTACTTCCTGAAGCCAGTGTCTTACCATCAGGGCTGAAAACTATTGCGCTAACGACATCCCGATGACCTGTAAGAGTTTTGATGAAGCTGCCGTCAGTTTTCCAAAGTTTTATCGTATGATCATGACTGGCTGTGGCAATGATTTTACCGTCAGGACTGAAAACTATTGCGCTCACGGCATCCCTATGACCTGTAAGAGTTTTGATGAAGCTGCCGTCAGTTTTCCAAAGTTTAATAGTATTATCATCACTGGCTGTAGCAATGATTTTACCGTCGGGGCTAAAGGCAACGGCATTCACGGCTTGGGTATGTCCCGCCAGGATATTGTGGGGACGAGTAGAAAACTCTCCTGTGGCAAGTTTATTCCAAAGTTTAACCGTTCCATCTTCACAGGTCGCCGCAATGATTTGACTATCGGGGCTAAAACTGACTCCGAGAAATTTACTCGTATGCCTTTCCAGAGATTTGATTAAAGTGCCGTCAGGCTTCCATAGTTTGACATATTGGTCTCCACTGGCTGTTGCAATCATCTGGTTGTCAGGGCTAAAATCTATTCCAGAAACTGGACCATCATGCCATTCCCCGGTTTGCAGCAATGTCGCGTCTCGGTTCCAAAGTGTTACGGTTCCATACCCACTGGTTGTAGCAATCTGTCTACCATCAGGACTAAAACGGACTGCATAAACCTGGCTTCCCGGCTTGAGGGCGGGCATTGGGGGTCTGTTTGGTTTCCAGAGTTTGATCGTACCATCATGACTACCAGAGGCAATCATACTACCCTGAGGGTTAAAAGCCACTGCCTGAACCACATCCCGATGTCCAGACAGGGTATTAATTAAAGTACCATCTAATTTCCAGAGTTTGACTGTCCTATCATTACCCGCAGTTGCAATCATCTCACCGTTTGGACTGAAGCTGACTTGCCAAACCCCCCCATCCGAGTCTCCTGAGAAAGTGGTTGTTATAGTACCATCTAATTGATGAAGTTTTACACTGCCGTATGAAGTCCCCGTGGCGATGATTTGACTATTGGGACTAAAGCTAACAGTATTAATTGCACCTGCACCTAACAGGGTGTGACGGATGGAAGTTCCATCTTTCTTCCAGAGACGCAATGTTCCATGCCAACCGCCTGAAGCAATCATCTCACCATTGGGGCTAAAAGCAACAGTTAACTGAAAATCAAGACTACTATTTTTTTTGTCTTCTAGGGTTTTTAGTAAGGTACCGTCTTGTCTCCAAAGTTGCACAGCCCCTTGCCCACTTGCTACATCCCCACTGGCGATCGCAATGATTTTGCTATCTGGACTGAAAGCGAGGGCAACCACTGCATACTGATGTCCAGACAGCTTGTTAAGAATCTTACCTTTTAGATTCCAGAGCGTAATAGTTTTCCCAGCCGCTGTGGCAATGATTTTGCTGTCTGGACTGAAAGCAACTGCGGAAATATCTTTTAAATGACTCAGCCAAGGTTTATTAAGTAAGCGACCATCTGGCTGCCAGAATTGAACTGTCCCATCCCAATTGACAGTGGCAAACATTTCACCATCGGGGCGGAATACTACGTCTTGTATCTGACTTCTATGACCTTCTAAGTGGTTGTAGTTTTTGATTCTGTAAAGCAGATATTGTAGGGTATTAACAACGGTTGTCCGAGTCTGTGTTTCGACCCAAGGCAATTTTTGCAACTGTTGCCCCGCCCTAATGGCTGCGGTGAGTGCTTCTAACTCCTGATGTGAGGCAAATAACGCTTCTGACGATGCACTGGTGGTGGTGATTTGGCTGATGATGGCATTCTGCCATTGCCATCGGGCGACCCCAGCTAAACTCAAGGCGATCGCCAAGCCACCTGAAAGCCCCCAAATGGTGAATTGTCGTCTGCGTTGTTGTTTTTTGGTTTCTTGCTCTTTGAGTGTCCGACTCAACCCGATAAAATCCAACTCAGTGCAACTCAATTCTAAGAAACGTTTCTGTTGCCAATATTCAGCGTCACAAAGGGGTTTTCCTCGCAACAACGCCCCTTCGTCACAATTACTACTCTCCCAAGTCCGCATGGCTCCCCGTAACTGTTCTTGCCAATCGCGAAAATCTCGGTCTAGTTGCATCCACTGTTGCAATTTTCCCCAACGACGAATCAAGGCTTCATGGACGATTTCGACGGTTTCTGAACCCATGTTCTCATCGTATCCGGTCACGACTAACCGAGCATCTGCTAAACGAGTCACCAAACCCCAATTGTCCTCACCCACTTCTGTATAAGTGGCGACACGACGGGTATCTTCTGTTCCTTCTCCTGGCTGTACTAATTGAATAAAAATCCGCTGCGCCTTTTCTTGTTCCTCGCAGTTGAGTTGATGATAAACTTGATCGGCATAACTGGCTAATGCTGCTTCTACCCCGCCAATTTGATCGTAAGCTGTATGGGTTAACTGAGTATCTTGCTGTTTTTCCCACAGTTGCGTTAAAGCAAATTCTAATAACGGTAAATCTCCAGGTGCGGCACTGACGGCAGAAACAATTTGTTTTGTTAGTCCCTTTTCAAGGGTGACCCCCAACAATGCCGCTGGTTTTTCAACTGCGGTTTGCAATTCAGTATTTGTCATCGGGCTTAATTTTAAGTCAGCATATTGCAAGGCATCGGCAAAGGGACGATAAGATAATGCTTGTCCGAGAAAGTCTGCCCTCAATGTCAATACAAAGGTGAAATTGCGACTATTGTAAATAGCATTAATTAATCCATCTAAAAAATCTTGGCGTTGTTGTGGGTCTCGGCAAAGGGTGTAAAGTTCTTCAAATTGGTCAGCAACGAGTAATAAACGCTGGCTGGGGTTTTCCCAAAAGATATCATCCACTACATCGCCCAAATGATTCTCATCCGCCTGTAAGTTGGTGGTCAGGTTTTTAATATCGTTTAAACGTTCCGTCTGACTGTGGTCAGTTTGTTGATGGGAAACAAGGGCAGTGGCAAGATTAAATAAAGGTCTCGAACTAGGACGAAAGGTAATTATTTGCCAGTCTCCTGTATCGCGTAAACGTTTGACTAACCCGGCAAACACGACACTTGATTTACCACTGCCACTCGAACCCATGACTGCCACTAAGGGTTGAGAATGGACTGCCTTGAGTAACATCTCGGTGAAATTTTCCCGACCAAAAAAGAAGGGTGCATCCTCTTCGCCGAAGGCAAATAAACCGCGATAGGGACAAATTTCGGTAGGACGGCGACCTAAGTCTAACCAACGGGGTGGGGTTGTTGCGGCGTTTTGACAGATCGCAGGTAACCAAGACGCACAAGGATATTTATCTTCTAACCCATGCAATTTTAATCTGGCTTCTTTTGCAGCTTGATAGAAGGACTTACTATCCACAGCAAAAGCAACAAGAAAATACTTTAAGAATACCTGTGCCACAACATCTGGCACTTGTTCTCGCATGACAATAATTTGAGGAATATTTAATACTTCTAATTCAGAGGCGAGTCCTAAACCTTCACAGGAATTAAAAATTGCGATTGTTAAACCGTTGCGGCAGGCTTTTTTCAAGCCATATTTGAGATCGTCAATGGTTAGGTATTCAAGATGTTGATTAATATAAATTCGTCCTTTTTCTGCTACGGTTTGGCTATGACCCGCAAAAAATAGAATATCCCAATGTTTTTCCCATAATTGGTCGTTAATTTGATGACGTTGGGGTTGAACTAGAAAAGTGACATCGGCATCGGGTAAACGGTTGAGTAAGTTGCGGTCGGTTTCAATATCAATCCCACTACTATTACCCAAAATCGCTAAAATTCTGACTTTATCTCTGTAAGTTGGCGTTTTCGCTGTAATTGGTTTTTGATAGTCAGTTGCACTCAAAGCCACTGTGGCAAAGGGATATTCTTCGACTAAATCCCAAAGATGCCAAGGAATTTGTCGTAGCTGTTGATTGGAGGTACGAATCAATACCTGTATTAAATCTTGTTCAAGTAATTCTTTTAACCAAGTCTCACGAATGGGGCGAAAAGACTCTGAACGTAGCCAATTATTCAGTTGTTTTTGTAATGTTTTAGCCGAATTTTTACAGTCTTTTTTTCTCTGGGTAATTGAACCATCATAGGTCACTTTTACGGCTTTCAGGGCGCGAGTTGAACTCCCCAAACTGCGATAATTTGACCGCCATTGATCAATTGTCGTTTGTAATGGTGCAATGGGGGGTAAATGACCTGTAACTTCTTTATAAGGACTAATACCTTCATCAGCAATTGAAAGTGTTACCCGGACACCCTGCTGTAAGTCGCCATCCAGCTTTAAAGCAACCAATTTGGTCATAGGAAATACCAGAATTGAGTCAACACTAAAGTCTGACGTGTGTGTGAGTTGAATAATTTTAGTTTATCTGAATTATTTAAAAGTGAATAGTCGCACAAATGAGTGACGCGGAAATGTCGGGTGTGTCACTAACGCACTCTACAATATCTACTTGATGATGTCTGAATTAATCAAAGTTTAACAGTTGCATTAGTTATGAATACAGGAAAGATTGTATGAGTTTAGAGTATAAAATTCTCAGTAATACTAACCTCTCCCAACGCTATTTTAATACTAAAACTATCTCCAATAGCAGCACTCAACTCCAATTCAATTTTTCTGTTTTCAGTCTTTGCTTTTGCTTCTATTACAGCATTTTCTTCTTCATCTAAAATCATAATCTGAATAAACTGAGGTAAATATTCTTGATCGTGAACTGGATGTAACTCGACAATAATTTTAATTTCATCGCAATTATTTTCATCCGGACTAACTTTGACAACTATTCCGACTGATGAATTGTTTGCTGTATTCTCAAAATTAATTAACTTCGCCCGAACCTTTTCAGCACTTCTAAACTGCCAAGCAGGTTCTGTTAAAAAGATAGACTCTATCGCTTCCCAACCCGATGCAAAAATATCCTCAAACCATCTGGTTAACTCGACAATATTTTGAGAAGAAGATTGAGTCGTTTTTACTTCTAGTCTTTCTAAATAATCCAGGAAATTCTCTAGCGGTTGAAGTTGGTTAATGGGGAATTCATCAATTGATACTTCTTGAACATATCCTAATAATTTTGCTGACTGTAAAGAGTCACTGATTTGTACAACAACATAACCAATCCGGTTTGATTGAACTTCCGGAGGAATATAAACAAAGTCGGTATTTTCTAATACTGGGCGACATTCTAATTTACCTAATTTTTTAATAGATAAATCAGCCACATCTATCAAAGTTTGTTCGACTGGATTCAAACTATCACTGGCTTCTAAATCTGTTTCAAATCCCATACATTCTAAGTAGAAACTGACGAAAGAAACCGCTAAGCTATTTAGCAACACCTGTTGTCTTTTTTCCGGAGTGGCTTGCTGTCTTGACCATTGTTCTGCTCGTCTATGAGCAATCGTTGATATCGGGCCAGTAAATGTAGAAAGAGTTGTCATATTCATTATCGTTTTTTCCTTTAATTTAAGTTTTAAATTTCACACAAATCTCTCAATTCATCGCGAAACTTTTCTAAATTTCGTTGATAAAAATTACTCAAGGTTGCAATGGGAATATTAAACTCTTCTGAAATCTCTTTCCAAGAAATACCTGACCATCTTTTAATCGCTATTTCTCGAAAGTTTATTTTAGGATACTTTTTAATCTGAGTTTGTCTAAAAATTCCTTTTGGATCGATTTCTATATATCGCCTAATTTTTTCAAACGTTTTGATATATTTCTCTGTCTCTTTACTCTCCTCAAATGTCGAGGGTTTCAAATTCTCTAAAATAGAATTTTCCATATTGATTTCATTCGCTTTACCAATCACTTTGGGAATTGCTTCTTTAAAAAAGCGTTTGCTGAGTAACATATTAATCCAAGTGATAAATTCTCCCCGTTCTGGATTATACTTATCAAGATTTTTACAGATATATAAAAACAAGTTTTGTACTGCTTCTTGGTAAATCTCTTCATAAACTCCTTGAAATTGACCTGAATAGGGGCGAATCAGTTGATATGAACGGTAAATTATATCAATCAATTTTGATAAAGTAATCCGTCTAGCCGTAGTCCCTATTGGATATTGTCGGGCTTGCAAAGCTAGCTGTTGAAGCTGTTGCGCGTTCATACATTGATTAATCAGAACTACATCCTCCAATTACTATCGGACGATTTGTAGAGTAATTATCCAAACTGGCAGGGGTATTTTACAAAAATATACAAAAATAGATCGATCTGAGCGCAACCTATGGCAACAGACCAGGGTAAGCTGAGTCAGGTTATCTTAGAAGCTACAAATCCCGTTCACAGTTTAATACCCCTCAAACTGCCTCAGTTCAAGCCTCATGCCAATATCACTGATGCCCTAGGCTGCGCTAAAATAATAAGTAGTTTACCATTTTGTAATAAATTGTTAAGGGAAGCCGATATTCAATTCAGTTAGAAACTCATGGCGAACATTAAGTTTGTAGAAGAAGATCAAGAAGTCATCGCCGCTGATGGCGCGAATTTAAGAATTAAAGCATTGGAAAATGGAGTGGATATATACACGTTCACTGGAAAAATGATGAATTGTGGCGGCTATGGTCAATGCGGAACTTGCACTGTTGAAGTCGTTGAAGGAATGCAAAATCTTTCTGCCAAAACTGAAGTCGAAAAACGTATCCTCCGCAAGAAACCAGACTCCTATCGTCTTGCTTGTCAAACTCAGGTTAATGGCCCAGTCAGTATCAGAACTAAACCGCAGAAGCGTAAGAAAAAGTGACTTTTTTTATGATTAATCAGTCTGACTAATAAGATTGAAATCAACTATTAGAGGCGTTCACCCGAGAACGTCTCTCTATTTTTTAAATTGAGTTATAATAGCCGCTGCTTCATCAACAGATAAACCTGACAAATCTATCGTCTGAATGGGTACGTTTCGCTTGTTTAAATCATACCTATAAGTTTTATCATAATAATCTAAAATGATATGACAAGCCGCCGCCAGATTACCTTGCTGAATGAATTCAATGGCTTGCTGTGTCCGGACATCACCTAAACGTTTGCGTATCCGTTTTGTTGCCATCACTAATTCTTCTGTCATTGCTTTTCCATAAATTTCTACTAATAAATGTACCCGTTCTTCTCGTGAACGATTAACTTCTAAAACAGGCGATCGCTTCATTTGATTAACAATCTCTTGAGGAATTCGGCAGACTCCAATTCCCTTACTTTCTGCTTCAACCCAAACCGTTTTTTGATGATTTAATTTTGCCCATTCAATTGTAATCAAATTCCAAAACTGTTCATTTGTCGGTTGAGGCGCTTGACCTAAACTACCATAACTACTACCCCGATGATTAGCAATTTTTTCTAAGTCTAAAATTTGTTCACCCTTCGCTGCTAATGCCTGTAAAATATCAGTTTTCCCTGTTCCCGTCATTCCCGCTAAAATAATCATATTTTGTGGAATTTGAAATAGCGATCGCCCCCAACCTCGAAAAGCCTTATATCCCCGTTTTAAAACAGTGATATTAAAGCCCGCCATTTCCAACAACCAAGCCATAGACTCACTTCGCATACCACCGCGCCAACAATAAACCCGAACTATTTTATCCGGTACTAAATCTTTAGCTTTTGCAATAAAATTAGCACATTTTGGCCCGACAATTTCAAATCCTAATTCAACTGCATTTTCTCGTCCATTCTGTTTATAACAAATCCCAACTTTTGCCCGTTCTTCATCATTTAATAATGGAAAACTATATGCACCCGGAATATGCCCCTGTTTATATTCTCCAGGACTTCGGACATCTAAAATCACACCCGTAGCATTGATAAAATCATCTGGCTTAAGAAAATTAACCATTATTAATTAACAATAAAAATATCATATTTTAATCATAAAATAAATTAAAATCAGTCACTCATGAAAAACATTAAAAAAGTAAAAGCCTTTTTTTTCACAAAATTATATTAATAAAATCAGAGAATAAAAGCTATTTTTTATGAGAAAAATTACTTCTTTACCAAATTCCATCTTGTCATTACCCATAAATTTTAATAACTTTCTCTCTATGTTCTCCATGCCTATTTATTTTAATCCCTCTTCTTAATTAAAACCGTTCTCCCACCCCAAAATGAATCCGACTTCCTCCTTCATTATTAATCCCATAATCAATCCGAATGGGCCCCAACGGAGACTGAATTCTTAACCCAGCGCCATATCCCAATCCTTGTCCAGGTTTTTGCCGACGTTTACCCGGATTTCCCGCAACCGCAGATTGAGTACTCAAGGTAGAGGCTGCATCAATAAAAACTGCCCCACCCACAGAAAAACGATTAACGGAAAACAGAGGAAAACGATATTCTGCTGAACCAAATACAAAACTCCGCCCCACTGCCAACGCCCCCGCTTTCCATCCTCGTACTGATTCTACTCCCCCGAGGGCAAAAGCTTCGTAAGGCGGAAAATCTCCTAAAATGGTTCCAGCTTGTAAACTCAATACCAAGGTTTCCGGCGATCCGGGCACAAAATTAAATAACCTTGTAGGAAAATATTGGGTATAGCTTCCCCATACTCGATTAAACGAGAGGCCCTCAGCACCGAACGGAAGGGCTTGTTGAGTGGCAATTTGAAAAATTGAACCTGAACTCGTAAAATTGGGGTGATTACGGCGATCGCGGGTGATTCCCAATTCTACGGTAAATAAATCATCTTGACCGGAACGACTGGCACTCAAACGTTGTCCGGCATCGTCTCGCGGAGTAACTTCACCATCGGCATCTGTGACTTGGACTCGTTGATAACCAGCCCCGGCAAAAATCACCCAATCTGGGACAGAATGAGGACTTGCTGCTAGAGGACGAGTAAAGCGTATATTTCCTCCTGTGCGAATTAAACGAGGGCGATCGCCATTGGGCAGACGGATATCTTCTTCCCCTTCCTCAAATACCAGAGAAACCCCTTCTCCCCGAAATGCATTAATACTATAACTGGTACGATGGGGATCTCCGGCGATCCAAGGATCGCTAAAGCCGACATCAAACAGCAGTAAGCGTTCTCCGAGTTGAAATTCTGCGACGAACTTTTGATTATTACCGCCTACATTTAGATCTTGATAACTCGCAGATCCAAATAATCCCGCTTCTGAACTGACTCCCCCGCCGACAACAAATGAAGCTGTGCTATCCTCAATTACATTGACAATCACAACCACTTGATTTGGATCGCTTTGACTGGGTTGGAGATCGAGCCACACGTCTTGAAATAATCCTAACCCTGATATCCAAATCAAATCCTGTTGCATGGTTTGTTGATTGAATATCTCCCCCGGTTCTGACTCAATCTCGCGCCGGATAATATATTCTTGAGTTTTACCCTGAATGGGGTTACCGTCTACATCAACCGCTTGACGATCTGCATCTAAAAAGCGAATCTGAATCTCTTGAATTTTACCTTCAGTTACAGAGAAAATGACTTTACCATCGGGTTGGATCTGGGGGGCTAGAATTTGGGCTAAAACATAACCATTATTTCGATACCAATTTCTGATCTGTTCTACACCCTGGGCGAGGTAATTGAGGTTAATTTGTTGACCTTGTTGAGATGCGAAACTACGATCAATGATCTCTGTTGGTAAAATCTGATTGCCTGTAAAGATAACAGCGCTTAGAATTGGGTTGGGCTGGACTCTCCAATTTAAACGAATTCCAACCGGAGTATTTTCCAGTAAAGGCTGAACCTGTTGAAACCAACCTGTTGCTAAGACAGCCTCTGTGGCTTGCCGCAGTTGGGGACGGGTAATGGTTTGTCCGGGTTGCAGTGTCATTGCGTTATAGACTGCTGTTGTGAGTTGAGGGTTATCGGTTCCGCTTACCCCAATTTCAGCAATAACAATTTGAGATTGAGGCGGTGTAACGGGTATCGGTGTAGGTAAATTAAAGTCAGAGGGTAGTTGTGCGAAATGTCCGCGATCAGCAATACTCCAGTTTGTTTCAGCTTGAACAGGACAAATCCATCCTAAAACGACCATTGCAGCAACGCTAAGCGGCAATTGGTTAATATTGCCCGAATAATTCACCAAACCCCCTAAAACTTTGTGGAAAATACCTCAATTGATTGTACGGTTCAACGGACAGGATCGATCGGGGAATCGGTTAACTATTCTTCATAAAATCGAAGGCTGTGATACTATCTGGATGGACAAATATTACCTAAATTTACAGGTAATTTGAGTCTATGTGGTGGAGGAGAATCCAGGAGTGCTCAATCCAATGTTAGCAGGAGATTCAACACGTTTTGCTAGACGAAGCCCCTCTGAACCTCTCAAAGTTGGGGTAATTGGGGTGGGTAATATGGGACAACATCACACCCGAGTATTGAGTTTACTCAAAGATGTTCAACTGGTGGGTGTATCTGATGTCAATATTGAACGCGGCTTAGATACCGCAAGTAAATATCGGGTTCGATTTTTTGAGGACTATCGCAATTTACTCGAACACGTTGAGGCGGTTTGTATCGCTGTACCCACGCGCTTGCATCATTCTGTTGGCATGACTTGTTTACAAGCTGGGGTTCATGTGTTGATTGAAAAACCGATTGCCGCCAGTATTACAGAAGCTGAGTCTTTGGTGAATATGGCAGCCCAGTCTAATCGTATTTTACAGATTGGGCATATTGAACGGTTTAATCCTGCATTTCAAGAATTAAGTAAAGTCTTGAAAACTGAGGAATTACTGGCATTAGAAGCCCACCGGATGAGTCCCTATTCAGATCGGGCGAATGATGTTTCTGTGGTATTGGATTTAATGATCCATGACATTGATTTACTATTGGAATTAGTGGCTGCGCCCGTGATTCAATTAAATGCCAGTGGTAGCCAAGCGAGTGATGCTTATGTGACAGCAACATTAGGTTTTGCTAATGGTATTGTGGCGACTTTAACAGCGAGTAAAGTCAGTCATCGTAAACGTCGTTCGATTGTGGCTCATTGCAAAAGTTCTCTGACCGAAGCGGATTTTCTCAATAATCAAATTTTAATACATCGTCAGACGACCGCTGATTATGTCACAGAGTACGGTCAGGTGTTGTATCGTCAGGATGGATTAATTGAGCGAGTTCAAACCAGTAATATTGAGCCGCTTCATGCAGAACTAGAACATTTTGTTCAATGCGTATATGGCGGTAATCAACCTTCTGTTGGAGGAGAACAAGCTCTAAAAGCATTAAGACTCGCTAGTTTAATTGAGCAAATGGCGCTGGATGGTCAGGTGTGGAATCTCAAAGATAATCAACATCAACCGCTGTGTTCTATGGTGCAGGTAGACTTTTCTTGAACTGAGGAAAATCCAAGAATATCAATGATTAAAATACCCGGCTTTTATCTGATAAACCGGGTAAAAAATTATGAGATATAGAGTTTTAATTCAGACTCTATTTAACGCTCTAGTTGAACGACAGAAAGGGTAACAGTTCCTTCATTATCCTCTGGATTAGTATCAAAGAAAAAGGCAGAAAGTGTAGTTTGCTCTAATACTTCTAGGGTTAAAGTTTCTGCATAACCGTTCAAACTAGACCAGGTTGAATTAACCGGAATATTGGTTTTTTTGTTAATGAATTTGCCCCCAGAAATCCACAGTAATACAAAAGGTTCACGGTTAGAATCATTCGCACTATAACCAAATGCACCGCTTTTAATCCGAATAATTTTAATTCCGGGTTCAAGAACATGAGTGATTGCAGTATCTTGTAACGCGCTCATTTCTTCGGAACTCAATCGGAAACAATGGCGACGACTATCAACACTAAGATGCTGAATTTCACAACTTCCGGGTATAGTTTGCTCCCCTAACGTCGTTTCTGCATCAGAGGTAGTTCCCAAAGTCGCTGCAACACCCCCCAGTGCCATCCCAGCTAAACCCGCTCCTGTGGTGGCTTCATCGGCTGCTAGAGTAGTTTCAGAAGATTCAACATTCAACGCTTGCAGTGCCGGAACATACACCGTATCAGAACAACATAACGGAAACCATCGATCCTCATCTGCTAAATAACCAATGGCAGCGGCATAATTGCGATCGCCGTAAGGCACTGAAACCTGTAATTCCTCAATTGATTGATCGCACTCATATTGTTGAACCGTATCTAAATCTTGTGTATGTAGATCGACATCTGTTACATCATATACTCGCAGTTGGAATTGTTGTCCGCCTTGTTGTTTAACCGCCTCAATATCTGTCTGCGGCACATCCCAGCTTGCTTTGACTGTTTGATCCCCCGTAACTGTGAGATCTAAGCGACTCGGAGGCGGAGTTACCACAGAAACTGTAGTTGTATCCGAGAAGGTTTCAGTTTCCCCTAACTCATTTTCTTGTTCATCAGCATAGATGACGGGAATGGAAATTAAGTTAGATCGACACAGGCGTAACCACTGGTTGTCTAGGGTAACATAGCCAACTTCGGCAATATAACTACACCTTTGTTCAATATAATTACACCCTTCTTCAGCAACAGCAAATTGTACTTGTTCGGTGAGTTCATCACAGTCAAATTGTTGCATACTGTGAGGCATTTCTGTCTCAATATCAACATCTGTCACATTATAAACCCGCAGTTGCAGTTGTTGTCCGCCCTGTTGTTTGAGCATCTCAGCATCATCCGGGGCAATATTCCAATCCGCAATAACTGTTTGATTTGAGCCTGGGGTTAAACGCAGTTGAGTTGGCGCTGAACCGAAAAAGGCAATAGCAGCCCCACCCAGGGCAGCTCCTGCTAATGCCATTGTTGAAGCATCTACACTGCTATAGGGTGTCTCGTCTTCTATTGCTGCTTCGGTTTCCATTGCCGGAGAATCTGTACCATATCCTGAGTCTATATCAGTGTCGGTGTCGGTGGGTTGATCTACATTGATTGCAGCAGAAGTGATGTCATATTCAGAATCCGTTTCGGTTGGATCTTCTACTGTTGTAATAGTATCTAATTGTGTATCGGTTAATGTCGTTTCTTCGAGTTCGACAATATCAGATTCCCCAACTTCAATCGCAGGAGAAATAGAATCTGAATTAATATCAGTTGCAGTTGAAATATATACCGCCTCCGAACAGCATAACGGTAACCATTGGTTGTCAGTCGTTACATAACCAATTGCTGCGGCATAATCGCGATCGCCATAAGGAACAGCCACTTGTACTTGTTCGGTTAATTCATCACAGTTAAATTGTTGCATACTGTGAGGCATGTCTGTCTCAATATCAACATCTGTCACATCATAAACCCGCAGTTGCAGTTGTTGTCCGCCCTGTTGTTTGAGCATCTCAGCATCATCCGGGGCAATATTCCAATCCGCAACAACTGTTTGATTTGAGCCTGGGGTTAAATGCAGTCGAGTTGGCGTTTGACCCACAATTGGAATAGCCGAACCCGCTATTGCCGCTCCTCCTAATGCCATTATTGAAGCATCGACACTGCTATAGGGTGTTTCATCTTCAACTGTTTCAACTGTTTCTATTTCAGAAGAAGTTACACCATATCCTAAATCCGTTAATGTGGGTTCTTCTACATTTGTCGTGGGATTATTAATTTCTGAATCAGTTAATGTGGATTCTTCTACATTAGCTACAGGAGAATCTGTACTATCTTCTGAATCGGTTAATGTAGGGTTTTCTACATTTGTTGTCTGATTAATTTCCGAATCCGTTAATGTCTCTATTACAGAAGAATCTGTGTCATATTCTGAATCCGTTTCAGTTAACGTGGGTTGATCTAGATTTGTTGCCGGAGAATCTGTACTATATTCTGAATCGGTTAATGTAGGGTTTTCTACATTTGTAGTTGCACCATATCCTAAATCCGTTAATATGGGTTCATTTAAATCAGTTACAGGAGAATCTATATCATCTTCTAAATCGGTTAATGTAGGGTTTTCTACTGCAGGAAAGCTTGTTTCTTCTAGATCAACCCCAGGAGGAATCATGCCATATCCTAAATCTGTTTCAATTAACGTGGGTTCTTCTACATTTGTTGCCGGAGAATCTATACTATATTCTGAATCGGTTAATGTAGGGTTTTCTACAGGTGTAATAGGAGAATCTGTACTATATTCAGAATCAGTTAATGTCGGTTGTTCTACTGCTGTGATGGGGGGAGTTGAATCTTCTATATTATCGCTATTAGTAGAAGCCGGAACATAAACTGAATTAGACCGACATAACGGTAACCATTGATTATCACCCGTTACATAACCAATTGCTGCGGCATAATCGCGATTGCGCGATACCACTTCAACGCTGAGTCGATCGCTGGATTCATCACAATCCCATGATTGCATACTATGGGGAGCATCAGTATCTAAATCAATACCCGTGACATCATATACTCGTAGTTGCAGTTGTTGTCCGCCCTGTTGTTTAACTGCATCAATATCAGTTTGAGAAACTTCCCAATTCGCTACGACAGTTTGTCCTTCTGCTGGGGTTAAATGCAGTTGATTTTGTCTTGAAGCAAGAATTGGAATGGCTGCACCAGTTATTGCCGCTCCTCCTAATGCTATTGCGGGTAAACCCACTCCAGTTAAAGGGGTTTGTGTATCTGGGATTTGTGTGTCGTCGTCGTCGTCGTCGGGTATTGAATCTACCTCCGGCGTGTCTATGCCTCCAACATCAACTCCTGGAGTGGTTAAACCGATTTCTGTTTCTGGGGTTTGATCTAAGTCTGGAGTATCTAAGTCTGGAGAATTAACGCTTAATCCCGGATCAGCTAAAGTGGGTTCTTGTGTGTCTGGAATATTGATATCTGCCGCATCAACTCCTGGAGTGGTTAAACCTAATTCTGTTTCTGGGGTTTGTGTGTCGTCGGGTATTTGATTGACTTCTGGAGTATTTGTTTCTACAGTATCAATTCCTGGAGAATTAACGCTTAATCCCGGATGAGCTAAAGTGGGTTCTTGTAGATCTGGAGTATTTGTTTCTACAGTATCAATAGTATCAATTCCTGGAGTTGTTGAACCTATTTCTGTTTCAGTTTCAGCCGGAATATAAACTGAATTAGATCGACACAACGCTAACCATTGATTATCACCCGTGACATAACCGACTTCTGAAATATAACTGCGATCGCGCTGCGGCACTTCAACGCTGAGTTGATCTGTGGCTTCATCACAATCAAACTGCTGAACGTTGTCCAGAGTGTCGGTATCTAAATCAATACCCGTGACATCATAAACCCGCAATTGTCGCTGTTGTCCCCCTTGTTGTTTGGCTGCGTCAATATCTGCCGGGGAAACATTCCACACACTATAAACACTTTGAGGTGCTTGACGAGACAGGGTAATTCGGCTCTGTAAGGGTCTTGTTGCCCAGGCAAACGCACCCATTGCGGCTCCTGTCGCTCCTACTGCCCCTGCAATACCTGCTGCGGTTCCTAGGTTAAGATTCGCAGGACTCGAAGTGATAGGAAGGGTTGCGGCAGGATTTGGGGGGGCTACATTTCCGTCTGGTGATGCTAGGGTGGGTGCTGTGCCACCTGATCCTGTGCCTGTGACGGGAGAAGGAGAAACCCCAGGACTCGCTACACCTGTTGCGGGCGTGACTCCGGTGGTGCCTGTTGCGGGCGGTGTTGTGGTTGTGCCTGTTGCGGGCGGGATTGAAGTCACACCCCCCAGTTCGCCTCGTCCTTTGAGTAACCACCACAATAATCCTCCCAGGACTGGAATTGCGAGCAACCAGAGTAACCACCAAGGAAATCCTCCATCTGTTGGGGCTGTAGTTGTGCCAACATCAGGAACAAAAGCTGTTTCAGTCTCTGTTACTTCGTTTGGGTTGGGTACAGTTGCGGGTGAGTCAGCTAAGGCTTGTGGGGTAGGAGTAGCGGTTGTGCCTCCGGGGGGAACGACTAAGCCTGGAGTAGTCGCTGTGTCTGTATTTGTCTCAGGAGTAGTGGCTGCTGCGTCTGTATTGAGGGGCGTGACGGCGGCAATGACTTCTTGTCCGGGTTCTGAGGTCGCGAAACCAAGGAATGCCAGGGTTGCAGGAGTAGCGTTTTCTGTTTGATAAACGTAGGTGCGAATTTGAGAATAGGGATAGCGCGGATCGTCGGGTAAAGTTTGGTGCATCGAGAGAATATTGACGTTGTCTGCACCCACAACTTGATCGGCGATCGCATAACTAATGCCATCTGTTCCCAAGGCTTGGATCACTGTTTCTGTTTCGTCTTCTGAGACTTGCTCTGCAGTATTGCCTGTTTCAAAAGGAGCGGTTTTAAAGACATCATAAGTACTCAAAGCGCGGCGAGTATCACTAAATTCGGGTCGATCTACTAAACGAATGGGCCCCGGTTCTCCCCCGACTTCAGACCAGTCTGTAATTTCTCCCCGAAAAATGCCTGCAAATTGCTCAAAAGTCAAGTTTTCATTAAAAGGATTATCCGGGCCAACGATAATCGCAATTTTCCCCCGATCTATCGGGACTGCTTCTAACCCAGCGGCTTTCTCAGCATCTGTCAGGGGACGACCCACAGCGGCAATATCAACTTCACCCTGTTGTAATGCTTCTAACGCTTCGTCGCTATTACCCGTTTGCAGTTGTACCTCCGCATTGGGAAAGCGCTCTTCATAACGTTGTTTCAGCGCTTCATTCAGCGTTGTCATACTGCTAGTGCCGCTGAGGGTGACAGCCGCCTCTTGTGGGAGAGACTCGGGTAAGGTGAAGTCGGGTGTAGGGGACTGAGCAACAATAGAAGATAAAGAATTAGCCAGGAGTTTGGGTGTCGCCACAAAAGCCAGCAAAATAGCCCAAACGGGAATAAATGTTTTTTTAGAAGGAGACATGATGATCAAGCGGGTAGATTTGTACAGATGGATGACAATCAATTCAAACTAGCAACTCGCTGTCTAAGATTAAATTTTGACCACAGACAGAGTGACTTCCCCTTCGTTGTCTTCTAAATACGAATCAAAAAAGAACGCACAAAGGGTTGCTGTTTCTATCACTTCTAAGGTTAAAGTGTCGTCGTTGCCATTGAGGGTTGACCAGGTGGCCTCGACTGTGATATTGGTTTTTTTATTGATAAATTTTCCACCATAAATCCACAGCATTACCAGGGGTTCACCACTTTGTTGACCCGAGGAGGTTTGGTAATTGAACGCACCATCGCGGATTCTAATAATATAAGTCCCCGGTTGTAACTGCGTAGAAACCCCTGTTTCTTCTTGCAGCTTTTGCATGGTTGCAGTATCTAGCTTGTAGCAGTTGTGCTTGCTGTGAATATTCAAATCGGTCACGCTACACCCTTGCATAGTTTCAGGTCCTCTCTGTTGTTAAATGAATGGGATTTCTGACGGCTTCCCAAGGTCTGTGAAACAGTCAGAATTTGTTCGATTTTACTATATATTTTTTTTCGTTATCTACAACGTTCATGAATCACAATATTAAGAGTGATTTCTCAGATCGTCACTTGTCCTCTGCACTTGTCCCTCTGTTACCTGGGCTGACATCCGTTGCTGTTGTTATGAGTTGAAGAGAAAGGGCTGAATATTTTTTCACCTTTATTTAATACTCAAATTGCTTTGTTGTCCGATCGCAATCAGTCTAGTCAGTATGAACCTTTCAAATGCCAGGGTGGCGTACCAACAACCTTTTCTCTTATGATAATAGATAATATTTAGCTTATTTCTAGTTGTTTGAGCGAGAACTTATTATGCTTCAATCTGATTCACTTAATCGTCGTTCTCGTCTATCTGTTGCTACGAATAATCCTAACCAAAATCAGTTTCTGATTCAACCGAATACAGGGTTTGATGGGGTCGTGGGTATCGCGACAGCCGACTTGATTAACTGCACGGGTTCACTCTTATATACAGGTCGTCATATTCTTACTGTAGCGCATTGTTTTAATCAAGAAAATGGTGTTGCAAACCTTAATCCTAATCCCAATAATTATACTATATTTTTTGATGTCGTTTCGGGACGAGTTGCGATTCCAGTTAAACAGGTTTTTGTTCATCCAAATTGGACAGCAGACTTTGATAGTAATTATGATATTGCTATTGTTGAACTAGCAGAAAATGCTCCAATGACAGCAGATCGTTACTCTATTTATACAGGCCAAAGTGAAGTGGGTCAAGTCTTTGAAAAAGTAGGATACGGTGTGGGAGGAACGGGAGAATTAGGAGAAAACGAGAGTAATTTTGATTCAATTAAGCGTCAAGGAAAAAATCGATACGATACATTCAGTCAAGTTTTTAATGAAAATCCACAAAGTAATATTATTCCCTATACTCAATTGGCTTATGATTTTGATAGTGGTTTACCAGAAAATGATGCTTTTGGAATAGAATATAATATCCCCGATTTAGGACTTGGAATAGAAGAAATAGGAATTAGCAGCGGAGACTCTGGATCTCCAGCATTTATACAGGGAGAAATTGCGGGTTTAAGTTCTTTTGGACAAAGTCCAATGAGATCGGGAGTGGATGTTACTCAAAGTAATGATACCAGTTTTGGGGAGTTTTTTAGTGATACTCGGGTTTCGGTTTATGCTGAATGGATAGAGGCAACAATTGCCTTATCTAATCAAGGAAATGATTTAATTGAAGGGACTTTACTGGCTGATAAACTAAATGGAAATCAAGGGGATGATCAAATCAACGGATTTGCCGGAAATGATACATTATTCGGCGGTAAAAATGATGATTCAATAGAAGGAGGAAAAGGAGATGATTTATTACTCGGAAATTTAGGAAATGATTTAATTAATGCAGGGAATGGTAATGATCAAGCTTATGGCGGACAAGGAAATGACCAACTCATAGGGGGAATAGGAAATGATACCCTGAGTGGAGATGAAGGACAGGATTATTTAACCGGAAATGAAGGCAGCGATCTGTTTATTTTATCCAATGCTTCAGCCGTTAGCGATATTAATTTAGCGGATAAAATATTAGATTTTACATCGATTGATTTAATTGGCATTACACCTAAATTAGCTATTGATAATATTAGCTTAGAGTTAGGTAATGTAGAAGGAAAAAATGGTGTAGTTGTTATTAATAATTTATCGAATCAAATTTTAGGATTTGTCAGTCAAGTTTCTTTAGAACAAGTTCAATCTAACTTACTTTTTCTTTAACAAACTGAAGTGATAGTGCGTCAAGCAATAAGCCCGTATTGTTTCAATCAAGAATTGTCATATTTTTTAATTGAATTAAATTGCTAATTTCTTCAATGATTATATTTTGAGATAGTATAGTTTTCAGGGTTTCAGGTTTAATTTGATCGCTGGAAAACATGAGTAGAATAGTTAATTTAAAATCTACAATTTTGGAAAATTCAGGAGAACGATATTGATTTCTGAAATTATTGTTATCCGAGGGTTTAACCCATATTTCTTCAGCCTGATAATTTAATAATCTAATATTTGAATCGGTTAACTGAACAGTAAGAGATTTCATAATTTCTCTCTGAATTGTCTGGGGATTAATCGGAACGTGAGGATGGTAATCATAGCAACCTTGTATTTCAATTTTACACTGAAATTGTTGAATTTGAGGACGATTTTTAAGATTCGCTTTTAGTTGTTGTAATTCTTCTTCAATCTCTAAGGCTTTAAATTCCTCTTCTAAAGCTATCTCAGGATTAATCAGTTCCATCACTTCTAGTAGTGCTTCCCCATAGAAATCAGCTTCTATAATTTGTTCTTCAATTCGATCAAATGCTTCAATTGCTGTTTCTCCATTTCCCATTTTATCCAATAACTTAAATGTACCATATACACCTAACCCAGCAATTCCTCCAACAAGGCTTAAAGATATTGTACCGATACCTATTGCAGCGCCACCAGCACTAACTCCTATTCCACCTATCATATTAGAAATACCTGCACCCATTGCTGCACCTGTTGTCGTCGAAAATAAAGCGGTTACATCACTATTTTTTATCGCTTCTTTCCCACCATAAGCAGCGCATCCAACGACAGACCCAGCTATTATTACCGGAAAACTACTAACAGCAACTCCGCCAAAACTTCCTACTAAACCGATATTACCCACTGTTGTAGATAGGGCTGCGCCAGCTACAGCCCCTGTGATTGGATATAGTGATTCAGAAGAATCAGTTTTAACAGGGAAATAACTTTGTTGTTGATTAGAAATCATGAATATTCTCTTCTATTTTATAGAAGCTTGGATGTTAAGAGAGTTGATAAATCTAGTATACAATCAAGATCCTTGACCGCGCCTCAGTACAATTATTTAAAATATGTACGACTTTATAAAATTATAGTAGAAGGGATAAAATCCGCATCTATAGCCATCCTACTAAATGGTTTATAAAAAATCTCTATCGTTTTCCCTCTGTATCAAGAGTGCCTAGTCGGGTTTATTAAAAATAGGTTTTCATCTAGGATTTAGGAATGCTATATTATCACCCAGCTCATTCATTTGATATGAAAGGTTTTATCCGCTTCATTCACTAGATTTTATCAGTACAATGTAGAGTGTACAAAATCCTATCAAGACTTTAAATAAATAGTGTCAAATCAAAATAGAGAATAGCTAAATATAAAATAAGCCAGATAATTAAACTCATTTGAATTGTACGATCTCTTAATAAGATTTGTGTCGGCTCTTCTCCCGTCTCCAATACAGTTACAATGCGTTTATAGTGCATAACGGCGTAATAAACTAAAGGCACTGTAATCACAAGAGAGGAATTTTTATCTGATGTAATTGTAAATAGTGAATAACACATAATGGTCATTGTGGCGGTATTATTTAATAATGAATCCAAAAAAGGAAGGGTATAATGAGATAAAACAGGACGCTGGATATTGACTTTACCCCGTTGATAGAATAACTTAAGATAAGAAGTATCAGTATTTTTTTCTAAAGTATATTCAGATGAATTTTGTTGAATTAATAACGTTAATAACTCGGCTCGTCGCTTAGCTAACCCTAGAAATAATGTTAAGAAAAAAGTACAAAGCGTGATCCATGCAGTTGGCATATCTTCTAAAGCATAAATGCCTGCTAATAACCGCAATACAAACCCTAACGCAACACAACTTACATCAAACAAGGGAAGATTTTTAAGTTTTAAAGAATAGGCAATATTATTGAATAGATACAGTAGTAAACAAGCTAAAGTTGCTGAATTAATTTTAGCCGCAATTAGAATAGCAATTGTAGAGAGAAATAGAGTAATTAAGCTAGCCGTTTTTATATTAATACTGCCACTTGCTAAAGGACGAAATTTCTTTTTTGGGTGACAGCGATCTCGTTTAATATCTTGAATATCGTTAAAAATATAAACTGCCGAAGCGGCGAGAGAAAAGATAAAAAATACGATAAATGAGAGTAAAATTGCTTCAGTTTCTAATAGTCTACCGCCGAAAACTATTCCAGCAAAACAAAAGCCATTTTTTATCCATTGGTGAGGACGAATGAGTTTAATGAGTGCTAAAAAATAATTACTTTTACATCTATCTTCTAAGGGACATGAAGCCGTTACTTCAGCATCAGGTTTAATTGCTTTAGCCTTTTTTTTCACCAATTCATCCTCACACAAATTTAATCAATTTCTAACTATTTTAGATTTAAATAAAACGATTAATTACCGAGACATAATAATAATTCCAGATAAAATGAAACCCAAACCTACCCATTGTTGAAAGGCAAAACGCTCTCCAAAAAAGTAATTTCCAGCTAAAGCAATTAAACCAAATCCGAAGCCTGCAAAAACTGGGTAAGCCTGGGATACAGGTAATTTTTCGAGTGCTTTGGTAAACAACACAACATTAATACCATAAACGCATAACCCGGCTATAAACCACGGAGAAAGAAGCAGTGATAACAAACTTGGATCGGATGCTGCCAGTCTTGATTTTTTTAAGAGTAAACTACCTATACTATTATTGAAAGCAGCAATTAATAGTAAACCCCAAGAAGCATTTATATTCATATTGATTAATTTTGACGCATTAGTTATACAAAGTTTAGCGGGGTGATGTCATTTTAATTAAATGTCCTCCAGAATAATAAACCACATCATCCTCAAACGCTTCAACTTTTACCTCAACTTTAAAAGATTGACGAGTAGCCCAGTCAAAATCTAAGATTTTAAAATTAGGTGTTTCCAGTCTTTGTTGAATGGGCAAGCTAGGATGCATAAAATAAGTGTTAGGTTGCATTAACTGAGCATTATACTGGCTTTGACTGATGGCAGTTACTTCAACTTTATCTTCAATATTTATGACATTGTTGAATAAGACAAGGGGTAGATATTTAATATTTTTATCTTCACAAAAAAGCTGAGTTGCCGGAAAAAGACCATTTCGATAAATATAAGCTCCCTTAAAGTTATCAGGAAGATTAATAATAAATAAACTGTTATCTGTGGCGATAGAGTTAATATCTTCTATGATTTGTTGAGAGATTTGACTAGCAATCTTCCAGTTTTTATTAGAATGATGTAGATTATTACTGAACAATAATGTCAGGATAGTTAGACTCATTAACAGAATAAATTGATATCGCCAGAGAATTGTAGATATTATGATTGTAAATATCATTATGAAAAATACTGATGGAAAATAAAGAAATCTTTCTCCTTGATGATCTTGAAGAGAGACAACTAGGTTAATGATAGGAATAAGAGAAATTAAAAAAGCTGTAATGAGAAATACTATAAGTTTTGATATTTTTTCGTAATAATTTCCTATCCAAGCATAGACTAACATAATCGTTAGTAAACTAGCAGTTGTTATGATAAAAAATAGCTGCCAATCGAAATCTGTAGAATTAGATATGGGAGGAATTAATATTCTTAAAGTGGAGCCTAATCCTCTTAAAATAATAGCTGAATTATATTGAAGATGTACTCCTGAGCCATAGCCGCCAATTAATTGACCGAGTCCTAAATATCGCAGAATTAAGTAAATAGGGAATAAGCTGGTATAAAGTAAGGGAAACAATATAATATTTTTGATTGATGTTTTATTATCATCAGATTCAGTAAAATAATCATAAATTTCATAACTGAAAATAATTCCCGGATAAATAATAACTGATTCTTTTGAAAGGAGTGCTAATAAAAATAAAAGATATGAGAATAAAAGATTACGTTTGTTATGATAATTTTTATAGGATAAATAATAAGAAAAAGAAGCTAAACAAAAACAAGCTGCAACTAAATCAGATCGTGCAGAAATCCAAGTGACTGCTTCTACATGGCTGGGTAATATAATAAACAATAAAGCAGTAATTAAAGCGGTGATTTTAATTTGCTTCGATGGCAATTGAACTTTATTTAAAAGCTGAGATAAAATTCGATAAATAGAAAATCCACAAATTGCATGAAAGCTTAAGTTTGTTAAGTGATATCCGATAGAATTTAATCCCCAAATTATATAATCTAGAAATAAAGTCAGAGAAACAACCGGACGGAAAAACACATCCGGTGCAGTTGTCCATACTCCAAAAGCGCCTCGGGTTTTTATTTGATGCACCCAGTTAAAGTCATCTGCTAAAAAGAAAGAATTAATGACATTAAAATAACTTAAATAGCTTAGTAAAAAACAGCTTATTAAAATAACAATATTATACCGTGTTTCCCTATTTAGACTCATCATAATTTTTACTCAGTTTCTACTAAGAGATTTGTTTTAATAACCAAAGTAGCTTTTCTTTAACAGGACGACGATGAGCCGAACCTGCTTTTTCTATAATTAATTGATTATAATTGTTTTTGAACCATTCATAACTTTCTTGAAACATTTCATCATTTGAATATTTTGGCTTCCAACCCAAATTTAATAAAGGTTCTACATCGAAATAGAAAGGTTTATGATAAGTTAAATAATGCCAAGGCGCTAATGGACTTAATCCCACTAAATCTAATAGTCTTAGAGTTCCAATTGTCAGACTATCAGGCAAACTTTTAACTTGAGATTCTGTTCCAGCATATTGAATTAAATGTTCTAAGCCTTCTCGTAACGTCCCAAATCTATCTGTTCCGACGTTATAAATTCCTGGTTTTCCTAAATCTAATGCTAACAAATAGGCATCCATTAAATCTAAAGCATGAACAAACTGAAATTGAATATTTCCATTCCCAATTACATAAACATTTCTACTCTCTTGAATCCATTCAAATAATATTTGAAAAATACCTAGTCGTCCTTCTCCTAAAATTGTCCGGGGGCGAATGACAATTAACGGTAGTTTTTTTTGTTCACAAACTTCTCTAACCGCTAATTCTCCGGCATATTTTGCCCGACCATAAATTTCAATTGGTTTGGGTTTTGTCTCATTTGTAATAGGACAAATTGCATCTCCAAATAAAGCACTAGAACTCATGTGGATAAAAGATTCAACTCCTGCTTTCGCCGCCGCTTCTGCCGCAATTTGACTGCCTTCTACATTCACTTGCCAAAACTTTTTACCAGATTTTGTTAAAGGTACTAATGCCACGTTATGATGCACAATATCAACCCCTTGCATCGCCGTTTCAACCCCTTCAATATCCCGAATATCACATTGAATAAATTCAATTTCTTTCGGACGGGTTTTATCTTCCCAAATATCTAAAATTTTGACTTCTTCGCCTCTTTGATATAGCCGCCTTGCAATCAAATTCCCCAAGAAGCCAGATCCGCCTGTTACAAGATGTTTCATAAACTTCCTCGTTTTTTCCATAAAATCCATCTGCACAAATCGTAAACGAAGGCGGCACATTCGTAAAGGTATTGAATGGGAAGATAGTTATAAAACCACAGTCGGGGTACAATTGGACGTTGAGTTTGTTGGGGACGACATCCAATCACTTGCTTAATATTAAAGCCACATAAACGAAACATTGCCCAACTGCGAAGACAATGGGGCGCATTACAATATAAAATAATAGGATGAGTTACTATAATATCCTGTTTTTGTAAATATTTTCGCAGTAACCGGGCGTTATCAAAGGTATCTAAGTAAGGACAATCTTGGATTTCTGATACTGTTTTTACTTGTAATTCTGGCTGTCTTTGTTTTAAGTAAAATGTGGCATACTCTTCTTCTGAATGAGGATACTCAAAGGCATTTCCGGGAGTTATAATAATAGTATCTGTCGGAGAAGTAGCCTTTAAAACTTGTTGAAGGACAGCTTCAAAGTAATCTGATAAGTAAAATGTTTCTTCCGGATGAGAATCAGTTGCCGCCAATCCTTCTGGTACAATAATATGAGTAGTCATAATACTCAAGTTGGTAAATTGTCAGAATTATATCAAGTTGGAGTTGCATTGATCTTTTCCAAATGTTTTAAATTTGTTCTTTCCCCACCCAACTGACTCGTTTTTCTGTGGCAAATCCATCTTCTATGGTAGAATCAGCATGGGAGTTGATGCGAGACTGAACTACAATAAAGCACAAATTGTTTGTATCTGAAGTATTGCGTAAACACCTTTCCCCTTCTGGGTTAACTCGGACAACGCTGCCTTCCTTAATTGGGAAAATACTGTCATCAACTTGAAATTCTCCTTGCCCTTTAACAAAGATATAAATTTCTTCGTTTAAGCGGTGTTTATGATAAAATGGAATAGACTTTTTCGGCGGTAGGTTGTTTAAAGAAACTTCGGCACTTGTGAGATTGATAATTTGATTGAGAAAGACTTTTCCTGAAACTTTAAAATCTTTTTCTGGAATATTAAAACTGTATTGATGCAGTTGAGAAAAATCTCCTAAATTTACCGCAGCAAAGTTTTTCCCATCTTTAACACTGACAGAAAGTGGAGTCGTCATTTATGATTACTTTTAAATTGCAAGTTACAACTTAAATATAATCATAGTTACTTGTAAAATGCAAGTAGCTACTAAAAAATGACTGATGAATCAACCTATTCGTTCGAGTTGTCCCATCGCTTGTACTTTAGATTTAATTGGCGATCGCTGGACGCTGCTAATTATTCGAGATATGATGTTTTTTGGGAAACAGCGTTTCGATCAGTTTCTCGACTCTCCTGAAGGCATTTCAACAAATATTTTGGCGAGTCGGCTAAAATCCCTCGAAGCATCCGGTTTAGTGGAAAAAAAGCCTTATAGTAATCATTCCCGTCGTATGAATTATTATCTCACAGAACGGGGAGAAAGTCTACGTCCGCTGCTTAAAATGATGACAAAGTGGGGGTTAAAACAGCTTGCCGATACACAAATTCCGGAAGTAGACTAAACATTATATTGATTATTTTTCTAATCCTCCGTAGGTTTTAAATACCCATTTTAGGCTTCTTCTCATGCCTTCTTCTAAGGCGATAGTTGGTGAATACCCTAACTCTTTTTGGGCCGTTAAAATTGAACAAGCAATGGTTTTATTAATTTCTGAAAGGACATGAATTTTTTGATTGTATAATCCTAAAGATTGTAACGAAGCATCGGCAACAAGTGCCATTTCACTAATTATTCCAGGTAAATTCAAGCGTTTATGAGTACAGTTTTGTTTAAATTCTGTTTCTAACAATTTTTCAACTGTATTGACAATTTCATTCATAGAGTATGGACGTTTATCTGCTATCCAATAGGTTTTACCATTTGCTTTTTCTGTAATAGCAGCTAATATTAATCCTTGACAAAGATTATCTAAATAAACCATTGAACGTAAATTATTACCATTTCCCGTTATAGGGAATTTGCCTTGTTGAATGAGTTTAAAAAATAAGGTTTGTCGTTGGGGTTGATTTGTACCATAAAACCAGGGTGGACGAATAATCACTGTTTCTATTTTGCCTAATTTCTGCTGTTCTTTTACTGCCAATTCCATCAACATTTTTGATTTACCATAATTCATATAAGGATGATAAGGAGAGGTTTCATCAAATAAATGGTCAGGATGAGGATTACAACCACAGGGAGAATTAGAAGATACAATAACTGCCCGTTTTGTCCCTGATTTGATCGCTGAATTTAATAGGTTTTTTGTACCTTCCAGATTAATAGAATAAAAATCAGATACTTTTTGCGGATGAATAATTCCGGCGGTATGAAATAAGATAGCATTTTTTGCGTTTTCACAAAAACTATCACAATCTTTTGGATTAGTTAAATCTCCTTTTATTACTTCTATTTTGTCAGATATTTTAGTCAATACAGAAGCATCTTGATGAGGTAAAATCAGACAGCGGATTTTTAAGGTGTTTTGGGGTTGACTGAGTTGAGGACAGTCTTTTAAACCTTCTGTTAAGGCTTTAACTAGATTGATTCCTAGCCAACCCAACGCACCTGTTACTAATACTTGAGAACAACCTAATTCCATTTTAATAACGCTAAAGTTTTCCTAAAAATTGTAAAACATTTCGGCGAGCAATTGCCATGATTGAGCCTTGAGGATTTACACCGGGTGCAGTACAGAGTAAACTGGCATCATTAATATAAAGGTTATCAAAATTATGGATTTTACCAAAAGAATTTACAGCACATTTTTGTAAATTTTCTCCCATTGGGCAACTAGAAAAAATATGAACTGTCATTAAGTTTGTATTGTTTTTGGATAAGGTTTGAGGAATATTACTCAAATTTTGTCGTTTTGCTATTTTTTTGAATTTAGAAATACTTGGATATAATGCTTCTGCATTTACTTCTAATAAAAGGGAACAGAGTTGATTTAATGATCTCGATAAATAGGTTAAATCTTGTTGCGTTAAACGGTAACGAACAATAGGATCTTGATAACCGGGAATGCAGCGAATTGAACCTTTTCCTTCTCCTGTAATCATGGCATAATAAATTGCCATTTTTTGCCAGTTTTTATGAACTTCTGCGCTATCTTGAGGATAATCATTCATACCAACAGTTAGATAAGGTGGCGAACTAATAGAACAGCCAAAACTATATTTAGCAAATTGTTTAACTTGATGAACCGGAACACCCATATCAATACTATTAACAACTTCGGGAAATTTAGCAATCACTTTAACTGTGGGATGCATCTGTAAAGAATTACCTATATTTTGCTCAATTCCACTACGACGTAATAACGCGGGGGTTTGAATTGCTCCACAACAGATAAACACTGTTTCTGCGATAATTTTAACCGGATATTTTGTCTCTAATTTTCCGAGTAATACCCATTTTTTCGATTGTTTTTTAAGACGATTAATTTTAGTATTCTCTAAAAGCTTACATCCAGCATTTAACGCCCGAGGAATAAAAGTTTTCGTCATCGACTGCCGAGTTCCTTTTGGCGTTTTATTTACATCTATTACTGTGTCATAACGAAACCATCTAGGCACTTCTACAGCATTCCATCCTAACTGCATCGCCCCCTGATATAACTTCATTGAAGCAGCCGGAGGTTTTCCCGGTAAATTACAGACATGAACCGCTTTTTCACAGGCTTCAAAATGAGGTTTTAAATCCGTTTCTGTCAATGCATCGACTTCAAATTCAGTTTGCCACTTTTCTAATATTTCTATTGGGGTGCGATGATAAAGTCCGCTATTAATTTCACTCCCACCCCCCACACAACGCCCCTCAACATACTGAATTTTAGGTTTACCAAAAGCAGCCGTTAAACCACCATTGCGATACTTTTGTACCATTTCCTGCTTAGAAAAAGGCGCACAAGATTCTAAAGGTAAAAAATCACCTTCTTCTATTAATAAAACATCCCGTCCGGCTTCTGCTAATAAACAAGCCGTAATGGCTCCCCCTGGCCCCGAACCGATGACCGCAATTTCACAATTAATCGTTTGATTTTGAGTATTCATAACTCTCAGATTCCCAAGCAAAAATAACTAAGCTTTCATAAAATCGAATTAAATCCCGAAAAATACCGAATGGCGACTGTTTACAATCTTCTATTTGTTGCCAACGGACTGTATCCAATTGAATATGAAATAAACAACCTCTTCTGAAAAACCCCCAACTATCAAAAATTAAGGTTAACAATATAATCGGTAATCTTAAATAGTCTGGCATTCGACCATGTTGTTGCAGGACAAACTGCACAATTTGATTATGAGGAAAATCTATATTATTATTGTCATTCTCGCAACGATGATGAATAATAGAATAACATAAGGCAGAAGCTGTATTTTCAAACAGTTGGCGCATGGATAGAGAGAGAGATTATTTTTAATTATTTCAAGGCAAATTGCTGAATAATATTTTTATTTTAAAGAATAATTCAACTTTTGACTGCAATGAGTACACTCAATGATATTGTTATATTAGGTGGCGGTTTAATTGGCTTATCCCTTGCCATTGAACTCAAGTTGCGCGGTGCTAACGTCACGATTCTCAGTCGTAATATACAGGAATCTGCGGGAATGGCCGCCGCTGGAATGTTAGCCCCCCAAGCCGAAGCAATTGCGCCGGGGCCGATGTTAGATTTATGCTTAAAAAGTCGCAACTTATATCCCGACTGGACAAGCAAACTCGAAGCGATAACAGGATTAAATACAGGTTACTGGCCTTGTGGAATTCTTGCCCCAGTTTATCAGATTCCCGAATCCACTCAACAACCTGAGTCAGACAAAACTGCCGCTAAATGGTTAGATAAAGCAGCAATACACCGCCATCAACCCGGTTTAGGGTCAGAAGTGGTGGGTGGTTGGTGGTTTCCCCAGGATGGGCAAGTGGATAACCGTCGCGGGTTAATGCAAGCCTTGACAGTAGCCGCCCAAGAATTAGGAATTACTATTCAAAATAATATTGAAATTCAACAAATTTTAACTTCATCCACCGGGGAAGTGATTGGCATTCAAACGAATAAACATACTTTTGCCCGGTCTCACTATGTCCTAACTGCGGGGGCCTGGACGAGTCAACTGTTACCGCAAATTCCGGTCTATCCGAAAAAAGGACAAATGCTATCGGTAAAAGTGCCAGATACTACAGAAACCTTGCCCTTGCAACAGGTGTTATTCGGCCCCGATATTTATATTGTACCTCGCCGAGATGGCTTAATCGTTATTGGGGCAACTGTTGAAGATGTAGACTTTAGCGGCTGTGTAACCGTTGACGGCATTGACACCTTACTTTCCCGCGCCATCAAATTGTACCCTGAATTACGCCACTTTTCCCTACAAGACTGTTGGTGGGGATTTCGACCCGCAACCCCAGACCTATTACCGATTTTAGGGCCCAGTCCCTATGTCAATCTCAGCCTCGCAGTAGGTCATTATCGCAACGGTATTCTACTCGCCCCCATAACAGCAAAAATCATCGCTAACTCGATATTAGAACAAAAATCTGACCCTTTGTTAAAATCCTTCTGTTGGAGTCGATTTTCCAGTTAAATATCGGGAAACATAAAACTATTGCGTCGAAAAGGTAAATCTCCCAGGGTGATAAAGCTACAAACACGTCCCTACCCCGTCAAAACAAAATTCGGCTTTCTATCTCGATGGATATTTGCCACAATAGCGGGTTTTGCCATCAGTTTATTTTGGGTTGAAGTTGGTGAAAGACCAGACCTGGGGGTAATGCAGGGAATTCTAGGCGGACTCGTTATCGGTATTAGCCAATGGTTAGTTTTGCGGCAATATATCACTCAACCCTGGCAATGGATTTTTGCAACCGTTATTGCTTGGGGAATACTGGGATATAGCCATTTAGGTGTATTAGGTTTCGTTGCCCCTAGCAGCCTCAATTTAGGCTTAAGACTATTTTATGGATGTCGAGATGGATTTTTAATCGGTTTATGGTTAGGTTTGTGGCATTGGTGGGCCTTGAGAGGGCAAGTGTTAAAATCCCGCCGCTGGCTGTGGTGGAGTCCTTGGTTTTGGGGAATTGGACTAGCCCTAGGATGGGGAGTAGGTGGGCTTTTGCGTCAACTAACTGGTATTTTCCTGGCAGAGGTGATTGGCTTAAGTTTAACCTGGGCAATTGTGGGAGGATGCATGGGAAAATTACTCACTCAGTTATTATGGATTGAGAAAAACTAACAGATTTTCTCTCAACAAATTTGCTAAGATAGAGTTAGAAAAGCTTTAGCTAAGAGAATATAATTAACATCACAAATCCCGATCGCAAACTTTTGAATATTGCTTAATATTTAGTCTATCTTTACGTCTCAAAATAGTCAGAAAAATCGGGTGATTGCTAAGTCCCACTCTAAATTCATTTATAATAGAAACACAGGGGAATTACTTTAAAAACAATTAACCGATCTGGAAATTCCCTTTTGTCGTTTTATTCAGGTTTAAGAGTAAATCTTGCATCACATTACCTTCATAAAACAGCCCGAAGCCGATCAATTTATATTCCCTCAATCCTCTGCTTAATTCCCCATTTTTCTCTCAAACAATAGTTTAAAACAGAAGAACTTATCCTGTTATTTTAATTCTAAGCTGTAAAGTGATATTAGGCGCATATTGCTGAAACTACTCAACTATAGGGTGTAACATACCCCACATCATAGGGTAATTTCATTTGTTAGTCTCAGGAGTGAGGCTAATACAATTTTCCTATAGTTTTCATTTCTATACTTTTTATTCACCACCTTGTCATACCAATGCTACAGAAGTATTATCAAACTTTCGGACTCATGCTAACATTACCCTTATTACTCGCGAATAATGAAACAGCAAATTTATCAGATCTTACAGTCGAAACAGTTCCCTCACCCACCCCAGAAATTCAGCCTGTAATTGAGAATTCTTCAGAACAAATTATCCCAGAAGTTGAACCCCAATTGACTCAACCTCCGATTCAAAATAGGCGAGAAGGACGCGAATATTGTCAAGGAATAGGGGTTTGTTAAATCATTATGAATTATGAGTTATGAATTATGAGTTATGAATTATGAACTATGAGTAAAGCAACAGGTAATGGGCACTCAGTCTCCCCACCTCCCCGTCTCCCCCGTCTCCTAAGTCCTCCTTACTCATTACTCAATCTAATCCTTTGGAGGGATGCGCTTAAGAGGTGTAGAACGTTGCGGTGGAGAGTGAGGCTTAGATGGCTTTTGTCGCGGAAAATTACCGACTGGACTACTGTTTTTTTTCCGATTCACACGACTGGGAAAATCGCTTTCATCATAGATTTCACCCACTAATTCTTCTAAAATATCCTCTAATGTAACCAGTCCAACGGTTCCCCCGTACTCATCAACAACAATTGTCATGTGCAGTCGTTGTTGCAACATTTCCTTCATCAAATCTCCGACTCGCTTCGTTTCAGGGACATACACCGGGGGAATCATCGCCGTTGTTACCGCTTGAGTTGAAGCTGAATCAGTTGGCGATCGCATCACTTGTAAAATCCGCTTCAGATGCACAACACCGACAATTTCATCTTTAGACTCTCCTTGAACCGGAATCCGAGAATAACCCGTTTCTAAACATAAATCAATCGCTTCAGTGAGGTTAGCCTCATGGGAAATGGTTCGCATCTCAATTCTCGGTTTGACCACTTCTCGGGCAATCAGATAATCTAACATCAGGGCCTTGTTGAGTAGCTGATGTTTTTGCCAATCGAGTTGACCTTTGCCGCCCATGATTTCAATCATCAATCGTAACTCTTGCAAAGAAAGAGACGGTTGACTCGAACCCCGATTAAACAAACGTATCACCCGCTGTGCGATCGCTTCAAACAGATAAATTACAGGGGCGAGAATCACCGATAGTAAATAAATAGGGCGCACCACTGCCTTAAAAATCGGTAAAACATTGCTAATGGCCAGAGATTTTGGGGTAATCTCACCAAAAATCAACAGTAGAAATGTGACAACCGCTGTGGCAATTCCTAACCCCGCACTCCCCAACCAGATGGCAAACAAATTACTGGTGAGAATGGCTGAGAAGTTGTTGACCAGGTTATTACCCACAAGCAAGGTGGTAATGAATCTAGCCCGCTTTTCCAGCACGAGGGTGAACATTCCATTAGGATCGCCCTGTTCTTTGATGAAGGCTCGCAGCTTTAAGTTATCTAAAGCGGTAATTGCCGTTTCTGAACCAGCGAAAAAAGCAGAAAGCGCTAGCATTAAAGCCAGCACGAGTAAATCGATCCAAACACTTCCGAGTAAAGGACTGATTTCTGATGCGGCAATCAGGGGTTGAGGAAGAGGTACTACACTCACAACTGGTGCTTAGAAATTTAAAACTTGTTTTGATTGTAGGGCATCGTGTCTAAAATCAGGAAATATTGTCGATCTCAGTGTCTCTGTACAGTTGATCCTACGCAAGAAAACCTGCACGGGGGAATGATTACAATCGATCAAGATTTACTGATGTAATAGACATTGGACATTTACTAAAATTTGATCAAAATATTTGTAGTAATCTGAGTGAGTCGTCATGGGTAGGGATTAATCAGTCAGTGGTTATTAAAATGTCCTTATTTGAGCTTGACTCCATTTGAGTTAACTTAAACTCATACAAAAATAACTTGATGATGACTCTGGCCCTCTTGGGATTGGGTCAAGTGTTCAACTTAAAATTTTGGAAAATATTTATTCACCTAGCTCTGAGGATATGTATTTTATAGCATACTGAATCTTATTAATCTAACGCTAGGATGCATTCTAAATTCAGTAAAATTTGCTACGATTACCAGAATAACTACGATTTCAATGAAGCGAACAGTATATTTACTGATTGTACAATATGGAATTCTCATTTTTGTGCAAAAGATTTCCCCAATCTGCTTAATTTCAGAATGAGTTGCTTAATCACTTTTAGAAGCCAGTTTCTAGTATGCTGAAGGGACAGCAGGAAGTCAACACTGATTAAACTGTTCTCGCGCCTCACTTGAGGAGACTCCTGAACCGAAAAAAGCTATTGATTTCATGAAACACAACTTATTTGTTAAACTCCTCAGCCTGCATAATTCAACAGTTCCTCTCAAAGATTTTACAACAGAGGTTTTAGGAGGAATTCTATCCTCAAACCAATCTCTACTCGATACATTTGTCAATCGCGTTTTAAAAATTAGCGGTTCAAACTTTAGACTCAAGACCAGAAACTATTGTAAGATGCTTAATAAACAAAATGTGGCTTGTCGTGCTGATTTAGTGTTTGAAAATCAAGATTCTTTATGTTTTTTAGAAAGTAGTTTAGGAGTCAATCAAACCAGTCAATTGTCTCGATACGCGCAGATCTTACAAAGTTATTCTGGACATTATAAAAATATTTTTTTGAGATACTGTACTAAGTATGAACATTTAAGAATTCCAGAAGAATATAGACCCATAAAAGCCGATCAGTTTTATCAATTTCGCTGGAAAGATATTTATGTATTTTTAATGACTTCTGCTCGTTTAGACGAATTATTACCTCAGCAATCATTAATTTATGAGTTTTTAGACTTTCTAGAACGGTGTCATTTACATACTATTCCAGATTTTAATTATGACAACCTAAAAGCCATGCGGTTATTTCGTTCTACCCTAACCAAAATGGAAGATTGCTTAAGCTCAATTAAGCCTCATTTTACTTCGACTTTTGGTAGTCCATCGAGTGTCGATCAGGTTAATTCTTTCTATCGCTATGCCCTCTGGAAACATAGCCACCCTCAAGGAAAAAATCATATTGAAATTTTAGTAGGTTTCAATTTTGAAAAAGAGCCAGAACTGATTGCTCAGTGTTTTTCTGATAAAAAAAGTAGTAGCTACGAAAAATTTATTAATATCATTCATAGTCATTCTTTAAAGTTTACGAAAAGCCGAGAATATCATACATTTCATCTTAATTCTGGGGCGGGTTTTTTATTGAAGCGGGACTTATATGAATTTGTTTCTGAATCTGAAAATTGGCACAAAATTTATCATTGTCTGCTGGGATATATGCAAATCATTAAAAAATTTATTGCTGAGCATCCAGAATTGGATTGGGGAGAAATTAAACGAAATTAATAAATTGAAAGATAATCCTTATTGAATCACATAAAAACTGATTTTATATCAATAAGTAAAATAGTGTTTTGAATCTGATTGTATTTATAAAATAAAAGCACTACGCACATTAGGCACGGATATCTGTAAAGGCTGTATGCGTTACTGTAACTTGCGTAACGCCTATTGTAGTCTACGTCTGACTTGCTGACTTGCGCGTAGCGCTATAGCCTAATATCCGCATCAATAATTAAATACAAAAATAGCAAAATATCTATTTTAGATTATTAAAATAACGAAGTCATCGGTGAATTTCAGGCAAAATTATAAGTATAATTAGTGTGATTGTATTCAGTTGACTGACTGCCTCTTTTTGATCTACTTAAAAACAATAAATAGAGTGAATATTAAAGTCAGACAATCTATAGTAAATGATGTAAAATTAGTCAGACGGAATATCAATTGAACTCAACAATTGTAAAATTGTAGAAACATCATCCAACTCTCCCACTAATCGCCGTACTGGTAAGGGCCAGATCCGAATTAAAGTAGGAGTAGCTGAAATTTGATCGGCTTCAGCCTGTTCAGGATGTTTGAGTACATCAATCACTTTCAGGGTGTAGGGGTAGTGAGAAGAACGTTCTAATAGTTGATGCAGCTTTTCTAAAGTTCTTAATGTCGCTAAACTATGACCTGAAACGTATAGCCGCAAAACATAACCTTGTGATTGAGGGTGTTGAGTAGAGACTTTAACAGAGGCAGGGGGTTGAGTGTTTAAACTCGATGAATTTTTTTGTACATGCTCATCCTTATCAAGTTGAACAATTAAATCATGATTTTCCCATAATTGAGGGAATTGTTGATAATAGGTGGCTAACACAACAGGATTACAAACCGCTTCTGGCTGAGTTGTTGGTTGCCAAACTAAATCATTTGTACCAAAAATTGCATTGAGTAAAGATTGATATCGTAAAACGGGAGGATAAGCTTCTGCAGATTGTTGTACAGTTTGAGTGGTCGAATCCAACCATTGATCTAATGTAGCGGTATAACAAGGAACTAAAAAATGAGGCGGTTCGGGTAAACTCAAAATTTCTTGCAACGCAACACACAGGTGGAGATGCCATCGACGGTGTTTACTGGGATCAATACAGTAAATTAGGTCTCCCCCCGGTGTAAATAGGGCAATTCCCTTAAACAGATTAGGAAACGTAGTTTGAGAACGATTCAAGAATTGAGTTCAACCCCGAAATAAATCATTCACAGTATTAAATCACTCACTGATTAAAACCCCGCACCCAGAGAAATTACTAAATACTTTGATGACATATTAAGCAATCACGCTCGGTGTCGGGTGATACTGCAATATTGATACTGTATTTCAGATTTGAGCAAAAGTCGGATAATTTTATGGTTTTGTTAGACTCGACCCCGCAACATCTGACTCATTTCATTCGGGTAAGGAGACATCTCTAAACAAATTTCTTCAGTAATTTTCCCTTCCTGATAGAGACTGTAAAGCGATTTATTCATGGTAGTCATGCCTTCAAAGGTATCTTTAAGCATGATCTGATTAATTTCCTCATACTGATCCTTAACGATGTACTCCTTAATCACATCAGTATTAATCAAGATGTCATGAAATGCGGCCCGTTTACCATCGGTTGTCTTACATAACAATTGAGCAATAATTGCCACCAATGTTTCTGCAATTGACACCTTAATAGCAGACTGTTCTTCAGCCGAGAACATATCCAGAATCCGAGTCAGGGTTTTAATCGCACTGTTGGTGTGTAAAGTCCCTGCAACTAAGTGACCCGTTGATGCGGCTTTCAGGGCAATCTGCATCGTTTCCTTATCCCGGATTTCCCCAACCAACATCATATCTGGATCTTGACGCAGCGCCCCTTTGAGTGCATTAAAGAATTTTAAAGTGTGCCGACCGACTTCGCGGTGTTTAATTAAAGACTTTTTACTTTGGTGAACAAATTCTACCGGGTCTTCAATCGTAATAATATGATAAGCATAGTTTTTGTTCATGTAGTCCACCATCGCGGCCAAAGTGGTAGACTTCCCTGAACCGGTTGGCCCCGTAATTAACATTAAGCCTTTGTGATAATTACAGATTTTTTTGAACACCTCCGGTAACTTGAGTTGCTCGAGAGTTAAGATAGTTGAGCCAATTAAGCGTAAAACCATCGAGGGACCATTGAGAGAGTCAAAAATATTAATCCGGATCCGAACAAATCCTAAGTCTGCCGCCCCATCAAAATCGAGATTCTCTTGGAACTGTTGAATTTCCTCATCGGTCAATATTTCTCGTAGCCAAGCCATGAAAGTCGCCAGATCAATGATCGGCCATTCCGTCGGGGTCATATCACCTCGTTGACGGAAACGTGGCACTTCTCCTACTCCTAGGTGAACATCGGAAATCCCATTATCATTAGCGGTTTTAATAATTTCCCGCAGGCTAGTATGTCCCGAACTGCGAGGAGCTGCAGCCATGGCACGAGTGCCAGGTGTGCCGTTAGAAATTACGGTCGTCGGCGGTGGAGGAACTCTCGGCGCAGGTGGACGGGGAACAGACGGTGCAGGCGGACGAGGAATAGACGGAGCGGGTGGACGTGGGGGTTGTGTCATAATGCACTACCTTAATTGACGATGTGGATCGGGTTCGGGTAATCTTCGTTTTCAGTGTAGCTCTGGAGTTGGCGATTCAGCAAAAGAATCAACCGAGCCTCAGTAGTCTAAACAGAGACATTAAGGGTTAGTTTAGGTTAAAAAATAACAGAAGATAACCATTGTTCTGTGTTGCTGAGCTAGACCCAGATTTCCCTAAATTTCAAAATTCGATAAACTTTTCACAGAAAAATCTTCAATCAAGCAGGACAATCAGAATAAAACTTTACCCTAGAAGTTATGGATTTAGTCGATTTAGCATTTACTCCGGCTCTCGAACTTGCCGAATTAATTCGCCTTCATCAAATTTCACCGCTTGAGTTGGTTCAACTTTATTTAGATCGTATCGATCAATTAAATCCTCAACTCGGTTGTTATTTTACCGTAATGGCAGAAGAAGCAATTGCGCTCGCAACTCGCCAAACAGAACAGTTAGCCCAGCCCATTATCGGCGATGAACTGCCTCCTTTTTTTGGTGTACCCATCTCCATTAAAGATCTCAATCCGGTTGCGGGGGTTCGCTGTACTTACGGTTCACCTGTATTAATGAACCAAGAAGCCACCCAAGACGATGGAGTCGTTAGTAAAATTCGGGCGGCTGGATTTATCATTTTAGGTAAAACAGCCACCTCAGAAGTCGGTACCTTGCCTTATACTGAGCCAGATGGCTTTCCTCCAGCTCGCAATCCTTGGAACTTAGATTATACTCCCGGTGGCTCCAGTGGCGGAGCGGCCTCTGCAGTGGCGGCTGGACTGTGTTCGATTGCTCAAGGCTCTGATGGCGGTGGTTCAATTAGAGGGCCTGCTTTCTGTTGCGGACTTGTGGGTATAAAACCCGCCCGAGGACGAGTTTCCCATGCGCCAGTCGGAGACTATCAAAGTGGAATTTCCACAAATGGCCCCATTGCCCGAACGGTTGCAGATGCCGCTGCTTTATTGGATGTGATGTCGGGTTATCTGGTGGGCGATCCTTACTGGTTACCGACCCCTCAACCGTCTTTCCTCTCCGCCACCCAAACGACCCCCAATTCCCTCAGAATTGCTTATGCTACCGAGATTCCCCATATCGGCTCAGCCACTCCTGCACTACAAGAAGCTGTATTAAATACTGTTAAACAACTTGATGAGCTGGGTCATTCTGTCGAACCCGCTTGCCCAGAAGTCGCAGATTTAGTGGAGCCGTTTCTGGTGGTTTGGACTGCTGGAGTGGCAGCATCGGGTATTCCGGGGGATATGTTGAATCCGATGAACGGTTGGCTACTCGAACAAACGACGTCTGTCGGGGATTATTTACGGGCTGTTTCGCAAATGCAAGTCATTGCCCGACGCATTGTTAGTTTCTTTGACAACTTTGATGTGTTAATCTTACCCACCTGTCTTCATCCGGCGATTCGGGTAGGGGAGTATGCTAACTTATCTCCAGAGGAAACCATCAAAAACATCATCAACTGGATCGTCCCTTGTCCGCCATTCAATGCCACAGGACAACCCGCCATCGCATTACCGACTGGCTTTGATGAGATGGGGCTTCCGATTGGGGTGCAACTGGTTGGACGACCTGCCGCAGAAATGACTATTATCGCAATTGCGGCTCAACTTGAAGCGACTATGGCCTCATGTCGGGTTCGTCCTCCCATTGCTGAGTAGAATGCCGCTAAGAATGATGATGCGATCGCCGGAGCTGGTCGATCTCAAAATCAATGGCTAATTCGAGGCACATACAGCAATAAGCAATCATACGCAAACTGAATCTGTTGCTCAAACTCTCGCATAAAAGCCGCTTGTTCATCTCTATATTGCATGTTCTGCGCGCGCGCGTTGCCCTTGAGCGAGTAGATTTTCATCCTGCACAACCCGAGGCAGTAAAAATTGTGAAACTTTTTGGACTAAACCGTTTACAAACTCCTGATTCTTCACCTGAACCACCCGAATCCTCTGGGTTTGGTACATTCGGTGGAGTTTATACCCCCTCAATTTTAACGATTCTGGGGGTAATTATGTACCTTCGGTTTGGCTGGGTCGTGGGACAAGTGGGGTTACCCGGAACGTTATTAATTGTCACCCTGTCAACCTCAATTACATTTTTGACCTCTCTATCGATTTGTGCGATCGCCACTGACCGAGTGATCCGGGCAGGAGGGGCTTATTACATGATCAGCCGTTCTCTGGGGATTGAATCTGGGGGGGCTATCGGTATTCCGTTATATTTCGCTCAGGCAATTTCTGTGGCATTGTACACCATCGGTTTTGCCGATAGTTTAGTCAATACCTTTCCTCAGTTAAATATTCGGGTGGTAGCCTTAATTACCACAGTGTTGATTACAATCATTGCCATTCGCTCGGCTGAATTAGCCATTAAAGCTCAATATTTTATTATGGCCGCAATTGCGCTGTCGTTAGTTGCGTTTTTCCTAGGGGCTTTTATGCGAGAAACTCCCATCACTCTGGCTGATATTGGGACGATAGAGGTGATCACGGACTCCGAACCCGCCGGTTTTTGGACTGTTTTTGCAGTGTTTTTCCCGGCTGTTACCGGAATTATGGCCGGGGTGAATATGTCGGGGGATTTGCAAAACCCGAAGCGAGCGATTCCTATCGGGACATTAGCAGCGGTGATTACCGGGTTTGTCATTTATATGATTTTACCCCTGTGTTTAGCGCGGGGAGCCAGTGTAGAGGCCCTGTTATCAATCCCATTAATCATGCGAAGAATTGCTCTTCCTGGGTTAGGTTGGACAATTTTACTGGGGGTTTGGGGAGCAACATTATCCAGTGCGTTGGGCAGCATTCTGGGGGCACCGCGAGTCTTACAAGCCTTAGCGCGAGATGGAATTTTACCCAATTGGTTACGGTTTCTGGGTCAAGGTAGCGGGGAAAGCGACGATCCTCGGACTGCAACCGTTGTTACTTTGGGCTTTGTCTTAATTGCGGTGGCGGTGGGGGATTTAAACCTAATTGCCCCTGTTTTGAGTATGTTTTTCCTCACGACCTATTTAGTACTTAACTTAGCAGCGGGAATTGAAAGTTTCCTCAGAAGCCCGTCTTTTCGTCCCTCTTTCAAAGTCCATTGGTTTTTCTCCTTATTAGGGGTGATCGGTTGTCTGGCTGTGATGTTTTTAATCGATCCCCTCTCAACCATAATGGCGGCTATAATTGTGTTTGCCGTGTATATTTGGCTCGAACGACGGGAACTCGAAAGCGCTTGGGGAGACGTGCGTCAAGGGGTGTGGATGGCGCTGGTGCGGATGGGAGTGATGCAACTGAGTTACACTCCAGACAGCAAAAATTGGCGGCCTCATATCCTCACATTTTCCGGTGCCCCCACCAAACGCTGGCATTTAGTTGAACTGGCTTCTACTTTTACTCATAACCGCAGTTTCTTTACTGTTTGTACCGTGTTGCCGAGTGGTTCGAGAGATCCTAGACAATGTGATGAGATGGAAGCCACCCTACGAGAGTATTTAGAAAAACGAGGAATACAAGGGTTTGTTCGAGTCATTACAGCCGCTGACCCCTTTATTGGGGCAGAACAGTTAGTCAATAGTTATGGTATTGGCCCGCTTGTGCCGAACACTGTTTTGCTCGGGGATAGTCAGTCAGCCGAACGGCGAGATTCCTACTGTAAGATGATTGTACAATTACACAAAGCTCAACGCAGTGTGATTATCTTTCGTGATGCAGATGAATCTTCTTTCACTCGCCGCAAACGCATCGATATCTGGTGGGGAGGATTGAATGCCAATGGGGGATTAATGCTGATTTTGTCTTATTTGCTGCGAACCAGTATTGAGTGGCGAGGAGCCGAAATTAATTTAAAACTGATGGTCAATGATGAAGTAGCAGCTCAAGCGGCTCATTCTAATCTGACAGGTTTAGTCCAACAACTCAGAATGGGAGCGACCCCAAGAGTGATTATTTCAGAAGGTAAATCGTTTCCCGAAATTCTGCGTCTAAATTCCAAACGTGCTGATTTAGTGCTTCTCGGGATGGCAATTCCCCAAGCAGAAGAAAGCTACAGTCAATATTATGAAAAAATGCAAAAAATCGCTGAAGGATTGCCCCCAACTATTTTTGTATTGGCTGCGCCTAATTTCGCTTTTTCTGAAGTATTATAGTCTTTTTCTATCTCTGACTTGAAGAACACGAGCGAAAATATATATAGAAGGTATAATTTATGCATAAAATAGCATGGCTCTAAATCATAATAATTATGTTGATAAAGATTACTGAGTTGCTACTTTAACTTCTTTTTTTCCTTCTTTTTCTGTGACCTGAACAGTTACTTTTTCCTCTTTTTTATCAGCTTGCTCTTTATTGTCTGGCTTATCATTCGGGGGTTCTGAATTCTTTTTCTCTTCAGCAATAGTGGGTTCAACCGATTTCTCTTGTGGTTTTTCGAGCTTGACAACCTCTACAATAGTCGGTTCAGCCGATTTTTCTTTCGGTTTTTCGAGCTTGACAACCTCTACAATAGTCGGTTCAGCCGATTTTTCTTTTGGCTTGGTATCATCGGCTTTTGTCGATTTTTGTTTTGCTTTGGACTGAGACAATAACCAATTTAACCCAAATAAACCCACAACTACTGCAGCGCTCGCTATAGTCATTTCTCGGGACTCTAAAAAACTGGTTTGAGTCAACTCATCCGGACTTGATAAAGGGGCTGAGAAACCATCGGCATTAAACTGATGTTTTTGGTGTAAACGTTCTTCAGCAGTTGCTGTGCCAGAAATGAAATGACCTACAATTATAACTGCTGAGAAAAATACTATAAAAGTGTGAGATTTTTTCATCATGGTTGACTAGCATAAGCTTAGCAATTTTACAATTGATTATAGTCAATTTCATTGCAAATAGTCATTGAGCAAATATAAATTAGCCAGATCATATTGTTTGAAGCTCAGATTTATAATCAGCCTTAGCAAAATAAAATATTAATGTTTTATTAAAGTTTTTATGCCATAATTAAAGTTGAGTCGGATAGGGTCTCACATCTTCCAATAAAATATTGAGGGTTTCACGGGGATCGCTATTTTATAGCTGATTCTGTTTGGGGATCAAGGACATCTACTAAAAGAATGATGTTAAAGCACTAATAAACTGTTAATATTAAAACAACAATCATTTAACGCTTTGAAAATTTGAAATCAAGTTTTTCTTGTTCTTACTAGTCAATACTTTAAATTTATCCCTTTAACACATTAATTTAAAACTCAGAGAAATTAAGATGGTTACTAAACAAATGGTTCGATGTTCAAACTGTGGTTCATTATGTGAGCGTTATCATTCTGAAGAACAAATTCGTACTCAGTGCCAAGTTTGTGATTATCTGATGGTAACTTGTACTCGCACTGGAAAAGTTATTGAAGCTTATGCTCCGGGGCTTCATGTTCGGGATTTACAACTGGCTAACTAGATCACTAAGAGGAAGAAAGGAGAGTTGCTGCGGCAACCCTCACTACCATTAGGATGTATTTACATAACATAGTATATATATTTTTATATAACGGATCAAGTCCCTTTTCTAAAAATCTCAATCCGGAAAAAAACTATCCTGGCTTAATTTAACTGGGATAAATTCAATCTCAGGTGCGTCGGGTCATAGAACGAAGAATCCCCCGCGCTTTAGCCGTGGGGAGTGTCAATTTACTCAATCAAATAAAAAGGCTGGCAACCTCTTGCCAACCTCTATGTGCTTCATGTGAAGTGACTTATTCTTCGTCGTCTTCGTCCTCATTCGTGGGATAATAGAAGCCTTCTGCACGACCCGTAAGAATAGATTTGCCTAAAGATAAAGCTTTCTCAGCTTGAGACCTAGCTTTGCGTTTCCACGTCGCTTTACGCATATTGCGCTTCGATTTAGACGTGCGTTTCTTTGGAACTGCCATGGGACTTAAATAAAGTAAAATTGAATAGACAAACTATTATCTTATCTTATTTTCAAGTAGGCGTTCACTATTTAATCTGACTCAAACTGGGAGGCTCAACTTTTGTTGAGAGAATGGAGTGATAAAAACCTGAGCGGATGATACCGACTCCATATCTGTCTTAGCCTCTAGTCTTCATGATCTTCAAAAGGATCGCTAAGTTCCTCGGAAGGGGGGCCAAACGCCAAATAAACCGCGTAGCCAGTCAGGCTAACGACAATGGCGGCAATGGAAATGTTAAGAGCTATTGCAGGTTCCATCGGATTAATCTATGATGTACAGGATTATTTTATAATATTACGAAACTTTAAAAATTGTTGTTGAACACATTCACTTGTAGACTATGGCACAGCAAACTCGGTTAGGAAATCTGTTACGTCCTTTAAACTCAGAATACGGTAAAGTCTCTCCCGGCTGGGGAACTACCGCACTCATGGGTGTTTTCATGGCACTGTTTTTTGTGTTTTTGCTGATTATCCTACAAATTTATAACTCCTCCTTGTTACTCGAAGGGGTTGATGTAGATTGGGCAAACCTCACAAGATAGGCAATCACCTCTAAAATCAGATGCAGAGGGTGTAGAGGCATTTTACTAAGTGTCTCTACATTGCTGTTTAGTAGAATTGATAAAAATTAGGAGAAAAAGTAGTGAATATTTTTGGGATTGGGTTACCGGAAATGGCCGTAATTATGATTCTGGCCTTACTGATTTTTGGCCCGAAAAAGTTACCCGAAATTGGTCGGAGTCTAGGGAAAGCCATGCGTGGCTTCCAAGATGCCTCTGAGGAATTTGAACAAGAATTTAAACGCGAAGCCCAACAATTAGAAAAAAAATCACATCCTGCTGCTCTCGAAAGCGAAGAAGCTAAAGTGACTGCTGCTAATCATAAAACAACAGACGCTTAAGCAGCTTCTTATTTTAGACACCTAAGTCATTGCAGTTTTTTTTCTGTTGCTTAGAAATCTGGCAAACCGATCAATCATGACCTCTAATTCTGCGACTGACCAACTCTTAATTCCTCAGCTAATTGTGGGTTTGGGTAATCCTGAACGCAAATATGACCAAACTCGCCATAATATCGGATTTGCCGCTATCGATGCCCTCTCAAAAACTGAATTTATCCCCCTGTCGGAACATCGGAAATTTCAGGCAGAATATGGAGAAGGGACATTCAACGCTCAGAAATTGCGGTTACTCAAGCCTTTAACCTATATGAATCGTTCCGGCCAATCCATTCGGGCGGTTGTGGACTGGTATAAACTTAATCCTCAATCGGTTTTGGTGATTTATGACGATATGGATTTACCGGTTGGGCGGATTCGACTGCGGCATTCCGGCTCAGCAGGGGGTCATAACGGCATGAAATCGACTATTGCTCATTTAGGGACTCAAAACTTTCCGCGCTTGCGTATTGGCATTGGTAAGCCTCAACAACCCAACTCTGTCGCCAACCGAGAAACGATTTCTCATGTCCTCGGCAAATTTTCACCGGATGAAACCCAGGTGATGGAAAAAGTGCTTAAACTAATGGTAGAGGCTGTGGAGTCTTGCCTCAAACAAGGTATTGACAAAACCATGAGTCTTTATAATTCTAGTCGTGCATGTTGAATTGGTCGAGTGAGTTCTAAACGTTTACCTGAAACTACTGCTTATGTCCGAGTCACAAACCAATCCTGGCAACAGGGTATTTTAGAAGGTGAAATCAGTGCCGGAAGTTATCAATGGCAGTTTCAATGGCAATTTAGACAGGGTAAAACCCTAGCGATTCAACCTTCCCAAGGACGGGCATTAATTCAAGAACCCCTTGGGCGTTTTTTAGAAAAATGGGATTATCAGCTTGAACCAGGGGGAGATTATTCTTTCACCATTCGGGCTAAATTTTAGTAATGAGTAAGAAGTTATGAGTTATGAGTTATCAGTAAAAATCCACGGGCTATAATCATAAATCCCATTCATAATTCATCATTCATAATTCATCATTCATAATTTCTTGTAAATACCGTTCAATTAAAATAATAGCCACCAAATCATCCACAGGACGGGGTGGATTTCGCATTCCTTGAGGAATTAATCGAGTTAATCCTTGAGGGGGATACATTTGCCAATAGCGATCGCGTGCTTCTAAACTAGAGTAGCGTTCATCGACTTTAATAATAGGAATCGAGCCAGGAAGCTGAGATATAAGCTGACTTTCCCAAGCTTTAGAAGTGGTTTGATTACCCATAATAATTGATTGGATGGGAAATTGTTCGGTTAAAGATTTTAAAGTTAAAATTATATGATCGGAAGGAATCACTTGATGATAGTACAGCTTTAATTCAGTATCCATCACCGCAACACCACATTTATCTTTTCCGGGATCGAATCCTAGTAACATCTTTCTCAGTTTTAAACTAATATTAAATTCGGTTGAATACTCAATCTTGTATGCGTTCGAGTAAAAAGTAATAAGTAGGTTTTATGATTATTGTTAAAGGTTTTCATTCATCATTCATAACTCACTACTCATCATTTTTCTCTAACTCTTCTTCTTTTTGAATAAAATTTTCTACATCTTGATCGCGAGTACTAAAAACAATACTGCCATTTTGACGCGCTAACAGATTCAATTTTAAAGGGCCAATTGTATAAGTATCTTGAGCGGCAACAGCCTGTAATTCAATCGGTTGCTGATGATTTTGAAGTTGTTGAAAAAAGCTCAATATTGTTTCTGTTTTTTCATCTCCAATTTGAATAATACCATCAACGACTCCGACAAAACGAGCGCGAAATTCAGAAGCATCAATAATTTCTTGTAGCCGTTGCTGTAATTGCTCATTGGTTAATTTAGCAGGATTGAGAGAATTTTTAGCGATAATTTCCCCAGACGTAAATAATAACCGATTCGGTTCAACTTTTGAAAAAACATTAATTCGGCTTTCTCCCACTAAATAATTAGCCGAAGAAATAATTTGAATCACATAGTCTTGACCATTATCTATTTGCTCAATTAATGCCTCTACTTCAGCCTGGGGAATCTGAATCACTTGTTCTTTTTCTGCATCAACATTTCCCAACTGAATCGAATTAACAACGGTTGAATTTGCCTCTTTCAGAAGCTGATTAATCGCCGCTTGTGATTGTCTATTATTATCTGTTTTAACTAAAGCACTGGCTAAAATTTCACCACGCCTTAAAGCAACACTTCCTTCCCTTAATAGTCTAAAATCTCGTCCAATTAAATTTAACTCTTTCTCTAAACTAGCCGTTTGTTCTTCTAATAGCTGGCGGTCAACTTCTAAACTCTTTAGGGTTTCTTCCCGAGCCAGTATAATTTTATCTCGTTCTTCTATTTCTTGATTTTGCTGTTTAAGTTCTTCGTCACGAGCTGCAATTTCTTGATCTCGCTGTTGAATTTGAGCTTCCACTTGCTCTCGTTGTTTGATTAAATTTTGACGTTCTGTTTTGAGTTTTTCAATTTCGGAGCGCAGGGTTTCTTTTTGCTGAGAAACTTCTTGTAACTGAGCGACTTTCTGATTTAACTCAGATTCCATCTCGGCTTTAGCTTCATCCACTTCAGCCAGTTGATTTTTGAGCTGATCCAATTGACTTTTAGCCTGCTCTAATTCTTCCTGTGCGGTCGCCAATTCAGTCTGAGTTTGAGTGGCTTGATCATTAGTTTTATCTAGAGATTGATTAATCTGACTCAATTGATTTTGAGCCGCGTTTAACTGATCTCGCGCTTCGGATAATTGCGCTTCAACTCGATCCCGCTCATCGGTTGTCTGAGTCAAATCCTTGCGAGTCTGATTCAATCGCTCTTGAATTTGATCCATTCTAAAAACCCCTCGCCGTAAGGGTTTACTGGCCGCAAATAAAGTTCCTAAAGTCAAAGCAGACAGCACAGTACCTGTCACAATAGTCACCACAACTGCAGTTTTGCGGGGGCGCATCTTGAATAAACTGAGGCGCGCTTTTCCCACCTTCATCCCGAGGCGATCGCTGACTACAGCAATTACGCCCCCTAAGATTAAAATCGCAAAGACAAAGATGACTCCAGCCGTCATTTGAGTAATTTAGAAATCGAGGGTTTAATAATAATCTTAGCGATGATCAGGGGTAAATTTTAGAATGAGCAACTAAATCAGTGATATCGTACCCAGATTCACTTCAATCCCTTTGATACAAGTTATGCCATCAACAAACCCAATAGCAGACTCTTTCTCAATCATTAGTTTAAGTAAATTGTTGACTAAGAATCACAGGATTATGTACTGTAATTTTCTTCTTATGAATTGAAATCATATTTTTCTGACGCAAATCTCCCAGCAAACGAGTCACGGTCACCCGAGTTGAGCCAATTGCTTCTGCGATCGCCTGATGGGATAATTTCAAATCAATCCGAATTCCTTCTTGTCCCGGCACGCCAAAATCTCGACAAAGAATGAGTAGAAAACTAACAAGACGCGATCCCATGTCTCGATGAGCTAGGGTTTCGATCATCATTTCCGTCTGTAAGATCCGCGAAGAAAGCCCTTGCAACATCATCATCGATAAAGCAGGATCTTGTTTGAGTGCTTTTTCTACCTGTTCAATCGGAACTGAAAGGATTTCAACGGTCGTAAAGGCCACCGCATGATAAAACCGATCGGATTTGTGACCTGTAATCAGGGACAAAACACCAAAAACGCTGTTTTCCCGTAACAAAGCCACTGTAATTTCTTCTCCCGCCTCATAAACTCGAGACAGTTTAACCGCTCCTTTGATTAAAACATATACCCGCTCTGCAGGATCGCCTGGGAAAAAAATTGTTTTCCCCCGGTCATAATTCTCCACTACCGGTGGAAAAGTGCCTCCCCCGAGTTGATGAAATAAATTTGCTAAAGGCCTATCATACGTCACGACCGAATCCCTTGTACTTTAAAATATCTAAGTTGATGTTGAGCTGATGCAAACTCAAGCGCGTGATTATGAATAAATTTTTGTCACCCCTATCATGAGTTAAGTTCCAATTCAACTTAATCACTTCTAACCAGTTTAACCTAAGTTAGCAGTAACTCATATTAACTCTAGGATGTTTAACGTTTTAGAGGTATCAAGCGTTTAGGCTTCAACCTATTTTTTGATGTGAGGACAGCTTTGGTGCTGAAATAAAAACGTCTTAGGACTTGACATTTGTCTCCATTGCTACCAAGAATTCATCCTGTGCAGTAAAACACACAAAACAAAAATCTGTTCGACTTAATCCATCAATACCTGATAATAATCGATTATGCTTAGTTTAAACGGAAAGAACGCTCTTGTAACCGGAATTGCGAATAATCGCTCAATTGCCTGGGGTATTGCTCAACAACTTCATGCAGCGGGTGCAAACTTAGGTGTGACCTATCTTCCCGACGAAAAAGGTCGGTTTGAGAAGAAGGTGGGTGAATTAGTTAAACCGCTAAATCCTAGTCTGTTTTTGCCCTGTGATGTCCAAAATGACGATCAAGTTCAATCCCTGTTTGATACGATTCAGGATAAATGGGGCCAGCTAGATATCTTAATCCATTGTTTGGCGTTTGCTGGCAAAGATGATCTCTCGGGAGATTTTAGTCAGGTGTCTCGGGCTGGGTTTACTCGCGCCCTCGATATTAGTGCCTACTCCCTAGTGCAACTGAGTGGGGCTGCTAAACCCTTAATGAAAGAAGGAGGAAGTATTGTGACGTTGACCTATTTGGGTGGGGTGCGAGTTGTGCCTAACTACAACGTGATGGGAATTGCTAAAGCCGCGTTAGAAATGAATATTCGTTATCTGGCCAGCGAAATGGGGCCATTGGGAATTCGCGTTAATGGGATCTCCGCAGGCCCAATTCGGACGCTGGCTTCTTCAGCAGTCGGAGGTATTTTAGATATGATTCATCATGTCGAAGAAACGGCTCCCCTACGACGGACTGTAACCCAGTTAGAAGTAGGGAATGCAGCAGCATTTCTCTGTAGTGATTTATCCAGCGGGGTCACGGGTCAAGTGTTGTATGTCGATTCTGGATACAACATTATGGGAATGTAATCAGCATTGAGTAATGAGTAATGAATTATGAATTATGAATTATGAATAGAATTTATGATTATAGTCAGGGTTTGTTACTTCTTACTCATTTACCTTACGATCACAAATAACTAATAAAAAGTCACAAAAATACTATGCAAATTAGCGATACTGCTGACGCAACGCTGCGCGACCGCCCAACAATATCTAATTCATCTAATCATTCCGAAGGCCGAGTGGCAAGCCTGAAACGAACCACTAAAGAAACCGATGTCAGTGTTAGTCTCAATCTCGACGGGACAGGAATTTGTCAAGCCTCAACTGGTATCCCGTTTCTCGATCATATGTTGCATCAAATTGCTTCCCACGGTTTGATTGATTTAGAAGTAAATGCCGTTGGGGATATTGATATTGACGATCATCATACGAATGAAGATGTCGGAATTACTTTGGGAAAAGCGTTTGCCAAAGCATTAGGCGATCGCAAAGGAATTGTCCGCTTTGGTCATTTTATCGCCCCATTAGATGAAGCCTTAGTTCAAGTTTCATTAGATTTTTCGGGCAGACCTCACCTCAGTTATGGGTTAGAAATTCCCACCCAACGAGTTGGAACTTATGATACTCAATTAGTACGGGAATTTTTTGTTGCGCTTGCCAATAATAGTTTAATGACTCTCCATATCCGTCAGTTAGATGGGATCAACTCTCATCATATTATTGAAGCCACATTCAAAGCATTTGCGCGATCGCTGTCGATGGCTGTTGCAATGGACCCGAGGCGGGGGGGTCAAATTCCGAGTTCAAAAGGGGTATTGTAAATTATCTCTGATGCGGATCTATCCTCAAATGCCCCTATCTTTAACGAGATGGGGGTTATTTGAATTATGAATTATGAATTATGAGGAAGGCAAATCGGCTATAGGGCTATAGTTTATAGTTTATCTACCTTGGGGGCGAAGTCTGCGAAGTCTCCTTATCCCCCTATTCTCCCTATTCTCCCTTGTCCTGTGTGTTTTCCTCGTTGCCTGTTTAACCCCATTGCCGGGAGATTGCGACTAATTTAGTTCGGTTCTACGAATATAAACTATAACCTGAAATCGATATGCTAAATACTAGACTAGAGATAGTTAAAATCCAATCCATTTAATTTTTATACCAATTGCGCGTAGTTATCTCCATCTTGAATGGAATAAAAGTCAGATCCTCACAGAATTAAAAATTAATAATTTACAGTCGATTATAGAGGAAGTGCTGTTATGACCCGTTTATCTTTGCCCACCATCAGCGAAATCATAGCTCAGAATTCAACTGATCCACTCTCACACTCACCTGTATCAGAGTCATCCCCCAATTTACAAGACTTCAAAGCCCAGCGGGAATGGTATAGTGCTGTGCAAACGATTAACCAACTGTTAGAACAACTCACACAGCATTCTCCTGAAACAATTGATTTAGACCGCCCTAGTGTAGGCAGGGAGGAACGTTGTCATCCTCAACCCCGATGGTCTACGTTAAATCAATTACCACCCCCCCAGAGCCAAATAGCCCATGCTCAAGGCGTGGTGTTCTCGGGGCCGTCTGCGATTTTAATGCATCCCGCTTTAGCCTCGAATTTTGCCACTCAATTATTTGTTCCTCAAAACCGGACTCAAAATTGTAGCCGATCTCAACAGACGCAAACATTGCCATTGCCGCCTGCTTCTGAAAAAATATTACAGTCAAAACCCCCCACTTCTACTATTTCTCTGTCTAATGACGATCCGTTAACTCAAGAGCCATTTTCTATTGTGTTAACGACTGAATTTAGCTTAGTAATGGCTTTAGGTGTAGACCCGGCAGGAAATCCAAAGTTTCTATTTTCTTTTGAACCCAATATTGTCAATCAAGTATTAGCTGTTTTGCGGCATCGGTTACAAACAATTAATTATAATTCTCAACAGGAAGGAGTGAGCATTGTTGAGGAACCTTTAGTATTATTTGATAACTTTGTTGAGCAATTTTCACCTATTGTTCCCCACTATAAAACGGTGATGCAGTTTAGCCGTTTAATGTTAAATAACTTACCACTCGGAGTCCAAACAAAAGGTGAATCTATTCAACCTGACCCCCATTCTCCGGCAAAGTCTACATCCTCAAATATTAACTTAACTGATGGCGATCGCACGATACCCAAGATTTCAGTGAATTCTAACGGACAGAATGCTGAAGTAGAATTATTGCAAGCAATGGCCCATGAAGTGCGGACACCGCTAGCAACTATTCGGACATTAACTCGGCTATTACTCAAACGTCGCCAACTTGATCCGGACTTAGTTCGCAAGCGTTTAGAAATGATTGATCAAGAGTGTACCACTCAAATTGATCGGTTTAATCTAATTTTCAAAGCAGTAGAATTAGAAGTTTCTCGACAACAGTCAAACTCGCAAAAATGTCATAAAAGAACCCCTATTCAGTTAACCGCTTTATCATTAGGAGATGTTTTCAATAGTAGTGTTCCCCGTTGGCAAAAACAAGCCCATCAACGAGATCATACCCTCGATGTGGTCTTGCCGCCTAATTTACCTACAGTAGTGAGCGATCCCACCATGTTAGATCAGGTGTTAACGGGGTTAATTGAGAATTTCAGCCGTTCTTTACCGTCTGGCAGCCATATTCAAATGGGGGTTTGTCTGGCTGGAAATCAACTAAAATTACAACTTGAATCTCAAGCGGATCATAACAATTCTAACTCTGGAGTGACTCCTAAATCTCCCCTTAAATCCATTGGTCCGCTGTTAATGTTTCAACCAGAAACAGGTAGCCTTAGCCTAAATCTTAGCGTGACTAAAAATCTATTTCAAGCCCTCGGGGGTAAATTAGTAGTGCGACAACGCTCAAAACAAGGAAAAGTGATGACGATATTTTTACCTTTAAAAAATTGAAACTTATCAGGGAATAAGTAGTCTTGAAAAATAGTGATTTAATTCGGATTAAGTTGAGTTCTTAATGTCCGTAACATTCTGCTTGTTCCCTGATTAATTACCTGTTCTATAAGTTGAGGAATAAGTGTCGTTAAAGATAAATCAGGAAAAATTAAACTTATGGATGTTTCTTTGTAATTGATCTCATCAAAGATGTAAATTTTAAGCTGTTTTTTACTATAAATCCAAACTTCAGGTACACTGATAGCAGCGTAAATATCGAGGGTTGTTTTTGAAGTAACATCAGATTCAATAGCTAAGTCTGGAGGCGGATAAAGGTTCAAATCCATCTGCGTACAGCCTCGCATTTTAGATGCATTCTGAATGTAAAGGCAGCTATCGGGTTCAACTCCGGCAATTTCCGGACGTTTAAAGGTTGTTGAACCAAAATCTTCCCAGTCCCGCCCTTGAACGTCTAATATAGTCTTGACAATATCAGCAATAATTCGGTGAGGTCTTTCATGCAGGACAAGGGGAGACACAATTTCTAAGTTTCCTTGATAATAGCTGAGTCGTACTCGTCGTTGTTCGCCTAATTCACTTAGAATCGTTTCAAAATCTTGCCATGTTAAATTATTAATAGTAATCGTGCTACCGGGTGTTAGTTGAATCGCTTTTATGGGTATGGTTACGGTCATGATTATTCAGTACTGAATATTATCTTAAAGCGTAGAGACGTTACATGTAACGTCTCCACCAGATTATTAATCGATTGAGCTAATTATGCCTCATCTAAAGCAACAATACCGGGAAGTTCTTTACCTTCGAGAAGTTCCAAACTGGCCCCACCACCCGTCGAAATATGGCTCATTTGTTTACCTAAGTCCAACTGTTCAACCGCTGCGACAGAGTCTCCACCCCCAATAATCGTTGTTGCGTCTTTTCCAGTTAAACCGGCTAATGTATGGGCTATCGCTTCAGTACCTTTGGCAAATTTAGCAAATTCAAACACACCCATTGGGCCATTCCAAATCACAGTTTTGCAATCTGCTAAAGCATCTTGAAATACTTTAATCGAATCCGGGCCAATATCCAAGCCCATCCAACCATCGGGGATATTCTCAACGCTAACCGTTTGAGAATTAGCTTCCGCATCAAACTTATCGGCGACCACAACATCAGTCGGTAACAGTAAAGCCACACCTTTTTCCTTGGCTTTGGCTTCTAGAGACTTAGCCAATTCGAGTTTATCTTCCTCAACTAAGGAATTTCCCACACTCAAACCCCGCGCTTTATAGAAAGTGAAAATCATCCCACCGCCTAATAGCAGTTTGTCGCACTTATCGAGCAAAGCATCAATTACACCAATTTTAGAAGACACCTTAGAGCCACCAATAATAGCTGCTAATGGCCGTTGAGGCTCATCTACGGCCCCTTTGAGGAATTTTAGTTCTTTTTCAATCAAATACCCCGCTACAGAAGGACTGAGATACTTTGTCACCCCTTCAGTCGAAGCGTGGGCGCGGTGAGCGGTACCGAAAGCATCATTCACATACAAATCTGCAACAGAAGCTAACTGCTTGGCAAATTCAGGGTCATTCCCTTCTTCGCCGGGATAAAAACGGACATTTTCGAGTAAAACTACATCACCATCTTTCATGGCGTTAACAGTGGCTGCGACTTCATCCCCCACGCAGTCGTCACATTTTTTAACGTCTTTGCCCAATACTTCCGATAACCGTGCCGCGACTGGGGTTAAACGCATATCCTCATTCACTTTACCTTTAGGACGACCAAAGTGACTGGTCAGGATAACCTTTGCTCCTTTGGAGGTTAATTCATTAATTGTCGGTGCTGCCGCCCGAATCCGAGTATCATCAGAAATAGAACCGTTATCAATCGGCACATTAAAGTCCGCCCGCACTAGAACTTTTTTTCCAGACAGGTCAGATGCTGATAAATCTGCTACAGTTTTCTTGGTCACAGGATTAATCTCCTTAATACTATACTGCTAGTTATTCCAACAAATTTTAAATATGGCGGAATCAGTGGGTTTAATAAATACTGATGCGTATCATTTCCCTACTGATGGTTATTGTGCCATCACAATGGTTCACCGTAAACAATTTTAACGGAGTCCGTGTCCTGGAGCAGACATATTATGTTTAAGAGCGTTTTATTTTCAATCGATCAGAGTCGAGAAGCTCGTGAAGCCGCAGCGGTTGTACTAGAATTAGTGCAAACTTGTCAAGCGAGGTTAACCATTCTTTCGGTCGTCGAACCGAAAGCCGCAGAAACTGGCGTTGTACCCCATTCTCCCTCCATGACTTCCCCCGACAAAGTCGCTGAGTTACTCCAACAAGCTAAAGCGATGTTTTCTCAAGCCGGAGTCGATGTTAAAGTCTTAGAACGAGAGGGAAAACCTGCTTTTACGATCTGCGATGTTGCCGATGAAATTGATGCAGATTTAATTATTATGGGGAGTCGAGGTACAGGTTTAACTGAAGAAGGAGCCGCCGATAGTGTCACCAACCGCGTGATTAATTTATCTCCTTGTCCAGTCCTCGTTGTACCGTAGAAGAAGTTATGAGTATGTAGAGACGTTACATGTAACCAAAGTACTGGAGTAGTGAGTAATGAGTAAAAATCCTACGTGAAGAGTGCACACGCGCTCGCGAATGACTATAATCATAAATCCCATTCATAATTCATAACTCATAATTCATTGTTCATTATTCACAATTGCTACCCTATTCCCTCAACATGACAATTCAATGGTATCCCGGTCATATTGCCAAAGCTGAGCGCGCTCTCAAAGAACAATTGAAGCGGGTTGATGTGATCTTAGAAGTCCGGGATGCCCGTATTCCACTGGCGACTAATCATCCTCAAGTGCCGGAGTGGGTGGGAGCTAAGCAGAAAGTGCTGGTAATTAACCGGGTGGATATGATTGTACCGGAAATCAAACAACAGTGGGAGACTTGGTTTGAGCAGACTGGGGAAACAGCTTATTTTACCAATGCTCAAAAGGGGCAAGGGGTCAGGGAGGTAGCGCAAGCTGCACAACGGGCAGGGGCACAAATGAATCAAAAACGACAGTCGCGCGGTATGCTGCCTCGTCCTGTTAGAGCAGTGGTGATAGGGTTTCCAAATGTGGGAAAATCGGCTTTAATTAATCGGTTATTGAAGCGTAAGGTGGTTGAAAGCGCGAGAAGAGCCGGGATAACGCGATCGCTACGTTGGGTAAGAATTTCCGATACATTAGAATTATTGGATGCGCCAGGAGTTATTCCTAACCAAATTAAAAGTCAGGAAAATGCGATTAAACTGGCAATTTGTGATGATATCGGAGAAGCAGCTTATGATAACCAGAGAGTCGCTGCTGCGATGATTGATTTATTTCAACAATTGAATGTAGAACAAAAACTGACGGAGCGTTATCAGTTGGAAGTCGATGATATGAATGGAGAAATATATTTACAACAGCTTGCTCAATCTCGTTATAAAGATAATATAGAACGGGCAGCTTGTCAACTATTAAATGATTTTCGTAAAGGATTATTAGGTACGGTTTCGTTAGAGCTTCCCCCAGATTAACTTTTGTTTTCAGAGTCTAAATGACGGGCTGAAATCGCTATATATATTCCCAATAAAACGACCGCAAAAGCGAGTCCATTGGCAAGGGTTAAAGGTTGAGAAAATAATATCATTGCTAAGACTGCTGCAATAACCGGAATTGATAACATTGAGACAGAAACTAATCCGGAGGAAAATTGTTTTAAACTATAAATTAATAGCCCATGACCCATAACTTGAGAAATTAAAGCTAATGCTAATACTGCTAAGGCAATTGCCCAAGATGTTGGGATCAGGGTATCGCCGTTAAAAATAACCAACGGTAAGATAGAAAGACTCCCAATAAAACCAATAATAGTCATAATTTGAATAGTAGAATAATGTTGTCGTAAATGTTCGGTACTTAACAGAGAAACTGCTAGTAATATTGCGGATAGTAAGGCTGCTTCATCTCCCATAATTTGATTGCTACTAATATGAAGATCATCAATTCCAATGGCAATCACTCCAATAATTGCTACAATTAAACCCATGATAAATTTGCGGGTAAATTGTCGTCCTAAAAATAGCCATGCGCCTAATGTGGTAAAAATAGGCATCATATTATTTAACAGGGCTGAATTAGCAACACTGGTTTGAGTTAGAGACCAACTGGAACACACTTGTGAGGCAGCCAAACTAACACCCGCTAGAATAAAGATAGGGATATTAAATGTAGGATTAGTTTCAGTTTCAGACGGAGCAGAAGGTAAAAATTTAATCCATAAACCAAAGGCAACAGCAGCAATAAAAAGTCGATTTAATGCAATAGCAGTCGGATTTAAGTCGGTTTCTGCAATCACAATAAAAATAGAAGAAAACGCAATACAAAATAAAGCTAAAATTAGCAAAGATATTGAAACAATTAAAGATGAATTAGATTCTGAATTAGATACAGATGTAGAGGTAGTATTCATAAATCGTTTAATTATTGAGTTAATAGATTTGATTGTAGTTAGTAGATTTGATTGTAGGGTGTGTCCAAAAGACGCACCACATACCCAAATTGTTAACGTTTTTAGCGCTTACTGTTATAGTATTCATAAGTTATTTGATTATTGAGCTAACAATTATCAGTCACGGTATCTTTGAGGCGGAAAGCAGCAATTTTAAGAATTTGTGCGATCGCAGTCTGACGTTCCACTGTAGGAGCGGCATTTAAACGTTCAGTAAATTCTGCTAAAATATCGCTTGTAGAGCGTCCTTTGACTGCGACAATAAACGGAAAATTAAACTTTTTACGATAAGCTTGATTTAGAGTGTTAAACTGTTGATAATCTTCATAACTTAAACGATCTAAACCGACTCCCGCTTGTTCTTTTACCGACGCTTCTGCCATTTGAGTCCGACTACCGAGATCGGGATGAGCACGAATTAAGGTTAATTGTTCAGTTTCACTCATTGCCTTGACCTGCTCTACCAAAATTTGATATAAATGATTCCAATCCTTAAAAGGACGCTCAACCCAAGCCCGACTGGCGATAACCGGAGTTTCTTCAAAAATTGCTCCTAAAGCGGCTGTAAATTCTGCCTGAGACATTTGATTTAATTCAATAATTGAATAAGCCATAACTGGGAAATATAATCAATTCATTAACTCTTGAGTAAAACGATGGGCATCAACAACAAGACGGTTTATATCCATCGTGCATAACTGCCCTTGTTTTACAATCTCGCGACCGTTAATATAGCTATAATCAACGTGATTAATTTGGCAGAAAACCATCGCTGCAACCGGATCGTGAAGCGCCCCCGCCAAAGATAAACGATCTAAATTAACAGCAATAAAATCTGCTGACATTCCCGCAGACAGCGCCCCAATATCATCTCGTCCCAAGACTTTTGCACCACCTAAAGTGGCTAATTCTAGGGCTTGACGGGCAGTCATTGCCGCAGCGTCTCCCTCCCTTACCCGTGCCAATAACAGAGCTTGACGGACTTCCTGCAGTAAGTTCCCGGCATCATTAGAAGCCGACCCATCCACACCCAATCCCACCGCAACACCGCGATCGCCCATTAACTTTACAGGTGCTAAACCACTGCCTAAACGCATATTACTACAAGGACAATGAGCCACCCCCGTCCCTGTCTGTGCAAAACGAGTAATTGCTGTATCATCCAGTTTGACGCAATGGGCGTGCCAGGTATCTGTCCCTAACCAACCCACAGACTCGGCATATTCACCCGGAGTCATGTTAAACCGCTCTCGACTATAATCAATATCAGCTTGATTTTCCGCCAGATGAGTATGAAGACGTACCCCCGGATAATTGCGCGCTAACACCGCTGACTCTCGCATTAGGTCGGCAGAAACAGAAAAAGGCGAACAAGGCGCTAGAGCAATACGGAGCATGGCGTGACGGCTCGAATCGTGATACTGTTCTATTACTCTTTGAGAATCTTTCAGGATATCGGCTTCTGTTTCGACTAAACTGTCTGGCGGTAAACCCCCTTGACTTTGACCCACACTCATACTGCCGCGACAAGCATGAAACCGTAACCCAGTTTCGGCAACAGCAGCAATTTCATCATCAAGGCGACAACCATTAGGAAATAGATAAAGATGATCGCTAGAAGTTGTACAACCCGATAAGATTAATTCAGCCACTGCTAAACGACTGCTGAGGGCGATCGCCATTGGTCCAAACTGAGACCAAATCGGATATAAAGTAGTTAACCAGTCAAACAGGGTACTATTCTGAACTCCAGGAATAGCCCGTGTCAAACATTGATAAAAATGGTGGTGAGTATTGACTAAACCCGGCATCACCAGATAGCGATCGCCGAGATCCAAAATTTCAATATTTGTTAAGGTTGGATCGGCTGCTACAATTGCCTCTAATTCCGGCGTTGTCCCCACTTCAACAATAACACCATCACGGACTAATAGCGCCCCATTACGAATTTCACGCCGCTGTGTATCCATTGTCACTAAAGTATGGATATTTCGTACCCATAAACTGGATGAATATTGATGATTCATCTAGCTGCCTCGATAAGTACTATAAGACCAAGGCGACACCAGTAATGGTACATGATAATGAGCATTCAGATCGGCGATACCAAAGCGAATAGGGACTCGATCTAAAAACGGGGGATCGGGTAATATTAACGAACTTTGATCAAAATATTCTCCCACCAAAAACACAATTTCATAACATCCAATTTTAAACTGATCTCCTGTTAACAAAGGTTGATCGGCACGTCCATCATCATTAGTTTTTAGGGTTTTGATAATTTGTACTTTTTCAGTTGTTTTATCTACCCCATATAATTCTATTGTCATCCCGGCGGCGGGGCAACCTTGGGCAGTATCAAGCACATGAGTTGTTAATTTACCATTCATTTTGATATCAAGAATAGGGTTAAATCTTTTATTGTCCTGTTATTGCTTTAGTTTCCCCCTTTTCAAGTCGAAGGTATTAGGTATTAGGTTTTAGGTTTTAGGTTTTAGGTATTAGGTTGTAAATATTAGGTTTTAGGTTTAATTGAATAAGAATTAAACCCTAATCAATTGTGGACACCGCTGCTGAATCTGGGGTTTTCAACCCAATTACTTAAACATCGTGTTAGCTTCTCCAAAGCGAAGATACCGATCTACCTAACACCTAATACCATAGAGCGAAGACTCGGATAATTTACCTATTCTGAAATAGATTCTGTCGGACTGGGTTGATTCGGAGAATTCATCATTTCTGGACTACGAGGTAAAAACGCATTTAATAAAATCGCAGTTAAACCCCCTGTAGAAATGCCAGAAGAGAATAGATTTTTGACGAGTGGCGGTAAATTATCAAAAATTTCGGGTACAAAAGCCACACCCATTCCTAATGCTAAAGAGACTACAACAATCATTAATGAACGTCGATCCATATCCACGGAAGAAATAATATTAATTCCAGCCACAGCAATTGATCCAAACATGACAATAGTTGCACCACCGAGAACAGGTTGAGGCAACGCTTGAAACACTCCACCAATAATCGGAACTAATCCTAAAAACACCAAAATACCCGCCATGTACATCCCCACATAACGGCTACCAATTCCTGTCATTTGAATCACGCCATTATTCTGACTAAAAGTAGTATTGGGAAAGCTATTAAATACCGCTGCTAATAATGAATTAACTCCATCTCCTAACACTCCTCCTTTCATCCGGCGCATATAAACTCCGCCAGAAATCGGTTGTTTAGAAATAGCTGAAGTTGCCGTTAAATCACCAATGGTTTCAATAGAGGTGATTAAATACATAAAAATAAACGGTACAAATGCAGCAAAATCAAAACTCATGCCGTAGCGGAAGGGTATGGGAACTTGAAAGAAAGATAACTGACTTAAATTACTAAAATCAACAATTCCGAGAAAAATAGCAATCACATATCCGACAATTAAACCAATAATAACTGAACTAATCCTGAGCCAACGATTACCCGTTAAATTTAACCCGACTACAATGACTAATACGAGTAAAGCTAATCCTAGATTTTGAATACTACCAAATGTGCCATTCGCTTTAGCCGCAAAGCCCCCCGCCATACTGGTCATGCCCACTCTAATTAAACTTAAACCGATAATTGTAACGACAGTTCCTGAGACAATAGGCGTAATAATTTTACTGGCTAAATGGAGAAACCGACTCAGAATCACTTCTACAAATGCCCCAAAAAAGCATAAGCCAAAAATCAAACCTAACGCTTCCTGTGGGGTTCGACCCGCTGCGATCGCCGCTGTCCCCACTCCTAAAATTGGCCCGACAAAAGCAAAACTGGTTCCCTGCAAACTCAATAAACCCGAACCCACAGGCCCAATACGTCGTACCTGAATAAACGTGGCAATACCCGAGACAAATAACGACATACTGACAATGTAGCTAATGTCAGTGGGTGGTAATCCTAACGCATTACATATTACCAACGCAGGTGTAATAACCCCCACAAAAGAAGCCATGACGTGTTGTAATGCCGCAAATAACGACTCTAATACAGGGGGTTTATCTTCTAGCTGATAAACCAACTCAGAATAAATCTGTACTTTTGGGGTGTCAACAGCCTCTTCTTCGAGAATTCCTATTTCTTGAGATTGTGCCATGTTCCATTAACTCCAAATTAATCAATAATCCTCTCTTGTACAGACGTTACATGTAACGTCTCTACCCATTCCCTATTGCTGTACAGACGTTACATGTCAATCTCTACCACATCCCTAACCCAGTGGCCCAGCCATAATCACTTTTGCGATCGCATTAGTTACCTCAGAGGGGGGGTCAGTAGCCAATTGCAGATACCATTGAGCGGTAACGGCTGGATCTTTACCATGAATTTGTTCCGCCCGTTGACGAGCCTTACGAACCACATTGTTAACACGTTCTAAACGTTTACGTTGATAACGCAGAAGCGCATCTTCAACGCTAAGGTTTGTGGTCATCAGACATTCACTCAACACCAAACTATCCTCCATGGCCTGACAACCCCCCTGGCCTAAATCTGGACAGGTGGCATGAGCCGCATCCCCCAGTAAGGCAACACGTCCTCGCACAAACTGTTCTATGGGGCCGACATCATGTATTTCCGGGCGGGCGACGGTTTTGGGATCAAAACGTTCTATCAGTCGTTGCACAGGCTCTGGCCACCCGGCAAAATGCTCTTGTAGATCGCTACGATAGTTTTCTGGCGTTGAAGGGGTTCCTTTGGGCAAAGGTACATCAAAAAAGAAGTAAAAGCGATCGCCCCCGACAGGCATCATTGAGGCGCGTTTATGATCCCCGACATAAATCACCCAAGTGTTGGCATCGCATAAATCCGGACTAATAGGAACTAAACCATTCCAGTTAATATAACCGCCATATTGGGGATCGACTTTATAACCGAGGACATACTCCCGCGTGATCGAACGAATACCATCAGCCGCCACTAATACATCTCCCGTCGCCCGATGACCATTGGCAAAAATTGCCGTAACGCTCAAGTCATTTTCCTCCACAGCCACGCATTCATGAGCGAGTACAACCTCACCCGGAAACGCATTCCGCAGCATCTCTTGTAAGTCTCGACGGGCTACCGGATATGGACGCTGACCCACTGTTTCAATTAAGGGAGATAAGTCAATATCTGCGGTAAGTTTATCCTCTTTGGTGATGTATTGCATTCGGTTCATTTGTCCACCAATTGCGGCCATTTTTTCCCCTAACCCTAGGCGGTTGAGGACTTTTACACCATTTGACCATAGAGAAATACCTGCCCCTACAGGACGCAACTCTCGCACCCGATCGTAAATTTCAACGTCGTAACCAGCTTGTTTCAGGGCTATCCCTGCGGTTAGTCCCCCAATTCCGGCTCCGATAACGACTGCTTTTAGTTTCTGCATAATTCAATTAGAACAACTAACCCAAGACGGAATTTATTTAAAAAAATGTGTCCTATAATACAGACAGAGAGAAAAAATTTATTTCAATTTTATTCAGCCTCACTTGAGATATCTACAGTTAAGAGAGATAATATGACCCATAAATCCATAAAATGCGCCACTGATTCCGCTTGGGAAACTTACAAACGTTTGGAAGGTTTACCGACCGATCTGCCTCAACCCCCCTCACCCCATGTCACTTTAGGTACACAGTACCTTTGGCGAAAGCTGCTGGATCTACTGGCAGATGAACTGGTTTACGATCAACAAGTTGAATTCCTCGAACGTTGTTGGTTACAGGACTATTCTTTTTGCCAAAAACCCGTGAGCTTACAACAACTTTGGACATTGATGAATTAGGATGAATTGGCGCGATATCAGTAGTTGAGTTAATTAACAATCCCTATTTTCTGTCTTTCAAATTTATTGTATACAGTATACGGCATACAGTAATAAATTCAGATTATAGGAAGGTTTATCAACTTGCTACCTTGTAATATAGATAATCAAGTCTTTCGTTTTTAGTTGTATCCAAAGCTACCAAACCTAAGAAATTTTTTGTATTCCTTGTTTTCTACATCCCATACCTGTAGAAACGTAGCATGCTACGTCCTCAGATCTTTTTTGCCTATTCCCCACTCCCAAAGAGATTTTGCAATTCTCTAATAGTCCGAATTTTACTCGCTTGTAAATGTTCAACCATCACCTGTACAGCCTTGTCGCCATCACGTTGTGCGATCGCCTCAAAAATGATACGATGTTCTTGACGAATTTCCAGGACACGAGGGTTGTGACGTGTAGTTTGTACCCGTAACAACATCATTTGATCGAAAACACGATCCAGTAAAGAGACTAACCAACGATTATCAGAAGCTTGAGCAATCAGTTTATGAAATCGGTAGTCTAGTTGTAGCATTAACTCATAGCGACCATCTTCTTGTAATTCTTCAGCTTGCAAGACACAAGCCTCTATTTTCTTTAAAGTTTTAGGATTAATGCGATCGCAAGTTTCACGAATTGCTAATTGTTCTAAGGCTAAGCGACAATCATAAAGCTGACTGGCATCACTCGCCGACACCGTTGCCACCCGTAAGCCACCGTTAGTATCTGCCACCAGTAAAGACTCTCGCTGTAGTTGACGCATGGCTTCTCGAATGGGAGTGCGACTCACCTGAAGTTTCTTAGCAAGGCGAGTTTCCACCATACGTTCCCCGGCAGCCAGTTCTCCTGATAAAATATTCGCCCGTAGAGCATGATAGGCTTGTTCATACAGGGACTGATGACGTTGAATCGTTTGTAAAGATAAGCTCACACAGATAGGCTCCGGGATAGCAAAAAGCCAGGGTTAAAAATGTATTATAGGCTACAGTTTAACAAATATTTGATCTCTTAGGGTGATTCTGACTATGTCAATTAATCATTGAACCGATAGTTTTATCTTGACACATCAAAAGTACTTTTCAGCAATTGAGTTATGAGTCAATCCTATCCCCGCGATCTAGTTGGTTATGGACGTAATATTCCCCATCCCCATTGGCCGAATCAAGCTAAAATTGCTATACAATTTGTGATTAATTATGAAGAAGGGGGAGAAAACTGTGTACTTCACGGTGATAACGCTTCAGAAACCTTTCTCTCAGAAATTATTGGTGCAGCGCCAGTTGTCGGTGCGCGTCACATGAGTATGGAATCTCTCTACGAATATGGTAGCAGAGCCGGATTTTGGCGGTTGTATCGCCTGTTTACCTCCCGGCAGTTACCCGTGACCGTCTATGCAGTGGCAATGGCCTTAGAGCGCAACCCAGAGGCAGCAGCAGCGATGGTTGAGGCAGATTGGGAAATTGCCAGTCATGGTTATCGTTGGATTAATTATCAGTATATGGATATTGAACAGGAACGCCAACAGATGAAAACTGCGATCGCTATTCATACTGCTGTAACAGGTCAACGTCCTTTAGGATGGTATACAGGTCGTTCGAGTCCGAATACGTTGCGTCTTGTGGTCGAAGAGGGAGGATTTCTTTATGAAGCCGATAGTTATGCCGATGATTTACCCTATTGGAATTATGACTATGGTAAACCTCAACTGACGATTCCTTATACATTAGATAATAATGATATGCGGTTTGCTACGGCTCAAGGATTTAACTGTGGCGATCAATTTTTTACTTATCTCAAAGATGCGTTTGATGTGCTTTATGCAGAAGGAGAAACTGCACCCAAGATGATGAGCGTTGGTTTACATTGTCGCTTATCGGGACGACCCGGACGGACTGCTGCTCTAGCGCGTTTTTTAGATTATATTCAAAGTCATGAACAAGTCTGGGTTTGTCGTCGCCTGGATATTGCGCGTCATTGGCACAGCCATCATCCGCCTATTTCTTCAACTGATTAATGTTTCTATTTTAATGATTCAGGCAGTAATAGTTTAGTATCAATATAGCGCACATCTCAACGGTATTTTTCCTCCAGGTAATCCACGTAGGACTCTGTAGGCTCTTCGGCATCCAACTGAATAACCCCTATTAAGCTTTGAGTCCAAGGATCAAGACCCGTCAAGAAATTCTCGTTTGAATTGGGTGAGTTAAACGATAGCATTTCTTGTTGAATAGAATTGAGTAGAGTCTGAACTAAACGCCAGCGATCGCTGATAGACAACTGCAATATTTGGTCTTGTAATTCCTGTAATGTCATGAGCTGATCTCTAAATCTTTCTACAGTTATTGTAAACTTCTAAAATTAGTAGCTAAGAAATATTGAAATTACAGATATTAAAATGTTTAGTTTAGTTCCTTATTTTTTTAGTTTTAGGTAAGCCAATAGCATTAGGTTTTCTTGTGATGCATTAACGTTAGTCTGCCATCGCTCTCCACTATTGATCTAAGATTGTCGCCAATTTGCAGTCTGTAAACCAGAAATCCGCTGAAACTCCCGTTGGTTTGCTGTAACCATAATCAAGTTATATTGAAGTGCGGTCGCTGCAATCAAGACATCGTAAGCACCAATGGGTTTGCCTTGAGATTTGAGATCGGCACGAATTTGAGCAGCCTATTCAGCTTCTACTGTGCCGAATGGCAGAACGGTTACAGAAGATATAATGCTAGTAATTGCAGGTTCAATTTTCTGAACACGTTGTGGATTCAGTACCAGACCATAACGTAATTCCATGACTGTAATTGCTGAGATGGCAATATCAACAGGTGGAGTTTGTTTGAGTCTAGCCGTGGTTCCAGCTTCACCTTTGATGAAGTCGCTGATGACGCAGGTATCAAGAAGATAACGCATCAAAACAGCTCTGGTTCACGGGGCGGAAGCAGTTCATCCCGATAGGATTCAAACGTAGGAAAGTCAGGGCTTCCTTCATAAGATAGAATTATCTTCGACCACTGAGAAGTAGAAACAGGTGGCGTTTGAGTCATCTGACGTAAGACTTGCAGAATCAAGGTTTGCAATGGAAGATTAGATTGCTCTGCTTGACGGAGTAGGTCTTGCTCCAGATCTGGTGGTAAGTTGATTGTGATTTGCATAAAGTTTCCCCTGTTTTTATCATAAGTTGTGTTGAACTTTCTTAGGCTATTTACCAATACTTTTTTAAACAGCTAAATTTCTGTTTTGACTACTTCATGAAAATCTCATCAGCTTGAGCAAGATTATCTGTGACTGAGCTTTCATTTGCAAACAGGGCAATGATGATATTGGTATCCAACAAATACCTACCACTCATTGAAATCGATCTGTTGGCAGTCTTGCTCTACTGCCTCACGCATCAACTGTAAGTCATCGGATGAAATTGTACCTGCAAAACGTAAAAGTTGTTGACCGGAAACACCTTCAACTTTGGAATTCACTAAAGTACGAGCAAACTTAAGAACTTGCCATTGTAAGGACTGTGGCATAACTTTTAATTGCTCAACAACTTGTTCAACAATAGATGCGTTCATTTTACCTTCCTAAACATGATCATTGAACTAGATATTCAATAGCCATAATCGAACTTTTAATTGATAGTGACATTTTACCGCAGAGTGTAAGTCCAACAGATTAACCTAATATTTGTACTCAGGAATGGGTTCTGTGGTGTTCTAGGATACAGATTTTTATCGATTGAGTTGTTTATCTTACCGGATAGTTCTCAAGATATTGTTGCCTAATTCTTATTGATGGATTCAGTTAAAACACTCAGCAACTCTTTTAACTCCGTAATGTATACGGTATACTGTATACAAAAAGAGAACAATCTAGCTTAACCCTAGAAGATTCAAGCTTCTGCCGCTAGTAACGTTCCTTAAAACAACTTTGAATAATGACTGAGTTTTCTGACTATGACACCTTTATCTTCCCAATATAAACGGGTTTTTATCTGCGGCTCTGCCCTACGGGGTCAGCCCGATCATCAAAACTTACAGGGGGCAATTTTTGTCGATGTTGCCCGTACAGCCCCTCGTTATCGTCTTCATGCTGCGGTTGATGGCTGGCATCCTGCCATTTATGAACTGAGCGAAGATGAACTCATTGCCGCCAATAATGGGGGAATAGAAGGCATTAGTATTCCGGGGGAATTGTACGACATGACTCCCGAACAATACGACTACCTGGTGGCAAACGAACCTCCCAATATGTATCCCGCGCCTGTGGTTCTCGATAACGGTAAAACGGCTATAGCCATGCTTTACCCGCGTGAATTAGTGGAAAAACATCAATGGCTAGATATCTCCCATTATGGGGGCTGGGCGGCATATAAGCAAGCCCTTTGTGTTCAATAAATTGAATTTAGATCTAAAACTATGGGTTTTGACAGCCATTCGACTCAGATTATTTCCTCTAACCTCATGAGTGCATCCACTTCAGCAACGAGCAAAAACACCTTAACCATTGATGGCGATCGCCTGAGTCAAAGCATTAGTCAGTTAGCTGAAATAGGGCGTTTAGCAGATGGCAGTATTCGCCGTATTGCTTTCAGCCCAGAAGATATGGCAGCACGACAATGGGTGATCGGCTGTATGAAAGAAGCAGGGATGAGCGTGCGAGTTGATCCGGCGGGTAATATTATCGGTCGTTACCCCGGACAAAATCCTAACGCGGCGGCATTGGCAACAGGTTCACATATTGATACTGTTCCGACAGGGGGCTGCTTTGACGGCACTCTGGGGGTGTTAGCGGGGATCGAAATTGCCCGGACTTTAAAAGCCAATAGTCAGCAATTTTATCATCCTTTCGAGACTATTGTATTTACCGATGAGGAAAATAGTATCTTCGGCAGTAAAGCGATCGCGGGGCGTATTTATTCCGACCCCAACTATTATCGTCGTAGTGATGGTCGTTCTATTGAAAGCTGTTTAACGGCTATTGGCGGGGACTGGTTACGAGTAAAAGAGGCTCAACGGCAACCGGGAGAAATTAAGGCGTTTGTAGAATTACACGTTGAACAAGGGCCAGTATTAGAAACGGTGGGTAAACCCATTGGTATTGTAGAAGGAATTGTAGCCCAACGGCGCTATATTTTAACGGTACAGGGACGTTCTAGCCATGCGGGAACTACCCCGATGACCATGCGCCAAGATGCGTTAGTGGCGGCTTCTCGGTTTGTGTTGGCGGTGAATGAGTTAGGGCAGGCTTACGATCCGCTGGTGGCAACGGTGGGCAGTTTAACGGTATATCCTAATGCACCCAATGTTATTGCTAGTGGTGTTGAATTGAGTATCGATCTGCGGGATATCTCAGATCATCAGGTCGAAACTATTACGATGGAACTACAAAACCGTAGCGCCACTATTGCCGAAGAAACACAGACTCAAATTCACTGGAAACAAGTCTTAACCACAGCCGCTGCCCCCGCAACAGTTTCTATCCAACAAACCATTGCTAAAGCTTGTCAAAATCAAGGTTTGGATACATTCTATTTACCCAGTCGTGCGGGTCATGATGCTCAGGATATGGCGGCGATCGCGGATATGGGGATGATATTTGTTCCGAGTGTGGGGGGAATTAGCCATTCTGCCCAGGAATATACAACTCCTCAGCAATGTCAACAGGGGGCAAATGTTTTATTGGAAACCTTGTTACTGCTAGATCAGCAGTAGAGACGTTGTATGTAACGTCTTTACAGATAGATAACGTCTTTACAGATAGATAACGTCTTTACATGGGTATCTATTATTAATGTGGTGTGAGAAATGAATCAAAATTTAAATACTATCAAACGGCAGGTGAAAGCCGGATCGCTTTTAATACCTGTTTTATTGGGGATGATCGGAGCAGAAGCAGTTAACGCAATGCCGCCAGAACCCTATATTGCCCCAGGGTTATTACCTGAACCCGAAGCGAATTTAAATCAAGTCACCTCTGTTTCGCAACTGTCTGATGTACAGCCGACAGATTGGGCATTTCAGGCATTACAATCGTTGGTAGAACGGTATGGTTGTATTGCCGGATATCCAGATGGCACTTATAAAGGTAACCGGGCAATGACTCGCTATGAGTTTGCGGCGGGTTTAAGTGCTTGTTTGGATCGGGTGAATGAATTGTTAGCCAGTACCACAGCCAATTTAGTCACGCGGGAAGATGTAATTATTTTACAGCGTTTGCAAGAAGAATTTGCCGCTGAATTAGTGGCTTTGCGGGGACGAATTACAGCCTTAGAAGCCCGCACGGCTGAATTAGAAGCCAATCAATTTTCTACCACAACTAAACTCAATGCCCAAGTATTTTTTAACCTCACCCATGCTGCCAGTGGTGATGATGTCCGGTTTGAAGCGGCTCCCGGTGCGGGGGCAACAGGGAGATTTAGAGGGGCGCGGGATGCTTCGGGACAGCCTTTAATTCAAACAGAGGACGATGCTGAAACAACTTTAAGTGGCTTAGTTTGGTTTAATTTTGATACGTCTTTTACAGGACGGGATAAACTGTCTATGCAACTGGCGGCGGGTAATGGTGTTTCTCCTGCAAACCAATTTGCTTCGGCTGGCTTTTTTAATGCTTTTGGTGTTCCTTTCACCGACCAAGTTGCAGGCCAGGTTGCGAACCCGAATGATTTGATTTTACGAGAGTTATTTTATAGTTTTCCAGTCACAGATAACGTTCGCCTCACGGTGGGGCCACGAGTGAATTGGTATCGTCATTTCGATAATAACCGCTTTACATTTTATTTATTTGGGGCAGGATCTTATAATTCTAGTGGCAGTACTCAACTCAACACCATTGACCGGGGTTCGGGGGCAGTATTAGAATGGGATATTAATTCTCAACTTAGTTTTTCGGCGGCTTATTTAGGGGAAAATACAGAGTTTCTCGCGTCTCAATTTGGCTTTAATACGGCGAGTAATGCGGAGTTTGGTTTGTTTGGCGGTACGAATACAACCACAGCACAATTAACCTATTCACCCAGTAATAAAATTAACCTCAGATTTATTTATAATCATTCTCGTATTCAAGCTTATAATGGTCAAATTGGTGGGGCTTTGGGTGAACCCGTTCCCTATGGATATCTCGATGCAGGCCCTGGGAATTCTATCTTTAATCCCGCCACGGGTCAGATAACTTCCGGGGGTTTAAAATATGCCGCCGCTGATACTTTTGCTTTTAATTTTGATTGGTTAATTACCCAAAACTTTGGGTTATTTGGACGTTATGCCTATGGAATTACTCATCTTGAACCCATTGATGAGGATGTAGAGTCTCAGTCATTTCAGATCGGTTTAGCCTTTCCCAATTTAGGCAAACAAGCTGCATTAGGAACACTCACATTTCTGATGCCAATGGATATTATCAGTGGCGAGGAATTCTTTGCCTCTGGTAGCGGTGATGGCGGAAATGCTTATGAACTCGAAGCCAGTTACTATTTCCCCATTAATGATTATATTGCATTAGTTCCTGCATTTTATACAATTTGGAATCCGAATAATTTTAACAGTAACCCGGCGATTTTTATTGGGAATTTACGGGCGCAATTCCGATTTTAGGACAAATATTCATTTCAACGTAAATTAGTTAATCAGCCATTACCCTATTTTTTCATAGAATAGGGTTTTTTTATTGAAAACTGACAGTATTATAACATTGGGTTCAGGTTAACCGAGACAACGATGATGCCAGCTACCTCAGATTTAATCCTCAACACCCTTCCATTTCCAGCAGTACGTGTCAATATAGTAGAAAGGGTAGGCTCTGAACTTCAAACAGGAGACAGTATATCAACTGTCATCGACTAGTTGCAAACTTTCATAGGACTAGTAAGTATTGAAATAATTAATTTGGTGAGGAGTAGATAGAGATCAAGATGATGACTCAATTCTTTCGGCGTATAGTATCTCCTGTAACGCAGCAAGTTCCCTTACAAACTGCATTAATTGTACCGTTTATCCTGCAAGTTTTTGCAGCCGTTGGGTTAACCGGTTATTTGTCTTGGCGTAATGGTCAGAAAGCTGTCAATGATGTGGCTTACCAGCTTCGTCAAGAAGTAACAGAACGAGTACAACTACACCTGCAAAATTATTTATCTATTCCTCCTTTAATTAATCAGATTAACAGACAAGCATTACAAAATAACTATTTAGATTTTAATAATATTGATAAGTCTGAATATTTTTTATGGCAGCAAGTGCAATTATTCCCCTCAGTTTATGCAAATTATATTGCCAATGAAACAGGGCAGTTTATTTCGGTTCGACGAATTTTAAGCGGTTCAATGATTGCGAAAACAGTAGAATATTCACCGGAACGAGAAAGTTATATATTAGACAATCAAGGGAATAGAAGTGAATTTCAAGAAGTAGATTTATACGATCCAAGAGTCAGACCTTGGTATCAATCCACACTCAAAAAACGCCAAGCGAATTGGAGTGAAATCTATACATTTACAGGCGGTGAAATTGGCATCACTGCTTCATCTATTTTAGAAGATGATAACGGAGAAATTATCAGTATTGTAGGGGTTGATATTCTTTTAAGTTTAATTAGTAACTTTCTAAAAACCATTGATATTAGTGAAAATGGTCAGGTTTTTATCATGGAACCTTCCGGATTAATCGTTGCCAGTTCAACAGCGGAATCACCCATAATTGTTGACAGTACATTGAGATCGTCACAACGGTTGTCCGCCACAAAAAGCCGAAATATTTTAACAAATAAAACAGCCAATTATCTCTCTAATAAATTTGGTGATTTAAGTCAAATTGAAACAGTACATCAGCTTGATTTTCAGCTTCAAGGTTCAGATGTATTTGTTCAAGTTGTACCCTACCAAGATCAAATGGGATTGAATTGGTTGATTGTGGTAGTGGTTCCGGAAAACGATTTTATGGCACAAATTAATGATAATACTCGTGCCACAATATTATTATGTATCATTGCTTTATTCATTGCTTCAATTTTAGGATTATTAACGTCAAGATGGTTAGCTAAACCTGTTTTAAGATTAAATCAAGCGGCTAAAAACTTAACGCAAGGAAATTGGGAGCAACAAGTTAAATTATCTCGTTGTAATGAGCTGAAAGAACTAGGTAATTCTTTTAATTTGATGGCAACTCAACTTCAAGATTCCTTTCATTCTTTAGAAGATAAAAATGCAGCAATGCAAAACTTGAATGAAAGATTAGCTCAAAGTCAACAACGATTATATCAATTCTTAGAAGGTTTACCCATTGGAGTACTCGTTGTTAATTCTCAACAAGAAATTGCTTTTTATAATCAAAAACTTCAGCACATTTTAGGTCAGCCTATTAATACAGAGGTTGACTTAGATCATTTTCCTCAATCTCATAATCTTTACTTAGCTGAAACGGATCAGTTTTATCCGATTAAGGGTTTTCCATTGCAGCGATCTTTAAAAGGAAAAACTATCAAAGTTGAGAATATAGAAATTCGTCATTTAGACAAAGTCATTCCTTGTGAAGTACTCGGAACACCTATTTTTAATCATCAGGGAGAAGTGATTTATGCAATTGTTGTATTTCAGGATATTACCCAACGAAAACAAGCAGAAATTGAACGAAAAAACTTTACAGCGCAGTTAAAGCAAAAAAATCAAGAATTAGAACGATTAGATCAAATTAAAGATGAGTTTTTAGCAAATACTTCTCATGAATTACGAACTCCACTGAATGGAATGATTGGTTTAGCTGAATCAATGATAGACGGCGCTACCGGTACTGTAACAGAATTACAGCGTAAAAACTTATTGATGATTGGTCAAAGTGGACATCGATTAGCCACACTGGTTAATGATATTCTAGACTTTTCTAAACTGCGCCATAATACCATTGAACTACAACTTAAACCTGTTGGATTACGAGAAATTGTAGAAGTTGTTTTAGCTTTAGTGCAGCCTTTAACGGGTCATAAACCCATACAATTAATTAATACAATTTCTGATGATATTCCGTTAGCGAATGCTGATGAAAATCGCTTACAGCAAATCCTGTATAATTTGATTGGAAATGGGATCAAATTTACCGAGGAAGGGACTGTTACTGTTTCTGCTTCGGTATCAACGACAGATGATCAATTGATTAATATCAAAGTTTCTGATACTGGAATTGGTATTCCAACAGATAAATTAGATCGGATTTTTGAATCTTTTGAACAGGCAGATGGTTCGACAGCGCGGGAATATGGCGGGACAGGCTTGGGTTTGGCTGTGACTCAACAACTGATCAACCTTCATGGCGGTGACATTTGGGTTGAGTCTACGGTGAATGTCGGTTCGGACTTTATGTTTACCCTACCGAAAGCAGAAGAAACAGCATCAACACAACAACAGACACCTGTATCGGAGTCTACTTCACTGTTTTCTCAACCGATGTTGCAGCAAAAATTGAATTTACTCACACCGATTAAAACAGAGTCTGAATTTCTCAAAATTACTACAGATACAGAGTCATTACCTTATCAAGCCAATCAATATAAAATTTTAATTGTAGATGATGATCCGGTTAATCTACAGGTTTTAGTGAATTATCTACATTTACACCATTATGCAGTCATGCAAGCCACAAATGGCTTAGAAGCGATTGCTTTTTTAGAAGCCGGATATATCCCCGATATCATTTTATTAGATGTAATGATGCCTCGGATGACGGGTTATGAAGTGACTCGAAAAATTCGGGAAACCTGGCCGCCTCATCAACTTCCGATTATGATGTTAACGGCCAAAAATCAAGTATCTGATTTGGTTTCCGGCTTTGAAGTGGGGGCAAATGATTATTTATCTAAACCTTTAAATAAAGATGAATTACTGGCGCGAATCAAAACTCATTTAAGAATTAAACAACTCCGCACAGAAAAAGCTCATATTCGTAAGACATTCGGGCGATATGTGACAGAAGAAATTGTCACTAATTTATTAGAAACAGATGAAGGATTAAAACTCGGGGGCGAACGTCGAATGGTGACAATATTAACCTCGGATTTACGCGGATTTACGGCATTTTCAGAACGGTTTCCTCCGGAAGAAGTGGTTAAAATCCTCAATTTTTACCTCTCAAAAATGGCTGATGTTATTACGGCTTATCAAGGCACAATTGATGAATTTATGGGGGATGGTATTTTAGTATTATTTGGCGCACCTACTATCAGAGAAGATGATACAGAAAGAGCGATTGCTTGTGGGATTTCTATGCAATTAGAGATGGAAAGCGTCAACAAAAAAATGAAAGAATGGGGATTTTCTGCGTTAGAAATGGGGATTGGAATTAATACAGGAGAAGTGGTTGTGGGAAATATTGGTTCCGAGAAACGGACGAAATATGGCGTTGTGGGTAATCAAGTTAATCTAGCTTATCGGATTGAATCTTATACTACTGGCGGTCAAATTTTAATTTCTGAATCAACGTTTAATCAAGCTGATTCTATTCTTAATATTATTGGACAAAATCAAGTTCAACCTAAAGGCGCAAGACGACCGTTGATGATATACGAAGTCGGAGGAATAACTGGAAAATACAATCTATTCTTACCTCAACAGAAAGAAATATTTTTACCTTTATACTCTGAAATTTTACTTTACTACACAATTTTAGAAGGAAAACATGTTAGTAAAAATGTATTTTCTGGGAAACTAATTGAATTATCAGAAAAAGGAGGAAAAATTCAAGCGCAAGCTGATTCTGATGATTGTATGCCTCTTTCCTTAACCAATATTAAACTCAATTTTGTTTGGGATAATTTATCATCTCAATCGAGTGAAGATGTTTATGCAAAAGTGACTCAACATGCAGCCGAAATTAATAGTTTTTATATTCGATTTACCGCAAAACCGCCTCAAGTCGAAGCACAAATAGCCGCAATTTATAACGCAACTCAGAAGGTGATGAAGTGAAAATTATTATTTTTTATCCGATTATTATCAAGATTTCGTCTATATTTGCAGAGATGTTAATAAAACGTCTTTACTGTAAGATTTAATTAAAGTGAATCTCTGTTAAACAAGTGCAGAATTCCAACTCCGGCTGATTGAGGCGTGAACGCACTGTTTCATCCCCTTCTCGGTTAACTATCATTACCTGTATTCCGGCTTGTTTTGCCCCCTGATAATCGGCGCTAACACTATCTCCAATATGTAATACTTCCTCTAGAGAACAGTTGTGTTTTTGCATCGCAACCTGAAAAATTTCAGCCGCAGGTTTAGCCGCCCCCACAGTTGTAGAAATCGTGACAGACTTAAAAAACGGCGCTAGATTGAGTACATCTAACACTGGATATAACCTAGAATCAAAATTAGAAATAACCCCTAATTCTATCCCTTGATTTTGCCATTGTTTCAGCGTCGGTAGTACATCCGGATACACAAACCAGGGTTTGGCGGTGGCAAAATGATCGTAAAGTTGAGCAAAAAATTGAGGAAAATCTGAAAATTGTTGATAAATTCCGGCAATTTTAAATGTTTCAACTGCTAATGTTTCCCACCATTGATATTCTAATTGGGGAATTTTTGCCGCTGGGGCTGTGGGAAATGCCATCGGGTCTGCAGTCGCAAAGGCTTGAAAAAAAGCAGAGTTGAGGGTATCGGAATCAGAATTAACACCGTATTGCTGGGCAAGTTGGCTGTAAACTTCTCCGACACTCCCCTCAACTGTAAATAATGTTCCCACGGCATCGAGAAAAATTACTTGAGGTTGTTGTATCATTCTTCGCGAGTTACCCTAATTTAAGCCGCAACAGAAGATTCATCCAAGCGGGCAAAAATCATCCGGCCAGCAGAGGTTTGCAAGGCGCTGGTAACGATAACTTTACGTTGATTTCCCACACACTCACTACCCGCTTCAACCACCACCATTGTCCCGTCTTCAAGATATCCAATTCCCTGAGAGGGTTCTTTACCTTGTTTGCGTATTTTCAAATCTAACGTATCTCCGGGCAAGTACATTGGCCGTACTGCTTGGGTGAGATCGTTAATATTGAGAACCGGGATTTGCTGAACTGTTGCCACTTGTGACAAATTGTAATCATTCGTCAACAGTGTACCGTTGATTTCTTGGGCCAGACGAACCAGCTTAGCATCAACTGTCGGCGGATCATCATAATCTGCTGGGTGAATTTGAATCCGGTCGGGATAGTCATCTCGCATGCGGTTGAGAATTTCTAACCCTCGTCGGCCCCGCGCCCGCTTTTGGTCATTGGCTGCATCAGCCACTAATTGCAGTTCTTGTAAGATAAATTGGGGAATCAGAATCTGTCCTTCGAGAAACCCTGTTTCTAGGAGATTTTCGATCCGACCATCGATAATACAACTGGTATCAACAACTTTGGTTTTCACAGACTTTAAAGTCCCTTCTGCCACTAACATCGAGTCTAGACTATTGGGATTAATGAGTCGTAAAAAGGCCCGCCCATGAGTATCAGCGAGATTAACTCCGGTAAAGCCAAACATCACACTACACAGCATCGCCAGTAGGGGTTTGATAAAGCCGAATTCTTTCGGGATGGGTAAGAGAAATAATGGCGCTAACATCAGGTTAGCCACCAATAACCCCATCACCAAGCCGATAGCGCGGGTAATTAACACATCTAATGGCATTTGACGAACTTTTTGTTCTAAACGACGATAGGTCGTCTGTACCACTAGACCAAATACACCGCCAATTAATGCAGTAAATGCCGCGACGACAGATCGCAGCCCTTCGATATTGCTGACTTGATCGAGAACAGGATGGGGCAACAGTTCAATACTGTAAAACCCGGTCCCTGCTCCTGCAATAATGAATAAAATGATAATGATTGCGTCTAACATCTTCGATAAATGTAGATTGAATTCAAGCCAAATTCCGAGTAGGGAATCTAGCAAGTTAAATGTATCTATTATTATATCTTTTAACTGCTCATTCAGCGATCGACCAAAGATAGGGTAAACCGTCTTTATTTAAAATTGATGATTTGATTTGATTATTAATAAAATTATTGTGACAAAGTCCTGTTGTAATTGAACTGCAGCGCCAGACTCCTTTGTTTATCGGTGATTACAGTCTAAAATTATAGTGAGAATCCTATTCTCAATATCATAAAATTTATATTTATTCATCTAATTTTGAGAAAAGTTGTACCCCGATCGCCCTCCAATATTTAAGGAAAAATAAACGATTGAAACCTACTACTAAATTTCCCACTTTAAATAAATCCCCTTTAAGAGAGATTATTCCAACATCAGCTTATCTTCATATTCCTTTTTGTCGTCGCCGCTGTTACTACTGTGATTTCGCGGTTTCAGTTGTGGGCGATCGCAAAGATGGCAGTAATTTTAGCCCAATTCAGCAATATGTTGATGTCCTCTGTGAAGAAATTTGTCATCAACCCATCGCCAACCCACCCTTAAACACAGTATTTTTCGGGGGAGGGACACCCTCTCTGTTATCAGTTTCGCAATTGGATCAAATTTTAACCACTTTAGATCGACAGTTTGGAATAGCCAGTGAGGCTGAAATTTCAATGGAAATTGATCCGGCAACTTTTGATCTCAACAAACTCAACGGCTTTATGACAGCCGGGATCAACCGTGTTAGCTTAGGGGTGCAAGCCTTTCAAGACGAGTTATTGGCTGCTTGTGGGCGATCGCACAATTGTCAAGAGATTTATCAAGCCGTTGATACCCTTAAACAGGGGGGAATTGATAATTTTAGTTTAGATTTAATTTCGGGTTTACCCCACCAAAGTTTAGAACATTGGCAACAATCGTTAGCCGCTGTGTTAGAAATTACACCGCCTCATATCTCAATATACGATCTAATTGTAGAGCCTGTAACAGCCTTTGGGCGGTATTATCAGCCTGGAGTTGCGCCCTTGCCGCCGGAAGAAACAACAGCACAGATGTATCGTTTAGCACAACAAACCTTAACTGATGCCGGATACCAACATTACGAAATTTCTAATTATGCAAAGCCGGGATATCAATGTCAACATAATTTGGTTTATTGGCATAATTCTCCCTATTATGGCTTGGGAATGGGGGCGGCCAGTTATGTCGGTGGGACTCGTTTAACCCGTCCTCGAACTACACGACAATACTATGAATGGGTACACTCTGATCGACATCGGCAAAAAGCAACCGAACCCCTCGATCCAATAGATATTCTCTTAGAAACGTTGATGTTAGGATTACGATTAGCCGAAGGAGTGGACTTAACCCACTTATCCCAACAATTCGGTGATTCAATTGTTGAACCTATTTTAGCCAGTTTAGTTCCCTATCAACAGCGAGGTTGGGTAATCGTAACCTTAGATCGCGATCGAACGGCTGCAACATCCAGCATTGGGATCAAGTTGAGTGATCCAGAAGGATTTTTGTTCTCGAATACTATTTTAGCTGATATATTTGCCCAAATGAGTTCTGAGGAATAAAAGTACAACATAATTCAGCGATCGATTAACTGAATTGGAGTCAAATAAAGAGTAGTATTTATAGACGGATTTTTTTTGATTAAAAAATTAAAAACAGTTTTTGATTAAACCGCATAACAAATTAGACAAATCAAGTTAAATTAGAATATTCGCTCGTCGATCTATAACTTGAGATAGAAAAAGATCATCAATCGCTTGCCGTTTACTGTTGAAAATCGTTAAAATAGTGGAGTTAGATAGATAAACAGTAGACTGAAATAGTTGGGATCAAGGTTATGAACAGGTTAAAATAGCTAAAATACTCAGCATTAATCAGTATTTAGAGCGTTATACTTTAATCTATGCCTTGCCTAAAGTCACTCTTCACTCTATTGAATGATTGATCTAGTTTTGAAATGCTTTTTTTCAGCCAATAAACATCAAATTTCCCAGAAAAGAGTTGATGTTATATTGATAAAAATTAGCCATTTAGGATTGAATCTTTGTCTGTATTGAGTTCTGAGCTTTTAACTATCATACTTAACTGCAATTCTAGATACAAAATACAAAACAAAAACACACACTTAATATCGGAGTTTATTATTATGAGTTCTACACTAGATCGCGTACCTGTCGAATACTTAAGTAAAACACTTTGCTGCTATCACAATTCAACGGCTAAAATACAAGTCGTCAGAATTACTAATATTCAAAATTGGTACTTAGAACACGTCACATTTCCGGATGAATATTTTCTGTTTGAAGCACCTGCAAATGCAGAACTAGAAGTATATCAGCAAGAACAATCAACCCCTAAATTACTTAAAAAACTATCTTGCGATCGCCTGCAAGTAGAAGACAACACAGAGGCAAACAGTGTGAGTAAAATCACACGATAAGAAAGCTTGTATCAGCCGTTAGTGTCATCAATAATGAGTGGGGCTAACCTGACAATTAACCTCACTCATCAATACAGTCAAACAACTAAAATTTTACTGACCAAACTCAGCCTGTAAGTCGTCATCATTGTCATCGGCGATGGTCGCGACAACAGTAATAATCCGGGAAATTTCACTCGGAGTAATACCCGTTAAAGTCCGGTTAGACAGAACAACCACCTGATTATCAGTGATGGCAAAATGAGATTCGTAGGTAGAAAGCCAATTCATTTCCATCAGTTTTCGCATCAACTGTTCTTCATTTTTCGCCGGTAATTTGAGCACAGGCGACCAGACTGCCAAAGTGTCGTCATCGGTGTCTCCAGTCAGTTGTACAAAAACTGCTGCACTGCCATACTGAAACTTCCAAAGATGGCTAGCTTCACTTTGGCCCACCATTACCTTCTGGTCATTAGCGAGGCCTGTGATAACCGTTTCAATTTCCTCTGTATAACTCATCGGAGTTCCTTGATCGATCAAATCTTCAGTGTTTAACTCTGAGTTAGATTGTTGTGTTGTAGTCATAGCAATTTCTTGCCTCTGGTAATGAAAATGATATCTGCACTCATGTTATCCTCTGTTGGCAAATGAATTGTGAATGATGAATGATGAATTGAGTAGGATTGATGATCATAGTCAAAAATGTATACTCCCAAGTCTCCCCAGTCTCCCCAGTCTCCAAGTCTCCCCAGTCTCCCCAGTCTTCAAGTCTCCCCAGTCTCCCCAGTCTCCCCAGTCTCCAAGTCTCCCCAGTCTCCCCACTCCCTACCGTCGCTGAGACCCCATATCTGTAACTCGCCAACTTAATTTTAAATTAATCCAAAAATTCCACACAGTGACAACCGCGATCGCCATCAGTTTAGCCAAATACTCATTGATGCCGAGTAAGTTAAACAGAATATTAACCAGTAAGACATTCAAAATTAAACCCACTAAGCATACGCCATTAAACTTGAGAAACCGTTGGAGTCGTCGAAGCCATCCCCGTTGTTTTTGAGAAATATCTCGAAATGTCCACAAATCATTCCACAAAAAATTATTGAAAATTGCCACTTCAGTTGATAAAATCGCACTGCGGGTTAAACCTAATGCGATCTGCTCTCGCAACAGATAGAAAATCCCTAAATCGATAAAAACGCCACTGAACCCTACCATACCAAACTGCAAAAATCGACGGACGGGAAATAAAGCTAGGCGAAGCTGGAGTAAATGTTGTAAATATTCAATATACTGTTTCCAGGTAACTTTGCTGGCTCCCTCTGTGCGCTCTTGGAAGATATAACCCACTTCAGCAATGAAGCCAATATTACCCCGACCTAAAACTTCAATCAAGATTTTATATCCTTTGGGACTGAGGGTGCGTCCGGCAATTGTATCTCGCCTCACCATAAAATAACCACTCATGGGGTCACTCACTCGCCCCAGAATACCCGGTAATAGAATTAATCCTAAGACCTGAGCGCCACGAGATAAAAATCGTCGGGTCAAACTCCAATCACTTACACCCCCCTGATGGACATGACGACTACCAACCGCTAAATCTGCGCCTGCATTGATATTGGCGAGCAATTCAATCAGTGTTTCTGGGGGATGTTGTAAATCTGCATCAATTACCCCTAAAATCGAGCCACGAGCCACTTGCCAACCCCGAATGACTGCAGTTGATAATCCCCGTTGAGTGCGACGACGCATCACCTGCAATTGAGGATAACGACGGCTGAGGTTGAGGGCAACTTGCCAGGTGTGATCGGGGCTATCATCATCAATGATAATCAGTTCGTAGCGAGCCGGAAGAATCGGATCTAAAAGCTGAGTCAACCGTTGAATCAATTGTGTTATATTATCACTCTCTTGATAAGTTGGAATAATCAAAGATAGTTCAATCATTGATGGTTCAATTGCACCCTGTGGTAAAACTCTTAACAAGCCAGAGGGTTCGACCAGTAATGAGTGTGCTTGATTCAGATACATAGATTGACCTCACAACAATCATAGATGATGCACCACCATCTAAAGCTTGGTATTATAGCGGTTAAGCGATTGTGGTTCATGGCTGATTTATTCAATAGCTTGTGATTGTCTCAGTTGTTGGTAATGATCCTGCCACAGGAAGAGTTTTGTCTATTTTCAACTCAGCGCCGCAACATCGCTTGAAATGAGTCGGGTTTGATGGATATAAATCGCCAATAACCCATGAGGAAATACCTAAGATAGAATATAGGGATAGAGGTCAATATTTATAAATCGTATATAACCTATATAAGTTTAATTTAAGTTAATTGAGGCGATAAACAAGTGAAATCAATTCAATCATTAGAAGATGCGCTCAACTGCTGTCAGGAAAGAGGAATGCGCTTGAGTCGTCAACGGCGATTTATCCTAGAGTTGTTGTGGACAGCGAGGGAACACTTGTCAGCGCGAGAAATCTATGATCGTTTAAATCAAGAAGGTAAGGGGATTGGTCATACTTCAGTGTATCAGAACTTAGAAGCGCTATCTCGAGAAAATATTATTGAGTGTATTGAACGTTCTGAGGGTCGTCTGTATGGTCATATTAGTGACTCTCATTCCCATGTTAACTGTCTTGATACCCATCAAATTTTAGATGTACAAGTCGAATTACCCGCAGAAATTTTACAGCTCGTCGAACAACAAACGGGCGTGAAAATTGCAGATTACCAAATCAATTTCTATGGTTATCGTTCTATGACATCAGCCGATAGTGATACTCAGTTGAATCCAACCTCTCAAGCCTCATAATGCCTCATAATGTAGCGGCTGGCATGAGTGATGATCGATAGCTAAACCGAATTCAGCATTGAGGTAGACTTGCCACTGTTGCTCAAAAATATAAAATTACGATAGATTACTACTATTCCGATAAGAGCAGGAATCATTTAATATTGAGGGCAGATGGCGGATCAGAGCAGAAACTATATTAAAATTTTGACAGAATTTGCGAATATTCTCTCGAAACTAGGGTAAAATACTTACACTCTAGCGCTAGTCTGTTATCAGATCACTGACAATTGAAAGGGTGCTTTTGCGGTTATCAATGTTATAACCCAGTTAAGCATGAGAGACAGGAATCATCGACACCTTTGCTGTTTTATTCCGTTGTCAACCCACTACCCTTGCTTAATCTATTACACTGAATCCTAAAACAACCTGCCCTATCCTTGGGGTAGGAGGCCACACTAAATCATCGAGGAGTATGGTGAAGTCATGACGACACCACAATCTGAACCATCCAGCGTACCCCCAGTAGAATACGGCCCTGCTCCTGCTATTCGTACAGTACGGGAAACATCCATATCGGGGGAAACTCAAACCACTCAGACAAGATCAAAAAAACCCAAAGTTAAAATTCCCAAAGGATTTTGGGGCTGGCAGCTCTTATGGCTGGTGGTGTTGTTGGGATTTAGTACGATGGGAACAGGAGCCTTGCTGTGGCTGTTAACGACTCCTCCGCCCACTCGCTGTGAGGAAATTTCCCCGTTGTCGGTTGATGGCGATCGCCTCTATTGTGCGGATAAAACCGCTCAGTCTGGGGAGCTTCAAGATATTCAGGCTGCTTTTAACTTAGTGAAAGCTTGGCCGGAAAATCATCCCCTACAGTCTCAAGCGCAGCAAATGATGCAGCAATGGTCTAGATTATTGATTGCTCGGGCGAATGAGAAAATTGATCAAGGGGATTTGAAAGGGGCAATTGAATTAGTCGCTATTGTGCCGAAAGAAAGCCGTGCCTATGAACGAGTAGAAGGGGCAATTGCCGGCTGGAAGAATGATTGGGATAAAGGTCAACAACTTTATAATAAAGCAATCTCAGCTCTCAAAGTTCAAGACTGGAAAACGACATTTAATTATATTCAGGCGCTGACGAAGCTAGATAATCCGTTGTGGAGCGAAAAGCGCTTTAATGAATTAGTGGATCGAATGTCGATTGAAAAGCAGGGTAATCAACGACTCGAGGAAGCCCGCAATATTGCCAAAAAAGATCGCCCCCGTGATTTAGCAGAAGCGATTGATGTTGCTAATCGGATTAATCCTAAACTGTATGTCAGCGCAGTGGCGAAAAAAGAGATCCAAAATTGGAGCCGGGTTTTACTGGATCAAGCGGGTGAATTTTTAGCACAAAAAAATCTTAAAGGTGTAACCAATACCGCAGGACGAGTACCGAAATATTCTCCGTTATATCAAGAAGCTCAAGATGTTATCCTCTTGAGTCGAGTCGATCATGTGGTGGGTAGTCAAGCTACTGACAAACCCTTACTCCAACAAATTTTTGTTTTGCTTGAAGGTCAATCTGCCCTCGATCAGATTCAATCTCAACGTCCGGAGTACCAAACCGCTCAACTGCAAGTCGATCAACTCTCTGGCCAAGTTCAAGATTTAATCAGCTTACAGATGGCAACCGCTTTGTCTAAGATTGGTCATCCCTTGACTTATCAATGGGCAATTGAACAAGCTGAAACCATTGAGACTCAACGACCCCGACGAGTTCATGCTCAAACGTTGGTGGCTCACTGGCGCAAGCAAATTCGACGCATTGAAGATCGTCCTTATATCGTTTTAGCCCGACAACTGGCAAAATCTGAAGAGTTAGAAGGCTTTAGGGCTGCTGTCAACCAAGCCAGTCAGGTCGAAAAAGGCAGTCCGCTGCGAATAGAAGCCCAAACTTTAATTGCAGAGTGGACAAAGCGAGTTCAAATTATTGAAGATCAACCGCTGTTAACCGAAGCCCTAGCCCTGGCAGAGGCAGGTAAACTGAGTGCTGCAATTGATAAAGCCTCTGAAATTGGGAATGGTCGTGCTTTATACGCTCAAGCTCAAGACAAAGTGGGTGAATGGGTCACCACCATTCAAATTGCTGAAGATCAACCGATTTTAAACCGAGCCGATCGTTTAGCACGACAAGGAAACTACGGAGGGGCTATTGCAGAAGCTTCTCGTATTGGTTATGGACGGGCGCTTTATTATGAGGCTCGCGGCTCAATTAGTACTTGGGCAGCAAAACGAGATGCAATTTGGGCAGCTCAACAACAACAACAACAAGAGTCTTATAGCTCTTCCTATAGCGAAGATAATTATTCTTCTGGTTACTCCAACTCTTGGCAACCTGAACCGACTTATTACCCACCTGAACCGACTTATTACCCACCCGAACCGACTTATTACCCACCCGAACCGACTTATGCCGCTCCAGCTCCAGCTCCGGCTCCGGCTCCGGCTCCCTCACCGCCCCAATACAGTGGCTCACCGCCTTCTGATTTCTTCTTAGAATAGTTACTAGAAGACGCAGAGATGGGAAAACGGAGAGATGTATTATATGTTATTGATGAAACAAGTAATATGTGACTCTCTATTTTCCTGTTACCGATTCTGTTAAATCAAGATATGAGCCAAGCCCCTGTGTTACGTCTACTATTAATCGATGATGACGCTATCTTTCGTATGGGTTTACGGGGGGCTTGTGCATCGTGGGATGAGATTACAGTTGTTGCCGAAGCCGAGACAACAGAGGCCGCATTGGCTATGATAGCCACAGAAACAGCAAACTCACAAAATATTGAGAATATCTCTACTGTGGTGGTGTTGGAGTTGGCAACAGCTAATTTGACTGCTACTTTGCCCCAGTATCGCTCAATGGGGATGGGTGGGGTAGAATTTTGTCAGCAGTTGAAACAGCAATATCCTCAAATTCCAATTTTGTTGTTTACAGCGCTCAAACAGCCTTTTCTGCTCTCAGCCGCCCAACAAGCCGGAGTAGAGGGATATTGCCCTAAAGGGGTCCAAATTGAGGAATTTGTACAAGCACTTCGTCAAGTCGCAGCCGGAAATTCTTATTGGAATAATCAGAAGATTAGTCAACAAACCCCTGAGATCTTGCCCAAATCTGCTTTATCTGTTTGGGGAAAATGGCGCTATGGTTTGTATCGTTCAGGAGTCCAACAAATTGATACGGCTTTGGCGGAGTTAGCACCCTTATTAGGCAAAACACCAGAGTTATCCAGTGGAGATCCACAGCTGATTTTAAACTGGTTATTATTAACGGGTCGCCGTCGCGAACTCAGGGCCGCTCGTTGGATGGTCAGTCAACTTTTACCTGAAACGATTAAAACACAAATCCGCCAGAATAATCCACCCCTTCAAAAAGAGCCAGCCACAGAAACAGATGGGGAGATTGTATTGAGCCGTGATAGTCGTTTAACTACTCAGCAATCTACTGTTTTAGCCAGTGAATTAAAATCCAATTTATTCGATACAACCGTTGCTAAGTTGCAGTCCGGACTGGAGAATAAAACGACTATTTCCTTAGAAATTGATCTGTTAAAATCCGATCAAAAAAGAGAACTTATTCTGTTGGTTTTACGGCAGTTTGAACAAAGCTTAGATGAATTAAAACTATCTGAAACTCCACCTCAACAATTATCCGAAAAAGCCACTATTATTCTCCGAGATATTTGGCAAGCCTCAACCCTAGATTTTTTCGGAAAATACTATGAAATCACAGAAGGCGATCGCATTTTTGAAGTCATCCCTGTTTTATTGAGAGATGAGCCACAAATTCAAATTGAAATATTAGATAAAATTCCTTTAATTCCTGATTTAATCGCTCATCTTTTGTATCAAGTTCCTTTAAGAATTGATAATATTTCTTATCCAGTGGGCAACCCAGAAGCGATGGCCAGAGCCGAATCATTACTGCATAATTTAGTGATCCAAGTGGCGAATGCGGTGATTCAGCCTTTGATTAATTATTTTGCTGATTTTGAAGAGATTAAACACAAATATTATCAGAGAAAATACCTTTCTACTCGGGATATTGAGAGATTTAGAAATAATTTATCTTGGAAATATCGGCTAGAAAAATTAGTAGAGGAACCAAAATCCATGTTTGAAAGTGTTTATAAAATTTGGGTGCTTGGTGAATTAGGGATTCAACAAAAAGTAATTTATGCACCTCGTAAATCTGAATTAGAACAACTTTCAGGGATTCCCTTAGCTGTTACGTTAGTCTTAGAAAGTCGGGATGCCATTGCACCTCGAGTTAGAGCAACAGTTGCCTTCGTCGGTAGTGGGGTCGTTTATGTTTTAACTCAAGTCATTGGTCGGGGTATTGGATTAATTGGTAAAGGGGTTTTACAGGGAATTGGTTCGTCACTTCAGGAGAGTCAAATAGGTCGGAAAAAAGATCGTTAATTGTAAAAAAAAACGGTTTATTATGTGCTATTATGTTAGTTATATCTAAATATATAAGAATATTTTGATTGGTTCAAAAACAGGTAGTCTTGTAGATGTAGTGATGGAATTACGGTGAAGCGATCGCTTGATTATAATGATGAATAAAATACCAAATAGCACCTCAATGATTTTCTAATTTTTTAGAAACAGATAAAGTTTTCCTGACTAACCGAGAAATTCTTTGACGTAAAGTATTATTTAATCTTTCTATATAGGCAGTTAAACCCGTTTCTGTTTTCACTAATTTATGCCTACAACTAGGAAAAATAAAATCATACGCTGACCAGAAATCTGTATAAAAAACTGCACATTACTTGTAGACACCGGGCAATAAATTTCACACACCTAATGAAGCTTTTTATCCTCTTTATCCTAAGTATAAATCTACAATTTCCTGGAGTTTTACTTCCAACAAATGACCATATTTAATTACACTATATCATTAGTTTTCCTAGTTTTTTTAGTACAATTAATCAATAGCTCAACTTCTACATATTTATTATTGACGTATTCTTGGAGCTATTTTTCTGAGACTCCCGTTACACGAATGATACCCGCTAAACTAATTTTTTCTAATAATAATTTATCAATTAATTCTCTCGTTTCTTTACTAAAATAAACTTTCAGGCTATTGGACACAAATTATCTCTGACAACTCTGGCACTGATACTTTTGTTTTTTATGATGAATTGTACTATTTTTTATAGTATAACTACTACCACAGCTAGGGCATATTAAGTACATTATTTAAGCTCGGAGTATAATGTTATTAAAATTAGCAAAAATAGAGTATAGCAGACTTTTTTAGGTTGAGTAATTGCTGGGGGGATTTCCCAACAAACCCTGACCAGTAATTTTAGCCTGAGTACCCGAGAAAAACGTCAAATTAAAAAAGGTCTAACGCAACAGCTACAATCTTATAATATAGATAATACCAGACAACTCGCCCATTTACTGACTGAGGGGGATTGTATCAGAATATAGAGACTGACCTACCCCTATTACAAGCGCCTCAAGCCGAACAAATTATTCAAATTGGCTACAATATTGGTCGTCTTAATAGTAATAGTCAAAATATTAACAACGCTGTCGAATGGACTGCTAAAATTGTGTTTGCTTTGAAGAATTATGCTCGTTATGACCAACATCAGGCTAAACAATCTGCTCAGCTCACCGATGGCATTGAAACGGTATTATAACTCGATCATAACTATCTTAAAAAAGATGTTAAAATTATTCGTAATACTGAAGAAAGACCAAAGATTCTCTGTTATCCTGGTGAGTTGGTGCAAGTTTGGACAAATTTAATTCATAATGCAATTCAAGCAATCAATGCTCAGGGTAAAATTGAGATTAGGGTGCCTCAGCAACATCAAAATATTGTCGTATAAATTATAGACTCTGGGGTAGGTATTCCCCTGGAGATTCAGGATAAAATTTTTCAGCCCTTTTTTACCATAAAATCTGCCGGAGAAGGCAGCGGTTTAGGGTTAGATATTGTCAAAACAATTATAGATAAGCATCAGGGGCAAATTAGCTTTGAAAGTCAGCCGGGACGAACTACTTTTTGTGTGAAATTACCCACAAATCATCTAGAGTCAGACTCAACTCAATAAGCCTGTAAATTAGCAGCAATACCTGATGTATTAAACTAGTATTATCTGAAGTATTTTAACCCATATTTTTATGATTACCTTAAAAAACTATCATCTCGATCAAACTATCTACCAAAGTACACGGACTTTAGTCTATCGCGGTAGACGAAATCAGAACCGTAATAACATCCCTGTGGGTGAGCATCAACCTGTTATTATTAAAGTATTACGCAACCCCTACCCAACGTTTAATGAGTTAGTAAAGTTTCGTAATCAATACATTATTACCCGTCATTTAGAACATCCTGCAATTGTTCAACCTCTGGCTTTAGAACGCTACAATAATCGGTATGCTTTGATAATGCCGGATGATAATTTAGTTGCCCTCTCAGATTATTGGCGGTCATGTATAGGTGATTTAGATAAATTTCTTTTAATCGCAATTCAATTGGCTGATACCCTCAATTATCTCTGTCAAAAGCGGATTATTCATAAAGATATTAAACCCGCTAATATATTAATTCATCCAGAAACTGGCAAAATTAAACTGATTGATTTTAGTATTTCTAGTTTACTTCCGAAAGAACAACAGCAACTCATTAATCCGAATGTTTTAGAAGGAACTTTAGCCTATATTTCCCCAGAACAAACGGGACGTATGAACCGAGGAATTGATTATCGTACAGACTTTTATTCTCTCGGTGTAACCTTGTTTGAACTGTTAACAGGTTCGTTACCTTTTCAAAGCCACGATCCGATGGAGTTGGTTCACTGTCATATTGCGAAGATGCCACAGGCATTGAAGATTGGGAGAGACGGAGATGGGGAGATAGGGAGAGAAGAAATTCCTCATATACTATCTGAGATAGTAATGAAATTGATGGCGAAGAATGCCGAAGATCGCTATCAAAGTGCTTTAGGATTAAAGTATGATTTAGAACAGTGTTTACAACAGCTAGAAACAACTGGAGAAATTAGATTTTTTGAATTAGGAAAGCGGGATATTTGCGATCGCTTTATTATCCCCGAAAAACTTTATGGACGAGAAACAGAAGTTCAAGCCTTAATCAATGCTTTTGAGAGAGTGAGCCAAGGAGAAGCATCAGAGAGGGGAGACACAGGAGATATTTATCACACAGAAATGATGTTAGTTGCGGGATATTCGGGTGTCGGAAAAACTGCTGTAATTAATGAAGTTCATAAACCGATTGTACAACAGCTCGGCTATTTTATTAAAGGCAAATTCGACGGGTTTAATCGTAATATTCCGTTTTCTGCTTTTCTGCAAGCTTTTCGAGATTTAATAGGGCAATTACTGGGAGAATCTGACGAAAGTTTGGCAAATTGGAAAGTCAAAATATTAGGAGCTTTAGGTGAGAATGGACAAGTTATTATTGATGTGATTCCGGAATTAGAAAATATTATCGGTAAACAGCCTGCTGTAACTGCGCTTTCTGGCAGTGCTGCCCTGAATCGTTTTAATTTACTGTTTAATAAATTTGTGGGTGTTTTTACAACTCCAGAACATCCTCTAGTGCTATTTTTAGATGATTTACAATGGGCAGATTCTACCTCTTTAAATCTATTAAAGCTATTGCTTGAAGAATTAGAAACAGGATGTTTACTGATACTCGGAGCCTATCGTGATAACGAAGTATTTCCGGCTCATCCCTTGATGTTAACTTTAACAGAACTAGAGAAAAATAAAGCCGCTATTTCTACAATTACTTTACACCCTCTCGGTTTAAATCATATTAATCAATTAGTAGCAGATACTCTAGTTTGTAGAGAAGAAACAGCTCAACCACTCAGTGAATTGATTTATCAAAAAACTAAAGGTAATCCCTTTTTTACAACTCAATTTTCAACTGGATTATATGATGATAAACTGATAACATTTAATCATAAATTAGGGTATTGGGAATGTAATTTAGTAAAGGTGATTGATGCGGCTCTTACGGATGATGTAGTAGAATTTATGGCGCAACGATTGCAGAAACTGTCAGAAGTAACCCAGAATATTTTAAAGTTAGCTGGTGCAATCGGAAATCAGTTTGATTTAGAAACCTTGGCAATCGTATGTGAGCAATCTCCAGAGCAAATAGCAGTAGATATTTGGGGGGCATTACAATTCGGATTAATTCTGCCCATTCATGATACTTATAAATTTTTTCAAGGGGATTTACAGGAGACAAAAAATCAGCAAGTAGTCGTTCGTTATCGCTTCTTACATGACCGGGTGCAACAAGCGGCATATTCTTTAATTCCTCTAGAAGAAAAACAGAAAACTCATTTACGCATGGGACGGTTACTGTTACAAAATCTGTCTATAAGCGAACAAAACAATAATATTTTTACGATTGTTAATCACTGGAATCAGGCCATAGAATTAATCGCAGATAAAACCGAACGAAATCAATTAATTCAACTCAATTTAACAGCCGGGAAAAAAGCCAAAAATTCAGCCGCTTATGAAGCCACGCTTAAATATTTTAAAATCGCATTATCTTTACTGAATAAAGACAGTTGGCAAACCGATTATTCATTGACTTTACAATTGCATGAAGCCAATGCAGAAGCCGCTTACCTAACGGGTGATTTTCAATTCATGGAAACCCTGATCGATCGGGTGATAAACTCAGCAAAAACTGTACTGGATCGGGTGAAAGTTCATGAAATAAAAATTATGGCTAGAATGGCTCAAGGTCAACAGCTTTTAGCGATTGATACAGGGGTACAATTCTTATTAGAATTAGACATCCTTGTCCCCGAATCTCCTCAACCTGAAGATCTACAGGCAGAGATTGTAGGAATTGCCCAAATCATGCAGGATAAAACCATTGCAGATCTGGGAAACTTACCGCTCATGGTAGATGTAAATCAGCTCGCAAAAGTCAATATTCTTGCTAATTTACTCGCCCCCTGTTTCCAAGCAAAACCCAATCTTTTTCCTTGGGTAATTTGTAAGTTAATGCAGTTATCGATTCAGTCGGGAAATACACCACAATCTGCATTTATTTATGCCTGTTATGGGATGGTTTGTATTTTCGCATTACAGGACTTTTCCTTAGCCGAGGAATATGGAAAACTGGCTTGTCAATTGGATTTATCTCCTCAAACTGGAGATGGGGTAGCGGGTCGATTTGTTGCTGGATCTTGTATTATTCACTATTCCAATCATGTTAAAGATTCTCTGCCATTATTACTAAGTTCTTATCAAGCAGGACTCGATACAGGAAACTTCCAGTTTGGGGGATATGCCATCTTAAATCGAACTCAATACCTTTATTTAATGGGGGATAGTCTTTGGAACCTAAAACAGGAAATGGCGGCGACTAGCGATGCTTTGACGGCTCTAAAGCAAGGGAATACTTTGACTTGGAGTCAAACTTTTGAGCAAGCGGTTCTCAATTTATTAGGGGAATCTGAAACGCCTTGGGAACTGGTGGGTACAGCCTACAATAAAACCCTATCTTTTTCATTACAACTCAAGAATAATGACCGCACAGGACTACATTATCTTTATCTGAATCAGTTAATTCTTTGCTATTTATTTGATCGGATTCCTGAAGCGGTTGAAAATGCTGTCTTGGCAGAGTCTTATTTAGATGGTGTGGTGTGTTTTTTAGATGAGTATGCTTGTAAATTCTACAGTTCCCTAGCTCAACTGGCGAGCTATAAAAAAGCTGAGGAATCTGTTAAAAATTCCATTATAGAACATATTCAAACCCATCAATTAGCACTGCAACACTGGGCAACCTCTGCCCCGATGAATGCTCAACATAAGTATGATTTAGTCGCTGCCGAACTCCATCAAGTGTTAGGAGAATATCCAGAAGCCCTCAAACTTTACGATCGAGCAATTAGCGGAGCTAAAGACAACGGATATGTGCAAGAAGAAGCCCTCGCCAACGAACTGGCGGCAAAATTTTATCTAAATTGGAATAAACAGCAAGTGGCTGCAGTTTATCTGAGGGAAGCCTATTATTGTTATGCCCGCTGGGGAGCAAAAACCAAAACCAACCAACTTGAAGAAAAATATCCTCAACTACTAGCTACGTTTCTCAACAGTCAAACTCAACCGTTTAACAGTGAAACTTCAGCCTGGAAAGCCACAACAACAATTGTGAGTACTTCTACAGAAAACTCAAAAGTTTTAGATTTAGATAGCATTGTTAAAGCGAATCAAGCGATTTCTGAAGAAATTGAATTAGATACTTTACTGTCGAAGTTGATGCAAATTGTACTAGAAAATGCGGGGGCTGATTACGGAAATTTAATTTTAGATGATGCTGGGGGTTGGAAAATTGCCGCCAAATGTAATGTGAATCAATGTTATTTAATGAGGCTACCTCTCGAACAAGCCAACAACTTACCCCTTTCTATTATTCGGACGACAATCCGGACTCAGCAGCCTTTAATTATTAATAATATTCAACAAGATCAACGCTTTAGAGCCGATCCTTACCTGATAAAGCAATCCCCCAAAAGTTTATTTTGTACTCCCATTGTGAATCAAGGTCAACTGATTGGTATTCTTTATCTAGAAAACAAAATTGCAACTGAAGTATTTACCCAAAATCGGATTGCCATCCTCAACTTACTCACCTCTCAAGCTGCGATTTCTATTGAAAATGCCCGTCTTTATCGTCGTTTGGAAGACTATAGCCACAATTTAGAAATAAAAGTTGAACAAAGAACACAACAAATTCATGAAAAAAATCAACACCTGCAAACGACTTTAGAACAATTAAAACAAACCCAAGATCAATTAATTCAATCTGAAAAAATGGCAGCTTTAGGGCAATTAGTCGCGGGGGTTGCCCATGAAATTAATACTCCCCTCGGGGCAATTCGTGCTTCTATTGGTAATACAGATCAAGCATTAAAAGCGTCTTTATCTCAACTCCCACAACTGTTACCTCAACTGAATTCTCAACAGCAAACAGAGTTTTTTAACTTTATAGAATGTACTTTGCGTCATTCATTTAACTTGAGTACCCGAGAAAAACGGCAAATTAAACGGACTATAACTCAACAGCTTAAATCCTATAATATTGATAATGCCCGAGAACTGGCTGATTTACTGACAGACAGCGGATTTGATGGCAATATTGAAACTTTGTTGCCACTACTGCAAGCTCCTCAAGCCGAACAAATTGTTAATATTGGTTACAATATTGCTTGTCTTAATAGCAATAGCAAAAATATTAATAATGCAGTCAGACGCGCCTCAAAAATTGTCTTTGCTCTCAAGAGCTATGCCCGTTACGATCACAACGGGGTTAAACAATCGACTTTGGTTACTGATAGTATAGAAACCGTATTAGAACTGTATCAAAATAATCTTAAAAATGGGATTAATTTGATTCGTAATTATCAGAATATTCCAGAAATTTTGTGTTATCCAGATGAGCTGGTGCAAGTCTGGACAAATTTAATTCATAATGCAATTCAAGCGATGAAAGGCAAAGGTACGATTACAATTGGAGTGCATCAGCAGCAGGAAAATATTATCGTTGAAATCACAGATTCTGGCTGCGGAATTCCACTAGAAATTCAGGATAAAATTTTTCAACCATTCTTTACGACTAAATCCGCCGGAGAAGGCAGCGGTTTAGGGTTGGATATCATCAAAAAAATTATAGATAAGCATCAGGGCAGCATTGAGTTTACATCTGATCCGGGTAACACTACCTTTACCGTTACTTTAGCGATCGGATAGATTGACAAAAAATTGAGTGTGACTAACTTGGGTCTTCAAGATTAAGGGAAATAATACTTTTAAATTCTCTAAACAAAGGAGGCAGGAGATAGGCGGAATTTTCCTGAAGTTAGATCATTTGGGGAATCTGAATTTATACTTTAATTTAGCAACACCCAAAATGAATCATCACTGGAGAATCTGGTAAAAAGCATTTAACATCTGTTATAAGTATCTATAATTGATAGCTGCTCATGGCTTTAATTGTAGAATCTCGTCCAGCACAAACTCTTAAATCCCATAAACCTCAACCCATGACTGAAGCAGCAATACTCTGTGTTGATGATAAAACCGCGATCCTAGAATCTCTCCCAAAACAAATTGGTCGTTATTTTGGGGATCAATGTTTGTACGAAGCCGCCGAAAGTGCAAAGGAAGCTTTAGAAATTCTCCAACAGTTAGATGAGGAAGTTGTGATTGTCTCTGACGGGTTAATACCAGACATCAGAGGGGATGAGTTGTTGATTCAAGTTCATCAGCAATTAGGTAAAATTACCACAATCATGTTAACCGGACAAGCTGATGAGTCCGCCATAGAGCTAGAAGCAGCGAGAAGTAAATCTCTACTGTTGTTTACACAAGCCGTGGCGAGAAGCAGAGCTAATTCAAATCATCACACAAGCCCTTGAATCAGTATGAATGCATTTGCGATTCTTGTAGTTGATGATGAGCCGATGGTATTAGACAGTTTATCAGAAGAACTACATCGTGACTTGGGTCACAATTATCAAATAGAAGCTGCAGAAAGCGGTGAAGAAGCCTTAGAAATTATTGAAGATTTGCAGGCAGAAGGGATTAAAATTGCTGTCGTCATCTCTGACCAAGTGATGCCTGGGATCAAAGGTGATGAACTGCTTTGTCAGATTCATGCTCGATACCCAGACACACTCAAGATTATGCTCACCGGTCAAGCAGGAGTGGAGGCGGTGGGAAATGCTGTTAATTCAGCTAACTTGTATCGTTACATCACCAAACCTTGGGACAGTACTGATCTGAGTCTGACGGTGAAAGAAGCCCTGCAAAAGTATGAGCAAACTCAACAACTTCAACAACAAAATGCTCAACTGCGAGAGAATGAAGACCGCTTGACTCAATTTCTAGACGCGATACCTATTGGCATCTGTGTTCATGATACCGCTGGACAATTGAATTATGCCAATGACCAAGCTAAGAAGTTATTGCAAATAGAGGATTTACCCCAAACAAAAATAGACCAAATTTCAACAGATTTCAAATTTTATGAGGCAGATACAGATCAATTGTACCCAACGGAAAAACTGCCGATTGTTCGTTCCCTCAAAGGGGAAACAGTTCACATTGAAGATATAGAACTTCGCCATTGTGACCAGATAATTCCGATTGAAGTCCTCGCCACACCCATTCAAAATCAAGCGGGTGTTGTGGTTAAAGCAATTGCTGCATTTCAGGATATTAGCCATCGTAAACAAGCTGAAGCAGAACAAGAACGATTTACCCGAGAACTATTTCATCTCAATGAAGCATTTTCTCGATTTGTTCCTCAGCAATTTCTCCAATCTTTGGCGCACAAAAATGTCAGTGAAATTCAAATGGGAGATTCTATTGAGAAGAAAATGTCGGTTTTATTTGCTGATATTCGTGCCTTTACCACTCTTTGCGAACAGATGAGTTCTGAAGATACATTTAAGTTTATTAATGCCTATTTACAGCGCATGGAACCCGCAATTATTGAAAATAAGGGGTTTGTTGATAAGTATATTGGGGATGAAATTATGGCATTGTTTGAAGGCAGTGCAGATGATGCCGTGAGTGCGGGGATAGAGATGTTAAAGCGCTTAGCAGACTATAATCTCACCCGCCAACGTCCGGATCGCTTACCGATTGAAATTGGGATTGGGATTAATACAGGCGATTTAATGCTAGGAACTGTGGGCGGGAAGTCTCGAATTGATACGACAGTGATTGGGGATGCGGTTAATTTAGGCTCTCGGTTACAACAATTAACTAAAGTTTATAAGGTACCGTTGATCATCTCTCATTATACAATGGCTGACATGGCAAACCCGATGAAATATGCACTCCGTTTAATCGATCAAGTACAAGTTAGAGGAAAAGCTAGAAAAATTGCTATTTTTGAGGTATTTGAGGCGGATTCTCCCGAACAAAAACAAGCCAAATCAGAAACTAAATCCATGTTTGAAGCAGCTTTGCTCTGTTGTTTTACCGGAGCGATTAAAGAGTCTATTTCTCTGTTGAAACAATGCTTAAAAATTAATCCGAACGACCCAGTGGCTCAAGTCTATTTAGAACGCTGTTATCATCGAAAATGCCAAGAGAGTAACGCTTATATAAAACCGAAAACCTCATCTAATCCATCTAATATCGAGAATTTCTTTCTCTTTGGTAGCTCTAACAAATCATCAATTTAGAATTTTATTTCGTCAATCTGATCGATCTGAATTCAACAAGATTAAAAATTTATTGAACATATATTATTTAAACTAAAATATATTATAATTCCTTAGATCTGTTTGAGAAATTGCATCAGCCGTTACAAGCTGATAATGCTTTTCCTCGACTATTCTAATTCCTGAATCATCTAATATCAGTTCAAATATTGCAATTGTATCTAAGCTGATAAACTGAGCTGATACGGGACGACAAATTAAGTCAGGGAATTTTTCTCTACAGTATGCAATATCTTGCTTAGTCTGAACAATACTAATCTGATCGTTACCCGTTTTAGCTTGAACTGGTACAATAAAATGTGTACCATAATGGTTTAATCCAACGTATACTTCATCAATTTCTATTTGACCTATTTCACGAACAGTAGTTCTTAAGTGGTTTTGCAAAGAATATGCTGTTATTCCGAGGAAAATATCAATCAGACGATTATATCTAATTTTTGTTAATAGAGCTTGCTCATCACCAGATGAATACTTCTCAACTATTTCTGGTGTAGAGTTAGGAAGCTTAATTTTAACTAAATTAAGGTTAGGAACAATTCTATTTTCTTGTTCTAAACTAAATCTATAAATTCCTCGACCTGCGAGTTCAATAATCCATTGTAAACCGGGAGGTTTGGTATCTATTATTTCTTCTGGTAAAGGTCTATGAAATCGATAACTATAGATAACATCACCTGCATTTTTTGCCGACAAGCCGAGTCTTTTTCCAATCTATATAATCTCTTCGCGATTAAAAGTAAAGTTAGTAATTTCCGGTGTATAAGGCCTCCAAAAAATTGCTATAATGATAGAACTATAAATCTAAGATTTATCTGATTTTCTCATACATTCATACTTTCATTTTTCTGCTTCTCGGCTGAATAACATGAGGATCAACATGATAATATTCAGCAGCTTGTGATATATTAAAACTTAATAACTTCTCATCTCCTAACAGTATTTTATCTTGTATTTTTTCTAAATTAATCTCAAGTAATTTAATCATTTCAGCCGCAACAGCTTTTGCTAAAAATGGCGGTACAGAGTTTCCTACTTCACGAAAACCATGCCATTTTGTCACATGAAAACGAAACCAATCTGGATAAGAATGCAGCCGCGCCGCTTCGCGAACAGTGATACATCTAGGAGTAAATGGATGTATGGGACGAGGTGAAGTATGAGCGCCTCTATTGCTCGGTGTTCCGGCTCTTAAAGTATTACATAAACCCTGAGAATCGAGTTTATTAAATCGACTAATCGGTTCTTTTTTTCCGGGTAAAGTGGCAGCAAATCGTTCAATAGAAGCTGCATTATGTTGAGTTCTCAGACTAGACGTTAATAAATTATTTTGATGAAATCTGGGATAACTATAATCATCTTCTAAACTAATTTTACCTTGCATCATTTCACCATAAAAACTAGCAGAATTAAACTTAGTTTTTACCCAATCTTGTTGTATTAATTCCGGATAATATTCTGCTTCAGGTAAGTCTTGAATCGCTTCCCAAACGGTAGGGGTTCTGAGTAAATCAGATGAATTCAAAGTATTTTTAGAAAGAGGATCAGGATATTTCGGCAGCGGTAAACCTATTTTACTACCGATTAAAAACAATCGTTCTCGTTTCTGTGGTACACCATAATCTGCTGCATTCAAAACCTGATAAGGAAGTTGTACCGAGTAACCATAATAAGTAAATTTATCAATCAGTTCTTGAATAAATTGCTGATGCTTTCCCGCTGCCATTCCTTTGACATTTTCTAGTACAAAAAACTTCGGTTGAAGTTCAGCCACCAGCCGCATAAAATGAAAAACAAGCTGATTACGTGGATCTTCTAATAAGCGCTTTCCCATCAATGAAAAACCTTGACATGGCGGCCCCCCAAATACGACATCAATAGGGCGTTCGTTAATGGTAGAATGGTGACGAATAGTATCTCCTGAAAGCTTAGCGATATCCTCACAAAAAATAGTAGAATTAGGGAAATTATATTGATGAATAGCACAATGAATGGGGTCGATTTCTACTGCTGCTAATACATCAAAACCCGCTTGCTCGAAGCCTAGAGTCATTCCCCCTGCTCCTGCAAATAAATCAACTGCGATTGGACGAGTATCAGATAATTTTGGGGAGGTTTGAAACATTATTACTGCAATTAAAAAATATAGAAATAATCACGCCTGTTGATGATAATATCAATATACTTCAGGATACAGCAAAATGACAAAAATACGGCATAATGAGGGCTATAGTTTCGCGGTGATCTTCAACGGGTAAACAAACAATGAAACAAGGTTTTGGCATGCTGAGTGCTGTCATTCTGATGACTCAAGGCTTGATGAGTAGTACTACGATGGCTCAAATTCCAGATAGCTTTGGGGCGATCGCCACCACCCCAGATGGTAGTATGTGGGGATATGCTTACGATCATCCCACCCGTGCTCAAGCAGAGCGTCAAGCTTTAGAAGAATGTGGCGAGTCTGACTGTCAGATCAAGTTGTGGTTTAAGAATGCCTGTGGCGCACTGGCTAAAGATGGCAACGGTAGCCTCGGCTGGGCTTGGGGAGAAAACCGCACCCAGGCAGAAGCAGAAGCCATCTCAAGTTGTGGTACCGGAACTTGTCAGATCGAAACGTGGGTGTGTACGACTCGATATTAATGTTGTGATGTTGCCGAAATGGGTTGTTTCCATTGTTGGGCTTTTTCCTTAAAGTTTTCACAACAAAGGTTCTCAATTTCTAGCCATGACCCTAAAGTCGCTAAATCTCGATCAAAAATTTCTCGTAAATATTCAACATTTTCAGGGGTCAATTGAGGTCTATCTTTCATCGTCCACAAGCTTCTTACCCAAGTCCGAAAAGATTTCGGGATCAACCATTGTCGCAGTTCTCGTAAACCCGGCGTTTCGACTAAAGCATCTCGCCATTTACTCTTAATTAACCGTTCATTAGATGCATTTTGAGCGCCCACTTCTACCTGCCATTCCGGTTGCTGTGGATAGTCTAAAAACTGACAAACTCGTTCTAATTCTTGTTGAGGAGATTTTAACAAATTATCGAAGAAAATGAGTAAAACTCGATCTTTTCCGAATGCTTCAAAATACGGTTGAAGCTGCATAGTATAACGGCTATAATCAATTAATTCTGAATGCTGGTAAATCGCTTGATTAATCTCAACTGAAATCACGCGCTGACTCCATTCATGAATATATTGAGATACTAATCGATCAATCGGATGACGGATGACATAAATAAATTTAGCATCTGGGCAATGCTGTTGAATCCGTTCTATTGTTTTAGGATAAGTCGGTAACTTCGTATAATGAGTACTAGATTCTCCTCGTAGTAGGGCTGGCTCAGAACCTTCAAATAAAGAACAATACCAATCTATCCCTTTTGCATATTCTTCATCATCACTAAAAAAGTTGGGTTCTTTCAAATCGGTCATGAAAATTCCCGGTTGTTGCATCAGTTGGGTGTGTAATGTACTCGTGGCACATTTCATCGCCCCAACGATCATAAAGTTTGGATAATTTTGTGGGTTTGCCATGATTTAGCCTTAATTTTTACTCCTGTTAAACAGTAGAATAAACCCCGATTTTATTAGTTGAATTCAAGTTAGAAAACCCAACTATAAATCCAGCTCATCTCAAATCTAATATTATTAACTCATACTTTGCTGATTCTTACTCGTATTGGGTAGCACAAACGGCTGCATGGGGTCACGCCAATTCATCCAGATATCTTGTTCTTGAAATTGGCAGGTATGGGGTTGTTTATGGCCGACTAATTCTCGCATCCAAGCTAAACTGCGGCCCAATAACCACCAGAAATTAGCAAACCATAAGCCAATTTTGCCATAAAATTTAGCAAAGTAGCGCGATCGCGAAGCATATAAATAAGGTTTAGGTCGTCGGCGAGTTGCAACATCAGCTTTGACAGATCCACTTCCCCCGCGCAGATGAACCACTCTGGCTTTGGGCCAGTGAAGAATTGTCCAACCCGCTTGTCGAGTCCGGCGACAATAATCCACATCATCAAAATACATGAAATACCCTTCATCCATCAAACCAATCTGTTCAATCACTTCTCGCCGAATGAGGACACAAGCAAAACTGGTCCATTGCGGTTCAAAGGCAGTATCAGAAACCTCTATCGGAACATCAAATGGCTGCAACAGTTGAGTCACAGGCCCGGTAGCGGCAGCATCAATCAGTTCACTTAAGGGAGAATGATATCGAAAACAACTAATTTGAGGGGTTGTATCAGGCCATTCTAAGCGAGGACTGACGATACCCGCTTCGGGATGAGTATTCAGGGCAGCCAGTAAAGATTCAATGGCTCCCGGTCTAACAATTGTATCGCTATTTAATAGTAAATAGGCTTCGGCAACAACTGCTTTAATCCCTAAATTATTGCCAGCAGAAAATCCGCCATTAACAGCAGAGGGTAGAAGTTGAACCCAATCAAGCCATTGATGTTCAGCGATGGCTTGACTAATGATAGAAACGGACTCATCTCCTGATTGATTATCAACAACAATAACGGTATGTTCTCCTATTTTAACCTCAGATTGTAAAGAAGCTAAACAATCAACCACAAGTTGAGGAGTCCGATAATTCAAAATGACAATCGCAAGTTTTATCATATTACAATATTCTCTGGAATTGAGTGATTTTGAGTTAAACTTTTTTCTCGGAAAACCACAGTTTATTAAATTATAAATCCTGTCGTCATATCAAAAAGATATTTAACAAACAAAATCAATAATATTTCACTTTTCAACTGAGCAGTTCACAGCTATTTCGCAAAATCCATTAAAGCGTCATATTTAGGAGAATGTTCTTGTGATACAGACTCCAAAGCGCCCCAACTTCCCCATTTACTAGGCTTATTAATATCGCTAAAATGCATAAATGCAGTTCTAACGCCTTCTGGATCTTGCCAAGAATTGAGCATTGTTTGATAAAGCTCATAAAATTCTGGTCGCCGATTTAACTCAATAAAGTATTCTGTGAGTTTGTCATTGTCTTTCACTTTCTTCAGGCCAACAACATGATTCCCACCTTCATAAGCAACTAATTTTAATTGTTTAGCTTTTGCCACTTCAGAATAATGTTGAAATAGTTCTTGAAAATCCTCGACACTATCATCTGTATCCAGAACGTCACCATCTTTGAGGTGAGAAATCCCCCGCTCAAATTCATCAATTTTGGGATCATTAATCCAAGATTCAATTATTTTCTCATATTCGGGTTTACCTAATCTACCACTAAAATAAGAAGTGATACCGAGTGCATCAACTCCATGCTGATAACAAGGTGCTTCACTCCATTTATCACATTCTAAAACTTGTTTTGCTGCCCAACGATTAGCAGTATGAGTTGAAATGACACATTGAATTCGCTCGCTTGACCCGGAGAAAACATCCTTCCAAATATCACACATTTGGGCAGTTCGTACTCCATAGGATTGGAAAGCAGTTTTTTGTCCAGCAATAGCGCCGTTATCTCTTACCCAGTGAAATTGTTTAAAATTAGTATTCCAAACTTCATTAGAATATTCTACATAAGCAGTTAAATTAGGATCGAGGGTTTCTTTAACCAACTGAGCAAAATTCCGCATGTATTCATCGGTGGCTTTATGAGGCATATTAAACCACGGATCGGCTTGCAAATTATTAGCGAGTTCTACCATAATTTCAATCGGAACACCACCGTCATGACTGTAGGATGCTTTCTCAACCTTTGGCCTATCTTGCCATTCACTTTGACCCGAGTGATTAGTTTCCATCCAGTCCATAAAGCGTAATGCTTTGTAGGGTTTAGTTTTTTCTATAAAAGCCGGATTAAAAATCTCACCATTTTGATAGCGGTTTTCATATTCAGCTTGAACAAAGCGAATATTTCGGATGTAATTTCCTGTATTTTGTGGGTCAGTTTTTGTAATCGTCAGCAAAACACCACTCTTAACAGATGAGTCTACATTAATCACATCCCGACCCGGAGTAGAAGCTGATTCATCTTTTTTCGCCGCCTGACGATATTTAATTTCACCTTCTCCATCATATAAAACAATATATTGACCGGAAGGATAAACACCGGGTATATCCCTAAATAATGAGGTACTGACGCGAGTATATTCTGCAGAGTTTTTAGGAGACGGTAAAGACTTCACCCATCCATTTTCATCTAGGTCTAGAAGCTCATCTTCTTTTGTATCCCATTCTCCTTTACAGCCTGGATCTTCTTTAATGCACTGAGTGATCCATTGTTTAGAAGATTTAAAATGATTTAAAAAAGGGAGTTGAGTTGACCACGGAGCAATTCCGTTGAGATTTGTTCCCAGTATAAATTCGTTATCAGAATCAGGACGATTATCTGTTAGGGTAACTGCATCATCCGGTTCAATGCTAGAGCTGGAAAACGAAGCAATTTTTGGAACAATAATGATAGTCAGCACTAATCCAGTGAGAAACGCGATCAATCTAATTATTTTCGGCTGATTTATTCGAGGCATAACTTAATTTTTTTATACAAATTCAGGTCATTTATATCCGCTCAAGATTGTTTTTTAACTTCAATCACTTGAGGAGGTTGAGTTCGGACTAAAAGTGGGCTTTGATGGGGTCGTTTCAACTGACGAGATTCGGGTTGTTTGAGAACTAATCCGGCCATGGCTCCACTGACGACAGTAAAAACAGGATTATATTGATCGTTTAAGCAGTTATCCAACGCATATAAAGTCAGAATAACGGCTAAAACTGCTGCCGGTGCTACTTTTGGATGAAACCAAGTTCGACCCGGATAGCGTAAAATTATTAATCCTACTGCCGGAACTAACAACGACCCAAATACACCGACTAACCCGACTATGCCATTAGAACCGTAGGCAATCACCCATAAACTATCAGTCACTGTTATATCTACTAGCTCTCCCGAATGGTTATAATCATAAACCCGGTTTCGCCCCCAACCTCCCCAACCGAAAATCATCCGTTCTTGTGCTTTTTCGACTAAGAGTTCTTCGTTGTCAAATCTGAATTGCAGGGATTGGGCGCGCTCTGAGCCTGCAATATCACTAGCAACGGAAATAATTTGGTCGGCTTGCTCTCCTGTGAAATTTCCTGTGACCCCCAGGGATAAATAAAACGCTAAACTACAGATCAGTATTAACAATGGTAAAGCTGTACGCAGCCATTTAGCGCTCAATAGAATCAGCAAGCCGAAGAGCATATAAAGATAAGCTCCAGTCGAGCGGACAATAATATGGGTGAATATTAATCCGGCAACCCAGACTCCCATCGGTATATTCAAAAAATGCTTTAAAACCCTCGCTTGCCACAGCCAAACTCCAATCAGTGCTGCAGCCATCATCCACATTCCCACGCTCAGACCATGTATCATGAATACGTTAGGTCTGTATCCGCCTAAACGATAAGATTGACCAAATTGCCGAATTCCGTGGTATCCATAAACTAGCCGGTGCAATTGGGGACTCATAATGCTTTCAAACCAGCACAGGGGAGCGTAGATCACCCCACTAATAAAGATACTCACTGCTAACTGACGTAATCCTGTTAGATCGCCCAGGTAAATCCGACCAATGAAATAAGGACACCCGTACTGAATGATGTGTGCTAACGCGCTTGAGAGACCATCATATAATCCCAAACCATTGGTGAGTGATGAAGCCGCAGGAGCAAAACACCACATCAACATAAATACATCAATCCAACCGAACTTGAATGATTTTAGCTGCCGGAAGTCAAATAAGATAGCGGACAATACAATACTGTAACAAGTGGCAGAGGTTCTGTCATAATCTGGAAAACCTAACAAAATATACTTGGTTTGTTGAGGTAAGAACAGCCATGCTGCAATAAACCCAATCACAATTGCTCTTCGAGCTGAAAAATACCTAAAAAAGTAAAGAAGTATTGGCAACCAAGCTAATAGAATCAATTGGGCTTGAGGAGTCATGGCTGAGGTAGGTTAAATCAAAGTATTTGATTGCTTCAGAGGAGCTTGAAATTGAGTGATTCGTGATAATGAACTGCTTGAGAAGTAATATTCTACTCAAGAATTCCTCTACTATAAGTCGATCGTGGATAATAATCTATTGATCCTTCTGAGACTTAATTGCCTTTTTCACAAATGTAGGAACAATTTTCTTGAGAGCCTCTTTAGGGGTGAAATTAGCCTTTGGTTCGGATAAAGTTTCAGTGGGTCGAGCTTTAAAAAGTGTTGTATGGTCATCAGCCACTTCTTCAGCCGGACGACCGTTACTGTAGTAATAAAGCGCTAAAGATTTACGAGTTCTATCTTCAGGACAATTTAATGCATCCGGATGGCCGTGATAAGAAAAATCTGTTGTATTAAATACGACACAGCGGTTAAAAATAGGTAGAATTTTCTTCTGACAGCTGGTCATATCTCGATCCCACATTTCAAAATAACCGCCATATTCTTCTTTCCAGTCTTTATTCAGGTAAATTAGTAAGTTTAATCTGCGATCTAGCTGTAGCTTTTGATGTTTGTTAAAGTCGGCATGAATTTTTAAGAATCCTCCTTTTTGAATTTGATGCAAGCCACCTCCGACAAAGTGAGGATCGGGAATGATTCCTTCAATTCCGGTAAGTTTTTCCAGAAAATTAATAAAAACTGATGAATTCAGTTGGTAAAGCAAAAAGCGAATCGATTCTTTCATCTGCAGCTCTGAAGTCGAAGCGAGCTTTTTCTCATTACCGCCATCAAAGCTTTTCCACTTAATGTCTTCCGGCTTGGGAAATTCATCCAAAATATTATCTAACACATATTCTGGTAAAAAGTTATCAATGATAACGTGAGGGAAGGGTTCGGCTTGAACATAGGATTCGTGATACTGAGAGGCTAAATTGTCTAAGTATTCGGCATCAAGACAAAATGTTAAAGCTGAGGTCATTTTTTCTCCTTAATTGAAGTCATTACAAGGTCAACATTATGAATTCCAGTGAGATAAATCTCGGCCCAAGAATTCCGCAAGCTGTTGATTCGGTTGTTTAAACTGTTCCAATAAGTTTTGGCGAGTTTCAGGACGCATTGGAGGAGGCATATATTGTTCAGACTTCCACTGTTTGTACTTCAACGATTTAATGGTTTCGTAGGCAGTATCCTTGACGGCTTGAGGCAACAAGTTTTTGACTAAGCTCGCACCCGGAATCGATTTGAAACCACTTGTCAATTGCTGCCTTACGTACCATTCTGGCTGATCGCCAGCTTGATTGGCAACAATCTCACCCTCTGGCATTAAATTAATCGTTGAATCAACACCAATAAAATCACATATTTTTTTAATTTCCTCCTCCGGCTGATGAATTAAGTCTTCCATTAATAGGAATAAAAAGGACTCTTTCGGATAATATTCTAGGTATTTATTAATCTGATATAAATAATAGCTACTATCTATAAACTCACTATTTTGTTCAATGGCTTGCTCAAAAGTTCTAGCCGTTACCAGCTCATTTCTTGCTGCTAAAAACTCAGCATTTTGTTGACTTCCTTTAAAGCGATAAGTATAAAAGGAATATGCTCTATCCACCGGATGCCTCATAATATAAATGAGCTTAGCATTCGGTAAGACATCAACTAATCTTTCTATTGTTTTCGGGTGCTGTTGTAAACGTGAATAGGTCGTAGATGCTTCACCACAAATTTGATCGCTTTGAGCTGAAGCAAACAAAGATCGGTACCAGTCTATACCGCGAGCATAGTTTGAGTCAAGAGAGAAGAAATCAGGTTCTTTCGGTAGGCTCATGTAAACCTGTCGATGACGACAAAGGTACTCATATAGGGTCGTTGTACCAGATTTAGCAGCACCAATAATGATAAAGTTAGGTTGGTTCATTCTGTCAACTAATCCTCTTTACTGCAATCATCCTCTGGGTTAGCTCGTGGACAAACTTTGACTAATATTCAATTACTCAAAATCTTATTAACAATTATATCTTATATTTTATACGTGTAAAACTCCGCATCATTAACTTCTATAAAAGCTGATGGATAGGCAGATTGAAGCCCAACAAGTAACGAACTGTTAAAATCAAAGCAATTAACCCGATTAGGATTAAAGTCGCTACAATATCTTGTTGAATACAGCTTAGCTTCTCTCGCCACAGACCATAAGAGACTACTGCATATACAGTAATGTCATTAAATGCGATCGCAATCACCGCCCCTAAAAATCCTAAGTAGTGATACCCAAGTGGCAGCAAAGTCACCATATAAATTACTTTAGTAAAGCTACCCAGAGTTGTATATTTAGGGTTACCCAGTGCATAAAGTACTTTGTCAATAGAGATAACAAGCAGCAATGGCCAAAGTCCTATTGCTAAAATGGGTAGCATCCATGTTGCTGCCTCATATCTAGAGTCATAAAGTACTGTAATCAGCACATCTCCAAAACAAACGAGAAAAACGACAATACTAATTAAGCCGACTAAGACAAACCGACGTTTCTGTAAGATTTTTTCCCGCAGAGTTTGACGCTCTAAATCAATATACTTCACCAGAACAGGAAGCATGACCTTTTGGTTAACTTTTTGAATAATTTGTCTAGGTAAGTCTGCCATCGTAAAAGCAATAGCGTAGACCCCCAATAATTCTAAAGAAACCAGTTTACCTAAAATAAGTCGATCCGCTTGGGAGGCCAAAAAACTCATCATTGTAGAGATGAGAATCCATTTGCCAAAAGAGATAATTTCTAAGCGCGAATCTTTATCCCAAGTAAAACGATGAGTTGCGGGTGATTGCAATCGGTGACTCCAAAATACCTTAATGCTGTTTGAGATTAAACTTCCCGCCACTAACGCCCAGATTGATCTGTTAAAAAAAGCCCAGACAATCATCACGGTTAAACTGATAAATTGTGTGCCTAGCTCGAGTTTCAGCAACTTGCCGATTTCGAGATTACGGTTCAAAATTGGGACAGAGGTGGAAGTAAAGCCTTCCATTAACGCTGCTAAACCCACACAAGGAATCAGCCAGATTAATCTTGAATCTCCATAAAGATTAGAGATAGGCCAAGCAATCAAGATACACCCGAGCCAAATCCAGCAGCTTCTCAAAGCTTGCAAAGTCCATGCAGTGTTTAGAAATACTGGATCATTCCAACGTTTACTACGAATAATACTAGGATTAATACCAATATCTGAAAATAACTGAATCCCTAAAATAAAGGTATTAACCAGAGCCATCAAACCAAATAACTCCGGAACCAGTAGGCGAGTTAAAATTAGATTCCCAACAAATCGTAATCCTTGACTGACCCCATAAGCTAAAGTTGTCAATATTGCGGCGCGAGTCGCTGGCTTTTTGACTGATTCGATTAATTTCAGTAACTTTGCTTTGGCTAACTCGATTGACTTTTCGATTGATAATGGCATGATAACCTTGATAGTGAGGCAAGCAGTTTTAAATTGTCAGAATGGTTTAGGCGAGTTAATGCGACGGGCTGAAAATTAGATACCCCATACTGCAATTTTCGTGTTGTTCTCTGGTCGCTCATATACAAGCAGACTAATTTAGTGATTGGGTCATCTTGTTTCACTCAATATACTGTAGATTATCATAGTTTCCCACATAGTGTAACTTATAATATTAAACTAAAATACCGTTATAGTGTAGGCTTTATCGAAGTTTTATACAATTGTATAGCTTTGGTAAAATTTTATCTCCTATCTCCAAATACCTTTTAACATATTTATTTTTTGTATCGAGTTAGCTGTTTTCCATCAGTGAAATTTTCTCTAATCGCTTAATAAAAAATTGAAAAGATTCTAGCTGCGCTGCTCTCCAGCTCTTTGTTAATTAAGATTTGCTTAAACTGCTGGAAAAGTTATCAAATCTCTATATAAAAGTTTATGCAGGCCATATAGGCCCAACAGTCTATCTCTTAGTGACAGTTTTTAGAAGTAGGGTTCATGCATTGAACAGGATATAACAATCGTCAGCGTTGGGGTGATAAAACTCCTGAATATTTTATATACATTGATCGGCTGACTGAGGGTTGTCTAGATGTTCGCTTGATTGTCATTATTCAGAATAATTTTAATAAAAATGATGAATTATATCCTCAGTAAAATTATCCCATTGTCTATCACTTCTATGGGAAAGATAATGTTAAGCGACGAATCCGATATATTCCATAAATTCTATGAGTAAACCAACAGTTTGCCGACTATTAATGGCTCCGTTTATTTAGAAATGAGCGGAGATGAGAGTCTATGAAAATTTGTCTAACACACTGATTGAAGCGCTAGTTGTTCAAGTTTATAATTTCCGGGACAAGAAAAAGAGAAACATTTTAAAACTAAATAAAAGTATATCAAACTTGATATTATTTTTGATTAATTAATAAGAGTTTATAGACTGAATTTATTGCCAATTTACCTGACGTTCTTTTGTCTATCTAAAGATATAAGTCAAAATAGCTAATTTTAAATTTTATTAGGGCCAATAATTATATCGTTAGAAGGAAGCGGATTATTGAGTTTAATTAATAAAATAGAGCTATAGATTAATGAGTCTATAAATTAATAAATACTTAGGAGATAAAAGAATTATGGGAATTTTAGCTTGGTTAGCACTTGGACTGATCGCCGGAGCCCTAGCAAAATTGATTTATCCAGGACATCAAGGTGGCGGTATTTTTGCTACTATCGGACTCGGTATTTTAGGCGCACTCGTAGGTGGTTATTTGGGTCAGATGTTATTAGGGAGTGGAGCTGCCGCCGCCGCCTCAGCCGGAGCCTTGACACTTCCAAGTATTATATTTGCGATATTGGGTGCAATGCTACTCATCTTCATCTGGGGTTTAGTTGTGAAAAGTGCTTAAGCCTCCAAAAACTAAATAGTCTGCAGTCAAATAAAATAATAAAGCAGAATAAAATACTACAGAGGTACATTTTAAGAGAGGATGTGTACCTCTCTATTTTTTTGAGTGAAAGAAATAGACTATGATTGAAATCCTTTTGATTTTTTCTTTTTAGACTTACTTTTAGATTTTGAACGACTCACTTGAGCAACAGCTTCTTGGAAGAGATGATGTAAATGCAGCGGCACACTCGCCATTTCTGAAAGCTGAGGTTGAAGCGGTTTATTATACTCTCTCAGCAAAGGTTCTAAATCAGATTCTAAATTAAAATCAGCCGACTCCAGTACCTGTCTCAATAATTTTTCTAATTGAGTGGGATAAGTCTGTTGAAGCTGTTGCCAAATATAATAGTTAATTGTATTGTCCTTTAAATATTTTTGTACTAAAGCCTCCCCATTGGGTTGAGCTTCAAAATCTTCCGCTTCGAGTAAATGAGTAAATTGAGTATAAGACGGAAGAAATATTTGACCCCAGCGAGGGTGAGAAAATGCTGTGACGTTTTCAGCTTGTTTAATCTCATTTGGAAGTTCAACTTTGGGAGTAATCATTGCTGAAGCTGCTTTTTCATTCAAAGCTTTATCCAGTAATTCAGAGTCTGCACCGACTGCTTCTGCACCTGTTTTCACTTCGGAAGTATCACTTCCCATATCTTTAATAATATCAGATAAAGATTTTGAAGAATCGATTCCGGCTGACTCTAGCTGTTTTTGAGCCATCTTTTCTTGCAGTTCAGTAATTTTTTGATTCAGTTTATATCCAGGTAAAGTGATTTTATCAGCCCCGAAAAAATCAACAAATTCTTGATGATATTGATAAACAGACTCCCAAGCTTGTTCTAAAAGTTCTGGTGCATCACTATACAATGAATCTGGATAATTTTGCTTGAATTCTCCAATTGCTACAGCTAGTTTTGGCTGACTTAATCGCCCTTTTGGTAAACAAGCACCAGAAAACATCCAATATTCTGAAGAGAATGGAGATAGACGAGTTAAAATAATTTCACCCGGTTTCCAACGCTGAACTTCAGTTTCAGGGACTTCTGCTGTTGGCATCGCAACGTAGTGTTTGGCTGTCAGCCAGTTCATTAATTTAACCCCATCAGATGAGGGATCAAGAACCTCAAACAAACCTACAAAACTATTATTTTTCCATTGTTCAAGAATCATCCGATCACTTTGAGATAAGTTATCATCAGCTTCGAGGAATAAGTCTATGGGTGTTTTATCATCTACATTTCCTTGCGTGATGAAAGTATCTACAACTAAATTTTGTTGTCGAATATCTTGGCGGTCGCGAGTCCCATGATTGGCCGCATACTGTTCTAGTGCGACAGCAAGTTCATCTTCCGCATCATACACGAAGTCAACCAGTTGTTGCTTGAGTTGGATTGCTCGCTCTAAAGATGCACTCATTAAGAATTTCACTAACTAACTATTATTAATATTATACTCTAACTTAAAGATCATCTCTTCATCTACAGGATAAATTATTTTTTATCTTCTCTATCGTTAGATCAATTTGAGGAAGTTCTGGGTTAATTGAGATTTAAAGTTGCTGCTGAAACAGAAGCGCCGCTTGACCAATGCATCGTTGTTTAAAGGGTCGAGATTTCCAGCTTTTTTGAGAGATACACTCACTTTTTACAAAGGCATTTTCAAAAAATTGAGTGATCTGATAATTTAATCCGGGTTGCGAAGTTGAAAGGTTCAATTCATCATTTTGTAAAAAACTACGAGGATCAATATTTCCACTACCAATACTCACCCAATCATGATCGACTAAAATCACTTTACCGTGCATCATACTCGGTTGATATTCATAAATTTTAACCTCATTGATTAGTAGATCTTGATAACGTTCTCGAGCTGCATAATAGACATAATTCTTGTCATTACTTGGCCCCATTGTTAAAATCCTGACATCTACATTTCGTTGCTTAGCTTCAATTAAAAGCTGGCGAGTATTTGCTTGGGGTAAAAAATAAGGACTAGCAATCCAAAGTTGTGTTTGTGCTGCCTGAATCATCGATTGATACAATGAACGAATGTTAGAATCTCGATGAGTGGGGGCTTCTCCTGGAGTGATTAATACTAAGGATTGATTACTTACACTCGAAGAAGATAAAGGTTGATCGATTAAATTAGCAGTCCCTTCACAATCTAACCAATGCTGAATAAAAATACTTTGAAGATGAGGAACAATACTGCCTTGAAATCGGACTTCAAAATCTAACCAAGGTTCAGTATCATTCTGTTCTGCAACACCATCCCAATCATCAGAAATTCCAGCTCCTCCAACTAACATCGTTTCATTGTCAATCATTAAAAGTTTTCGATGATTTCGTCGCAGATTATCTGCCGGAGCGCGCCAGTCAAAAGAATTAAAGAATCGGACTTCTACTCCTGCTAATTTTAACTGATGCCAATACTTTTTATGAATCTTATGAGTGCCGTGACTATCTGCAATTAATTGAATTTTAACTCCAGCAAGGGCACGTTCAGTTAGTGCCATAGCAAATAAATCTGCTCGTTTACCCGGAGTCATTTTATAGGTTTCAAATTGAATTAACTTTTTTGCACTGCGAATTGCTTCTAATCTTGCGGTTTGAATTTCTTCTGCTTGTAACCAAAACCCTGTATTTTCAGCTTGACTAATTCTTGAATCTGATAAACCGGCCAGAGTAAAAGCAAAATTTGATGCTGTAGGTTGAGGGAAGTTAAAGATTTTGTAGTGAGGTGGGCGACGAAATGCTCCTTTCATATAAAAAATAAATAAAGCACCTAATCCTATTCCCAGTAACAGCCACCCGAGGCTAATCATATTCAATGATAAATTTATACTTGACCAATAATTATAATATAAAAAAATCGGCTTTTGATTAAAAGCTACAAATCTATAAAATAGTAGTTCCTTCCAGTGTATAAGTAATCTAACTTTCTTGAGAAGGTCGCTTTACTTATACTAGGAAGGAATAATTGAGTCAGGTAGTAAAATAACGTACTATCAATAAACTGACTTTACTGATTATCGATTACATCTTTGGCTGCATCTTTAATATTCTCTACGGTATGTTGTGCGGCCGCTTCAGCTTGTTTTGCTTCTCCTTCAGCTTTTTGTTTGGGGTCTCCCGTCACTTCCCCAATCATTTCTTGAGCTTTACCCTCAAGATTTTTTAGAGTAGCATCTACTTTTTTGTCAATACTCATACTTAATATAACTCCTAATAAAAGTAATAAGCGCTAATACAATAATTCTATTTTTAAGTCTAGCTGAATCTAGATCAATAGATATCTATCATTAGAAAGATTTTATGAGCTGCTCTCTCTCTCATTAGAAATAATTTATTTTATTAATTACTATACTTAAAATTCATCTTTTTGGCTAAAGATATCTTAACCTGAATTCAGCATCAGCAAGAAATTATTAATATTTTTCGATAGCCGGATTCTCCATGAGTTCAACGGTTAGCAGTTTATTCGCTTTACAGATTTTTTGAGTCCATATATAAGTTCCTAAGCCGACACCCAAGTTAGCAATCAGAGCGGCTATAAAAATACCTTTTAATCCTAGAATCCAGTTTCCTAAATAGGCTAAAGGAATATAAAGAAATATCATCCTAGTCAATGTCATTATGAGCGCAGGAATAGGTTTACCTAAAGCATTAAACGCAGAATTTCCCACCAGAAAAACACCCATTGCACTATAACTTAATGGTACTAGTTTGAGGTATTGAGTCGCGGTGGCAACAACTTCTGGATTATCATCAAAACGAGTAATCATCCAAGGTGCGCCTATCCAGAGAACAACAGCTAAAAACACACCCCAACCTATACAGAATATAAAAGATAAATGTAAAGCTCGATTAACTCGGTGATATTGTTTAGCACCCCAATTTTGACCGACAAACGGCCCCATAGTTGCCGAAATTGCCATTAAAACGATTAGTGCAAAGGCTTCAATACGCGAAGATATACCAAAACCAGCCACGACTTCAGGACTGTACTGAGCCAACAAACTTGTGATAATTCCGATAGAAATCGGGCTAATAATATTAGTTCCGGCTGCGGGTAAACTGACCTTAAGAATTTCTTGCCAACAACCCCAAACCTGCTTAAAACAAGATAAGCTCCAGAGAATCATTCGTTCTCTAAAATGAAGTACCATTAATGAGGCCATTAAAGTTGTTGAACGGCTAATGACTGTCGCTAAAGCAGCACCTTTTAAACCGAGTGCGGGTATTTCACCCCAGCCAAAAATTAATAAAGGATCTAACCCGATATTGACAACGGCGGCTAAAGTCATAATTAAGCTGGGAATTTTAGTATCTCCCGCCGCTCTAATCGCACTATTTCCGACCATAGGAACAACTAAACAAATCATGCCTAAATACCAAATTTCCATATATTCACGGATTAATGGTAAAAGCGCAGAGGAAGCACCTAAGAGTTTAAATAACGGATCAATTGTAGCAAAACCAATAATAACAAATACACCAACAATCAGTACTGATAATGTTAAACTATTAGTCGTTAGAAGCTGGACTTTGTTGCGATCGCCTTCTCCAATTGCCCGAGCAATCACAGAAGATGCACCAATCCCCAGTCCAATGGCAAGACTGCCAAATACCATCACAACCGGAAAGGTAAAACTCATCGCAGCCAGTTGAGCGGTTCCCAGTTGGCCGACAAAATAAGTGTCAACTAAGTTAAATGCAATCACAGCAAACACGCCCCACACCATCGGTAGAGTGAGCTTGACTAACTGTACTCCGACAGGACCTTCTGTTAATCGATATCTCATGATCTCAGCATCAACAAGCTAGATTAGTTTTGCTCAATACCCTAACACAATATAATAAATTTTTGTAAATATATCTTGATTATTTGTCGATTTTAATTGACTTTTAGTAAGTGATAAAGTTTATTTCCGTAGATAGATGACAACGAATCAATACACTTTTATGATTAAACCAATTTATCAATATATCGTTTAAAAGTTTATTGCATTATTCATTTATTTCTAATAGCTAATATACTTTTTATTTCAGGGTATTAAGAGAGTAATTTTAAAAAATATGACATTAGGAAAATGGATTGGAGTTATTGTTTTCACCGTTTCACTGTATATCCTCTGGCGAATCAATCAGGTTATTTTACTCGCTTTTGTTGCCATTACGGTAGCGACTGCGATTAATCGTTTAGTCCGTCAATTTCAAAAATTTGGTGTGAAGCGCATCATTGCAGTTATTATTTCTGTTGGAGCATTGCTAGTGCTGTTGAGTGGCTGTATCGCTCTAATTATCCCCTCTTTAACGAGGCAATGGTCTGAACTGGTTGACGAGGTAACCATCGCTGTTAATCGGCTTGAGGGCTGGTATAACATTTTTCAAAATTCTCTGCCGAATCAGTTTATTGACGGAATGAGTAGCCCCAATAACTTGATCCAACAATTTTCTCGTTCTGCATCTCAATGGTTCAGTCAATTTTATACCTTGTTCTCGGCTTCATTGGGAACGTTACTCAATACAATTTTGATTATTGCTTTAACTATTATGTTAGTCAGTAATCCTCAACCTTATCGCAAAGGATTTCTTTCGCTTTTTCCTTCTTTTTATCGACAGCGTGCCGATGAAATTTTATCCAAATGTGAACACAATTTAGTCGGATCTGTTTTGGGCTTGCTATTTAATATGGCTGTGATTACATTTCTCAGCGGGATGGGTTTATGGATATTGGGAGTGAAATTACCTGTTGTCAATGCTTTAATTGCCGGGTTTTTAACGTTTATTCCGAATATAGGCCCCGCTATTAGTGTAATTCCTCCTGCGTTATTGGCTTTCTTAGATGCCCCCTGGAAAGTTGTAGCAGTGATTATTTTGTATGTGGTGATTCAACAAATTGAAAGTAATATTTTGACTCCACTCGTGATGCAGAATAACGTTTCTCTTTTACCTGCAATTACCTTAATTTCTCAAGTAATTTTTGCCTCGTTTTTTGGCTTTCTGGGATTATTACTTGCCATTCCGTTAGTGGCTGTATTGCAAGTCTGGTTTCAAGAACTTTTAGTCAAAGATATTTTGAATCAGATGGAAGAAAAACATAGCTAAAATCAACTTCAAATGCAAAAAAGAGACAGTCTTAATTGAATGCCTCTTTTATGTATAGAAATATTTAATGATTGAGTTGAGAGCGATAGTGAAGAGTAATTAGAGCTTTTCCATTTCGCTTTCTAAAGCCCGAACTAAATCTTCATTTCCCTTCGCTTTCGCAACTGCTAAACGGTGTTCTAAACGCTTCTGAAGGTTAGAGCGGTGAACTTCTGATAATTTATTAACGGTTTGACGACGGCTTCTGTTAATCATGGATTTTTTAATTTATTTGTTATGCTTATCTCCAATATAACGTTTCCAGTGCAAAAAATCAGCTCGATTGCCAAAATCTTAAAGATCTGTAACTTTCGATACAGTTTCACTCAGTCCAACATGATAAGTATTTTTACTCAATTAATCTCTAGTTACAAAAAAATACTCCTTTCTAAGTTAGCGGGTAGCAAGGGGTTTGAAGGGGTTGGATCGAGATGACTAGATCGAATCGACCTAAACCGATGGTGTCACAACCTCTAATCCGAGCTGTCCCATCACTTGATCTAAGTTAAAACGCTCAGCCATCAACTGAGTAATGCATTGTACTTGATTCGGTTGATGCAGGCGCGTATGACCAAAAGCTTGATCGATAATTTCCACAGTGGTTAGGGTGTCACGATCAACCCATAATATCGGAATCTCAACATCCTCAGCTCGGCTCAACACAATATTATCCGTCGGACGTGGCCCAGTTAAAACTAAACAATGAGTTGACTTTTCCAGCGCTGCTAGCTGAATATCTGTTCGATCTCCTCCTGTCACAACCGCCATATTCATTGATCGATCAAAGTATTTCATGGCAGCACTGACATTCATCGCCCCTACACTGAGGCTTTCTACCATTAAATCTAAATGGTTTTCACAGCACATCACTTCCGCCTGTAACTGCTGCACCAGTTGTTTAACGCTCACACTGCGCAACAGTGCATTTCTGGGAATTACTCCCAAAACCGGAATCCCTTTTTTTTCAATAAATTCTGTCACATTATCTAAAAAGGGTTGTTGAGAGAGGGTGAAATCATTAATCACCACACCCATGAGGCGATCGCCCAACTGTTGCTTAGCAAAAATTAACTGATCAACCGTACAAGAGGGCTGTAAATGCTCCACTAAAATCACGGATGCAGAGAGAGTTTGAGCGATCTGTGGCAAAGACAGATTAAACAAACAGCCCTCTTGTAACGTTCCCGGCCCTTCTAGCAGCACCAGATCTGTATCAAACTGCTGTAGATTGTCTTGAAGAAGCTGAAGATAATTAGTGGAATCTTGACCACTAACACGCCGATCGACACTTTCAGGAGTCAGCATCAATACAGGCGGTTGGACTTGAGCCTCAGACAGCCCCAGAATACGACTCACAAATACACTATCAGAATCTTGAAAATCTGAGTCTGTTTGCTGTTGGCCGATTCCCAAGGGCTTAGAATAAGCGAGTTTTATCCCCTGAGGTTGAAGCTGGTTGGCGATTCCCAATGCAATGGTGGACTTCCCACTATAAGGCTCAGTTGAGCCAATTAAAAGATATTTGGCAGACTTTGCCACGCAGCAATCTCCCTTACTCGTACTCTAATGGTTAAATGATCGTCAAACAATTGTCTGAAAACTCTTACATCAATATTAAGAAGTTCTCAAAGCTCAATCGATTCAGTTGATGAATGGGTTAATGGGGATCATCATACACCAATTGTTAACTTTAACGTCTGCCGTTATGGAACTTTGATTTTATATTGCTCAAGGAATAAAGCCTGTTGTCTAATACTCCTTGATTTATTCGAGGTGCAACAGTTTACGATAAAAATCTTGACAAAAATCAACAGAGCGGCTTCGACTAAAACTCTGCAGAATAACAATCAAATATTTGATAAATTCGTGATTAGAAAGCATCACTTCATAACTCAAATCCGCATTACCATCAAACTGTACCCGGCATCGAGTTAAGTCCGCAGGTAGGGATGATACATTCCATGTGGCCACAAAGGGGATATCCTCGCCCCCATCAATTTTACGAGCGCCCTCTAAGTTCTTTTCCTTGTATAGACTGATTGAGAAGGGTAAATACTTCCGCATCTTGTCATCGTAGTAAGGCATATACAGCCCAATATCTCGTTTTTCTGCTGGTTTGAGTTGGGTAATGAGGTTAGCCGAGTCGGACATATTGACTTGCAGGTTGACTTCAACGTTTATTATTCCTAATCTAGCAAATTGATTGAGCGGATCTAGAAAATCGGTGATTAGGATTAGTTTTTGTTAGCAATCCGGCTTCAAACTGCAGTAACTCACCTCACGCACACAATGGGAATCACCTTACTTTTCTGCTTAGGAATAAAGTCAGTACCAGAGGAAACACGAAAAGGGGATAGGCCCAAAGCTGAGAGAGTGAGATTTTACCAGTTGCTGCTGATATTTATATTCGTCATCATCAATATCAACACCTATACTATAAATACTTCTGACAAACAGGTTTTAGCGCTGTAGCCGCTTCTCGTTGCATTTCGGGTGAAAAGTAGTAAGAATTGTAAAAAGAAGTTTTATCCCCTAAATCCTGGCGCTGATAGGCTAAGTTGATTGTAGTGGGTTCTCCGGTAAAACGACTAATTAAAAGCTGAGGCATTCCCCGATTAGAAATGCATTCAACATAAGCATCACAATAGGGTTTAATTTTCTCAATCATGGCAGCATTGACTAAATGGGGAAATTGATTAAATAACGTATAAACATTTTCGTAGGATTCTAAATAATCCGGTTGACGTTGAGAAAACCAAAATAAGATTTTAGGCACTTTAATCTGTTGTAATACCGTCTGAAAATGTTGAACCCAATTGAGACGAGTTTCTGCAATAATCATTTTGACATAGCTCTGTTCATATTCTGCTAAAATTTTCTGATAAGCGGGTTCTGCTCCGATCAATTTATCCTCAGAATTCAGTTTTAATTGTTCGGCTCCTTGACTACTGAGTAATGTATTGCTTTCACTGCGACCCGACATGACTTGAATAATCGCAAATTGAGATTGATTAATATACTTAAATAAGTTCTTGTGTTTGAGATAAAAATAGGGGCCAGCACCGCCATGAGCTAAATTTAGAACTGATAAATCGAACCACTTTTCTAATAAATTCGGATAAGGTCGTTCACAAAAACAGCCAAATGTTTGAGCTGCCCCTAGACAAACAAAATATTGTTGAGGTTTGATTGATAGCGGTTGGGGACCTCTAAAAGATAGTCCTGTTTCTGCTAAACGATAAACATGATAATCAACAAATTCCCAATCCCGTTGCTGATAATAATTGTCGCTCATAAAGGATGATAAATAGACTGCATTGATGGTTGAGATTCAGCCATTACCCATTGCATTAATGCTTGCCACTCCGGATTTTGGTTCAACTCATCAATCTTAAAATCGTGTTGTAAATTAGCAGAATATTCAGCAAAACTTTCAACCCAATTTATAACTGTTTCCATGGGTAAAAAGGGTGAATATCGCCAAGACTTCTTCAAATAATCAACCATTTCCACAACAAAACCAGTATAGTATAAATACCATGAACTCCATAATAATGTACTGTAGCGTACCCAATCTTCGATCAATTGAATTTCTAATGGAATATTAGCTTGAGAAAAAAAACGCTTCAGTACCCAATTAATCGATTGCGCTTGAGATAAACCATCTCGCATTGTGTTACGATCATGTTGACGATAGCAAACCGTAGGCTGACGTAACCAGTCTGATTGGCAGCCATTAAGACACAAACGTAAGATTAAATCAACATCTTCTGCATGAGTTAGTCCGGGTTCAAATCCACCCACTTGTTGTAAGCTATTACGTCGAAACATTAAGGTTCCCATCGTACCAAAAGGTTTCCATCGCAGCCAAGATTCTAAATTTAATTGCGGTATTTGTTCCCAAGGCTTAACATCTATTAAAGTTTCTCCATTTTGATTAACTCGTCGCCAGCCACTTTGGACAATATCTAAGTTAGGATGAGCGGCAAATACGGCTAATTGCACGGCTAATTTATCGGGTAGAAAGACATCATCTGCATCTAAAAAGGCAACAAATTCACCTTGTGATAATTCAATGCCATGATTGCGGGCGACAGAAACACCAAGATTCTCTTGATAAACATAATGAATTCGGCTTTGATAAGGTTGCAAGACCTCATATGTATTATCCGTTGAACCATCATCAATAATAATAATTTCAGAAGCAGAATAGGTCTGATTTAAAATACTCTCCACTGCTTGAACAATGTAGCGATCGCCATTGTAGACGGGAATCACAACACTAACTTGAGAAGCATTTGAAGAAGTTAACATTAGTCCATTATCATATTAGAATGAATATGCCAGAAAGCATCTTTAAATTAGGTTTAACATAATTACCCTCCAAAATCAAATAACTTGGGTTTGATTTTAATTATTATAGGGAATGATAGGGTAATGTCATCATCATCTGTAGTTATATTTTATTATAGTTAATTTATTTTTATGAAAAGTAAAAAAAATCGTAAAAAACAGCAAGATGTTCCCTGGTTTGAAAAAATAATGGCATTACTTGCCGCTATCAATTTTATTTTAGTTCTATTTAATTTTACTTATACTCGCTGGCGAGATTTATATATTCAATATTTACCTTCATTAACAGAGATTTACGATCCAATCAAAGGAATTGAACCCCATCGTGATACTCAAAAATATCTTAATACTGTTAATCGTCTCAAACAACAAGTCGTACAAACCGGGTTAAATTCAGAAGAATCTATTCAAATTTTGAATAGTTTACAAACCCAAAGTACCGATATGATTAATACTAATCCTTTTGCGATCGCCAATAAAAGTGGTACTTTAGAAACCATTAAAAATAGAATGCGGGATCGGATTACCATTGCAGAAGATTCAGCACAAGTTGCATTTGAGGTATTTTGGAGTCCGACTTATTTAAATACTCAGGAATTGAATTCAGAAATAGATTGGTTCGAGGATGAAATTGCGCCTTTAATCGCTCAAAATTACTATCGATCTTTGGGAGAAAATGGTGAATATATCAGCTATTTCTGGCGGATTGATTTACCCTTTATGATCGTATTTTTAATCGAGTACATAGCCCGAACGTATTGGATTAGTCGTCGGTTTATCACATTTAATTTTAAAGATGCCATGTTATGGCGTTGGTATGATGTCTTTTTATTTCTGCCCTTTTGGCGATGGTTACGAGCCATTCCAGTATCGATTCGTTTGAATCAAAATGAATTAATAGATCTTGAGCGCGTCCGAAATCAGGCGATTCGGATTGTTTTAACAAACTTTGCTCAAGAATTAACAGAAATTGTCATTGTTCAAGCTATTAATCAACTACAAAATGCGATTCAAAGTGGTGAATTATCTCAACAGATTTTAGAAGACTCACAACGGAAATATATTGATCTTAATAATATTAATGAAATCGAAGCGATCGCCACTCATTTAGTTCAAGCGACAGTCTATCATGTCATCCCTAAACTGCAGCCCAACCTCGAAGAATTACTTCAATATAGTTTAGAAGCCGCGTTAAAAGAATCTTCTTTATATAAACAGTTTAAAAATCTCCCCGGATGGCAAAATATTTCACATCAAATGACCCAACAGTTGGTTCATCAACTATCGCAACTGGCGACCGATAGTCCTCAAAAAATGTATGAAGCTGTTAAACAAGCAATAGAAGACCCAGTCGGGACTCAATTATCTAATCGTTTGGTAAATCAATTTACTCATCTCCTGGGGGAAGAACTTCAACAAGAACAAAGCCTACAAGAAATAGAATCACTCCTGGTTGCCTTCTTAGAAGAGTTTAAGATTAACTATGTCCAAAAGGTAGATGTTGACCATTATCAACAAGTTGTGACAGAAACTCAGCAGCTTCGCCGCATTACGAAAGGAGCCTCACAGTCTTAGAGTATTTATTTGGAAGATAGGGTCACTCATGACGTTTTGTCAATTCTAAGCTAATATTGAGAGATGAGACGGGTTAAATATAACTCGTCTTTTACTTCTTGCAGAAAACACTGTTTCATCTGGAAGTGGGCATTACCCACTTTTTTTAGTGGCAGCGTATCGGTTAATCCGTCAATAATCAAGTTTTTCACAAGCTGATTGAGTTTGATGAGAACTGTTTTTTTCTTCTCTCAAAGAAAGATTCAGACCCACATTGAGTTGACAACCCATAACCGACAGAGCTGTAACTCAAACCGTAAATTCTAGTACCGATGTCTGTATGGCTCATCCCTTGATTGCAAAAATCCTTGACAAAGCCGCCCCCCTTGCAGCCGAGCTAGGGCTTGAAGTCGTCGGGGCGGTCTTCTACACAAACCAACGGCCACCTGTGCTGCATGTAGAAATCCGAAACCTCGATAAAGATACAGGGTTGGAAGATTGTGAACGGATGAGTCGGGCGTTAGATGCACAGCTCGATATAATGGAACTGATCCCAGATGCGTATGTTCTGGAAGTGTCAAGTCCAGGACTTTCTCAATTCCTGAGCAGTGACCGAGAATTCGTTTCATTCAAAGGGTTTCCTGTTCGGGTTAAAACCGCTGAAGCGTATAAAGGGCGAACAGAGTGGCAAGGAAAGCTCATTCGTCGAGATGAAACAACCGTCTACCTGAATCAAAAAGGACGACAATTCGCAATTCCTCGTCCAATGGTAGTACAGGTGCAACTGTGTGAGGAGGAAGAATAATTCACTCAAATTAGACTTCTCGTTCGTTGTCAAATAGAGATGTAAATCTCTGAATATTATTTATATAGTGATGAATGAAAGGGAGTGACAGTAAGCTAATAAATTAGTGCTGATTCAAAAAATAAATATAAAATCATCGGTGATAATTGATTAATTTATTTTGCTTTTGAACTGCTATGAATGCATTCTGATTGTTATTAATCTTGACTTGAATTGGAGGAAAACATTATGTCTATGGTGAGCTTGCCGGGATTAAAAGATATGATCCATGGGATTTCTCAAGAAAGAAACTTACCGAAAACGGCTGTCGAAGAAGCTTTAAGAGAAGCTTTATTAAAAGGCTATGAACGTTATCGCCGAACAGTGGAAATTAATACACCCTTCACGGATGATTACTTCGATAATTTTGACGTAGAGTTAGATGTAGAGGCAGAAGGATTTCGCGTCTTGGCCAAAAATCTCTCAATTGTTGAAGAAGTGACAAACCCAGATCACCAAATTTCCTTAAAAGAAGTTTTAGAAGTGGCTCCAGAAGCGCAGTTAGGCGATACAGTCACCCTGGATGTGACTCCCGAACAAAATGAATTTGGCCGAATGGCAGCGATTCAAACCAAGCAAGTTTTGGCTCAAAAACTGCGGGATCAGCAGCGTAAAATGATTCAAGATGAATTTCAAGAGTTAGAAGGAACCATTCTTCAAGCCCGAGTATTACGATTTGAGCGTCAGTCGATTATTCTGGCCGTTACCAGCAGTTTTGGTCAACCCGAAGTAGAAGCTGAACTTCCGAAAAGAGAACAGCTTCCTAACGATAATTATCGAGCCAATGCCACATTTAGGGTCTATCTAAAACGGGTCTCTCAAGGCTCTCACCGTGGCCCTCAATTGTTGGTTTCTCGTGCAGATGCCGGGTTAGTCGTTTATCTGTTTGGCAACGAAGTTCCCGAAATTGAAGACGAAGTCGTCCGCATTGTCGCTGTGGCACGCGAAGCCAATCCCCCGTCCCGTTACGTGGGGCCAAGAACCAAAATAGCTGTGGATACTCTAGACCGCGATGTAGACCCAGTAGGCGCTTGTATTGGGGCGAGAGGGTCCCGCATTCAAGTGGTGGTTAATGAGCTGCGAGGTGAGAAAATAGACGTGATTCGTTGGTCTCCTGACCCTTCTACTTATATCGCCAATGCCTTAAGTCCAGCACGAGTCGATGAAGTTCGCTTAGTCAACCCCGAAGAACGACGGGCTCATGTGTTAGTGGCTGAAGATCAGTTAAGTTTGGCTATCGGTAAAGAAGGTCAAAATGTTCGTCTAGCCGCTCGTCTAACCGGCTGGAAGATCGATATTAAGGATAATGCCAAATACGACGCGGCAGCAGAAGATGAAAAAATTGCTGAACAATTGAGTTATCAGCAGTCTTTAGAGGAAGAGGAATATGAGGAATATGAAGAAGTCGAGGAAGTCGATACAGAAGAACCACAAGTCGATACAGAATCGCTTGAAAATGATCGCAGTCAGGAAACTTCAACTTATCTTTAACTCTTGAATGTATACAATTTCTGAAGTATTCATCTACAATTGTTTCTCATCTACCTGGCTAAATACAAGCAAATGAAACCCAACTACCGTCGATGTGTGGTTTGCCGTCATGTAGCTCCCAAACAGAATTTTTGGCGAGTTGTCCGAGTCTACCCTTCACATCAGGTACAATTAAAGACAGGTATGGGCCGTTCAGCTTACTTATGTCCTAACGGACAATGCTTGAAAGCAGCTCAAAAGAAAAATCGATTGGGGCGATCGCTGAAAGTAACCGTTCCTGAATCAATTTATCAGATGTTGTGGTATCAGTTAACAATGGAACAATCAACTTAATATTAAGGAGGCAACAACATTACACTGATAAACATACAACACGTTAAAATAGTTTACCTAGGTTTAACAATGTCAAGTTAATTAATTTATTAAGGGTAGGTCTTGAGAGGGAAAAGTGGATGAGCAACGGAAAAGTCAGAATTTACGAACTATCACGGGAACTTAATTTGGAAAATAAAGACATTTTAGCTGTGTGTGATCGGTTGAATATTCCGGTTAAAAGTCACAGTAGCACCATTACCGAGTCTGATGCAGAACGAATTGGCAAGTATATTGCAACAAATCCTGCTGTGGCAGAGCCTGTTGCAGCGAGATCGGCAGATTCAACCGCCGAAATATCAAATCAATCGATTCAAGATAATAAAAAACAGCAAATTTTAGAAATTCGTAAACCTAAAAATCATTCCTCTCAACAGTCATCGGGTCACAATGGCCAAAATGATGAACCCTCATCGACTCAACTCATGACCCCACCTAAACCCTCAACTCAACCCACTCCCCCTGTGAAACCTGCTGTCAATCCGCCTGTCTCCCCTAAATCCCAGGCTCAACCGCAGCCAGTGTCCCCCTCCTCGGACACTGAAATGGATAGTACTGTGAACACGATGACTCCACCTGACGTAAAATCTCCTCAAGCTCCAAAACCTCCAACCCAACCGCCCGACGACTCACAAGAGAGTGAAACGGCTCCAACACTCACTAGCCCTCCCCCGAGACCCACAGCACCATCTCCTACGATCACAACGAAGGAAAAACCCGTTCTCAAGCCGAATAAACCGGCCGCAAAATCTAGTGAGTCTGTTAAGCCCAAGGCAAAAACAGTTGAGCAACCCAGCCAAAAGAGCAGTACTAATAAGAACAAGCGTTCTAAGCCTATTGAGTTAAAGCCGACAACTGACTCCAATGGCAAAGATAAAGAACCCAAAAGACGGCGAGAAATTATTATTGCCAAGCCGAAAGACAAAGAGCCAGTTGTTGCCAAAGGAAAACTGCTACCCGAACTACAAGCCCCGCCGCCCCGGTCGCTCAAGCCCACAAAAGGCGAAGATGATCTTGATTTAGTTGATGAGACAGAAGAAGATAGCGGCGCTATCGTTGAAGATGTTGATATTGAACTGAAGCGTCCGAAGCGTCCGGCTGCACCTAAAAAGTCTCAACCCGCTCGCCCCAGTAAGCGTTCTGACAAGTGGGAGGAGGAAGAAGAAGATCCAGCAGAAGCGGCCAAGAAAGCGGCCAAGCTGAAAGCAAAACGTCCTCGCAAACCCATTATTGATGATGATGACGATGAAGAATTTAACCTACTCAACAGTGGTGGGGCTGATGCAGCGGCTGTAAGTTTGTCTCTAGAACGACCACCCAGGCCGAAGGCAGAGGCAGGACAAAGCAAGTCACCCCAGTCTGCTCCGGCTAGACCCAAGAGACCAGCACCCGTCAAGGGCGGCGCTAACCGCGAATCTGCTGCGGCTCAACGCAAGACCCAAACTAAACAAAAACCTCAACGTCCTGAATTTTTAGTCGTAACCGGCTCAATGACGGTTCAGGAATTGGCCAACGCCCTCGAGATTCCAGAAACTGATATTATTCGGCGTTTATTCTCTCAGGGGATCGCAGTTAATATTACAGAAACCTTAGATTTCGAGACCATCTCCATGATCTGTGAAGAATTGGAGGTATTGGTCGAAACTCAGCAAGAAAAACCAGCCGCTGAAAAATCTGAAAGTATGCTGGAAGAGGCAGATTTAGAATATCTGCAAACTCGTCCGCCAGTTGTCACCATTATGGGTCACGTTGACCACGGTAAGACCACTTTACTCGATGCCATTCGAGAAACTAAAGTCGCTCAAGGGGAAGCGGGAGGCATTACCCAACATATTGGGGCGTATCATGTTGATGTCGAACATGATGGTAAAGTTCAACAGGTCGTCTTCCTCGATACTCCCGGTCACGAAGCCTTTACAGCCATGCGGGCACGGGGAACTCGAGTCACAGATATTGCGATTTTGGTGGTTGCAGCCGATGATGGAGTCAGACCTCAAACCATTGAGGCGATTAGTCATGCTAAAGCAGCAGGTGTACCTCTGGTGGTTGCGATTAATAAAATTGACAAGGAACAGGCCCAACCCGACCGCGTGAAACAGGAATTGATGGAGTACGGTTTAGTGCCTGAAGAATGGGGCGGAGAAACCATCATGGTTCCGGTCAGTGCGATTCAAGGAGAAAACCTGGATACACTGTTAGAGATGATCTTGCTGGTTTCAGAAATAGAGACTTTAGAAGCCAATCCAGATCGTTCTGCCAAAGGAACGATTATTGAAGCGCACCTGGATAAAGCTCGTGGGCCAGTCGCCAGCTTGTTGGTACAAAATGGAACCTTGAGAGTGGGTGATATTGTGGTTGCGGGTTCAGCCCTCGGTAAAGTCCGGGCCATGGTGGATGATCGCGCCGAACGAGTCGAAGCAGCCGGTCCCTCTTTTGCGGTTGAGGTATTAGGATTACGGGATGTACCTGCGGCGGGAGATGAGTTTGAGGTGTTTGAGAACGAACGAGAAGCGGCTGCCGTGGCTGACACTCGGGCGCAAGCGATTCGTCAAACTCGGATTATGCAGGGTGGACGAGTCAGTCTCAGTGCCTTGTCAGCGCGGGTTCAAGAAGGAGAACTCAAAGAACTCAATATCATCCTCAAAGCCGATGTTCAAGGGTCTGTTGAAGCGATTATCAATGCCTTGAAGAAACTCCCTCAAAAAGAAGTTCAGCTTCAAGTGCTGTTGTCTGCCCCCGGAGAAGTCACCGAAACGGATGTAGACTTAGCCGCTGCCAGTGATGGGGTGCTGATTGGGTTCAATACTACCTTGGCCCAAGGGGTGCGACAAGCGGCAGATCAAGTGGGTGTTGATATCCGTGAGTACAACATTATTTACAACCTGTTGGATGATGTTCAAGCGGCGATGGAAGGGTTACTTGAGCCGGAATTGGTGGAAGAACCTCTCGGACAAGCTGAAGTTCGGGCCGTCATCCCTGTGGGACGCAGACAAGTTGCGGGATGTTACATTCAGTCCGGTAAGGTGATTCGTAACTGTAAGATGCGGGTTCATCGCAAAGGTAACAAGGTCTATGAAGGGGGAGTAGATTCCCTCAAACGGATAAAAGAAGATGTCAAAGAAGTTGCCGCCGGATTTGAATGTGGTATTGGTGCAGACAACTTTAGTAACTGGGCAGAAGGCGACATTATTGAAGCTTACCGCATGACCACGAAGCGACGGACGCTTTCAGTCTAAGTTGTTTCGATCATGTTTTTCCTGTAGAGACGTTCCATCGAACGTCTCTTTGTCTTAACATCACGTTAGTCAATCAAGGCTGTTTAAGGATAAAAACTGAGTTGAGGTAATCCCTCTGTTTCATCCCAACCATTCATCAGATTCATGCACTGTACCGCCTGACCCGCTTGACCTTTAATCAGATTATCAATCGCAGATATAACAATGACCCGTTGGGTGCGTTGGTCTACTTCGATACCGATGTAACAAAGATTGGTTCCACAAGCCCATTTGGTTTGAGGATAAGTCCCACCGGATAAGACTTTAACCCAAGGAGATTTCCGATAAAACGCTTTATAAATCGTAATCAAATCTTCCCGCACGAGTCCGGGGTCTCGTAGAGTGGCGTAGGTGGTGGCTAAAATTCCTCGTACCATTGGTATTAGGTGAGGCGTAAACTGCACTTTGACATCGTGTCCGGCTAAATCAGCACAAGTTTGTTCAATTTCTGGGGTATGACGGTGATGTCCGGCAACGTTATAAGCACTCAGAGAGTTATCTGCTTCTGCCAGTAACAAATTAACTGCCGCTTTGCGTCCACCGCCTGAAGTCCCCGACTTGGCATCAATAATGGCACTATCGGGTACAATTAACCCTTGTTTGAGTAGGGGAGATAACGCCAGTAGACTGGCCGTCACATAACATCCCGGACAACCAATCAGTTGAGACCCGGCAATGCGGTCGCGATACAATTCAGGCAGACCATACACAGCCGTGCCTGCGACGTTTTGATCGGTTCTTTCTCCGCCATACCATTTCTCATAAGTGGCTAAATTAGAGAAGCGATAATCTGCGGATAAATCTAAAACTTTACATCCTTTTTCGAGTAACTGAGGTGCCATTTTCCACGCTAAACCATTGGGTAAAGATAAAAACACCACCTCACATTTCGCCGCAATTTTATCTAAATCAATCGATTCTATTGTTAAATTAATCGACTCCTCTAAATGAGGATAAAGGCTAGAAAATGGCTTTCCAGCACTACTATCCCCGCCGAGATAAACAATCTCAACATTCGGGTGATCTTGCAGGAGTCGTACTAATTGTACCCCACCATAACCTGATGCTCCAACAATCCCGACCGCTATACCTTTAGAATCCCCCATGATGTCAACCTCCTAATACTGCTCTAAAAAATAATAATGTAACTTTCATGCCATTTTATTGGCTCAACTCAGCAGAGTTTAACAGAAAAGTCTAATGTCAAGATCAGTCCCTCTCATGATTTCAATCATTACTTTTGAGTCATGAGAGGGTTATTCAATCTCAATTTTTAAACCCATTGCTTGTAATGCTTGACGGAGGCGTTGTGCCTCAACAGAATGATTTTGTTCATGAAGAACAATTGCATGTTTAAAGGCTTCTCGACTCTCCAGTACCTGGCCAATTTGTAATAAGACTACACCCAGGTTTTGATAAGCTTCAGCCGCTTCAGGATTTAGCACAATGGCTTGACGATAAGCTGCAATTGCTTCACTATATTTTCCCATCGCTCTCAAAGTCATGCCCAAATTATAATGGGCAATGGCTAAACTGGGATCAATATGTAAAATATTCTGGTATGCAGTTTTAGCCTCGATTAAGTTTCCAGTTTCTTTGAAAAGATTACCCAAATTATTATAAGCCCCTAGTTTAAGAGCGGGCAAAAGATCAATTTGAGTTGCTGCTTGATAATGATACAAAGATTGAGTCAAATTTTGTTGTTTTCGATACCCAATACCCAAATGGTAATGAAATTCATACAATATGCTGGCGACTTGATCTGTAGAAATATCAGAATCACTGTCCGCTTTTAAGTGGGATAATCCTTGTTCTAAAACTAGAATTCCCTGAGCAATTTGACCAATTTCAATATAAAGTCCTCCTAATTTGCTGGCAACATAAGGATCATCTGGATGTTGAGCGTAATATTGCTCCATTACTATTTGAGCCGTTTTATATTTTTTTTGCTGATTAATAATATCAGTTTGATAACCTTGATGTAAAATAGCAACCTCAGATAAAGTGAGAATTTTCCAATTAGGTTCTTCTGATAAAAGCTGGATCACACTATCATCAATTAAGGCATGATATGGGCGAGAAAATAAAATTTTTGGATGATTCCTAAATAACCGAGAAACTAAGGAATAAGGAGATTGAATGGCCCCGACTTCTTGACGGATTAGATTGATGACTAAAACATCTTCTTGTAAAATTGCCTGTTTTAATTGCTCCGCTCTTTCTACTACAAAATGCTCATCTGCATCTAAAACTAAAACCCAGTCTCCTGTGACATATTGTAGGGCTTGATTTCTGGATGCGGCGAAGTCATTACACCAGGACTCAGTATAAACTTTTGCTCCCGATGCTGCCGCAATTTCTAAGGTGTTATCCGTTGAACCTGTATCAAGAATAATAATTTCATCCACTATATTCTGAATACTTCGGAGACATCCCGGTAAACGATCGGCCTCATTTTTAACAATCATGCAGCAACTTAATTTCATGATTATTATGCTGTTGTAATCATGGACTTTAAAGACTTATTATTCAGGTAAAATCATGACTTGATCAATGACATGAATTACCCCGTTACTCGCTGCAATATCTGGTTCAATTACGGTTGCTTCTTCCACCTTGACTTGTTGCGAACCGACATCTACACTCAAAGGACTACCCTGCAAACTGTCAACATTTCCAGATGATAAGTCGGCTGCAGTTACCCGACCCGGAATGAGATGATATTTTAACAAATTGGTTAATTGTTCAATATTTTCAGGCTGCATTAACGTCTTTAAAACTCGATCCGGTAACGCCTGAAATGCCGCGTCTGTTGGGGCAAATAACGTCAGGGACTCTCCTTGTTGCAACTGGGTGAGTAAACCCGTCGTTTTTAATACTGTTGTTAAAATCGTGAAACGATCATCTGATAAAATCAGGCTAGCCAGATTGTCGCCACCCACTCCTTCAATCACTTCTGTCGGTAATTGAGCGATCGTGCCGGATCGATCAACAGAAAAAGCAGCTCTTACCCCTAATACTACACTCAAACTGCTCCAAGCGATCAAAGCAATCAACGACGTGACTGGCGCAATTGAACGTTGCTGTTGTTGGTTCATACTTTAACACTAATAACAATTTGCCCTGTCTATCAGAACATTTCAGAACGTTAACACACTTTTGACAGATGTCAAGAGATATTCTTCCTAAATATCATCTTCAATATTGATAAACTAATATGTTGTGTAAACATATATAAATCTCTAAATTTTCCCTCAAAGTGATGTCAAGCCGATTTTTTGATCCAACAATGAACAGCTATCAACCGCCTTTCTTTCTAAAAAATGGCACTGCCATGACAGTTTACCTGGCATTAAAAGCGCCGAAAAATTGGCAAAATACTATTTCTGTCTGTGAGCCGATTTATCAAGAATTCATTTTTCAAGGTTTAGGAGATATTCCTATTTTTGCTCAGGTTGCAATTCCTAAAGCTGCCAAAGGAACCATTATTGGAACTTATGGAATTACGGGCGATCTTGATAATCAATGGATTTTAAAATTACTTGGGCGCAAAGCTTATTCTCAAGGTTATGCTGTTGTTTTATTCGACTGGCGAGCGCATGGAAAGACAGCCGAACTTAGTCCAACTTTAACATCTGACGGCTTATATGAAGGTAAAGACTTTGTTAAAATTGCAGCACAAGCCAAGAAAATAGGCTGTCCAGCGCCCTTTTGGTTTACCGGATATTCATTGGGAGGACAATTAGCCTTGTGGGGTGTTCAAGCTGCAGAAACTATATCAGAATGGGGATTAGATTTAGGCTTAAATGCTTCAGATATTGGTGGAGGCGCAGTCATTTGTCCGAGCTTAGATTCTAATCGATCACTGACTTATTTAATGGAACATCCGGTTGGGAAACATTTAGAGCAAGCCATTACTAAAGCATTACTCAAATTAGCAAAACAAATTCATTATTTTCATCCCCAAGCGATTGATTTAAATCTAATTGAACAAGTTAATAGTATTCGAGAATTTGACGAAAAGCTAGTTATTCCTCATTTAGGGTTTAAGACAGTAGAAGCTTATTATCATGCTAGCAGTCCTTTACTCTTTTTACCTCAGTTGAAAAAACCAACCTTAATTTTATATGCCGCCGATGATCCTTTATTTGAGCCAACAATTGTGACAGATTTACAGCAGATTGCTCAACAAAATTCAGCGATTAATTTATTATTAACTCGTTACGGAGGTCATGTGGGTTATATTAGCCGTCAATCTTGTCAGCAGCAATTTAATGATCCAGATCAATGGTGGGCTTGGAATCGAATATTAGAATGGTGTAATCAACGAACAAAAAACTATTCTAACTCACTGTTTCAGCCCTCTTATTTATAGCAGAGTAAACCACTTGATTAATAAACTCTTCCAAGTAGCGAACAGGAGAAATATCATGATAAAGTAAATGCTTAGACTTCAAGATTTTCTGCTGCAAAGCACGGCGATAAATATGATTTGTTGCCAAACGCACAGCCAACTGAATATAAG
>JBARZE010000069.1:0-47934 GCA_049649525.1 Microcoleaceae cyanobacterium
AGATAGAACCGTTACTTCTCTAATAGAAGAATGGATTGACTCGTTACCCCGCAAAACCCTGCCCGCGATTCATCTCAACACTGATTCAGAGAATACAGTGTGAGCCTTCTCGCGGTTTAAGGTAAAACTCTAACCTGTAAATGAATGGTATTAATTTATATCTTCAATAAAAATTTATGGCGATGGTATGGGGTATAATTCAAGAGTATCCGGTACGAAATATACTTGTTTAATCAATAATTGCGGGCGGAATTAGACGATTAGATTGTGATTTTACTGAATCTTTACAAACGGATCAATCTACTACTTTAAGTTTTTACAAAACTCCCTTTACGTAGACAGAGGATAAGTACTATCTTAAAGATATAGATAAAACGGTGTATAGGGGAATGGGTGAAGCTAACTTGCACCAAATGTCTGACGCTATGACTATGATGACTCCGGAAAGCCAAGCACGAATTCTTGTAGATGCTCATGTTCATATCTATGACTGCTTCAATTTAGAAGCATTCTTTGACTCAGCACTGAAGAATTTTCAGGCTGCGGCTCAACAGCAAGAGTACGGTAAAAACTTTCAGTCTATTTTGTTACTGACTGAAACTCAAAGTGACCATTATTTTCGTACTCTCGCCGCGATCGCACATCAAGATAATCGTTCAGACCAACAGAATATGGGTCAATGGAGTATTCATACGACTCAAGAAGATTGTTCTGTTTATGTAGAGAATTCTCAAGGAGTCAGAATTTATCTGATCGCCGGTCGCCAAGTTGTTACCTCAGAAAATCTTGAAGTCTTGGCACTGTTAACCGCTCAAACCTTTGAAGACGGGTCTCAATTGGAAGAAACAATTGATGCTGTAATTTCGAGTGGTGGCATCCCAGTTATTCCTTGGGGGTTTGGTAAGTGGATTGGCACTCGCGGTACAATTCTAACTCGTCTGTTGGACAACAACCCCAATTCAGCCTTATTTATGGGAGATAACGGCGGTCGTCCGGTTTTTTGGCCGCTGCCGCCACTATTTAAACAAGCAACCCAAAAAGGACTACAGGTTTTACCGGGGACTGATCCGCTTCCTTTTGCCTCGGAGTCTCGTCGTCCGGGGAGTTTTGGATTTGCTGTTGAGGGAAGTTTTAATCGGGATCTTCCTGCCCTGAGTCTGAAACAGATATTGCTCAATTCAACAGCCTCGGTTAAACCTTACGGTATTGGTGAGCAACCTATCCGTTTTTTACGCAATCAAGTTTCCATGCAAATTGTGAAGCGCACACGGAGTAAAGCATGAAAAAGTTAAAAGCACTCGTCATTGCACCGCAGCCCTTTTATACCCCTCGGGGAACTCCATTCAGTGTTTATTACCGCACCTTAATTACAGCCGAACTCGGAACAGAGATTGATCTATTGTGTTATGGGGAAGGTCAGGATATTGAAATTCCGGGAGTCAGAATAATTCGGACTCCTAACTTTGAATGGATTGGAAATGTTAAGATTGGTCCGTCTATATTCAAGCTATTCTTAGATATTTTTATTACTATTTGGACGGTTGCTTTACTTCTGCGAAATCGATACGATGTGGTTCATGCTCACGAAGAAGCGATTTTCCTCTGTGCTTTATTGAAGCCAATATTCAAATATCGTCTAATTTACGATATGCACTCCAGTCTGCCGGAACAGTTAACGAACTTTAACTTCACTACCTCGAAAACAATTATTAATCTGTTTAAGTGGATGGAAGATGCTTGTCTGCACAAATCTGATGCTACAATTACGATATGTCCTAGCCTTTATAACTACGCGGTTGGGATTGTCGGACAGAAGGAAAGGGTGTTTCTGATTGAAAATTCGATTTTTGATGAAGTTCAGTTAGCAACCGCTAAGTAATGCTTTCTCTGCTTCACGATGATTGAATTTAGCTTCATTAACAATTAGACTCAATATAGGAGATATTCTTCAATGGTTGCCCTTGACTCGAAGCCCGAAACTCAAATTGATAATTTTATTTTTGATAAAAATCTAGTGGTCTATGCCGGAACATTAGAGCCTTACCAAGGAATTGATATTCTAATCGCTGCGTTTAAATGTGTTATTGCGGCCGATCAGAATGCATTTTTATTAATCGTAGGTGGAACTTCTGCTCAAGTTGAGGAATACTCTAAGTTAGCTGATGAGTGTGAGATTGGGGATTACTGTTTATTCACCGGACGAGTACCTCAATCACTCGCTCAATATTACGCCAATCAAGCAAAAGTTCAGGTTTCACCCCGACGCAGTGGAACCAATACCCCCCTCAAAGTTTATCAACAAATTGCCAGCGGTGTCCCCTTAGTTGCTACTAATATTTATTCTCATACTCAAGTTTTGAATGATCAAGTTGCTTTTTTAGTCGAACCTGATGCCGAAGATATGGGTCGAGGTATCCTCAGCGCCATCACCGATCATCAAGAATGTCAACGACGGGCTGAGGCGGCTAAACAGCTTTATGCTGATAAATATTCTCGTCAAGTTTATACAGAGAAAATGAAAAACCTGTTAAATTTTGTAATGAATTCTTAGATTTTATTCGCAGAAAAATTGAAATCAGATTAAGGAACTGTTGAAAGTCTGTAACAATACTCTTCATAGTTCCTGTTTTTTCATCAAATTCTAACAGAGCTATCCAATAGTCTATACAAGCTTAAATTAGATTTGTATAATAGAGATAACCACGGCAAAAGGAAGTCCAGCTTGCTTGGACAAAGAATTGTGGCATTGACAGGGAGCATCGACTGAGGCATTTAAAAGTGATGGAGGCAGAGTATTAAATGTGTGGAATTGCTGGTGTTGCTGCCTTAAATGGTTCTTCTCCCCCAACACTGAAACAGTTAGAAATGATGTGTGATACCATCTATCATCGCGGGCCAGACCAAGATGGAATGCACATTCAAGATGGTGTAGCGTTGGGAATGCGTCGTCTGTCAATTATCGATTTGAGTGGGGGAAGACAGCCGATCTTTAATCAAGCCCGAACGATTCTAACAGTTTTTAATGGAGAAATTTACAACTTCCGGGAGTTAAGACGAGATTTAGAAGCAAAAGGATACAAATTTGCGACAAAAACAGATACTGAAGTTATTGTTTATGCTTACGAAGAATATGGGGCAGATTTTCCTAAATATTTAAATGGGATGTTTGCCATCGCCTTGCATGATACCGTCAAGCAAAAACTGTTTTTAGTGCGGGATCATTTAGGCATTAAACCCCTGTATTATTCTTATAATTCAAAGCATCTAGTTTGGGGTTCAGAAATTAAAGTTCTCCTCGCTAGTGGTTTAGTTGAACGAACCTTAGATTTAGATGCATTAGGAGAATATTTTGCTTGGGAATATGTTCCCGGTAAAGCGACTTTATTTAAGGATATTCGTAAGCTGGAAGCCGGGGAAATGATGGAAATCGATCTCCAGCGTCCCAAATGCGAACCGCGTCCGTTTTGGGATGTGCCCACAACCCCAGAAGTGATGTTATCGGCAACGGAATGGGCAGATAAAGTCGAAGCCCAAATTCAAAAAGCCGTGGAAATGCAACTGGTGAGTGATGTTCCCTTGGGGGCGTTTCTGTCGGGTGGGGTGGACTCTTCCCTGATTGCAGCCTATATGGGACGGGCAAAAACCTTTAGTATTGGGTTTGATGATCCGTCTTATAACGAATTAGATTGGTCGCAAAAAGTCGCGAATCATCTGAATATGGATCATATCACTGAAGTGATCCGGCCAGATGTCGGGGAATTATTCGACCATCTGATGTACTTTATGGACGATCCCATCGGTGACTTTTCCATCTTCCCCACCTATTTGGTTTCTAAACTCGCCCGTCAACACGTCACGGTTTCCCTGAGTGGAGATGGGGGTGATGAACTATTTGGCGGCTATGAAACCTATCTCGCCGACGAGAAAGCAAGGCAATATCAACGAATTCCCAGTGTTTTCCGTCAAGGCTTAATTGAACCGATTATTAACTCCCTTAAACCTCGTCCCGCTAAAAAAGGACTGGTGAATAAAGCCAAACGGTTTATTGAAGGCTTAGAAAACCCGGCTGACCTATCTCACGCGAGGTGGCGGATTTTTGCGGGGGATACCATTCGTCAAGAATTGTTTACCTCTTCGGCCCAACAACAAATGGTGAGTCCATCGGCTGCTCATATTTTAGACCTATTTGAACGTGCAGGCGATCGCCAACCCCTTAACCGCAGTATGTATGTTGATGTCAAGAGTTATCTCAGTGATAATATCTTAACGAAAGTGGATCGGATGTCGATGGCCGTTTCATTAGAGTCACGGGTTCCCTTCCTCGATCCCGATGTCGTGGAATTGGCGTTTCAAGTTCCCGATCAACTGAAAGTCAGCGATGGGGTTACCAAAGTCTTACTGAAGTCGGTTGCTGCCCGTCGTATCCCATCTGAATGTATTTATCGACCGAAAGAAGGGTTCAGTATCCCGATTAAAAATTGGTTGTGTAATGAATTTCGTCCGTTGATGGAAGACTTACTCAGTCCCACAGAAATTCAAAATCAAGGCATTTTCCAACCTCAAACCATTGAACGTTTAAAACGGGAACATTTAACTGGCGTTGCTAATCATAGCCATATTTTGTGGTCAATGATTGTATTCCAAAGTTGGCGTAAACAGTGGTTAGAAGGAGACGTTTCTGCTTACAAACCTCAGCTTGTTTCTTAGGAAGATGAAATAATTTTCCCCGAGTTATTTGTTATGGATTCGCTTAAATCTATCTGTTCTATCATAATGTTTCAGGCAGCTTAGAATATAGCCCATAACAAATAACATACGACCCGAGACTAATCCTGTTTAATTATCATATTAATTGATTATGACTCAGATCTCTCGAAACCCATCAACTGCCGCTGATAAAACTTATGATTTGATCATTGTTGGAGGCGGCATTTACGGTGTTATGTTATCGTTAGAATCAGCCCGTCGGGGTTTGCGATCGCTACTAATTGAACGGCAAGATTTTGGCTCGGCAACCAGTCATAATAGCCTTCGTATTGTTCATGGTGGTTTTCGCTATTTACAAAAAGCAGATTTTCGTCGGTTTTATGAGTCTGTAAATGAACGACGTTGGTTTCTACAAAATTTCCCTGATTTAGTCCGTCCTTTACCCTGTTTAATGCCTTTATATGGCAAAGGTTTACGTCGTCCACCGATATTAAAAACGGCATTGGTGGTGAATGATGCGATGTCGTTTTATCGTAATCAAAAGATACGGACAGATGCTCATCTTAATGATGGTAAAATCATTCCTTCCCAACAAGTCAAACAACTGTTTCCTCAAGTGGATACAGAAGGGTTAAAAGGGGGTGCGGTTTGGCATGATGCCCGAATGCCAGATTCTCAACGACTATTAATCAGTCTATTACGTTGGGCTTGTAGTTTAGGGGCAACTGCCTTAAATTATGTAGAAGCGAAACAGATTTTAACTGAAAATAATCGCGTAATTGGGGTAGTCGCAGCAGATCAATTAACTGGGGAAACTCATGAGTATAAAGCCGCTAAATTAGTTAATGCAGCAGGTCCCTGGTGTCAAGAATTGGCAGATAAATTTGATAAAAATTCTGCTAATTTATTCCATAAATCAATTGCTTGGAATGTGTTATTTGACCGGAAAACGTTATCAGAATATGCTTTAGCTGTTGAACCGAAAAAAGCAGATGCCCAAACCTATTTCTTGCATCCTTGGAAAGGACGATTACTTGCTGGGACAATTCATGGGGTTTGGTCAAAAGAAATTGGCGATCGACCTCAACCGAGTCCTGAAGAATTAAAGGAATTTATTGATAACTTAAACCTCGCTATTCCCGGATTAAATGTGAGTGAAAATGACGTCTTGCGGATTTATTCGGGGTTATTGCCGGCTGCTAAAGCGGGTAGTAATGCATTAGCGGTGCGAGAGGTTATTTTTAATCATACAAAACCTCAAGGTGCTTATAGTATTTGTGGGGTTAAATTCACGACTTCTCGTTTAGTTGCAGAGAAAACAATTAACCAAGTTTTTCCTAATACGACCCCCGTTTCTTCAACCGTTCCCCCGCCTGATGCGGTTCAAAAACCACGAGGTATTTTTGATTATGATTGGTATCCTGACCCGAAAGATAATCGTTGGAAACAAAAATTAAAGGAGTTAATTAAAACTGAATCTGTGCATCATTTAGATGACTTAGTTTTACGTCGTACCAGTTTAGGAGATAATCCAGAAAGAGCGATGAAAATAGCGCCGAGTTTATGTCAATTATTCAATTGGGATGAAACAAGAACTCAAGCAGAAATTGATCGATTAAAAATGTTTTACTTCGATAAACCATTGGTTTTGGCTTAATATTAGATTAACTGAGTTGAGAGAAAACGAGATGAAAGCATTAGTGACTGGGGCAAATGGATTTACGGGAAGTTATTTAACAAAACATTTGTTAGATAAAGGGTATGAAGTGCGGGTTTTAGTCCGAAAAAGTTCAGATCACAGCACATTAGAAGGACTAAAAATTGAATATGCTTTTGCTAATATTGCGGAGGATAAACCCCTAGATCCGGCAGTGATGGAAGGGATCGATGTGGTGTATCATATTGCTGCATTATTCCGGGCAGAAAACGTCCCGAAACAGCTCTTTTGGGATGTGAATTTAGGGGGGACTCAAAGAGTATTAGAAGCGGCTAAACAAGCAGGAATTAAGCGCTTTGTTCATTGTAGCACTGTGGGAGTTCAGGGAGAGATTAAAAATCCTCCGGCTAAGGAAGAAGATCCCTATTCTCCCGGAGATTACTATCAAGAATCTAAGCGAGATGGGGAAATTTTTGCCTTAAACTTTTTTAAGGAAAATAATATGGATGGGACAGTTGTTCGTCCGGTGGGAATTTATGGCCCTGGAGATACTCGTTTTCTCAAGTTATTTAAGTATGTGAATAAAGGCAATTTTAAGATGATTGGTAGCGGAAATGTACTGTATCATCTGACTCATGTTGAAGATTTGGTCACGGGAATTGCTTTAGCGGGTGAAAAAGAGGAGGGTATTGGTGAGATTTTTACCATTGGTGGAGAAGGTACAACTGACGGAAAAGGATTTTTAACGTTAAATGAATTAGTCGAGAAAATTGCTACTATTTTAAATAAGCCAATTTCTAAAATTCGGATTCCGGTTTGGCCTGTTTGGTGGGCGGGTTTAATGTGTGAAATTGTCTGTCAACCGTTTAATATTTCTCCCCCTATTTATCGCCGTCGGGTGGATTTCTTCTTGAAAGATCGGGCGTTTGATATTTCTAAAGCAAAGAAATTATTGGGATATCAACCGAAAGTTTCTGTTGATCAAGGCTTACAACAAACTGCGGCCTGGTATAAAGAACAAGGTTTCTTGAATTAATTAAAATTTTGGAGAGTAGCTTAATTTTGAGACAGATCTGTTAAAATAGATAGCATCTACTAAATAAAAGATTATCTAAGTATCTGAGACTGAATTAGGCTATCCTTCTATTCCCACCATTAAATGATCAGTTAAGAGGGGTTATGGTTCAATCAGACGAACGCCAAAAAATTGCTAAAGTTTCTCTATCAGAACAGCTTAATCAGGCTGATTCTTCATTGTTAAAGCGCTATCAAATGAAGGCGTTAGGAGACGATAGCCTCAGCCATTTATTACACTATGAATTGTCTACTTTTTTGTTTGGTGATCTTTACGGCACATTAGGATATTTATTCCGTAAAATGTCCTATAAAGGCTTATTTAAACAAGTCGGTGGTGGGGCTATTTTTGGTAAAGGCATTGTATTACGACACCCCCGTAAAATTACTTTCGGAAATCAGGTTGCCATTGATGATTATGTGATGTTAGATGCCAGTGGTGCAGCAGAAGAAGGAGTTACAATTGGGGATAATGTAATTATCTCGAGAAACTGCGTTATTCAAGGTAAAATAGGCGGGATTTCAATTGGCAACAAAACAGATATTGGCTGTAATACAATTCTTTCTGCTAGTGGTGGAATGTCGATTGGAAATTCTGTTTTAATTGCGGGGAATTGTTATCTCGGTGGCGGACGTTACTATACAGATAGAGTGGATATTCCGATTATGGAACAAGGGGTTTATACCCGAGGAAAATTAACCATTGGTGATGATGTTTGGCTGGGCGCGGGTGCTGTAGTATTGGATGGCGTAAAAATAGGAAAAGGATGCATTATTGGGGCGGGGGCAGTTGTTACGAAAGATTTACCGGACTATTCAATTGCAGCCGGAGTTCCCGCAAAAGTAATTAAATCTCGGATTGAAAATACACCGACTTAAATAGCAATAAAAGAATGGCAAAAACTCAACTGTATCATTTTTTAGGAGAACATCATTCTAAACTCAAAGGGTTGTATGCAATTGCTCGATATCGTTATCATCAACTAAAGTTTAAAGAAGTTAAACAAGGGATTAAATTTATTAAGATTAAACCGAATAAAACGGTTAATTTTTTAGCGGGAAATTTACAACTGAAAGGGGATTTATATTTAGCCAATTCTCCGGCTGAAGTGCCGACGATATTATTATTACATGGTTCCTCAATTTTTGGGCGCAAATTGCCTTTTATTTCGGCTGTAGCAACCGAGTTTCAGCAACTTAATTATAACGTATTTGCGATTGATTTACGGGCGCATGGAGAGTCAGAAAAACCGCAAGATTATACTTCTGAAGCCTTTGATTTTGCCCAAGATGTTATCGCTGCTTTCGACTATTTAGAAACCGAATTTAAGACAGGAAATCAACCGTTTTATGTGGTGGGTCATTCGTTTGGTGCGGGGGTGGCTACAGCGGCAATATTAAGAGAACCTCGTATTGCTAAAACAGTACTATTTGCCCCCCCTAGAAGACTCAGAGAACGCTTTCTCAACCCAGAAGCACAAGAAAAGCAAAAACTGTTATTACGGTGGCAAATTGATATGCAATTAGACCGCCCTTTAACTTATGAGTTTTGGCATCCGGTGATGGCAGCATTAGATTTAGAAACCTATATTGAGGCATTAGAAAAGCCAGGACATCCGCCAATTTTTCTGATTGATGCCCAACAGGAACCGGAAGAAGATTTAGCCTTTTTTAAACAGATGTATCAGCGAATTTCTGACCCGGTAGCATACTGGACAATTCCGAATACAGGTCATTATTTAGATACAGGCTTATTCTTGAAATGGGGAGCATATTATCAACCGATTGTTAATATTTTTGTTAATAAAATTGATAACTGGTTTAAGCAAAATGAAGCTGATTTATCTAAATCTAAATCTGTGAAAAATAAAAGTATTTAATATTAAAACTCAATAAACTATTTAAGATGAATACAACAAACTCAAAACCTGAATTACTGAGTTTAACTTCTTTTTGTAAAGGATTAGCGATTATTGCCGTTGTTCTCGTGCATTGGAAAGGGGGATGGTTTGGCTGGCAAGGAGTTCATGTCTTCATTATTTTGAGTGGTTTAGGGTTAGGCTTCTCCTGTTTTAAACGCCCTCAAACTCCTAAATGGAATAGTTGGTTTCGGCGGCGACTGCGACGACTTTTACCCGCTTATTGGTTAGCGGTTTGGATATCAACAATTATTTTATTACTCTTTGATCTTCACTCAGTTAAGCACACTTTAGTCCGTACTGTTTTAGACACTTTTCTACTCACAAATGTTTTTGAAGGGTTTCGGGGCGGCGCAACAGGTGCGTTTTGGTTTGTCCCCTTTATTATCGGGGCTTATTTACTATTTCCTGCCCTTTATTATTGGCTAAAAAAATATCCCACTTGGCAAGGAAGCCTGAGTTTAATGTTAGGAATTCTGGCGCTTGAATGGACTTATCGCGCGATCGCAATCTATCTGTTAGACGGAAAACCCATCGCTCATGATACTGCATTTATTAGTTTAATTCCCAATTCTGTTTCTGCCCTCAAACAACAACCTGACTGGCTATATGGTCTGTTTCAACGCCGCGCCCCCTTTGGATTTATCCCGGCCCGGATGGCAGAATTTACCCTGGGGGTAGTGGCTGGGTGTACTTATGCTCGACATCCTCAACCGACTCAGCGTATAGTACTAAATCGATATAGTGGTTTATTGGGTCTTGTGGTTTGGTTCTGCGGACAGGGACTACTTTATGTCGGTTTATGGGGCTGGGTTTTCTCCGATTTTGTGATTGCATTCGGGTTAATATTATGGATGATTAATTTAGCCGTCATTGTACAGCAGCGCTATTTACAACTGTTTAAAATTCTCTCAACGATTGGGATATGGTCTTATTATATATATTTGATTCATCATCCTTTTACTCGTCTTGGCCCCCAACTGGTAAACCAAATTTCTAACTCCGAAGCGGGGTTGACGAGTGATATACTGCTGACTGGGGCTATATTTATACTGATGATGCTGACGGTATCGGTTTTCAGTTGGCTATTGATGCAGTTTGACGGGTCTAAATGGCCGGAATGGATGATTAATCAACTGTTTGACAGAGTAGGAAATATTTATATTCAACTGTCTGTCACCTGGACTCAACTTCGATCTGATTCAAGATTGAAAAATTCTCCCATTTTAGCGGCAATGGTGATGACCTTTTTAATCCCTAAAATCCTCTTACAAGCAGGGTTTTGGGTTGCTAAACCCACTGATCCTTCTGAGAAAACCTTATCTTACTCCAAAGCCAAACCGAACCAACCCGCATCAAACCCATCTTCTAATTCTAGGTGATATACGGAGACAATAAGAGTGATTTCCAGGTCTATTTATACTCAATCTGTTAAACTATTGGCGTTCGCTACAATCGCTTCAAGTTGGGTTATTGGCTGTGGCAGAATAACAGTTGATGCCCCAGAAGAAACGACTCCTGTTGAAGAGAGTAACTTAGCCCCGGTGGTACGGGCGGGTTCGGATCAAACGATTGAACCGTCTACAATTAACTTAGATGGGAGTGTCGCTGATGATGGTAAACCGGGGACTGTTACAACCCTCTGGGAACAAATGAGTGGGCCGCAGGATGCCGATCTAGAAGATGCTGAAGAGATTAATACAGAAGCTGAATTTGTCATTCCTGGGGTTTATGTATTACGCCTGACTGCTACAGATGGGGAATTGTCTAGCAGTGATGAAGTCGTCATTAGTGTTGATATTGACGGCAAGGCTGAAGTGGATACCTACGATATTTTTGAAACCACAATAAACCATAGCGGAAATTATCAAAATCCTTATACACAAGTCGAAGCAACCGCCACTATTCAAAGTCCGGATAGGGAAATTATGAGAATTCCTCTGTTTTGGAATGGGGGAAACCGTTGGACGTTTCGTTATTCTCCCGGCAAAGAGGGAACCTGGAATTGGTCGGTTAAATCTAATGATCCAGGACTCGATCAAGCCGAGGGAGATTTTCGGGTATTGCCTTCCGATCAAAAAGGAGGTGTTAGGGTGCGATCTGAGTATCCTCATCATTTTGAATATGAAGATGGTACACCCTATTGGTTGATGGGGGATACGTTATGGAATGCATTTAATATCGATACTTCCGAGAATTTAACCCGCGAGTCTGTTGAACAATATATTGATGTTCGCGCCGATCAAGGCTTTAATTATATTCATAGTAATTTGATTACCATTCCCCGTAACGAAGGAGGCGCGGCGTTTGAAGACTTTGAAGCAGAAATCATTAACCCAGCTTTCTGGCAGGAAGTCGATACCCGCTTAGAATATATTAATCAAAACGGCATCACCGCGATGTTGATGTTAGCTTGGGCAGAAGATGATCGCGTTGGAGATTGGGCGGGTTTTGCCAATGATGAAGCCCGATTACGCTATGCTCGTTATATTGTCGGTCGTTACAGTGCGTATAACGTTGCGTTTAATGTGGCTGGAGAATGGAACGAATATGGTTCCAAACAAATGTATCAAAACATTGCCGCAGAAATTGTTAAGCATGATCCTCATAACCGCCTAATTGCAATTCATCCAGGGGAATTAAGTTATACCGTTGAGGAATTTGCTAAAGAAGATTGGATGTCTTTTGCCGATTACCAACAAAATTATCGTAGACTGCATCAACGTATTATAGACGCACGAGATCATGATAAACCTGTGGTCAATTCTGAATATGCCTATTATTTGCGCGATAGTAATAGTGATGGCAAAGTGGATAAACCCAATAGCGAAACTTTAGAAGATATTCGTCACGCCACTTGGGATATTGCGATGGCGGGGGGTTATTTTGTTACAGGTTGGGGAAATACCTATTTTGGTGGGACTCGCGATCCAGGGACATTTGATGTGGATGCGCCGCAAAATGATGACTGGGAAGCAGAAGTCCAACACGTTGCTAAGTTGTTTAATGATTTGGAATGGTGGAAACTCGAACCTATTGATGAATTACTCCAAGGTAGAGGTGAATATTATCTACTCGCTGAACCCAGTCAACAGTATATCGCTTATATTCGTAATACGATAAGACCGTTATCTTTAGATTTAGGAGAGGCTGGAGAGTTTACTTATCAAGTTCGACTTTATAATCCCCGTAGTGGTGGTTATCGTGAATTGTCTGATGTTCCACAACAAGAGAATACCATGACTTTAACCCCCCCAGATCGTCAGGATTGGGTGTTTGTGATTACTCGTTAGATGAGTTATGAATGATGAATTATGAATGATGAATGATGAAGAAGGGAATAGGGAACAGGGAACAGGATTTGAATGGGATTTATGATTATAATTAAAGGTTTTTACCCGTTACCCGTTACTCGTTACTCCTTACCTGTTACCCATTGCCCATTACTCAATTTCAATCCTATTGTTAAAGCGAATTAAACTTTAGCAACATCTGTAAAACGAATTTTAAGATAATCTTCCTCCATTTTTGCACCCGTTGGTTCTAAGGCGGCTAACGCTTGAGGTAGAACAAAATTACGGCGATGATTTCCAATACGAATATTTAATTCATCTCCATTTTTATTCAGTTGAATTTGTTCTTTTGGAATTCCGGGTAAATACAGTTCTAAACTATAGGAACCTTTTTCTGTAACAACTTTCACAGTATTTTCTGCATAATAAACCTGTGTCGGATCTTCATCACCATACAAAGTGTCCTTAAGTCTTTCTAATGCTGCAAATCCGCACATTTCTTCTGTGTATAAAGGCGCTTCTTTCACAGGTAAAGGCCGGAAATTATCATGAATTTCTTGACGATATTGCTGTTGATTTTCTTTCCATTGTTTGAAGAACGGATCGGTAACAGTGTCTGGGATAATTCGGTTAGCAATCACTAAATCTGTTGCGACATTATATAAACTCAAATAAGCATGAGCCCGCAAAGATTCTTTAATCACCATTTTTTCTGGATTTGTAACCAAACGAACAGAAGTTTTTGTATTATCTGTTAAAACTTTTTCTAACGCTTCAATTTGCTCATAAAATTCATAAGGCGCATCCATCACTTCTTTATCCGGTAAAGAAAATCCCGTAATGGGTTTAAAAATCGGTTCAAACAAAGGACGTAACGCCGCCGACATCCCTTGTAACGGTTTATAAAATTTTCTCATATACCAGCCCCCCACTTCCGGTAAGCTGAGTAAGCGCAGCGCTGTCCCCGTGGGCGCTGAATCAATAATCAGAACTTCAAAATCTCCAGCATCATAATGACGCTTCATCCGTACCAAACCAAAGATTTCATCCATTCCCGGCAAAATGGCTAACTCTTCGGCTTGTACCCCATCTAAACCTCTCGCTTGCAAAACCTGAGTAATATAGCGCTTCACAGCCCCCCAGTTGCCTTCTAGTTCCATCAACGCATCCAATTCCGCCCCCCAGAGGTTAGGACGCACAGAGCAGGGTTCGTGGCTGAGTTCCATGTCAAAGCTATCGGCCAAAGAATGAGCCGGATCAGTACTCAACACTAAGGTTTTATAACCCAGTTCAGCACAACGTAACCCAGTTGCCGCCGCTACAGAGGTTTTGCCAACGCCTCCTTTCCCTGTCATCAAAATAATACGCATCTGCCCTTGCCCTACTTAAAATTTATTTACACTATTTTAATTTATTTTAAGCTTTCCCTGGGGAGATGATGGGGTGAGGAGATCCGATTCAAGCCAGTTATGGGTCTTTAGCAGCGACTGCTTTAGAATAAACTTGTGATGATTGGGTTAAAATGCGTATCACTTTCTCCTTCACCTCAGCGCCCTATTTAGCAGTGCTGAAATCACCCAGATCTGATGATGTCTGTGTTAAATAAATCCATCAGAAAATACTTCAAAAGCGCTCTTGAGAATTGTTTGGCGATCGAGATGATGAAGTCTCAGCAAGCAGCATTATCACTGGTCGGAGCCGATTTAAATCACCCACTACTACCCGACCAGCTTAGGGAAAAAACAGACTGAAAACAGGCTTAACTTTTACGTTTGAGTCGTACGCCACCCAACATGCCGACCGCCATCAGTCCTAAAATAGTTCCCGGTTCAGGAACCCGAGCCGCATAGAGAGTCGTGGTACCGCTGACTTCATTGGCAACTACCAGTAACGCTTCTCCAGTCGGACTCTCTTCAGCGGGGATAAAGGTCAATCCTTCAGGCCCTAAGTCTCCGATCGCAGTCAGTTCAGCGGCAGTGGGGTCTGGGTCACCCTCTTCGTCTAAGGTTAATTCGACAGAAAAGTTGCGATTATTTTTGTAGGTGACAAAGAAGGGGTTATTGGGATCTGTAATGTTATAGACCATTTGACCACCGATACGCTCTAAACCAATGAAAGCATAAGTTTGATCTTCAATTGTTCCGAGCGCAATTCCTTCCGGTTCAATACCTTTATTATCACTACGGTTATCGAAGTTATTTTCGTCGTTAGTGGCGTTAAAAAATTCAGGGAATAATTCAGCCGTAATTTGTTCAAAATCATCCCCACTATCGAAGATTAACTCACCGCTAGAATTGAAAATAGAGAAACTGCGACCCCCGAAGGCAAAAAGCTGATCGAAATCACCGTCTCCATCCGTATCACCCAGGGTATTGGTAATTTCTAAACGGCCTAAGTTTTCGTCCTGTTGCAACGCTGAAGCGTTGGGAAAAGCGTCTGGGTCAAGAACAACATCACCGACGCTGGTTTCTTCATCTAGAGCGGCGATTTCTTCACCGTTTTCGTCTTCAAATTCATATTGACGACTATCTCCTTCATTGGCCGTGACAAAAAACGTTTCATCCCCAAAACTATAGGCTTGTAGTTCGTCGGGTTGATAAATGCCGAAAACGGGCCAATTTTGAATATTAATCCCATCATCTCTATCACTAGCATCGAGCATATTTTCCGGTAGACTAAAGTCTTTAAATCCGAGGCCCAATACTTGTTCAAATTGATTGGTTTCTAAGTTTAAGACACCAACGGCGTTATTTTCTTGCAAAGTAACAAAAGCAGTTTTGCCGTCTTCTGAAATCGCAATATCTTCTGGTTCTAAATCTTGAGCGACGGTGGCATTTGGCCCAAAAATCCGCACACTTTCCCCCAGCACACTATTATTAAAGGCTTGAAAGTCTGCTGTTAAGACATCCCAAGTGGCAATATCAATAATGCTGACCGTTCCCAATGGGTCGATGGTATAGTCGTCGCTGGGTTCGCCTTCATTGGCCACTAAAACTTTACTGCCATCAGGTGTAAAAATGAGTGAATCGGGTAAGGCACCAACGCTGACTTGTTCAACGAGATCCCCAAATGGATCAAAGAATACTACACTGCCTGGATCGGTGACGGTGTCATTTTCAAAGGAGACGCCAAATAATCCTTGGCCATAAGCAACATTAGTAACTGATCCGAAGGGATTTAAATCGATATTAAATGACAGTAGCGGATTTTCAGGATTACTAATATTGAGGGCATCAATTTGATTCGTGCTGCCATTTGCAACAAATAATGTTTGTGTGAGGGGATCGTAAGCAGAGTGCAAGGCCGCACCATCATCAAAAATCCCGGTTGAGAATGTCCCTTGTTTGACTAAGCTAATGGCTTCTGCTGGGGTAGGAAGAGCGAGCAACCCCAGAAATACTGTTGAAGGTAGAATTGCCTGAGTTATTCGATGTAATAGAGTATTGGAACTCCATTGAGTTTGAAGAAAATTCATCTGTGTTGTGACTCCTCTGTTTAGATGCAACTGTTGAAAAAAATATAAAGCTTCTGAGTATTTAAATACTCAAAGGCAGTATGAGCTTGTTTGTGAGTATCAAGGATAAGATACAATAGAATATCAATAATTTTCTAAAAAACTTAACCTTTTTAAGTGTGAAAAGCTTTGATTACTCTCGGGTGGAAATACGATGATAACTGAAGTCTCATAAACCGCTTAGCTGTTGATCAATCTCGAACTTCTGAAGTTTATGAAACTTTTTTAACGCTCTTTAGTCGTAATTCTACTGAATTGTTGCATTTTTAGATCGCAAATGACAATACTGTCTTTAAATTGTCGTAAAATCTTTACTGAATCTTTAAATAAATCATCCGGATATCCGGATTATAATCCGTTATATGAAGGAAATATAAATAGAGAATCACGGGTCAAGGGGTGAGCGAGTCTGTTAAGATTGCCATCAAGTCTTTTTGATCAAAATTCTTTCAGAGGAGTCCCGTGTGAGTCACTCCAGTTTACTTGACCTCTGCGATCTTAGCGAACCAATGATTCAAATCAAAATTTATCAAAATATAGCCAATCTGTGCATCTACTGAGACGAAAGGCTGTGTATGATCAAGATATAAACCTTTAACCGGGTTAATTTACTTAATCTCTGTAACAGAGTAGACAATCATGTTTCGTAATTTTCTCGGCAATGTCTTCATTCTGAGTGTGGCTGCTGTTGTCATGGGTTGTAGTCCCCAGGGCGAAACCACTAATTCAACCAATTCGACCCCATCAGAATCGACAAACATCACAACCTCAACAAATACAGAAAAGATTATTATCGCCGATATCTCAAATAATCCAGCTAAAAAAATTAAACGTTATCAACCTTTCGCTGATTATTTAGCCGCTAACTTAAGTGAGTTTGATATTGGTGTGGGTGAAGTTCAAGTCGCTTCAGATATGCCAACCATGGTTCAGTGGTTGAAAAATGGAGATGTTGATCTTTACTTTGATAGCCCATATCCTGCGATGTATGTCACCGACGAGTCAGGTGCTGAGGTAATTTTAAGACGTTGGAAAGGAGGCCAGGCTGATTATTATACTGTCCTTTTTACCATGAAAGATCGAGACATTAATTCTGTTGAAGATTTACAAGGAAAAATCATCGCCTTCGATGAACTCAGCTCAACTTCGGGGTATATGCTGCCGATGGCATATTTAAAACAGGCTAACCTAAAAACAGCACAGAAATCATCAGTTAATGAAACTGTCATAGCAGATGAAATCGGTTATATCTTCAGTGGTGATGATGAGAATACAATTCAATGGGTCATTAGTGGCAAGGTCGATGCCGGAGCCGTTGATATTGGTACATTCCTAGAGATTCCTGAAGCCAATCGAGAAGCCATGAAGGTGTTGGCAGAAACAGATAAAGTGGCTCGTCATGTTGTGATGATTAAACCGGGAATGGACCGAGAAAAAGTAGAAGCGATCAAAACCCTTTTGCTGGAGATGAATCAAACCGAAGCCGGAAAAATTGTACTGGAAGAGTTTGAAGAAACGGCCAAGTTTGATAACTTCCCTCCCGAATCAGATATTGCCAAAATGCGAGAATTATATCAACAGGTGCAAAATCAGTGAGTTGGATGGGTCGCTTCCAAATCAAACGAGTATCGCTAGCCACTAAGTTAACATTGGCCATGACAAGTTTGGTCATTGTTGCCGTGGCTGGTGTGACTTGGCTGTCTTTGCGTCGCGAACAACAATCTTATCGCAGTGAACTTCAACAACAAGCACAGATTTTACTCGATGCATTATCCGTCACTACGGCCGATGCTTTATATATTCTAGATGCTGACTTTCTAGAAGAAATCATGCAACAGTTGGGTCAGGAAGAAAGGATATTATCAGCGGGTCGAGTGTATGAGCGTGACGGTCGAGTGGTGGCAGATGCTTATGGTAATGATGTGTTGGTCTATAGCGTCAAACCTGATGCTTTTGGTCAACAGTTAGTTGAGAGTGACATCACCCAGTTTAAATGGGAAGAAGACCAATTATTAGCCGGTAAAGCGGTCAAAGTGGGAAATCAAACCCTCGGGGCGGTCAGCGTGGGTCTATCGACCGATAAACTAGAGCAAAAAATAGTGACTGTTCGTAACCAAGGTCTCGCTGCTGCTTTAGCCGCTGCCGTAGCGGGAACATTTCTGGCATTGGTGATGAGTCGGTCTATCACTGAACCTCTCAAACAGATGACCCACGCCACTAAACGCATTGCTGAAGGCAACTTAAGCCAAAGAGTCAATGTACAAACTCAAGATGAACTGAAGTTGTTAGCTGATGCATTTAACAGCATGAATGATCAGCTTCAGGATTTACTCGAAAGCAAAGAACAACTGATTCAAAGTTTAGAACATCGGGCTGAGGCACTGCGGCAAAGTGAAACGAAAAATCGAGCTTTATTGAATGCTATCCCTGACTTGATGTTTCGCTTTAGTCATGATGGGGTGATGCTGGCTTTTAAAGAATCTCGTAGCGGTGGCTTACGACAGTCTTTGGGGCAATATCTCAACAAAACAGTCTATGATTTGTTACCCCGTAATGTGGCTCAACTCTATGTTCATTATTCAGAAGAAGCCCTTCGCACCCATCAGATTCAAATTTTTGAATACGAGTTATTTTTACAAGAAAAACGCCTACATTTTGAAGCGAGAATTGTCGTCAGTGGCGATGATGAAGTGTTAGCAATTGTTCGGGATATTACTGAAAGTAAACTCGCTCAGATAGAACTGCAGCAAGCCAAAGAAGCCGCAGAAGCTGCAAATTCTGCTAAAAGTGAATTTCTGGCGAGTATGAGCCATGAATTACGAACTCCCTTAAATGCAGTGATTGGCTACAGCGACTTGCTCAAAGAGGAGGCTGAAGAGCTGAATTGTCCTGAGTCTTTCGGTGAAGATTTAGAGCAAATTAAAAAATCAGGGATGCATTTATTAACCCTCATTCAAGATATTTTGGATATCTCTAAATTAGAGTCTGGAGAAATGTCTCTCTATTTAGAAGTGTTTGATTTAACAACATTAATTGATGAAGTTAAGGCTTTAGTTCAACCGTTGACACAAAAAAATCATAATAAATTTGAAATTACCAGCGATCCACATTTAGGCTCCATGACAGGCGATCGCACTAAAATTAAACAAATTATATTAAATCTGCTCAGTAACGCCGCTAAGTTTACCCATGATGGATTAGTCACCCTTAAAGTAATGCGGAGTAACCCGATTGATACTCTCCCTAAAAATGATCGATCTCACCCCAACACTCAACGAAAAAGCAGTGAGAAAAATGGTTCTTCAGTAGATGAGGAAAGTTGGGTGATTTTTAGTGTATTAGATACAGGAATAGGGATGACACCCGCACAGCTTGATAAAATATTTAATCCCTTTACTCAAGCTGATAATTCTACCACTCGAAAGTATGGTGGAACCGGACTCGGACTTTCAATTAGTCAACGTTTTTGTACGATGATGGGTGGGAAAATATTAGTTAAAAGCGAGATGGATGTCGGATCGGAATTTACTGTTTTTATTCCCTCAACAGTTAAAGAAGTTAATGAAGATGATGATGATTATGAAGACGCAATTTCTGTAGAGTCGTTGCCTGCTACTTCTTAGAAATGAGTATATTGCTATTTTTCCTTAATCATTGATTAGCTCAAATCGCTAAATATTTTTAATCAGCAGAATCTTATTTCAAATATCCTAAAAAATTATAAAAGCTACCACATATTTTTATGATTCATTTATCGAAGCGATCGCGGCAGTTGAGTGAGAAAAGAAAAAGTAGAAGCGAGATATTGATAGAATAAATCTGAATTTAATTTGAAGAAAGATTGCGTTTACAACGGTTCTAGCGTTTTCCATCTCATATAATCGAGGAAAAGTTACAAGACTCGGAAGAATGCACAAAAAACGGTTCCGAAAATCACTCTTTAACTGGATACTAACTGGGCTGATTTTACTTATTTTGAGCCTGGGAATCATCGAGTTTAATACTTCAAATTCTCCTCAAGTACTCTCTAAACCCCCACAAGAGGTGCGTGGCGTTTGGATGACCAACGTCAATAGTGGGGTATTATTCATGCCCTGGGCAATTGATCGTGCATTAAATCAACTGTCTCAGCTTCAATTTAACACCGTTTATCCAGTCGTTTGGAATCGAGGAACCACATTTTATCGTAGTGCTGTTGCCCGTCGAGTCACGGGAAAAGCGCAAGATGATTTATTAAATTTAGTTCGATTTGGCGGAGATATTTTATCTAAAATTGTTCGAGAAGGACATCAAAAAGGATTACGAATTATTCCTTGGTTTGAATATGGATTTATGGCTCCGATTCATTCTTCTTTGGTTCGGTATCATCCGGATTGGGTTGCACTACCCAAAAATCAACAATCTAAGCCTATTTATTCTCAAGCAGATTTAGATCAAACTAACTCATCGAAAGCTTCTTTGCTAGGAATTCATAATATTTGGTTAAATCCACTTCATCCTCGAGTTCAGCAATTTATTAAAGATTTAATTCTAGAAGTTGTAATGAAATATGATGTCGATGGCATCCAACTTGATGATCATTTTGGTATGCCTGTAGAATTAGGTTACGACTGGTTTACACTCAAGCTTTATCAAGAAGAACATCAGGGTAAAATGCCACCAGATGATCCGTATAATGCTGAATGGATGCGTTGGCGATCGAATAAAATTACAGCATTTGTCACCACTTTAGTTAAAGAAATTAAAGCAGTTAAACCGAATTGTATTATTTCTCTTTCACCTAACCCGAAAGGTACTGCTTATCGAGAGTATTTACAAGATTGGCAAACTTGGGTGAATCAAGGATTAATAGAAGAATTAATTGTACAGATTTATCGTAATGATTCAGATTCTTTTATTAAAGAACTTAACGATCCTGCTATTCAACAAACCCGTCAAAAAATACCAGTCAGTATCGGAATTTTAACCGGAACATTAGGACATACTGTGGATATAAAAACAATTGAACAACAAGTTAAAGCAGTACGCAATAACCATTTTAACGGCATTTCTTTTTTCTATTGGGAAAGCCTCTGGAGTTATATTACACCTAATGCACCTCAGCAGCGACGGCGGATTTTTCAACAGCTTCTGTCCACTCCTGCTCAAGATAAAGCTTAAAAGAAAAATGCATAAAATAGTAAAAAAAGCAATACCAGTTAACCCCAACTAAAACCCCCGATTAATTGTACGGTAACCCGAACTAAATTTTGAGTATAATATTATCCATCTTTGAAACTTTCGTGTATAATCTTGCTTATAGTCAAAAAATCTGTTTCAAACTTTGACTAATAAGGAGTTAGTTGATTAACGACAGGGCATAGTCGTTAAAATTAAAGAAATTTTCTGTTGTATTAGTTAAGTATTGCACGATGCAAATATATACTAATCAAGCAACAATTTTACAAGTATTCAACTCTTAAACTCGTCTCAGAAGAGAAATCATCTTCAAAATGGAGTTATTGAATAGATATTAGTTTTTCATTCTTGAAAGACTTAATCTGTTGTTCTGTCAAACAGTGATTGATTCTATATCTGGTCATTGAAGATCATAGATATTGAGAATAAACTCACTTATGTTTGAAAACAGAATAGTTAGAAGAACAATTAATTTTGTTCTGAATGAATATCATTGCACAAAACTGAATGAATTAGGAGAAAATGCCATGAAACGCTTGATGTTTTTAATGACTACTTTGGTTATGATTTCTGTGGCTGGATTAACCGCTTGTGAGTCCGGATCAAATGTTCAAGAAACCCCACCTGAACAACAAAATACATCAGAAACTCAAGAGGATACTGAAACATCTCCTCAAACTCTTCCTTCAAAACCTACAGATAAGCAAGGTAATCAATCTTCTGTAAAGGATCAATTGATACTTGTGAATGACTCCACAGAGACAGTTGAATCCGCAATAGAGATGTTCAATAATACTGTAGAAAAGACTTTACTTTCTCAATCCGAAAATGAACCTTCTATAGTCGAAGAAGTTGATTACTCCACCGATGAAGTCGATACCGAAGCGGAAGTTGTGGATGATTCAGTGAACGTTGAACAAGAAGAAGCTGATTTTAGTGAAGATGAAATAGGGGAAGAATCAGAATATTTAATGGAAGAAGATAACTATGAATCTCAAGAAATGATGCCGGAATCTGAATCCGATTATACTGAAGAGTAATAACAGATTGATTCTATAAATAATTAACTCTAATCCTTCGATCATGTCGGAGGATTATTTATACTTTAAAAGTATTACATTAATACCAAATAATGGAAGTCATTCTAACAATTACTATTTTATTTTTCGCTTTAATTGGCTTCATAACAGAGTGGTTAAGTGCTGAATTTATCGCACTTTCAGCGACTATTTTACTAATGCTTTTTAATATTATTACCCCAGAAGAAGGACTTTCTGGATTTAGTAATTCTGCCACCATAACTGTTTGTGCCATGTTTATCTTAAGTCATGGCGTAACTCGTACGGGTATTATTCAAACTGTGCGAAATTTCCTGATTAAATGGGGTGGAAAAAATCCAACGCGACAAATATTAGTATTAGGAGGAGTGATCGGACCCATTAGCGCCTTTATTAATAATACTGCTGTTGTTGCGATATTCTTACCTTTAGTAGAAGACTGGTGTAAACAACAAAAAATATCTGTTTCTAAGCTGATGATTCCTCTATCTTACGTCACAATATTAGGGGGAATGATGACACTTTTGGGAACATCTACAAATATTTTAGCCAGTGGATTATCTCAACAATTAGGTTATGGAGAATTCAATATTTTTCAATTTACACCACTCGGAATTTTAACCTTTTTAATCGGTTTAATTTATTTAGCTTATATTGTACCGAAGTTTTTACCAGATCGGAAATCTCCGAATAGTTTTTTAGAAGATCAAGATTATAACTTGAAGAACTATTTAAGTGAATTAATCATCACACCTCAGTCTAATTTAGTCGGACAAACTTTAAAAAGTAGTGAAATTCAACGTCGCTTTGATCTCGATGTCTTAAAGTTAATTCAGAATGGAATTGAGTTTTCTCAGCCTTTTGCCGATAAAGTTTTAAGTGTAGGCGATATTTTAGTTATTCATAGCCGGAAAGAAGAACTCTTAAAAATAAGAGAAGAAAAGGGATTAAGTTTAGTTCCTGATATTCAATTTAAATCAGAAAATTTGGAATATTTACTAACTTCAGAAACAGAAAAAATGGGGGAAGCTTTAATTTTATCCAACTCTCGGTTAATAGGATTAACTCTCAAAGATTTACGGTTTCGTCAGCGATATAATGTTACTGTTTTAGCTATTCGTCGGGGTTCAGAAATCCTACAAAATCAACTCGGTAAAATCCCGCTTAGATTTGGAGATTTACTTCTAATTCAAGGCTCTAAGCAGAGTTTTATCGGTTTACAAAATACCCGTGAAATCTTAGTTTTAGAACAACAAAATATCGAAAAACTCAGAACAGAAAAAGCCGCAATTGCGTTATTAATTATTATCGGTGTCATTTTAGTTTCAGCCTTTGGTTTGACTTCTATTTTGCTGAGTTCTTTAATAGGTGTAATTTTAATGTTAGTCACAGGCTGTCTCAAACCGGGTGAAGTTTATGGCGCAGTCCGTTGGGATGTGATTCTGTTATTAGCAGGTTTAATTCCTTTAGGAGTGGCGATGGAAAACTCCGGCACAACTCAAATTATAGCGAAACAATTAGCAATATTAGGAGAAAATGTATCCGGATTTTGGGTATTAGCTTGCTTCTATATTTTGACTTCATTATTGACAGAAATATTATCAAATAACGCTTCTGTTGTGCTAATGATTCCCATTGCAGTGGAAGTCGCAAACACTTTAAATCTAAATCCGATGGCGTTTATTTTCGCTGTCACATTCGCTGCTTCTAATAGTTTTATGACACCCATAGGCTATCAAACGAATACAATGGTTTATAGTGCTGGAGGATATAAATTTATTGATTTTATTCGCGCAGGTACACCGTTAAATATTCTAATGGCAGTAGTTACACCAATATTAATTGTGGCATTATATGGCTTATCTTAAAAGTCGCAGAAAGAAACAAGTTGGCAATAGAGAACAAAAAAACCTTTATAGCGATTAGCATCATTGAATCTCTTCGTCTCTGTTGGTTACCCTGTCCCCTCATCTACTCCTCTATTTCTGTTGTCCTATGTGTTAAATTAAATTTAATTGCTCAAAGGGGTTGACAAATTTCCAAAAATTGAGCATAATTATCGATTGTAAGAATAAACTATTCTGATTACACAAATTAAAATCAGCTAACCCAAGACAGCAGGTGCAGCTTGCATAAATCCTGCCGAGGTAAAGCCCTTAAATATAATATTAGCTCAAGGCAGTTCTTCAGATTATGAAGCTGTTTGTAATGTTATTAATGTGCTTGACCTGGGAAAACTTTCCGAGGTTTTTTTAATGGAAATTTCAGCAACACCGCTGTCGGCGCGATTGATGTGTAAGTAAACGATGTCAAAAACGGAGGTTCAATACCGATGGGAAGAACCTTAGCACAGAAACAAGAGATTGTTGAAGATCTCAAACAGTCCCTGAGTGAAACTCAATTAGCCCTTGTGATTGACTACACCGGGCTGTCTGTTGCTGAAATTTCAGAGCTAAGAAATCGTCTGCGTGAATCTGGCAGTTTATGCCGCATCACAAAAAATACGCTGATGGAAAAGGCGGTGGAAGACTCGGATGCTTGGAAACCGATGCAGCAGTTTCTGAGCGGAAGTTCAGCGTTTATCCTGGCAAAAGACGACCTGGGCGCGGCGATTAAAGCCTATCAATCTTTCAAGAAAGACACCAAAAAAACCGAAATGCGCGGTGGTGTCATGGAAGGACGCGCCCTGAGTCTGGATGATGTCAAGGCGATTACTGAACTCCCCACCAAGGAAGAACTCATTGCCCGGATTGCTGGGGCAATCAATTCTATCCCCACCAAACTGGCTGTCGGAACCAAAGCGGTTCCCACCAAATTGGCTGTGGGACTCAACGAAGTTCCATCCAAATTGGGTCGAGCGCTTCAAGCGGTTGCCACCAAAGAAGGCGACTCTTAAGCCGAGTAAGTTCACCCTGTTTAATTTATTGTCTGTTGTAAGTTAGGAGTTAATCCATGTCTGATAAAACCGATCAAATTTTAGAACAACTCAAAGAGTTGAGCCTGTTAGAAGCCTCTGAACTGGTTAAGCAAATCGAAGAAGCTTTCGGTGTTGATGCTTCTGCTCCCGCTGGTGGTGGGATGATGATGATGGCTCCCGGTGTAGGCGGTGGCGGTGGTGCCGAAGCTGAAGCGGAAGAAGAGAAAACTGAATTTGATGTTATTCTCGAAGAATTCCCCGCTGATAAGAAGATCGCAATCCTTAAAGTGGTTCGTACTATTACCGGCTTAGGCTTGAAAGAAGCTAAAGATTTAGTCGAAAGTGCGCCTAAACCGATTAAGGAAGGTGTTGCTAAGGATGCAGCAGAAGACATCAAGAAACAGCTTGAAGAATCTGGTGCAAAAGTTACCGTGAAATAATATCCGGTTGACCTAAAACTTATTGCTTTTATCTGAGTTGAGACGTTTTATCTAAGCGTCTCTTTTTTGCTTTCTTCATCCTCTGCTACAAATAGATTGAAGTGGAAAACCAGAATTAAGATTGGGGGAAGCTTTCCCCCAAGCCCCCTTGTCGGGGAGGACACGGATGCGTGAGGCATCCTCAAAATCGTGAGATGTCCGTTGACGTTACGACCTCCCCAGACCCCTGCCGTAAGGGTGAAATGTTAATTGTGTCAAGGGGAGTGTTTAAGCAATAAAATAACTGTTTTCTCGATGTATTTGACTATTCAAGATTAAGACAAGGAAACCGAAAAGCCATTGGGGGAAGCTTTCCCCCAAACCCCCTTGTCGGGGACGTTACGACCTCCCCGAACCCCTGCCGTAAGGGTGAAATGTTAATTGTGTCAAGGGGAGTGTTTGTGGGAAATGAAAAAAACGGAAAAAATTAAACTGTGATTGATTTAGACAATTCTATGGTCAATTTTTCCCGAATTTCTAATCTACTGCTTTTTGCTTTTACTCCCATTCAATCGTTCCGGGGGGTTTGGAAGTAATGTCATATACAACTCGATTCACCCCCGCCACTTCATTGACAATACGATTAGAAATGGCTTCGAGTAAATCATACGGAACCCGTGACCAATCAGCCGTCATCCCATCTTCACTCGAAATACAACGCAGTACAATAGGATGAGCATAAGTCCGTTGATCTCCCATCACTCCGACACTTCGCACCGGTAACAACACGGCGAAAGCTTGCCAAAAATCATGATACATTCCCCGACTGCTGATTTCATCGCGGACAACAAAATCAGCATTTCGTAAAATTTTCAAACGTTCTGGGGTGATTTCCCCGATAATCCGAATCGCTAAACCGGGGCCGGGAAAGGGATGCCGACGGACAATTTCTTCCGGTAAACCAATCGAACGCCCGACTTTACGCACTTCATCTTTAAACAGTTTTCGCAGGGGTTCAATCAGTTTAAACCGTAGATCTTTTGGTAATCCTCCGACGTTGTGGTGACTCTTAATTTTGACCGCAATTCGTTCTCCGGTTTTGGGATCAACATTCGTATCGGCTGACTCAATCACATCTGGGTATAGAGTCCCTTGGGCTAGATAGTCAAACGGCCCTAAACGGACAGATTCTTCTTCAAAAACCTTAATAAATTCATGACCAATAATTTTACGCTTTTTCTCTGGGTCTGTCACGCCTTCTAATTTCTCTAGGAAGCGATCGCGGGCTTTGACATATTCAACTGAAATATGGAACTTTTCTTTAAACAATTTGAGTAATCGTTCCGGTTCATACTTTCGCATAAACCCTTGATCAATAAACATACAAGTTAGTTGATCTCCGATGGCGCGATGCAATAAAAACGCCAAAGTTGAAGAGTCTACTCCCCCAGAGAGGGCCAGTAATACCCGCTTATCTCCCACTTTTGCCCGGACTTCGCGAATGGCTTCTTCGACGAATGCTTCAGTTGTCCAAGTCGGTTGACATTTGCAGATATGATAAACAAAATTGCGAATCAGCGCTAAACCATATTCAGAATGTACCACCTCCGGATGAAACTGAACGCCGTAGAGTTTTCGTTGATGATTGGCAATTGCCGCGCAGGGAGTATTCTCGGTATGGGCTAAAATAGCGAAGCCGGGGGGTAACATTGTACAGGAGTCTGCGTGACTCATCCACATGGTAGAGGCTTCTTCTACGTTCGTTAGTAAGTCGGTGGGATCATCAATCAACAGAGAAGCTTTACCGTATTCAGCCCGAGTCGCCCGTTCAACCTCTCCGCCGAGTTGTTTTACCATCAATTGCATCCCATAACAAACCCCTAAAACAGGAATCTTCAGATCCCAAATATTGGGGTCACATTGAGGCGATCTTTCATCATAAACTGAGTTTGGCCCACCAGATAATATGATTCCTTTGGGATTGAGTGCGGCTAGTTTTTCTGCACTGGTTCGATACGAAATCACTTCCGAGTAAACTTCAGTTTCGCGAATGCGACGGGCAATTAATTCTGAATATTGAGATCCGAAATCCAGAATGACAATCATTTGTCGGTTAAGTGGTTGGGTAGAAGAAACTGCCGATTCCGATTGAGTTGGTGTCTCGGTTTGGGAAGCCATATTGAGTGAATGAGTAGTAAAAATTATGGGGATAGATGCTAGAGGAAATTCTCTCAGTAGACTGAATCTATTCCTGTCAATGAGACAGATTTAGAAGCGCTATTTTAGAAGAGAGAACTTTTAATATAATTTACCATCTTATAAGAAAATAAACTGTTGAATGATTATATTTCAGTATAATTTAATCATTCTTGATTTTCTTGAAGTTATAAATGGATATTTCTTAATATAATAAAGTGGTTACTTTAACTAGAGAAACAAATTTTCGAGAGTAATTTATTACCGATTTGACTCTTAACAATAACTTGACGACGGCGATCAAATAAGATTGATCCAATTTGAACCGTTTGCGGGCTATAGTTCCGGATATAAGCGGTAGTCCGTCGATCAATTTTAGCAGCGATCGCGCGGTAAACTTGATTCACTAAACTGCAATCTCCCGTCAAGTTTCCTTGTGCTTGATCCAGCTTTTGCAGATAATTCAACGCCGCTTCTGTGGTTTCACAATTGAACAGAATGGTTAAATCCTTTGTCGGTAAACCCAAGACTGCACAGTGAGCGGTTAAAATCTCTAATCGTCCATCGGCTAAATGATGGTGAGTGTGAAAGATGCCTCCGGCTAATTTAATTAATTTACCATGATAGCCCAATAATAAAATTGACTCAACCCCAGCTTCAGCCGCTGTCACTAACATCGGTCCGACCCAATTGGCTATTTTGAGGGTTTGTTCAACTGGAATTCCTAGGGTTTTAGCCAAGTCTAAGCCATTTTCACCCCAACAAAAGACTAAATTGGGATGTTGCGCTGCTTTGGAACGTAATTCAGTCTGATAAACCTGTAACTGTTCTGGTGAACTCAGGGGTTGAGAAATTCCCGTTGTCCCCAATAATGAGAGTCCTTCTATCACCCCGAATGCTGCATTAGAAGTCCGCTGCGCCAGTTGACGACCTTCGGGTAAAATAATTGTGACTAGAATCTTTTCATCAGAGGTTAACTGAGGGGTTAAATTGTGTTCAAACAGTTGCTTCGCGTAACGATAAATTGCCGCTTCTCCGGTTGAACGATCATATCCTAGTCCTGTTCCCCTTCGCAAACCAATTTGTGAACTAATGGCTTCAATACTATCAACTTGATCGACCCATTCTACCATGGCCCAAATCGGTGTATTGCGAGTTAAGTCTAAATTATCTCCGGGTTGAGATCGGCTAACAGCTAATCCTATTCCCGGTTTAAGGATAGCAACGTGTTCGATGGCAATATTCACCGTTTCATTCGGTTCAATTAAATCAATGCTAACCTCTGTGATTGGAGTTTGAGGTTGACGCAGATGATGTAATGCAGCAATGGCTGAAGCACAGGCAAAAACAGGTAAAGTATAACCCGATCCGGGAGCAGAAGAAGTCATGGAGTTGTCGCGCTATGGGCTTTTGGAACAGGCACTCTTGCTATAGGGAAAAAAAATTTTTATACTTAGTTTAAATAGTAAACAGAAGATTTACCCATTACTAATCGATCAATCTTCTGTATTACTTGATTCAAAAAAATCAACTAAAATCCCGCAGCATTTTCTTGATTTCAATATTATGTAATTCCTCTTGCCCGATCATCGTTCTGGCATATTCTTCTAAATAAATAGAAGCATCTTCTACTGTATCGAGTAATTCCTTATACAGGGTTAAAGATTTCTTTTCATGGTTTGAGCTTTCAGCGAGTAAATCTCGAGTACTGTGCTGATTTGTTTCGAGAATGGGGGCGATTTTCTGGCTGGGATGTCCTTCTAAACCTGTAATAATTTCACCCGCTTGTTGAGCATGGTCGAGAGATTCTACCGCTTGAGTCTTGAAAAAGTCAACAATTGGAATTCGATTTGGCCCAGTCACCATCAAAGAGTAATGAGTATATCGAACTACGCCTGCTAGTTCAAATTCCAGGATGGCGTTGAGTAAGTCAATTGTTTTTTCTTTCTTTAAATCCTTCATCAAATCGATCCGATAAATATATCCTACTTATTATTACAAAAATTAATTCATTTTACAAATTGTCAACAAAATCTTTCGATTTACTACAGTTTCCACATAAATACCCCTAGAGGGGATTGTAAAATTCAGAGAAAGTCGATATTGATTAACAAGGACGAAACCAATTATTCTAGTTTTTTCGCGATGAACAAAAAACATGTCAGACTAAGGTGTTTAGCCTTATTATTTTCTGTTACTTTATTCGGCTGTCAAACCACAGAAACACAAACCTCAGAACCGCTAAACTCGGCATCAGATCGGGTTGATAACGGTACTGGAACCCTACAATTTAAAGCCAACGGAGAAGACTTTGTGCGTCAGGGATTTATCTCTAAAGATGGTTGGCAAATTGATTTTGATCAAGTTTATGTCAATATTTCAGACGCAAAAGCTTATCAAACTGATCCTCCTTATGATGCAGAAGCAGATAGTGCTTTGCAAGCGACTCAAACTGTTGAATTAGTCGATAGCAAAACAATAGATTTAGCCACCGGAGACGAGAATGCAGACACCATTTTAGTCAGTGAAGCGGTGGTGCCAGCGGGTCGATATAATGCGCTGTCTTGGGAAATGACCCCAGCGGACTCAGGGCCAGCGGCAGGACAGGTCATCATGATGCAGGGAAACGCCACCAAAGGTAACGAAACCATTCCCTTCACCCTCAAAATTAGTCAACCCCTAGAATTTACCTGTGGTGACTTTGTTGGGGATAGTCGTAAAGGGATTTTGCAGCCCTCGGAGATAGCCGATGTTGAAGCAACGTTTCATTTTGACCATTTATTTGGGGATGGAGAAGCTGAAGCGACCGATGAGATTAATACCGGGGCGCTGGGGTTTGAACCCATTGCGGCTTTAGCGAATAATGGCGCAGTAGAAGCCGACTGGCAAACCTTAACCACTCAACTCTCGGCTACAGATGCTGAAAAATTAAAAGAAATTTTACCCAGCTTAGGTCACGTTGGGGAAGGGCATTGTCAAGAATCTCAATTGGGATCGACACAAAACTAAGCATTTAGCAACAGGCCAAAATTGTGGAGTTTGTGTTAAAAAATCAAAGGATATTTAAATCAGTGGCATCATGAGGAACGATGAAGTGGGTCAGAGGGAATTCAAATGAGATGGATATTAATCATCCCGCTATTTGTCGGCTCTAGTTTAGTTGGGATAGAGACAGCAAATGCTCACGGTGCGTTAATTGATTATCAAATCACCGAAACAATTGAAATTCAGAGTCGCTATGACACAGGCGAGCCGTTAGCAAAAGCTCAAGTTACTGTTTATACACCGGATAATCCGAATACGCCTTGGCAAACGGGAATAACCGATGAAGACGGTAAATTTATCTTTACACCAAATGCTGATATAACGGGATATTGGGAAGTAAAAGTCCGACAAGCAGGTCATGGTGGACTGGTGAGTATTCCAGTTGAAACAACGACTCCAATTAATAAGACTAACTCGTCTCAAAATGCTACTGGTCTCAATCCTTGGCAACGCGGATTAATGATTGGGTCAGTGATTTGGGGTTGTATTGGTACTGCATTATTTTTTATGAAAAATAATCCCTCAACAGTCGAAGCTTCAAGTCAGTCTCAATCTTAATTTTATGCATATTTCCGAGGGCATTCTTCCAGCAAAAATTTGTTTAATGGGTTATGGTATCACTGGGCTTGCCACCTGGTATTCTTTGCGTCAAATTAATCGCCAATCTAATCCGACGGCAGGAATTCCAAAAGCGTCTTTACTCACCGCTGCTTTTTTTGTGGCTTCTAGTATTAATATCCCAATTCCTCCGGCTAGCGTTCATTTAGTCTTAAATGGATTGCTGGGAGCTGTACTCGGTTGTTATGCTTTTCCTGCTATTTTAATCGGCTTATTGTTTCAAGCGGTAATGTTTGGACATGGTGGACTTTCAACACTCGGAATTAATGGTGTAATTATGGGAGTTCCCGCTCTAGTCGCCGCTCAAATTTTTCGGCTGCATTACTCTATTGGTAAAAGAGGGAATTCAACTATTTCGCGCAATTTGTTTGCCTTTTTAGCTGGTGCGATTGGATTAGGACTCGCTGCTGTCCTGTTTTTTAGCATCACAATTTCAAATTTACCTTTAGGAATAGATCGAGTCACAGAAAATAAAGCGATTTATGGATTGATGTTAGCGCATATTCCGTTAATGGCAATTGAAGGAATTTTTACCGTTATGGTGGTGAATTTTTTACAACGGGTAAAACCAGAACTATTAAAATTAAATCAAGATTAAAAAAGTGATGAATTATTATAAAGTGTTATAGAATTTACGTTGAAATAAAAATAACATGATACAGTGCCTCTAGATTTGAAGCATGATAACTCCATAACTGCTGCCTCACCCCTTAAACTATGAAAATTGCATTAGATGAGTATGCTAACTTAAATTCTCCCATTCATCGTTGGGATGTCAAAAGCAAGTTAATTGGATTACTGGCCGTCATTTTTGCCTATGCTTGGGTAGAAGATTTGCGTTTAATTCCAGCAATGCTCATCACAACAATGATGCTTTATTTCCTATCTAAACTGCCCCTATCTTTTTTACTCCATCGATTAACTTATCCCGGATTATTTTTGCTGGGAATTGTTGCTTTATTACCCCTAACTTCAGGTGAAACAATCCTATTTCAATGGGGACCTTTATCTTTATATCAAGAAGGGTGTTTAGCAGTTATTCTGATTGTCAGCCGCTTTTTAGCGATGTTTATCACAGCTTTAGTTTTATTTGGAACTCAGCCTTTTCTGACGACAATTAAAGCCATGCGATCGCTGGGTTTATCCCCGATTTTGGCCGACATGATACTATTATCCTATCGTTATCTATTTGAAGTCGGGCATCAACTCAAAACGATGCAGAAAGCCACTCGATTACGGGGGTTTCAACCGAAAAAGATCACCCGGAGAAATTTACAAGTTTATGCAGCTTTAGCGGGCAGTTTATTGGTGCGGAGTTATCAACAAGCGGAAGAAGTTTATAAAGCAATGCAGCTTCGGGGATATGGTACATCTGTTCAACAAAAAGAACGGTTTTCCTTAGATTCCTATAGTATGATTGCCTTAACTCTTTCACTTAGTATTGCTTTCAGTTTTATTGGCTTAGAACTCTTCGTTTAAAGGATTTTGAAGCTTGAGTTATTCACCCCCTCACTCCATTGATTCTACTATTGACTTAACACCAGAACTCGCCTTAGAACCAACTGGTGTAAGGGTTGATAATTTAACATTTAGCTACGGAAAACAAGTCCCGATATTACAAGATATTTCTTTTAATTTAAAAGTCGGAGAATGTATTGCCTTACTCGGACGGACAGGAACGGGAAAAAGTACCCTAATGGAAAATTTAGTCGGACTAAAGCAACCGAATTCAGGAGAAATCCGGATATTAGGAACTCGCTTAGAAGCCGATACATTAGCTCAAATTCGTCGTCAAGTCGGGTTTTGTTTTCAAGATGCAAACGATCAACTATTCATGCCGAGTATCTTAGAAGATGTTAGTTTTGGTCCTCGTAATTATGGCGTTTCATCGGAAGCCGCAACAGAACAAGCCTATCAACTCTTAGCCGATTTTGGGCTAGCAGATGTGGTTAACCGTTCCGCTCATGAGTTATCAGGTGGACAAAAAAGACTAGCAGCATTGGCTTCTGTTTTAGCCTTAGAACCCGATATCTTAATATTAGATGAACCCACAAATGGCCTCGATCCCTGGTGGCGACGACATCTCGCTATTCTCCTGCCTCAACTGCCCATAAAAGTGTTACTCGTTGCCTCCCATGACTTGCATTGGGTTAGCCGAGTCGCAGAACGAGCGATGGTATTACAAGACGGTAAAATTAAGGTTGATATGCCCAGTGAGGACTTGTTACGAGATCAGACCATATTAGATAGTTGTGGTTTACCGCTGAATTATTAATCAGGAATTGATGAGTTCAAAAAAAATCACCTTTCGTCAACTTCATCGCCAACTCGCCCCCGTAATATTTCTACCGCTATTAATTGCTGCTTTTAGCGGCATGGGTTATCGTCTGGGGCGCAATTGGTTTAATATTCCGAAAGAAAACATCCACTTTTTAATGGATATTCATCAAGGAAAATATCTCGGTGAACAATTAATGCCGATTTATGTTCTTTTAGAAGGTTTGGGCTTGATTTTTATGATTGCTACAGGAATTGTTATTTTTTGGAAAAGCTTAAAAGCGTGGAAAAAATCCTAGACTTTTCATCAACCAGAAATTAAGAGAACTTTGATGTCTGGATTTTCTTTGCTTAAAAGATCTTTTATCGGTTCGACACCCTGCTATCAAAGAGGAGTGAGCTAGACTTTAGTGTCAAGTCTGCGCCAAATTGTGAAAAATTCCTTAAAATATCTTTATATGAAATTTATTTTCGCCCGATCCTAACCCGAGATCAGTCGAAATAATCTACTCAGCAATACACTCCATCATAGAGGAATCCAGGGATCATGACCCGGCCACCGCTCACTTCCTCTGATTCACATCTACTGAGTCAGCCAGAATCTGAAATATTCTCAGAACAAGACCTACAAAATATTCCCCAGACTCAAACAACAGTAGAAAATCCGGTTTCTCAGCCTACACAACGTTGGCTCGGTTTACTCGTCTTAACAGTGGCTTTGGGGGGAAGCTTCACCTTGTGGAATTTAGTTAAAACTTCAGACTCTCAACCCGCTTTATCCAACGCTCAGACCCCTCCGCCTCGCCCAGTAACCGTGACTCAACTGCAAACAGGCGATCCCGTTCAAACCGTTAAACTCATCGGTCAAGCCGAAGCGGGCGAACAAGCTACGATTCGTTCTCAAGTTGATAGTACCGTGCAACAGGTGTTAGTCAAAGCAGGCGATCGCGTTACAGCCAATACCACCGTTGCCATTTTAGACGATACCGATCAACAGCTTGCCCTGCGAGAAGCAGAAGCCCGTCTGGCAACCGAACGCAGCCAACTCGCCGAACTACAAGCCGGAACCCGTACAGAGATTCTGTCGCAGCGACAAGCCCAACTACGGGCGGCTAAGGCACGGGAACAAGAAGCCAGAGACTACCTGCAACAAACCGAAGCCCTGGCCCCGAAATTAACCGCTCAACGACAAGCCGAATTACAAGCCGCCATCGCCCGAGAACAAGAAGCCCGTAACAACCTACAACCGACTCAAGCCCTCGCTCCCCAGCGCATTGCCCAACGACAAGCCGAATTACAAGCCGCTATCGCCCGAGAACAAGAAGCCCAAGATAATATAGACCGAATTTCGGGTTTAGTGACAGAGGGAGTACAGTCTCAACGGATATTAGTCGAAGCCCAATCTGCCTTAGATCGAACTAAAGCCGATCGCTTAGCGGCTGAGTCTGCTGTAAGCGCAATGGAAAATGAAACTCAACAAGACCTAATTGCAGCAGAAGCGAATATTGATACAGCGGTGGGGGAACGCCTAGAAGCAGAAGCCGTCCTCGCCAGTGTTGAAACCGAAAATCAGCGTAATATTGCCGGGGCTAGAGCCGCTCTCGATGCCGCCATTGAAGAGAAATTACGGGTAGAAGCAGAACTGGCAGAAGCAGAAGCAGGGCCACGTCCGGAAGTTATTGCCGCTCAACAGAGTGTGGTGAAAGCCGCAGTTGCCGCCGTTAACCAAGCTCAAGTTAACTTACAACGAACCGAAATTAAATCCCCTACCGCAGGTATAGTGCGATCGCGCGCCGTCAGTGTGAGTGATTATGTTGAAGCCAGCGACCCCATTGTCACCCTCGTCAGTCAAGAACAGCTCGATATTTTCCTGGAAGTCCCCGAAGCCCTCAGCGGCACAGTCGGAGTCGGTTTGCCTGTAACATTAACCGCTCGTGCTTTGCCCAGATGGAGTCAAACCCGTCCCATTACAGCCGTTATCCCCGCAACAGATAGTACATCAAGGCGGCAATTAGTCCGGGTAAGTTTGGATAATCCTCCTGTTGGACTGTTACCCGGAATGGCAATTCAAGCCGACTTAGAAATACCCCTACAACTGGCAAGAGATCGTAATAGTTTTATTGTTCCTCGCGATGCCCTAGTCCGACGAGGGGAGGAATGGTTACTATTTACCGTCAGCGATAATCAAGCTCAACCTTTAAACGTAGAACTACTCGCAGATTTAGGAGAAAATATGGCGGTGAGTCACGAAACTTTACAACCCGGTACCACAATAGTTCTAAAAGGCGGAGAAGGCTTACGACCCGGCAGTACAGTCAAAATTATGAATGATGAATAATGAATGATGAATTACAAATAGGATTTATAACTATATTCAAAGATTTTTACTTCTTACTTTTCCCTGTTACCTGTTAAATTTAAGATTTCAAGAATCCAGTCAAATACATTGAGAAAATAATTATTTTCTGCCTCAAACACTATCCTAGATAATTGACATTTAAACCCTTACGGCAGGGGTTCGGGGAGGTCGTAACGTCCCCGAAAAGGGGGTTTGGGGGACGCTTTCCCCCAATGACTTTTGGGTTTCCTTGCCTGATCTCAAAATAAAAATCATACACTTGTAAGATCCCTATTCCTCACACCTGATGAACTTAATTAACACGGCTGTTCGTTGGCGACACGGAACATTTGTTCTATTCTGTATTCTGGCACTGTTCGGTATCATTGCCTTATTCAGCTTACCCTTAGAACTTCGACCCGGAGGCGATCGCCCAGAAATCACCATTCGCACTTCCTACTCAGGGGCAAGTCCAGCAGAAGTCGAAGAAGTAATTACCCGCCCCATTGAAGAGATGATGGAACAAGTCCAAGGGGTACAGGAAATTACCAGTAGTAGCGCTTCGGGTCGCAGTTCAATTAGCTTAGAGTTTAACTGGGAAAGTGATACAAATGAGCGTTTACTCGATGTATTAAATAAACTCCAACAAGTCGAAGCCTTACCGCCAGAAGCAGGTGAGTCTGATGTTGAACTTGTTAGCGGCAGTAGTAGCCCGATGATGTGGATTATTATGATCCCCAAAGAAGGTTATACCAGTGACGATAACCATTATCGAGATTTAATGGATGATGTCATTCTGCCTCGGTTTCGCCAAGTCGAAGGAGTGGGACAATTTCTAGAATCTGGGGGACGGGGTCGGGAAGTCGAAGTGGTTGTTGACCCTAAAGCCTTAGCCAGTCGGAATTTAACCATTGCTGATGTAGTAACAACGCTACGAAATAATAACCGTGATGTCCGGGGCGGGCCATTGGTTGTGGGGCGGCGAGAATACCGCGTTAGAACAGTCAGTCGGGCAACAGATGTTAAACAGTTAGAAAATCTGGTATTGCGGCGAGATCAAGCCGGGACGGTGTATTTAGGGGATGTGGCAGTCGCCCAAATTGGTCGGCAAATTCAAGATCGGGCCTTAATTCGGGATAATGAACCCGCAGTCGCTGTAGGAGTCATTCGTCAAACAGATGCCAATGTTCCCACAATTTCTAAAGGCATTCGAGAGGCATTAATTGAACTCGAAGAACGTTTTGACAGGCAAGGGGAAGGAATTACATTTGATATTCCCTATGATGAAAATGATTATATTAATCAATCGATTGCTTTTGTCCGTGGTAATTTAATTATTGGGGCAATTTTAGCCGCATTAATCTTACTTTTATTCCTGGGTTCGTTGCGAACAGTTGCGGTGATTGCGATTACAATTCCCACAACTTTAATTACTGTTTTTATTGTTTTTAAACTGTTAGATCGTTCCCTCAATGTCATTAGTTTAGCCAGTCTTGCCTTTGCAGTGGGGATGGTGGTTGATAACGCAATTGTAGTCTTAGAAAATCTATTTACCCATATCCAACAGGGTAAACCACCGATGCAAGCGGCAATTGAAGGAACCGAAGAAGTTGGCGGGGCGATGTTGGCTTCCACCTTAACAACCGTTGCAGTATTTGCCCCAATTATTCTAGTCCAAGGAGAAGCCGGACAACTATTTTTTGATATTGGGATTGGCTTATCTGCTTCTGTCTTATTATCTTTATTTGCCGCCATTACATTAGTCCCGATGTTGTCGGGTTTATTCCTCAATCATCACGAAGCCCAACAAATGTTAGCGGGTATGGGAAATAACCCCACTATTGCAACCAATGGTAATGGTAAATCTCCTCGTCAGCCTCAAAGTTTACGATATAAAATTGAACAAGCTATTTTCAAAATCTCAACCCTATTCCGTTTGTGGCAAGGTAAATTAGAACGCTTTTTACTCAATACAGTTCGGTGGTCGATGGGAAAAGGTCGAACCAAACGACGGTTAATCATTGTTGCAATTCCCATTGCAATGTTAATCGTGAGTTATTTACTATTACCACCCGCAGATTATTTACCCGAAGGCAACCGCAATTTAGTGTTGTGGCTGGGGGAACCGTTTCCGGGAACCAGTATTCCTGAAGCAATTGAACTCTCAGAAGGCCCTCGGCTATTTGCCCAAAAACAACCCAATGTAATACGGACATTGTATGTCCATCGTCCCGGACGGCGACTAATGGCGGTCTTTCTCGATCCAATAAAATCCACTAGTAACAATTTAGATGCCCTCGTGAGTCAACTACGGTCTGTTAGTGGAAATTATCCCGGTTATCGCTTTTTGGTTCCCCGACGGACTTCTATTTTCCGCTATCCCGGCAAGGAATTTGAAATTCAGTTAGTCGGTCAAGATTTAAATCAACTTGATGATATTCACAAACAATTAATCGGTCAATTACGTCAACTGCCAGGAGTTCAAAATGCCCGTCCTAACTTTGTTAATGGCGCGCCAGAATTGCAAGTCATCCCCAACCGAGTCCGTTTAGCCGAAGTGGGGTTATCGGAAGCCGAAGTGGGACGTGTTGTAGAAGCAGCGTTAGGGGGGTTACGGGCTTCTGAATTTGTTGATGGTAAGCGAGAATTGGATGTAACGGTTGAATTGAGGGATACATTTGTTGATACCCCGGAAGATTTGCGCCAACTGGCAATTTACGCCGGAGATGGCCGTCAGGTTCAGTTAAGTGATGTCGCCGATGTGGTGGAAACCACCGGGCCAGATGCCATTAATCATGTTGATTTAGAACGTTCTATCACATTAACCGTTGGTTTGGAACCTACGGCTTCCCTTGGTCAAACCATTCAATTGGCCCAAGAACAGGTGTTAATTCCCCTCGCTGAGACGTTACCTCCTGGTTTTCGGGTAGAGTTAGCCGGATCTGCCGATATTCTATCTGAAACCCTATTTCAACTCGGATCGAGTTTTGTTCTATCGCTACTCATTACTTATTTGTTATTGGTGGCGTTATATCGTTCTTTCCGTTATCCCATTATTATTATGATTACAGTTCCGATGGGAATAGCTGGGGCGGTATTAAGTTTAGTTGTGGTTAATGCCATTCCGGGGGTAAATGTACCGTTGGATATGATGACGGGGTTAGGATTTGTGATTTTGACTGGAATTGTGGTGAATAATGCGATTCTATTATTGGATCGGGCATTACAATTGCGTCAAGAAAAGTCTGCAACCTGGGATGATGTTTTGTATGAAGCAGTAGGCGATCGCCTCCGCCCTATTTTCATGTCTGCTGGCACCAGTGTACTGGGGATGTTACCCCTAGCAGCATTTCCCGGAAAAGGGGCAGAATTATATCAAGGCTTAGGAATTGTCCTCACAGGCGGTTTAGCATTGTCTACTTTGTTAACGCCAACCGTTGTCCCGGCTTTAGTTCGTTTAATGGAAGATTGGGAAGAAAAAGGAACGGGGAGAAGGGAACAGAGAACAGTGATGCAGAACAAAGCCAAGTCAGTGACAATTAATAAGTAGGGGCGCATTGCATGCGCCCATATTTGCATGCGCCCATATTTGCATAGGCCTCATAATTCATACCTGTTTTATTTTCTCCCACATTTCTGAGTTATTAAAGTCATCAATAACCAAAGATACGCCTAACTGTTTTAAACTGTCTGGATCATGAGTTGAAGCAACAGCAATTGTCTCAATGCCTGCCCCCATTGCCGAACGAATACCAGAAGGAGAATCTTCAAAAACAATCGTTTCAGTCGGTTGAATTTTTAATTGTTCCAGACAATACTTATAGGGCGCTGGATCGGGTTTTCCGGCTGTCATTTCTTCCCCCAAAACTACTGTTTTAAACCGTTCTGTTAAATTCAAAGCCTCTAACATAAATTGAGCATTTAGTCGCGGCGCATTCGTCACCACTGCTGTTTTTAATTCCTGTTTTTCTATCCAGTTTAATAACTCTAAAAATCCAGATAACGGTTCTAAATTTTTAGCTTGTTCTCGAAATAACTGTTCTTTATATTCGGCAAAATCTTCACTTTCTTTTGGTGAAAAATCAGGTAATAAATCTTGAATAATTTCAGGGTTTTGTCGCCCACTAATTTTAACTTTATAAGTATCATGATCCATCTCTATTCCCTGTTCTTTTAGCATATCCTGCCAAATTTTAAAATGTAGCGGATCGGTATTAGCTAATGTGCCATCTAAATCAAATAGAATTGCTTTGAGTATCATATTTTTTGTTGCTATTTCAAATATAAAATATATATTATTAATGATTCACAAATATAAGTAATATAGGTGCATCATTGACACACCTACACTCTTCGATCAAAATGTGTTTTTGTGAATATTCCACACTTTATGATTATTTTACTGTTCCATCCGGCATAATTGCCCCTTTAAAGTTAGCTGTTTTTAATTCCGCTTCTTCTAAGGTTGCAGCATTCAAATCTGCTTCAGTAAAGGTGGCATTACTTAAATTTGCTCCGGTTAAATCTGCATTTCTTAAAAATGCTTTAGTAAAATCACTATTACTTAAATTTGCCCCAGTTAAGTTAGCATTTGCTAAAGCAGCAGTGGTTAAATTGGCATCAGTTAAATTCGCCCCGCCCAAGTTTACACCATCTAGCAAAGCCCCAGATAAATTAGTCCCGGTTAGATTAGCCCCACTCAGGTTTGAACCATTTAATTTAGCACCGGATAAATCAACTCCAGCAAAGTCTTTTCCGGTTAAATCACAATCAAAACATTCTTTTGTTTCTAAAAAGTTATCCGGCGAGGAAGTCGATGTGGTTTGAGATTGTTGACTACAACTAACACTCATAAAGCTGATAGAAACCAGTATAGTAAATAACGATAAAAACTTATTTTTCATTAAATTAAAACTCATGATAAATTAACTTACGAAAACCAAAACCTACGCCATTGATAGAGTGTTTCAATCCAATCAGATACCCACTGCCTTTTTTGATAACGATGTCGTTGCCAAGCGCTCGCCATTTCTGAGTTCATTTCTGATAAAGTTAACCCCACTTGAGGTAACTTTGCCAGCGCATCAATCTTTAATCCTTGACGCATCGCCAAGGCAATGGTACCAATAATTTCACTCGCTTGAGGACTGACAATAGATGCCCCTAAAATTTTACCATTACGATGACCAATCAGTTGATAAAAACCACTAATTTCTCCGAGAATTTGGGCTTTTGGCAAATCAACTAACGAATCTTGCCAAATTAAAACCTTGTCCCCATAGTAACGCCTTGCTTGTTGTTCTGTCAGTCCAACTCTGGCTAATTGAGGATCAGTGAAAATTGCCCAAGGAATGCCTTGATAATTGACTTCAAACCGAGGAAAGAATAAAATATTTTTCAGGCAAACTTCAGCCTCATAATGGGCAATTTGTGCAAACGGATAACCCCCCGCTAAATCTCCACAAGCATAAATTTTATAGTTTGTTGTTTGTAGCTTTTGATTTAAACTTAAATAACCCTGATTTAATTTAACTCCAATATCGGATAAATTCAGATTTTGTAATTGAGGTTGTCTACCCGCCGCTACTAATATTTCATTCACTTCTAAGGCTTTATTTCCGGCTTGAACCCACTTTTTTCCTTGAATTAATTGAGCTTGAACCACTTCTGTTCGGGTTAAAACAGTAATTCCTTCGGCTTCTAAATGCGCTTGAATTAAACGGGCAGGGCGATGATCTTCTTTGCCTAAAATATGGGAACTTTTAACAATAATGGTGACATCAGTTCCTAAACGAGCAAAAATTTGAGCTAATTCTACCGCGCTAGGATCGCCGCCAATAATCGCTAATTTTGCTGGAATTTCAGAGAGTTTATGTAAGGTTTCAACAGTTAAAAATCCAGTTAACGCTAATCCTGCAATCTCCGGTATTTTAGGCTTTGAACCCATCGCTAATAAATAACGACGCGATCGCAATATCCGTCTATTTACTAAAAATTCTAAATCGGGTTTTGTGACAAACTCTCCTTGACCCTGAATAATATCAACTCCGACGCGGGCTAAACTCTCAAGAGAATATCGGCTTGCCAGATTATTAACCACTGATTCTGCATATTGCCCCGCAATTGGCCAATTAATATTAAGCTGGGCTGCATCGACATCAGTAACTTGATAAACGCCCGACAATAAATGCTGCTGGGTGCGCTGTAATCCTTCTGTAACCTGTGAAAGGGTCTGATGGTATCCGGGGTGATAATCTGCTCTTGAGTGGGGTTGAAGCGGTTCTACGAGGGCAACACGGGCATGATTGGCTGCTGCGATTGCCGCCGCATAACGTCCGGTCGAACTTCCCCCAATAATGACAACATCGTAGTCAAGCATGAGTTTTAGTCTTGAGGAATATAGCGCTATGCGCTCTTGCAATAGGTAATAGCAGAAGAGGAAGATGGATGAGTTTCATCGTTGTCTCTCCTTTTCTCCCTTGTCCTCCAAGTCTCCCCATCTCTCCTTCTCCGGAATATTTTGCAACACGTCTGCTAAAGCCTCAATTAAACGCTGATTTTCCGCTTCAGTCCGAATGGCAACCCGAAAATAGTGGTCCCCCAATTCAGGGAAACTGAGACAGTCTCGAATTAAAATTTGATGACGCTGAAGTAAAGCGGTTTGCAAAGCCACAACCGACTTTTGTGAATAAACAAGCAAAAAATTAGCAGCGCTAGGATAAGGAAATAAGCCGGGTAAATTTTTTATGCCATTAAACAATTGGGGACGGGCTATTTCTAACCAATTCCACGTTTGTTGTTCAAATGACTTATCCTGAAGCACTGCAACTCCGGCTGCTGCGGCTAAACTATTGACAGACCAAGGATCGCGCCATTGTTGCCAACGACGTAACCGATCGGGGTGGGCAATGGCATAGCCGAGGCGGAGTCCCGGTAAACTATAAAACTTCGTCAGCGAACGAATAATCACTAAGTTGGGATACTCCATCACCTGATCAACTAGACTCTGCTGTTGTGTAGGGGGGAGAAACTCCATAAACGCTTCATCAACTACCACTAAAGCAAATTGATCGAGTAAGGGCAAAATCGTCTGTCGTGAAAACATCTGCCCCGTTGGGTTATGGGGATTATTTAATAACAGCCCCACCTCAGAAGTCGCTAAGCCAGAGGGTAAAACGCCCTCAAATTCCGGTTTCAAAGAATGGGGTGTGTTTTCACCCCGACTTTGATTGAATGTTGGAAATTGCCACTCCACCACCCTCGCCCCAAAGCTTTGCAGCGCCCGTTGATAATCCCGAAAGGCGGGTGTCACCAAGATAGTCGCTGAACATTGCGCCAATTCTCGCCCTGCCCAAGTCAGCAATTCGGCTGCACCGTTTCCCGGTAAAATCCAATCAGAATTTACCGAAGCATAGACTCCACTCAAAGCTTGTCGCAGTACTCCATAGTTTGGGTCAGGATAAGCGTTGAGGGAGGCTAGGGCGGTATGAATTGCTGAGATGGCAGACCTCGGTGGCCCCAACGGGTTAATACTGGCGGAAAAGTCCAAAATGGCATGGGGAGAACAGCCCGCCAGTGAGGCCGCCCAGATTAAGTTTCCCCCATGTTTGGGGCGGGTGGTGGGTGAAATCACAACTATTCGTCTTTTTTCGGTGCAACTTTTTCTTTGAACAGTTTACCGGCTGAAAAGGCAGGAACCCGAGTTGCAGGGATTTCCATTTTTTCACCTGTTTTGGGGTTACGTCCTTCACGGGCTTTGCGTTCGCGCGACTCAAAGGAACCGAAGCCGACTAAGGTGACTTTATCGCTATCAGAAACGGCTTCCATGATCGTTTCGAGGGCGGCTGTTAATACCGCATCGGCTTGTTTTTTGGTGACACTGGCTTTCTCTGCCACTGCATCGACTAATTCACCTTTATTCATTGAACTCATCTCCAATAGGGTTGACACAGAGGATCTAGGGAGGCACTGTTACTGGAATTGCTAAAGCAATACAGAAGGCTAAAGTGCTTATATTGAAAGACTTTCAGCATTATCCTAAGATCCTCTAAAAGGGTTAAGGAATTCTCTTTTAGGGGTGTTGGACGACTGTATTTTCTATTAAATCGCCAAAACTCCCACCGAACCGACCTTTCACTGGACTATTCTAAGGTCTCTTTGCCGAATATGGATCGCTCAAAGAGCCAATTTTACGAGATTTCCATTAATTTTTCGATTTTCTTTACGTTTGCCGGGTTAATAAGCGGTCGAGGCCATCGGTCAAACTGGGTGGGGCATCACAAAGTTGACGATGCATTTTGAGGATAATTTCTTGAGGGACTTGACGAGAACGGTGTTGATTGCGTTGCAGGCACTGTTCAACCGATGTTTGTACCCAAATACCTATTATGGGATTGAAACCGCTCTCTCGGGCTAATTGAATCAAATCACGGCGATGACGACGTTGGGCGTTGGTGGCATCATAAATTGCCCCGGCAGTTTGGGTCACGGCTTGTTGAAATTGCTGCTTAATTTGAGTAAAAATAGCCAGCCACGGCCCCTGAATTGATTCATGTCCAAATAATTGGGCGCGAATGGCATCGGTTGAGATTAAATGATAACTAGGATGTAATTTGAGGAGTTGTTGGGCTAGAAATGATTTGCCACTTCCGGGAAGTCCAATCATCATAATCAGTTGAGGCTGAGTGTTTGCCTGAGAATCAATACTCATGATAGAAAAGATACGGCCCTAGGCAATCTGATAATCTTGCAATTCTATTATTTTAAAGTGGCTCTACTCCGGGTGAGGCTTTAAACTAAAATTTCTGGTTACGGTAAGAGAATTAGATAAAAGTAATAAGTATAAAAAAAGCTGCTTAGTTAGTTGAATTGAATTGTACTCAATAAAAGATAAATAGAAAAAATGCAATACCCAGTATTCAACAATTAGTTAATCTGGATATTGCACGACGATCAATTAAATCAATTAAACGAATTTAAGCGGTAACTTTCGCCTCAATGTATCCCATTTCTTCCAACTTACTCAGAACTTTATCCACACTTTCAGACAGTTCTTCCAAGTCAGTCCGACACTCTACTTCTGGGTTATTGGGGGCTTCGTAGGGGTCAGTAATTCCGGTAAATTTCTTAATTTCCCCGGCACGAGCGCGTTTGTAAAGTCCTTTGACATCACGATCTTCACATACATTTAATGGCGCATTCACAAACACTTCGACAAAGTCACCCACCATTTCACGAACTTCTTCACGGATGGCACGATAAGGAGAAATCGCCGATACCAGGACAATAACACCGTTACGAGTTAACAGGTGTGAGACAAAACCAATCCGACGAACATTGATGTCGCGATCTTCTTTGCTAAAAGTTAATCCTTTGCTCAGGTTTTCACGAACAATATCACCATCTAAAATTTCTAGTTTGCATTCACGGGCGCGTAACTGTTTTTCAATTTCTGTCGTAATTGTGGTTTTGCCGGCACCACTTAAACCTGTAAACCAAACTGTAACACCTCGGTGTTGCATCGAATTTTTTCTCCTGTACTTAGCGTTAATCGTTGAATTGAGTCGCCTCAAATTCAGCATTTTATAACCGATTTATTGCTAGCATTGCCAACAATTAACCATCGGTTTCATCTGACAGCTAGAAGATCTCTAACCTCGCTATTTCCATTAAACCAAAAGACTGGAACGCTTTAAAGTACATTTAAAGTCTCGGCTTAACAGAAATATTCTATTCAGTCTAAAATCCCTGAATTTTAACCACATCAGCACCCTGAATTGATAAAAATGCGTTATTGCTGTGCAGTAAACGTTATTTTTGAGTGATAGGTTTGGGGTGATTTGACGCTTCAACAATTCGTTCAAAACTCACATCAATTATACCATAACTTAGCAACGCGCTAATCCTTCTCGGCGGGCGGTATGAGCCACTGCACTGGCAACTGCTGAAGCCACCCGTGGATCAAACACAGAAGGAACAATATGTTCTGCATTAAGATCCGAAGGGTTAATTAACCCCGCAATTGCATTAGCCGCCTCAAGGAACATCTGGGTGGTTAAATTGGCCACACGACAGTCTAATGCCCCGCGAAATACCCCAGGAAACGCTAAAACGTTATTAATTTGATTCGGATAATCACTGCGTCCGGTTGCCATCACCGCTACGTCATCTTTAATTAATTCCGGTTGAATTTCGGGAATGGGATTGGCCATGGCAAATACAATCGGATCGCGGGCCATTGAACGCACCATTTCGGGTGTCACGACTCCCGGCGCACTCACTCCCATAAATACATCCGCATCTTTGAGGGCATCAGCTAAACTGCCTTGCATCTCGACCGCAAATTCTTGTTTTTGAGGCGTTAAATTAGTACGACTGTTTGAGATAATCCCTTTAGAATCACATAACACAATTTGACCGACCCCAGCAGTCTTCAATAAGCGGGCGATCGCAATCCCTGCTGCCCCTGCACCGTTGAGAACGACCCGGATCTCATTGATGGACTTTTTCACCAGTTTCAGGGCATTATTCAGCGCCGCTAAACTCACAATTGCTGTACCATGTTGATCGTCATGGAAAATGGGGATATCTAACGCGGCTTGAAGTTTGGCTTCAATTTCAAAACATCGCGGCGCGGCAATATCTTCTAAATTCACCCCTCCAAATACCGGGGCAATATGTTTGACGGTTTCGATAATTGCATCTGTGTCTTGAGTATCGAGGCAGATGGGAAAAGCATCAATACCCGCAAATTCTTTAAATAACATGGCTTTTCCTTCCATCACGGGCATGGCTCCGGCTGGGCCTAAATTACCTAACCCTAAAACAGCGCTACCATCGGTTACAATAGCGACGGTATTTTGTTTAATGGTTAGCTGATAAACTTGTTGCGGATCATCGGCAATTGCCCGACATACACGACCCACACCTGGCGTATAAGCCATCGCTAAATCGGCTTGAGATTTCAGCGGAATCTTGCTATGAATACTAATTTTACCGTGTTGATGCAGACGAAATGTCCGATCATTAATGTCGAGTACTTTCAAGTCGGGTAAAGATTTTACCGCATCAACAATTAATTCTGCGTGTTCTGTACTCGATGCATCGACTGTAATTTCTCGAGTCGTTGTTTTCAGGGTATGTTCAATTAAATCAATATGACCTAAGTTTCCGCCTTTTGAGCCAATGGCTTGCATGACGCTGGCGAGCATTCCGGCACGGTTGGGCAGTTCGACACGAATTGCCACACTAAAACTAGGGTTGGGTGTAAGTTGTACCATACAGATTAAATTTAGCGGGTGATTTTTTTGCGAAGTCAAAAGTCAAAAGTCAAAAGTCAGAAGTGTAAAACAACAGGCTTTTAGCTTCTTACAAATGTTAAGCACCAATGTGCGTAGTGCTACGTTTAATAATTTGACCAATAATAGCACGTTGCCGGAAACCGAAAAACCCTTTCTAGTGCTTATGTATAGGTGGCTACACTAATACAATTTCGCCTGATATTTCAGATGGATATTATTTGGGTAATTTGAGTGAGAACTTTACCCTTCAGCAATACTAAGCTGTCACGCTTTTAAATTGCTGATTGATGCAAGGTAACGGGTTAAGGTGTCGGGTAACGGGTTAGACCGCGTTACTATAATCACAAATTTCCGAGTGGTTTGCTTATCATCATAAATCCTACCCGTTACTATGCAACCTGTTACTTTATACCCCGATTGGCGG
>JBARZE010000070.1:0-8157 GCA_049649525.1 Microcoleaceae cyanobacterium
GTCAAATGTTTAATACTGATTAAAAAACTCATAACTTCTTCTTTTTGTCCTTTGTGTATTTGTGGTTAAAATATTTCAAATATTAATAGATTCTACAATTCACCAATTTCCGGCAAAATTCAGGAGTTGAAAACCGAATTTGACAGATAATGCCACAGCCATTTCGGCGACTTGTCCAATACCCAAAACAACGGGCTGTAAACGAGTGGCACTATAGGCAATATGGGAGAAATAAATAGTTTTTTCCGCGACTAATAAATCATCTATTTCTGCTGGAATTAAAGCGCGATACGCAATAGTAAAAGGTGTACCTGTCCAACGTCTACCCTAACGTAAAGATTTGAGTTGCACAGGAAATTTCCCTTGAGTATAGTGACGATTATTAACATCATTTCCTCGGGGCGATCGCATCACATTCTCCATTTTCATTACAGGGTAAAGCTGCAACTTGAGCATTTTATATGGGTAAAATATCTAATTCTGTAATGGTTGTCATTCCTTGTAAGCGTCGGCTTTATCGATAATAAGGATTATTGCACTCAGCCGTTTGAGTATGGGGATAAAATTGTAAATTTTGAGGATGAATAGCGGGGAATATCCCGGTTGCTAAACCATAACGACAGCCGAGTTGAGTTTGAATGAAACAAGCAAAACTTTGACTCTGCCACAGCATTTCTTGATGTCATTCTTGACGAGATGTTTCCGACTCCATTAACCGTTGTAAATTATAACCATAATCATTATCATTACAGGGCAAATTTAGCATCATTAAATCATCTCCTAAACCGCCATAACTGAGAAACTTCTCAATAGCGCGATCTTTCCAAGCCTCTGCAAATTGTTTAGGATAGTGGTGAGGAGGAGGCGGAATTTCGGGGGCTGTTGCCGTTTCCCCATAGTCTTTCAGTAAAATTACCCAAGTCGGGGCTTGCACTGGCAACAATTTTGATGGATAATAAGTATTAAGTGGGGTACTCGATTCATGGCATTGGGATTTTAATTCCCAACTCCAACGATAGGGAACTGCCGCTAGCGAAGCGTAAATCCCCCAATTCCGTTGCATCTACGATAATTTCAGCAAAAACGGTAAAATTGGCAAACCGCACCCCAACAGCTTGATGATGATCTACTAACACATCAGTGGGAACATACCCAGAGATCCAATCTAGGTTAGGGTGTTGCTGCACCCAGTCGGCAAAAATTTTGGCCCCGACACGAGGGTTAAATGTGAAAAAGCTGACCCAACCATTGTCTAAACCTTTGGGTTGACGCTGTTGCAATGCTGGTAAAAATGCTCCCCAAATTCCGGTTTGAAAAGCCACCAATTCATTACCATCGACCGCAGCAACTCCGGCTGCAGAAAACATTCCCCCCAACCCCGGAAATTCACTAATAATCAGGGTTTTGGCACCACAACGGGCGGCTTGGAGGGCGGCGGCAGTTCCCCCATATCCCCCACCGATGACCAAGATATCTGTTTGCAGTTGCTCCATTTTTGCTGAAATTACTGATAAAAGTTAGATATAACTGTAGTGAGGGATAAAAGTTTTGATAGATGAGGGCAGACTAATTTTAGGTTAATAGGCAACCCATCTCTAATGCGTTGAAATTGAAGCCAGTGAAGTTGAAAGATTTATTGTTACTATTATCCGCACCCATAGTGTGGCTGATGGGAGTAGAAGCAGCGACAGCCCAGCTTTTACCTCCTCCTCCTGACGCGGTGACTATTCCAGTACCCGCCCCACCGACGGCTCAGCCCCAGCCTACCGCAGTTTCTAATGACAAAAATGATTATATCTTGGGCGTAGGCGATCGCTTACAAATTGATATTTTTAATGTTCCTGAATATAGCGGTGAACAAGGAATTCATCAAGTTTCGGTGGATGGGTCGTTAAATTTACCGCTTATTGGTAGTGTTGCGGTACGGGGAATGACCCTAAAACAGGTGAGTGATACTTTAACCGAAAAGTACGGGGAGTATCTTCAACGTCCTTTGTTGACTCTCACTTTACTGTCGGCCCGTCCCCTACAAATTGCTGTGGCAGGGGAAGTCAAACGACCTGGGGCCTATACTTTAGCGGCCTCTGCCACCCCGAATACAGCGGCAAATATGGCAATGACACCCGCTTCTTTAAAACCACCCACCTTAACCCGTGTGATTCAAATGGCGGGGGGTGTAACCGCTTTAGCTGATGTCCGACAAGTGAAAATTCGGCGTTCTGGGGCCGGGGGAACAGAACAAGTCCTTGATATTAATTTATGGGAATTATTGCAAAGTGGTGATTTGCAACAAGATATTGCCCTGCGCGATGGGGATACCGTTTATATTCCCACTGTCACTGAACTTGACCGGGTGGAGGCCCCTCAACTGGCTGCGGCTAACTTTGCGGGTAGTACTCGTCAACCGATAAATGTTGCCGTTATTGGGGAAGTCAACCGGCCTGGGACTCATGTTTTAGAAGCAGAAGCGGCCCCCCTACCCGAGAGTGGCGAAGATGCTATTAGCGGCGCATTACCCGAGTCTACGGGGGTATTTACGGTAACAAAAGCGTTGAAAGCTGCCGGAGGAATTACCGACCAAGCCAATATCCGAGATATTAAAGTACGCCGTGTGAGTCGGACAGGGACTCAACAGGTGATTTCTGTTAACCTGTGGGCATTATTGCAAGAAGGGGATGTTAGCCAAGATGTGATGTTACAGTCGGGAGATACTATTGTTATTCCCACAGCTGATAATATTGAGGCGAATTCCTCCGAAGAAGTGGCGATCGCTAGCTTTTCCCCTGATAATATGACTATAAGTGTGATTGGGGAAGTCCTCACCCCAGGACAGGTTAATTTACCACCCAATACCTCTCTCAACCAAGCTTTACTCTCTGCGGGCGGCATGAATGAAGGTCGCGCGGACAAAGACGAAGTAGAACTGATTCGATTACATCCTAACGGGAGCATCTCACGTCAAGTCATTGCTGTCAACTTCTCTGAAGAAGTCAGCCCAGAAAATAACCCCACCCTACGTCATAATGATGTCATTATTGTCGGACGTTCTGGCGGGGCTGCATTCCGAGATGGACTGGGTAGTGTCCTTGGGGCAATTAGTCCCCTGAATGGAGTATTCGGTGTTTTACGATTTTTGGATATTTTTGATTAAGAGGAAGGGTGTGGGTAGTGGGCAGCTTGGGTGTAGGTAATATTCAACTTTCCTAACCCTACATTCTACCCCCTATTCCCTATTCCCTATTCCCTCAAATAACTCATAACCAACACATTATTTTTGACTCAGCAACGCCTAAAATGAAAACAGGAAAATTCTCTCAACTATCAGCAGTGAATTCTAACACAAAGCCGATTCCCGTCTCTCCCACAACGCCTTTAAATTCAACTGTTATTTATCATTCTGAACCGAATCTATTTGAGGAAAAACCTTCAAAAACTAACCGATTCTTTAAGGCAATGAATCGTCGTGCCTTACTAGTAATTGGGGCAACAACATTAACTCTAACCGGAGCTTATCTCTGGACAAATCATCAAACACCTAAGTACAAAGGTTCGTTTCAACTCTTTATTGAGACAGATAATAATTTAAATGCAGATTCTATTAATTCTGTCACGAATAATCAGAATGAACTGAATTACGCTTCTCAGGTAAAACTCCTGCAAAGTCCTAAACTACTTTCTCCGATTATTGAGAAAATTCAAGCTCGTTATCCAGAAGTCACTTATAGTTCTTTATTCAATCAAACCACAGGACAAACTCAGTTTGAACCCAATAAACTTACTATTCAACCGATTGATGGTACTAAAATTATTGAAGTTAAATATCGCGATACTGAACCCCAAAAAATTCAATTTATTTTAGATGAAATTGCTCAAGGCTATCTCAACTACAATTTACAACAAAAACAACCTGATACAATTGCAGAAAAACGGGAATGGATTAATACTCAACTGCCCCCCCTCAACGATAAAATCCAAACAACTCAACAACAACTGTTGAATTTGCAGCAACAACATACCTTCATTAATCCTGAAACCAAAAATCAACAATTAGTCACTCGTTTAAATCAGCTTCAAACTGAAAAATTAAGCACAGAATCTCAACTTCGTCAAGAACAATCTCAATATCAAGCCCTGCAACAACAGCTCGGATTAACCCCAGAACAAGCCTTAAAAGCATCAGCCTTAAGTCAATCTCCGCGCTATCAAGGCTTACTTGAAAAGCTGTTAGCCGTCGAAACAGAAATCGCTTTAGAATCGTCTCGATTTAAACAACAAGCCCCTCAAATCCAAGTCTTATTAGATCAACGAAATCTAATTTTACCCTTATTAACAGAAGAAGCCGAACAAATAGTCGGTCAAGATTTAGCCGCCGTTGCCCCCGAAATTTTAAATTATCAAGACTCCGTTCGCTTAGATTTAATTCGACAATTAGTTACCTCCGCTAACACCATTCAAATGTTAGAAGTTCGTAACCAAGTGTTAGCCGCTGCCGTTCAAAATTTAACCCCACAAGTCCAAGCATTTCCCGCTGTTGCCAGTCAATTTAATACCCTGCAACAAGAACTGAAAGAAAGTAAAACTCGGGTGCAACAACTCACCGAACAACAGGAATCTTTGCAATTTGAAAAACCACCCGAATTCCAACCTTGGCAACTGATTGCAGAACCCATGATTCCCCGCAATAAACAAGGAGAATTAATTGCATTTTCTCCCAATATGCCCCTGAATTTAGCCTTAGGCGGACTCGCTGGGTTAGCCCTGGGGGTTAGTGCTGCTCAAGTCGCTGAACGTTTAAATAACGTCTTCCATGATAGCCGCGAAGTCACCTCAGAGCTACCCATGCCCCTACTCGGAATTATCCCCGCCAGCGATGAGGCGTTGTTATTACCTTTACCTGCCTCTGCCCCGGCTTTGGCACTGGTAAAAGACCCTACAGCCCCTTGTACGCCCTTTGAAGAGGCGTTTCGTTCCCTTAATACTAATTTGCAACTATTGAACCCCGACTCTCCTGTACGCTCTTGTGTGGTCAGTTCAGCCACCCCTGCCGACGGTAAATCTACAGTCGCGTTTAACCTAGCAAAAGGGGCAGCGGCGATGGGACAAAAAGTATTATTAATTGATGCAGATTTACGGAATCCTAAATTACATAAAATGATGGGATTACCCAACGAAATGGGACTGACTCAAGCCTTAACTCAAGAAGATTTAGATATCTATGAAACCATATTAGTGTCTCCTGTTGATGACAACTTATTTGTGTTAACTGCTGGGGCAATTCCTCCTGATCCTACAAGATTATTATCTTCTAAAAAAATGAAGAAATTAATGGCAGAATTTGAGCAAAACTTTGATTTAGTTCTCTACGATACACCCCCCTTAATTGGGTTAGCCGATGCCAACTTATTAGCCGCTCATACGAATGGTTTAATGATGGTTGTGGGTGTAGAAAAAACAGAGCGTCAGGCTGTAGAATTTGCATGGCGTGAAATCCAAATGGCAGGTGTCCCTGTACTGGGGATGGTTGCTAATGGCGATAAACAACCTAGTCACTATTACGCCTATTCTTAATTTAGCTAATCAATAATCCTGTAGAGGCGTTACATGCAACCTCTCCACGCCGTTAGATATTAGGAAAACTAAAACGATAGCCTACCTTCACACAGAAGATAGGCTTTACATCAATGTCCCTTAAGGGATATAGACTCAAATTAAACTATGGTCTGGGACAAACTGGAATCAAATTGGCGTTAAAAACAATTGTACCAGCGGGCTGTTGATTGATTAAGATTGCGTTACCCGTATCTGCCTTCACCAACAGCGGATTTAAAGTCAAACATTCTTGAACCAATTCTCCCCATTCCTCCACCTTACGAGTATACTCAGCCCGTAAACGAGGCGTATCATTTAGGGTGACACCGTTTGGAATTGGAGGAAGTGTAGCGATAAAAACTTCATCAGTAATCACAGCATCGCTGGTAATGCTTTGATTGACTGCCATTTCATAGATAATGGGATACCGAAATGCCCGAGGTAATGTCCGGTTCGGTACTTCACCCGGTAAAGTAAAGTAAATAGCTGGATCAACTCGACCCGTTTCTGCATCCATTGACTTGTATCTAATATCGAAATCAGACGGAGTGGTGGTCACACCAATTTGTGCTTGTGCAGATAGGGGTAGAGATGTGGCGAGTATTGCACACAATCCACCCAATAGGGTTGTTTTCTTCATGTTCATCTCCTCAACGACACCAACTTTAATAGACTTCAATCAGCCTGTAAAGTTTCATTAGCGATTAATTAGGTTTTAAGCGGCAACTCTTTTTTAGCCGAGGGATCAGTTGAGACTGACGTGGCTATTTAGAGGAGAAAAGTCAGTTAGGCCCTGATTATTCCAGGATGACTGAACGATTCATCGCCGAACTTTACCAAATTCTATCAGATATCTCAAGAGTGCACGAGAATCAGCTTGCCCATAGTGGAGTAACGGCTGCAATTCGACTTCGCTCATTGCCTGGGGTGTTGGGAGTAAGGAGTAACAGGTAACGGGTGACGGGTGTGGAATTCATAATCGATCACTCATAATTCATAATTGATCATTCAAAATCTCTTTTGTCCATTATCATAGATGACACAGAAGAGCTTCTAATTTGTTCAGAAGGAAGTTAAACAGTTTATGATTAGTGATTGGTCTCAGACAACAGCTATTCCCGTCGCACCCCTCGGATATCGTTCCGGATTTGTCGGTATTATTGGCCGTCCTAATGTGGGTAAATCAACGTTAATGAATCAAATGGTGGGGCAGAAAATAGCCATTACTTCGCCCGTTGCCCAAACCACCCGTAACCGACTCCGAGGGATTTTGACTTTAGAAACAGCCCAAATTATCTTTGTTGACACTCCAGGTATTCATAAACCTCATCATCAACTCGGAAAAGTATTGGTTAAAAACGCCCGAATTGCAATTGAGTCAGTCGATGTTGTGCTACTTGTAGTCGATGGCTCGGTTAAAGCAGGAGGCGGCGATCGCTTTATTATAGAGTTACTAAATCGGGTAAAAAATCCGGTTATTTTGGGGATGAATAAAATTGATCAACAACCCCCCAATGCTGAAGCAATTAATCAAAGTTATCAACAGCTTGCTGCGACCCATTCTTGGCCAATTGTTGAGTTTTCTGCCCTGACGGGTACAGGAGTCGATCACCTACAACAGCTTTTAATTAATAATTTAGAGCCAGGGCCATATTACTATCCGCCGGATTTAGTTACAGATCAGCCTGAACGGTTTATTATGGCTGAGTTAATCCGAGAACAAATCTTGCATCACACTCGCCAAGAAGTTCCCCATTCTGTGGCAATTGTCATTGACAAAGTAGATGAATCTCCAGAAATTACTCGCATTTTAGCAACGATTCATGTTGAACGTCCCTCACAAAAAGGAATTTTAATTGGCAAAGGCGGACAAATGTTGAAAACAATTGGTACAGCCGCCCGTCAACAAATTCAAAAGTTAATTGCCGGCAAAGTTTATTTGGAATTGTTTGTGAAAGTTCAACCCAAATGGCGACAATCTCGGACACAATTGGCTGAGTTGGGATATAGAATAGAAGAATAAAAACAGTTTTTTATTATATTTTTTCTGCGACTCTGTAACTTCTATTTTTATGGAGTTATAATAATAGCTTGAACCTAGCCTGATTGGATCGATTAAAAAAGGTAACAATATCACTGTAAGCTACCCTATAATGGCGATCGTGTTACCTAAAAATTTCTGGGGTAGTCATACAGAAAGAAGGGCAGCTCTTTTGAATCTGTGTCGGTATTTTAAGGTGTGAGTGTCTGATGGGCATCACTATTCTACATAGGCTAATGCTAAAATTAATCCCCGGTTAATTCCGATCGGTGAAATCAATCTAAAAATAAGGATTAATAAGATATAGGGAAAAGAGTTATAAAAATATCGTAATTAAGATTAAAGGTTGACGACGGGAAATAAGCTGTCACGCTTTTAAATTGCTGATTGATGCAAGGTCACGGGTTAAGGTGTCGGGTAACGGGTTAGACCGCGTTACTATAATCACAAATTTCCGAGTGGTTTGCTTATCATCATAAATCCTACCCGTTACTATGCAACCTGTTACTTTATACCCCGATTGGCGG